>JBAYFL010000061.1:0-3668 GCA_041667205.1 Verrucomicrobiia bacterium | reverse complement strand
CCCATGCAGTTCCTTCCGTTCACGTCTCCTGCAACTCAGAAAGATCCGTGAATTCGGGGGCCTTCCCTGTCCGTGCGAGTTCATGATTGCACAATCTGCCAAAAACCATATAGTCGCCGGCCATTTTGTTCGCTGCGTTGATGCGGACATAGCGAGTCGTTCGATACACCCGTTGCGGTGTGGGCGGCTCAGCAAGCACAACCGGATTATTAGCCGATGAAAAATATTCGCACATACAATGTTGTCAGCACGCTGCCCGATGATTTGCGCGGGTTGCAGACGCTCGCCAACAACCTCTGGTGGACGTGGGACGCAGAGGCTATCACAATTTTTGAGCGGTTGGACCGGGCGCTGTGGAGCGCGGTCTATCACAATCCCGTGTTGATGTTGGCGAAGATTGACTACAAGCAGCTCCAGGCCGCCCGCGCGGACAAGAAGTTCATGGAGAGCCTGAAGCGGGTGCTGGGCCGGCTGGAGAAATACATGAAGGAGCCGGCGTGGTATCAGCGGAAGCACGATGGCAAGGGCGCGCCTTGTTACGCGTATTTCTCGCTGGAGTTCGGCATCCACGAGTGCCTGCCGATTTATTCCGGCGGCCTCGGCGTGCTGGCGGGCGATCACCTGAAGAGCGCGAGCGATCTCGGCGTGCCGCTGGTCGGCGTGGGGTTGATCTACCGGCGCGGTTATTTCCACCAGCATCTGAACGCGGACGGTTGGCAGCAGGAGTTTTACCCGGAAAATGACTTCGCCAACATGCCGCTGTCGCTCGTGTGCGACGGTGGAAACAAGCCGGTGGTCATCTCGGTGGAAATGCCGGGGCGGAAGGTCCACGCGCAGATCTGGAAGGTGCAGGTCGGTCGCGTGCCGCTCTATCTGCTGGACTCGAATCTCGAATCGAACGCGCCCGCTGACCGCGAGATCACGGCGACGCTCTACGGCGGCGACCACGACATGCGGATGCGGCAGGAGATTCTGCTGGGCATCGGCGGGGTGCGGGCGTTGCAGGCGCTGGGCGTGCGGCCGTCGGTGTGCCACATGAACGAAGGCCACTCGGCGTTCCTTGGCCTGGAGCGCATCCGGATGATGATGAAGGAGCAGGGAGTGTCGTTCGCGGAGGCGCGCGAGGCGGTGTCGGCGGGCACGGCGTTCACGACGCACACGCCGGTGCCGGCGGGCATTGATGTGTTTCACGCGGACATGGTGGAGCATTACTTCCACGCGTTCCGCGGCGAGCTGGGCCTGGAGCGGCACGATTTCCTCGCGCTGGGCCGGCACAATCCGCAGGACCATCACGAAGGCTTCAACATGGCCGTGCTCTGCATCCATCTCTCGGCCAAGCGCAACGGCGTCAGCCAGCTTCACGGCAGCGTGTCCCGCAAGATGTGGAACCGGCTCTGGCCGGAGGTGCCGACGCAGGAGGTGCCCATCGAGGCGATCACCAACGGCGTCCACACGCTGACGTGGCTCTCCCGCGAGATCGCGGCGTTGCTGGACACCTACATGGGCGACGCGTGGCGCAAGGACCCGACCGACCACGCTGCATGGCAGGCCATCAGCAAGGTGCCCGATGCGGAGTTGTGGAAGGCGCATCAGTTCCGGCGCGAGAAGCTCGTGACCTACGCGCGACTCCGGTTGCGCCAGCAGCTCACCCGCCGCTCCGCGCCCGCCGTCGAACTCGCCGCCGCCGATGAAGCGCTCGACCCGAACGTGCTGACGATCGGGTTTGCCCGGCGGTTCGCCACCTACAAGCGCGCGACGCTCCTGTTGCGCGACCCGGAGAGGTTGAAGCGGATCGTCAATAATCCCGAACGCCCGGTGCAGATCATCATCGCCGGCAAGGCCCACCCGCACGACGGCCCCGGCAAGGAGTTGATGCGCCAGATCGTGCGCTTCATCCGGCAACCGGAGTTTGCGAAGCGCATCATCTTCATCGAGGACTACGACGTCAACGTGGCCCGCTACATGACGAAGGGCTGCGACGTGTGGCTCAACAACCCGCGCCGCCCGCTCGAGGCCAGCGGCACCAGCGGCATGAAGGCCGCCGTCAACGGCGTCCTTAACGTCAGCATCCTCGACGGCTGGTGGTGCGAAGCCGATTGCGGCAAGGCAGAGAACGGCTGGGCCATCGGCAACGGCGAGGAGCACACCGACCCCGGTTATCAGGACGACGTCGAGGGTCGCGCGCTTTACGAATTGTTGGAAAAGGAAATCGTTCCGGCGTTCTACGAGCGCGACAAGCACCAGTTGCCGCCGCGCTGGATCGCGCGGATGAAGAACTCCATCCGCACGCTCAGCCCCGTGTTCTCCACCGACCGCATGCTCCAGCAATACGCCGAGGAATGTTACGTGCCGCTGGGCCATCGTTACGAGAAGCTCACGGCCAACCGCCTCGAAGCCACGCGCCACCTGCTGGAGCGCAAACGGCATATCGCCGCACACTGGAACCGCATCCAACTCGCCGCGTTGGATGCAGCAAACACCGACACGTTCTCCATCTTCACGGAATTGCCCGTCGCCTGCACGCTGCGGCTCGACGGCCTTGGTCCGGAGCAGGTGACAGTGCAAGTTTGCTACGGCCCCGTCGGAGCCGACGGCAAACTCGAGCACATCTCCCATGTGCCGATGAAGCTGGAGCAATCCTATCCCGACGGCGCGCACCGTTATGTCGGCGCCATCCCGTGTCAGGAGACCGGTCGCCACGGCTTTACCATTCGCGTCCTGCCGCACCATCCCGACCTCGGCAATCCGTTCGACACCGGGCTGGTGTTCTGGGGATAGTCGGAACCGGTGCTGCCCGTAGCACCGGCATCCTTGCGGCGCGGCTTGGCTTTTCGGGATGACTTGACTGGAGCGGCGGTTTTCCAGCCGCCGCTCCGTGCCCGTGGCGTCAAGCTACCGGCGGTTGGAAAACCGGTGTCCCCAGCTATAGCTTCGCCGCGCGAACAGAGGCATGGACAGCTTCGGTTCTCAGCTTCCGCCGCAGCACATAAACAGCTCGTGGCTCCCGCATTTGAAACCCAATCTGCCTCCGCCAACTGTTCGCGCGGCCGTGCCTCGGGTTCAGGCTGAATCCAGCCGTCATATTGGGGCTTCTGTTTGTGTTTGCTGCTTTAATGATGAACCAAACACCTGCGCAAGATTCTCCGCATCAAGGGGAAACAAGCTTTTTGCCCTTGTTGCGCCTCCCGTGTTATGCGACAAGTCCGCAGTTGATTTAGAATGTTAGGCCACACTACGCGCATGGAGATTACTCAGCCCATCTGGCACTTGAAGACACCGCGCTGTGAGTGTTGTTCCGGTCAGGGCGCGCTGTGTTTCTCGACTTGCCCGCGTTGTGGAGCAGTCGTTCTTGTTTGCGATGAGGTCGGCACAGTGTTTCCGAACCCGCGAGACCTCTCGCAGGCAGTTCAGTGCGGTTTCGATGACCCATCGTGCATGTGCCCCGGTTGCCGGTTGGTTGTGCTTGCTGATTTCCGGCACTCGACAGGTGAGGAGATTCAGCGGCTGGGATTTCAGAGAGGTGAGTATGAGTAGAGAGATCGTGTGGCCTAACCATGCGCCAGACTGTGTAAAAACTCGCGCATAGGTTGAACGTTTACCCCCGGCGGCGGGTCTGAAGCAACGATGAATCATCGCGCCGGTTTCGACCGCCATCAGACCCTCCTGTT
>JBAYFL010000060.1:0-3689 GCA_041667205.1 Verrucomicrobiia bacterium | reverse complement strand
TAGAAATCGTCGGTGAACAGCCCCTCGTCAAAGAGCAACTTGAGCTGCCGCACGCGGCCGGCCGCCTGCCCCTTGGTGAACTTCTGCCCCTTGGCTTGCATCTCGGCAGCTTTGACCTTCGCCCGGACCAGCATCTCGGGCGGAATATCCCGCGGCACGCGCGCGGGCGGTGGTTCGTAGGAACCATCGTAAACGAGAACCTGCAGGTTTTGGGCTGGCACGAGATGCCGCCACAGGAAGGCCTGCATCCGGTCTTCCGAGGGAACGCCTGTGTGGGTGACTTCCTGGTCTCCAATCTTTGCGCTGCCAACGACCGTGATGTTCACGGCGCCTTTGGTGATGAGGTCTGTCTTGAAAGCGACCCGCGTGATGTTCTGTGTGCCCGGCAGTATGACGGGATAGGGGGTGAATCCGATGGGCGGGTCTTTCAGGGTGATCTTGATGGGGCCGTCGAAGCCGTCCTTGCGCATGGCAAAGACGCTGAAGGCCGTGCTGCTCTTCTGCCGAACGCTGACGCTGCTGGGCATGATGCGGAGGGCAAAATCAGGCTGCGGCGCGCTGATGCGCAGGCGGTAGCCGTATTCTTCGCCGCCCTTGCGCCCGGTGTCGCCGATGTGGACGTAGTAGGTGCCGTCGGCCGGCAGCCTGACCCTGAAGTAGGAATCCGCATGGTGCGTGTTGATGCCCGCGCCGAGGTCTTCGCGGTCGTCGTTGAACGCAATCAGTTGGCCGTTGGCGTCGGTGAGTTTGATCACGGAGTCCACCGGGGAATCGAGCCGGCGCGCATGGACTTCCGCAACGATGGAGTCGCCCGCGTTGCCGCTGATCTGGAACACGTCCCAGTCGTCTTCTTTGTCAATGCGCCCGTTGACGATGACGGGCATCGTCACCTTCTGCGCGCGCTCCAAGGTGTTGTTGGGTTCCTTGTCGAAAGTTTCCGGCAGCGTGTCCAAGGCGAACGGCACGGGGTTGGAGATGAGTCCGTCTCTATTCGCAGCAACCTGATGGATGCCCGCCTCGGCGTCTTTGGCGGGCAGCCGCGGCTCGGCATCGCCCAGATGCAAACCTCTCATTCTCACCGAGGCCTGCTCGCCCACCCGGCCGCCCAGCGGGAAGATGCTCGTGATGAACGGCGTCTCGCCAATGGTGACGCGATAGACAAAATCCTCGCGGCCTCGATAGATGGCGTCATTGATGACCAACACATACTCGCCGTCCTGGGGGATGCTATAAACAATGATCGGGTCCGGTTTGAAACGGTAATCATCGTCATAGGCCACTTCCTTGCCGTTGGCATCGTAGAGCGACAGCACGGGCTGGAACCAGCCGGGCACGGCGTCGGCAAGATACGGGATCAACTGACGCGCCAGGGTGGTCATGACGAGTTGCTGGCCCTTGCGCGCCTCGAACCGATACCGGTTGAGTTCGCCGGATGCAATCTGGCCGTTCACCGTGCAGGGAATGGTCACGCGATCCTCGATCTCGTTCTCCGGCCGCTTGCGCAAAGCCAGATACTCTTTGCCGAGCACCTGATAATCAGCGGTCTTCATCGGCTTCCGGCAGTATTCGGGCAACTGGCCGACATAGAAGGGGAGCGGGTTCGACGTGCCGCCCCGCAGGGTCGCCACCCGCACCTCCCGCTCGCCGGGGGCCGCGTCAGGAGAAATCGTGACCTCGACATAGAGAAGAGACGAGATGGACTGGCAGGCCGGCGTGTTGCAGTAGTCGCGAGTCCTTTTCTCAAGTTTGGCAATCAGCTTGTCGGCGACCTCACTGCTTTCCATTGCCGTAGTCTTCGACGCGGCTTTTTGCGATGACATCATCTCATCTCCCGATGCCATCATCGGTTCTCCCGAACTGGTCGGAGTCTTCGCCACGGTCTTCTGGGAGGACATCATCATCGCATCCCCCGATGCCATCATCGGCTCTCCCGAGCTGGTCATGGCCGCCGAGGCGAGCAAGGTCTTCGCCTTCCTCAAATCCCTCAGTTGTTCGGCCAACAGACTCTGGTCAATGGGACCCAGCCTCGGATGATACTCGATCACCCTGGCGGTCACGCCCGAGCCGGAAACCACCACACCGTCAACGGCCGTCATGCCTTGTCCGCCGAGCTTGAGTTGAAACGTCGTGCCCTGCTGGCCGCCCGCGGGATACACGAAGCCGACATACGGCCTCTGCGCCCATGCCGACGGGGCCATCGCCACAACGCCAGCCATTCCAAGCACCGCAAGCCATTTCACTTTGTCCATAAGCCGATCCTCACTTGCCCACAAAAAAGAACCACGGAATGCACAGAATGCACGAAACATAACGGCCGCCTTTCGTGTCCTTCCGTGCATTCCGTGGTTGCCGCAATTTGCTACATGATCTCTGTCAAAAGCCCGTTCGACTTCACGCCTTCCGCGGCGGAGGGCAACACGTGGGCCTCCAGGCCCATCGGGTGGGGCAGCTTCGCGTTGGCGTCAATGCCCGCCAACTGGTAGATGCTGCCGAGGAGGTCCACCGGATACACGGGGCGATCTTTGGGTTCTTCACCCTTCGAGTCGGACGAGCCAACGATGTGGCCGCCTTTGAAACCGCCGCCGGCGACCAGGACGGTGAACACGTTGCCGTAGTGATTGCGTCCGCCATTCCAAGGTGGCTGCCAGTCCACTTTGGGGCCGCGGCCGAACTCGCCAGTGCACCACACAATGGTGGTCTCGAGCAGACCACGATCTTTCAAGTCTTGCAGCAGCGTCGCAAGCCCTTGATCCAGGCTCGGGCACTGACGGCGCATGGTCGCGAAGTGGTTGCTGTGCGTGTCCCAGCCGCCGGGATAGTTGATGACGACGTAGGGAACGCCCGCCTCGACCAGCCGCCGCGCCGCCAGACACTCCTGCCCGAAGGTGTGGCGGCCATACTTGTCCCGCAACTCTTGTTTCTCGAGGGAGAGATCGAACACCTCTTTGCCTTTGCCCAGGATCAAGTCATACGCCGCTTTCTTGGATTCCTCCGCGGCGGTCATCTGCGGACTGGCGGCCATCGCGTTGCCCATCGTGTTCATCTTGCCGAGCAACTCGCGCCGGTTCTTCTGCCGCTCGTCGGTGATCGCCCGGGCAACGACGCCTTCCACTTCGAAACGATTCGCGTTCGGGTCGCCGCCGGTGGCAAAGGGCTTGTATTTCGGCCCCAAGAAACCCTCCTCGGAAAACCGCCCCTGCGCCTGTGTCATCACCACATAGGGCGGAATGATCCCTTTGTATTCCTTCTTAAACAGAGCGAATACAGCGCCGACGCTCGGATAAGCCAGCCGCTCGCCGGGCGTGTGCCCGGTCTGCATCAGGTAGGCCGCCGTCTCGTGGCCGTTGTTGCGGTGCGTCATGCTGCGAATGAGCGAAAACTTGTCCATCTGCTTCGCCAGCGCTGGAAATAGGTCGCCAAGCTGGATGCCGTCCACGTTGGTGGGGATCACCTTGCCGAACTCGCCCATGTATTCGTAGCCCGCGTCCGGTTTCGGGTCCCACGTGTCGTTGTGCGACATGCCGCCCCAGAGGAAAACCTGGATGACCGACTTGGCCTTGGCCTTGGTCTTGCTGACACCGGGCGCGGATGGCGAGGCCACCGCGAATGCTTGCGGCCCCAAACGGTCGGCCACCATCAATCCGGCCGTCGCATAGAGACCCCGACGCACCACTTCACGCCGGGAGATG
>JBAYFL010000059.1:0-5347 GCA_041667205.1 Verrucomicrobiia bacterium | reverse complement strand
GCGGGCGAGACTTCGACGGTAAAGAACTGCTCGGTGCCGGCGGCATAGGTTTTGGGTTCTTTCTCGCCGAACTTCACGCTGTGCGCGTCCCGCAGGACGATCTCGGTGCTGCGGAATTGTTCAGGTGACTGGAGCCAATAATTCTCCGACGGCTCGGTGATGACGTCGGTGTAGTTGTGCTCGTGGAGGCGGACGCGCAAGCCGCCGTAGCGGAACGTGCCGTCGTCTTTCTTCTCGATGGTGAGTTTCTGGCCGAGCCGCACGCGGCCGTGGATGGAATACGCCTTCTCGTCCGCGAGCGGCCGGATGGAGAGCGTGCCGATAATGCGATGCGGTGTCTGGATCCACTCCTGTTGGCCTTCCCAGTTGTTCAACCTGGACTTGCCGCCCCATGCAACGTTCTGGATGCGGTAGCGCGTCGTCAGCGCGGCAAAATCCTTCGCGACGGTGACGGCGTTCTCTTCGTTGGCGGAAAGATAACGGCAAGCTCTGTAGCGCAGCCCGTCGGGTTGCAGCCGGAACTGGCTCGTGACGACCTGCAACGCCACGTCGAGCGGAAATTGCTTCTCCTCCTTCGAGGTCAGCATCGCGCCGACGAACGTGTCCTTGCCCTGCGCGCCTTTGCCGTGGTCGCGCGTGGTGCCGGCGAACGACCAGCGGCCGAACCGCCCGCGCGGGCCTTGCACATCGCGGTCGTAAAGGATGTAGCCGTCGCGCTGTGGCGCTTCGGGGAAGTCGCGCCAGAGCGTCGCCGCGTAGATGCCGTAGTAATGGGCTGGCTTCGCCCACTTCAACTCGACGTTGGCGACGCGGCGATTCTGCGCGGCCAACTCAACCGCTTTGGGCCGGTATGTGTGCAGCAGCGAAGCGACGACGTCGGGGCCGACAGGCGACGCACCGCCCCAATAATGCTTCCAGAAACAGTCGGTGTAATACTCCGGCACGCCGCCCGGCTCGACGTTGTTTGGATAATACGGCCCGCTCGCCAGCACGAGGTCGCGCGCCTTCTTGCTGCCGGTCAACTGCCAGTAGCGCGCAAGATGCACGACGTTGATCTCGTGATAGACAAAGCACTCGTTCTGTCGGCCGTGATAGGTGAACGCCCCGTCAGAATAGAGTGAGTTGGCGATGAGTTTCAGAAACCGCTCGGCCTCAGCGTGCCAGCGCGGTTCGCCGAGGATGCGCGACGCCAGTTCCATCAGCAGCAGGTAGTGGACATCCATGTTCGGATACCAGCCCGCTCCGTGACGGTCCACTTTCTCGCCGTAGGTCTTCAGTTGGAACTCGGTCACCGCGCGCGCCGATGCCTCCCACTCCTTGCGTTTGCTCGGCGGGATGAGGTTGGGCCACGTCTCACGCAGCAACAGATACGCCTCGAACGTCGGCACGTAGCAGAAGCGGTTGATGTTCGGATCCTGGCCGGGATTGCCCTTGCCGCCCGTGCGTCCGACGTTGAGGTCGCCGCCGCGATGGTTCTGGAAAACGCCCTGCATCCAGCGCATCACCTGTGCGATCAACGCCGGGTCGCCCCGCAACGGGCTGTCCGGATGACACGCCGCCCACGTCATCACATAGGTTCGCATCCCGAATCCGCCGAACTGCCAAAAGTTCTCAACGGCCTTGTAGCCGGCCTCGCCTTTCGGGAAACGCTGCTTCACGTCGCGGCAGCGTTTGGCTTCGTTGAGCACCGGTTCCAGGTAAGGATTGCCCTTCGTCTCCGAGACAGGCGGCAGTAACGCCGTCGTTGGTGTCCCGCCTTTAGGCGGCAGTCTTTTTCCGGCTGAAGCCGGGACACCAACAGGCCTCTCCAACGCAACGCGCACATCATTTATCACCGCCTTTGCCGCTGTGCCCATGCCGACAGCAACCGAAGTCTCTGCGTCCTCTACAAGCCACAACAGCACGGCGCGTTTGCGCGCCGTCTCGACCGGCTCCGACGACAACGCCTCGACCTGCTTGCGGAGATCGGGAAGCATCTTCGCGACCTCGTCGAGTGCGACACGGTTCTGTTGCACTTCCAGTTCCTCCCGTCGCACACGCTCGACCTCAACGAGCCGCCATTTCTCCCGCAGCGCCGCCAGCATCCGCTGCTTGGCCTTGTCGCGCACGATGCGGAAGTCGCCGAGTTGGATGTCCAACGCCGCGGTGTTGTTCGCTGGACGCTGAATCATGAACTGCGCGAAGCCAATCTGGCCGAGGTCGCGCATCGGGTCGCCGCCAGTCGGTGTGATGAACCGCGCCAGCGAAGCCTTGCACTCGCGCCAACCCGTGAAGTTCAGCGTCACAGCCTCAGCGGTGTTGACGTAGTAGAGCGAGCCGCGTCCCTGTAGTCCCGGCGCGCCGAGTTGGAACTGCAACCGGTGCCCGCTGCCGTCGCCCTTGACCCAGTAACGGATGCTGCCGGCATCCCCCATGTCCAACGGCTTCTTGAAATGCAGCGTCGCCCATGTGAACTCGAACGGCTTGAATCCGCTGCGCCACCGCTGGACGCCCGTGCGCGCGCCATCGTCCGCCTGCGGTTCGAGCGTGGCGTTGTCCTTGTGCCGCCACTGGTCCACCAGCGCCTTGTCGCGCGGCCAGTCGAAAGCCAAGTCGGCCGCAGGAGCCACGCCACAAGCCACCGCCAGCACACAAGCAGAAAGTATCGTCTTCATGGCAATCAAGGTCCTTTCACCACAATCCGCGGCTCACCCCACGCAGCCCAATCGAAACTGAAATCGCCCATCGCGTCGGTGATGAGGCTTAGCACGACCGTCTGACCAGCGTAGCGCGCGAGGTCGGCACTTATTGCCTTCCACGCGCCGGGGCGTAACTGCGCCGAGCAGGCTTCACGGCCATTGATCTGAACGATGAAGCCAACGCCGGCGGAATTCGAGCCGTCGCGAATGCCGGCGGACATTTCGAGCCGCGCCGGCGTCGGCGGCAGTCGCAACAGGTAATCCACGACCATTCGGCCGTTTGCCGGCGGATGAGCGTGCAGCGCCGGCTTCTTTACGCCGCCGACGGTGGCGTTGCCGACCGCGGGTTGCATGAAACTGTGCGGCACGCTCTCAGTGCCGTCAGCGGCAACCAGCGCTGCCGTGTGTGGCGCACCGCACAAATCGATCGGGAGGCTGGCTGCGTGAGGCTCCGCAAAGAGCAAGCAGAAGCTCCCCGGCAGCGGCAGCGACACGGCGTAACGATTCTTGCCCGCCAATGTCAGCTTCAACTCACCGTCGGCGCCCAATGCGACGCGAGGCTTGCGCGGGCTGTGGACGATCACCTTGCGCAGCTCGTGCGACTCGGCGACCACGCGCGGTCGGAGAAACTGCGCCTGGTCGAAGTTCACGTTGCCTTTCGGGCCGGGATTTGCTTCCAGCCGCAACACGATGTCGCGCCCGCGCAACGGCGACAGGTCGAGTGTCAGCGACGCGGGTTCGGCAGTGGCGTGCTTCTCGGCTGAGAGGCGCTCCTTGCCGGCACAAGCCCCGACACGGAATGTGACGCCATCGGACTTGCCGCCAACGTTGCGTCGCAAGCCCACGCCGGCCTCGAACTGGATCACCGGCCGGTCCGGCAACCGCAGGCGGTATTCAACGAACGTCGCGCCCGGAAGTCCCGCGCCGCGCCACGGTGGATGCACAAAGACGCCCTCCGCCTCCATCGCTACGTGGCTGCCCGATTCATCCTGCAATGACTGGCCATCGCTTCGTCGCTCGACGCCATCGCGCAACCGCACGCCAACGGCGACGCGGCCATTGAAATCCCAGAGCCGCGCCACTTCCGAGTCACACACGTCGAGGCTGATGGTCGCCATCGTTTCGCCGATGCTCGCGCGCCGCACGACCGCGCCTTCGGGCAACGCCGCGATGTGGAACGCCTTGAGGTCGCGCGGTTGTTGCAGGTGCGTGTAGCTTTGCGACGGGTCCAGTCCGAAGAGTCGTTTCTCATCGTAAGCCAGCCAGCCTGCCACGGTCCCCGGCACGCGCGCCTCGCCGACGCCCTCGATGCGCCGGTAGATTTCGCGTTTGTTCTCGTCAGCCAAAACCGCTCCGCTCTCCTGCCGCAACACCGCTCTCCCACCATCGGCGAGCCGGTAAACCATCAACGAGTCCTTCGGCCACGGCGCGGTGAAATCCGGCAGCGCCTGCGTGCGCTGGAAGAACTGCGCCTCCTTGAAGAACGGTGCGAGCAGGTCGGCCGAACCGCGCAGTTGGCGGGTGCTGGTGTGCGCCAAGGTCGGGATGACGCCGAAGTGATCGTAGCCGCGCCGCCACGCTTGATAAATCGGACCGCTCGACGGGTTGGACATGCCGAGGTAACCGTAGATGGCCGTGTGCGGTGTCAGAAGCGCAGAACTGATCGCGTGAGCCATCGCGATGCGCCGGTCGTTCCACGTCCCGTCTGCGTGATTGAGGCCGGAGAGATGGCGCTGGGCAAACTCCTCGTAGCGATACGTGACTTCATTGAGGCCCTCGCCGGAGATCGCCACGTCGGGCAGCGCGGCTCGCAGTTCGCGATGGAGAGCGAGAATGCCTTGCGCGCAATTCATGCCGTCCACAAGGCCGTTGTTGTCGTTGAAGATGCAGAGCGTCTGGTCGAGGTGGAGCGCGTCCACCCGATGCTTCGAGCAGAGTTCCTTCATCCGCCCGACGAACAACTCGCGCCACGCGCGGCTGGCGGGATTGATGTAGGCGAACTTGATGACCGGCTCAGCTCGATCCCAGAGCCACCAAAGCGGCTCGTTGCTGAAGCGGTCGCGCATGTGCTGGTGCTTGAACTTTTCGTAGAGCGGATGCAGCGGGTCGCAACCGAAGTAGTTCACGTGCGGCATCACGCGGAAGCCGAGCGCGTGGGCGCGTTCGTTCCACGAGCCGAACTTCGCGTCGGCGGTGTAGTCGGGATAATTCCGGTCGTAGCCGTCGCGCCGCCAGTTCGGCATGTAGAGCAGCGTCTGCTCCGGCTTGAGGCGCTTGGCCAGTTCGTCGAGCAACTCCATCTCCATCGGCACGATGACGACGGCGCGAATGTCACGCGCCCATTTCGGCTGCATCGCGCGCGCGGCGGCGATGTCGAACGCCTTCTCCGCCCACTCGCGATAGAGCCGCGCGCCCTCCAGCCACGAGCCGCGATACGGCCGCAGCCGCCACGTGACAGACTTCACCTCGCGCACGTTCGCAAACGGCGCGTGCGCCTGCGTCTCAAAACTGAGCGTCGTCCGTCCGCCGCGCCAGCGCACGACCAGTTCCTTGAACTGCATCGTCGTGTCGTCGCTCATCACGAGGAATCCGCCGCGCTTGCCTTGGAGCAACACGAACTGCGCCTCCCAGCTCATCGGCCAGGTGAAACGATGATCGCCATCCGGCGC
>JBAYFL010000058.1:0-7915 GCA_041667205.1 Verrucomicrobiia bacterium | reverse complement strand
TTGTGCCGAGGGGACCGTGGCCACAATCGGCCAGTGTCTCCCTCAGTGCAATGGAATTCCTTACTACCCAATCATGCAGGGCTGTTGTTTCGGCGTGATCTACGATCTCAGCACCCAAGAATGTTGTAGCGATGGGACCGTGGCCACAATTGGCCAGTGTCCGTAATCATAGCGGAATCCCTGGGTGTTGCTGTGGGCTAAACAAGTTGAGGGCTGCAACTAATGAGTCATTAGACTCGGTCGCGTGAATTGTCGTGGTTCGGGCGCCGGCTGTTTCAACGTGCCGGAGCGAATCCTAACACTGACAGCCCGCACACGAAGTTAACAACCGTCGTGTAATACGTGGAAGGTATTATGACTGAAAACTGGAAGAGGCAGTTTATTGGCCTTGCTTTAGTTGCCGTCATCGGCATCGCCACCGGCTATGGCGTGGCGACCATCTCTGGGAGTCGAAAGTCAAACGCGCCGACCGACGTGAAGTCTGCACGGGACGAGTTTTTTCGGGCACAGCAAAATTACATGGCGGCGTTGAAAGCGGAGAGGGAAGGGAGCCAGAGGCCAGAAGTCAGAGGTCAGTATTCAGTGAACAACGGTCAACGGCCAATGGTCGGCGGTCGTCCGTCCCCGGCAGTCGGTCATCCGTCTTCGGTTCCCGGTCAATCTTCCCCGGCCTCCGGTCCTTCGTCCCCGGTCGTCGGTCCAAAAGCCGGCACTTGGATTACGTTTGATGAGAATGTGGCGGACTTCGGGACGGTGGACCAAGGGACCGAATCGGTGAAGGTGTTCATTTACCGCAACAAAGGCAATCAGACGCTCAGGATCTCCGACGTGACTTCCACTTGTGGTTGCACGGTGGCCCAGCCGGAGCCGAAGGTGCTGCCGCCCGGCGCAATGGGCAAGCTGCGAGTGTCGTTCAAGTCCGGCAGCTTCAGCGGGCCGGTCAGCAAGAGCATCACTGTGCGATCCAACGATCCGAGTGCCCCGGCCTTGGTCCTTGGTGTGAAGGCCAACGTGCGGACGTTGTTCGCCCTGGAGGAGAAAGTGGTCAAACTCGGCGAGATTGAGCGTGGCAAGCCGGCGTTACGGGAAGTGACGATCAAGCCCCTGACGTCGGAGATGTTTCAAATCCAGCGGGTCATGCCAACGCATCCCGAATTAAAGGGCGACGTGCTGCCGGCAGACAAGAATGGCGACCGGACGATGCACCTTCTTATCAGCATGGACTCGAACCGCAACTGCGGTTTGTTCACCTATGCGGTGCGGCTGTATATCGCGAGGCCGCAGGCGCAGGCGGGCGCGCCAAAGATGCTGGAACTGATCATCCCGGTGACAGGCACGGTGGTTGGCGCGGCGCGAGTGAAGCCCGACTCGGTCTTTTTCGGATCGGTAAAGCAGGGCGAGCGGTTCAAGTCGCAGAAGCTGGTGCTGACGAGCCGCAACGGCAAGGCGGTGGAGGTGAAGTCGGTGGACACGGGCTTTGAAGGATTGAAGGCGGCGGTGAAGGCGCTGAAGCCGGGGATGGAGTATGAGATTGAGTTGACGGACGCGGCGCCGCCCCCGCCCGGATTTTTCCAGCAGACACTAAAGATTTTGACAACAGACTCGAACGTGCCAATTGAGGTGAAGCTCTCCGGTGTGGTGATGAAGGCGATGTGAGGGGGAAGATCGGGAGTTGACAGATAGGAGATGGCAGATGGGGAATGGAACCACGGAAGACACTGAAGACACGGAAGGGGGAGTTTAACCACGGATGGACACAGATGCACACGGATCGAAAGAGATTCCTGAAACTGGCATCTGTGTAAATCAATGTTCATCTGTGGCTCTAATCCAATCCGAGGAATGAAACGCATCGTCATCCAGACAGCCGGCTTGCTGGCCGCTACAACGGTTCTGGCGCTGACGGTGAATGCGTTCTCGCCAGTCGGCCTTTCAGTGACGCGCGCGCTGACGTTGCGGGAACTGGACGCGCGCTACATCACGGCGGAGGAAACCAAGACGCGGCATGACGCGGGACAGTCGCTCTTCCTAGATGCGCGACGGCCGGAGTTGTTCGCGAAAGGGCACATCGCCGGAGCGCAGAACCTTCCCACGGACGAATTCGGCGAGCGGTTTGCCACGATGGCCGGCTGGCTGCCGAAAGAGGCCGAACTGGTGATTTACTGCGACATGAAAAGTTGCGCACTGAGCCGCCAGCTTGCCGACAAGCTCGCCGAGGCCGGCTATGGGCGCGTGGTGATATTTCGGGACGGCTGGGTAGCGTGGAAGGAGCGAGAATGGGCGGCGGAGTGAAGAGGACAGAAGTCAGAAGTCAGTAATCAGTAGGCCAGTAAGCCAGATGATGAGTGAAACAGCCTGCAACCCAAAACCTGTAGCGGCGGTCTCCGACCGCTCGCCGTTTAATAGCTCCGCGGATTCGGCGGTCGGAGACCGTCGCTACAGGCTGGGGAACATTAGCGCAACGGTTCTTCGCTTCGTGTTGGCCGCCGTTTTCATGGTGGCGGGCGGGCTGAAGATCGCGGACCCGATAAGCTTCGCTCGCAACATCGTGGATTACGATCTCGTGCCGGAAGCGTTCGTGCCGATGATTGCCGTGGTGCTGCCGTGGTGGGAAGTGGTAGCGGCCGCGCTTGCGGTCGCGGGGCGATGGAAGATCGGCGCGCTGGCGGCGCTGACAGGCATGTCTGGCGTGTTCCTCGTGGTTGGCGGCATCACGCTGGCGCGCGGGCTGTCGGTGGAGTGCGGTTGTTTCGGTTTTCTCAGCGAGCGAGTCGGGCTGGTGTCGGTGAGCGTGGAGGCGGCGTTGCTGGTCGTGTGCGGGCTATTGTTGTGGAAGGAAGTTAAGAATGAAAGCTGACAGATGTTGCCAGGTCAATCCAGATGCACGATGCCGCGCTGGATGGCGGCGATGGCGGCCTGGGTGCGGTCGAGGACGCGGAGTTTTTCCAAGATGTGAGTGATGTGGCGTTTGACGGTCACATCGGAGATGTTCAACGAGACGCCAATTTCCTTGTTGGACTGGCCGCGCACGATCAGGTGAAGCACTTCCAGTTCGCGTTCGCTCAACGGTTCCCGGCTGAGGCGTTCCTTCAACCGCGCGGCAAGCTCGGGCGGCAGGTAACGCTCGCCCGCCGCCACGCTGCGGATGGCCGCGAGCAGTTCCCGCCAGCCGATGGACTTTTGCACGTAGCCCAACGCGCCCGCCTGCATGGCGCGGTAAACATCCTCTTGGCCCTCGTGCACCGTTAGCATGAGCACTCGCGCGTCGGGAAACTCGCGGCAGATCTCCTTGGTTGCATCAACGCCGGTCATGTCGGGCAACCGAAAATCCATCAGCACCACGTCGGGCCGGTGTTTGCGGTAGAGTTCGATGGCTTGACCGCCCTTGCTCGCTTCCGCAATCACCGCCAGGTCGGGTTCAAGGTTCAGCGAGCCGGTCAGTCCCATACGGATGACCGCGTGGTCGTCCACCAGCAGGAGGCGAAATTTGCGTTCGAGCTTCACGATGTCGGCGTTGTGTTTTCCGTCGCGCCGTTTGTCAGCGGCACGGTGACGGTGATTTCCGTAGCCTGCCCCGGCTGGCTCGACAATGCAAACACGGCGTTCATTTTTTCCGCGCGCTCGCGCATGCCCATGAGGCCGAACCGGCCGCTGCTGGCCGGCATGACCTTCTCGGGGTCGAAACCGCGGCCGTCGTCCCGCACGTTCAACGTCACTTCGCGCTGGCTGTAATCGAGGTTCACCTCGACGTGGGAGCCGCCGCTGTGCTTGATGGCGTTGGTGACGGCCTCTTGTGCGATGCGCATCAGGTTCGTTTCCACCAGCACTGGCAACCGCCGCGGCTCGCCGCTGGTGGTGATCTGGACTTTGTGCTGCGCGTCCTCGTCGGCTGCGGCCAGTTGTCGCAACGCCTCGGCCACCCCTCCCTGCTCCAGCGCCACCGAACGCAGATCCCAGACCGAACGCCGCGCCTCCTCGTGCGTGTGGCGCACGACTGCGAGGGCGAGTTCGAGCGACCTGCGCGCCAGTGCCGGCGCCTCGGCGAGCCGCGCGAGCGACGAATCAATTTGCACGCCGATGAGCGCGAGTTGTTGTTCGAGCGTGTCGTGCAGGTCGCGCGCGATGCGCGAACGCTCGTCCATCAGCACCTCGTGCTGGACCTTCTGCTGGATGACGCGCGTCTGTGCCGTTACTTGCCGCCGCAACACCACCACCCACGCCAGCACTACGAAAACTGCCGCCGCCAGCAGGCCCATCCCCCACAGGATACGCTCCGGTGTCCACCACGGCGGCTCGCGCAGCAAGGTCACGTCGCGTGGGCCGCGCAGCACGACGTGAAACGACACCGGTCGCCATTGCGGCGGTTTGGGCCGTGGTTCGGGCGAGTAGCGGAATTGGTTGAGGCACACGCCGGGAATTTGCACCCAACTATCCAGCATCAGCGATGGCGCGTTGGTCTTCGCCGTGCCCTCGGCGAAGTGCGCCGAGAATACCGTGTCACCACTTTGCAACATCAGGATCACGTTTTCGGGCCGCTTCAGTTGGTCCATGAGCACGCCGTCCAATCGCACCAACTCGCCGTCGAATTCGCCGCTGCTGGCTTGCGCGATGGTAATGTTCTTCGGCTTGGGCGGAGGCCCGCTGCCGGTTTTTTTCAGGAACGCATTTAGCAGTAACGGCGCACCGTCACTGAACGCGGGAAAGCCGACGACCTCGACGCGGTCGCCAGGACGGAAGAAGCTTGTTTCCGGTGTTTCGATGCGAAGCGCGCCCGTGTTGTCGCGCAGGTAAAGATGGCTGCCCGGTTCGAACAGCGTGACCACGCCGCTAACGTGGACGCGCGAGGACATGTCCGGGCGAAACTGCATCAACGACGAAGCCGTCAACAGAGGCCGTTTGAACGCCGCATCCGCGCCCGCCTCCTCCACGATGATGTGGTTCAACGCCGGCACCATGAGGTGCGCGCCGACGATCCGGCGCTTCGTGTTGTAGATGCCGGCGAACACGCCGCGCACCGTCACCGCCGCGCCGACAAGGTTGGTGGGCGCCATGATCGGTGTTGTCCGCGTGGGCACGATCGCGCGGAACGTGCCGCTGGCGGTGCTGAAGTCCACCATGATGCGGCCACTCGCTTTCGGCCCCGCACGGCTCGTGACGCGCCGGACGACGCCTTTCACCTCGACCCATTCATCCTGGTTAAACGGGTTGGCCATCTGCTCCGGCGTGAGCGCCTGCGGTTCCGTTTCAGGCGCGGGGCCGAGCACCTTCGCGCGCACCGCGGAACCGAACTTCGCCCTCCCGCGGACTTCCGGCGCGAATTGACCTTGTGCTGAAATGCCTTCGATCTCGATCTGTTGCCCCGGTTTCAGCTTCAGCGCATCGGCGACCGTCCGGCCCGGCGAGAAGGAAATACCGCCCGTCTCGTCCTGCAAGTTCGCCGTGTAAAGCTGCCAGTCTGGATTCCACTCGAAATACGTCACTACGCCGCGCAGGCGGACTGGATGATGCCGCTCGGCTTCTTTGGATGAGAGCCGCTTGACCTGCACGACGTTGGTAAGGACCGACGGCGTCGAAATCGCCGGCAGCGCGCTTTGGGCGGACGAGTCCGACGGCCATGCCGGCAAGGCAACCGCCGTCAGGCAGCTTGCAGCCAACTTCGTTTTGCTCAGCCAGTTCACAGCGACACGCAGCAGTTAAGCTCGTTCCGCCTCGGCTTGCAATCACCAAGGCTGCCGCGCGGCCGCGGCGGCTTGCAGGCCGCAGTTGTGGGACGCATGGAAGAGGATCGGCCAGACGCGAATGATACTTTTGGGTCATTGTGGTTGACAGCGGTCGGGAGCAAGATGAAAAGAGATGGTGGACGTTGTTTGTAGAGTGGTGGAGTTTCGTTGGCGCTCCGAGCGGTAATAAGGAAAGGCTCTAGGCTCATGGGTTTTGATGTGTTGGCTGAAGCGGCAGACGTAGTGAAGAAGGCGTTGATTTCGGTGGTTGTCTTCCTGGCTGTCGCGGGCGGAGCTGCACCGTCGGAGACGGGGCCGAATGTTTTTGAAAGTTCAGCCGTGCCGACGCCTGAAGGCCAGATTGACAAGATCGTTTTCGCGAAGCTCTCGTCGCTGAAGATCCAACCCACGCTCTGCACCGATGCGGTGTTTGTCCGGCGCGCCTACCTCGACATCATCGGCACGCTGCCCACGGCGAAGGAGACCAAGGAGTTCATCGAGGATTTTGACACGACCAACAAGCGCCGCCTGTTGATTGACCGGCTGCTGGAGCGCGATGAATTTGCGGATTACTGGGCGATGCGGTGGGGCGACATTCTGCGGATCAAGGCGGAGTTCCCCGTCAATCTTTGGCCCAACGCGGCGCAGGCATTTCACCGCTGGGTCCACGAGTCCATCGCTGCGAACAAGCCGTATGACCAGTTCGTCAACGAGATGCTCACCTCCAGCGGCAGCAATTTCCGCGTCGGCCCGGTCAATTTCTACCGCGCCATCCAGAACCGGACGCCGGAAGGCATTGCCGGCGCCGTGGCGTTGACGTTCATGGGAACGCGCACCGACAACTGGCCGACGAACAAGCTGGAAGGCATGGCGGTGTTTTTCTCGCAGATCAGTTACAAGCCCACCAGCGAGTGGAAAGAGGAACATGTCTTTTGGAATCCTCTCGGCTCCAACGTTGTGATCGCCAGCAGCGTGCCCGGCAAAGCCGCCATTGCCACCATCGCGCAGCCCACCAACACCGTCACGCAGACGTTTGATCCAGCGGCGGCCAACCACGCGTCACTGGTAGGGATCTTTCCGGACGGAACCAAAGCCAAGTTGTCTCCAAGCAAGGACCCGCGAGAGGTTTTTGCCGATTGGCTGGTCACGCCGAGGAATCCCTGGTTCACGCGCGCCATCGCGAACCGCATCTGGGGTTGGCTGATGGGGCGCGGGATCATCCACGAGCCGGACGATATTCGGGACGACAATCCGCCGAGCAATCCGGCATTGCTGGCCTATCTGGAGAAGGAATTGATCGCGGGCCGCTACGACCTGAAGAAATTCTACCGGCTGATCCTGAATTCAAAAACGTATCAGTTCTCCGCCATGCCCAAGGTCACCACGCCTGAAGCCGAGGCCAACTTTGCGAGCTATTCGCTGCGCCGTCTGGATGCGGAGGTATTGATTGACGTCATTAACAAGATCACCGGCGCGACGGATCTTTACACCAGTCCGATTCCGGAACCGTTTACTTACATTCCGGAGGGCAAGTCGGCAGTTGCAATCGCGGACGGCAGCATTACCAGTCCCTTCCTGACCTTGTTCGGACGCACGGCGCGCGCCACCGGCATGGAAAACGAACGAAATAACAAACCGGTTCCTTCCCAGTGGCTGCACATGCTCAACTCCAGTCACATCCATCGCAAGATTAACGAAGGTCCAAGAATGAGGACGATTTTGGATTCCGGCCACAAACCGCAGGAGATCATTGAGGAGCTTTACCTGACCATCCTGTCGCGATTGCCGACGGCCGACGAGGTGAAGAATCTGGAAGAGTATGGCACGAAGCAGACGGTCAGGCAGCCGCCGGTGATGAAGAACGGCAAGTCGGTCAAACAGCCCGACAAGACCATCATCGTCAAGCGGCGCGACGACTGGGTGGACGTCGCATGGGCGTTGATCAACAGCGCGGAGTTCCTCTATCGGCATTGATTTTTGCGAAGTATGATAAATTTCCGGCCAGCCCGGATGTGTTAATGAAAGGAAACTGAGTAGATGAGAACGAGCTACAGTTCGAACAACGGAAAGAGCATCTCCCGGCGTGAAGTGGTGCGTCGGGGTCTCTATGCGACGGCCGGATTGATGGTGGCCGACCGTTTGGGGCCGCAAGCATTCGCGGTGGCCTCGCCATCCGCGCCCGGTGTCAGCAAGAC
>JBAYFL010000057.1:0-8073 GCA_041667205.1 Verrucomicrobiia bacterium | reverse complement strand
GCGCCAGCGCCCAAGGTCGCTTCAGCAACACCGGTCGCGACACCGCCGCTGCCGGCCCAACCGCCGCGCACCCCCACAGTAGCCGCCAAAGCAATCCCGCCAGTTCCGGCACAACCGCCCGCTGTGCCGCGCGCCGTTGCAACAATGCCGAAAGCCACGCCGCCACAACCCGGCCCGACCGTCATGGCCAAAGCGCCAACCGTTGCGCCAGCGCCCAAGGTCGCTTCAGCAACACCGGTCGCGACACCGCCGCTGCCGGCCCAACCGCCGCGCACCCCCACAGTAGCCGCCAAAGCAATCCCGCCAGCCCCAGCACAGCCGCGGGTTTCAGCGCCCGCGCAACCTCAATCCGCGACAACAGCAGCCGGTCCGCGCGTCGTAGCAAGAGTCCCGACCGCCACGCCGCCGCCGCCACAACCCGAACCAACTCCAGCCCCAGAACCGCCCGCTGCCGAGCCTGCGCCGCCAGCGAGTGTGCCGATGGCCGCGCCGACGGAGTTGCGCGCCGTGCCAGCGGAGCCTCCGCCGCCCGTTCCGGCGGAGTTCATTCCACCACCATCGCCGCCGCAACGGGCGAGCAACCCGATGATCGGCGCAGTGCTCGGGCCTTACTCCATCAAGCGCGTGCTGGGCCATGGCAACTGGGGCAGCGTCTTCGAGGCGGTGCAGGAACAGGTGAATCGCACCGTTGCGATCAAGGTGTTGGAGCCGGAACTGCACGAGGATCCGGCAAAGGTTGCGCAGTTCTCGTCGCTGTCAAGCCGGATGGCAAACCGGCGTCACAATAACATCGTGGCGGTTTACGAGGCGGGCGAGTTTGGCGGCGTGCATTACTACGCTCGCGAGTTCATTGACGGCCGCACGTTGCAGGAAATCATCGAGTCGCCGCTGAAGCTCAGCCCGACGCACACGCTGCGGGTGCTGATGGGTGTGGCGCGGGCGCTGTTGTATCTAGCGCACCACCAGATCGCGATCGGCCCGGTGCCGGCAAAGAACATCCTGGTGGACAACGTCAACGGCGAACCGCACGTGTGCGGGTTCTCCTTCCTCGACGGCACCAGCGGAGAACTGGGCAACTCAGCCACCACGGAGATGCCGCAATTGGCGCTGTTGTTGTGGAATGCGCTGGACCCGGCCGCGCAACAATCGCAGCAAGTCTATGCGCTGCTTAGACGACTGCTGACGCCGGACCATCCGTTTCCGTCACTGGAGCATCTGCTCACCGAGGCGGAGACGCTGGAGCGATCGTTCCACAAACCGGTGGTCAAGAGGGCAAAATCGGCCAGCGCGCAGAGGTCTGCCATCAAATCGATCATGCCGGGAAAAACGCCGCTGAGTCAGCGCGTCCAGAAGAAGCACTACGTCTTGGGCGGCGCCGTCGCAGGAGCGGTGGTCCTGGCGATAGCCGGATGGTTTGTGTTCCAGCAGTTCACGAAGCTGCCGTCAGCGGACGTGGAGACATTCATCCAAGTGCCGGCGGGCGAGTTCATCTACCAAAGCGGCGAGAAGAAGAAGACGAAGGAGTTCTGGATCAGCAAATACGAAGTGACCATCGGTCAATACCGCAAGTTCTGGACGCGGGTGAGGGAGAAAGGCGACAAGAACTACGCGCACCCGAAGCAGCCGAAGGACATTGACTCCTCGCATACGCCGGTGGACTGGGATAGGACACAAGAAGCCGCCGCAGCCGCCAAACAGGTCCTTGAAGACGGCCACCTGTTCACGGATGACTACCCGGTCTTCAACGTGACCTTCTGGGACGCGTATGCCTACGCGAAGTGGGCCGGCGGCCGACTCCCGACACAAGAGGAATGGGAAAAGGCCGCGCGCGGCACTGACGGGCGGCTCTATCCGTGGGGCAACAGCTTCGACGATCCCAAGCGCGCCAACACCGGCAAGGATTACGACGACATCAACCGCGGCAAGATTGACGGCTACCTCAGGTGGGCGCCGGTCAACGCGCACCCCGGCGATGACAGCCCCTACCACGTGCGCGACATGGCTGGCAATGTCTGCGAATGGACCGACTCTTGGGTGCCGATGAAGAACGCCCCGAAGGTGCAAGTGCCCGTGATCTGCGGCGGCTCGTGGGCCGACACGGAAGTGCGCATGACGATGCGCCAGTCCAGCGTGCAGCCCGGCCAATACCACCAGGTCATTGGTTTCCGCATCGTCCGGGACACCCCGCCGTCCGCGCCGGTGACGAAGTGACGAGGAAGAAGTCAAGTTCCGGAACTCTGCACTTCACCTCTTAACTCCTTGCTTTCCTAAACCGTGCCCGGCTGATCGGTCGTCCCTCTGTCACAAAGTCGCGCTCGAAATCCGTCATTTCCTCTGGTGTCGCTGGCACAACCGGCTCGACGCGCTCGAAGCCGGCGTTCGCGCCAAAACATGACAGCATCTCCGCGAAGTAATCGCTGTAATCGGTGGCCAGATGCACGAAGCCGTCCGGCTCCAGCGCTCGCGCCAACACAGTGACAAACGCGGGCCGGATGATCCGGTGTTTATGGTGGCGTTTCTTCGGCCACGGGTCGGGAAAGTAGATGTGGAAAGCCGCGACGCTGGCTGGCGGAAAGAGCCACTCCACGGCGTAGCCCGACTCGATCCGCAACGCGCGCAGGTTGCCGGCGATGCCTAGCCGCGGCGCCTTACGCTCCAGCTTCAGCACGCGGCCCTTGAGCCGCTCCACGCCGAGCCAGTTGCGATTGGAAGACTGCTTCGCCCAATGCAGCAGCAGGGACCCGTCGCCGCAGCCAAGATCCACCTCGATCGGCTGGCGCTTGGGAAACACGGCCGCCCAGTCGAGCCTCGCGAACCAGGTTGGGGGCTGATAAAGAATCTTGTATCCGGCATTGGTCTGCATGGCTCATTTCTGCAATTGAAACCCTGAAATCACAAACTTATAATCTAGCAGCTTGCGAATCTTTTTGCCCGCGCCGGTTTTGAATCATGCAGAACTTGGAAATCCAACTATGAAAACACTGACTGCCATTCTCGTCGCAACTTTCCTGCTGGCCACGCCCGCCGTCTGGGCGCAGGACGCGCCAAAGCGCGAGCGGGCGGGCGGCCCCACCGGCAGCCGAATGCTCGGCTTCTTTGGCCTGTCGGGCCAAGGCGAGAAGCTGAACCTGACCGACGAACAGAAGAAAAAGGCGATGGAAATCGCCCAGAAACACCGGCCACAACTCGAAGAGATCCACAAAAAGATGTTGGAAGAGTTTCGCGGCATCCTGACCGACGAGCAAAAGAAGAAAGTGGACGAGGTCATGGAACAAATGCGCCATCGCTTCCAACAAGGGCGCGGCGAAGGTGGGCGCCCCGCGCGCGAGGGCGCTGAGCGCAAGCCCGGCGGCGGTGACAAGAAGTAGGCTGTTGCCGCCCCAAGGGTTCAGCAAGCCCCGCCAGCGCCACTGCTGCGGAGCAGGAGCACAGGAACGCCATGGAACTGAAAACTGTCCCCATCGAGAAACCAGCCGACCTCAACTTCATTCTCGGCCAGGCGCATTTCATTAAGACGATCGAGGATCTTTACGAGGCGATCGTGCAGACGGTGCCGCAGATGAAGTTCGGCGTCGGGTTTTGCGAGTCGAGCGGGCCGGCACTGGTGCGCTGGACGGGCAACGACGACGAGCTGGTGGAGTTGGCAAAGAAGAACGCACTGGCACTGAGCTGCGGCCACTGCTTCATCATCTTCCTGAAGGGCGGGTTTCCCATCAATATCCTCAACACCATTAAGGCGGTGCCAGAGGTCTGCCAGGTGTTTTGCGCCACGGCGAATCTCGTCGAAGTCATCGTGGCCGAAACGGCAACGGGCCGCGGCATTCTTGGTGTTGTTGACGGCATGAAGAGCCGCGGCGTGGAGACGGGCGCGGACATCGCTGCACGCAAGCAGTTATTGCGCAGGTTCGGCTACAAGCTCTGAGGCACCGCCGCTCTTTACGGATTCGCGGCCAGCCAGCGCTGGACCTCGCCGGCCTTGGGATCATCGGGACACAACTGGAGGAACTGCATGTAGTGCATGCGCGCCTTGCTCTTGGTCGAAGCTTGGCGGGAGTAAATCTGGCCGAGGCCCAAGTGCGCCATTGCATGGTTGGGGGACGTTTGGATCACCGCCTCAAACTGCGTCGCCGCTTGATCGTAGACACCACCTTGCAGCAACGCCAGGGCGTCCTGATAGCGTTCGTCGAGGCTGCGATCTCCGGCAGCCGGCACCACGGCGGTGGCAGGCAACGTGCGGGCAAATTGCGGTGCAACCTGAGTGAGCGAGTTTAGAAGGTCGGACGGAATCTTCCCTCCCAGTTTCGCGCAAGCTCCGACGTCGTCCCACGCCTTGTCGTAGGCGCGGATGTTGTAGTAGGCAATGGCTCGGTTCTTGTAAGCGCCAGCGTTGTCTGGCTTCAGTTCAATGAAACGGTTGAAATCCGGAATGCACTGGTCAAACTTGCCGGCCTTGGCGAAGGCTTGGGCGCGATTGTAGTAGGCACCCGCCAACGACGAATCGCGTTGGAGCGCATCGTTGAAGTCCCACATAGCGCGCTCCATTTCACCGCGGGCGGTCCAAGCGACGCCGCGGTTGTTGTAGGCCACCGCCAGCTTGGGGCTGAGCAGGATCGCTTGGTTGTAGTCGGCGATACCGCGGTCGGAATCACCCTGCTGGCAGTAAGCGTCGCCGCGGTAAACTAAGGCGTTGGCGTTCTTCGGATCGAGTGAGACGGCTTTGTTAAACCACTGGATCTGTTCCCCGGGGGTCTTTGCGGCCATGCCTTTGGATATAGCGTCCTCCACAGGAGATAAATTGGAGGGCGCGGCTTCAACCGATTTTTTCATCACCTCAGGTGAGGGAGACTGGGCCTTCACAACCCTGGTCACCGCTGACACGAAGTCAGGATCCACCTGAGCGCCCAGTTTCTGGGCCTTCTCGATGTCGGCCAAGGCTTCGACATACAGGTGCTGGTCGGAATGAAGCAGCGCGCGATTCTGGAAGGCCTCGGCGTAGTTGGGCTTGAGTTCGATGGCACGGGTAAAATCCTGTAAAGCAGCTTTAGGATCGCCCTGTTTGAGATTAGCCTGACCGCGGGCAAAACAGATTTCGGCGTTTTGCGGCTGGAGCTTGAGGAGCTTGCCGAAGTCAGAGATCGCACCGGTATAGTTGCCTTTGGCGTAGTAAAGGTCGCCGCGGGCGGCGTAGGCTGGCGCGCAGTTGGGATCTAGCTCTATTGCCATCGAGTAATACTCGATCTTCTGGGGCGTGCCGGCAGTCTGGGCTTCGACAAGCAATTGCTCGGCCGTGTTGGTGGTCTTTGCAGCCTGTTCTTCGACGGGTTTCACGGCGGCGAGGTCGGGCCGGGCGGCTGGCTCGACCTTCTTGGAAAACAGCGCCGGCTCAGAGGCAGCAGCCGGCAATGGCTGGCCCATGGCCTTGTTCAGGGCGTCGAGGAATTCGGGCCGGACCTGGCCGCCGAGTTTCTGGCAGGTCTGCACATCAGCTGCGGCTTTGTCATAGGAACGCAGATCGTAGTAGGCCATGGCACGGTCATAGTAGGTGTCGGCATTGCGAGGCGTTAGGTCTATGGCCTTGTTGAGATCACGGAGAGCTTGCTCGGAATCACCGCGCTTGCCATAGGCGTTACCGCGCAGAGCATAGGCTCGCGCATCGCTGGGCTGGAGATCAATGTGTTTGGTGCAGTCCAGGATCGCGCCTTCGGTGTCGCCTTTCGCAAGGCAGGCAGCGGCACGTTCGAGATAGGCGGCGGCGAACTTAGGATCCGCGTTGACCGCTCTCGAATAAGAGGTGATTTGCTCATCGAGGGTAACGGATGCTCTGGCTTGTTTGAAAGCGTCGGCGGCTTGCGGATTGGCGGTGGTTGGCTCGCTCGCTTGTGAGACCGGCACGGCGGCCACCGCGGGAGTCTCGGTTGCCGGCTTCTGGACCGGAACTTCCGCTTTGGGAGGCGTCAAGGCAGCCGGCGGCGCCGACTTGGGCTGGCTGGCGGCCCTGGAGAGCGCGGCTTCGAATTCGGGATGCACCCGGCCGCCAAAACGGCGGCACATCATCACGTCTGCCCAAGCCTGGTCATAAGAGTGCTTTTGGTAGTAGGCCATCGCCCGGCCTTGGTAAGCGTCGGGATCGTCCGGCTTCAGTTCGATGGCCTTGGTGAAATCCGCGATGGCCCGGTCGAAGTTCTGTAGAAACACATTGGCGTCGGCGCGATTGTAGTAAGCTCCGGCCAGCGTCGGATCCAGTTGGATCGCTTTGTCAAAGTCCTGCATGGCACGCGCGTGGTCACCTTTGCGAACATAGGCGACGCCGCGATTGTTGTAGGGTGTGCCGGTGCTGGGCCGCAACTCGATCGAACGGGAATAATCCGCGATGGCAAGGTCGTAATCTCCTTTCATCATATAGGCGTCTCCGCGGGCTGTGAACGCAGCCGCAGATTCGGGCGCCAACTGGGCGGCCTTGGTCAATAGTTTGACCTGCTCGTCCAGATTGTTGGTCTCTCTGGCCTTCGCGATCAATCCCGCCACGTCCACGGAAGGCGCGGGGGGCGCGGCGGGTTCTACTCTCGTGGGTTTGGGCGGCTCGGGGATCACCGCAACCGGCGGGACCGCAACCTGAGGCGCGACCAGTTCGGCGCGCTTCGGCACGACGACCGCGTCAATGGTGGCAGTCAAGTCCGCTGGCGGACTCTTGATTTCGGTCATCGGCTTGGGTGGTTTGGCGGGTTCGATAACCGGCTTCTCGATCATCGGCGTGGTCTCGAAGGTCTTGAACGGAGCCCCCGGCACGGCGGCCGCCGGCGGTTCGATCCGCCTGAAGGCAGGTGACTCGACGGGCGGAAGAACGCGGATCTCACGCGTCTGCGGAACCGTAATCGCATCAGCCGGGATTCCTCCGGAGAGCCTGTTCATCTCACTCACCAATCCGTGGTCCACCCTGCCGCCGAGCCTCTCGCTCATCTTCACATCGCCCACCACTTGTTCCATGGTGAACTTCAGGAAGCCGCGCTTGGCTTCGGCCCGCTTGGCATAAAGCTCGGCGTCGGTCGGCCGCAACTCAATGGCTTTGTTGTAGTCCTCGATCGCGCGGCCGTAGTCGTTCTTGCAGCAATATGCCAGCGCGCGATTGGCATAGTCGTCCGCGTTGGAAGGCTTCATTTCGATGGCCTTGTTGAAGTCGGCTATGGCCCCGTCGAAGTTGCCCCGCGCGACGGAGGCCAAGCCGCGGCAACTGTAGGGCATCGGGTCGTTCCGATCCAGTTCGACGGCGCGGGTAAAGTCCTGCGCGGCCCTCATGTCATCGCGCTTGACTCCGTAAGCATAGCAACGCCACGCATAAGCCTTGGCGTAGTCCGGCTTCAGTTCAATGGCCCGGGTGTAGTCCGCAATCGCCGCGTCTATTTCGCCCCGGCGGCGATAGGCGTCGGCGCGACCGACGTGTGCCAGCGCAAACTCCGTCTTCAGCTTTACGTCAATGATCCGGGTAAATTCCTCCACCTGATCGCTCGCGGTGGTTGTGACAGCCATCTTGACGCGCTCCCTCGGATCGTAATCCGATGAGGCGCATGCAGCTTGCGGGAGCACGATGTTTAGCCCTCCCCATGCCATGACGACGCAAAATACAATGGTAGTTCGCAAGGCCAAACCCTTATTCATATTCCAAACTTTCTCGTTCAACTATTATCCTCCAATAGGAACCACTCTACCTCCACAATGCTCGCAGTTAAGCACATGGCCGCGCTTTTTTTCCAGCATAAAAATCAGGATGTTTCGGCCGGTCCAACAGCAGCCGGCCCCGCCACCAACCGTCCTCCCATCAACCGGCTTGGTCCCCGCACTCATCCGACGACCGCCCGCCATGGAACGAAATGCAGAACTTCCGGGTTCTGACTGGTAATCATTGGGAACGGAGCGGTTCCACAATCATTACGAAGTGATGGTTGTGGTGGACACTGGGCGCAACTTGACACCTGCGCCATAATAAGGGCGTGAGCCGTTGGAACCTCGAACGCAGCAAACCCTTCAAACGAAAGGAGCGACATGAGCGCCGATCCCAGCCCAGTGCCGTCCCTGCGG
>JBAYFL010000056.1:0-9098 GCA_041667205.1 Verrucomicrobiia bacterium | reverse complement strand
CCGCATGGCGGCGGAGGGGATCAAGTTCACCAGCTTCTATGTGGCGGCGCCATCTTGCACGCCGTCGCGCGCGGCGTTGCTGACCGGTTGCTATCCGCAACGCGTCGGCATGCCCTCTGTCATTGGCCCGCGTTGGAAAACCGGCATCAGCGCCGAGGAAACAACGCTGGCCGAGTTGCTGAAGACAAAGGGCTACACCACGGCCTGCCTCGGCAAGTGGCACCTCGGCGACGCGCCGCAGTTCCTGCCGACACGGCACGGGTTCGATGAGTATTTCGGGCTTCCGTATTCCAACGACATGTGGCCGCACCATCCGGAAGCGAAGCCAGGAAAAGGCGGCTACCCGCCGCTGCCGCTGATCGAGGGCGACAAGGTCGTGAAGAAAGGCGTCACGCACGAGGACCAGGCGCAACTCACGACGTGGTATGCCGAGCGCGCGGTGAAGTTCATCGAGAAGAACAAGGATCGCCCGTTCTTCCTCTACCTCGCGCACTCGATGCCGCACGTGCCGCTTTTCGTGAGCGACAAGTTCAAAGGCAAGTCCCGGCGCGGCCTCTACGGCGACGTGGTCATGGAGATTGATTGGTCGGCTGGCCAAATCCTCGACGCCCTAAAAGCGAACGGCCTCGACGACAAGACGCTCGTCGTCTTCACCAGCGACAACGGGCCGTGGCTTCGCTTCGGCGAGCACTGCGGCTCGGCCGGGCCGTTGCGCGAGGGCAAGGGCACGTGTTGGGAAGGCGGGATGCGCGAGCCGTTCATTGCGCGCTGGCCGGGCAGGATTCCAGCGGGCATCGAGTGCCGCGAGCCGGCGATGACCATTGACCTGCTGCCGACCATCGCAAAGCTCGCAGGCGCGAAGCTGCCGAAGCGCAAGATTGACGGCCTCGACATCTGGCCGCTGCTCGCTGGCAAATGGAACGCCAAGTCGCCACACACAGCGTTCTTCTTCTACGAGATGAACCAACTCCAAGCGGTCCGCAGCGGCCAGTGGAAACTCCAACTGCCGCACCTCTACCGCACGCTCGGCGGCCGGCCCGGCGGCAGGGACGGCAAGCCGGTCAACTACGAAATGCGCAAGATCGGGCAGCCGGAGCTTTACGACATCGAAAACGATGTTGGCGAGATGACTAATGTCGCCGCCCTGCATCCTAACGTTGTCAAGCGGCTCCAATCGCTCGCGGAAAAATGTCGCGCCGACCTGGGAGATTCACTGACCCAGCGCACCGGCAGTGGCGTGCGCGAGCCGGGGCGCGGCGACTGATCGCTGTTTCTATGTGTTGATGTTGGGAGGCAATTCGAGTAGTTAGCTGGGGGTTTCGCATGTCATGAACACCAACTGCGAGGCAATCTATAGAACCATGAGAATCGCCGTCATTGTGCCGAAATACGGCCTTGTCGGCGGCGCCGAGCAGTTTGTCTTCGAGCTGACGGAACGGATGGCAGGCAAAACGCCTTATGAGTTTCACGTCTTCGCCAACCAATGGAAAAGCGCCGAGGGGTCGCGTGTGGTCTTCCACAAGGTCCCGATGATTCGCTTTCCGCGATTCCTGCGTCCGCTGAGTTTCGCGTGGTTTGCCCGCCGCCTGGTCGCCAGACAACGTTTTGACTTGGTCCACGCGCACGACCGCGTTTTTCAGGCCGACCTCGTTTCCCTGCATGGCGCTCCCCATTCCTTCTGGGTCCGGGACGTGAGGAGGAAACGGCCAAGCCTCTTTGACCGGGCGATGTGCGCCGTCGAACGGCGGATGCTGGGGGCGGGCGGATCGTCGCTGTTCTTTCCAACGTCGTCCATCGCGTTGGAGACATTTCGCCGGGAGTATGCGCCGTTGCCGGGACGATGGCAGGTGTTCAGCCCCGGCGTGGACACAGCGCGGTTCTCAAGCCCCGGCCGGGAGAAGTGCCGCGCCGAAATCCGCGGGCGTTACGGGATCGGCGCTTCTGATTTTCTTGTTCTCTTCGTCGGGATGAACTTTGAGCTTAAAGGGCTGGACACCATCATCGCAGCCGTGGCGAAGGCACGGGCGCAGCGGTCGGCGGCGGAAATCCGGCTGCTCGTCGTGGGACGCGGGGACGAGGAGAAATACCGCGGCGTCGCGCGGTCGCACGGAATCGGCAATGCGGTGGTTTTCGCGGGGACGCAAACCGGCGGGATCGAGCGTTACTACCGCGCGGCAGACATGTTTGCCATGCTCTCAGGCTTTGACACGTTCGGGATGGTGGTGCTGGAAGCGATGGCTGCTGGTCTGCCGGTTATCGTCAGCACGAACGTGGGCGCCAAGGACGTGGTTGAGGAAGGCATCAACGGCTTCGTCCTGCCGGATGGCCGGGACGCGGATGCTGCCGCCGACCGGATTGTCCGCCTGCTCGACGGCGACCGGCAACGTTCCATGAGCGCCGCGGCGTCGCGGAGCGCGGCTGGGCACGATTGGGAACGGCGGGTGGCAGAACTGGCTGCCGCCTATGAATCGAAACTCCAAACGAAAGCGGCTGTCTGATGACTCCAAAGATCTCGGTTATCCTCACGGCGTGGCAGCGTCCCCAAAACCTCGAAGAGCAGGTGGATCGGGTTTTGCGCCAGACGGCCCCAGCTCATGAGGTTGTGCTCTGGTATAACCAGCCGCCGAAGACGTTGGGCCTCTTCGAGAAGAAACAGTTGCTCGATTTTCGAAACGCGGGCAAGGTTAAGAAAATTGTGTGCGACCATAACTTTGGCATCATTCCCCGGTTCGCCATGGCCTCCGCCATGGAGGGGGACTATGTATGCATTTTTGACGACGACACGATGCCCGGCGAGCGATGGTTCGAGAACTGCCTGAAATACGTGGACTCGGAGAAGGCGATGTGCGGCACAATCGGCCTCCGGTTTCTCTCGAAGACGGAACCCAAGACGGAAGTGCCCCGCATGGGCTGGGACGGCTGCAACGAGAAGATCGAGTTCGTGGACCTCGTGGGACATAGTTGGTTTTTCCGAAGGGAATGGGCGCGATTTTTCTGGGACACGGAGCCGGTCATCCGGTCGTTTGGCGAGGACATCCACTTCGGCGCGATGCTCCAGCGCCACGGCATCCGGCTCGCCTGCCCGCCGCACCCGAAGAGCGACAAGTCCCTCTGGGGATCGGTCAATGGCGAGTTGGGCGTGGACCGCGTTGCCATCAGCAGCAACAAGGATCGCTCCAAGGACTACGCGTTGGTTCTGAGGCATGAAATCGAAAACGGTTTTCGGTTAACGCTCTTATGATCCTGGTTGCCTACGGAACGCGGCCCGAAATCATCAAGTTGTTTCCGGTTGTCCGGGAACTTCAGCGGCAAGGTGTCCACTTCAAGACGCTTTTCACCGGACAACAGACGGACCTGTATGAGGACGTGAAAGACTTGGTGCCCGTTCCCGACTACACGTTCGCGGGGCATTTCTCCGGTGAGCACAAGCACAACACGCTGGCCAACAGTTTCATCAAGATTTGCTCCGCCGCCGAGGAGTTGTTTGTGCACCATCGTTTCGGTTACGTCGTGGTGCAGGGTGACACCACCACCGCGTGCGCGCTGGCGCAGGTGGCGTTCTACAATAAGTTTAGCGTGGCGCACGTCGAGGCGGGGCTGCGCACGTTCGATCTGGAGAACCCTTACCCTGAGGAAGCCAACCGGGCGGTCATCGGCCAGATCGCCGCAGTCAACTTCGCGCCGACGCCCACCGCAAAGCAGCACCTCGAACGAGCGGGATCCAAGAACATCCATCTCGTCGGGAACACGATTGTGGACGCGGTTGGCATCATCCAGAAGGAACACCACATCCCGAACGCGGCCGACTCCAACGAGGTTTTGATCACGCTCCATCGGCGGGAGAACCACGAGATCATGGACGGGATTTTCGATGAGTTGAACCAGGCGGCTCTCAAGTATCCCGATCTTCGTCTCACCCTGCCCATCCATCCCAACCCGAACGTGCGGAAACACCGGGAGCGGCTCACCGCGCCCAACATCCGCGTGATCAAGCCGGTCGGTTATCTCGACATGCTGCGGATGGTCGCCGCTGCTAAGTTCATCATCACGGACAGCGGCGGGTTGCAGGAGGAATGCTCGTGCTTCAACAAGAAGGTGCTCATCGTCCGGGAGACGACGGAGCGGCCGGAAATCCTCGATGTGGGCCTTGGTCGTTTGGTCGGCAGGATGATTCTCGCCAACATAGAATGGGCCAAGACGCCGCCGGCAAACGCCGCGGTTTCGCCTTTCGGCGATGGCCGCGCCTCGGAAAGGATCGTCCGCATATTGGCGGGAGGAGATGCGGCCCCATCAAGATGAATTCAAAGCAACTTTTCGATAGCGCGCTGGCTCACATGGTCCGGCATGTTCCGAGCTTTCTCGGCCGCTACCGTTACCGGTATCGCTTTTATCAGCGCGTGAAGAACTCGGACCTGACGTTGCGCGGGACCATCAGGCATTCCCGCATCCGTCTGCCGCTGAATCTGGGGGATTGGGTGCAATACTGGATGTTTATGGACGGGGCTTACGAGCGCGGTCTGGTTGATTTCCTGTGCCCGCGGGTGAAGGACAAGGTTCTTTTTGACGTGGGCGCGAACGTGGGAAGCTACACACTGACGCTCGCGAAGAGCGCCCGACGCATCTACAGCTTCGAGGCGTCTCCATCAAATGCGGCCATACTCAGGAGATTTGTGGAGCACTCCCGCCTATCCAATATTGAGGTCATCAACCAAGCGGTTTCGGATGTGTCTGGAGAGAAAATCACGCTTTTCACCTCGCCCGATACGGGTGGCAATCACACCCAGTTTCACGATTATGGGAAGGGGGCTGAAACTGCATCCACAATCACGCTGGACCAGTTTGCCAGGGACAACAAGATAGACAGGGTTGACGTGATCAAGATGGACATCGAAGGGGGCGAACTGCGCGCCTTCCAGGGAGCACAGCGGATTCTGCGAGAGAGCCGACCCCTGCTGCTGGTGGAGTTCAACGCTTTGGTGGCGACCCCCGCTGGTTGGAAGTCGTCCGAGCTTTATGAACTCGTCCGCAGTTGCGGCTACAACGCCTACGAGATTCGCAGAGGGAAGTTGATGGATTTTGACGAGTCCAGAATGTCGGCCCCCGATTTCTACGCGAATTTGATCTTCCTGCACGAATCCTGAGAGACGGCGCGTATGATCAAGATTGTTTCAGGCTCCAGCGTTCCCGTCGGCTCCACCGTCGCGCTGGTGAGCTTGTGCAATCGCCTGAACGCCGGGGGATACGAGTGCGGATTGTTTGGGCCTGACCAGTGGCACTTGGACAAGTGCAAGTCCGGGAAGCTTGCCGAGTTTCGCCCTGAGAAGGGGGACGTGGTCATCGTCCATGACATTGGGCTGCATTCCGTCCAGGATTTGCAGGACGTGACGGCGACCATCGAGGCAAGCCGGAGCAACCGTTGGCAGGATGTCCTTCGGCGAACGGTGCGCGGCTGTTTCGCCAGCGCGAAGAAGCCGGATGATTTCACGCTCGTCCTGACTTGCCAGGGAGACGGTTGCTCCGCGCGGCAGACAAATCTCTCCCTGTTCCACAAGATTCACTGTCTCAGCGATGCGCAACAGATTCCCCGCAAGGCGAAACTGCCTGTCTTCGTCTGTCCAAGCCTCGTGGACGACTTGACGAAGTCCGGGAGCAAGCCCGCCAAGGTTGCCGGTGTCGTTGGCACCATTCGACGCGAGAACCAGCTTGAACTGTCCATCAAGCAGGCATTCGAGGATGGGATGGAGACCGCGATCATTTACGGTCACTTGGCCGACCCGATTTACTATTACAACGACGTCAGGCCCGTCGCGGAGCAGTATCCGGGGAAGGTGAAGTTCGCGGGGTTCGTTGACGACCGACAGAAGCTTTATGACTCCGTGTCGGATGTCTATTGCTCCGCCAGTAAGCCGTGGAGCACGGTGAGGCTTGAGTCGAGCCTGACCGGCACGCGGTTTCACGGGCCGGATTCATCCGGCGCGCGCGCCGTGAGCAACGACCGGATTCTCGGCGTTTGGGTCGAGGCGTTGGGCTTGCAGCGGAACCAAGGCGCGGGAGGACGCCCATGAAGAGCTTCGAGGGCGATTTCTACAAGCTGGTCGGATTGCTCAAGAACCGGGAGCCTTTTGCCTTCAACAGGTTCTCGGATGGCGAATTGTTCATCCTGCAAAACAAGGAGCTTATCCTGGACGCGCAGCAGGTCAAAGTCGGCGAGAAGGTGACGAAAGGCTTATACAAGCAAGAAGACTTCAAGCATTTCAGCCCCAAGGAGCACTCGTTCCACCGGGACAGGCTTGTGGATGCGTTCAGATTCAAGGCGAAGAACTACTTCAAGGGGCTGAGCTGCCGGTGCTGCGTGGGCGAGGAGAGCTTCCGGTGGCAACTGGAGTTTCACGGCGGCGACGATGAGAACTTCACGTGGGCGAACCTGCTCGTGAACGGAAACTACCCGCGCTTCATCCACGAGATGTATCCACTGTTCAACGGCTACAACACCGTGGTGGTCTGCAACGACAAAGCGGACCTCTCCATGTTTCCGTTCCTGGTCAAGGACTTCAGGGTCGGCTACAACGCCATGGTCAACGACTACGGTCTGATCGAACGCATGAGGCAGTGGATCGTCGAGAACCGCATAGAGGGCCATCTCTTCCTCTTCTCGGCTTCGGCGTTCAGCAAGCTGGCGATCCACCAACTTTACGAGCATTGCGGCAGGAACACCTACATTGACATCGGGACGACGCTGAACCCGTTCATGAAGATGCGGCTCGACCGGTCCTACCTGAAGGCGTTCTGGCTCGGGACGAGGAACGCGGACATCAACAAGATCTGCATCTGGTAGCTATGATCATCGTCAACATCATGGGCGGCCTGGGCAACCAGATGTTCCAATACGCAACGGCGAAACGCCTTGCGGTCACCCACAACACGCCGCTCAAGATAGACGCCTCCAATTTCGACCGCTGCACGCCGAACAAAGAGCACACGTTGCAGTTGAGTTCCTTCAGGATCACGGCCCCGCAGGCGTCGCGGAGCGAGATTGCGGACTATAAAAAGACCGGCCTCAAGCACAAACTGGGCATCGCGCCGCTGCTGAAGGCGCTGGGGCTTTCCGGCGAGAGCGGCGAAGAGCCCCGCGTTTACTCGGAACCAGCCGGCTCCGCGTTCAAGCCGGAGATCCTGACTCTTGGGTCGAAGACCTATCTCATCGGGTATTTCAACTCCTGCAAATACTTTGACGCCGTGAAGCATCTGCTGATCGAGGAGTTCTCGCCCCGGGAGGAAATCAGCGATGCTGCGCGCGGACTCCTGGCGTCCATCGCGGATTCAAACTCCATCAGCGTCCATGTCCGGCGGGGAGATTATGTGAGCGATCCCGGCATCAAGAAGGACCTCGAAGGCGTCATCACGGAGCGCTACTACCAGAATGCCGTGAACTGCATCGCGGAACGGGTGAGCCAGCCGCACTTCTTCATGTTCTCGGACGACATCGCGTGGGTGAAAGAAAACCTTCGCCCGCCGCACAAGGTAACCTACGTGGATTTCAACTCTCCGCAGCGTGGCTTCGAGGATTTGTGGCTGATGAGCCGCTGCAAACACAACATCACTGCTGGCGGCAGCACTTTCAGTTGGTGGGCCGCCTATCTCAACCCCAACAGGGAGAAAGTGGTTGTTCGAACCGGGAAGACCAGCAGCAACACCGCCTACAACCATCCCGAAGACTACTTCCCGCCGGAATGGAATAGCGTCAAATCCTGAACCCGGGCCTTTCGGGATAAGTCTCAAGTGTCTGTTACGCTGAGAAGTCGTTGAAGGCGCTGCACGCGGGCGCGCTATCGGGTTACGCACCAGCACAGGCACGGAACAACATTAGGACTTCTATATCGGTCCGGGCAGTCCTTGGCAGAACGGCTTTGTGGAGAGCGTGTTCATCGGTAGTTTCGACGGCATTCTTGGCAGTCGTCGGCACTCAAGAAGCGCAAGTCCCCACGTGACCATCGAAACAGCCTTGCCTGCCCTTTGGTTTGATGATAGGTCTTTCAAGAAGATCGGGAAATGAAGCGTCTCATCCACCTCCTTGGAATCAAAATCGGCCGGAAACTGCCGGAGCGAATCGACAAGGGATTTGTGATCCCGCAGTGCCGGGAGATTCTGGACAGTGGCCAAACCGAGACCGTTTGAACCGTCATGCCACTGCCAGAGGAAACATCCACAAAGCCCCCAGCTTCCGGCTGCCCCAAGCTCTCGGTCATTACCCCTTCCCTCAATCATGCGAGATTCCTGAGAGACACGATCGAATCAGTCCTGGCCCAGTCGTATCCGAATGTCGAACACATCATCGCGGATGGCGGCTCCACCGATGAGACGGTGGCGATCCTGAAGGAATACGGCCCTCGCATCCGTTGGGTTTCCGAACGGGAGAAGGACGAAAATGCCATTCTGGAGGCATACCGGAAAGCCTTTGCCCTATCGAGCGGCGAATACATCATCCAGTGTTGTGTCAGCGACGCTTTTATCAACCGGAACTGGTTCCGGATGTGCGTGGACGCCCTTGAGGCGGACCCGGATATTTCTCTCGTGTGGGGACTGGACCAGTATATGTCGGAAGACGGCAATCTCGGGAAAGTGGTTCCGCCGGAATTTCTGGAAAAACCCGCGCCCCAAAAAAAAGACTTCCTCGCGCTCTGGTTCGCTCTCGGAACCTGCGTGCCTGAACCCAATTATTGCATTCGTCGCGCGGTCTTCGACACCTGCTTTCCGCAGCGGAACTGCAAGGATCTGATGAGTTACAATCCGACGCATACGTTCAACTACCGGTTCAACGCCCTGGGCTATCTGCCCTGGTTTCTGCCCGTCGTGGCCAATTACTGCAGGGGGCACGAAGGCCAGCGCGGGATCCACCTGCGCGAGAAGGAAACTCAAGTCCACCAATACTACAAGGACGCCGTCAAGCGATACCAAAGGGACGTTCTCACTGGCAAGACGCGCCACCTGTTCCGGGACGGTCAGTCCTGCGTGATCGGCGAGATTGGCCCGCGCGACCTGCCTTCTCTGAAGAAGAAGATCTTTCTGTATCGTCTGAAACACAGACTCCGGAAGAAGCT
>JBAYFL010000055.1:0-9434 GCA_041667205.1 Verrucomicrobiia bacterium | reverse complement strand
GACGAACGCCTCGAACCGCTCGTATTTGCCGTCGAGCGCAAAGGTCAACTCGCTGTTGGCGTGGACCCAGAAGCCGAACTCGAACTTGCGGTCGGCGACGGTGAGTGGCTTGCCCTGCCAGTTCTGGTTCACCCACAACTGTCCCCAACCGAGCTTGATGTCAGTCGGCTTGAGCGTGGTGAGCTTGGTGACGGTGCCATCCTTGGCGATGAGTTTCGGCTCGCCCCAGATGTTGCAGTTGGCGGGGCCTTTCTCCATCGTCGCCACGAGCCGCAGTTCTTTCAGGCCGGCGATGTTGACGACGACAGGCTTGGCGGGGCCGTTGCCGTCGAGCGAGCCGCTGTCGAACGGCTTGAAGAGCGATTCGCTCGCCGCGGCCTTGGCGGCTTCGGGCGATTGCAGGTATTTCGCCCGCATCGCCACCATCGTGTCAGTCCAGGCGCTCCTGCCCGCGCCGGCCGCGCCAACCACCGTCGCGAGGAGCAAACTCGCGCTTGTCAGCCAACTCAACGATCGTTTCATGGTTCCAAAGTCTCCGTATGAGATAAACGCCTGAGCCTTCCGTTCGTTGCTTGCTAAACTGTCCTCGGGGAAGAATGAACCGTCTGGCTCACCGGCTTCGCTTTCTGCGCTTCGCCTTGCAAATAGTTTCCGGTCGCGAGCGTGCTGACGCCGCCGATGAGCACCACGATGCCGGCGACGAGCCACGCCACGCTCTGGCGGCTCGCGCCTTTCCATTCGTGCGTCAGGAAGCCGTTGATGTTGCCGACGATGATCGCGAACGACATGAACATCGCGTAGCCCACCGCGACGCCGAGCGGGCCGAGTTTCGACGCGCCGACGCCGAAGAACAGGATCGCGCCGTCATGCAGCAACGCCATCATCAGCGCCACCGTCAGCACGCGGCCGATGCCGGGCTTGGCGAAGGTTCCCCAGGTCTTGTTCTTGAAAAGCTTGAACGCACAGTAGCCGCACGCCGAGAGCGTGCCGCCCCAGAGGATCAGTGCCGAGACCGCGAACGCCGCCTGCCAGCCGGCGTTACCGAAGCTCCTCGTGGAAACCTCCATGACCTTGCCGCCGTAGCTGAACGCGATCGAGTAGCACGCGCACAACACGCCGGAGAGCAGCGCGACGACAAGGCCCTTCATCATGCTGGTCTTCGCGGGGCCGGCGGACGCGGGAGCGCCGGCTTTCTGGCTGGCTTCCTTCAGGATGGCGGCCCGACCACAAACAACCACTCCGGCGAGGCACACGAGCACGCCCGCGGTGATGACCGCGCCGTGGGTCGTGCAGAGTTGGTCCGGATGATGAATCAGGAACGGCCCCATGCCGCCGCAGGCGATCTGCGCGCCGTAGTTGATGGCGTAGGCCAGCGACAATCCGATGAACGCAAAGCTCAGTCCGAGCGCCATCGAGCCGAGGCCCCAGAGGAACCCGAACAGCACCGGCATCAGCACGCCCGCCATTCCCGCTTCGGCGCACGTGGCGAAGAGTCCGTCGGCGATCAGCGGAAAGATCAGCGTCGGGATCAGCACCGTCACGAACAGGAAGAACGGTCCCCAGAGCGTTTCCCACGGAGTGTCCTTGCCGACAAACTTGCTCGGCAGGCCGAAACAACCGCCGCAGATGGCGCCCAACAGCAACAGCCCCATGCCGATGATCGTGTTGAGTTCCATCGTTGGCTCCTCGTCGTTACGCCGCCAGCGCGCGACTCTCGCGATGAATCGCCTGCACCATTGCCATGTAGTTTTCCGGTTTCACGCCGCGGTGAATCGAGTTGCTGGACGAGAGGATAATGCCGTCCCGGCCGCACTCACGCAACAACTCCCTCACGGCCGCCTCGACTTCCTCAACGGTGCCGCTCTGCAGGACACCGGCGCAGTCAATGTTGCCCTTCAGGCAAATGCGGTCGCCGTATTGCTTCTTCATCGTCGGCATGTGCAGCCCGCCCGCCGGGTCAATCGGATCTAGGCAACTGATGCCGCTCTCAATCCAGAAATCCAGCAGCGGCCGGATGTCGCCGTCGCAATGCTTGATGACGTGGCAGCCGAGGCTGCGGTAGCCGCCGATCACCTTGCGGAACGACGGGCCGATGACATCGAAGTAGGAGCCGGGCGACATCAGCAGGCCGGTGTTGTTGGCCACGTCGTCGGTGGTGGCGATGACCTCGACGCCGAACCTCTCGACACCAACGCGCGCGAGGGTGAGGTTGTAATCCACCACGCGATCGAGCAGCGCGGCGAAATGCTCCGGCTCCAGCAACATCTGCATCATCGCCTCCTCGTAGCCGAGCATGTCGCGCATGTCGGAAAAACCGTCGCGCAGGTTCCAGATGATCGCGCGTTTACCGTCCACGAGCTTCAGCGCCCGCTCCAGAGTCTCAAACCGGTGCGGCGCCGTCGCGTCGGGGAAGCGGTAATCGCCGTGGCGCGAGATGTCCTTGATGGGACTCTCCATCACGTGCGGGACGCAATCGCCGGTGAGCATTCGCTTCACGCCCCACTCGTCCACGAAGGTGTTGCTGTCGAGGAACTGTTTCTGGTAGTCCGCGCGGACGTTGATGCCGTCGAGGTCCAGCGCGTGCGCTGCCGCGACCGGCTCCGCCGTCCCGACCAGCGCCTGCGTGACGACGGTATCAATGAACCACTCGAACGTCGGCACGCAGTCGGGCGTCTGGCGCTGGAGGGCGGCAAGGATGCGTTGTTTTCCGGTCATGGTCTTTTATGTGGCCTGAGCGGCACGAGTCGCATCAGGGCAGCCTGCACCTTATCGAAACGGCGGCGATTTCCGCAATGGCCAAGGCTTGGAAACACATGTAGAATTGTTGGGTCATGGATGAGTTCCTCTCGCACGTCGAGGTCCAGATGCTGGAGTCGCGCATCTCGAACCTCACGCCGTCTTACTGGCGCAAGGAAGGCGACAACCGTCCTTACGCGCGCATCTATTACGTGAAATCCGGCGCGGGCTTCATCCGGCCCTACGGCAGGGAATACCGGCTGCGGCCGGGCCGGCTCTACCTCGTGCCGCCGCGCGGCAACTTCGCCTACGGCTGCACCGCCAACCTGCAAATTTGGTGGATGCACTTCGCCGCGACGCTCTTCGGCTGCATTGACCTGTTCGATTACCTGCCGTATCACGTCGAGCGGAAGCCGGAGAACCTCGCCGCGTTGGAGAAGCGGATGCTGCGCCTGCTCGAGACGGCCCGCAGCCAGCGCGCCGCGGACCAGATCGAAGGCACGGGCCTGTTGCTGCAACTGATCGCGCCATTCTTCAACGACCCGCCCCCGACGATGCAGCGCGAACTCCGGGAAGGCCGGCGGCGTCTGCTGCCAGTGCTCAAGCATATTGACGAGAACCTCGGTCGCGTCATCGCCGTGCCGGAACTGGCGCGCGTGGCCTGCTACGAGAAGTCGCACTTCTCGACGCTCTTCACCCGGCTGTTCGGCGTCCCGCCGATGCGGTATGTGAACCGCAAGCGCATCGAGCGCGTGCAACTGATCCTGGCGCGCTCCGACGCCAAGCTGGAAGGGCTGGCGCGCGAGTTCGGCTTCAGCGACGCGTTCCATCTCTCCAAGACCTTCAAGCGCGAGACCGGCCTCTCCCCGCGCGAGTTCCGCAAATCGAAACGTGAGAGCGTGCCGTGAAGTATCGGCTTGTGAGCGGCGGCGGTTTCCCGTATTTGAAACCGCATGACATCCCAAGAGCGAGTGATGGCCGCGCTGCGGCGCGAGGAACCCGACCGCATCCCGCACTTCGAGTGGGCCGTGGACCGCAAGGTGCGCGAGGTGCTTTGCCCCGGCTGCTCGTATGAGGAGTTCGTTGTCCGCATGGATTGGGACGCCATCCTCACCGCGCCGAATTTCACGAAGGAGAAGACCGGGCCGGACGAGTTCCGCAACGAGTGGGGCGTCGTGCGGCGCTACACCGGCGAGGAAGACCCGTTTCCAATCTCCGGGCCGATCAAGACGCTGGAGGATTTCCGCCGCTACACGCCGCCCGACCCGCACGCGCTGGGCCGCTACGCGAGCCTCGAAGCCTGCGTCAAAAACTTCAAAGGCAAGAAGGCCATCGGCGTCCACCTCAACGACGTCTTCTCCATCCCGCGCTACCTGCTCGGCTTCAACGAAATCATGGAGGCGATCTACGACTGCCCCGAGCTGGTGGAGGGGCTGATCGAGATGTCGGTGGACGTCAACCTCGCGATGGCCAAGGAAGTGGCGGCGCGCGGCGCGGACTTCGTTTTCACGGGCGACGACTATTGCTCCACGCAAGCGCCGTTTTTCTCGCCGGACATCTTCCGCCGCATGTTCAACCCCGGCCTCAAGCGCGTCATGACCGGTTTCAAGGAGCTCGGCCTCCACGTCATCAAGCACTGCGACGGCAACCTCTGGCCTATTATAGATATGGTGGTGGACAGCGGCATTGATTGCCTCGACCCGATTGACCCGGTGGCGGGCATGGACATCGGCGCGGTGAAAGCGAAATACGGCAACCGCATCGCCATCAAGGGCAACGTCAACTGCGCGCAGACGCTGACGTTCGGCTCCGTCTCCGACGTCATCGCCGAGACCAAGGAAGCCATCCGCAAAGCCGCGCCCGGCGGCGGCTACATCCTCTCCTCCGGCAACTCCATCCATTCCGCCGTAAAGCCTGAGAATTACCTCGCCATGCTCCACACGCTGCGGATGTATGGCAGTTACCCCCTCTCGCTCGAACACTGGCAGGGCAAGACGACGGACGGGTTTTGGGCGTGACGATTATGAACTGGCGCGAACAAATCCTTCAGAACCTCAAGAACGAGCCGCAGGTAAGCGTGCTCATCCTCGGCGGCGGCATCAACGGCGCGGGGCTTTTTCGCGAGTTGGCGCTGCAAGGCGTGGATTGCCTGCTGGTGGATAAGAGCGATTTCTCCGCCGGCGCGACCTCGAAGTCGTCGCGGATGATCCACGGCGGGCTGCGCTACCTGGAAAACCGCGAGTTCAAACTCGTCGCCGAGTCGTTGCTGGAGCGCAATCGCCTGCTCGACAACGCCGCCCACTACGTCGCGCCGCTGAAGACCACCATCCCGCTCTTCTCGTGGTTCGGCGGGCTGATCAAGTCGGCGCTGATCTTCGCGGGCTTCAAGGTCGCGCCCGGCAGCCGCGGCGTGGTGCCGATCAAGTTCGGCCTGAGCTTCTACGATCTCGTCACGCGCAAAAGCCCAAAGACGCCGAAACATTTTCTGACCGGCAGACGGGAATCGTTGCGCGCCACGCCCGGCTTGGACACGGGCATTATCGCGACGGCGACCTATTGGGACGCGTGGATCACGCAAGCGGAGCGGCTCTGCATCGAGCTGATTCAGGACGGCGTCCGCGCCAATCCGCGTTGCCGCGCCATCAACTACGTTTCCGTGACCGGCGTGTGGGATGGCGGCGTGGTATTGAAGGACGAGGCCACCGACCAGACCGTCGCCATCAGTCCGCGCGTGGTGATCAATGCCACCGGCGGCTGGGTGGACAAGACCAACGCGCTACTCGGCGTCCAAACGCGCTACATGGGGCCAACCAAAGGTTCGCACCTCGTGGTGAACAACCCGCAGCTCCATAAGGCGCTCGACGGCCGGATGGTTTACTACCAATACGACGACGGCCGCGTCTGCATCGTCTTCCCGTTCCTCGACAAGGTCATCATGGGTTCCACCGACATTCGCATCGAGGATCCCGATACTGTCCGCTGCGACGAAGCCGAGATCGAATACATGCTCACAACGCTGCGCAGCGTCTTCCCTGGCATCCAGATCAAGCGCGAACAGATTGTGTTCACGTTCTGCGGCGTCCGCCCGCTGCCGCGCGCCGGCACGGATGTCACCGCCATCGTCAGCCGCGGCCATACCATCCGCGCCGACGAGCCGGCCAATGGTCGTGCGTTCCCGATCTACAGCCTCATCGGCGGGAAATGGACCACCTTTCGTGCGTTCGCCGAACAGGTCGCCGATCAACTCATGACGCGGCTCGGCACGCAGCGGAAATGTTCCACCGAGCAGTTGCCCATCGGCGGCGGCAAGGACTTCCCTACCGACCCGGCGCGCCGGGCGGAGTGGATTCGTCGCGTGGCGCGAAAGACCGGTCTCACGGAATCGCGCGTCACCACGCTGCTCGAACGTTACGGCACCACAACGGAAACTTACGTCACCGCCGGGAAAGAGCGCCCCTTGCAGTCGTTGCCGTCCTACACCGTCGGCGAAATCGAGCGGATCTTCAGCAACGAATACGTCGAGCACCTCAGCGACCTCACCTGCCGCCGCAGCCTCATCGCGTTGCTCGGTGACGCGCGCGAGCCGGTCCTGCGCGAGCTTGCCGACCTCGCCGCACCGCTGCTGGGCTGGAACAGCACGCGCAAGGAGCAAGAGGTGAAGGCGGCGTTAGTCCACGGTCAGGGCTGACCGTTTGCAGCACTACAGCGCCGCGCTGATTTCCTTCAACGCCGGATAAATCTTCCGGAACACCTCGAACCGCTCGGCGTAGAAGGCGCTGAGCTTAAGGTCGGGCTCATAGACGCGACCGGGGCGATAGACCTGGCGGAACGCGTCCTCCTCGTTCTTGTAGAGGCCGACGCCAATGCCCGCAAGGATCGCCGCGCCGAGTGGCGTCGTCTCCTCGACGGCGGGCGCTTCGATGGCGCGGCCGGCCACGTCGGCGCGGTTCTGCATCCAGAACGGGTTGCTCGTGCCGCCGCCGCCAGCCACCAGCTTTTGCGGCGCGACACCGACGGCGGTTTCGAGGCCGGCCATGATTTCCAGAAACTGAAAGTTCAGCGCCTCGATGATGGCGCGAAGCATGTCGCCCTTCGTCGCGACGTTGCGCAGGCCGATGAACGCGCCTTTCGACTTCGGGTCGGGCACGGGAATCGTGCAGCCGGACATGTGCGGCAGGAACATCACCCCGCGAGCGCCGGGCGGCGACGCCTCCGCGGCGGCCATCAGGTAATCCCAGTCCTTCCCGCCCGACGCGGCGGCCTGCGCCTTCTCCGGCTGGCCGTATTCGCGGCGGAACCACTCCAGCATGTCGGCCGCGACGGCGGTGCCCATCGCCGCATACATGCCGCGCGCGACGTGCGAATCAATCCACCACCCCATCCGCTGCACCGCCGGCGTCAGCACCGGCTCGCTGATGGCGACGGTGACGATATCCCACGTGCCCATCACGTCGAGCACGACGCCCGGCTTGAACGCGCCCACCGGCAGCATGCCGCAGAGAAAATCGTGTCCGCCCAGAATCACCGGCGTGCCTACCGGCAAACCGGTCGCCTCCGCCGCCTGCGCGTGGACTTCGCCGAGCGGCGTGCCGCTGGGGAGCGGGTCGCAGAGCCAGCGCCTCTCGACGCCGGAGAGCCGCAGCAGTTCGTCGGAGTAGCGCCGCGTGCGTTGGTCGAACAGCAGCGTGTTGGATGCCATGCTGTAGTCGGTGGCGCGCACGCCGCAGAGCATGAAGTTGACGAAATCCTCGATGAGCAGCCACTTGTCGGTCTTGTCCAGAACGGCCGGCTCGTTCTCGCGCATCCAGAGAATGCGCAGCGCGCTGTTGATGGCCCAGAGCTGGTTGCCACTGATGGCGAACTGCTTTTCCGCGCCGACGTGCTCCAGCCACCAAGCGTGCTGCGGCGCGGTGCGCGGGCAATGCCAACTGATGAACGGGTAAAGCCAGCGCCCCTCCTTGTCCATTGGCACGCCGTCCATGCCCATGCCGGTGACGGCGATCGCGCGAATCTTCTTCGGGTCGTCGAGCCGGCTCACCGCCTCGCGCAACGCCTCCGCCGTGCCGCCCCAGATTTGCTCCGGCTTCCAGATGGCCCAGTCGGGATGCGCCGGGTCGGGATTGAACACCTGCGTCGGCCGGCTCGCCTTGGCGACCGCGCGCCCGGCGAGGTCGTAAATCACCGCCTTCAGACTGGTGGAACCGAGGTCAATGCCGACGAGGTAGCTCATGGTTTAACTCCCCATCTTCGACTCTTTGCCGATAGTGTGGAAACCGATTTCACGCCTCGGCTTGGCTGGTGGCGCCATGAGTTTGCGGATGGCGTCGAAGAGCGATCGGATAGCCTGGTCGTGGCCTTCAAGGCGACGCTCCATCTCGGCAAGTTTTCGGGCCAGCGCTTCGTTGCCTGCCAGCATCCGGCGGAGACTGACGAAGGCGCGCATGATGGCGACGTTGACTTGCACGGCCCGTTCGCTCCGCAACACGCTGGAGAGCATCGCCACGCCCTGCTCGGTGAAGGCGTGGGGGAGATACTTTGTGTGCTGGCCGCGTTTTAAGGTCACAAATTGTGACCTTAAAGATCCGGCGGAATTTGAAGTCACGAATTGTGATTTTAAGTGGTCGAACTCCGCGCGCGAAAGCTGAAACATGAAGTCTTCCGGGAAACGGTTGCGATTGCGTTTCACTGCTTGGATCAAAACCTTCACCGGAACGCCGTAGAGTTCCGCCAGTTGTTGTCCCAGCAGGACTTTCTCTCCACGCAACAGGAGAATAAGTTTCTCGACCCGCTCGATGGGAATCAGTTGATTCTTCACGCGCCGCCCCGTTTTGGATTCAGGTCGCGGCCAGTTTCTTCCTCTCCCGTCCCAGCGCATCGGCGGCGAACATCGCGTCCACGATGCTGTCGCTGGTTACTTTGAACGGATGGAGGTGACAGAGCGAGCCGGGGCCGGCGCAGATGTCGCCGATCTTCTTCAGCCGCTCGCGCGTGACGCCGTCGAGATGGATGTCGGCGAACGTCACCGGCAGGCCGACGGCGATCATGAAGTCCACGATCCGGTGCATTTCGTCCACCGGCATCTCGTCGTCGAGGCAAAGCTGGCTGATGATGCCAAAGCCGACCTCTTCGCCGTGCATCATGCCGTGGCATTCAGGGAAGCCGGGCAGGCAATTGGCGATCATGTGCGCCGTCGCCACGCCGCAGCTCTCAAAGCCGATGCCCGAGAGCAGCGTGTTGGCCTCGACGACCTTCTCGACGGCGGGCGTGACCACTTTTTGCTCGACGGCGCGTTTCGCCTCGATGCCGTGGGTCATCACCGTGTCGTAGCAGAGCCGCGCGATAGCCAACGCCGCCATCGTGGAGATGCCGCCGGCCAGATTCTGTCCGCGAGTCTTGCGCACCGCCTCGGCTTCCAGCCATGTCGAGAGCGCGTCGCCCATGCCAGCCACGAATGCCCGCACCGGCGCCTGCGCGATGATCTGGGTGTCCACGAGCACGAGGTCGGGGTTCACGCCCCAGCTCTCGAAGCCCTGGCAGACGCCCTTCTCGTCATACCAGACGGTGAACGAACTGGTGGGCGAATCGGTCGAGGCCATCGTCGGGCAGGTGACCATCTTCGTGCCCGCCTGGGCTGCGGCGGCCTTGGCGGTGTCGAGCGTTTTGCCGCCGCCGACGGCGACGATGACGTCCGCGCCGCG
>JBAYFL010000054.1:0-9938 GCA_041667205.1 Verrucomicrobiia bacterium | reverse complement strand
GAAAACAGGCGCGGCAGCGATTCGACATGGGCACGATGGTTCCGTTGATGGCAGAGGAAATCAAAAGGGTTTTGGCGGCCAAGCCGGATAAAGCCGTCGCTCCTTTGGCCAAATGGTTGGTGCGCCTTTTCTCTCTCAGCGGACCTCGCGTCTTGTTGGGTAGGAAGTGGAGTCTCATGAAACCACTGATGCCGTGAGAACGCAAGCCGTTCGTCTTGCTTGGCAAAGAGTTAATGGCGATGACAGACATGCAAGGAACTATTCCAAAGCCTTTGTTTTGTGGCACCGGTTGGCCGTGGGTTGGTTCTCTTTGTGAATCTCACAATGTGCGCAGATCTGCGGAGGCTGAGCCGCGTATCTCGGTTGTTATGCCGAGTTATAATCAAGGTGCCTTCATCGAAAAGGCCATCCGTTCAGTGTTGATGCAGGATCATGCGAATTTGGAATTGATCGTCATGGACGGCGGCAGCACCGATGACTCCGTCAAGGTCATCCGCCACTACGCGGATCGCCTGGCTCACTGGCAAAGCGGACGGGATACTGGCCAGCCACAAGCCATTAATCGTGGCATGGAAAAGGCCACGGGCGACCTTGTGGCGTGGCTGAACAGTGACGATTTCTTCATGCCCGGCGCATTCCGTCTGGTGGCCCGCGAATACAAGCGGAGCCAAAGCCACCAATGGATCGTTGGGGTGACGAGTTTCTTCGACGAACAAGGCCGATTCCTTTACGAGTGGATTCCCGTTTCGTGCCGTTCACTTGGCGAAACTCTGTCACAAAGCGCAGGAACGCCGCAAACGTCTAGCTTCTGGGGATTGGATTTGTGGCGCGATGTGGGTGGACTTGACGAGAACCTTCATTATTGCATGGATGAGGATCTTTTCATGAAGTTTTACATTGCCGGCGCTCGGCCTAGAACCCTGTCAGAGCATCTTGCGGTCATGGTGATCCAGCGGGATTCAAAAACCAGCGCGCATCAGTCTCGATTCTCTCGGGATTTTTCGCGTATCGTGTTGCGGAATCGAAGGCATGTTCCTGATAGCGAAATTTCCGCTTGGCGTGTCGGGGTGCGGAACATGGCACATAATTACGGTTTGCAGGCGTGGCGTTGTTTCCGAAGTTTGGATGCGCGCGCGGCGTGGGATTTCATGGGATCGGGCGCACGGCTATCCTTGTCGCGAATGGTTTGGGGGATGACTCGCGGTGTTGGTTCAGCGTTGAAGCAGTGTCTGTGTGGGCGAGATAAAGAATCGACTTTTACGGAGCAGGGTTGAATTGCCGCCAGTATTTTTGACACCTTCTTTCGTAACATGAAACGTGTGTTGATGGTGACGTATTATTTCCCACCCATCGGCGGACCGGCGGTTTACCCGATGCTGAAGTTCTGCAAATACCTGCCTCAGCACGGGTGGTTGCCGACAGTCATTTGTGGAGGCAAGAGCGACCCTGATTTCGGTCCGGATGAGACGCTTGTGAAGGAAATCCCCGGGGAAGCGAATGTCCACCGCATTGATTATCCACATGGCACTATGTGGCGGCAAGTTCGAGGTTGGTTGTTTGAGCATCACTTGGGCCGTGTTGGCCATCACGTTGGTTTGTTTGCTGATTTCCCCTGCCGATTCCGGGAATGGGCTGAACTTGCGATTGCAGAAGCGGCTCGTCTGATTGAGGAATCAAGACCCGATGTCATTTGGACAAGTTCCCCGGTGCTTTCAGCTCACTTTGTGGGGTTGGCGATTAAACGGCGCTTTGGTATTCCTTGGGTTGCGGATTTCAGGGATCCTTGGGTGGGTAATCCGGTTTTGATGTCTGAGGAACATTTTCCCCGATGGCAATTGAGCCGACAGGCCGGGGCGGAAGCAAAGGTGGCACGTGAGTCTGACCGCTGCACGTTTGCTCATCCGTTGGTCGCCCAAGAGTTTGCTCAACGACATCACCTTCCTCAGGGAAGGGCTGTGCCTATTACCTGCGGGTATGACCCTGAGGATTTTTCGGAAAGGACGACGCAGAGTTCTACGGGAGGACGATTACTGATTGTTCACACCGGTTCTTTCTATGGGGAATACTCCCCGAAGCCTCTCTACAACGCGCTCAGAATCGCTGCCAACCGCAAGCCGGCGTTGCTGAAACAGTTGAAGTTGGTATTTGTGGGAGGATGCACTGTTGACTTCGATCTCGACGGTTTGGAAGTGGAGGTGTTGCCGCGCGTTCCTCATGGCGAAGCCATCGCATGGATGCATCGGAGCGACGTGCAGATGGTCGTTTTTGGAACCGCGATTGGTAAGCACAACATCTCTGGCAAACTGTTTGACTACTTGGCTACGGGACGACCTATTCTCGCTATTGTGCCCGGGCAGGGTTCCTGTGCTGAGATTGTCCGCAAGACCAAGAGCGGTTTGGTGGCTGATCCGGATTCTCCTGAAGAAATCATCTACGCTTTGGAAACACTGATAAGAATGAAAGCAGAGCGGTCTTTGCGCTTTGACGCAGATTCATTGGAAGTTCGGAAGTTCTCTTATCCTGTTCTCAGTCAAACGATGGCCAAGCTCTTCGATGAGTGTGCTGGGATGAGGCGTGCGTGAGGAAGTGGGTTGCATGGCGTAACCGGAGAACGGGCTTTCAGAATCCATTGGCACGATGCGTCTAGAGAGTATTCAGCGGGCAAAGAGAGAGCTTGGAAGTGGTCTTCAGGCGTATTCTTCCAAGGACATCAGTCGGCAGATTGTGGACCCTTCGATTCTGCTGCCACGCGAGTCAATCAAGCGAAAACTCGCGCGCCTTGTGGCGATGTCGGCGCTTCGGTTCCAGCAACCGGCAATTCATCGCCGTGCGAACGTGGACTTGAATGTGCATTGCGACCTTCTCTGTATCGAGGATCGTTTTGGAACCGATGCTTCGCTGGCTTTCCTGCTCAGACACATTCGCGTGGAGCCGGTGGTGCGGGTCCTGATCCCGGGTTGTTATGTGGGCGGTGAAGATGTGCAGTTCTGGTTGCGGCGTGGGGTCAAGCGTCTCGATGGCATAGATGTTTATTCTCTCCAAGAAAGGTGGGACAGGATCGTGCCGGAACTGCGACGATTCTTTGACGCAGAGGTGAGTTTCTGTCAGGGAGCGATTGAGGCCATACCTTTCCCCGGCGAGTCCTTCGATCTTATTGCCAGCAGTGCGGTCTTGGAACATGTGCGCAATCTGAAAGTCATGGTGGACGAGACAAGCCGTGTCCTCCGTCCTAGCGGCTGGGCTTGGCACTGTTTCGGTCCCTTGTATTACTCCTTCGGGGCCGATCATTGTATCGCGGCCTATGGCGATGAGGCTGGTTACGATCACCTCTTATTGGACGAAGACGAGTATCAGAAACGTATCCGGAATCAGGCGTTCTTCGACACCCAGCCGGATCCAAACCTGCCTTTCTGGGCTTTGCAGCAACAGTTCTCCTTCGCAACCGCCGCCGAGTATCTGGATCATTTCTCCCGGCGGTTCCATCTTGAATTCGTCGTGGTGAAGCTGAGCGCCAAAGGTCTTGCCTATCGCCGGGCTTATCCAGAGAAATGGGCACAGTTGACCCGCGCTGGCATTGAGGAGTGCGACCTGCTGATCAAGTCCTTGGCGGTCGTTCTGCGCAAGAAATAATCTGATGGACATAAACGGAAAGCAGGCTTTCGTCGTCTGCGGCATGGTAGGGCATCGCGGTGGAGGTTGCCTTGCGCCCTTGCTTCTTTGCGAGGAACTGGCACGACTCGGTTTGCATGTCACCTGTTTCACTTTGCTGGCAGAGTTTGTTGATGGGCAATCACCGCAGGATTTCGAGATAGTCTTGCCGCGTCTGAACAAAGGCCACCGCTGGGACTGGCCAAGCAGGTGTCTGGCTTGGCAGGCTCAAAGGAGGATTACCCGCGAGCGTCCCGATTACGTATTCGTCATGGGCATCACCTCACTGGCTCGGTATCTTCTTCAAAGCAGCGTGGCGAACCAGATTTTGATTTGGGAGTTTACCAATGCCAATCCCGGCAACAAATTCGTTGATGCCGCCGCGAGCCGCATGTTGGAACGCACTCGTGCTGTTCTTTCACCATCTGCAACCATTGATCATGGAATCCAGCAGACTTACGGCTACCATGGAAAAATCTTGCGCCTTCCTTTTTGGATTGAGGATGAGAGCGTGGGGTATGCACCCGCGCCCTCTCGATTTGTTGCCGACTTCATTTTCTTGGGGCGGCGCGATGAGGAGAAGGGGTTAAAGGAGTTGGTGCATGCGACGGCAGAAGTCTCTAGGCGGTTTCCAGACGTGCATGTTCTCATTGCCGGGCCGGGGAGCGAGGAGCCTTACGCTTCTCTGGCACGCAAGTTGGGCATTACACGCAACATTTCTTTCGAGTTTTTCAAGACCCGTCAGGAAACGCTTAGTGCGTTGGCTCAATCGCGGTGTCTGGTCTTGCCTTCCTACCATGAAGGTTATCCTCTAGTGCTACTGGAAGCGATACAGTGGAGTATCCCGTTTATCGCTACGCGAGTTGGCAGTGTTCCTGATGTCTTCGACGGTTCCAAGGCCGCTATTCTCATTTCTCCTAAGGATGTGTCCTCGCTGGAAAACGCGATGCAACATATTCTCTCTGAATCGCTTGAGAACTATGCAGAGCGTCGCATGGGAGCTTTCACTCACTTTGGCCGGTTGAACGTGGCGAATACGATTGCCAGTCGCCTCAATAGCATTTTGGTCCAGATCGCAAATTTCTCCAGTCGTTGATCTCAGCTTTCTGCTTGTTCCTTGATTCACGCTCTTTTTTCCCCGTGTTTCACCTTGATGTTTTACTAGTTATACGTGCGCCGGTGGCGATGTATCCCCCCACGCTCAACCAAGCCAACTTACTTGCGAGGCGAGGGTTGCGGGTAGGGTTGATCGATTTGTCATCCGACAGTTTGCCCGATACCGCGCTCGATTCTTCCATCAAGCATTGGATGGTGCATCGCGCATGGAACTCAAAGACTGAGAAGCTTCCAGCCCGTTTGAGGAGATTCTGGAACTGGCTTCGTTTTTTTCAAGCTTGCAAGTTGGCCATACGTGATTGCTCTCCCAAGGTTGTCATTGGCTACGATACCCACGGCTGCGTTTTCGTAAAGCCGGGTCGGACAACGCACCGCATTGTTTATCACTTTCACGAATTACCCGAGCCTGAGCCAAGTATGGGTTCGGGGCCGCGTCATGCGTTATCTCGAGTCGTGCAGTATAGTCGGCACGCAGACTTGGTTGTTTTTTCCGATGAAATGCGGGCGGTCGAATACCAGCGCGAAACGTGTTTGCCAGCGGTGCCCAAAGTGGTCATGAATTGCCCCGTCCGAATGGACAAAGTGCCAGCGTCTTCCCTTTGCCAAGAACTCGCCGCGCAGGGCATGACCGGTAGGAGAGTGGTTTGCTATCTCGGCAGCGTCGGCGTAAATCAGGGACTCTTCGGGGCTGCACGGTCAATGAGGCATTGGCCGTTGGATGCGATATTCGTATTGGTCGGCGCGTATTCGGAGGAGGTTAGAGAACGTATCCTGTGCAGCGCCACGGAAGCCGGAGCGGCACACCGTATCTTGTTTCTCGGCCCAAGACCTCATACTGAATCGCTTGCACTGGCAGCGGGAAGCGACGTTGGGTTATCGCTTATCCAACCCAACACGCGGAATCTCTTGTATTCCGCTGGGGCCGTAAACAAGCGATTTGAATACATGGCGTTGGGATTACCTCAAGTGACCAACAACGGCGTGGGCGTGAAAGAGATCATCGAAAAGAACCAGTGTGGGCTGTGCGTTGATCCGTCTTCGCCTCAAGAGATTGGCCAAGCGGTAACGCAACTGCTTGAAGATGATGCGCGAAGGAATCTTCTGTCCAGAAACGCGCGTGCTTGCCACCTACAGTTCTATAATTACCAGACCCAGTTCGCTGAAGTGGCCAGTTGGATTGAAACAATTTCTCGACCGCAACTTTATTAACGCTGACTATGCCGCGCGTCTTGGCGAACTTGATACAACACGCCGGCGTGAGAGACCGCGTCGTCTTTTTTGATCCCGGTTTCCAGACGGTTCATGATCACTATGCCATGATTGCGGCGCGGATGCGGGCTGGACCGTATTGGAGCCGGTAAGCAACGCGTGGAAATACTCGGCCTTGGCCTCGAACAAGCGATTCGAGTGCATGGCCCTTGGGGTTCCGCTGATTACGGATCAAGGGCCGCTGCTTTCGGAGTTGATCGAAGGAAACGGATGTGGCTTCTGTATTCCACACGATTCTGATGCAGCGGCCGTCGAGGTTGTTAATCGCATGATCCGTGATGATGAGTTGCGCCGGCAAATGGGTAAATGCGGGAGGCAGTTGCACCTTAATCGCTTCAATTATGATGAACAGTTTAAGCCGGTATTGCAGATTATTCAGGGTTGGTTCTAATCAATGAGCAAGAAGGGTGCTATGGGGGAAACTTCGAGTGGGACGCTATGAGTGGTGATAGTAACCGGGTTCAAACAATAGACTCGCTACGGGGCATTGCCGCATTTGCGGTTTGCTTCTTCCATCTCACCCATCTTCCGAAAGATTTTCTTTCGGAGGGTCTGCTAAAATCATGTGGTTCCTATGGCTGGTTGGGCGTGGAGGTGTTTTTTGTTATTTCCGGGTTTATTATTCCTTACGCTTTGCACAGGGCTGGCTACAGCTTGAACTACTATGGAAGGTTCGTGCTAAAACGGGTGATTAGATTGGATCCACCCTATTTAGTGACCATCCTGTTGAGTGTCACGCTGGGTTATCTGGCCGCCTTGGCTCCTGGTTACAAAGGGGTGCCTTACGCAGTGTCCTGGGAGCAGGTGCTTCTGCATCTTGGCTATCTAAACACTTTCTTCGGAAGGCCATGGCTTGAGTATGTGTTTTGGACTTTAGCCATCGAGTTTCAGTATTATCTTTCAGTGGGGTTGCTCTTTCCATTGATTTCACATCGCAGCCCAGTATTGCGGACCTGCCTTTTCATCGCGCTTGGTGCGATGGCCATAAGCATATCCAATGAGGCATACCTGTTTCATTACTTGTTCCTCTTTATGTTAGGTATGCTGGCTTACCATCGTCACATTGGACTTGTGACGGGGTGGGGATTCTGGCTGAGCCTTTTCCTGCTGGTGATGGGAACCTTTTATACCTTGGGTTCTCTTGTTGCCGCGGTTGGTCTTGCTACTGTTTGCAGCATTTGTTTCGTCAATATCAATAACCGGGCCCTTCTGTTCTTAGGTAGTATTTCGTATTCCCTCTACCTCGTGCATCTTCCCATCGGCACCCGAGTCGTCAATGTCGGCAATCGATTTGCTCAAGATCCGATTACGAAAATCTTGGTTCTTGTTGTTGGCTTGATAGCGTCAATTATGGCGGCTTGGTTGATGTATCGCTTTGTAGAGAATCCGGCCCAGCGATGGTCCGCGGCGATTAAACTTAAAAAGGCCGCTGCCGCATCTGGTTCTGCGTGAACATCGGCAAGGAACAACGAGAGTTCAGGGACAAACTTCAGGTGAGTGTTGTCGAGCCATCAGGCAATCTGTATGGCTCCGAATTGGCGCTGCTGGACATTCTTGAAGGCCTTAATTCGGCCGTGTTTCGGTCGGAGGTAATTCTGCCGTATGGCACGCCTTTTGCAGCCAAGTTGAGCAAGCTTGGCGTGGCGAACTTGTGTTTGTTGCCGCCAGATATGCTGCATCGTTCCAAGGTGTCGAAAGCATGGAACTATTTGCGATTGGCTTGGCATTGGCGGTGCGCGAAACCAGATTTGGTTTACATCAACCAAGGCGGCATTCTCCGTCCAGTGTCTGGTATTGCGCGGTGGCTAAAGCTTCCGATGCTGTGCCAAGTGCAAACGGCGGAAGATGCGCATTGGATAAGCTCTTTGCCGAGCATTCATGCGCAGGTCTCAACCTTTGTCTGCAATTCGAATTTCATTGCACAGTTAACACGGGTGCCGGTGGGGCGACTTTCCACAATCTACCAAGGCTACAAGTTCAAAGGATTGCAACGTCCAAGGCACAGAACCCGGACACCGTCAGAACCGATTGTGGTTGGTTTGTTGGGACGCGTCTGCCGTGGCAAGGGGCATGATCTGGTGGTGGAAGCTGCGGGACGCTTGAGACGGTTGGGAGTGAACCGGTTTCGCTTTCGTTTCATCGGCAACGCAACGGAACCGGAGGAGCAACGATTGATTGACGGGCTGGTGGCTCAGCACGGCGTGCGCGACCTGATCGAGTTCCGAGGTTTTCGTGAAGACATAGGAGCAGAATTGGCGGCGCTCGACCTTTTGGCTATACCCAGTGTGGCAGAGCCTTTTGGTCGGATTCTTTGTGAAGCGGCGGAAGCACAGGTGCCTGTATTGCTGGCGGATTCCGGAGGACTGGGTGAGTTGTCGCGACGCTTCGATATTGGCGTGCGCTTTGAGGCGAAACAGGTGGAAGATTTTCTGCGACAACTGCTGGTCGTTGCGGACAACTACGATGAGGTGCGAAGATGTTTTCTGGCGAGTGCTGAACGGTTATTGGGAGCACTCGACCTGCGCGAGTATATTGGCGTTATGTCGCAACTGATTACACAGGCGGCGGCGAGCCGTGCCGTGTCTTTGGAATGGCTGGGGAAAGGCGTTTCACGGACATGATTGATTCGACTCAGCGCCCATTGCGTATTCTGGCTGTTGGGCCTGTTGTTGAGGGTAGCACAACAACGCAGAGGTTCCATGCGCTGCGTGACTTGGGCCATGAGATTCGCGTCATAACGACTGTCAAGGCAGAAGCATCCGAAACCGTTCGCCCATCACTTCTGAAACGCATCAGCCACAAGCTCCTTGACCCGAGAGACTTGACTTGTGCCAATGCGGAAATCCTTTCCGTCATTCGGAAATCGTCGGTTGATATCGTGTGGATAGACAAAGGTTTGACCATCCGGCCAGAGACGATTGTCGAGGTTCGTAGAATCCAGCCGGCGTGCCAAATCGTGGGGTTCTCTCCCGACGACATGATGAATCCGGGAAACCAGTCGAAGAGTTTCTTGCGAGGGTTGAGACTCTATCACTACTACGTTACAACCAAGAGCTACAACGTGGAGGAATTGAAGAAGATGGGGTGCCCGGAGGTTTTGTTCACGGATAACGGTTACGATCCTCACACACATCGGCCAATGGTTGTGGGTGCCGAAGAGAAGCATCGCCTGGGTGGTTCGGTTGGGTTTATTGGACAGTGGGAGCCTGATCGGGCGGAATCGCTTCGGCGGCTCGGCCGTGCAGATGTGCCAGTCCGGGTGTGGGGTTATACGTGGGAACGCATGCGCGATGTTCCGTCATCAGTGCAGTTGGAAAACCGTCCTCTGTGGGGGGGTGATTACGCCAAAGCTATCTGCGCATTTGATATTAACCTGTGTTTTCTCCGCAAAGCCAATCGAGATCGGCAAACCACACGCACCATGGAGATTCCCGCCTGCGGAGCTTTCATGCTGGCTGAACGCACTGACGAACACATTAGGCTGTTTGATGAAGGGAAGGAGGCGGAGTTCTTTTCGAGTAATGATGAATTACTCAACAAGGTCAGGTATTATCTGGGGCATGGAGATGAACGACTCCGAATAGCTCGTGCTGGATACGAACGATGCCTGCGCTGCTGCTACAGCAACGCCGAGCGGCTACAACAGGTTCTGGAGAGAATACGTGACAACGAATCAGAAGAGCTTCAGACTCCAGCCGATACTAGGTGCGAGATGACGGATGGGTGATCCCCGCTTGCGCGGCACAGTTATCACCATGAACGTTAACGCTTCCACCTATCGGCACGACACTGAAGAAAGGGGCGCAATCGCTTCGACCGACTCAGAGACGGCAAGAGTTCGGCAGAACGGCCGAACGACGAGTGGGTTGTTCTGGTTCATGAGTCCATCTGAATGGGCAATAGCG
>JBAYFL010000053.1:0-13225 GCA_041667205.1 Verrucomicrobiia bacterium | reverse complement strand
TACAGCCCGAAACACCGGGACTTACGCGGTTCCTACCGTCGTCTGGCGAAAAATGACCAGTTCTCGTTTGCCCCCAACCGCGCGAATCCGGTTTCGGGCGACCAGCCGTTCCAACGCTCCCAGGTGCTGGTGGCGACGTGTTTGATGGAGAGAGCCGCCACGACGGGAACGTGTCGTTGTGAATGAGCCGGTAGGCGACGTCGTTGCGGCCGATCTTCGCCAGCGCCGGCATCAGGTCCTTCGTGCCGATGAAGCCGGTGGAGAAATGGCAGTCGCGCGCCTCGATGTTCTCGACAAGACACTTCGCCGCGAGTTACTTCTGCGTCGCCGCCGGCATCAGCACCGACTGGCAGGAAGGTTACCCCGACGCCAAAAGCGACGCGCCCAACGCCGCAAGCGCGCGCTCCTAATTTTTTACGGCTTTTGCGGAGGGCTTGAAGAGCTTGAAGTCTTTCGGCTTCATAGTCTCGCCCTTGTAGGAAAAATCGCTTTCGGAGTAATTGCTGACTATCTCGCTGCCGTCGGAGTAAACCGTGATGTAGACGTCTTTGGCAAGCTCGCAGTGGTCGTCCATAAACTCGTATTGAAGATACTTTACGGGCTGGTATTCGTCGTAAGCCTTTTTGATTAGGGGCAGCTGAGCGTCGGCGTAATTTATGAAATAGAATGTCGGACGCCCGCCGAATTCGTAAACTTTCAGCCGCCTGTCGGCGTCGTTTAAAGTGAACCACGGGAAGCCATTGACTTTTAGATTTACGGCTCGCGGTATGGTGTAATCTATCGTTCCGTAATAGGGATTGCTTAAAATTATTCCGTGATAAACAAGCTGCCAAATCGGAACGAGCCTGTCGGTCAAATCGTTTTTTGTGCCGAGCCACGAGGGCCAACCCCAAACATACAAAGCGTAATCGAGATTCTTCGCGACATGGTCGACGGGCCCCTCCGACCCGACGCCTCCGAAAACGCGCTTGGCCTCGGTGTTGCATTTGTTCTGGTATTCGGCGGTCTGCTTTCTGTTGAGGGGGTGGCGAGGGTCGCAGCAGACGTATGGCGGAACGCAGGACGTCACGTCTATATGAAAAGTGCCCTTTATGCCGAGGGTCGAGAGCCGCTTGAAATCCTCGGGCATCCAGAGGTCGTGAACGCACTTGAAGCACGGGTTGTAGGCCATGCCTCCCGCCTGCATGTAGTCGGCGGCGAGCGAGTCGTCGGCGCGCTTCGCGATATGGGCCTCGTTCCACCTGTCGGACACCGTGAAAGCCGCCGACTGATTTATGTGGCAGACGATTTGATAGCCGAGTTGGTGCGCCAAATCTATCGACGCTTTGAATTTCGCCTCGCCTCCGAACGCGGGTTCGACGGGAAAGAGCTGCGGGAATCTGCCGTCGTGCCCGCGGATGTTCCAGCCCACTGAACACACCTCGAGCTTATTCATGCCGAGCTTCTTGCAGGTCTTCATGATTTCCATGAACCTGTCGAAAGTTATGGCCACTTTCAGCGGCGCCTCGTGTTCGGGAGCCTGGGTTGCCCACTTCGCCTGGGCCTCTTTCGGGTTCCCGGTTTCTTTGACGCCGTGCTTGACGCGCACGAACATCGTGTCGGCGGTGTAGGCCAGCTGCGGATTGTTTTTGACGCGCTCGCGAAGCGGAACGACCTCTCCCCTGTCGAGCTGATACTTCCTATAAACCTTCGCCATGCCCGCGTAGCTTTGGTCTTTTCCCGCGAGCGGATAGAAATCGATGACGATGTCCTCGTAGGCGTCGAAACATATATCCTTTATCTTGAAAAGCGCCCCCGTCTCGTATTCGCCGTTCTTGACCCGCACAAACGCCCTCTGCTCAAGCGAGAGCCCCTTGACTATCGCCACAAAGCAGCCGCGCGGATTTTTCATTCCGTAAATCGGCATGGGCCGCCAGGGAACCTCGTATCCGCCCTTGCCGCATCTGAAAGTGCCGTAAGAGCCGTCGGGCAGCACGAAAAATCCGGCTTCTCCCTTTTTGGCGCGCCCCCAATCGGCAACGACATCAATGGTGTCGAAGTCGCGACTGATTTCGCGAATCGGCATGTAAAACCTCATCGCGCCGAAATCCGTCTTCTCCAGCTTGACGGTTTTCTTCAAAACGGAACCGTCGAGCTTTTTAATTTCGACGGTCGCGGTATCCAGCTTGGCCTGCGTGCGGGCCGAGGCGACCTCGTCTTCCGCAGAAAGCGCCGCCCCAAACAGGGCGACACCGACAAACGTTGCGAGCGAGAAAACCAGCGAACGAGTCATGATGGGACCTCGGGTGTTAGGGATAGGAATTTTGATTCTTGCCGTCCGAAGTGGCGGCGCTGGTTTGCGGCCTGCTCACCGTCCTGCGGGCGTAGTCCGTCCGGGCGGTGAGCAGGCCGACGGGGTCCACCGAGGCAAAATCCCCGCCCAGCGTGTTGCGCCGGCTCTGTGGTGGCGGTGGTTGTGCTCATCGGTGGTTTGCGCGGCATTATTGTCCGCGCCTAAACCGACGCAAGCACAAACTCCCCGTGATTCCAAGGACGCGAAAGCGAATCGCTGTCAACTTTGAATGCAGCCGCTATTTTGCCTTCGTTTCAAACCCGTAGCTCCCCGCCTCCACCTCCAACACCGCGCAGTCGCCGTCCATCCGCAGGAACTTCACGCCGGGCGCTTTCGGCAGCGGCTTGCCGCTCTCGGTGATCGCGTCGGCGCTCTTGGCGGGCACGAGGACGGCGGCGGTGGTGTTCGCGGGGATGGTGACGTTGAGCCAAATATTGAATCCAAAGATGTGACCCCGATTTAGCCGATTTACTTATCGGTAAAGCGCGATCTCCAAGGAATGGAACGCACACGACTCCTTCTTCGCGTCGAGATTTCGGATATCTACTTTGTTACGGCCCGGGATCAGCGCGTCGAGCGGAACCGTATAGAACTTGAGCTTCTCGTGAGTCGGATAGCAGATGTTCTGCGCCAACGGCGGGAACAGCTCCGTGTCCTCGTGCTTACAGGGTTTGAGGAGTGTCCCATTTAGCCGAACGGCGATCCGCACATTCGCGCAACTCTCCTTCGTCTCGATTCGCAGCACGGCCCGTTGAAACGCGACCTTTTTCGTATCATCGGGAATAATCAGATGAACCGTCTTTTCGTTCTTTGCTGGAAAGGTGCCAAAACTGGGAGTGATAACGTAATCTTTAGGCATGGTCTTGAGATACTCGACATCCGTAATCCGCTTCAGTCCCTCGGTCATGGGAAGTCGCAGCTTGTCCGGGACGTAGTCGTAGTTGAACAAACACAACCCATCCACGCCTCGGGTCCAGAGATTCAGCGCCGAAGCGCGGTAGGCTGGAATCGTTGTGAAGCGGCAGGCGGCATCGCCATGATAGCCCGTTATGAAGTTCATTTCGCCGTAGATTTTCGCCCGCTTCGTGTTGGCCTTGAAATCTTCAATGCCCAACTCCATGGTATGAATGAAGAACGAAGACACGTTGATCATGCCGACCAATCCCGCCGCGTCCCAACCAGGCACGTCGAGCCCGATCTTCTGGCAATTGGCGACCGTCCGGGGCACCCGCACGCACAGCTTCAACGACTTGCCTCGCTGCTGTCCGATACGGTCCATCATCTCCCTGACCCGCTTCACAAACGCAGTCATTACAGGGGTGCCTTGTGCAACGTCGGCATCGTGAAAATACCGCGGCGAACGTTCGAAATCGAGTTCGACTCCGTCGACATCGTAGTTGGTGCACAGTTCTTGAAGGATCGAGAAATAGTATTCCCGCACCGGCGGAAGCATGTAGTTGAAGTAACGTTTCTTGTCCGAAAAGTAATCCGGCGCACCATCCGAACTGCCCAACCAATATTCGGGATGATTACGCCAGACGTCGTTGTGGGTGGGCCAGTTGATATCGTCGAGGTGATGGTGGTCGTTCATACGGTAGGAAACGAAGAAATCCTTCCCGCACCTTCGGCAAGCATCGAGCGTGTCTTTCACCGGATCGCCGCCCGAATGAAGGTATTGCATGGCGTAATCCCACGAGGGGAACTTCTTACTCAGCGGTTGATCGGACCGGTATCGCTTCCAAGTCGGGTCGACTTCCGAAGGAAATAGATTCGTGCGCCACGCCAGCGGGCAGCACATCACCGCATCCACGTCCGTATCCTTGAGCTTGTTGATAAACGACTGGATGTGTTGTGCGTTGTTGTCTTTTTTGTGAATCAGAATCAACAACTCGTGGTTGAAGATACACTTGTAGTCAACGGACTTCGAGGTCTTGTGATAGGGCTCGGCCGCCGGGCCAATCGTTCCGAAGGCCATGCACGCGACTACGATCAAAGGGAGGGATAGAGGGATAGGAATTTTGATTCTTGCTGCCTGTAAGGGGGGCGCTGATTTTGCGGGCTGCGTCGTTGCCGTCATCATGTTCATCGGTGGCTTCGGCGGCATTGTCGCAGCCCGGCCGCCTGACACAAGCGCAAACATCCCCCGCGCGATTCGATCGGGAAAGTGACGAGGGCCGAGTGTCGAGTGTCGAGAGCCAGTCGTCAGGGTTCTTCCGGCGCGGGCCCGTAGTCGGGGTCGGCTTCGTAGCGCAACTCCAGCGGCCTTGGCTCTCCATGTCGCTATTTCGCCGTTGTTCTAATCTTGTAGCTCCCCGCCTCCACTTCCAGCACCGCGCGGTCGCCTTCCATCCGCAGGAACTTCACGCCCGACGCCTTCGCCAGTAGTAGCAGCCGATCGCCATGCCGCCGGGGATGGAGGCCATGGAGTTCTATCGCAGGCTCACACCTTCACCGTCAGCGTGATACGATGGATGCCGTTGTTTCCGGAGCGGGGGAACGGGCGGGGCATGGGTTGGGCGATGCCGTTGTGGTCTATGGTGCGGCAGCAGAGGTCGTATTTGCCCGCCGGGAGGCCGGGGAGCAAGGCCGCCCAGTGGGTGAGCGTGAAGCGGATGGGCCACTCCAGGGGCGTGCCCTTGACCGGGTCCATGTGGCTGGTGTTGGGCGGGAGCTTTCCGCCGGCGATCCCGCGGCCCCAGTTCGTGGGCGCGGGCAGGATGGCGGCGTCGTGCCAGTCGGCCTTGGTCCAGTAGGGGTCGTCGGAGGGCCGGGGATCGTTGTTCGAGTGGACGCAGTATTGGACCTTGGCCAGGCCAGAGATGCCGACCAGGGCGTAGCCGGTGAGGGCGGCGGGCGATCCGGCCTTCAACTCCTTGGGGGCGTTGACGAAGCGGGCCTTGGTCTTCATGGGGCTTTCGGTGTCGGCGTTGTGGACGGCGGCGTCGGAATCGTTGGCCTTGAAGTCGTTGGTGAGGACGATGCGTTGGATCCACTTGATGGCCTTGTCGCCATACATGCCAGGGACGACAACGCGGGTCGGCCCGCCGTGAGCGGCCGGGATGAGTTCGCCGTTCATCTTGTAGGCCAGGACAGGGGGGACTTGGCCCGGCGGGGTCTCGAGGACTTGGGCCAGGGGCAGCGAGGCTTGGAACGGAGGCAGGCCTTCGGGGTGATAGCTTTGATAAACGACGCGGCGGATATTGGCTTTGGGCTTGGCCATCCAGAGGATTTCGCGCAAAGGGACGCCTTCCCAGAGACTGTTGTGGAATGGATCATCGCCAAAGGCGCAGATGCAAGGGTGGAGGAAGCGGACGGCGTGGCGCTCGGCCAGTTTCATAAGGCACTTCCAGTCCAGGGCGTTTCCTTGTGCCCGGGTGAAAGGCTGCTCGATGACGCTTGTGCTCTCCGTGTCGGCGACGATTTCGAGCGACCAGGTTTCTGGAACGAGACCGACCTCGCGGAGTTTTTCGGGCGAGAACTTGAGGACGCCCGTGCGGCCTTTGTCGGCGATCTGCAGGCGCTCAAGCGGGTGCAGGTATTCGAGCTTGGCGATGGCGTCTCTCAGGAGCGGGTCGGGGGCGGCGCCCTCCGCGGCCAGCGGGGACGCGTTCCAGGCTGCGGCGGCGAAGGAGCCGAGCTGCAGGAAGTAGCGGCGCGTGAGGTGGCAGTGGTCGCGAAGCTGATCGAAGTTGTTCATCGGGGCCTCCTGAGGGATAAGGGATGGGAGTTTTGATTCTGCCCGCCTCACGGCGCGGCGCTGGTTTCACGGGATCCACCGAGGCAAAATCCACGCTCCGCCTCTCGCACTGACACCGTGGTGATCGTGGTTGTGCTCATCGGTGGTTTGCGCGGCATTCTCGCCGTCCAACCGCCCGAGACAAGCACAAAATCCCCTGCCCGCCAGCGCGTCGGCGCTCTCGGCGGTGGCGTGCCGCGGCCGATGAAACGGAACTTGTCCACGGGCGTGAGGTATTCGAGTTTCGCGACGGCGTCGGCCAACTCCGCCGGCAGTTCCGCTGGGACTGCCGACCGCGATGCCGCGGCGAGTCCCGCGACGCCCGCCGCGCCAATTCCGAAAAAATGCCGTCGTGTCAACGACGCGCAATCTTTCCTCTCAGCCGCCGATGGCTATCATCGGCCGGCATGGTGTGAATTGGCCACGGAACAAATGCTCCTGCGGCTTGCGCGCCATCGCGGCCAACAACACTTCGCGCAGGGCATCGTCCGACGAGTGCGCGTGCCGCAAAGCCTCGCGCAAATCGAGTTCGCCGTGATCGCCAAGGCACGGGCGGATTTTGCCGTCGGCAGTCAAGCGCATCTTGTTGCACACCTCGCAACAGTGTAAGTCCGTCATCGCGCCGATGAACCCGACCAGCGCGCGGCTGTGCTTGAACAAATAGTATTTCGCCGGCCCCCAGCCGAGCCGCTGATCGGGCTGCGGTTCAAGTTCGTCGCGCTGGCGCAACATCTCCATCGCTTCGCCGACCGGCATGAAATTCTTCTCCGTCAGCACTTCCGTCGTCGTCATCGGCATCAGTTCGATCAGCCGCAGCGGCAGGCCATGTTCGGCGGCGAACAACACCAGCGGCCAGATTTCCCGCTCGTTCACGCCGCGCATCAGGACGCAGTTGAGTTTCACCCGCTCAAACCCCGCCGCCACTGCCGCACGAATGCCCGCCAGCACCGGAGCAAGGTCGCCACCCGTGATTCGCCGGTAAAGCTGCGGATCAATCGCGTCGAGGCTTACGTTCACTGTGCGTAGTCCCGCATTGCGCAGCGGTTGGGCCAGCGAGGCGAGTCGCGTGCCATTGGTCGAGAGACCGACGCACTCCACGCCGGGCACTTTTGTGATCTCGCGAACAATCTCCGGCACGTCCCGGCGCACGAGCGGTTCGCCGCCCGTGAGCCGGAACTTTCGAAAACCCAGTCCCGCTGCCACGCGCACCACGCGCACAATCTCGTCGGCAGTGAGGTGGTCGGGCTTGTGCTGGCAGCCTTTGTAACCTTCCGGCCTGCAATAGAGACATCGCTCGTTACAACGGTCGGTGACCGAAATGCGGAGGTAATCGACGGTTCGTCCAAACGGGTCCATGATATTTCACTTCAACCGTGATGCGGATCCTCGCTGCGCAGGTGCGCCACGCCCTCTCGAATTGCCGGCGCGAGCACCGCGAGACACTCGGTCACCGCCTTCGGCTTTCCCGGCAGGTTCACGATGAGCGAAGCGCCGCGCGTGCCGGCCGTGGCGCGAGAGAGAATTGAAGTCGGCACCTGCGTGAACGACTGCACCCGCGCGATCTCCCCGAAACCTGGCAGTTCTTTTTCCAACACAGCCTGCGTTGCCTCCGGCGTCACGTCCCGCACGCCGATGCCGGTGCCACCGGTGGTCACGATTAAGTCGCATTGTTCTACGTCTGCGAACTCGCACAGCTTTCGGGAAATCTGTTCCACTTCGTCCGGGACAATCGCCGAAACAAACTGCGTGTCACCACCAAAGACGTCTCGCAAAACGCGTTCGATTTCCGGCCCGCTGCGGTCTGGGTAGATTCCGCCGGAGGCGCGGTCGCTGACAGTGATTCGGCCGATTTTCATTCCTTGATCTTCTTTAGCACGCGGATGTTCTCGATGCGCATGGTTTTGTCCACGGCCTTGCACATGTCATAAAGCGTCAATGCCGCTACGCTCGCGCCAGTCAGCGCCTCCATCTCGACGCCGGTCTTCGCGTGTGTCTGCACGGTGCAGGTGACGCCCACACCGTCGCGGCGCAGCGTGAATTCGATTTCGATCCAGTCGAGCGACAGCGGATGACAAAGCGGGATGAGTTCGCTCGCACGCTTGGCGGCTTGGATGGCGGCAATCTTCGCCACCGCGAGCACGTCGCCTTTTGGCAACGCGTGCGCGCGCAACACACGGATGGTGGACGGCTGGCAAACAAGGCGCGCGCCGGCGGTGGCGGCGCGGCACTGGACGATTTTCTCACCGACGTTGACCATGCGCACCTCGCCGCCCGCATCAAGATGTGAAAACGTTTTGCGTTTTTGAGTCATAAGACAGTTCCCGTGAGAACAAATTCGACGGCGCTACCGGCGCCGAGTTGTCTCGTTCCGCTGCTGACCCGGATCAGCGCGTTGGCGGTGGACAGCGACGTCAAATCGCCTGAACTGCTCCAGCGCAACGGTGTGAGTGTGTTCGCGCGGCAGCGGGCGGGCCAGAAAGTTTCGCGGCGGTTTCCGCCGGCGTCAAACCCGGCGGCGAGCGTGCCACGTTGAAACGGCGATTCATTCGGCAGGCCCGCGAAAGCATCGAGCGCGGCGCGGACGTAAAGATTGAGGCAAACGAAATGCGCCAGCGGGTTACCGGGAAGACCGAACGCGAGAGCGTTGCCGCGCTGAGCGACGATCAGCGGTTTTCCGGGACGCGCCGTTGTCTTGCTGACGAGAATTTCGTAGCCGCGCCGCTCGAATAACTGCCGCGTGAAGTCATGTTCGCCGACACTCGCGCCACCCGAGACGAGCAGCAGGTCCGTGTCGGCGGCCACGGCTTCGAGAGTGGAGTGTGCCGTTGCCACGTCCTCCGGCACGCGAAACTGGCGCGGCTCAATACCACGTTGGTTGAGAAACGCGCGAACCAGCGTGGAGTTCGAGTCGCGAATCTGGCCATGTTGCGGTTGAGACTCCGGCGCCACGATTTCGCTGCCGGTAGCCAGATGCACGAGGCGCGGCAGCCGCGTGACGATGGGCTGCGTGTGGCCGACGCTCGCCAGCAAACCGAGTGCGCCGGGCTGAAGCAATGTGCCAACATCCACCAGCGTCTGGCCGGTGTGAGCGTCTTCGCCGCGGAAGCGAATGTTGCGCTCCGGCTCGCGACGCAGCACGCACACGTTGCCGTCGCTGATGGTCACGTTTTCCTTCATCACCACCCGCAACCCGTCGCACGGCAACGCTCCACCGGTGGCGATGCGAACAGCTTCGCCGCGTTGGAGCTGCCTCAGCTTCCATTCGCCAGCGCGAATCTCATCCGCGATGTGAAACGCCTCGGCGTCATCGTCGAGTCGCACGGCATAACCATCCACCGAGGAACGATCGAACGCCGGTTGGTCCTCCGGCGCGCGAACCGGCTCGCGCAACACGCGGCCACACGCGTCACGAAGCGATACCGACTCGGTTTCCAGTGGCAGGCAAATCTCGCGCAGCAGCGCGAGCACTTCGTCAGCGCTGGCCGCGGGCGATTGGGTTGTCGGCATGGCGTTCATGGTTGCTCGATAGCACGAACTTTCCAGATCGGCACGTCTTGTTTGAGCCGGTCCATGAACTTCGTCAACATCGCGAACGCTTCGGCGCGATGCGGAGCGAAGGCGGCAACATAAATCGCCGCTTCGCCCACCGGGATCACGCCGACGCGATGGATCACGCGCACCGCCAAACACGGATGTTCGCGGCCGACGGCTTCGATGATCCGACGCATCTCGCGCTCGGCCATCGGCGCGTAGGCTTCGTATTCGAGCGCGGCGACGGGGCGGCCGTTTTCCTCGGCTCGAACGATGCCAGTGAACTCCGCAACCGCGCCTGCAAGCCCGGCGAGCGCGGCTGGAAGTTCGCGTCGCGGCTGAATCGGCTGCGTGATCATTTCGATTTCGATCTGCATGATCAGCCGCCGGAGACGGGTGGAATGAGCGCGACTTCATCCGCGTCGGCAAAGCGCGCGTCGGCGCCGGCGTATTCGCAGTTGCGAGCCAGCCGGACGCAGCCGTGAAAGCGCGCGAGGGCCGGATGCGATTCGATCAACTTGCGCCACACGGCGTCGGCATCGGCGGACTCGTCGAAATGAACTTCCATCCTGGCGCAGCGGGTCACGTCGCGAAGATGGCCAAAGAAAAGAATTCTCATCGGTCAGGTGGCGTCGGGTGGGCCATCCCGCCGCAACACGCCATCGGTTAGGATCCGCGCGCGCAGCCCGCCGGAACCTTTCATGCGCTGTTCGGCTCCAGGACCGAGCGCGCGATCCATCCAGTAACACGGTCGGCACTCCTCGACACCGGCAAAACGAACGCCCTGAATCTCGAACTCGACGCCGATGAGTGTGTTCAGGTCCACGCCGTGCGTGAAAACGTTGCGGCGGGTGGCAGAGGGTTGCGCGTTGGGCTGGTTCAGGTCGCGGCGCAGTTGGTCGAATACTTCCATCCCGAAGAACGTGATCTGGCCTTTGTAGTTCTCTTTGTGGTCAAAGAACCGGTCACCGCGAACGCCCCGGCCCGCAACGCATTCGATCTGCTGCACTTCAATGACGCCGTGCTCGCTTGGCGGCTGGCCGTGGTGGCCGAAATAATTGTGGCCGGGCGACACGAACAAATGGCAAACACAAATCATCGGCTTTTACTTCGCGAATTTGAACCGCCGGCACAAGCACAAATTGTGCCCCACGGCATGGGCGGCTGGGGGAAGGTGGATCCGAACTGCAAAGAGAAGATGATCGCGTGGCTCCGCTCTGTTCGTTGGCGTGGCCGTTGGCGATCAAGGCGGGGATTTAGCCGGTGCCGGGAGCACCGATACCAGGACGCCGGTGTCAGGAGCCTTGCCGGAGTAGAATGAGACGTAGTGGGTGGCGCCGATTGCGGTGGCGTTCGCGTTGCCCGCATCGAAAGTGATCTTGCTGCCCTCGGCGACCGGCTGGGAAACCGGCCAGTTGAGCGGATGGCGGAACACACGCTCCGGATCAACGACTCGACGCCGAAGCACACCGGCGCCGCGATGATAGTAATAGTTGCTCAGCAAACCGGTTTTGGCGTCGAGGATCAGGCTCGGTGTGGAGGCGGCGACATCGCCGATGTTGGTTTGTGTGCGCGTCCACGTCTTGCCGTAGTCAGTCGAGATCATCTGGAATTGAGCGCCCCCCACCTCGGTCCGTCCGATGGCGAGAATCCTGCCATCGCCGAGGTGAACCGCGGCAGGCTCAGTCGGCCACTGCGCCTTGGTCAGCCCGGACTCGATGGGGGTCTGGACCCAGGTGGCGCCATTGTCACTGCTGGTCAGCTTGCCCCAGGAGTGATCTGCGCCATCACCGTAGCCCCCGGCGAACCACAGCGCCATGAGCCCGACCGTGGGGACCGCGAAGACATCGGTAATCTGCACGGGCGACACGGCGAGCTTCGGCGTCGCTACGAGAGTGAACTTCACCCCATTCTTGGTGCGATAGAGATCGTGGTGCCACTCCCGTCCGACTCGGCGCACCCAGAGGAGCATCGCCCCTGTGGAATCCAGCCCCTTCCCGACGGCGACGTCGCCGTAGCCCGGCGTGTTGGCGACCACCGTTTCCGCTGTCCACGTTTTCCCGCCGTCCGTGGAAGTGCGCGCGTAAACAGCGCGGGCGTCTTCGCCGATCGTGTGCGCCGTGCCCCGGCTATACACGCAGACCAGCTTTTTTCCGATCGCCTGAATCATCGGCCACGAGTTGTAGCCTTTCGCCTCCTGCACAACTTGAGGCTTCGCAAGAGCGTCCGGTGAATTGACAGGCTCGCCCGCCCCGAAGCTGGTGACGGTGGAGGCGAGCAGCGCAATGTATGGAAGGGTGATTCGCATAAGCTGAATTATTGCCGTCGTTGCGTTCATCGCTCGGCAGTGTAGCCGGCCGTTGCTACCGCACAAGACAAGATATCCCCGTGTGAATCGCTCTCAACTTTGAATGCAGCCACTATCTCGCCGCTGTTCCAAACCGATAGCTCCCCGCCTCCACCTCCAGCACCGCGCGGTCGCCTTCCATCCGCAGGAGCTTCACGCCGGGCGCTTTCGTCTTGGTCAACTCATGCGGCGGCGTGAAGAGCTTCCAGGACCGCTTCGGGTTTCTCCGAGGCGACTTTCAGCAGCGCCTTGGCCGGACCGTGCGGCTGGCGGCGGCCTTGCTCCCAGTTCTGCAGCGTCGTGACATGGACGCCGATCATGTGCGCAAACTGGACCTGTGAAACACTCAGGCGCTCGCGGATGGCTTTGATATCCGGAACTTCGATCCGCGACACGCGGCCCGGTTTGAGCAGACCCCGCTTGATCTGGCCCGCTTGCTTAACACTGGCCAGCAACTTTTCAAAATCACTTTTTTTCATGTATCCATTCCTTCACGACCGCCCGAAGCTGCTGGACTTGGCGCGGCGTCAAATCCTCCTGCCGGTTCTTGCGGTATGGCAAGAGCAGGAAAATAAAGTCGCGCCCGTCCCAGTAGTAGATGACTCGCAGTCCGCCTCGCTTGCCTTTGCCTGGCAGTTCCCAGCGAAGCTTGCGCAGTCCGCCGCTGCCGCGGATGAGATCGCCCGTGTCGGGACGGAGCAGCAACGCCAGTTGCAAGCCGCGAAAGCTCTCCGGCGGCAACAGCGACTCGATCTCCTCGGTAAAGATCGGGGTTTCGACGAATTCCACACGCGCGACTATACGTCATTGACGTAGCTGGTCAACCACAATATCCGGCCGAGCCGAAAGCCGTCGGCAAACTTGGCCCTGCTCAGTGGGTAATGCTCCCAGCAAACCGATGACTCCCCGCCTCCACCTCCAACACCGCGCGGTCGCCCTCCATGCGCAGGAACTTCACGCCGGGTGCTTTCGCCAGCCCCGAATGCTTTCGGGGCTCTCGGTGATCGCGGCGGCGTTCTTGGCCGGCACGAGCACGGTGGCCGTCGTGTTCGCGGGGATGGTGACCAGAAAGACGCGCGATTCCGGTGCGGTCGCACGCGGAACGGCGGTGATGGCACTCGACATTGCCCCAAGACCGCTCGACCTTGCCGCGAAGTCGTTCGGAATCGTCACGATGTCGTTCGGAACTGCGGCGGTGTCGCCCGTAACTGCCGTGATGTCATTCGACATTGCCGCAAGGTCATTCGGAACTGCGACGATGTCATTCGACACTGCGGCG
>JBAYFL010000052.1:0-18721 GCA_041667205.1 Verrucomicrobiia bacterium | reverse complement strand
GCTGTGTCGGGACTGGCGGGATTGCTTTGGCGACCACTGTGGGGGTGCGCGGCGGTGTCGCAACCGGTGTTGCTGAAGCGACCTTGGGCGCTGGCACGACGGTTGGCGCTTTGGCCATGACGGTCGGGCTAGGTTGTGGCGGCGTGGCTTTCGGCGCGGTTGCAACGGCGCGCGGCACAGCGGGCGGTTGTGCCGGAACTGGCGGGATTGCTTTGGCGACCACCGTTGGTGGACGCGGCGGCGTGGAAACCTTGGCAGCCACGCGCGGTGCGCTGACAACCGGCGCGGGTGACGGTGTTGCGGCGACGGGTGGAGCGGGCGACTCCTGTGGCGGCGGCAGAGGCGCGGCCACAGGCGTCGGCTCCGGTGGTGGTGGCGGTGTTACGGGCGCAGGCGCGACCGAGAGCAACGCGACGACGTTTTCGGCGCGGAGAGGTTTCACGACGAGACCAAGGCCGCTGGCGGCGCGCACCTGGCTCTCGATGTCGGCGGACGGCGCGTCGGCGGTGAAGACGACCTTGAGGTCGGGAAAACGCGAGCGAGCGAACTCGGCGAGCTGTGTGCCGGCGACGTTGAGGTCGCTGACAAGCACTTCCACGGGTTGCGCCTCAAAGGCGCCGAGCGCTTCTTCGAGCGTGGTCGCGACGCTGGCCTGGAATCGGCCGGTGAACGGCGGCGCGGACAGTTGGGCGGCGAGAGCTTCCGCAACGGCGCGGTCGTGATCCACGATGAGAAGGACGGTAGCCATTAGAACCTCTGTAGGGTTGAAGCCGGCGCGGCAGGCGCGGCGGGATTGGATGTTCCGGCGGCAGGCGGCATCGCGCCGGGCAGGTCGGGCGGCAACGGGAAGTGTTTCAATATCGCCGCGGTTTCTTCCGGCGTGAACCGATGTTCCCGCGTCCAGAGCGCGAGGCCGATGCCCGCGAGTTGGATCGAGAACGTCAACGTCACCATTGCGGCTGCGAGCCAGAAGAGCGCGGTGGTGCGCAGTTTCTGGCTGTTCACGTCGTGCAAAAACTCAAACCGCATCGCCACCACGCCCACCTCGACGAGGCAGCCGCTGGGCAAGCGGGTTTCTTGCTGGATGGGTTTGCCGTTCACATAGACGCCGTTGGTGGAGCCGCAATCGCGCACGAAGACGCCACGCCGCGTGATCTTCATGATGCAATGGCGTCCGGAAACGCCGTCGTCCACGAGGCGCAACTCATTGCCGGTGTCACGGCCGACAGTTAGTTCCGCGCCTTTGGGCCGGATGCACTCGCCTTCGCGGGTGCCATTCTCGATAATGAGGTGATACATGCGCGCCGCCACGAAGCGGTGAGCGCAACTTTACGGAGAGCCTCGAACCCTGTCAATCCGTCACTGCCGCTAGTTTTCGCTACTGACGCGCCGGACTGCCAATCCCCAGTGGACTTTGAAGCCCGGCTCCACTACAAACCCTCATGTCCGTTTCCGTGCGGCCCGCCAGATTGGGTCTGTTTTGGGAACGCAATGCGGAATGAAAGCCAACGATTCAGATTTGCGCGAGCGGTTCGAGCGGTTGCAGGCGCTTCACAACATCAGCACCGCGCTCAACACCTCGCTCGACCCGCGCCAGGTGGTCAACCTCGTCCTGCGCGAGGCCGTGCGCATTACCAAAGCCGACAGCGGCTCGGTGGTGATCCTCAATCCCGACACCGGCCGGCTGGACATCGAGGACTCGTTCGGGCTTGGCCCGAAGATCATGCAGGTCAAACTGCGTCTTGGCGAAGGCATCACCGGCTGGGTTGCCGAGCACGGCCGGCCGTTGCGCGTCGGCGACGTGAACCAGGAGCGGCGTTACGTCGCCGTGCGCGAGGGCGTGCGCAGCGAACTGGCCGTGCCGCTGGAATTTGAGGGCCAGGTGCAAGGCGTGCTCAATGTGGACAGCGACCGGCTCGACGCGTTCAGCGCTGCCGACGAGGAGTTGCTGCTGGCGATGGCGGCGCAGGCCGCGCGCGTGCTGCACAACGCCTGGCTTATCCGCCAACTCCGCCAGCGCGCCGCGCAACTTGAGACGCTCATCACCATTGGCCAGGACATCCTGCTGCCGCTCACGTTGGAGGAAGTGCTCCGGCACATTGTGCATGAAGCGCGGAGGCTGATGCAGGCGCGCCTCTGCTCCGTGCTGCTGCTGACGCCGGATCGCGAAGAGTTGGAGTTGAAGGCAAGCGACGGCGCAGGCGAAGATTACGTGCAGCGGCCGAACCTCAAAGTGGCCGACTGCCTCGTCGGCGTTGTCGCGCGCCACAAGCGGCACCTGACGATCCCCAACGTCCAAGAGAGCGACCAGTATCGGCACACCGAACTGGCGCGCCAGGAAGGGTTGGTGTCATTGTTAAGCGTGCCGCTCGTCTCCGGCGACGAGGCGATCGGCGTGCTGTCCGTCTATACCGGGGAACCGCACCGCTTCTCCAACGACGAAATCCTGCTGTTGACGGCGCTGGCCGGCCTCGGCTCCGTGGCGGTGCGCAAGGCGCAGCTTTACGAAAAGGTTGTGGATGTCGAGGAGCAGCTCCGCCAGAACGAACAGCTCAGTGCGCTCGGCCTGCTTGCCGCGGAGATCGCGCACGAAATCCGCAACCCGCTCACGGTTGTCAAGATGCTGTTCCATTCGCTCGACCTGCGGTTCTCCGACGACGACCCGCGCGCCAAGGACGCTGCCATCATCGGCCAGAAGATGGATCAGATGAACCGCATCATGGATCAGACGCTGACCTTTGCGCGGCGCAGCGAGCCGGATCTAAAGCCGACCGACGTAAACGCGCTGTTCGACGATGTCTTGTTGCTAGTGCGCCACAAGCTGACGCAGCAGGGCATCACGCTCCAGTGGCGGCCGGCGGCCGGCCTGCCGCGCGCGTCGCTGGACCGCACGCAGATCGAGCAGGCCGCGCTCAACCTCATCCTAAACGCCACGCAAGCGATGCCGCAGGGAGGCACGCTCACCATTGCTACGAAGGCGCGCGAGCCGGGCGTCTGCGTGAGCATCAGCGATACAGGCGTCGGCATGACGGACGAAGTGCAACAGCGGCTCTTCGAGGGGTTTCTCACCACCAAGTCCACCGGCACCGGCCTCGGCCTTGCCGTCGTGCGCAAAATCATTGACGCTCACCACGGCCGTATCGAAGTGGACAGCGCCCCCGGCAAAGGCGCCACCTTCCGTGTTTTCCTGCCGGCGTAGAATCAGCCTCCGCGTCGCTTTTGGAACTGTGCGGTAACGTAGCTCTTTGCGCGCCGCACGGTTTCGACGAGATCAGTTCCACGCGCGAGCCACGCCGCAATCGCCGCCGAGTAGATGCAGCCGCTGCCGTGAATCTTCATCGCCGCCACGCGCAGCGCTCGAAACTCGTGGAGCCGCCCGCTCACGCACAGCACGTCCACGGCAGCCTCGCCCTCGGGTAAGTGACCGCCCTTGATCAGCACAGCGATGCCCAAACGCGCAGAGAGCGACTTCGCAGCTTCCCGCATTTCCTCGATGCCGCGGATCGGCTCGCCGCCGAGCAGCACGCGGGCTTCGTCGAGGTTGGGTGTGACGAGCATCGCCAGCGGCAGCAGTTCGTTGCGTAGGATATCCACCGCCGAAGCACTCAACAGCCGATGACCGCTGCTCGACACCATGACAGGGTCCACAACAATGTTCTTCAACCGCCGCCGCGCCAGCTCGCGCGCCACCGCTGTGACAATCGGCCCGTTTGCCAGCATCCCTGTTTTCACTGCGGCCGGCCGGGCTTCTTCGCACACTGCCCGGATTTGCCGGGCAACAATCTCCGCTCGCGCCGCCTGAACGCCGATGACTTCGCACGCATTCTGACAGGTGAGGGCGGTGATCGCGCTAGTGCCTCGAACGCCGAGCGCCCAGAACGTGCGCAGGTCTGCCTGCACGCCCGCGCCACCGCAACTGTCAGAGCCGGCGATGGTCAACGCGACTGGTTGTGGCCTTGTGGATTTCATGGCTTCTGTTAGTTTCCGACTGAGATGACACCGAAAGATATTCAGCGCATCGGCGAAGAGCTAGCGATTTCGTGGCTGGACGACCACGAAACCTATTTGAAGCTGGAGGAACTGCGCCGACACTGCCCGTGCGCCGGCTGCCAGGGCGAGCCTGACGTGCTCGGCCATATTCACAAAGGACCGCCGCTGACACTCACACCCGAAAGTTCCCAACTGGTCAGCATTCAGGCCGTCGGCAGCTACGCGATCCAGCCTGTCTGGCAGGACGGCCACAACTCCGGCATCTACTCGTTCGATTATTTGCGCGCACTCTGTCCTTGCGAAGAGTGCTTGAAGGCCCGCAACCAGACTGGCTGAGATCAGTAACTGGCCGCCCGCAACAGTTCGATTTGCGTCTGGGTGACGTGCATCAACCAGCCAAGCACGCCGGCGAGGCCGAAGTAGATGACGCTCATCAGCGCGCGCTGGCTCGGCGTCAATTCAAAGAACCGCCGCTCCGTTTCGCTCTGCCGGCGAAACAGCGCAACCACCCGCGGCAGCGACAGGCCAACGATCAGGATGATGAAGAGGTTGAACGAGGATTGCAGGAGCACGAACACCATCAGAACAAGGCCCGCCACCCACAGCCATGGCGAGATCGCCGTCACGACCCGCCCGCCGTCCAGCGGCACGATCGGGATCAGGTTGAACAGATTCAGCCAAAAGCCGGCCCAAGCCAGACCGAGGAAAAGCGGGTTGGGAACAAACTCGTAGATGAGCAGGCACGCGAGCGCGCCCGCCGTGCCCATGAGCGGCCCGCCGATGCCGACCTGCGCTTCGATCCACGCGTTGCGTGGCGCTTCCTTGAGCGCGATGGCCGCGCCCATGAAGGGGATGAACACCGGCATGCCGACCTTCAATCCGCACCGTCGTGCGGCGACAAGGTGGCCACATTCGTGCACAAACAGCAATACCACGAAACCGGCCGCAAACCACCAACCCCACATCAACGCATAGACAGCGATGCTCAGCACCATCGTGCCGCCGGTTTTCAGCAGGAACGGGAAGAACTTGAAGATAAGCACGGCAGCGGCGGCGATTGCGGCGCCCCATTTCCTCCACGGGCTGTGGTGTTGCGGTTGATGCATCTGGCTCAACTCTTTTCTCCTTCCATCGCTTCCAGATAAAACTCTTCACGCGGCTCGTAGTGAAAGACCCGGGCGACGATGGCTTGCCGCTCCAGCGCCGCGTTGAGGTTGCGGACTTGCGCGTTGTAGTCGCCCGCCGCGTGCTGCATCGCCTCGAACACGCGCGGCAGCGACATCGCGGCTTCCATAAACCTGTCCTCGCCGCCGACGGCCAAGGCGTCGCGCAATCCTTGGCTCAACTGGTTTTCCGTCCGCGCCTTCATCGCGAAGCCGGAGAGAAACTCCGCCTGCGTGAGCGCGTCGTGCAGCGCGAGAATCGGCGGATCGTCGGGCCGGGCGGCGTTGGCCACCATCTGGCGGCCAAGCTCGTGACGTTTCTCCAGAGCGGCTTGCAGGCGCGACCAGGCGGCGGCGACATGCGCGGCCAGCGCTTGGAGGCGGCGTTTGCCCAGTGCCAGCACCACGACCGCCCAGAGCAAGGCGATCCCGACGATACTGATGAGTGTCACAGCCGGGCCTGCACTCCTTGGTTGATCTCGGTGACCTTCTCCTTGCCGCAGAGCAGCTCAACCAATTTGAAGGCGAACTCCATCGCCGTTCCTGCCGACTGGCTCGTCACCACCGACCCGTCCACAACGACGCGCTCGTCCACGACCTCGCCTGCGAGCAGTAGCGCCCGCGAGCCGGGATGACCGGTGGCGCGCCGGCCCCGTAACACGCCATAGGCTGACAGCACCGTCGGCGCGGCGCAAATCGCGGCGGTGATCTTGTTTCGGGCGCGCAACCGTTCGACGAGCGTCTTGATGCGCGGGTCAGCGCGGAGATTGTTGGTGCCAGGCTGGCCGCCGGGCAAGACGATCATGTCGAACTCGTCGGTGTGCGCCAGCGCATCGTCCAGCGTGCAGTCCGGCAGGTGTCTGGTCTTGCGCGAAGCCTCAATCGCACCGGCTTGCGTGCCTGCCACCGTCACCTCCACGCCGGCGCGGCGCAGGATGTCAATGACTGTGATCGCCTCGATCTCCTCGAAGCCGGGCGCGAGCGGAACCAAAACCTTCTTTGTCATCGTCTGACCCTAGCACAAAAACCGCCACGTGTTCAACGTTCCGCCCGGTGTCGTGTGCGAGACGAACGTGACCGTCGTTGCGGATTGAACTTGGGGCAGCTTTGCGGCTTGACTGGCGTGGCGGGCTTTGTTACCGGCTTTAGCGTCAGAGGATACACTATGAAATTCTATCGCTCGCTGCTTGCACTCGCCGCCGCCGCGCTCGTCGCGGGTTTTAATGCTTCGGCCGCCGACAACAAACTTACCGATCAGGAGAAAGCGGACGGCTACGTTCTGCTTTTCAATGGCAAGGACCTGACCGGCTGGGAAGGCGAAAGCGACTACTGGTCGGTGCAAGACGGCACGATCATCGGCAAGACCACTGCGGAGAAGAAGGTGCCGTTCAACAAGTTCGTCATCTGGCGCGGCGGCACGGTGAAGAACTTCGAGCTGCGCGTCGTGCTCAAACAGGCCGGCAACAATTCCGGCATCCAGTATCGCAGCCGCGAACGGAAGGAAGTCGGCCCGTTCAGCGTGGGCGGCTACCAATGCGACGTCCACCCCAGCCCGGCTTACAACGGCATGCTCTACGAGGAACGCGGCCGCGGCATCGTCTGCCAGAACGGCCAGAAGGTCATCGTGGACGACAAGGGCGGCAAGTGGATTGTCAGTTCGACGGCGCCAGTGGAATGCAAGAACGACGAGTGGCATGAGTTCACCCTCATCGCCCAAGGCAATCATTTGATTCACAAGATTGACGGCAAGACGGCGATGGAACTGTATGACCACGACACGGCCAAGCGCGCGCTGGAGGGCATCCTGGCGATTCAGCTCCACGGCGGTCCGCCGATGATGGTGCAGGTGAAGAACATCCGTCTCAAGACGCTGCCCGAAGGCGGCATGGTCAGCCTCGCCGACATGCCGGTTCCGCCCGATGCGAAGAAGGTCGAGCCGCCAAAGCCGCGTGCAAAGAAAGGCGCCAGCAAGAAGGTGTCAGCGAAGTAATGCCGGTTGCCCGGTGGCGGAGAACCCTCGAGCCTTACGCTTCGGCAAACCACCGTTTGAGCACTCGCTGACTGTTCTGTAGAGCCTTGAGCAGCGCGGGCGATGAAGTCACGACGGGAAAGAGTAGATTTGCTGTTCGTAGGGTATGGGGTTTCAGGCAGAGTCGGACGCAATTCATGGATTTGCCGACGTGGCCCGGTAGTGCCCAAGGACTTTCAACGGTCGGTTTAGGCAGGGGCAGACCACGGGTTGCTCGTGGACTGGTTAAGAGGTTGTGTTGGGCGCGCCTTCGGCCGCAACACGTTTGACGACGAGTTCGCCGGCGATATCGGCTTCGAGGGCCAGTTCGGTCTCGCCGACGCGGATGACGAAGGACGGGCGTTTTTGCTGCAAGACCAGCCGGCTGCCGGGCACCAAACCGTAAATCGCCAGCGTGTTGCGGCGGGAAACCTTCTCGCTCGTCAGCCGGACCAGTTCAGCGTGGTCGCCTTCGTTGAGTTCCGACAGCGAGAACAAATCCCGCGGCGGTTTCGGACAGGCCGCCGGCGCAAACAGCCGCCGCCACCAGGAAACGACGCGCAGTTCCGGCGGAAACTCGTAGTGACAGTTTGGGCAGCAGACGAGCCGGCAATACTTGCCGAGCGGGCAGCCGCGTTCGCACGCCGACTGCTGTTTGATGAACTCAAACCCACAGAGCGGGCAGTGGAGATAATCGTTCGGCGCGCTCACAGTCCGATCCACCTCCCCAGATGATGCACCAGCCCGCCGACGAAGAAGGCGAACACAAACACAAACACGGTGATGGCAGCGGCGGTCCGTTTGCCCAGCTCGCGGGCAATCATGAACAACGTGGCGATGCACGGCATGAAGAGCGTAATCGTCACCATCGAAACCAGAATCTGGTGCGGCGACAACGTCGCGTTGGGACCGGTCGCTGCGTCGAGCAGATAGACCGCGCCATAGTCGCGCCGCAGGAAGCCAATGAGGAACGCGTTCGCCGTTTCGCGTGGCAGGCCGAGCCAGCCGGTCACGATCGGCTCGCCGAAGCTCGTGATCTTTTCCAGCAGGTTCAGTTTGTCGAAGAAGAACAGGATCGCCGTGCCGAGCACGAACAGCGGGATGACTTCCTTGAGATACCACTCCAGCCGCGCCAGCGTCTTAACAACAACGTTGCCCAGCTCCGGCCGCCGCATCGGCGGCAGTTCCAGGATGAAATCGCTCGACGCCCCGCCGTGCAGCTTCGCTGCGAGCCAGCCGACGATGAACGCGATAGCGACCATCAGCGCGACCCAGAACACCGCCGCGCCCCACGACACGCGCGCCGTCATCGCCATCAACACGCCGAGTTGCGCCGAGCACGGCACCGCCAGTGCCAGCAGCAGCGTGGTGATGACGCGCTCCTTCCGCGTCTCCAGGATGCGGGTCGTCATTGTCGCCATCGTGTCGCAGCCGAGGCCGAGCACCATCGGCAGCACGGCCTTGCCGTTGAGGCCCATCGCGCGAAAGATGCGGTTCACCATCACCGCCAGCCGCGAGAGATAGCCGGAATCCTCCAGCACGCTGAACAACAGGAAGAACGTCGTCACGATCGGCAGCACGATCGCAAAGCCGTAGCTCAGCGCCATCGTGATCATGCCATACTCGCCGACCAGAAAATCGTGGATGAACCGGATCACGGCGTTCCACCAGCCGTGCGCCGCGCCCGGCTCGACGGTGTAAGCCGGCGACAACACTTGTTGTGTGCTGGAGAACAACTCGATGCCGCGACCCGGTGCCAACGGGATATCCAGCTTGTATTCGGACGCTTCGTGCCGGTGTTGGTGCGGAAACGGCAGCGCCGCGTCCACCACGCGGATCGCTATCGGGTTGATGTGACGGCCAAACACCGCGTTTTCAAAGAAATTCACGAACGTGCCCGCGCCGAGCAGCCCGACAAACCAGAACGTGAAATAGAGTATCAGCGCCAGCAGCAGCGTGCCGCGCAACGGCTGCGTCGCCCACCAGCCGAGCCGCTGCGCGAACGTTGGCTTGCGCGGCCGCACGCGGGTGTAAACCTGCGCGAGGATCTCGTTGATGCAGGCAAGCCGCTCGATGTTCTGCTGGTAGTCTTCTTCCTGGCACGGCAGGTTTGTGGTGGCGGCCGACAGTGGCGGTTGCGGCTTCAAACTGGCGGTCAGGTTCGCCGGCGCTGCGGCTTGGGCAAGTGATTTCTCCAGCAAATGAATGCCGGTGCGCGCGATGGCAATGGTCGGCACGACGGGAATGCCGAGCAGTTCGCTGAGCTTGCGAACGTCAATATGGCCGCCAACCTTGTCCAACTCGTCCATCATGTTAAGGACGAGCACCATCGGCCGCTTCAGTTCCGCGAGTTGCATGGTCAGCAGCAGCGCGCGGCGGAGGTTCTTGGCGTCGGCCACCTGCACCAGCGTCGCTTCCGGATGATCGCGCAGCACGTCGCAAGTGACGCGCGCGTCCTCGGTGCGCGCCGCCAGTTCGTTGACGCCGGGCGAGTCAATGACGGCGCAAGTCTTGCCGCTGAACGTGGAGTGGCCGGTGGTGATCTCGACAGTGGTGCCGGGGTAATTCGAGATGATGACGAACTTGCCGGTGAGCTTGCTGAACAGGACGCTCTTACCGACGTTCGGGTTGCCGACAAGGATGAGCGTTTGCTCCGCAGGCGGATGTTGAGTGGTTGGAGAAGCACTCATTCGGCGACTGCGGCTGCCGGCGTCGTGACGCCAATTTCTTCGTCGGTGAGATAACACGCGGGGTCGGACGCCCACGGATCGCCATGGACTTGCAGTGCGCGGACGCGGAAGCTGCCGCCGCAGATGTCTTTGAACCGGCACGCGCCGCAGCGGCCTTTCAGCAGCGGCAGGCGGTTGCGCAGTTGCGCCAGCAGCGGGATGGAGTTGTCGCTCCAGATTTCGCTGAACGGCCGCTCCTTGACGTTGCCGAGCGTCGCCGTCTGCCAGAACTGGTCAGGATGCACGTTGCCCTGCGTGTCAATGTTGGAGATGCCGATGCCTGACGAGTTCGCACCGCCGCCGTTCCACTTCATCCACTGATAGACTTGCTCGGCCCGCGCTGGATTGAGTTGGCGGAGCTTCAGGTAGATGTAGGCATTGTCGGCGTGATGGTCCACCGTCAGAATTTCCTTGTCGAGACCGCGCATGTGGAAGTCCATCGTCCGTTCCAGAATGATGTTCACCGCGCGCCGCACCTCGGCGGGCGACAACTCGTCCGCCGTGCTGCCGCGGCCGGAGTAAACCAAGTGGTAAAAGCACGCGCGTTGGACGCCTTCCGCTTCGATGAAGTCGAAAATCTGATGCAGGTCCGCGCAGTTGCGTTTCGTTAGCGTCAGCCGCAAGCCGACCTTCTGGCCGACGGCGCGGCAGTTGCGCATCGCGCGCACGGCGGCGTCGAACGCGCCTTTCACGCCGCGAAACTGGTCGTTGGTCTCGCCGATGCCGTCGAGCGAAATACCGACGTAGCTCAGGCCGATCTCGTGCAGTATCCTGGCCGTCACCTCGTCAATAAGCGTTCCGTTGGTGGAAAGCGTGAGCCGCAACTGTTTCGAGCGCGCGTAGCGCATCAAGTCCGGCAGGTCCGGCCGCACCAGCGGTTCGCCGCCGGAAAACAACAGCGCAGGCACACCGAAGCGCGTCACGTCGTCAATGACCGCCCGTGCTTGCTCGCCGGTCAATTCGCCGGGATACTTCTGCGCGTAGCTGTCGGAGTAGCAGTGGACGCAGCGAAGATTGCACGTGCGGGTGATGTTCCAGACGACGATCGGCCGGCGCTCGGAAGCCGCGCGCGGCGCGCCGTGACCGTGGCCGTAGCGGAGATGATCCGCCGGCTGGTCCTCGCCACAAAATAGTTTGGTTACGTTAACCATGATTAATCTCTGTTTCCCGCGTCTCGGCGCGAAAGCCGCTCCAACCTTGTTTGTTTTGCCGCGGCGGTCAAGTGGGAATCGTGACAGTGTGGGAAAGGTTCGCGTCAGCGATCCGGCGCTTGATCCGGCAGCGGCAATTGCTCAATGAAACGGTCCTCGAAGCCGGGATCAAGGTTCAGTTCCACCACTTCGAGCTGCTTGCCGATGCGCGTCAGCGCGTCAAGCACGCCGCTGTCGAGCAATGCCAGATACGCGCCAGCCAGCGACGTGTTACCGACCACCTGCACCTGCTCCGGCGAGAAGCCCGGTAGTAAACCGCAGGCGATCGCGTTGGGGACGTTGATGTGCATCCCGAAACCGCCGGCGAGGTAGAGTCGCTTGATGTCGCGCGGTTGCAGTCCGGCGCGGTGCAGCAGCGTGAGCACGCCCGCGGCGATAGCGGCCTTCGCTTGCAGCAATCGTGCGATGTCCAGTTCGGAGATGATGATGTCGTGGACTCCCTGACCGCGGGCGACGCGGAGAGCGAGGCCGTATTTGTTCTGCACGAACCAATTTCCGGCTTTTGCCACTGCGGCGCGGTCGAAGCGCCCGGTGTGGCTGATCAACCCGATGTGGCGCGCCTCCGCCAGAAAATCCACGTAGGCCGAACCGCAAATGCCGACTGGCGCGGCGTTGCCGATGACCTCGGTGCGCACGGCCAGCGGCTCCGCATCGAAACCGATGTGGCCAATCGCGCCGTCGCCGGCGCGGATGCCGTTGGCAAGGCCGGAGCCTTCAAACGCCGGCCCGGCGGCCGTCGCGCAGCCGAGCAGGCGGTCGCCGTGTTTCAGAATGATCTCGCCGTTCGTGCCCGCGTCCACGAGCAAGCTCGGTCCATCATCGTAAACCAGCCCGCTCGCAAAAATCCCCGCCGTCAGGTCCGCGCCGATGTAGGCTGCCGCGCCCGGCAACAAATGCAGCGTGGGCCCCACGCCGTCGCCGTCGCGCAACGCGAGCCGGACGGATGCCGCCGGTGTCATCCGATGTTCGAGGAACACCGGCCGGAAAGGCACCATGCCCATCGGCGACGGATCAATGCCGGCGAGCAGGTGCAGCATCGTGGTGTTGCCGGCGATGGAGATGCAGCGCACCTGGGCCGCGGTGGCTTTGGTGGTGACGAGCGCGCTGGTCAGCAGCGGCAGAATCGTTCTCTGGACCACGGCGTCCTGAAGCTGGCCCACCATCGTAGCATCGTTGACGCAGAGGTTCATCCGCGTGACCACGTCCTCGCCGTAGTGAATCTGCGCGTTGAAATCCGCACCGTGCGCGAGAATGCCGCCGTTGGCGAGGTCCACCAGCAACAGCGCTACTGTCGTGGTGCCGATGTCAATCGCCACGCCGAGCGGCGCGGGCTGTAGCTTGGCACTCACGTTTGTGATGAGCCAGCGGTCGTCGTGATACTCGGTGGTGACGCGGAGCTGTTGGCTGGCGGCCTGGTCCGCGAAAGAGTCGGCCAGCCGCGGATCCAAACAAACCGGCCGACGACGCTTTTGTTGGCTGGCGACGACGCGGCAGAGTTCCTCGGCGCTCGTGATGCCGTCGGCGAGCTCCACTTGTTGCCACAGCGGGTCATGAGCGCGCGGCACGTTGATGCGGAACTCGCTGACCACCTGCGGCTCGTAGGCGAGCAGCGAGCGCGGTGGGATGCGGATGCGCACACCATCGCCCTCGCCGAGGCGGTGTTCGCAGCCGCGCACCGAAATGGGCTTGTCGCCGGCAGTAACGATCTTGCCGGTAGCGATGTGGACGAGCGTGCCGCCGAGTAACTCCACGACGCAGCCGTCACAAAGGCCGCGCTGGCCACAGCGGGTATTCAGCGGCAAATGCTCGCGGCGCAGCAGTTCCACCAGCCGTTTGCTGCGCTGTGCCGCCGTCACGACGATGGTGTGCGCGCCCTTCGCGGTTTCGACTTCAAGATGGAAGCGTTGCGCGGTCACGGTGTCGCGGAGCCGTTGGCAGGTTCGATCACGCGCTCGTCCGCGGTCATGCGGAATGTCTGGCCAGGCTCAAGCACGATGAATCGTTCGTTGTCCCAATCGCCGGCGAGCATTGCCTTGACCAGACTGGGGTCGCCGCACTGGCGGTCGAATTTCCAGCCGAGCCATGTAGCACATTCTTGTGTGAAGGCGATGTCCTCCGGTGTCACGCCGACGCCAAGATCCACGTAGGTCGCGCGATCGTAGCTCTTGAACCAGTGCTGTTCTGTCTCCATCAGGAACTGCGCGTTGTCTTCGCCGTATTTCTCAGAATACTCCTTGTAGAGATCGTCGTGGCGTTTCTTGCCCGGTGGCGTGTGGTGAAGGTTCCAGCCGGGGCTATACCAGTAGGTGCCCGGATGCTCTGCAACGTAGCGAGCGTAGCGTTTCTTACAGCCGAGCAAGTGCGTGATGCAATCGTGCGCGCGGGCAATGACGAGCTTGCAGCGGCTCGTGCGCACGCCTTCCGTGCCGCGGCTGCAAACGCCGTAGCCCAGCACGATCGCTTCGGCGGTGGTGCCCGCCTCGACGCGGTCAATCGCCGCCTGCAACTCGCGCCGCAACCGGTCCGGTTCCTTGTGGAGGCCCTGCTCCAGCACCTCGATGCGGACCACGTGGTCAAGACCGCGCGCGAAGTGCGCCAGTTCGATCTCCAGCACGGCGCAGGTGATGACGGCAATGCGCGGCGGCTTCGCCTTGGCGGCGCCGCGCGCTTCGGGGTTCGTTGGACGTGCGTCACTCATATCATTTGCTTCAAAGACGATACCATACGAAACCCCGCGCCAATCGGAAAGTTGGCACTTTGATTTTTTCACAGCGCGCGACCGAACTTTTTCCTTACCAGCCAAGGCGTTTGCCGATAGCTTGTCGGGGCGGCGATAGAAACCGGCATGAGCAAGAAAGTATTCTGGATCACAGCGGCGGTCCTCGTCATCACTGCGCTCGCGGCAACGCTGCGGCTTGTGCAGCAGACGAAGCCCGTTGACGCGCCGTCCGCCGCGCCTGCCACTGCCTTCACCGGCTCGTCCCGCTGCCGCGAATGCCACGAGCGTTTCTACCGGCTCTGGTCCACGTCGCATCACGGCCTGGCGATGCAGCCGTTCACGGCGGAACTGGCTCGCAAGGAACTGCAGCCGCAGAAGGACGACATCGTCATCCGCGGGGTTCGCTATCGCGCCGAGATCGCCGGAGCGAAGAGTTTCGTCGTCGAGCGCGGACCGAAAGGCGAGAAGAAATATCCGATGGTGGAGGTGATGGGCGGCAAGAACGTTTATTACTTCCTGACGCCGCTCGACCGCGGGCGGTTGCAGGTGTTGCCCGTGGCCTACGACGTGCGCCGCAAGGAATGGTATGACACCACCGCCAGCGCGATGCGGCATTTCCAGGACGTGCCCAACGAGGCGCTCGACTGGCGCGAGTGGCCGCTGACGTTCAACACCGCTTGCTACAACTGCCACGTCAGCCAGCTCGAAAACAACTACAACCTCAAGACCGACACCTACCACACCACGTGGTTCGAGCCGGGCATCAACTGCGAAACCTGCCACGGCCCTTGTGGCGAACACATCCGCCTCTTCAAGGAGCTCGGCGGCAAGAAGCGACCACAGGATTGGAAGCTTATTCGGGTAACGACCATGACGCCGCAGCAGCGCAACGACACTTGTGCGCCGTGTCACGCGAAGATGTCGCCGGTGACGACGAGCTTCCGGCCCGGCGACCGCTACTTCGACCACTTCGACCTTGGCACGCTGGAGGACCGCGACTTCTATCCCGATGCGCGTGACCTCGGCGAGAACTACACCTTCACACTCTGGCGAACCAACCCGTGCCTCAAGGACCCGAAGTTCGACTGCACGCATTGCCACACCTCCAGCGGCCGGAACCGTTTCACTGGCGCGAACGCCAACAACGCCTGCCTGCCGTGCCACAAGACGCACGTCGCCAATCCCGCCGCTCACTCGCATCATGTCGCTGGCAGCGAGGGCAGCCAGTGCGTCGCCTGCCACATGCCGACGACCGAGTTCGCCCGGATGCGCCGCAGCGACCACTCGATGCGCGCGCCGACGCCCGCCACGACGCTCGTGTTCAAGTCGCCGAACGCCTGCAACCTCTGCCATGCCGACAAGGACGCCGCGTGGGCCGACGGCTGGGTCCGTAAGTGGTATCCGCGCGACTACCAGGCGCCAGTGCTGCGGCTTGCCGGCGTCATGGACGCCGCGCGCAAACGCGACTGGTCGAAGTTGCCGGAAATGCTCGCCTGTATCGCCGCTCCGGATCGCAGCGAGATTCACGCCGCGTCGCTAATCCGCATGTTGGAAAATTGTCCCGACGAGCGGAAATGGCCGGTGATCCTGAAGGCGACGAAAGACGCTTCGCCGCTCGTCCGCGCGCGAGCCGTCGAGGCGCTCACGGACAACCGCAGTTCCGAGGCGCTCGCCGCGCTTGCCGCCGCCACGCGCGACGAATACCGCCTCGTCCGCGTCCGCGCCGCCGCCGCGCTCGCCGGCTACTCGCCGGATTATCTCGAACCAGCCGACCGTGAGAGCGTCAAGAAGGCGATTGATGAATTTGAAGCGTCGCACCGCTCGCGGCCTGACGACGCGACGGCGCATTACAACCTCGCCAACTTCTACATGGCCCGCCGCGAGCATGAGCAGGCGGTCGCGTCGTTCGACACCGCCGCCAAGCTCCAGCCGGAGAACTTCGCCGTGGCCGTGAACGCCGCTCTCGCCTACAACGCGCTCGGCCAAAACGACAAGGCCGAGCAATCCCTGCGGCGCGCCATCAAGCTCGACGCCACCAACGCCGTCGCCAACCTCAACCTCGGCCTGCTGATGGGCGAGATGGGCCGCGCGCGTGACTCCGAGGCCGCGTTCCGCACGGCGCTCAAAAGCGACCCGCGCTCCGCCGTCGCCGCCTACAACCTCAGCGTCATCGCAAGCCAAGCCGGTCGTCTCGATGAAGCCGTCGCGCTCTGCCGCCGCGCTGCTGAATCCGCGCCGCAGGAACCGAAATACGCTTACACGCTCGCGTTCTACCAGCGCCAGCAAGGCCAGACCAACGACGCGATTCAGACTCTGCGCCGGCTGCTTGGCGACCGCCCCGCCCATCCCGCCGCCTACGCGCTGCTCGGTGAGATTTACGAACAGCAGCGCAAGCCCGCCGAAGCCGCGCAGGTCTATCGCATGGCCGCAGACAACCCGAAGTTGGCGGAAGCAGACCGTGCCCAGTTCTTGCAGCGGATGCAAACGCTATCGTCTGACGCGACGAGACGATGAGCAGTCTTAAACTGCGCCAGTCCTCTGGCGCTTTGGAGCTGCCTTCACATCGGCCGCCACGGTTCACGAAGAGCTTCTAACGAGCCACCGCGGCGGCCTTGGCGGTTGGCGATTCCTGTGGCGGCATTCGCTTGAAGTTCTCGTTCAGCACCTGCCCGCGTTTGACGCACGGCTGGAAGATGAGAAAGCGGGCGTCCGCAATCCCCTCGGCCTTGAGCGGCCACCACACGCCTGGCTCCAGCCGCTCGAAGTCCACATCGAGGTCGAACTGTTTGATGTAAACCAGCAGCCCGAACGCGAAGCTTACGGGTTTTTTCAGCCGGACCTCGCCGCGCGCGGGCTTGCGGTCCTCTTCGTCAATCCAGAGCCGCCCGACGACGCCGTCCACGACCACGTCAAAGAACTTTTGATACTGGCCGCCAATCTTGATCGAGCGGCCCGGTCGGCCGCGGAACTTGTAAAGGATGCATCGCCGTCCGCGCAGGGTTTCCCGGCCGATTTCCTCGCTGATGAACGCCCGCTCCAGTTCCTCGCCGCTGAACCGCGCGGTCAGGTCGGTGACCTGCTCGGAGTGTTTCGGTTTCTTGCCGTCCCGGATGGCTTGGCGGAACGCCTCCAGCCGTTTTGCTTCGGCTTCCTCCTCTTTGGGCGACAACGGTTTGCCGTTGCGGCTGATCAGCCGGTGAAACAGCAGCTTGCCCTCGACGGGAAACACTTCCTCCACCTTCGTGTCGCGCTCGCTGGTCTTGTGCGCGCGGTCGAGCGTTTCCACAACGGTCGTCTGGCGGAAGCTGTAAGGCAGCACCGGCAACGACGACGGCAAGGTCGTCGCTGCCGCTGTGATGCTCGCGGCCGCTGCTGCTAGAAGGACAAGTATCATTTCAACGGATTGGAAAGTTGCTCCAGTAAGATCCTTTCGCAACTACTTCCCGCGTTTGGGCGGGACGGTCAACTTGCGAATGGGTTTCACCCCTTGGAGGTGCCAAAACAATGCCTTATGGTCCCGGCGCACGGATGGTCTTGGCGAAGAGCACCGTCAGCCGCTGTTGCTGTTCGGCGGTCAACAGGTTGGCGCCCTTTTGAAACAGCGAATTGAATCGCGCCACCTGCTCCTGCGTCGTCGGCTGCTGCTGGTTGATCCGCGAGTAAATAATGTTGGCTTCGCGGCCTTCCTCCGGCGGCAGGTTGTCAAATGCACGCTTGATCAACAGGGCCAGCTCCTGCTTTTCCTCAAGCGAGAGCCGGCTCAAGTCCGGCGTGGTGCTGGGCGTGGTCGCAGTAAACGCCTTGGCCGACGTCGTCGCCGCTGGGTTGCCGCCCGGCAATTGGGTGATGAGCACGATGACAGTGGCGAGCAGCAAGCAGAAGATGACCGTAGCACCGAACACGAGCAGGTGCGCCCGCCGTTGTAGCGGAAAACTCTGGTGGCGCTGCTCGCGCTCCAACTGTGCGCGCATCATGGGTGTCGGTTCGGTCAAGTCGGACGGAAACATTTGGCGCTGCTTGACAGGCGGCAGGAGCGACGCCGGCCCGCCAGCGTCACGGATCGCGAGCGGCGGCGGCTCGACGGGCTGCGGCGACCTGAATTCCTCCAGCACCTCGACAATCTCTTCGTTGTATCCTGCCGTTGGCGACGCAAGGGGGGCAGGAGCGGGGATGATTAGTGCTTGTTTGCAGGCAGGGCACACCACCGCTTGGCCGTGCGCGTTGTCGGCGGCGGCCAGTTCCCGGTTGCAGTGCGGGCAGTTAAAAACAAATTCCATGAGTGTTCAGTCCAAAGCTCGCGTATGCCGAAACCAAAGCCAACCACGTTTTCATCCTGCTTGCCCTTCAGCCGGCCTCGGAATCCTGCCGTCGTATGCGGCGCGTTCTCCGTCAGGAACCGGAATAACAAACTATTAGCTTAGCGGGATGCGACGTAACCGGCCAGTGAAACTTTTTGCACCCGAAACGTTACGATTGAGGTGAGAACCTGCAATGGGTGATGAATGCTTTCCGCGGGGTGTTGTCTGACAGACATGCCTGCGATCACCAAGAAGCAAACGCGCCCCAAGCTCCAGGTCGTTGCCAACACCGATCATTCCATCCATGCCGGTCTGGTGGCCGTGATGCCCTTGCCCGCCGTTTCGGCCTCTGGCAGAAGCTGCGGGCCTGCCGGGGCAGAGGGCACTGGAGCAGCAGAGCAGCAAGGCCACCCAGTGGCCGTCGCGGGCGAGGACTTGACGGAGAGCGTCACCGCGCGGGGGGCGGGGCCGAAAAAGTGTAGTCACTGGAGGAGTTGGTCGAAACGCTGGCAGTCGGCGGGTTTGGTGATGAGCCGGACTTGGAGGCGGCCGTTCTTCGCGGGCGTGGAGTCCGTCGAGATGGATCTCATCGCGACGATAGCG
>JBAYFL010000051.1:0-20191 GCA_041667205.1 Verrucomicrobiia bacterium | reverse complement strand
CCGGGCAGTTCTGGACCCGCGGCGGCCTGCGCCACTTGGATGGTTTGGAAGAAGCTCGCGACAACGGCCACTGGGATGAACTCTGGCTCACGGCTTGATGGCGCGGGTGCCAAGTTGCGCCCGGCGACGTTTTGTTTGGTGAAAACTAATGCCGCCGGCAGGGATGCCGGCGCTACGGGCTGCGCCGCCGCGCGCTGCTCCACGGCCAGTCTTCCGGCTTCTTGCATAGCCCTGCTTTCACCGGGTTTTCCTCCGTGTAAATCACACAATGTTGCAGGTCGTTTTCGTTGCGCACCACATGGTCATACGATTCGTGTTGCCAGAACGTCTGACCCTTCCGGCTCAGAACGCGGTTTGCCTCCGACGCGGTGTAGGATTTCCACGAGTGAAGGATGCTCTCCAATACCCAATTGCTTGCCGGCCTGAGAACGCTATGGACGTGATTTGGCATCACACACCACGCCAGCAACTCGTATCGCTGGCTCTCAAAGTGCAACAGCGCGTTCTGGACCAGCTTCGCGATCTCCGGTTGCGCGAGCCAGCACGCGCCGGCGCCTGAGTCCAAGTAGGCGTCCACCTTCTCTGAAAACCATTCTCGTAACCGAGTTGCCAGCGATGGAAGAAGAGCGTGATTCGTAGCGCCGGCATCCCTGCCGGCGTTGTTCCGCGTGGTGACAACCAATGACGCCGGCAGGGATGCCGGCGCTACTTGCCGTGTCCGACGCCACTCAGCAGTCACCCGCGCTCGCTCCGCTTCCCATTCCAGCAACATTGATTCCGGCAAAGTGTCCGCCAACCTGAAAGTCACGAAATACGTCCCGCCTTCCATCTCCCAGTGCGGCAGATAGCCGCGCGAACGGACGCGGACACTGTGCGAGAAATTGGGTGATGGGCTGCTCTTGTTCATCGTCTCAAAGCCTTATGCTCTGCATCTGCAAATCTGTAGCGCCGGCATCCCTGCCGGCGTCCGTTCGCGCTAGAAAAGAATAACGCCGGCAGGGATGCCGGCGTTACGTCAAAACGACTGCTCCGCCGTCGGGAACTTCCCGCTCTGCACTTCGTCGCGGTAGGCGGCAACGGCGGTGCGCATCGCGTCGCCAACGGAGGCGAAGCGTTTGACGTGCTTGAAGGTCGGCCATGTTGCGAGGCCGAGCATGTCATTGATGACTTGAATCTGCCCGTCGCAATGCGGGCCGGCGCCAATGCCGATGGTCGGGATGTGGACGGATTCGCTGATGGTTTTCGCCAGTTCCGCCGGGACGCATTCCAGCACGAGCGCGAAGGCGCCGGCCGCCTCGACGCGTTTGGCTTCATCGAGCAGGCGCTTGGCGGTTTCTTCGGTCTTCCCTTGAATCTTGTAGCCGCCAAGCTCCAGCACGCTCTGTGGCGTCAGGCCGATGTGACCGAGCACGGGGATGCCGGCCTCGACGATGGTGGTGATCTTTTCCGCCATGCGCGGGCTGCCGCCTTCGAGCTTGACGCCTTCCGCGCCGGCTTCTTGCACGAAGCGGCCGGCGTTTTTCACCGCTTGGTCCACGCTGCGGTGATAGCTCATGAACGGCATGTCGGTGACAAGCAGGGCCTTCGGCTTGGATCGCGCGACGGCGGCGGTGTGGTGCAACATGTCGGCCATCGTCACTGGCAGCGTGCTTTCGTAGCCGAGCACCACCATGCCGAGCGAATCGCCGACGAGGATGAGATGCACGCCGGCCTCGTCCAGCAGCCTGGCGGTGACAAAATCGTAAGCCGTCAGCGAGACGATCTTCTCGCGGCCCTTCATGCCGCGGATCGTGGCCGTTGTGGTCTTCTTGCGTGAGGTGTTGACGCTCATGGTCACCAGCCTTTCGCCGCCAGCTTCGCCGGTTGAACCCTGCCCAAAGCAGCCAGGAGTTCCGTTGCAGTCTTGCCGAGACTGGGAATGACCAGACCCGGCCGGATTTCCGCCAGGGGTTGCAGGACAAAGCGCCGCTCGTGGAGGCGTGGGTGCGGCAGCGTCAGCGTCGGCTCGTTCATCACCACGTCGCCGCAATAGAGCAGGTCGAGGTCAATCGTGCGCGGCTCATTGCGGCCGTGCTCTTTCGGCCGGCCGAGCGCCTCCTCGAATTGCTGGAATTGCTCCAAGAGGTTCAGCGGCGACAGGTCTGTCTCGATCTCGACGACTGTGTTGAGAAACGACGGGGTGCCCGGCGCGCAACCGACCGGCTCTGTTTCGTAAATGGCCGCCGCGACGACCTTCTGGTCGCTGGAAAGCTCGCACAAGAAGTCACAAGCCTGCGACAGGTTCTTCAGTCGGTTGCCGAGGTTCGAGCCAATGGAAACGCCCGCTTTCATCTCACCTTACGCATTACGTATTACTTCAGCCCCAGCACGTCTTGCATGTCGTAAAGCCCCGCCGGCTTGCCGACAATCCACTTCGCTGCGCGCAATGAGCCGCGCGCGAACGTCTCGCGGCTGCTGGCTTTGTGTGCCAGTTCCACGCGCTCGCCCGGCGCGGCGAAGATGACCGTGTGATCGCCAACGACATCGCCGCCGCGGACAGCGTGGATGCCAATCTCGTCGCTGCTGCGCTCGCCGACGATGCCAACGCGGCCGTGGCGGGCGAGTTCCTTGAGCTGTTTCTGTTTTGCCTCGGCGAGAATTTGCGCAAGCCGCTCGGCGGTGCCGCTGGGCGCGTCTTTCTTCAACCGGTGGTGCATCTCGACGATCTCCTGATCGAAACCGGGGCCAAGAATCTCAGCGACCTTGCGCGTGATGTAGAAGAGCGTGTTGACGCCGGTGGAGTAGTTCGCGGCCCAGACGACCGGGATGTCGCGCGTGACGCCGAGCACCTGCTTCTTCTCGTCGGCGGTGTGGCCGGTTGTGCCGATCACAAGCGCAACTTTATTCTTCGCTGCCGCTTGCGCCGCGGCGAACGTGGCGTTGTGGAGGCTGAAATCAATGATGACGTTGGCCCTCGAAGCGGCGGTGATGATGTCACCGCCAAGGTCCACCTCGCCGATGACGCTGAAGTCCGCGTCCTGTTTCGCCAAGGCGATGATCGTCTGGCCCATCCGGCCTTTGGAACCGTTGATGACGAGTTTGATCACAGCAACCCCACTTTCTGGAGCGTCGCCTTCAGCACCGCTTTGTTCTTCTCGCCCATCCGGCAGAGCGGCAGGCGGAACTCTTCCTCAACCTGGCCCATCATTGCCATCGCGGTCTTGACCGGAATCGGGTTGGTCTCGATAAACAGGTCTTTGAACAGCGCGACGTATTTGGCGTGCAGCGCCGCCGCCGCGCGAATGTCGCCGTCGAGGAACGCATGCACCATTTCCGTCACGTCGCGCGGGATGATGTTCGAGGCAACGCTGATGACGCCGCGCGCGCCGACCGACATGAACGGCAGCGTCAGCGAGTCGTCGCCGCTGAGCACCGTCAACCGGTCGCCGCAAAGCGCCTTGAGCTGCGCGACACGGTCGCACGAGCCACTGGCTTCCTTCATGCCGACGATGTTCTGGTTCGCCTCGACGAGCCGCGCGACCGTTTCGGCCGTGCAGTCCACGCCGCAACGACCGGGGATGTTGTAGAGGATCACGGGCAGCTTGGTCGTTTTGGCGACGGCGCTGAAATGTTGGAACAAACCTTCCTGCGTCGGCTTGTTGTAGTAGGGATTGACCTGCAACACGGCGTTCGCGCCGGCCTTCTCGGCTTGTTTTGTGAGCGAGATAGCCTCGTCAGTGCTGTTCGAGCCGGTGCCGGCAATGACCTTGCAACGGCCCTTCACCGCGCTGACGGCGATCTCGATGACGCGGACATGCTCTTCGTGGTCGAGCGTCGGCGATTCGCCGGTGGTGCCGACGGGCACGATGCCGTCAATGCCGGCCTCGATCTGTCGTTCGACAAGCCATGCCAGTTTCTTCTCATCCACCTTGCCATTGTGGAAGGGGGTGACGATTGCGGTATAAGCGCCGGTAAACATAAGCGTATGGGATTAGTAGCCGCGAACAGGACGAATGTCGCTAATTATTTCTGCCTTCGCATTCATGGGCGTCACTCACGGCTGAAGTTCGATCACGCCTTCAAACGCGAAGTCCGCCGGGCCTTTCAGCGTCACGTCGCGGATGTCGCCGCCGTGGACTTTGAAATCCACCTCCAACGTGTCGCCGCCCTGCACCCGCACCTTGACGGGCGAATGCGTGAAGTGGACGAGATGCGCGATGATGGCACTGGCGCAGACACCGGTGCCGCAGGCGAGTGTCTCGTCTTCAACGCCGCGTTCGTAGGTGCGCACGCGGATCGTGTGCGCGTCGAGCGGCTGGACGAAATTGACATTCGTGCCTCTCGGTTTGAAATGGTCGTGGTAGCGCAACTCGCGGCCCAGCGGCCCGACCATCGCTTGGTCGGCTTTCTCGACGAAGACAATGGCGTGCGGCACACCGGTGTTGATACTGGAAACAGCCAGTTCGCCGTGCGTGGTCTTGACCTTGTCGTGGAGCCGCAGCCCGTGCGGTGCGCTCATGCCGAGCTGGACCAGTTCGCCGTGATACTCGGCGTGAATGACGCCAGCCGGCGTCTCGAAGGTCACCGTTGGTTTCGGCCAGCCGAGTTTTTGCACGAACCGCGCGAAGCAGCGCGCGCCGTTGCCGCACATCTCGGCTTCGCTGCCATCGGCGTTGAAGTAATGCATCCGGAAGTCGCTCTTGCCGTTTGCGCAAGGTTCGGCCAGCAGCAGCCCGTCCGCGCCGACGCCGCGATGGCGGTCGCACAACCGCGCTATCTGCGCCGTCGTCGGGCGCAGCTTCAGATCACGGTTGTCGAGCATGACGAAGTCATTGCCAGCGCCGTTCATTTTGGTGAATCGTAAACTCATTAGAGCCATTCTAGCCACAACTGGCAGAAAAAACACAAGTTTTCCGCTCAGGCACACCGCCAAGACGAACATTTGTGTTGTGGACCGGAGATAAGGTTGCAGCGGACGCGCGGCTCGGTTACAGTGCATTGGTTCTTTGAGACGCGGAGTCCGCACTTGGACTCGCGCCTGTCCCGAAACTACCGCGATTCGCGATTTTCAACTCGCTTTCTGCGGTTCCGCCCTGTGGGGGCGATTGGTTTCGACTCAGGTGGAGAGTCGAGGGTGGCGTGCCGAGGACGTCAGTTGGCCTCGATAAAAAACTGACAAAAACATAAGAGCTAACGAAGAGTTGGCCCTCGCGGCTTAAGCCCCGCGACGTTGCGCCCTTGACGCCTGCTAAGGGGACGTAACGCCATCAGCAGGCGTAGGTCAGAGCTGGGTCGCCGGGCCGAGACCGAAACCATCACGTGGCGGCTGGTCTGCGGAGTTGCCTGCTTGCCGACGGCTCCGCGGACGAGACTTAAGCGCAAGCTACGCACGTAGTCATGCTCGATGATCTGGCTGAGGACGTGGGTTCAATTCCCACCGCCTCCACCATTTTTTGCCGGGAATGACGTGACCTTGTGTTTTAGGGCCGGGGGGATGTGGCAGTCTGGGGCTAAAGAAACGAGCTTGAGAATCGGCAGGAACAACCCTGCGCGGTTGCGGGAGTTTGGGAACCACTAACCGCGTCTTGCACGTTGGACATGCTGCCGTCAGTCACGCCAGTTTGTCTGGAGTTTCAATTGGTTGGTTGTAATCAGGATTGGGACAGCTAAACTTCATTCAAGTCTTAGCTCCAAAACTGAACTGTCGAGTAAATCCTCTCACGCTTTCTTTGCCAACTCGGCGCTGTGGGCTTTGACTTTTCGGATCGCTTCAAAGATGTGGTTCATGGCGCTGCGGTCGTTTAGAGCAAGGTCTGGGACAGGCTGATGGTCGTGACACAGATTGAAGCGTTGCCTTTCAGATCCACGAAGCTTTCGCGATGCATTGTTCACAGTAGCCTTGCCGCCAGTGTGGTGTGTGGGGGACACGGAACAGCAGCAAAGTCGCGACGGATGCGGCGCGCTCAGAGCCAGCGGTCCCGACCCTTGGTCGGCTTCTTCAACCGCTCGCCGTGGACTGAAATCACCGCCCGCCAAACCGACCTGCTTCTGGCCCCACTGGGTAGCCTCCAAGGCGACCCAACGCTCAAGTTTTCCGCCGGCGCGCTGAGGGTGGGAGCGCGAGAAATAACCCTGATTTGCTTCGCGTTAACGAGAATGCGGTTCGTTACCGACGGAAACCTCGCGGCATCAACTGGTGAACCGTGCCGATGATGCGCTGCTCGACGCCGCGGGCGAATCTCGTCGGACGATCGTAGTAGAGCATCGCCATCGCCCCCTCGTAGCCGCCCTCGGCCCAGATGCGCTCAGAGGGGATGTAACAAGGCACGTCGTTCGAGTAACCGTTGACCCAGAGCCTCTCGGAGTCGAACTCGTGCTTGAGCCGCAGCGAGTAGTCCACAACGACCTCGCCTGGCAGGAAGACCATCGCGAGGTCGCGGCCGAAGTTCCACACCTGCACCAGATACGGCAGCTTGGTCGGGAGTTTCTCGCCGCGGTCGAGCTTCGCAATCTGCACCTTGGCGTGGTAGGCGGTCGGGGCGTTCTTGTCCTTCGAGCGCTTTTCCAACTCGGCGCAGGTCGGCAGTTTGTCGAATGGCAGCTCGATCTGTTTCGCGCGGCACTCCAGCCTGCCGGTGACGGGTTTCATCCCGCTTTTCACGATACGCTGAACCTCTTCGCCGAGGGCGTTGCCGTAGTCGCGCGCGTATTCGTAGGTCCGGCGTGGATTCGGGTTCTGGTCCGCGCCGCAGCCGACGGCGACGAGCGCGATGGCGCCAGGGAATTCCTTCTCCAAAAACTCCTGCGCGCAGCCGGGCCAGTCGCCGTGGATTTTGTTGAAGCTGAGCGTGGTGGCGTGGCAGGCGTAGCTCGCGAGCATCGCGCGCACCTTCCCGTCGGCGCCCACCACGCGCAGGACGGGCAGCGAATGGTCCTCCGGGCGGAACGCGTAGCCGCGGCGGTTGTGGGCGAAGCTCACGTGGCCGAAACCGAGCGCAAGCTGGGCGGGCCGGCGGTCGGCAAGCGCGGCGAGCGCGACCTGCTCCAGTTTGTTCATCAGATCGCGCGTGTAACGCTCCACGTTCGCCCGATGTTCCGGCGGGATGTCTTTGCTGAAAAGGTTCGGCAGGATGCCAGTCAGCATCGGCGCGGAGTGTGTGTGGGTGGAGCAGATGGCAACACGCGGCCCGGTTACTTTGGTTCGCGCAGCGAGGCGTTTGATGAGTTCATCGCGCATCCAAGCGGGCACGCCACAGTTGTCCACGGCCAGCAGCACGGCGGGATCCTCGGCATCGCTGCCGATCGCGAGCGCCTTTGCGAAGATGTGTTGCTCGACGCCTTCGTGCTCGTCGAGGCGCGAGCCGTAGCCGCTGAGCCGAACAGCGTAATCGGGAGTGATGTCCGCCTTTGCGACGCCTGCAATCTGGTCAGCGGCGGTCACGGCAGTAGATCGGTCCGGAAGGAGACTCCAAGCGACAAGCGATACCGACAACAACCATCGGACGTTGGCTTTCATGACCCTATGGTGACGCAGATTTAGTTCTCCGCAACAAGAAAACAGCAGCCAATTACCCGTCACGACTCACGAGTTACTCATCGTGCGGCTTTGGGGCGGCTACAACTTCGGATGCGACGGCTTCGTAAAATGGCACGAGCCGCAGTCGGTCATGGCACGGCTGTCTTCGCGCGGGCTGCCTTTGTCGTGGCAATCTCGGCATGTCTGCGCCTCGGTCGGGAGCTTGTAAGCCGGCTTGAACTCGCCGGCGAGCTGGGTGTTCAGCAATTCCACCGTATGTTTCGCCACCGACCCGCTGAGGCAGGCGCAACGCTCCTCCCGCTCCTTCGAGCTGATCTTGCACTTGGATGCTTTGCACCATTTGCTAACCGAGATGTGGCAGAGGTTGGAGCGGCAGACGACTTTGACGGTCTCGAATTTCGGCTGCGCAGGACGATAGGTGGGCAGCGGCGTCTGCGCATACCAGTTGAAGATGTCCTGCGTGATGCCGAAGGCCGTGGCGTGCTTCTCCTTCTCGAGGCTGCCCGTCACAAGGAACGTGACCATGGATGCGCCGTTGAGCGCGCCGCAGAGGCTGCCGATGCCCGCAACGCCACCCGCGCCGTAGATCATCAGTGGAGTTGGCCAGCTCGTGTAAGGCGCGCCGATCTTCTTGCTCAGTTCGCCAATGATGCTCCCGGACACCGCGTAGCAACAACCGCCCTTGAAATGCATCTCATACGCCGTCGCCGCGACCGCGTCGGCGTCCAGCTTCGCGTAGGGCCACGGCAGCGCCGGCGGTTCCGCACCCGACGGCGTCGAAGCGCCGCACAACGATGCCGCCAGCCCGCCCGACGCCGCGCCAAAACACGCCACACCCGCATTCTTCAACCAACCTCGTCTGGATAATTTCATATGCTGTTGTCCTTTGAATGCCAGTGAGACACTAGCAGAGTCGCACAATGTCTGTGAAGCATAGTTCCTTTACAACATGCACGTGTCGTGGCCGCTTCACGGCTGCGATGGCTTCTCATTCTCCGGCTTGTCTTTGGCAAGATAGCCTAGCTGCTTCAGCACGTTGGTGACGTGCGGGTAAATGCGCATCGCGTTGCGGAAGTAAATCTTCTCCAGCACGTCCAGCGGCAACGCCAAGCCGCGCTCTTGTGCTCGTCCTTGATGCCGCTCGGCAACTCTTTGTCCGTCTCCAGAAACTCGAAACACCGCTGATACTGTGGGACTTTCTCTCGAATCTTCGGCAGCCGCTTGTCGAGCACCGGGACGAACCACGGGCTGGCCATGTCGGTCCCGAACAGGATTCGGTCGGCGTATTCGATCATGAGATCGAGCAGGTTCTCGCGGCCCACGGCGCGCAAGAAGTTCGGCACGGTGGCGAGGTCCACGTTCAGGTTCGGATACGCCTTGAGCATGTAGCGCAAGTAGTCCAACTGTTCGTCGGAGAGACACAGCCAGAGCATGTGGGCGTTGACCACCACAACGCGCTCATCAAGTGCTTTGACACGGCTGTCTCTCCTTTCGCGACAGGACGCCGGCGGGGGCCGCGAACGCGCTTACTTTACCTCGACGTAGCAGCCCTTGTCCGTCCACTTGTCCTGTGAGAACTCTTTGTTGGGGTCCACCATGACGTGGCCGTCCTTATTCACCGTGACGCCCAGCCGAGTGAGACCGCCCGAAGCCGGACCGACAGTGGCAATTCCCTCCGCGTCGAAGACGGACCCGTGAAGGCCGCACTTGATGCGCGTGCTGTCCTGCGGGTCGCGCTGGAGGATGCCGCCCATGTGGGGGCAGGTGGTGCTGGCGGCAAAGAGACGGCCTTGATAGCGCATGACGAAGAAATCGTCCTTGGTGAATTCTTCGGAGATGCCGTCCTCGGAAAACTTCTTGAGCGAGCCGATGTCAACCGGCGGCAACTTGCCGGCAGTCACGCCGCTCGCTGCGCTCAACGCGCCGAGGACGCACCCCGAGCCGACAGCAAGGAACCGCCGGCGGTTGATCGCCAGCCGGCGCTCATGGTTTCTCTGGCATTGCCCGTTCTCGTTACCGCACACACAACGACTGGCAGCGTGGAGGTTCTCGTCGGTTCTCATGAATGCAGATTATGTATGACACTCCCGATTTCCGTCCATCAAGAAGTAACGTATTGCCAAGTCCGCTCGCTGAGAAGAAACAGCCGGCGTTGTGTCTCACGTAGCATCGCCGCCGGAGATGAATTTTTGTTTTTGCTTTTACGGGATGGGGCAGCGGCTTAGGATGCGCGGCAGTTGGTTTAACTTTGGAGAACAATCATGCCGCTCGTCAATCCGACTGTGATGCTGAAGGCCGCCCGTGCAGGCGGCTATTGTGTGGGGGCTTTCAACATCGTGGACATGCTCTCGATGGAGGCGGTCGTCGCGGCGGCGGAAGCGAAGAAGGCGCCGGTCATCCTGCAAACGTCGTCGGGCGTAATCAAGAAGTTTGGAATCCGGAAGCTGGTCGGCATGGCCCGGCTGGTGGCGGGCGAGAGTCCCGTGCCGGTTGCGCTGCATTTGGATCATGGCACGGACCTGAAGGTTATCAGCGAGGCGGTGAAGGCAGGTTATCCATCGGTGATGATTGACGCTTCGGAGCATCCGTTTGCCGAGAACGTCGCCATCACGAAGCGTGTGGTGGAGGAAGCCCATGCGGCGGGTGTGGCGGTCGAAGGCGAGGTCGGGCGGGTGGTGGGCGTGGAGGACGACATCGTCGTCAACCAAGATGAGGCAATCTACACGACGCCGGAGGAGGCGATGGTGTTTCAGCAGCAGACTGGCGTGGATTTTCTCGCGGCGGCCATCGGCACGGCCCACGGCTTCTACAAGGTGGAACCGAAGCTGAACATTGACACGCTGCGGGTGATCCACGCGCGGGCGGCGTTTCCGTTGGTGGTGCATGGAGCCACGGGGCTTTCGTTTGAGGTGATCCGCGAGCTGGTCCAGGCCGGCGCGACGAAGATGAATCTCTCCACGCAGATCAAGAAGACCTACATTGACGGCCTCTACAATTACATTTCGGCCAAGCGCACCGAATACGACATCCTCAAGGTCCTGGCCCAGGCCAAGAGCGAGTTGGTGACGATGATCGGCGGCTATATTGAGGTGCTCGGCGGGGCCGGCAAGGCAGCTTGACCATGACTCCTGCCCGTTATCCCTGCGACTTGCATTGCCACACCACGCGATCTGACGGCAACGATTCGCCGCGCGAGTTGATTGATAACGCGGCGAGCGCCGGGCTGGCGGTGTTGGCCATCACCGACCACGACACGTTGCCGCCGGAAATCATCGCAGTGGACGCGGCCGAGATACCGGCGGTGGAATACGCACGGCAACGCGGCGTGCAACTGGTGCCGGGCTACGAGTTCTCGTGCGACACTTGGGTGGATGATGTCCACATCTGCGGTTATCGCCTCGACTGGCACAACCCGGCCCTCTTGGCGGAAGTCCAGACGGCGGAGCGGAGCAAGTCACGGGCTTACGAAGAACTCTGCGAATTGCTGACAGCGCGCGGCATGACGATTGATTGGGAACGCGACATTCTCTCTTACGTGCAGCCGGACGGCACTCCCGCGCGGCGTCTTCCCGACAACGTTCAGCGCAAGCACATCTTCGAGGCGATGGCTGCGAAGGGTTACACCGCGACGTGGAGCGACGCGAAAATCCTCGTGCAGGGCGATCCGTCCCTCAACGTGCGCCGGCGCAAGATTGATCCCATCGCGGCCATCGAACTCATCCACGCCTGCAGCGGCATCGCCATCCTGGCGCATCCCTATCTGATCGAGGAAACGGTGCATATCCAGGGCGGTGCGATGATGCCGCGGGCCGCATACATTGACCGGTTGATTGCCGCGGGGCTGGACGGGATGGAAGCCGCCTACAGTTACGACAAGACCTCTTACAAAGGCGCGATGACACCGGAGGAGATCGAGGCCGAGGTTCGCCGGTTGTATGCCGGCCGGCTCAGGATCATGAGCGGCGGCTCGGACTATCACGCCGACCACAAGAAGGGCGCCAAGAAATGCCGTGCGCTGGGCGAGCGGGGAATCTCCCTCGATGCGTTCCACCTCGCGTTCGGCTGAGTTGAAGGGACACGACCATGATAGACATCGCCAAACTCAACAAAGCGACGCTCGCGCGGATGATGGACTATTCCATCCTGCCCAAGGAAAGCCGCGAGGACGCAATCCGCAAAGGCTGCGCCGAGACCCGCCAATACCGCTTCGCCGCCTTCTATACGAGCAGCGCCTACTGGACGCCCATCGTGAAGGCCGAGCTTCAGGGATTCGACGACATCGAGATCGGCACCGGCATCGCTTTCCCGTTTGGCAGTTCGCCGGCGTCCGTGAAGGCGTTCGAGACCGAGGACGCCGTGGCGCGCGGTTGCACGACGGTGGACATGGTGATGAACGTCGGCGCGCTCAAAGACGGCCGGCACGAGGTCATCCGCGAGGAACTGCGGCTGTTCCGCAAGGCCGCCGGCCCGGCGCTGACGAAGGCCATCCTCGAAACCTGCTACCTTAGCGACGCCGAAATCGCCGCAGGCTGCGCGATGATTGCGGAGGCCGGAATCGCTTTTGCCAAGACCTCGACCGGCCAGTTTGAAGGACCGAGCCTGGAACATTTCCTGGTGATGAAGAAAACTCTCGAAGGCACGCCCGTGCGCCTGAAAGTCGCCGGCGTCAAATTCCCGCGTCCCCAAAACGCGTTGATCTTCATCAAAGCCGGCGCCGAACGCATCGGCACGCGCGCGGCGATCGAGATCGTCGAATCGCTGGACACCCTGCGCAAGATTGGGCTTTGCTGAGTCGCGTCGCGATGAACTCGGGCTACCTCGCAGGCGTTGACGTGGGCACCACCGGCGTGCGGTGCGCCATCTTCGACCTTGGAGGGAAACGGATCGCCAGCGAGTATCGCGAGTATGGCGCGAGCTACCCGAAACCCGGCTGGGTCGAGCAAGATTTCGACGACCTCATCGCCAAGACGATGGAAGCTTGTGCCGCCACCATCGCGCGCTCGCAAATCTCCCCCGAACGCATCCTGTCCGTTGCCTTCTCCACCCAACGCAGTGTGACCTGCCCCGTCCGAGAGGACGGCGCCGCCGTGCGCCCCGTCATCTCCTGGCAGGACGCCCGAACCGGCGCGCAGGTCGAGCAGATGCGCGCGCTCGTGGACCCGGCGGAATATTACGCCACCACCGGATTGCCGCTCGGCACGACCTGGATCATCACCAAGCTGCTCTGGATGCGCGCCAACGAGCCGGAGAAACTCGCGCGCACCCACAAAATCCTCCAGGTCCAGGACGTCGTGCTGCACGCTTTCGGCGCAGACGGTTTTTTTACCGACCTCAGCGACATGGCGTTCTACGGCGTCTGGGACGTGCGCAAGGCCAAATGGAACCGGCGGCTGCTCGACCTCTTCGGCGTCAGCGAATCCTTCTTCGGCCAGCCCACGCGCTCCGGCACGCGGGTCGGAGCGATCACCGCCGCCGTGGCCGCCAAGACCGGTTTCAAGACCGGCACGCCCGTCTGTGTCGGCGCGGGCGACCAGAACTGCGCCGTCATCGGCATGGGCGCGATCCGCAGCGGCATCGGCACTGTTACGCTGGGAACGGCCGGCCTCTCCATTCTTTCCGTGGATAAACCCGTTCCCGGTTTTGGCGGCATGATGGTGACCAACCACGTCCTGCCGGCCATGTGGGAAATCGAGGGCCTGTCCAACGCGGCCGCAGCCTCCTACCGTTGGTGGCGCGATCTGCTCGGCGAAAAAGAACTGGGCGCGCAACATCCCGCCGGTTCCGCCTACGCGAGGCTCGACGAACTCGCCGCCCAATCCATCCCCGCAGCCAAGGGTCTCCTTTACCTGCCGTATCTCGCGACCGCCGGCACGCCGCGCTGGAACGCTAACGCTCGCGCCGCCTTCATCGGCATGTCGCTCTCCCACGGCCGACCCGAAATGACCCGCGCTGTGATGGAGGGCGTCTCGCTGGAAATCCGCGACATGATCGAGCGTTGGCTCGCGCAAGGAATGCCGCTGGAGGCGTTGCGCATCGGCGGCGGGGCCACCAAGTCGCGCCTCTGGAATCAGATTCAAGCCGACGTTTACGGCCGCCCCGTCCAGACCCTCAAGGAAGATGAAGCCACCGCGCTCGGCGCCTCCATCCTCGCCGGAGTCGGTGCCGGAGTTTTCGCATCCGTAAAAGAAGGCGTTGAAGCCATGGTGCGCGTGGACGCCGAGATTCAGCCCGACCCCGCCCGCCATTGCCTCTACGGCGACCTCTACGCCGCCTATGTCAAAGCCTACCAAGGCCTCGCCGACAGCGGTGCCTTCGACGCCCTCGCCGATTTACAGTCCAGATAGCCGGCAACAGACCGGAGGTTCAGCGTTATGAAACACAGATTGACCCGACGGGAGTTCATGCAGACAGCGGCGGTCGCGGTCGCGGCCACCGGCGGCGCAGTTTGGAGCCGTTGGGCGAAGGCCGCGGACAAGTCCGGCAATCCGATGCCACCGGCGCTGCGAAGGATTGATTCCCATGCCCACGGCTGGTGGAGCGGGCCGCCGGATGTTCTTCGCGCCTACATCGCCGAATGCCGAAAGCGCGGCATCGAACGCATCGTGTTGATCCAGTCGGAGGACACGCTCTTTGACACGTATGCCCGGTGCCCGGAGTTCGTCATCCCGGTCGCCCAAGTGAACATTGACGCGATCAAGCCGGACGAAATCAGCCGGTTGGTTGAACGCGGCGCCAAGGGAATCAAGTTCATCGGCCCCATGCACTCCTACGGGGCGGACGTTTACTTCCCGCTCTACGAACGCCTCTGCCGCCTCTGCGTGCCGGCGGTGTTTCACACCGGTTACCTGATGGTCGGCTTGTTCGAGAAAGACGGCCGGTTTTACGAGAAGCCATCACTGATTGACATCACCGACATGCGCCCGGCGGCGATTGACCGGATCGTCCGCGGTTTTCCCAGCCTGAAAATCCTGATGGCGCACTTCGGCAATCCGTGGTGGGAGGAGACTTGGAAGATGATCTCGACGCACCGCAATGTCTATGCCGACCTCTCCGGCGGCACCGCCTACCGGCGTTCGATGCTCATGTGGAGTGAGATGTTCGCCCCGGACGGCAAACTGGATGTGGCTTCGGCCGGCAAGTTGTGTTTCGGCTCCGACGCCGGTTATTTCGCGCCGGATCGTTATTCGTTCCTGGATTACGTTGCGTTTTACGAACGCTTCTTCGATCGCGTGGGCATGCCGGAGAACCTGCGCGAGAAGATTAATCGCGGCAATATGCTGGAACTGTTTGGCCTCAAAGCGTAAGGAGAGGTCGAATGAGACGAAACGCAATCTGGAACCAAGGAGTTCTGCTCGTAGTGTTCGCGATCATCGCGCACGGCAAGGCACTGGCTCAACCATCGTCGAGTTGGCTCAACGTCCGCGACTGCGGCGCGTCCGGCTCCGCGTTCGAGACGACAGCCGCCACCAGCGCCGGCTCGAAACAGATCACGGTCAAGAACGTCGGCGACTTCAAGGTCGGTCAGGGCGTGATGGTTTCGCGCTGCAACATCCGATACGTCAATCCAACGCTCTGGGGGCCGGGCGAGCCTTACATCGGTGCGAGCAAGGACACGGGCTTGGAAATTCGCGGCTACGACGGCGGTGCGGGCAGTTGGATCGTTTTCCTGCTGGAGATAGACAGTGCGGATCCGACGTTTCGCTGGAGCGATGATCTGGCGCGAAGTTGGAAAGGGACGAAGGTGCCGGTCACCTATGCTTGGCAGCCGCTGGGCGGAGGCGTCGAGGTGCGGTTTAGCCGGCGTGACTGGAAGCCGGGACACATGATCAGTTTCAGCGCGCGCGACCAGCTTGTCAGCGTGATCGAAAAGATCGAGGGGAGCATATTGACGCTCCGGACCAGCGCAAACCGCACGGCTACCGACGCCGTCGTGCGGCACTGCGATAGCATGGCGCTCCAAGCCGCGCTGGATCGCGCCATCCGCGAAAAGAAGAATGTGTTTCTGCCGGTCGGCCGATACCGGCTGGCCAACGGGCTGTTTGTGCGGAACGCCGATGCTATCGTTATCGAGGGACAAAGCGCCGTGGACACGATCCTGGACATCTCGGACGGACAGGGCGCGTGTCTTGGTCTCTATCACGGCACGGAGGTGACCGTGCGCAATCTCCGGCTCGTCGGCCACACGGGGTTGGCGGAACAGCCGGGCGCGTTCCGCACATCGAGCGGCTTCTCCTTCTGGGCTTGCACGCTGAAGAGCTGCAGCGGCGCCAGCATCAATGCCACCGAGCGTGTGCTCTTCGAGAACGTCCACGCCAGCCAGATGGCCAGCGAGTGTTTCATTTCAGGCGGCCCGTATCGGCGCGGCGCGGAGGAGCCGAAGCAATACACCAAGTCTGCAACGTTCCTGCGCTGTTCGGTGACCGACTGCGCGGCGAACGCCTTCAACAACTGCGACTTCGCCGAGAACACCAGCGTTCTGCACTGTCGGATTGACGGCGCGGGCTGGCACGCCTACGAGGGATCGGGCCGGTTCATCCGCTTCATCGGCAACTATGTGCGAAACGCCGGCCCCGTCACCATCGGCGACATCCCTCACACGCTGCCGCGGCTGGACCATTATCACGATCTCGGCATCGGCCAAGCCGTCGTGCGCGACAACGTCTTCGAAGGCATCGGCCGGTGTGGCGGCGTAGCAGTGAACTATGGAACCACCCAAGTGATCGTCGCTAACAACCTCTTCATCAACTACAACGGCAATGCCATCCACGCGTCGAGCGCCACTGTCCACAACAACTACCCGTCGGGAAAAATCACCATCAGCGGCAACATCATTGACCTGACCTGCGTTTCCGAAAAGCCGGCCACGCGCATCGGCATCAACGTCAGCGCATCCGACACGCAGGTTCACGACAACCAAATCTACGTCCGCGGCGCGTGCGACCCGAAGGTGACCGGCATCCAACTCCGCGACGGCGCGTTGAACGTCAACGCGCACGACAATCTGATCCGCAACTGCGGCCGGGGCATCACAACGCAACGCCTTTCCGGAACGATCACCGAAACTGCCGACTCGCGGACGTTCCGCCAAACGGGCTTGCCCCTCGAATGGCGCACCTCGCATCTTTACCGCAACTGGAGCCTCGTCTGGCTGAAGGCGAACAAACCGGTGGAGCAGTCCGTGATTGATGGCTACGATGCGACGGCACTTCAGTTCAGGTTGAAGGAACCTCACGACATGAAGATTGGCGACCGCTTCGAGGTCTTTCCGCCATCGGCCAACTGGAACCTCCATGACAACACCATCACCGGCTGCCAGCAACCGGTCGTCCTGACCAGCCACGGAAGCGACACGTCCTTCTTCCGTAACAACCTCATTGAACGCGGCGGCGTAACAAACGCCACACAAGCCATCGTTGTCACCGGCCAGTTCAAGCTGATTGACAATCACATCGCCGGATTCAACGGGAAGGGCGCTAACGCGCCACGATTACCGTAAGATCGTCAACACTCCCCATCACCGCGCTTTTGCCTCGTCAAACTCCTCTATTCGTCATGATGGTGTTTGAAACCCTTGTAGTAGTCCATGTCTGAATGGGTGATGAGAATCGTGTTGATATTCCCCGCCTGGTTGGACTTCAGGTAATGCAACGCCGATCTGGGCCAGAGCACGAAACGCTTTATGAGACGGGAGTGTAGTGGTTTGAGGCAACGATTCGAGTTGAGTTGGAACGTCTGGTGATGTCCGCGCTTCAGCCGAGATGAAGTGGCGAGGGGCGATTCGGTCATCACAGATACAAAAAATGGTGGCAAGGGTCGGAATCGACCGTGATACCTTCGATTCTCTTACGTTTTCACAGCCTATTTACGCTGTTTTTCCAGCTAGTCAAGCACTACCCAGCATTACTCGTTCACTACACTTCCACTACTCGTTTACTGACAATTTCACTGACAGGCCTCCGTGGTCGTTTCCTAACCAAACTTCGTCGCACGGCTTGTGGAGCGGCCCCAGGTGCGCGGCAACGGCAACTCGTCGCCGTCTCCTAGTGGAAAGCTTGAGGTGCTGGTCGTAAATCGGGTGAGGCTTTGGAATTGACGGTCAGGGGCATCGGCGTATCCTCGCGTCTCTTATGCGAAAAACCCTTCTCAGCATGGCGACGATACTCGTCGCCACCATCCTTGTGCCCAGCGTGTCCCCGGCCGCCGAGCCGTCGCGTCAAACCGTGCAGCAAAAGAAACTCACCGTCCTGTTCATCGGCAACAGCTTCACCGCCTGCCACAACTTGTCGCAGGTCGTCAAGGCAATGGCTGAGGCCGGAGACCCGTCCCTTTGCTTCGACGTGACGACAGTCATCTACGGCGGGCGACGGCTCGTGGACCATTGGCGATTGGGCACCCCGAATTTCGTGCGGATTTCGGAGCTGACGGCCGGGGAAGAGCAAGCAACGGTCAAGTCGCTGGAGGAGATGATCGCCAAGGACCCCAAGGACAAATACGCCGTCTCCGCGCTGGCCCGCCACCGTGATCTGAGCAAGTCCCTTGAGAGCAAGCGCAAGAAGTGGGACCTTGTCGTGCTTCAGTCCTACCGCGACGACATGGAGGGAGACAAATCGCTATACGTTGAATACGCGCCGAAGTATGCCGAGCTGGTCAAAGCCCAAGGCGGGCGTGTGGTCCTGTATGAGACAACGCCCATCACCCAGAACAGCAAGCCACTGACGGCTCCGCCCGACCCGACCAAGGTCATCGAAAAAGCCAAGGTTATCGCCGCTCTGGCCAAACGCATCGACGCCATCGTCGTGCCCATGTCGGTCGTGGCCCTGCACTGCCAGACGATCCGGCCGGACCTGACGCTGCGCTACGTCAAGGATAGCCATCTGAACCAGACGATGGGCTATCTTACCGCGTGCACGTTCTACGCTGCCCTGTTCAACCGCACCCCCGAGGGCCTGCCCATTGATACGGTGAACGATAGTCGCGCCAAGGATGGCAAGCCAGCCCAAGACCCTGACGGAGGGCCGCTCAAGCGAACCTTCTCGGCCAAGGATCGTGCCGATCTGCAACGAATCGCTTGGGAAGGCCTGAAACAGTTTCAGCAAGTCACCGCGTCCGCCGGTCATCGGTGAAATCCGGCGGCCGAACGAAGCAGGCACGCACGGATGACAGCGTGTGAGTGCAGTGGCAGCTCAGTAAATCCTTTGCGCTATTGTTTTGCCCGAGTCCCTCAGTAGTGGTTGCGTCTGGACCTACGAGTGGTTTCCTATTGGGAAGGTGTAACTGCGATCCGATAAAGGTTTTCGGCCGTGCGGATGAACAAGGCACCGTCCGCCACCGCGTAAGAGGCCAGCGACCGTTCCGCCAGGGAATTAGTGGCCAGCGTGGTGAATGTTTTGCCCGGCTTGAGGACCGTGCCGGTGCCGCTCTCATTTTGCAGGTAAATGCGCCCATCGGCGGCCAGGGGTGAGGCCGAATATCTCCCTCCCAGCCGTTCCTGCCAATGGACCTTGCCGGTTTTGGCATCGAAACAACTCGCCAGCCCATCATCCGAAACCGCATAAAGCTCTTCGCCAACCACCAGCATCGAGGGGGTCAGCGGCGCTCCCTTGGTGGCACGCCAAGCAACACGCGTGTCCGTCACATCGCCACGGCCATCAGGACGGATGGCAAGGATGTCCGCCCGGTTGAAGCCGGTGCTAATGAAAATCAGGCCCCGGCCGAACACCGGCCGTGGAACCACGGAATACCCGTTGCCATAGCGCACACGCCAGATTTCATGACCATCCTTGGGATCGAGGGCTGACACCACACCGCTACCTGGGCTGATGATTTGCGGCTGACCATTCACCGTGATGAGGAGCGGTGTGCTAAACGAAAACTTGTTTTTGGCTTGTGACTCGCGCTTCACCTTCCAGCGGACTTTCCCCGTTGCTTTATCCAAAGCCACGATAAAGGGGTCGGAAGCCGCATCGGCGTTATAGACCAGCTTGTCACCCACTAGAATAGGGGAACCGCCGTTGCCATGATTGGGAGGGTAGCGCAGGCTATTCATGCGCCAAACGGTTTTGCCGTCGAGGTCCAGGCAGGCGGTGCCGTTGTGTCCAAAATGAACATAAAGGCGGTTGTTCTCAAGCACCGGCGTTGGACTGGCGTGGCTGTTCTTGCCATTTATAGGCTTCGCCTGGGTCTCGGTGGATTTGAATACCTCGGTATTCCACAACATCCGCCCTGTGGCAGCGTCCAGGCACAGTGCGCGCAGGGACGGCCCGTCCTCGCTGCCGGTCTCGGCGGTGGTAAGGAAGACTTGTCCCCGCTGGACGACCGGAGATGACCAGCCGAGCCCGGGAATCGCCTGCTTCCAGACGACGTTCGTTGACGCAGACCATTCAATGGGGAGATTCTTCGCCGTCGAAAGGCCCTGGCCAGTGGGCCCGCGAAACTCCGTCCAATCTCCTTGGTCCGGGGCTGCCGCCTGCACCACAAATGCCACCGCCGCTGTTGCAACCGTTGTAACCAACCAGTTCAAACGCTTCATATTTCTGATGGTAATTGACTGAAGGGTTCCTCCGGCAACTCAGGCCAAAAGACGAAGGATAGCGAAACCGTTCGCCAGGGGAACAAGGTGCTGACACAATGGGCCGCATGAAGACCTACAAGGCATCCCAAACTCCTGGTTTCTTT
>JBAYFL010000050.1:0-21270 GCA_041667205.1 Verrucomicrobiia bacterium | reverse complement strand
TCGGTGGTCGTGTTCGTCACCGTCACGATCCCGCTGCCGAGGGCCGTGACCATCACCATGTTCGGTGCGGCGAGCGCGCCCCAGATCAGGTTGGTGCCAAGATCCACCGTCACCGGCCTGCCCTGCGCCGAGAACCCGCCGGAAACGGCTCCCATGGACACGCCGTTGCTGTTCACCACGCTGAGCAGCGGCCGCGTGAAGTCGTTGGAAAGTTCGAGAATGGCCGGGACCGTAATGCCCGTGCCGTTCTCGAGGCCCATCATCACCACCGGCCGGTTGGTGACGATACCCACACCCTCGTCGACCCGCAGCGTGCCCATGTTGATCACCGTCAGCCCGTTATACCAGTTGGTCGCCGGCAGCCACAGCACTCCGCGGCCCGTCTTGAGGATGCTCGCAACCCCCGACCCGGTGTTGGTGATGGTCCCGCTGATGATGCCCGTGGCCCCGCCCACATAGAAACCGCGGATCGAGCCGCCCGCGTTCGTGCCGCCGTTCAGGTCAATGTCGTTCACCAGCGTCAGCGTGTGGTCCGCGTAGAGACCATTGATCGCAAACGTGCCGGGGTTGAAGCTGCTGAATGTAAGGGGTGTGGTCCCTGCGAACGCGCTCGTTGTGTTCAGGACAAACTGGTTCCAACTGTCAATGCGCACGATGTAGGCGTTCGCCATCAAGTTGCTGCCGTAAACCGCCATGCCCACACGCAGGTTGCTCGTGTCCCCGTTCACAACCGTGTAGATCGTGTTGGCGACCGAGTTGTTCACAATCAACGACGGCGCCGCCACGTTGCTCCAGACCAGCGTCTGTCTGTCGCCGCCGATGTTCACAGTCCGGTCGTCCCCATACGCCGCGAAGCCCGCCGTGCCAACGCCCGCCAGCGACACACCGCCCGTGGTCACCCCGTAGCTGTAGCCGGGATTGTAGGCCGTCATCGCGCTGGTGATCAGCGGTCGTGTAAAGTCGTTGCTGCCCTCGAACACGCTCGGATAGCCGCCGTATTGCATGATGAGCGGGCTGTTGACCGGCATGCCCACGCCCTCCTCGGCCCGGAGCGTGCCGCCCCAGATCACCGTATAGCCCGGATAGCTGTTGGTCGCCGTCAACCACAACAAACCCGACTGATCCTTGTAGATGCCACCACCGCTGTATTGCGGCCCGTCCACCCCACTGAGCGTGCCGCTGGTCAGCGCGCCGCTGATGATGCCCGTCTGGAAAACGTAGAACACGCGCACGCCGCCGTTGAGGTCAATCGGGTTCACCCACGTCACCGGGTAGTTCGCAAGGTTGTCGCCAAAGGCCAGAGCACCGGGGTTGAAGAAGGATTCGCCCCAGAGCACGGTATGACCGTCGCCGCCGACGTTCACCGTCAGCGCGCCACCCACCGCAGCGAAACCGCCCTGGTTCGGACCCCACAGGTTGTTGGGCTGGCCGGCGTTCCAAAGCTGCCACTGGCCCGCTCCAGCACCCAAGGCCCGTGTGAACGTCCCCGTCATCTCCAGGATGCTGCGGTTGCCCCATGCAGCGTCCGAGTTCAAGAACAGGTTCGCCGTTGTCGGCAACCCAACACCATCCTGCGCGTTGAGCGCGCCATTCACCTCGACGATGCCGGTGAGCGTGTTCGTGTTGATCAGGTAAACGCGCGCTTCAAAGCTCGGAATACCGACCACCAGCCGGCCCGAACCGCTGATGACGCCCGCCACCGTTTGCGTCCCCGATCGCGCGTCCAGATACAACACCGCGTTGGTGTTCACAAAGATGCCACGTTTGGCGTTGATGGTCATGGCCGCGCTGTTGCGCAGCCAGTTGTAGCCGCCCATCGCCCAGATGTTGGTGCCCGCCACGCCCGGCACCGCGCCCAACGCACCATCCGTCCCAACGATGATGCCACCGCCGTCCAGGATGATCCCGCCCGTGAACGCGTTGGCATTGTTGGTCAACGCCAGCAGCGCCGAGCCGCCATCCCACGGATTGCCGCCGCCGGGAACACCCGCCACCACCAAAGTGACGCCCGTTGAGCCGTTGTTGATGATCTGCGAACCGATGATCATCGCATTGCCCTCGCGTCGCGCTCCAATCCGGTTGATCGTCACCAGCAGCTCGTTCGTGCCCGACGTGATCGTGCCGCCCGATATGATGCTGTTCAACGCGTTGCTCGAGCCGAAGAGAATGCCACCGCTCTGGATCACCACCCCGCGGTTGGTCAGGTTCAACCCGTAGGCGGTCGAGTTGACGAACCGCAGGCTGTTGACCGCACCCGTCGTGCCCATCGCCGCCGGCATGATGCCGTTGGAATCAATCGTCACGTTCGCCGTCGCTGACCACAGGTTCGGCGTCGCGTAGCTCGTGTAGTTCGTAAACAGACCCGAGCCGTCATTGGCCGCCCAGTCGTTCAGCCCGTAGAGCGCCCAACCGCCGATGATGCCGCTCGGCGTGTTTCGGGGCGCACCACTGACCACGCTGCCACCTGTGCCCAGCACCTGCAGCACCGAACCCGCGCCGCGGTTGACCCAGCCGATGTCAACGACAACCGGCTGCCCCAGCGGGCCGTTGCTGGCCACGATCGCCGAATAGCCCGACACGACGTTCAGCCGGTCAATCCTCTGCGACGCCACGTAGTTCGCCGCGCCGCTGAACCAAAGCAGGCCGCCGGCCACGTTCAAGGGCGCGCTCGCGTTGAAGATGTTGCTCATCGGCGCGCCGCCGCCCGAGAAGTCCAGCTTCACCGTGTTCGGCCCCGTCTTCCACACCGCCCCCGTCCCGCAAATCGGCCGCACCAGCGAGAAGTTCCTGCCGCTGCCCTTGGTGTCCAGCACCAGCACCGAGTTGTTGCTGATGATGCCGCCGTATTGCCCGATGTCACTCAACGTCAGCACGCCTTGGTTGATCGTCAGCGGCCCGCTGAAGTTGATATTCGCCCCCGCCAGCGTCAACGACCCCGTGCCGTTCTTGGTCAACCCGAACGTCGGCCCACCCAACGCCGACATCCCGCTGCTGAAGTCGCGGATGTAACCGTAATAGACGTTGTCCACGTTGTTGCTCACCGTCAGCACCCCGCTCGTGTTCACGCCGTCACCCTCGCGGTTCTCCATCACCGCCATGCCGTCCGTCGCAGAGATGCCCGACACCGTCTCGTTGTTGCCCATCAGGATGAAGAACGGGTTGCGCGTGCTCGCGTTGCCCTCAAACGTGATCGTTGCCGTGTCCGATATCTGCTCCGACGCGCCCAGCCGCACCGCCGCCACGCCGCCTGCCGCTGTCGGCCCATCACCAATCCGCAGGTTGCCCGTGATCGCGTTTCCCGTCACGTTGCTCAAATACAGTTGCGCACCCTGCCGCACCCACGTGATCCCCGTGTAGCTGTTCGCGTTGGTCAACTGCACCGTCGAAGTCACGTTCGGCCCCATGCCCCCGGCGTTCGGACTCGTCGCCGCGCCCACTGGCCCGATAATCAGATCATAGGCTCCCGTCAACGCATGGTCCATGATCAGCGTCCCGCCGCCGCCGCCCAGCCGATAGGCACTCGCACCCGGCGTGATTTCGCCCGCGTAGAGCACCGTATTATTGTAGGCCACGCCCAGGAACGCGTTCGTCAGCGCGCTTGACGTGAAATCAAAGTTGTTCGTGTTCCGGTTCGCGCCCAATCCCTGCATGATGAACACGCCGTTGAGCCGGTTGCTGCTGTCCGAGCGGCTTGCCGCCCAGTTCAGGAACGACTGGTCCAACATCGCGTAGGCCGGCCCCAGCGAGCCACCACCCGCCATCCGCAACGATCCCGAACCCAGACTGTTGGTCGAGCCGATCAGCAGGTCGCCGCCATAGATGAACGTCCCGCCGCTGTAGCTGTTGCTGTAGGGCAGCGTCAGCGTCAGCCGCCGGTTGTCGTCCACCTCCTGGCCGAAGTTGAACGCCAGTTGCCGCCCGTTGGTCCCGTCCTGGATCGATCCCGCGTAGGTTGTGTTGAGCGTCAGATCCCCGCCCGCCGGCAGGTGCGCTGTGAACCGCGTCACGCCCGGCGTCGTGCTGTTGTCGGTGATCACTGCGCCCAGATTACCCGCCAGCGACTCCACCAGCACGTTATTGCCGTTGAGGTCAAGCACACCGCCGTTCATCACCAGCGCCGACCGCGCCCCGGCGTTGCGGTCCTGATACCAAATGCCAATGCTGCCAAGGGCCAGCGGGCTGCCCACCTGAAGAATGCCATCGTTGACCGTGTTGCCCCACTGGAAGTTGTTGTCCGCCAGCAGCAGCGTCCCGCTGCCCCACTTGACCAGTCCCTGGTTGCCGCCGTTGCCGCCTGAACTGTAGATGAGGCCGGAGACCACGGCGGTGTTGCCGCCGACGTAGATCGCACGGTTGGCGTTGTTGAGGTCGAGATTGTTGGCCAGCGTCAGCGTGTCGCTGGCGGTGTTCGTGTTCAGCACCAGCGCCGCGGTAGGATTGAAGAAAGTGCTGCCCCACTGGATGACGTTATTGACCAGGTTCGTCAACAGGATGGTGGTGGCGCCGTTGGTGGTGCTGAAGCCGCTGGTGGTTCCCACGACCCGCATCTGGCCCAGGCCCGTGCCGAGCGTGCGGCTGAAGTTGGTGCCGGCCGCCTGGCTAATAATTTCAAACACGCCGCCCGTGAGCAGTAGGTTCGCGGTCGTGGGCAAACCAACCCCGTCTTCCGCCCGAAGGGTGCTGCCGACGACCGCCGCCGTGCCGGAGAAAGTGTTCTGCGCGCTAAGGTAAACCGTGCCGATGCCGCCCACCGGTCCGATGATGACGTTGGTGCGTCCGCCGATGACGGGCGCATAGACCAGCGTGCCGTTGCCGCCGCCGAGCAGGAAGTTGGTCGAGCTGATGCCGAAGAGGGTGTTGCCGATTGTGCTTTGGGTCCAACCGTTGAGTTTGCCCGTATAGGTCCAAGTGCCATAGCCCGCGCCGAGGAAGGCGTTGGTAATCCCTTGATAAATGTTAAAGTTCAACTCGCTGCCACTGTCCTGTCCCAAAACCAAGGCGCCGAGGAACGCGGTGTTTGCCTTGACAGCTCCGACACTGACAAAGCGCAGGAAGTTTGAGTCAATGGCGCTGCCATACAGGCCAAGCGCGCCGGTAGTTACACTGCCAAAGAAACCGCCCTGGTTGGTGGTCGCGTTCAGCGCGTTGGTGGTCGCCAACACCGTGCCTCGCGTGTCCAAGCCCCATAGGTTGTCTCCGGCATTGTCGAGAATGAGCGTGCCCGGACCGGTAGCGTTGAGCCTCTTGGCGCCCGCGAGCGCGTTGCTAAGAATCAGAACAGAGCTGTAATCCACATAGATGCTGGCGTCGCCTCCCATCGTAATATTCCTGCTGAAGACAACGTTGTTGGTGACGCGCAGCGTCGTGGCCCAGTTGTTTGTGTTGCCGAGGATAAAGTTCGTAGCCGAACCAAGGCTGGCGTCGCTATATATATATAGCGTGGCACCGTTGGCGACGGTGGAGGCTGCTGTGATGAAATTATTGGTGGCCAATACCAAGGTGCCGCCGTTGGCATATACCCCACCGGTGAACACCATGGGTGAGGTCACGTAGAGCCAACCATTGCCTTCCTTCTGAAGGACGGAGGGCGTCGAACTGCCATTGAAAATGGTGCCGGAAACGATGCTGGTAGAACCACCGACGTTGATGTAGCGGGTGGCTCCGTTGAGATCTATCGGGTTCTGGAATTCCAAGACGTTGTTGGTGCTGCCCGCATTGAGGACGAATTGATTGGGATTGAAGTAGAGCGATCCCCAGACAACAGGGTTCGTCGCACCACCCAGATTGACCGCAACCCGGCTGCCGTAGGCCTCGTAACCATAAATGCCGTTCGGGCTGAAGCCGGCATTGCCGCCAGCGAGGATCTGCACCTGGCCATTGTCCGGTCCCAAGGCATTGGTAAAGTTGACGCCCGTCTCAAACACACCGTTGCTGATCAGGGTCAGATTGCCGACGTAAGGCAGGCCAACTCCATAAGTGGCGCGCAGAATCCCGGCGCTTACGAGCGTGCCACCCGTGTAGGCGTTCTTGCCGGCGAAAACTTCCGCGCCGGTGCCGGACTTGCCCACCGACACGCGCGTCAGCGCACCGTCAGCGATAATGCCGGAGAACATGGCAATGTTAGCGCCGCCCAGCTTGAGCATGGTGACGCCGCCGTCCGCACTGTTGTCCGTGACCAACGAACCAAACTGGCCGGCCAGCGCGTTCATCGTCGGATCAAGATGGTTCAAGTCAACCGTGCCACCGAAATTCACCGTCACCGTGCCAGAGCCAAATGGGTTGGTGCTGCCGGCTTGCAGAATCCCTGAGTTCACCACCATGCCGCCGGTGAAAATGTTGGTGCCGACCATCTGTAGCGTTCCCGTGCCGTTTTGCACCACCACGCCGCCGCCGTTGATGAAGTTGGCGTTCGTATAAACATCCGACCGCGAGAACACCAGCGTGCCGGCATTGGTCACCATGCCACTGCCCAGCGTGCCGGTGGTGGTATTGCTGCCAATTTGCAACGTGCCGCCGCCGTTGATGAACGTGTAACCGGTGTAGTCGTTATTGTTGGTCAGCACCACGATGCCAGCGTTGTTGATGACGAGGTTGTAGGCACCCGTCAACTGCCTGCCCATCACCAGCGTGCCAAACTGCGGGCCGCCGCCCAGCCGATACGTGCCCAAGGCAGGTGTCAGCGTGCCATCGTATTGCACAGTGCGGCGCGGCGCTGCCACGAGGTAAACATTCGTCGTGAAGTTCGCCAAGCTGCTGAAGTCCAAGTCAAACGCGCTGTTGGTGGCCATGCCGATGCTCGCTGAAACCGGCAGCGCCGCCAGGTTGTCCACCCGGTTCAAGAAGTCCTGGTCAATCGCATACGCCGCGCCGATGACACCCGCGTTGGTCGCAAAGAGAGGCCCATTGAGGGAGTTGGTCGAGCCAAGGTAAAGGTAGCCACCCTCGATGAAGGTGCCGCCAGCGTAGTTGTTGGTGTTGGAGAAGAACACCGCGCCACCATTGCCGGTGGTGGTGATCCTCACACCCGACGGACCGGTGACCACACCGTCAATGTAGAGGTCGTTCAAGGCCCAGTTCGCCAGGAACGTGCCGTTGGTGCCCACCATCGTCATGATGCCCGCGAGATGCTGGTTACCGGCCACCGCATAAATCAAACCGCCGTTGTTGGTCATGTCATTGGCGATCATGTAGTCCACGCCACGGATGGCGGCTCCAATCGAACCGCCCAAGCGCAATTGCGCGCCCGGCATGACCGTGACCGCTCCACTGCCAAGCGCGTAAGGGCTTTCCTGATAACCGCCATCCGTGCCCATGTAGAGAATGCCGGAACTAATAATCGTGCCGCCACTGTAGCTGTTCGACGATCCCCAATAATTGTTGACCGTGCCGAGCACCAAGTTGCCCGCGCCACTCTTGACCAGTGTCAACGGCGACATCGGGCCGTTATCCACTAGATTGGCGCGGAAGTAGCCCGCGTTTGCTGCGTTCCACCGCGTGTAGATCAACTCCACTGGACCCGCGTTGTTCGTGCCCGCTGTCAGCGTGCCACTATGGATGACGAAGTCGTTGTTCACGAGCGTCGAGTCGAGCAACCCGCCGCCGAGGATGGTCGCGCCGTAGCCCGCCAAATTCCAGTAGCCCGGTTGATTGGCAAAGGCGCTGGTGGCGCGAACGTTCGCGGTGTAGTTCGTCGCGTTGAGGACCTGGGTAAGGGTTGCGTTGCCGCCTTGGCTGACCAAGGCGTTGACCGACGCGTTCCAGTTGGTGGTGTTATTGATGCTAGCGTAGGCAGCATAATTAGAAATCGCGTTATTGTAAGTCGCCCAGTCAATACTACTGCCGCTATTGGCGGAGGCCCAAGGACCGATGATTCCGTTATTCAGAACCGGAGCGACAGTGAACCGGATGATGTTCTGGTCGTTCACGCCCAGGTTGGTGCCAACGAAATTGATCGTCGCAGTCGGGGCGCGCGACATGCTGGCGAACACCAGGGTGTTGGTGGAGGTCGAACCAACCTGCATGATGTTGATCGAGCTGGCACCGGCATTGACGCTGAGGTTTCCCACGTTTTGCGTGTAGATCGCAGCGAACGTGAGGTTGGTGCCCGGGTTGCCGAAGGCGAAGTCGCCGCCGTTCATGATCAGCGTCGCATCAGAACGCAACCGCCCGGCGTTGTTCGCTGCGGGGGTGTTGCTGAGGGTCAGGCCGGCGCCAGGGTTGATGGTGATGCTGGCGGACTGGGAAATGGCGCCCAAGGTGTTGGTCAGCCAGATACGGCCGGCGTTGATGACCGTCGGACCGGTGTATCCGTTGTTGTTGGTCAATGACAGGATGCCGGAACCGCCAAAGGTGAGCGCCAGTTCCTTCGAGGCGCCGTTGGTGATGATGCCGCCAAAAACGGTGTTGCCGTATATGTTGCTGATCGTGAGGGTGGTGGTGCCCGGGCCTGCGCTGTTGTCCGTAATGAGTCCGCTGCCCGTAAGGCCTACTCCGTTGGTCACATTGCTGGCGCTAAGCCCGCCAATGACCACACTGTTACCGTTGAGGTCCACCACGCCGCCGTTGCCAGCGAGCGTGAGCAATCCCATGTAGCCGAGCGCATTGACATTGCTGACGCGGACGGTGCCGGCATTGACGCCAACGCCGCCGAGGAAGCTATTGTTGCCGCTGATGTTCAGCACACCGGCACCGTATTTGGCGACACCGCCGGGGCCGAAAATGACGTTGGTGAGGTTGAAGACATTGGCAGCGGCGGCGATGTCGAAGCCGCCGTTGAAGGTCATGCCACTGCTGGTGTTGATCGGGTGGCTGCCCAAGTCGGTGATCGCGGTGCCAGTGATCTGCAGGATGCCGCCCTCAAAACTGAGCATATTGGTGGAAACGCCGAGGCTGCCGAGGTTGCCGATGCTGACGCGCCCAGCACTGAGAATGACGCCACCGCTCCAGTTATTGGTCGTGGCGGCCAGCGTCAGCGTATTAGTTCCCAGTTTGTTGATGCCACCCGCGCCAGTAATGTAGCCGCTGAAGGTGGTGTCGTTCGTCTGCGCGATCGAAAGCACGCTGTTGCTCAAGAACAGTCGCGCCGTGGCCCCACCGCTGAGCGACCCGATGGCCGGACCGGAGCCAGACAACATCCAATTGGGCAACCGCTGCGCGACACTTTCGCCCGGCATCACCACATCCACTTGGATGCCGTAACCGCCCCCGTTATTGGCATTGTAGATGACGATGTTGTGGGCGCCGGCCGTCAAATACACTCCGATTCCAGCCGCGCCGTTGTTGCCGGTGGTGACCCTGACACCGTCAATGAAAATGGCGCCATAATCATCCGCATTAGGCAGATTGAACTGGTAAACGCCATTGGTGGGGGTGTTGAGCTGGCCTTGGTAGCGGGCAACAGCATTGCCGACGCCTGCGAGTGGTTGATAGGGGGTGCTGGCCGGATTGTCAAAGTTGGTCGAATTGTAGTTGAAGAACACCTGGTTCGAGAAACTGGAAGCGAAGAGGTTCTGCAGCACCGTGAGTGAAGGCATGTTGTTGGAATACACAGTGGCAACGAAATACTCACCCATCAGGCCGGGGGCGCCCATTGTGATCACCGTGGCTCCGTTGCTAATCGTCAACTGGCTGTTGAGCGCGGCATTGTTACTGAGGATGAGGGTGCTGCCGCCGGACACATAGGTGCCGGCACGATGGCGTAAATTGTTGGCAACAACCAACCCGTTGCCGCCCGTCACTGTCATCGAAGCAAAGGCGTTGGAAGCAGGAAGGGGTCCGCCGGGAATCCCAGGACCGGTAAGCGTGAGCCTGCCGCCGGAGACGTCAATGATCGAGTTGGCATTAATGGCCAAGGCGTTGGTCAACGTCCGCGGGCCGGTAACCGCCAACGTGCCGCCGGACATGGTCAACGCGCCAAAACCAAGAGCGGTGTCACTGCCGAGCCTCAACGTGCCGCCCACATTGGTGGTGCCGCCGGCATAGGTGTTGTCGCCACTGAGCGTCAGCGTGCCCGGTCCCGCCAGACTGAGTGAGCCGGTGCCGATGATGGTGTTGGTAATCGTCACGGACGAATTCGCGTCAATGTTGATGAATCCGCCGTTCACACCCATGGTGAAGGGCCGGTTGCCAAAGGTGAATGAATTGGTGACGCGTAACGCGCCGCCCCCGGCGAGGATCACCGGGGCGCCCGTCACGCCGAGATTGTTGTTGTCGCCGAAGACGTAAATTGTGCCGTTGGTAATGACCGTGCCGCCGCTGTAGGTGTTGACATTACTCAGGATCAGGGTGCCGGTGCCGCCCTTGAACAGCGTGCCGACACCGCTGATCAGGTTCGTGTGAATGAGGATGGAATTGTTGTCAACGACGAACGTGCCGCCCGCCACGCCAAGAACCGTCGGCCGATTGTTGAGCGCGAAGTTGTTGGTCGTCTGCAACGTCCCGCCGTCAATCGTAAGCGCCGCGCCATTAATGACACCGAGACTTCCGGCAAGATCGCCGACGCTGTCGTTGGTGATGTAAAGTGTGCCGGCACTGATGAAGGTGCCTCCGCTGTAGCTGTTGGTGTTGGCCAGAACCAGCGTGCCCGTGCCGGCCTTCACAAGCGTAAGGACTGTCCCGAGGGGATTGTCCATGATGACCGCACTGTTGGTCATGGGCAGCGCAGCATTCTGAATGATGAAAAGCTCCATCGCAAGACTGGAGCCGTCGCTGGCGGTCAGGAACCCGTTGGACATCGTGAAGCCCCAACTGGCGCCGCCAACAAGCAGACCGCCGCTGGCCAGAGCCAGCATATTGCCGCCGAGGTCGAACGACGCGTTGGCTGTCAGCGCCATCTTCAACGAATTGATCGTAATGAAAGATGAAAGCGAGAGGCTGTTGTTGGTGGACACGTTGCTGTCAAGGTCCCACGTGGAATCGGGTCCGAACGTGTAGGCGTAGAAGTTGGAAACCGAATCCCGGCCGGTGTCATAGGTGGCCCAGTTCGTGCCGTTGATAGTGGCCCAAGGGAAGATGGTTCCGTTGCCGGGGCGCGTTGGAACCGTTGTGAAACGAACCATGTTCTGCGAGTTCACACCAATGTTCGTGGAAACAAAGTCCGCCACTGCGCCCATGCTGCGCGACACCGAACTGAAGACCAGCAGGTTCGTGCCCGTCCCGGATGACTGCCGGGAAATGAATGTGTTGACGCCGCCCATCAGGTTCAGAGTGCCGATGTTTGCCGTATAGACTGCCGAGCCGCCGTCGTTGGTAAAGCTAAACCTGGCATTGTCGAGCCAGAGCGGCGTGCCATAGCCCAACCGATTCGCGTTGTTGGCCGCCGCCGTGTTGTTCACCACCACCATAGCGCCATTGACGACGATGTTCGTGGTGCCGCCGATGCCGCCATTCACACCGCTGAGCACCAGCGTGACGCCCGTGTTCAGGATGGTGTTGCCGCTGTAACTGTTAAAGTTGGTCAGTGTCAGGAGGTTGCTGCCATAAACGGTCAGGGCCAGTTGCCGTCCGTTGGCGCCGTCGGTGATGACACCACCAAAGGTGCTGGTCGGCAGGTTCGTCAGCACAACGGTGTTGGTGAAGCCCGGCGCGCCGTTGTCAGTAATGTAGCCACTCAAGAACGCCAGATTGGTGGTGATCAAGCTGTAGCCGTTCAAATCGAGCGTGCCGCCGTTGATACTGAAAACCCGGTTCGAGCCGAAGGCAAAAGCGTTGGCTTGCTGGAGAATGCCACCGTTGATCACCGTGACGCCGGTGTAACTGTTGCTACCTGACAGCACCAATGTGCCCGAACCGTATTTGTAAAAGTTGCCGCCGTCGCTGAGAGAATTGGTAACCCTGAAAACGTTGCCCGCATCGGCAATGTCAAAACCGCCGTTGAAGCTGGACCAGTTCACCACGTGAGTGCCGAGGTTGGTCAGCGTTGTTCCGGTGACCTGCAAGAGACCACCATTGAAAGTGATCGGCGTGTTCACACCGCCAAGGTTATTGTCATTGCTGACGCTGAGGCGGCCGGCGCCAAGGAGGGTGCCGCCGGTGTAGGTGTTCACGCCGGACAGCGTCAAGGTGTTGGTGCCAACTTTCTTGATCACGCCGGAGCCGGGAACGCCTTCGCTGATGACGCCGGCAAAAGTCCCATCGCTGGTCTGATTGATCATCAACGTGCCGTTGCTGATCACCAGCGTTGAGTCCGCCGAACCGCTGAGCGAGCCGATACCAACACCGGGTCCTGTGAGCATGGACAGCGGCAGGCGCTGTCTGGAACCGCCTGCGGTCACGTCCACCTGCACGCCGTAGGGACCGGTGTTGTTGGCACTGTAAATCACGATGCTGTGAGACCCGGCGCTCAAGGTGAACATCGAGCCAACCGCGCCGTTGCCGCCCGCGGTCACACGGACACCGTCCACAAAGATGTTGCCGTAGTCGTCCGCCGCCGGCAGGTTGAACTGGTAGAGTCCATTCGTCAGCACGTTGAGGGTGGCCTCCCAGCGTCCCATCGCAAACGACGTGCCCTGCAACGGCAACGGCGAGGTGCCGGGATAATCAAAGGTGGCCTGGTTGCCCAGCACGCCATATTGGATGGCATAGCCGGTGCCGTTCGCAAACAGAGTCTGTATCGCCGCGAGGCTGGCCACATTGGTGATGATGGCGAAACTCGGCCCGGCGCTGAACTCGCCGATGACAGCGTTGCCCGTCGCAATGAACCGCGCGCCGTTGGTCAGGGCCACGGCCCCCGGCAAAGCGGCGTCCTTCAACACAAACGTGCTGCCGTCAATCGTGTTGGTGCCAGACATGCTACTGAAGCCGCTGTAGGTCATCGTGCCGCCGCCGGTGACGACCACGTTGCCATTGCCCACCGCGTTGTTAGTTATCAGGAACGAATCACTGCGGTTGAAGACCAGCGTGCCGCTGTTGGTGATGAGGCCGGAACCGAGCGAGCCGGAATTGCCGCCGTTGCCAAGTTGCAAGGTATTGCCAACGTTGATCGTCGTCGTGCCGAGATAGGCATGGTTGTTCGTAGTCACCACCGTATTGCCCACGCTGCCCGGCATGCCGATGGTCACGTTGGTATAGCCGATACCGATGTAGTTCGGCGTGCCGCCGATCTGTTGGTTGTTGAAGATCAGGGTGCCGCCTCCGCCACCCAGCGCGACCCGGCTCGGCGACCACTTCAAAACGCCTGTATAGTTTACGACGCTGCCCGTGTAGGCACCCAGATAACCGTTCGGGAACAGGGAAAGATCCAGGTTCTCCGCCGTGTCCGCTGTCAACGCCAGTGCAAAGCTGTTCTCGGTGATGGCCAGCCGGTTCAACAACGCCGCGTTGTTTACGTTGCTTCCAGGCGCAAACACGGCGTTGATGTAATAGATGGATCGTCCGCTGCCGCCGAATGCCCCCAATGAGTCGAACTCCACCGGGCCGCCGATGAGCGTGTTACCGGTGTAGGTGTTGACGTTGGTCAGCAACAGTGTGCCCGCGCCGATCTTGGTGAAGTTGCCGTTCCCGGCAATGATGTTGGTCGTCGTGAAGAAATTGCTGGTGCTGACAATGTCAATGCCGCCGTTGAAGCTGTTCCAGTTCACCACGTGGCTGTCTATGTTGCTCATCGCGGTGCCGATTATCTGCAACAAGCCGCCGCTGAAGACCAACGCACTGGTGGATCCCGCGATGTTCCAATCATTGGACACGCTCAACACACCTGCGCCAAGGATGGTGCCGCCCGTATAAGAATTGCTCGCAGCCAATGTCAGCACGCCAGTGCCAAGTTTGGTCAAGCTGCCTCCAACGTTGGTGCCAAAACTGAATGTGCCGAGTTGAGCGGCTTGGATCGCGCCACCGCCGATCATTTGCACCGTCAGCCAGTCGTTGGAGAGATAACCCGAACCGGCGCTGGTGATCATGATGTTGGTCACCCGCTGGTAGGTCGAGCTGCCGGGATTCAGGTCAATCTGCGCGATGGCGGTGGCGCCGGTGCCGCTGCCGCCACTGATGTAAACCAACGGCGCGCCAATGTAGCCGATGCCGCCGTTGGCGACAGCGATGTTGTCCAGGCCGTAGCCGACCGGGGCAATCAAAGACGAGAGGAACGTAACGTTGTTGGTGTCGCTGTCAATGATTGCGCCATTCTCGTAAACAACCGCCGCCATCAGGTTCGACGCAAACGTGCTGCCGAGCGTCGTGCCGGGGGCAGCCTTCAACGTGCCGCCGTTGAAATTCAACAAGGACGTGCCCGCCACCTGCGCGACGACCCTGTTGGCGATGAGCGTGCCGCCGCTGAGGAGGTTCACGATGCCTGTGCCGCCGGCGCCAGCGGTGCCGCCACCACCCACCAGCCAAAGACTGCGGGCGTTGTTGATTGCAAAATTGGCCACACCATCCCCTGCGTCGCCGCCGCCAATGGTCAGCATCCCAAAGGTGGGCGAGGACCACGAGCTGATACTGGACTCATTGGCGTTGCCACTCGAGATCTGGCCGCCCAAAACGTTCATCGCTGCCATCTGGCCTGCGGCGTTGTAGCTCAAAAGAAGATAACGGGTGTTGAACACCCTCCCGCCCAGGATATCCATGACGCCCACACCGGCTGCGCCGCGCGAGAGAATCAAACGACCGGCGTCGGTCAAGGTGCCTCCCGTAATCCGATAATAGCCGTAGCCGTTGTTGCCCAAGCTGAAGGTATCGTCACTGTCGCCCCCTGCCATGATGTTGACGACACCGCCCGTTTGATAGACCGCGCCGGCGGAACCGGCACCGTTACCAACCTGCAGGCCACTGTTCCCGGCGCCGAAGGCCAGATTTCCGCCGATGTTCATCACGGCGCGCGAACCCACCGTCGCGCCAACGGTAAAGTTGGTCGCGCTTCTGAGGAAACCGTTGGCGTTCAATACACCGGGACCATCCACCACGGTGGTCCACCGGAAGCTGCTCACGCTGCTGGGGAGCAAGTTCAACGTGCCACCCCTGACCGCCACCAAGCCGCTTTGAGTGTTGGTGCCGTAGTAGTTGACCGTGCCAGCGTTGACGAAGGTGGCATTGTTGCTAATGACAGCGCCCGAAGAACCCCGAACGTCGCTCCCGTAGATGTTCACAACTCCGCTTCCATTAAAGCTCACTGACATCAAAGGCCCACTCCTGTTGGTGGTAATCCCGGCATTGACGTTGATCGGATTGACGGAATTGTTGATGAAAATCAACTCGCCCGCCTGGCCGTTGGCTCCGCCAGCGGTCAGAAAACCGTCATTGATCGAAGCGCCAATCGTCAGACCGCCGGAGTTGGTCGGCACGAAAATGCCACCGCTCTGGCCAAGGCGCAACGTCACGCCAGCGTTGGTGATCACGGACATGCCCGGCCCGGTGGCCAAAATCGAGTTGACCGTCACCGTCCGGTTCAACGGCGAGCCGGAATTCAGGCCGTAGTAGTTGGTCAAGCCTCTGCTGGTGATCTTGATGTTCTGGTTGCTCCCGTTATTGACCCAGCCCGCATTTATAAAGGAGACGTAGGCATTGTAGTTGGTGATCTTCAGTGTCGCAGCGTCAAACACGTTGGTCACCATGGCCCAATCGCTGCCGTTGATCGTGGCCCAACCACCTAGCACGCCGCTATTATTATTGGTCGTGGTGGTGGTGATCACACTGGGCGTCCCGCCCGGGATAACAAAATTGACGACGCCGTTGCTCAACAAGAAGTTGTTATTGGGGCCGATAAGCGAGCCACGGATGAGCGCGCCAAGGTTGACGGTGAGGTCGCCGCCGTTGTTGGTGGCGATGATGGTGTTGTTGCCGGCGTTGATCGCGACGCTGGAGAACCATTGGGTGACCGTGTTGCCCGCCGTGGGACCATTGACGATCAACGTGCCGCCGGTGGTCGTGCCCACGCCAATGCCGCTCAACGCAAGCGTCGCATTGGGAGGCAGGACGCCGCTAGCGGGGATGGCTCCCGAGTAGTCCAATATCACTCTGCCACTGACCACGGACAGGGCGCCGGTGTTCTGTCCCACGAGAGTCAGTGTGCCGTAGCCGTCTTTGATCGAGGCTCCCCCGCCAACGATGCCACTAACAACGATGTTGCCAAAGCCGCCGAACGTCGTGACCCTGTTGACGTTGGTCAGACCACCTATCAGAGAGAGCGTGCTGCCGGCGTCGGCGTTGATGCGAGCGGGGCTGCCAAGGGTAATGCGGCCACTGACCGTGTTCAAGCCCGACACGTTACGCAATGCGCCGTCATTGTTATTGTAGGCGCCGTAGCCGATACCGCCGCCGTTGATCGTGATCGGCACGGGAGCGGTGATGATATTGCCGGCGAGTTGCAAGGCCGCGCCACTGTTGACTTGTATGATGTTTGCCGGCGTGTCTGCGATACCCAGTGCATTGGCGCTCTGGATCCGGACAGCACCGGCCCGAATGACCATGCCGGTGCTGAACATATTGTTCCCGCTCAACACCAGCGTGCCGAAGCCAAGCTTGTTGGTAATGCCGAGGCCGATGATGTTGTCAGCCACCGTGAAGACGTTCCCATTATTATTAATGTCCAAGGAACCGTTAAAACCGCTGCCGAGCGCCGAGTTGGCCCAGTTGACGACAAGGTCGTTGAAGTCGTGCAGGTAAACGTCGCGTATCTGGACTGTGCCGCCGCTGAACGTCAGCCCCGCTCCTACTCCGCCAATGGGTGCTATGCTGGCAATGCTCAGGTAACCATTGCTGCCCACAATGGTGTTGGGCGTCGCCCCGCCAAAAGAGTTGGAGCCATTCATGAGCACCATGCCGGCCTGGGGACCGCCAATCAACAGTGTTCCGGCACCTTGGAGACTGTTGCCGTTGAGGATCAGCGTGCCGCCGCCGCCGCCAAGCCGGTAGTTGCCGTCATACGGCGTGATGGACCCGCTGTAAACCACCGGACTGGATGCGCCGATCCAGATGTTGGACAACCCCGGCGTGGAGAGGTCAATGTTGTCATTAACGTTGGCCGCCGTCAGCCCGATCACCCCTGCCGCGTTGGCGGGATTCAAACGGTTGATACCGACCTGACTATTGGCAAAGTCGAACTGAACCACGCCGTTCGTGCCAACGCCGATGGTGTTCACCACCGGCATGGCGTTGACGCCGGAGAACTGCAGCATGCCGCTGCCGATGACCGTGCCGCCGGTGTAGCTATTGCTGCCGGACAAAACCAGCATGCTGGCATTGACCTTCGCCACGGCACCGGTGCCTGAGATGTTTCCATTGATAACCATCATCCGGCCGGGGCCTGTGTCGAAGAAGTTGGTCGCCCCGTTGACCGCCACCGGACCATTCCACGTCGTAATGCCACTTCCCGCAGGCCCGCTATTCTGGAACGTGCCGCCGTAAAGCTGCAGCGCGTTGGTGAAATCGAGATTGCCATAGATCCCAAAAGTGCCGCCGGTGTAAACTTGTAACACGGTCGCGCCGGCTCCAGCCAACTGGCCAGCGCCCTGGATGCCGAAGAGACCGCCATTGATGATGACGAACGGGACGTTGGTAATATAGCCAGCGCCCGACATGAAGGTCTGGTTGCTGCCCACCTTGTAGAGATTGTTGCCGCTGCCTTCCAGCACCCCCAGAATATCGAAACGACCGCCGCCATTCTGGCCGATAGCGGCATCGCCCGCGAGCGTGACGTTCCCCAGACCCTGATTGACCAGATTGGCGCCGCTGTTGTAAATCGCGCCGGCTTGCGGCCCGATGCCCATGCCGCTGATCATGACGGTATGGCTGATCGTGCTGATGTTGTAGCCGTTCAGGTCAAGCGCGCCGCCGGGATTGACCGTGACATAAATGCCGTCCGCCGGATTGCCCAACACTCTGGGGCCGCCCAGCCTGAGCGTGCCGGAATTGACGATCGTGCCACCGGTGTAAATGCTGCCGGGACTATTGAGTTGCACGATGCTCATCGCGTTGCCGCCCACCGGCCCGATGATCACGTTGTTATGCCCGTTGATCGGAGAAATCGTGAGTGGGTAGATCATCAAACCGCCACCGCCGCCAAACCGAAGAGTGCTGAGACTGTTAGTCCAAGTCACCGAGCCACTATAGATGGCGCCACCAGCGACCGCGCTTCCCAGAAAAGCGTCAGCCAGATGATTCGTGAACACCAGGGGGTTGGGACTGTCAACGGCCATCACCACCGCGCCGGTAAGCATGCTGGCGAGCCTGGAGTCCAGCCAACTCAAATACGCCTGGTTCAAAGCGCCCGTCGGACCAATGCTGCCACCGGGATCAATAACAAGCGGTCCTGAGAAGTTAGTGCCGATCAGCGAACCCGCCACGATGCGAGTCGGACCATTATAGTTGTTGCCGTTGGTGAGGATCAACGTGCCGTTGCCCAGCTTGGTCAAACCGCCGTCAGGCCCGCCACCAAGCCCGTTGGTCAACGGCTGTCCAAACGAGATGACGTAATTGCTAGAATCAACAAAAGCGCCCCCTGCCATCACAGCGAAATCATTGAAACCCGTGACGTCCGTGGATGCAGAAAACTGCAATACACCGCCGTTGAAATAGAGGCTGCCCGTGCCGAGTCCAGTGACGAAGCCTGGCACGGTCATGGTGCCGCCATTCAGATTGATGGTGCCCCTGGCCGTGGCATTCGAGGCAATGACTGGCGCGCTAGTCCAAACGAAGCTACCGCCGGTCATGTTGACAACACCCGTGCCCGTCATCGCCACCATACCGCTGCCGACTGTGAGGAGACCGCCGGAAACATTGATCGTGCCCGATCCGTTCGTGGCATTGAAGAGACTGCCGATCGTCAAGCTGCCGCCGGAGACATTGAGGGTGCTGCCTGCGCCTACAAAATTGGTCAGGCGAGCCAACGCCATGCCGCTGACCGTCCACGTGGAAAAGTTCGTCACATAGTTAACGTCCATCGCACCGCCGGACAGCGACACCGTTGCGCCCGAGCGATTGAAAAACACCGGTGTGATGTTGGTGCCTCCTGTGACCGTGAAGGTTGCGGCGTTGTCCACTCGGTTCGTAAAGGATACAAGCCCGCCGCTCATCGTAAAAACGCTGCCACCTAAGTTGGTCAACGCTGATGCGGTAAGCTGACCGCCCAACTGTGTCCACCTGGCGTTGTTGGTCATCGCAATCTCGTAAGCAATATTCGCGCTGCCGGAATTCGTGACGGCACCACCGATCAGCCTCACCTCGCCCGCGCCAAGAGCTGCAAGACCATCTATCGTCAACAGTGTCGCGGCACCAACCGCATTGCTCAGCGTTAATATCCCATCCATTGCCCCAACACCGAGCGAACTGCTCTGGACCCAGACGTGAACAAAACCGCTCATGGCTTCAAGCGTCGCGGAAGCGTTCACGTCAAGAGCGGCAGTGATAACTAGAATGTTGGTTGCGTTCGCCATCTGCTGAATATACAGCTCGCCGATGCCAGAGCCGGCCATAGGATCGAAAGTGATGGTGCGGGTGGTGCCTGTCTGAACGCTGCCCAGATAGGCGGGGAAGCCTGGAAAAGGAGGTGTGCCCTTGTCCCAATAAGTGCCGTCAGACCACAAACCCGAGTTGGAACTGAGCCACTTATACCAATTGGGGCCGAACTGCGCTTGCACTGGCAAACAACTGAACACCATTAGCAGCAAACAAAGCAACCCGCCTCTTCGGCGTGTTGTCACAATCCGTCGTTTACTACCGGTTTCCGTTTGCATCGGATATCTTCAGCAAAATAACTCTCGGCTGCACCTACACTCGTCGCGCCCAATTCGCGCCAAGAAAGGAGGGTTACTGCTCGGTAGCAAACCTGCCAGACTCGCGAATAACACCACCGACCTAACCCATCATCAACCTAACGCGCGAATGCTACCGATTTGTCGCTAAGGCGTCTAGGACATTCAGATGCATTTCGTCGCGCGCGCAACGGCTGGCCGGCGGCCTCTACTTCTTGTCCTCACACGAACACGTCGCCCAGTTCAAATCGGCCCAATCTAGACATCATTACGTTTCTTCTCGATGCGTTTGATATGAAGCCGACTTCTTGCGGGACTAACGTGTTGAACAGCGTGATGAAATCCCATCCAGAAACCTGACGTAATCTTCCACTTGCTTACCTTGGTTTCTGATGCTTCTGATGCTGTTCTAGTTGTCATGATGGCCGCTGGCTTTCTCTAAGGCCTAGTTTCCTCCATTTCGCGCCTTTATGGAAGTAGGGGCATCTATGACTCGTTCTATCGGGCGAAACCCTATGACCAGCGTTATGAACAGGATGGATTATTCCTTATCCGCAGGAAACAAATCGCACCCAGTTCGAATCCACCCTTTGCTTCTGCGCTGATCTTTAAAAAATAAAATCGCGATTGACCAGTTGTCATTCGACAAAAATGGGTTACTGTTCGCGGCGCGCTTTGTAAGCAAGCGGCTTGGTGTATCCAAGCCACACAAGTTATCCGTTTCGAACAGGACACAAGCAGACATGTCACAACCTAGAATACCGCCACAGATGACGCGGCTTCTTCTGGTAACCATTGCTATCGTCACGACATATTTTGCCGCGCGATATTTCCTGGTTCCTCCATCGTTCGGGCAATACGGCTGGTATCGCGCGGACTATCTAAAGGAAGCTGCCGCGCTGCCAACAACGTATGCCGGCGCGGCCGCTTGCGCAGAATGTCATGACAAGGTCTTGGCGAAACTCGCCAAGTCCAAACACAAGATGGTCGCATGCGAGTCGTGTCACGGCGCGCAAGGCGCCCACGCCGACGATCCATCCGCCAAGCCCGCCAAGATCACGGACGGGTCGTTCTGCGTCCGCTGTCACGCAGCGAGTCCATCGCGGCCGGAAAAATTCCCGCAAGTGAATCTGGCCGAGCACAACGCCGGAACGAAGTGCGTCGAGTGCCACTCGCCACATCAACCCACGGAGGCACCATGAAGTTTTCCAAAAACGCCACACGACGTCAGGCATTGAGCGCGTTCGGTCGCGCGGCGGCCGGGCTGGCTGCATTCTTTACCTTGAAGCACGTCAAGGCGGCAGTCCAAGGCGCCGTTTCCGCGCCTGCGCCGAAAGGTTACGATCCAATGGCTCACCATTGGCAGATGGCGATGGATGTCGAGAAATGTATCGGTTGCGGCTTATGCGCCGAAGCGTGCAAGAAAGAGAATCATGTTCCGAAGGAGCCGGCCTATTTCCGCACATGGGTGGAACGCTACATCATCAAGAAACCGAAGGCCGGCGTGATGATGGCTCGCGGCGAGACGGTGGTGGACTCGCCCAACGGCAGCATCGGCGGGTTTCCGCTGTCGCCGGTTCCGAAGCAG
>JBAYFL010000049.1:0-23678 GCA_041667205.1 Verrucomicrobiia bacterium | reverse complement strand
GCCGCACGCCCGCCGAGATCACCGCGCCCTCGCGCTGATACTCCCGCACCGCGTGCCACAGCAGAAACGCCACCAACGCCAGCGTCGCCAGCGACCACCACCCGCCCTCCGCCGCCGTCGGCAAACCAACCCAGCGCAGCGACAAATCGTTCCATCGCGCACCGTGAAAGGCGGAGCCGTCGAGGCCGAAGAGTTTGGATGCAAACCAGTTCACTTAGTGGACGCCCTTCGGAATGCATGCGGCACTGCGTAGCCGATCATTGAGAAGATCAGCGGGACAACGCTTTGCGAGTAGAAGTTCAAGCCGTGTTCGATATCAGCCGCGCAAGGGGCCAAATGAACTTGATGGGTCAGAAGCCACAGGAAACCGGAAGCCACTCCGCAGCGAATCGTCCAGCGAGACCGATGCTCCGACCTGAAAAGCCTGCGCGCCAGCAGACCGAAGATGAAGAAGACGCTCGCAAGTGGAACAATGTCGGCCAATGTCAGTAACGACACGCCCCCAACAACGGGAAATGTCTTTCCTTCCACAGCCACGGTGAACCATAAGAAATTCAACCAAGGCATGGCCAACAACTGGATTAACAGGATGGCGGCACAGACCGCCAGATTGTGCCGGAATTGTGCGTCATGCATAATGCGTAAACCTCCTCGCCAGCGTCTGCTCGATTGCCAGCACGGCCAGCAGCGCGATGAGCATGTATTTCCAGAATTCCTTGCCGCGGCTTTGCTCGCGCAGGTCGAGTTCAGCGGTGGCCAGATCGGGCAGCAACTTCACCGGCGCGTCGCCAAGTGCGGCGGCGATGGCGGTGGGGTCGGCCTTCGCGAGATCACCCTCGGCGGGGTCCACGTTGCGGGCAAACCGGTCCACGCGTTGCGAGGCGCCGTTTTCGAGCGCGAGTTCGTAAACGCCCGCGCGACCGGTGCCGGCGAAGCTGACGCGCATCTGTTCGCCGACGGGCCGCGGCGTCAGGCGGACTGCGGGTTGTTCGGGATAGCGCGGCGTCTTCAGCGTCACGCTGCCGTCAATGAACTGCGGTTCAACAGCGCGCTCGATGGGCGAGCCGACGCGGGCCGTGTGGTCCTGAGAGGGCGTGCGCGAAAGGAAGCTGAACAGCTCCTGGACGAATACCGGGTAGCTCGGATTGGCCGGCCAGTCGTGCCAGCGCGCGCCGGCGGTGGAGGCGAAGACGAGGACGCGGCCGTTGCCGAAGCGACGCTCGACGAGAGCAGGGGAGTTCGCGCGGTCGGAGAAGGAGGCGAGGACGGTGGCTTGCTGTAGCGGCGGTCTCTGACCGCCGGCCGTTTCTGGTTGCGGATTCCGGCGGTCAGAGACCGCCGCTACAGGGATGAAGGCCCGCACATGCACGCCGGCCAGCAGCGCGGCCAACTCGCCACCGAGCGCTGTCTGGAGCGGATGCGCGCCCGTCTCGGTCTTCAGGCGGAAAGATTTCTCGGCGTTGTTCGGATCGCCTTCCATCACGCCGAGTTTGCCGGGCAGCAGGCCGGCTCCGTCCTTGAACAACGCGGCGTTGTAGAACGCGCGGTCAAGCCGGTCGCCGAGGAAGATGGCGACGCTGCCACCGTTGCGGACGTAGGTTTCCAACTCGGCGAGCTTCGCCTGCGGCACGGTGGCGACGTTGGCCAGCACGACGAGATCGAACTTATCGAATTGCGCAGCGGGCAATTCGCGGTCGGTGATGACGGTCGGCCGCCAGCCGCCGAGGCCCTTGCCGGCGGGATCGAGCGCGGCGACGAGGTAGTCGGTTTCGTTGATGTAAGCCTCCGGGTCGGGCGCGCCGTTGACGATCAGCGCCGACACGCCGTCGCGCACGTCGAGCACAAGATGCGCGGCGTTGTCGGGCACGAGCGCGTCGGCGGGAAGCGTGACGGAAGCGGAAGTGGAGTGTTGGAGTGCTGGAGTGTTGGAGTGTTGGGCGGAACGGAATACGTAGGAGAAATCCACTGCCGCAGACTCGCCGGGGCCGATCCGGTCGAGGATGCGCGACGGCAACGCAACGTCGCCGGCATGGAACGTCAGCGGCACGTTGAGCGCTGGTTGCGAACCGCGATTGATGACCGTGGCGCGGAACCGGGCGCGAAGGTTCTGGACGACGTGCTTCTCGGCGCAAGCGAACTCGGTGATGGAGAGGTTCGCCGCGTCCGCAGCACCGAAGTCCATCAGGAACGCGCGGGCAACCTTCTTATCGAGTTTCTCCAGCAGACCGCGGATACGGCGGCTGTTCTCATCGGTCCAGTCCCGGCGTCGGCAGTCGGTGAGGATGTAGAGCCGTTTCTCCGGGTTGGAGGAATTCGCGAAGATGTCTAGCGCGGCTTGCAGCGACGGCACGATATCGGTGGAGTAGTCGGAGGGAGTGAGCGCAGAGGCATCGCGCTTGAAGGCGCCGCGGTCAGTGAGGTGCGCCGGAGCGAAAACAGGATTTTGGATTTGCTGCGCAGGTCTCGCGGACTCGGCTTTGGATTTTGGATTTTGGATTGCAGAAGACTCGTCAGTCGTGCGCGAGGTCAGCAACACTGCGAAGGTATCTTCCGGCTGAACGCGATCGGAGATTTGGAGCAATGCGTCGCGGGCGCGGGCAAAGAGAGTGCTGCTGCCGAGGGTCTGGCTCATCGAGTAGCTGTCGTCGAGGATGACGACGTGGTCGGATCGGGCCTGCGTGCCGAGCATCGCGGCGAAGCTCTGCTCCGGCACGAATGGCCGCGCAAGCGTCACGCCCATAAGACCGACGCCAGCCACACGCATGGCAAGGAGAAGCAGTTGTTCGAGCCGGATGCGGCGCTTGGTTTTCTTGAAGCTTTCGAGGAGGAAGCTCGCGGCGGCCCAGTCAATGATGCGGTAACGGCGGCGATTCAGCAGATGGATAATGATTGGGCCGAGGGCGAGGCCCGCGCCGAGCAAGAGCAAAAATGTGTTCAGGAAAGTCACTGCACGATTTTGGATTTTGGATTTTGGATTTTGGATTGGCAGACGGAGCCACAGCGCAGCGTTTTGATAGAGGCAACGGTCATGGCCACAATCTCATTCGCTTCGCGGAGCAAGTCCTTTAGTCGTGTCTCCGGCATCAATCCCGCCTCAATCAGCATTTCCAGCCAATAAACCGATTCATCCGCCTCTTCTTCAACAATGCCGAGTTTGTTGATCACGTCGGCAACGGACTTGCCACGGCACGCGGCACGATAGTTGGCGCCGACAGAGGTGGCGGCTCGCAGTAATTGCTTCCCAATGACTTGGGCCGGCATCTCACGCGGCAAAACGCCGGCGAGCTTGATGACACGCAACGCAAACTGTTTGGTCCGACGTTTGAACTCGTTCTCGTCCATCGCGGTTCCTCTTCAATCCAAAATCCAAAATCCAAAATCCAAAATCATCTCTTGGTTCCAGCCAATTTCGCCGTCGCGGTGCGCGCGGCCAGAAACGCCGCCAACGCTGCGCCGACGTTTTCCTTGGTGTTGATCAACCGGTAATCAATCCGGTGATGGGCAGCGAGGCGCTTGACCTGGGCGGTGAAGTTGCCGACGGCGTCGAGGTAGGCGGCACGGACGCTACGCGGTTCGACCTTCAGGCTCGGCAGTTCCTCCATGCCGCGGAAGAGGATGTTGCCCTCGAACGGGAAGCGCAGTTCGTCGTCGTCCATGACGTGCAGCAGCATCACCTCATGACGACGATGGCGGAAATGTTCGAGGCCGCGGAAGAGATCGTCGAGTGGCACGAACAGGTCGCTGATCAGGAGGATGAATCCGCGTTTACGGATTTTCTCGGCAAGGACGTGGAAGATTTCGCTGACGTTCGTCTTGCGCGACGGCTGGGCTTGTTCGAGGTGGTGGCAGATGGACTGGAGCGTGGCGGGGTTGGCGCTCGGCGGCAGGAACTGGCGCAGTTCGCTGTCGAACAGCGCGAGGCCGGCGGCGTCCTGCTGCTGGAGCAGCAGGAACGACATCGCGGCGGCGAGCGTGGCGGCGTAGTCATATTTGGAGAGCGCCGCATGCTGGCCGCGGTAGCGCATGGACTCGCTGGCGTCCACAAAGATGTGGGCGCGGAGGTTGGTTTCCTCCTCGTATTGCTTCACGTAGTAGCGGTCGGTCTTGGAATAAACCTTCCAGTCCACGTGCTTGAGGTCGTCGCCGGGCGCGTATTCGCGGTGCTCGGCGAACTCGACCGAGAAGCCGCGGTAGGGCGAGCGATGTTCGCCGCTGATAAAGCCCTCGACGACAAGGCGCGCGCGGATGTCGAGACGATGGATCGTCGCGAGAACGCGGGGGTCGAGGTAATTGGGCATACGAAAGTGAAGAGTTAAGAGTGAAGAGTGAAGAGTTGGCGGTTCCGTCGCTCGCCGTTCTTCGCTGTCAGCAAGATTGACGAAAGGACGCGAATTAGCTGATCGGTCTCATTCGTGATGTCGGTGATACGGTTCGGGGCAATCAGACCGGAATCGCGAACAAGCCGAAGCCAGTAGGCTGTTTCGCGGGCCTCTTTGTGGGCAATGGACATTTTGGCAATGAAATCCGCTTTGCTTTGACCGCCTTGGGCTTCATGGACGTTTGCACCAATTGAAGTGCCAGCCCGCAAGAGCTGTTTGCCGAGGACTCGCCCTACACTGTCCGGCTGTAGCTCCTTGTAGAGTTTGATGACTCGGAGCGCGAAACGAATGCTGCGCTCTGCGATGTCTGGCTTCTGGACTCTTAACTCTTCACTCATAACTCTTAACTCTTGAGCGCCTGCTTGACGGCTGGATCTTTCATCGCCTCGCTCTCATGCGCGGGCGTTTCCTTGATGAGGCGCTCGACGATCACGTCGGGGGTGATGCCTTCGCTGTTGGCGGTGAAGTTGGTGATGATGCGGTGGCGCAGGACGGGGGCGGCGACGGACTGGATGTCCTCGACGGCGACATGGAAGCGGCCTTTGAGCAGCGCGCGGGCCTTGGCGCCGAGCACGAGGAACTGCGTGGCGCGCGGGCCGGCGCCCCAGCTCACGTATTGCTTGGCGAAATCGGCGGCTTCCTCTGGTTCGGAGACGCGCGTCTTGCGGACGAGCGTCATGGCGTATTGGACGAGATGGTCGGCGATGGGCACGCGGCGGACGATTTGCTGGAGCGCGAGGATTTCCGCGCCGGTCAACAGCGGCGTGGGCGCGGTCTGCTCGCCGGTGGTGGTGAGTTTCACGATCTGGAGTTCCTCGTCCCACTTTGGGTAGCGGACGAAAATCTTGAACATGAACCGGTCCTGCTGCGCCTCGGGGAGTGGATAGGTGCCTTCCTGTTCGATCGGGTTCTGCGTGGCGAGAACGAAGAACGGCTCCTGCATCGGGTGGCGTTTGCCGCCGGCGGTGACCTGATGTTCCTGCATTGCCTCCAGCAGCGCGGCCTGGGTCTTGGGCGGTGTGCGGTTGATTTCGTCGGCGAGGATGATGTTGGCGAAGATCGGGCCGGGCAGGAACCGGAACGCGCGCTGACCGGTGGCGCGGTCTTCCTGGATGACCTCGGTGCCGGTGATGTCGCTTGGCATCAGGTCGGGCGTGAACTGGATGCGGGCGAAGTCGAGCGAGAGGCTGCGCGCGATGGTGGAGACCATGAGCGTCTTCGCGAGGCCAGGCACGCCTTCGAGGATGGCGTGGCCGCGGGCGAAGATGCAGATGAGCATCTGGTCGAGCACTTCGTCCTGGCCGACGATCACTTTGGCTAACTCAGCGCGTAGCTTTGCGTGCGCTTCCTGCAAATGGCGCGCGGCGTCGAGGTCGGATTGGGGTGTGGTTGTCATAAGTGGTTCTTGATTGTGTTGGACAGCACGATTCTGAGGTTATGGGAAATCAACATAGGTCCGTAGTTGGGCACAAATTCGACACCTAAAAAGCCACGCGACAGTTTCGGTATCGGTATCGATGCTGTTGTAGAGCTGCTGAAAATGCGCCTCGTCTTTGTCTTTCGGACAGAGTTCCTGTCGAATTTGAGGTTCGAGCATAGATCTGTGGCGGCGCAGAATTTCCTGAGACGCAGCGCCTAAGAACATACAGGCGTGTCCACAATGATGGAGCCATGTGGGCTGCTGCCAACCTGCAAATCCCGGCGTCTTCTGGCTAACCTCGTGTATTTCCTCCTGCGGTATGAGGGGTGTATTGGGAGCCGCATAGAAATCTGATGGGTCACAAAACAGAGCGTTGTGTTTCTTGTGAGCAGTCCCGTCAGCAATGCACCAAGGACAGAGTTTCTCGTCTAGAGGTTCTTTACTGAACACAGTCCCCACATAAATAAATCCCCGAGCCTGCCCGCAACATACACATACGGTAGGTCTCTGTTTCACCTGACCAGTTCCATGTGGATCAGGATGAAAAGCGAAGACAGGTAAGAGGCTGGTCTTCATCTCTGAAAAATCGGCACGTAGTCATACGGCAGTTGGAGGGCGATGCAGGCGATGGCGGTGCCATAGACAGGGCCGACGCCGTCACCGTTCCAGGAACCGTCGGCGTTCTGCGTGCCGACGAGGCGGTCGCGGAGGGCGACGAAGTAGCTGTCCCATCGCTTGTCGTGGACCTGATACATCGCCTGCGCCATGTAGAGATGGGCGTAGAACCAGTGGCCGTAGGTCTCGCGGCCGTTGGGGGTGACGGTGCGGATGACGTAGTCGAGACACTTCTTTGTCATCGCGCTGTCGTAACGGCCGCTGGCGTAGAGCGTGGCGACGGCGGCGGCGCTGATGGGCGGGCGGCTGCCGCCGCGCTGGGCGAGCGAGTAACCGATGCCACCGTCGGCGTTCTGGCAGAGTTCGAGATATTTTACAGCGCGCTCGATGGTGGTGCGGGGGACCTTGATGCCCGCATTGCGGCAGGCGCGGAGGCCCTGGATCTGGGTGACGGTGACGGAGCCTTCGTCGCCGCTGCCGTCGGGCGTATAGATCCAACCGCCGGCGGGACTCTGGGCGCGCGCGGTCAGTTCAACGGCGCGGTGGAGGACGTTGCGCAGGCGCGTTTCGGTTTTCTCGTCGGCGGTTTCGCCGAGGCATTCGGCGAGGAAGAGCATGGCGAAACCGTGGCCGTGCATGGAGCGGCCTTCCATGGCGCTGGAAATGATGCCACTGGAGCCGGCTTCGGCTTCGGCGAGGAGAAACTGGACGGCGCGCTTGAGGTTCGGGGCGAACTTGCCCTCGCGCGGCGTGCTGCCGTTGGCCAGCAACGCGAGGCCGGCGAGCGCGGTCATGGCGGTCGGGTAGCTGCCCATGTTGCCGGCGTTGAACCACGAGCCGGTCGGGTTCTGCGTCTCGCCAAGATACTGGAGGGCGCGGTTAATGGCGCGGAAGGCTTCGTCGTTGATGTGCTGGGGCAACGCGGCGGGCTGCTGCGAGAAGGCGCGCTCGCCGGCGAGCGCAAATGCCAGCGTCGCGCCGACCCAAGAGCGGATGAATCGCCAATGCTTCACGACGGAAGGCTAGACTGGCGAAAACCGCCGCCGTTGCAAAGCTTTTTACGCCGCCGTAGCCCAAGCCAAACCATGTGCTGCCGAACGCCGGGAGCTGAGTGTTCGTCATGCGTCTGGTGCCAACACGCGGCGAATTCTGGGTCTTCCCGTCACTCAGGCCGGCTGCAGCCCTTCTCGCGCACCGTCTGCAACAGCGCTGACATCTCCTTCACGATCTCTGGATGCTGGCTGGCGACGTTCTTCGTTTCTGAAAGATCGTCGGTGAGATTGTAAAGCTCGGCGGCTGTTGGCTTGCGGGTTTTGCCTTTCTTGCCTTTGCCGCCGCCGGAAGTTGCTGGAATGAGTTTCCAGTGGCCTTTGCGAAGCGCGAGCACGCTGCCGTGTTCGACAAGATGGTCGCGGCAGGGTTTGCCGAGCTTCCCGCCGAGGAGCGCGGGCAGGACGTTGAAGCTGTCGGGGCCGGCGGCGTCGGCGAGCTTTTGGCCGGTGAGCGCGGCGGCGGTGGCGAGCATGTCCACGTGGCAGATGAGCGCGTCGGAGGTGCCGGTCTGGACGCGGCCGGGCCAGCGCGCGATGAACGGCACGCGCGTGCCGCCCTCGTAGGGACTGCCTTTTGTGCCGCGAAGCACGCCGTTCTGCGGATGGCCGTTGTTCGTCTCGACGGTGCCGGCGTTGACGGCGTCGGGGCCGTTGGTGTCGAGCACGCCGCCGTTGTCGCTGGTGACAATGAGCAGCGTGTTGTCGGCGAGCTTGAGCCGGTCGAGCGCGGCCACAACTTCGCCGACCGACCAGTCGAACTCCTGAATCACGTCGCCGCGAACACCGGCTTGGCTGGCGCCCTTGAACCGCGGCGCCGGCACGCGTGGCACATGGATGTCGTGCGTGGCGAAGTAGAGGAAGAACGGCTTCGCCTTGTTCTTCTCGATGAACGCGACGGCTTTCTTCGTAAGCAGGTCGGCGATCTCGTCGTCCTTCCAAAGCGCAGCCTTGCCGCCAGTCTGCTTGCCGATGCGCGGGATGCCGTTGACGAAAGACCCCGGCTGGCCGCGCTGGACGGTGTAGTCGAGCTTGATCGGATCGGCGGGGTCGAGGCCAACGACGCGGTGGTTTTCCACCCAAACGCACGGCGTGCGGTCGCCGGTCGCTGGTAGCAACCACGCGTAATCGAAGCCAATCTCCAGCGGGCCGGGCTTGATCTCGCCGTTGTAGTCGGTCGGCGACGTTGGGCCGAGGCCGAGATGCCACTTGCCGACAACGCCGGTGGTGTAGCCGGCTTGTTTGAGCAGCGATGGCACGGTGACGCGGCCCGGCTCGACGATGAGCGCGGCGGTGCCCGGCAGGATGCCTGTGCCCGGCTTGCGCCAAGCATATTCGCCGGTCACGAACGCGTAGCGTGTCGGCGTGCAGACGGCCGACGGCGAATGCGCGTCCGTGAACCGCCGTCCTTGTGCGGCGAGCCGGTCGAGGTTCGGCGTCTTGACCTTCGTTGCGCCATAGCAGCCCCAGTCGCCGTAGCCGATGTCGTCGGCGAGGATGAAGATGACGTTGGGCGCACGATCTGCGGCTGTCGCGTGACTGCAACACCCCAGACAGGACAGGACGATTCCGATCAGCAATCTCTTCATAACTCTACCTCGTTTCTATTGCGTGGACTTTCGTTTGGGTGTCTGCGGCTTCACGTCCTTGACGTTGTAAGGAACGCTGCCGTGGGGGCCGATCTCGTAGCCCCATTCCTTGATGTAGGATTTGCCGGGGCGGAAATCATCGCCGATCCTCTTCAGTCGGGCTTGCAAGCGTCCGTCGAGTTCCTTGCACAACGCGGCGCACTCCGGTTTCGCCACCAGGTTGTCCATTTGATACGGATCTTTATCGTTGTCGAACAGGAGCCACGGTCCGTCGAGGCCGCGGACGTAGGTGTAACGACTTGTGCGAATCGCGCGGTATTCTTTCGCGAAATCGTGCGCGATGAACGGCGCGACGCCCATGTAAAGCACGGCGTGGTCGCTCTCCTCACGCCCACTGCGGATCACACCGGACAGGTCATCGCCTTCGACGGTTCCGGGAACCGCCGCGCCCGCCAAGCCGACCAGCGTCGGGAAAATGTCCGGTGTCGTCAGCGGCATGTTGACGACGCGGCCCCGCGATCCGTGGATGCCGGGATAACGCAGCAGGAACGGCACGTGGGCCGATTCATCCCACGACACCTGTTTCATCTTGGGCGGACATCCATGCGACCCCAGCATCTCGCCGTGATCGGAGGTGAAAACAACGATCGTGTTTTCGGCAAGGCCCGTTTCTGCCAGCGTCGCCAGCACATCGCCGACGCACTTGTCCAGCGCCGTGCAGTGCGCGTAGTAGCCCTGCGCCTCCTGCCGCGCCCGGTCTTGCATCGCTTCGGGAACGTTCGGAGGAAGTCTGATCTTCTCCGGCGGATAGAGCGCCTTGTATTCCTCCGGCGCGGTTGCATGTGGAAAATGAGGCACACCGTAGGAGACGAGCAGCACGAACGGCTTGCTGCCGCGAGCGTGATCGCGGATGTATTGCTGCGCGTCCTTCGTCTGCGCGAACGCATCGTAGCCATCCCAGAACCGTTTCTCGTCCGAGTTGCCCGCGTAATAGTGCGAATGGTTGTAGGTATGATCGCACTCCCCCGCCTTCCAATAGTCCCATCCCTGGCGTCGTTCCGGCGGGATATACGAACTGCGCCCGTGACCGTCGAGATGCCACTTGCCGATGTAGGCCGTCGCGTAGCCCGCCGCCTTGAGCGCCTCGGCGATGCACAACTCGCCGTCCGGCAGGTGCGCGTCATTGAGGAACATGCCGGTCGAGGTCGGGTAGCGTCCGGTCATCAGCGACGCACGGTAGGGCGTGCAGACCGGGCAGACGGAGATCGCGTTGCGGAAATTCAAGCCTTCCTTCGCCAGGCGGTCGAGGTGCGGCGTCTTGACGTTCGGGTCGCCCGCGTAACCGGTCGCCGACGCCCGCCACTGGTCGGCCAGCAGATAGACGATGTTGGGTTTGGCGTTGCCGGCGGCAAACGCGCTGGCGACGCCGAACACTGCCGCCAGTGCCAGCGACAGGATGGATTTCTGTTTCATGGGTTGCGCCTAGTCCAGCGGAGCTTTTTCGAAATCGGATTCGTTGACCCAGCCCGCCTTGATCTTCTCGCCCTTCATATAACGCTCGTAGAAGTTGCGTTGCGCGGGATGGGAATACGGCTCCGCCTCGAACACGCCGCCCTTGCCAAACATCCGCGGATCCTCCTGCGCCTTGAGTTTGTCGAAAAGCCGCCGCTGGAGCTGCTCCTTGCGCGATTGATGCTCCGCGCTCGTGGCGAGGTTCTTCAGGCAATCGGGATCGCTGCTCAAGTCGTAGAGTTCCTCGGCCGCGCGTTTGCCGAAGCAGAGCGCCCAGTGCCGGTCGCTTGCGTCCTTGCGGTGCGCGTTGAGGATTTCCGTCTTCGTCGCGCTGGCGTCGGTGTTGAGGTAGCCGGTTTCGGGATTGCATGCGGGCCAGCGCGTCGGCTCGAAGTTGCGCAGGTAAATCCAGCCGTCGGTGACGATGCTGCGAATCGGATAGCCCCAATCGTGCGGCCGGCCCACGTCGTGGCGCTCCTGACCAAGCAACACGTGGTCACGCGCGGGAACGGCGCGGCCGGTTTTCTCCGAGCGAAATACGTCCGTGAGGCTGCGGCCCGCCGCGGGCGCCATGCCGGTCTGCGACCATTTCACGCCCGCCACCTCGATGAACGTCGGCGCGAAGTCAATGAAGCTCACGAAATCCGTGACGGTGCGACCGGGCGCGCGGATGCCGCGCTTCCACATCGCCGCGAGCGGCATGTGATTCGAGATCTCGTATTCGTTGCCTTTGGCGCGCGGGAACGGCATGCCGTTATCGGCGGTCACCAGCACGACCGTGTTGTCGAGCTGGCCGCGCTTCTCCAGTTCGGCGAGCATCCGGCCGAGGTGGCGGTCGAAGTGCTCCACCTCGAACGCGTAGTCGAGCATGTCGTTGCGGACAACTTCGTTGTCGGGCCAGTAGCCCGGCACACGGTCGAGGTCGGAGGTTTTCTTGCCGCCCTTCGCGGCGCCGCTGCCGTATTTGTAACCGCGATGCGGCTCGACGGAGCCATACCAGAAACACCACGGCTTGCCCGGCGGCGCGGCGTCAAGGAAGTCGGCGAAATTGGCAGCGTAATCGTTCTTGCTGATCTCCGAGGTCGGTGGCGGCGCGGTGCGTTTGTTGAACGGCCGGCCCGTCATCCCGCGCGGTTTGCCGTTGGAGTCGTTGGCTACGCCAGGCGACCAGCCTTTGCAGGTCATGCCGACGAAGTAGTTGCGCTCCGCAAGCGCCTCCGCGTAAGTCTTAAACTCCGCCGGGAAGAAACAGACGTGGTTGCACGCGGCCTTGAGCTGCCACGAGTTTCGACCTGTGAGGATGCACGCCCGCGACGGCGCGCACTTGGCGTTCGGCGTGTAGGTGTTGGTGAAGAGGACGCCCTCACGCGCGACGCGGTCGAATGCCGGCGTTTTCACCCACTTGCAGCCGTAAGCGCCGGCGTGCGGATAGGACCAGTCGTCGGCGAGGGCGAAGAGGATGTTCGGCGTTTTGGTTTCCGCCGCCGTCGGGAGCGCGGCAATGGCGCTCAGCAAGAGCGCGCAGAAGGCGACTGTTTGCTTGCTATGATTCATGATGAACTCAGTTCCGATGCTATCCAAGGAGGGGCGGTTTGCAACCGCCCCCGCTGCGGCGCTTACAAAGCGCCGCTCCTTGTTTCAACGCCGGAAACGCCGAGGTGTTTCCGGCTATATTATTTCTTCTCGTCCTGCTGGCTCGCCACATACTTCGGGTCGAGCTTCAAATCGTGGCTCACATACCATTCTTTCAAAAACCGCCGGCCGGTCTGCAACTGCTCGCGATACGCCGGGTCGGACGCGAGGTTCTTCATCTCGCCGGTGTCGCGCGCCAGATCGGTGATCATCTCGCGAATCTCGACGCTCGCGCCGACCATGTATTTCCAACGCTCGCTGAGCACGAGCCGGGCCTGTTGGTTCTCGACCACCAGACAGTTACGCCATTGCTCGGTCGGCTTGCCTTCCGCCAGCGCCTTCACGCTGCGCCCTTTCAATGACGCCGGCTTCGGCACGCCCGCGAAGTCGCACATCGTTGGAATCAGGTCCAGCCCCGTCGAAACAAGATGATCGCGGTCCACCAAGCCCGCCTGCGTCACGCCTTTCCATGAGACGATCATCGGCACATGCACCGCCTCCTCGTAGAGCAATGATTTGTGCTCGAAGCGATGCGCGCTGTCCATGTCGCCGTGGTCGCTTATAAACATCACCAGCGTGTTCTTCTCCAAACCAGACTCCCGCAGCGCCGCGAGCACTTTGCCGATCTCGCCGTCCACGCGCTCCGTCAGCCGCGCGTAAGCCCAACGGTGCAGCCGCCAGTCGCGCTCGCTCCATTTCTCGCGCACGTAGCCGCGGAAACCACCGAGCTTACCACCGAACACGGACAGCTCGCCCTCAGGAATCCCATAGTTTGCCGGCACCGGCGGACAGACGCTGCGGAAGAACTCCTCCTCGGAAACACCAGCCGGCAATTTCAGTGCCGTGTCGAGACACTCGATGGCCGGTGGACTCAACGGTGTCACCTTCGCCTTCTTCGGCACCGTGCCGCTGTTCTTCCAAGCCCGAATGGCCATGTAACAGATGTCGTGCGGGTTGATGAACGACGCCACCATCAGGAACGGCCGCTCGTGCTTCTCGCGCAGGAACTTCGCGCACATCTCAGCGAGTTCATCACGATCATCCCGGCAGATGGAATCAAAACCGTAGGTCTCGATCCGATTCGGTTTCCCACGCCCCGGCACGTGTGTCTTGCCGCCATACACCGTCTGGTAGCCGGCGCGGCGGAACACCGCGCCCATCGCGTCGTGGAGAATCTCCTGCGGAACCTCGTTGCCGATTTCGCCGTTGGTTTCCATGCCGATGCGGCTCGGCATCGTGCCGCTCATCATGCAGAACCGCGACGGCACGCAGACCGGGTTGCCGCAGTAGGCCCGCTCGAACCGCGCGCCCGTCCGCGCCAGGCTGTCGAGGTTCGGTGTCTTCAGATGCGGGTTGCCCGCGCAACTCAGCATCCCCGCGTGCTGCTGGTCGGTGATGATCAGGAGGATGTTCGGCCGCGAATCAGCCGCGAGCGAGAGATTGGCGAAAAGGACGACCAGTCCGAGGAGGAGGATGCGTAGTGGTTTCATAGAAAGCTTCGACCTCTAATGTTGGGCGTGCATCGGTGCCATGAACCGTAGCAGCCGACGCGAGGAGGCACGGTGACTGCAAAGCGCCAGAGGACTGGCGCAGTCCAAGACGCTCACGCGTTTGAGGAAGGGGCTGCCAATGACGCGGCAGCGTCTTGGACTGCGGTGACCCTCCACCGCTTTTCCCGCGCGGACAGAAAACACCCGGAATAACGCCAGACCAATCATCGGTTTATAGGGAGGTTCATCGGAAGTTTCTTGCCGCGTCACTTTTCGTCGAGCATCAGAAGATTGGTGACCTGCTTCGCGGCAGCGTGATCTTCCCAACTCCACACCACTTTGTTGTCGGCATCCACCTCGATCACGTGCGGCCCCCTGCCCTGCGCGCCGTGGCCGAGCCAGTTGGCCACCACGATGTGGCCGTTCGGCAGAAACTCGAAGCCGGAGAACCAATCGAGCCGGTGCTGCTTGCGATAGGCATCGCCGAGCCACGTCTTGATGATCTTCCCATCGCGCGCGATCTCCACCACCGACACCGCGCCGCCAGTCGAGACCGCCGTCGTGCCGTCCGCGCGCCGCAACGCCACGTAGCCCTTGCCGGGGAACGGCGCGGACCAGACTTCCTTGTTCGCCGCAAGATCCCACTCGACAACGCGGACCGGGTTGCCCGTCGTGAACAGCACGTGGCCGTCGCTCGTGAATCGCGCCAACCGCAACAGTCCCGGCTCGACACCCGTCGCGCGCACCACGCGGCCGGATTTCTGGAACCACTCGCCGTCGCGCTTCAGGAAGTGGAACTCGACCGCGCCCTTTGCGATTGCACCGAGCATGATCTCGTCGCGGTCGGCGATGTGTCGCGCCGTCTGAACGGCGGAGAAGCCTTCGAGCCGCCACAGGCAACGCCCGTCCTTCATGTCGTAGATGCCGCAGCCGTTGCCGTGACTCACCAGCAGCCGCCTGCCCGCAAGCCGTTGTATATCGCGCGAGCCGCTGGGAATCGTCACGCTCCAGCCGCTCGCCGGTGCCGCCTGATCCACGAGCACCAGCCGGTTTGCGCCGTTGTCCACGCACGCGAAACGATGGCCGGCGAACGCGGGAACAGCCACGAGCGCCGCGATGAGGACGGCTGATTTAATTTTCATGAGTTTACCTCGTCAACACGGTGAACATCACGTGCCAGCCGCGGCCGCACGGCGTGCAGTCGCCCTTGCTCTCACTGATGTCGGCGGGGCCGTATTCGCCGGCGCAGTAGGTCCCGAACAGCGGCAGTTCCTTGCCAAGCGACGTCTGGATCGCTTCCAGTTCGTCTTCGAGCCGCTTGAGCTTGCCCTTGCGCCCGCCGCAGTTGAACGCCAGCACCGCGAACGGTTTCGCCGGCGCGCTCTTGAGCACCGACGCCGAGCCTTCGCGCGCTGTCTCGATGACAGCCTCGTTGGTCTTCGCCTGTCTGCCCGTCTGCGTCACCTTGAACGAGCCGGTCAGCAACAGCGCAATCGCGCTGTCGGTGTGCGCCGCGCCGCGGAAATAAACCCAGTTCTGGCCGGCGTTCTTGTTCACTGAGCCGCCCGTGATCGGCAGCTTCTTGCCCGCGACCTTCTGCACGCCGTCGAGCAGCAACTGGTTCTTCGGCGAATGCGCGTCGGAGATGAGCAACATCAGCGCGCCACGGTCGAGCGGCAACTGTTTCGCGAGTTGCTCGCCAGCGCGGTTAAGCGTCGCGGTGAGCTTCTCCAAATCCTTCTCCATCGTCAGCCCCGCCGCGCCCATTTTCTCCGCGAGCGCCGCCTCAACGCCGATGCCGTCGCCGCCGATCCCGAGCAGCACCACGCCGTCGTCGTTGACCGATCCGCGCTGCGTGAAACCGCCGTAGGACGCGCCGCCGAACAGAATCTCCTTCGGCAACACCGACGCCACGCCATCCAGCATCGCCTTCTTGGCCGCGACGTCCTCGAATGAGTCCATCACCAGCACTGCTTTCGGCGCCGTGCCGCCAAACGCCGCCTTCAGCTCCGTCGCGGCCTTCTTGCCCGCCTCGGCTGCGTTCTCGCCCGACGCTGCGGCGGTCTTGAACACCAGTGCGTCGTCCGCTGCCCAAACAGAAACGCAACAGAACGCCAACACCATCGCTGCAACACGTATTGTCTTCATAATCGTCTCCTCAGTCATTCTGATTTGGGAGGAACCACAGATGAACACAGATGGACACGGATGCAAACAACGCCACCTCTCGCATCGCTCTCAAATATCCGTGTGCATCCGTGTTCATCTGTGGCTTCGCCTATTCAATGGATCGAACTCGAAAACCCGAACTCCACGTTGCTGTCGAACGACGGCATCGGGCCGAACGCCGCGCCCTTCCACCGGCTCCACGACTGCGGATGTCGCTGATCGTCCCAAAGATTCATCACGGTGCCGAGGTCACGCAGCCCGCCAACCTCGTGCACGAGCAGCGAGAACCGGAACGGCCGGCCCGGCGTCGGCTGCAACTCCGGCACGAGCTTCACCGGCACGGCGACCTCGAAGCACGTCGTCCCGCTCTCACGCGCAACCGCCGCCTGCACGTCGCCACATTCCAAGCCTTCGAGCGCGCGGCTTTGCTCCGCCAGCTTCAAATCATCGCCCGGACGCATCAGCAGGAAACACTTCGTCGGCCCGTCCTGTTCCGGCGCGACCACGACGAACTCGTAGCGACCCGGCTTCTCACCGCTCTCCGGCGCGAGCGCGAACTGCACCGTGCCGGCCTTCATTTGTTCGGCGCGCACGGCCACGCAGAACTGCTTGCGGCTCCAGCACGTCATCACCGTCGTTGCCTTGCCGGCGGTCGTGAACGTGATCGGCACTGCATCCTTCCAGTCATCCAGCTTGCCGTCCACCTGCGGCTTCAAGTAGGGCGCGGTGGCGCAGACCACCTGCTGCGTGCGCTTCACCATCACGTCGCCCGCGCGCGCCTCGACGACGATCGCGTAGTGGTTCGCCGCGAGGTCGATTGCTTTCTCAACCGTGAACGGCACCTTTGCTGTCGCGTTCGGGCCGACGCTCGCCGTCTGCTCGGCCGGTGCGCCCTTCCAGCCCTCGGGCCAGCGCACACGCACGACGGCGTTGACGGCGCGCTCGCTGCGGTTTTGGACGTGAACATTGACCAGCGGCCCGGTGGAAGGCGTGACGATGAAGTTCTCCATCCGCACGCGCAGCGGCTCGGCGGCGGTCCCCTGCGAGAAGCAGAAGATTGAGACAGCGAGGCAGAACAGTAAGACAGTTTTGCTCATTCGGCTCGTTGCGTGCTTATCACAATCGTGCGATGGATGCCAGTCTATGCGCAGCTTTGCCTGAAAACATTGGCCGTGAACTTGCGCCACTACGAAAGCCGTGTTACAGGTCGCATCAATGAACAGAACGATCTTTTGGAGGTGGTCTTTCCGTTGCAAGAAGGGTTGGGTCGCATTTGTGGCCATCGCACTGGCGGCGCAGGCATCCGGCCAGCAGGTGGATTTGTCCAAACACACGCGCGTCACGCCGTTGGTGGAACGTCTGGGCGAGGAGTCGTTGTTGGGCGAGAGCCTTGCGCGGCAGCAGCGCCCGGTGCGGCGGCTGGCGGCCGGCGAGCTGTCGGCGAAGCGCGTGAAGCTGGGCGACGTCTCGGAGATCACGTTGCAGGAGGTGTCCGCGTCGCTGGGGAAACACACGGCAGGGTTGCGCGACGCGGTGAAGAGGCTCGACCGTGCGGCGATCTTTGGCGCGCCGAAAAGCGACGAGGAGGTTGTGGAGCTGGACGACGCCTTTGTGCTGGTGCATGCCACGGGCATCGTGGTGGAGGAGCCACGCCGCGTGGCGGCGGGCGTGCCGGATTTTGCCGCGTTCCTGGGCCGGGGCGGCGGCGCGCCGCTCACGGACGAGAAGCTCCGGCCCGAGTCGCGCCGGGGTTTCGAGGACTTCGTGAAGAAGGAACTGCCCGCGTTGCCCGAAAGCCATCCGCTGGCCCGCGCGGCCAGACGCGGTCGCGCGGAGTTGTTGAAGGCAATCGGTGAGGGCCAGGGCAGCTTTGAGGTGGTGGACACCTTTGTCGTGCCCAAGGCCCCGTTGCCGGTGGTCAACGGCCGCCTGATGCGCCCCCGCGCCGACGGCGGGGTTTTTTCCTTTCGGCGGTTGGAGCCGTTCGTGGATTTTCTGCCCGACCGGGCTGAAACCAGTCCGCCGCCCGAGCCACCCGTGGAGAAGCCCTTCGAGATCAAACTGGGCAAGGCCGGTTTCAGAACCACGTTTCTCACCGGCTTCACCAAGGGCAGTTCCCGACGGGGCAGTTGCTGGCACTGGGAGCGGCGTTGGAACTTCCCGTCGGGGTTTGCGCGGATCACGCTCGGGGCCTCGTATGGCATCGGCCTGCGCGTGCCCGTCCGTGTGTCGGGCGAGGTGGGGCCAGCCATGGTGGTCGTGAAAGACCCTGCGGATCGTCCCTTCGACCTAGTGGCCAGTGTCCGAGCCGAGCCGGTCAACGGCAACGCTGAGTTTTACCGCTCCACCCGCCTGCCCGACTCGCAGGTGTTCGACGGCAAGGAGGCCGTGATTCGCTTCGAGTTCCTCTACGGCTACAGGTTTCGTGCGCTCTGGACCAACCTGCTTTACAAGCGGTGGACGACCATCGGCTTTAACTACGACCGCGACTTCACACCGCCATTCGCGGACCCCGACGCCAAGGTCCACCTGCCCATCCCGCCGGAACTGACCCACACACGGTTCGACGCCGGCGTCGTGTCGGGCTACGCGCAGGCCGGCATCGCCTTGAGCGGCGACTCGTCGCTGAGTCTTACTGCCACCGCCGACATCCAAGGCCGGTCCCTGCCGGCCAAGAAGCTGACCTTCACCGACAACCGCGCCCGCGAGGCGCGCTTCACCCTGCCGGCGCTCCGCGTGCCCGAAGGCCAGGACGGCGTCACGGCCGACTACCACCTGCGGCTCAAGGACCCGGTTTACAAACTGGACGTCTCCGCCACGCCGGAAGTGCGCGTCGCCGTGACCCTCGGCGTGGACGACTTCTCGCGCACCATCAGCACGGACTGGATGTCGCTCGATGCGCTGCGCATCCACCTCGGCCGGCTCTCGCTCGGCCACCATGACGACACGCGAGCCGAGTATGTGGTGAACGCGGGCAAGAAAACCTTCGCGCGCATGCACTCCGACACCCCGTTGAGCGAGACACCCGTGCCCGCCGCGTCGCTCCGGCCCGGCCGCCGTGTGCATCTGCGCTCCGTCGTCAACCAGCGATGGGTTCGCGCCGGCTTGGGCGAGGACTCGAGACTCGGTGCGGTCTCCGATGCTGCGCGAGGTTGGGAAACGTTCGAGTTGCACGAACTCGGCGCCGGCCGCGTTGCGCTGCGCAGCGTGCAGAGCGGGCGCATCGTCCGCGGGGGCATCTCGGCCCAGACGCTCCTTGGTGCCGTCAGCAGAGCGGCGGGTCTATGGGAAACCTTTGAACTGTTGCCGCAATCAGGAAACCGCGTCGCCTTTCGATGCGCTGCCAACGCCAAGTATGTGCGTGCTGGCGTCACTGACAAATGCCTGCTCGCCGCTGTGAGCGACCGCATCGGCAGGTGGGAACTGTTCGAGTTGTCCACGGTGGCTGAGCGAAGGACACCGTCCGAGTCCACCCAGTCCGAAACCCGCCGTCCGCCGCCGCGCGCCACCTCCCCGGCCACCAAGGCTCCAAACCTTCCGACCAAGCCGCCTGGCACGATTCAGGTCAAGCCGCGCACGACTGTGAAGCCGGCAAACCTCTCAACCAACGCGCCATCCATCCGACAACCGGCCACCAAGAAGAAGCCGGCCGCAACCGAGTGACGGGCGGGGCTGGCGCTGTCGGCTCATCGCGCCAGCAGGTTTACGGCGTGGACGGTGCGCGTGCGTTCTTCGATCTCTGACGGCAGGCTGCCTTTGAACCATGCCTTGGCGCGATAGGAAAACTCGCCGCCGGCCGGCAGGAATGACAGCGGGCCGCCTTGTAACGCCAGTGGCGGCTGGCGCGGCTCGGTCGTCGTGTGCGGGTCTTCGTGGCAGCCGACGCACGATTTGGTTTCGCCGGGGCGCGTGTAGATCCACGTCAACTGGTTGTTGATCACGCGTCGGTCGCTGTCGAGAACCTGCAGGTGCACAAGCCGGTCGGCGGGCAGTTCGACATAGAACGAGCCGTCCGGCGCGAGCGGCGCGGTGCCGAGGACGCGGGCGAAGGTGCCGCCGTGGTTCTTCCAGACAGGCTGGCCGCCGGTGTGCGTCTCATGCCGGCCCACGACCGGCACGCCCTCGATGAGCCGCACGAACCGGCCGCGCTGCGCGACTTCCTTCTCCTGCGAGTTGAACACGCTCGCGCAGAGGAACCGTCCGCTGTAGGCGTCACGGCTTACCGAGTCTGCCCGCACCGGCGGCGGCTGGCGCGGGATGATCGGGCGCGGCTCGTAATCGGCGGCGGCGGGATCGTTGTAGATGAGGTCCAGCTTGCCGGTGCGCGGATCGAGCCGGTAAAGGCCGAGGTCCACTTTCTTGCGGTCTTGCGTCTTCAGCGTCGTCGCGCACAACAGCGTCCCGTCGCTCAACGCCACCGGCGTGGTGTAGGCGCGCGTCTTGTAGTCGGGCGAGATAAGCTGCTCAGTGTCGCGGCGCGGGCCGATGAGCGTCAGCCCGCCCTGCGTCGAGACGACGATGCGGCCGTCGGGCATCGGCTGCGGCTGTGTGACGCGCAGCACGCGATGGGTCAGCGGCGCTTCCTGGCCGTCGTCGGGGCCTTTGACACCGTGGTCGAGTTCGCGCCAGAACTTCCGGCGTTCCGGCCCGTAGAGCACCACGTCGTGCGTGCCGTCGGGAAACGCCGCGTGCAGCGTCAACTCGGTTTTGTTGCGCGAGTAGAAGACCTCCAGCCGGCTGAACACAAGTCGTCCGTCGGGCAACAGCGCCGGCTCGTTGTCGCGGCCGATGTTCGTCGCGATGGGATGCAGGTCGCTGCCGTCGGGGTTCATCACGTAGAGCGCGGTGCACGAATAGCCGTGATACTCGTCGCGAATGCCGGTCCGCGTGGAGGCGCACACGATGCGGCCGTCCGGCAGGAACGCTGGCCCGACGTGGTGATACGGCCCGTGCGTGAGTTGCTGGAGGCCCGTGCCGTCAATGTTCATCCGCCAGACGTGCCACCAGAGGCTGTCCTTTTCGCGCCGCGTGAAGATCACCTGCTTCGCGTCCCACGACAGCTCCGGCTCGCCGACCCAGCCGTCCTTGAAGTGCGTGAGCTGCGTTACCTTCCCGTCCGGCCGCGGCGGGCTGAGGACGAAGAAGTTGTCGCCGGGCCGGTAGGACGGCCCTTCGTCGGTCACCGCATAGGTCTGCCGCCAACGATCCGCCTGCTCGACGGTCTGCGGCGTGTTGGGCAGGTCGTTGTCGCCTTTGACGAAAAGCAGCGCGTTGAACTTCGCGTCGAAGATGCACGGCTGTCCCGTAGCCACGTCACTCCGTGACGCGGGCCTGCCCGCTGCTATTTCAGTTCTTGCCGCTTCCGGCTCGATGCCACGCGCCAGCAGCGCGTCTCGCGCCACCTGTCGCACCGTGCCGAACGGATGCGTCGTCGCCGTGCGCCGCAGCACCGCGAGCGCCTCGCCATTGCCGATGTCGGCGAGCGCCTCCGCGGCCGCGTGACGCACCTCAAGCACGGAGCCTTCATCGTCCAAGACCTTTGCAATCAAAGTGACGTGCTGTGTCGCCTTCAGCAGGCCCAGCGCCCGCAACAATGCCTCGCGCCAGCGCGGGCACGGATCGTTGAACTCCTCCTCTTTCCAAATCTTGCTCCAGCCGTAGTCGCCCTCGGACTTTGCGGTAGCCAGCGTTTCGGCAAGCGGCGCGATGGCGCGCGAGTCGCCGAGCCAGCCGATAGTCTTGGCGGCGTTGATGCGCACCCAGCCGTTGGTGTGCTGCAACAACGGCAGCAGCCGCGTCAGGTCTTCTCGCTCCGTGCACACGCACGGCAGCCACGGCGAAATCCGCCGCACGTCGAACTTCGCCCAGACATAGGCCGGCTCCGGGTTCGCGGCGCGGCGTGGCTGGCCGAGCTTCGCGAACGCCTGCTCCGCCGCCTCCTGTCGCATGCCAGCAGCTTCGAGCAAATAGCGCGTCAGCAGATGGCCGGCCTCCGGCTGGTAAAGCATGAACGTATCGTGATCGCCTTGGAGGTTCGCCATGATCAACGGCGCCAGTTCCCGCAGCCGCGCGCGGTCGCGCGGATCGTCCAGCGGCAGGCGACACAGCGCGTGGGCGATCCAGTAGGGCGTCTCCAGCATCCGGTCCTCCGACGGGAACTTCATGTTGTCATCGGCGGGAACTTCCGCCGGATACTTCTCGTCCAGCCCCTTCGCAAACCGTGCGTAAGCCGTCAACAGTGGCCCGACGGCGCGCCGGTCGCCGACATCGCCAAGCGCTTCGGCCGCGCAGCGTGCCCACATCGGATTTTCGAGCAGGCTGATGAGCCAGTCGCGTCCGGCATCCTCGCGCAATCGCCCCACAGCCCGGATGCCTGCGCGCACCATTGGCCGCAGCGCTGGCGTCGTCGCGGGCGACGGACCAAGCATCGCGATGATCGCTGCCGTCGCGTCCTTGCCGCCGAGCGCACCGAGAGCGCGCACGCCGCGCTCGCGCGGCCACGCCAGCGCCGTATCCACGGGCTTCGCCCGCTGGCCGTTGATCTCAATCTCACGGAACGTCGTCGGATAGAGTTTCCGTTCCGAAACAAAGCTGGTGATGCGCACGAAACGCGCCTTGCGCGGCGGGAAGTTGACGACCAGCGCCACCGGCGACTTCTCCTTGCTGCGCACGGCGCGCTCGAACTTCCTGCCGTCGAGGCTGGTGCTGACCTCGTAGTCGGTCATGCAATAGCCGGCGGCATATTGGTGGACCGTCACCTGTCGCACCTCCGTGGGCGCGCCAAGGTCAAGCTGGCACCATTGCGGCGGCTTGACGTTCTTGGTCTGCCAGTAACCCGGTTCGAGATCGCCGTCAATCAGCACTTCCAGCGGCCCGCGATAGACGCTCGACGCCGTCAGCGTCCACTGCGGCACGTTCACCTTCGGCCCTGCCAGCAACGCAAGCACTTCCGGTGGCGGCTGGTCTGCTGGCACCTTCTTCCACCAATCACGCCACGCCTGCGCTTGACGTTGTCGTTCGGCATCTGGCGCGAGGGCGTTGAAGGGGAACTCCATGCCGGTGAGATTCGTCAGCGCGACATGCGCGGCCTGTCGCGTCAGCCAGTCGATATCGTCGAGTTTCTCCAGCAACGGCGCGACCACCGCACGACCGCCACACCAGCTCAGCGACATCGCGGCCTGACGGCGCACTTCAGCCGCATCGTCCTTGAGCCGCGCCACGAGCGCCGCTTCGGCGCGATACGCCCGCAGGAAACCCAGCGACTCCGCAGCGCGAAGACGGACGTGCGGTGACGCGTCGTTCAATTTCGCGACATGCTCCGCCACCTGGCGGTCGTAAGGACTCGATGAAGATGGCCCGCCCACCGTCGCGGCTCCAACGGCAACCATCGCCGTAAGAACGGCTGCGACAAATCTGGCTGGCGGTTGTCTCATCTTCATCGGTTATTAAACAGGGAAGGCACGAAGACGCGAAGAAGAATTACCATTTCATCATCTCTTCTTCGCGTCTTCCCGTCTTCGCTGTTCACTCACTTCATCATCAATAAAACCCGCACTCGTAGGCGGTGTCGTAGAGGGCGACGATGTTCTCCGGCGGCACGTCGCCTTGGATGTTGTGGACGTTGTTGAAGACGTAGCCGCCGCCAGGCATGAACGCGGTGACGTTCTTGCGGACGTTGGCGGCGACCTGCGCGGGCGTGCCGCTCGGCAGGATATGCTGCGCGTCGCAGCCGCCGCCCCAGAAGACCAGGTCGCGGCCGAAGCGGCGCTTCAGTTCGGCCGGCTCCATGTTCGTCGCGCTGACCTGCACGGGGTTGAGGATGT
>JBAYFL010000048.1:0-24143 GCA_041667205.1 Verrucomicrobiia bacterium | reverse complement strand
CCGCAGGGACGGCACTGGGCTGGGATCGGCGCTCATGTCGCTCCTTTCGTTTGAAGGGTTTGCTGCGTTCGAGGTTCCAACGGCTCACGCCCTTATTATGGCGCAGGTGTCAAGTTGCGCCCCACTTTGCTCTGGCAAAAACCGCCCATCGTCGCTAGAAACTCCGGCAGTTCCGGACTGCATCGGAGCGACGCTAAAAGGAGCGACATGAAAACAACTGCCGGTCTAGCAGCCATTCTCGCGGCGACCGTCGCCGCACAAACCGCGGAGGTCGTCATGGAAACCGTCGAATACAAAGGCTGGAAGAATAATCTCAAGCTCGCCAACAAGCAGATGGAACTGATCGTCACGCTGGACATCGGGCCGCGCGTGATCTTCATCGGGCCGGTCGGCGGCGAGAACGTCTTCAAGAACTACGACGCGCAGATGGGCAAGAGCTGCGAGAAAGACTGGCAGATTCGCGGTGGCCACCGGCTCTGGCTCGCGCCGGAAGGCATGCCGTTCAGTTATTTCCCCGACAACACGCCGGTGGCGTCAAAGAAACTTGGCCCGAACAGCGTGCGGTTCGTTCCCGCGGCAGAAACGCCCAACGGCATCCAGAAGGAGATGGATATCATGCTGGACGCGAAGGCCAATCACGTCACGGTTGTGCACCGGCTCAAGAACATTGGCAGGAAGAAGGTTCACGTCGCGCCGTGGGCGTTGACGGTGATGGCACCGGGTGGCATGGAGATCATCCCGATGCCGGCGAAGAAACCGCATACCGAGGAACTGCAACCAAACCAGTTCATGACAATCTGGGCCTACACGGACTTCGCCGACGCGCGGTGGCGCTGGGGCACCCGCTACTTCACGCTCTCGCAGGATCCGCAGAAAGGCCCGACGAAGATCGGTCTGGCGCATCAGGAGAAGTGGATCGGCTACCTGCGCAACGGGCTGCTCTTCGTCAAGACGATCGGCTACAAGCGCGGCGCGGCTTATCCTGACAACGGCTGCAACATGGAGACGTTCACCAACCAGGACATGCTGGAGGTGGAATCGCTCGGCCCCGTTGGCGACCTTGCGCCGGGCAGGTCGGTAGAGCATGTTGAGCAGTGGTATCTGTTCACAGGCGTGCCGCGAGTGGCAGCCGGCGACGAAACCGCGATTGACAAGCACATCCGGCCGTTGGTGGAACGGATCAAGTGAAGCCGGCGCTGATGCGCAACCGGATTCCAGTCGCGCAGCGCTCAACGAAAGGTTGGTAATGAAACTGACTCTGACAAAAACCATTTTGGCCCTCGCGGTGTTTGCCGCGGCAGGTTGCGCCACCAATCCGTCGGCGGGCTGGGGGTTTCGTTACGAAGACCGCGACAAGATCCTCGATGCTGCGACCAAGATCGAATCCGTCGCCGCCAGCCTGCAAGAACTGGCGTTGCGGCCAGAGTCCTACATCACGACCAGGGGCATGTATATGGCAGGCACGTATGACACCACGGCGGCGGACACCGTCCGTTTCTTTGCAACCGAGGCGGGTCGGTTTGTTCGTGCTGTGCGTGCATGGCAGCCGGATGGCAACATCGGCTTGGATTACAGCAGCCTGATCCGGCAATGGAACGCCATGCAGAGTGCTTCAGGCAGACTGATGAGCTCCGAGAAGATGCGCGTGAAGATAGAAATCATCAACGCCATGATGATTGACCTTGGCCGTCTCACAAGTTCTGGCGGCGGCGGAGCCGCGAAAGTCGGCGTGCCGCCGGCCGCGCCAGTGACTCGCTGAACCCAAGAGCGGAGATCACCCCAAGGAACGCCGCGTCCGGTTTGCAGCGCCGGCCCCACGCTGAGCTTCGCGACCGGTCAGAGCCGCGTCGCCAGTGGATGAAAAGGCGATACGGCACCCGTAGCGGATGGTGGCCTGCAGGCGACGCGTTTCCAAACTTGCCCAGCGTGGTTAATGTCATAACTCCGGGTGTGTTTGAAAGCTTGCACCGCTTTTTGCGCGCGCATCGTTCCACACGATCTACACATTCCGTTTTCAAGTTTGTTCCGGTTGTCAAATCGCGTGGGCTACGTCACACTGGCGGCAGCGTTGACCGAAGACCTGACCGGAGAACTGCAACGATGAAACATGTGCAACGAGTGACGCGAAGACAATTCCTGCGAACCGCCGGCAAGGCGGCGACCGCGCTGGCGGCCATGAGCGCGCCCCATTTCATCCCCGCCTCGGCCCGCGGCGCACTGGCGCCCAGCAACCGCGTCAACCTCGCGATGATCGGCACGGGCAACCAGGGCTTTCAGGACATGAAGGCGTTTCTGGCGGAGGCGGACGCGCAGATCGTAGCGGTGTGCGATGTCAACCGTGGCAGCGGCGGCTACCGCAACGTCAGCCAGTTTTGCGGGCGCGAGCCGGCGAAGGAACTCGTGGAGAAAACCTACGCGGAGCGGCGGCGCGCTGGGACGTTCCGCGGCTGCGACGCCTACGCGGATTTCCGCGACGTGCTCGCTCGGCGCGACGTGGACGCGGTCGCGATTGTCGTGCCTGACCATTGGCACGCGGTGATGACGATCCTGGCGGCGCGCGCGGGCAAAGACATCTATTGCGAGAAGCCATTGAGCCACACAATTGCCGAAGGTCGAGCGATGGTCGAGGCAGTTCGCCACGCCGGTGTCGTGGTTCAGACCGGCAGCCATCAGCGGTCGCGACCGTTGACGCGATTCGGCTGTGAACTGGTTCGTAACGGCCGTATCGGCCAGTTGAAACGGATCGAGACGCGCATCGGCACGTGGAATCGCCACGGCCCGCCGGGCGAGTGGTCGCCGATGCCGGTGCCGGACGGTTTCGACTACGATATGTGGATCGGGCCGGCGCCGTGGGAGCCGTATCACAAGGACCGGTGTCTTTACACATTCCGGTTCATGAAGGATTACTCCGGCGGCCAGACGACGAATCTCGGCGCGCACGCGTTCGACATGGCACAGTGGGGCAACAACACCGAACACACCGGCCCGGTCGAGATTGAGGACGACGGCAGCGAGTGGCCGACGGCAGGACTGTTCAACGTGCCAAAGATCGTGAAGTTCCGCGCGCGCTACGCCAACGGCGTGGAACTGCTCTGCCGCACCGACACCGAGAGCGATCCCGACAGGACGGTCGCGCAGTGCCGGTTCATCGGCACCGAAGGCTGGATTGAGATGGGCGCGGACGGTTTCTTCACGGAGCCGGAATCACTGAAAACCTCGATCATCGGCGCGAACGAAATTCATCTCGGCACGAGCACCAACCACATGCGGAACTTCCTCGATTGCGTCAAGACGCGCAGCGAGCCGGCCGCGCCCATCGAGATCGGCCATCGCTCCGCCACGATCTGCCATCTCGCGAACATCGCGATGTGGCTGAAGCGGAAACTGCGGTGGGACCCAGCGGCGGAACGGTTCATCGGCGACGAGGCGGCCAATCGGCTGCTGAGCCGCGCCAACCGCGCGCCGTGGGCGGTGTGAACCGGAGTCTGGAATAAAACAACCTGATCGCCGGGAGACTCGTTATGACACGGAAACTTCTTCTGGTTTTGTTTGCGCTAGTCATCGGGCTGACGCGGGCGTTGGCGGCAGACGGTGGTGTGCAGGAGGTTGTCGTCGTGTTCAAAACCCACTTCGACATCGGCTACACCGAAATGGCCAGCAACGTCGTCGCGCGCTACCGGACGACGATGATTGACCAGGCGCTGGAGGTCGTGGACCAGAACCGCGACCTGCCGCCGTCGCAACAGTTCGCGTGGACCATCCCCGGCTGGCCGCTGCACCAGATTCTCGACTGGCCGGAGCAGACGCCGAAGCGCAAGGCCCGCGTCGAGCGCGCGCTCAAGGACGGCCGCTTCGTGCTTCACGCGCTGCCGTTCACGCTGCACACCGAGACGCTCGAACTCGAAGACCTCGTGCGCGGCCTCGGTCATTCGTCGCGGATCGCACGGCGGCTCGGCCTGCCATTGCCGCGCGACGCGAAGATGACCGACGTGCCGTGCCACGCATGGGTGATGCCGACGCTGCTCAAGCGCGCCGGCGTGGACTTTCTGCACATCGGCTGCAACTCCGCGAGCAGTTCGCCGCGCGTGCCGGAACTGTTCTGGTGGGAGGGGCCGGACGGCTCGCGGCTGCTGACGTATTACAGCGCGGGCGGCTACGGCAGCGGCCTGATGCCGCCGCGCGGTTGGCCGCACAAGACCTGGCTCGCGCTCATCCACACCGGCGACAACCACGGCCCGCCGACGCCCGGCGAGGTGAAAAAGCTGCTCGACCAGGCCGCCAAGCAACTCCCCGGCGTCAAGATCCGCATTGGCCGGCTCTCGGACTTTGCTGACGCGGTTCTTGCCGAGAAACCGAAGCTACAAGTCGTGCGCGGCGACATGCCGGACACGTGGATTCACGGCCCCATGTGCGATCCCATCGGCGCAAAACTCGGACGCAACATCCGCCCCGCCATCGCTGCCACCGAGTCGCTCGGCACACATCTCAACATCTGGGGAGCGCGGCAGCCCGCCGCCGCCCAGACCATCACCGACGCCTACGAGCAAAGCCTGCTCTATGGCGAGCACACGTGGGGCGCGGCGCTTTGGTGGCTCGTGAAGTATGAAGGCGGCGCGAAGTTCGGCTACGGCGACGCTTGGCGGCAGGTGATGGCCAAGGGGCATTTCAAACGCCACGAGGAGTCGTGGGCCGAGCACACTGCCTACATCGAAAAGGCGCGCGATCTGACCGCGCCGCTGCTTGACCGCGAACTGCACGCGCTGGCGCAAGCCACCGGCGTCGGCGGCCAGCGCATCGTCGTCTTCAACCCGCTGCCGTGGAAGCGCGATGGCGTCGTGTCGGTGAAAACTGACGCAACCATCGCCGCGCTCAAGCCCGCCGCCGGCGGCGACGCTGTGCCGGTCGAGTCGAGCGGCGGCACGCTGCGTTTCGTTGCGCGCGACGTTCCGGCGATGGGCTACCGCGTGTTTGTGCCAGTGAAGGCAGAGCTGCCACCGACGACGCTGCGCGCCGACGAGAAGACAGCCATGATCGAAAACCCGTTCTTCAAAGCCGTGCTCGATCCCGCGAACGGCTCAATCCGCTCGCTGACCGACAAACGCACTGGCCGCGAGCTGGCCGATCCGTCAGCCGCGCATGGTTTCGGCCAATACCTCTACGAGCGGTTCGACTCCAACAGCGTGGCGGCCTACGTCAGCGCCTACGTCAAGGGCCGCGCTGAGTGGGCGGTCAACCAACTCGGCAAACCCTTCCTGCCGCCGTCGAGCGAGGTGCCGTATCGCGCCGCGTCGCCGCGCGACTGCAAACTCAGCCTCGTCCAAACGCCCGTGTCGGTCTCCGCCGCCATGACCAGCGCGGCGCGGCCCGACCTGCCACACACGGTGACGACGCGCCTGGTTCTTTACGCCAACGCACCGTGGGCCGACTTCGAAATCACGCTCCACGACAAGCCCGCCGACCCGTGGCCGGAAGCGGGCTGGATTTGCCTGCCGTTCAAAGTCGCGTCGCCGCGCTTCCGCGTCGGACGGCCCGGCGCGATCATTGACCCGACGCGCGACATCGTCGCCGGCGCGAACCACGACCTCTACGCCGTCACCATCGGCGTCGCCACGCTCGACGCGCGCAACAGCGGCGTCGGCTTCTGCGCGCCTGACACACCGCTGCTGAGCCTCGACCGGCCCGGTGGCTGGAAATACGACCCAGTATTCATGCCGCGCCGACCAGCCGCTTACGTGAACCTGTTCAACAACCAGTGGACGACGAACTTCCGCTTCTGGAACTCCGGCACATGGACCGCACGCGTGAGGCTCTGGGCGATAAACCGTTACGACGCCGACGCCGCGCTCGTCACGCCGTCGTTGGAAGCGCGCTCACCGCTGCTTGCTGCCGTGGCCGACGGCGCTTCCGGCAAACTGCCGCCGACACAACGCGGGCTGGAACTGTCGCGAAAAGGCGTGCAGGTGACGGCGTTCGGCGCGAACCCCGACGGCGAGGGAACGGTGCTGCGGTTGTGGGAACTGGCGGGCAAGAACGGCTCGTGTCATGTGACGCTGCCGGCAGGCTCCAACGCGCGCAGCGTCCAGCCGGTAAACCTGCGCGGCGAGCTGGCGGGCAAGCCGATTTCAGTCAGGAATGGCGCGTTCACCGCCGGCCTGAAAGCGTTTGCGCCGGCGAGCTTCGTGATTCAAACTCCCGACAAGAAACAACCATGAAGAAACTTTTGCTCCTTCCTTTCATCGCGGCCGCAGCGGTCGCTTCGGAAGACTGGCCACAGTTCCGCGGGCCGACGGCCGACGGGCATTCGGACGCCACGGGATTGCCGCTGACGTGGAGTGAGACGGAGAACGTGCGCTGGAAGACGGCGATTCCCGGCGAGGGATGGTCGTCGCCGGTAGTGTTCGGCCGGCAGGTCTGGATGACGACGGCTACGGAGGAGGGTCGCTCGTTGCGCGCGGTCTGCGTGGACCGCGAGACGGGCAAGGTGCTGCATGACGTGGAAGTGTTCCACACCGATCCACCGCCGCCGAAGAATCCCACGAACAGTTATGCGTCGCCAACGCCGGTGGTCGAGCCGGGCCGGGTTTATGTCTGCTTCGGCACCAGCGGCAGCGCGTGCCTCGACACAGCGACGACGAAGGTGATCTGGAAGAACACGGAGCTGAAACTCGACCACAAGGAAGGGGCGGGCAGTTCGCCGATGATCCACGGCGGTCTCTTCATCCTCCACTGCGACGGCAGGGACGTGCAATACGTGGTGGCGCTCGACAAGAACACCGGCCGCATTGTGTGGAAGACGAAGCGCAGCGCGCCACTGGAGGTCCGGAAACCGGATTTCCGCAAGGCCTACTGCACACCGCAGGTGATCACCGTCGGCGGGCGCAAGCAGCTCATCTGCGTCGGCGCGCATCGGGCCTACGCCTACGAGCCGAAGACCGGCAAGGAAATCTGGTTCTGCGACCTGCCCGGTTTCTCCAACGTGCCGCGGCCCGTCTTCGGTCACGGTTTGGTGTTCGTCGGCACAGGGTTCATGAAGCCGGAGCTGTGGGCGATCCGGACGGACGGAAAGGGCGACGTGACGCAGACGCACGTGGCGTGGAAGGCGCCGAAGATGGCGTCGTTGAAACCATCGCTGGCGCTGGTGGGCGACGCGCTCTACATGCTGCACGATGGCAGCGGGACGCTGACATGCCTCAACGCAAAGACCGGCGAGCAATTCTGGCAGGAGAAGCTCGGTGGCAGCTACTCGGCCTCGCCGCTCTGCGTGGACGGGCGGCTTTATTTCTTCAACGAGAAAGGTCAGGCGACGGTGATCAAGCCGGGCCGGACGTTCGAGCGGCTCGCGACGAACGAACTCGACGCCGGTTTCATGGCGACGCCGGCGGTGACGGGCCAGGCGTTCATCGCCCGCACGAAAACGCACCTCTATCGCATCGAAAAGCCGGGAAAGTAGCGGCACAAAAGCGCCGGTATGCCTCAGAATGCTTGCCGCGTTTCGCTCGCCGCCATGCACTCCGGCCACGATTCACCCGCAGATTACCAACCTCTTGCAGATGTGCCAAAACAATTACGCGCGGCGAACGGCGTTCTTGTTGCGACGCGATCAGTGGAGCTTCGCCGACTGATGCGTGAACGATTGCCAATACTTCGCATCAATCAGGTAGGGGTCGGCCGGGTCGCGGCGGTCGTCAAACGTGGCGGGCAGAATGCCGTAACGTTTCATCTCCCGCAGGTATTCCGGACGCGGCCTGAAGCCGGCCATGTCGAAACGCTTGATGCGGTTCAGTTCGTCCGACACTATGCGGATCGCGCCTAGAATCTTCTGGTAGTCCGCGTCCTGGGTGCTGCGAAACGTCGGCGGGCAGGTTTTTGGCTGAGCGATCGCGTAGCCGCCGGCTTCCTTGGCCAGCGGAGCCAGCAACAGGAGCGAATTCTGCGGGCGGGTCAGGTTGTAGAGCAAATGCCGCGAGAGACGCAACCGGACCGCCATTTGCGGATCTTTCCAGCGAGCCGCGTTGCGGTCGCCGCAGATCCAATACGGGTCTTCGCCCGCGCGGTCGAAGCAGGGACCGTCGGGTAGCACCAGGTTTCCGGTGTGACAACTGGCGCAGCGCTTCGCGACGACCTCGACCGCCTCGCGCACTTCTGGCAACTGATTGATCGGCCCGCCGTCGTTGGCGGTCTTGTAATAGCCGCCGATCATGCCCGTGCCCAACGCCGCGTAGGTGCCCGGATACGTGGCGCCCGCCTCGATCCAGTAGCGGATGGCGCGCGTCTCAGCCGGCGACAGGTTCGTGCCGTAGTGCCTTTGGAGCTTCTTCATGAGCGGGCTGGCGACGGCGCCGATCTGGTAAGGAGGAAGGTTGCCGGCCGTGCGGTTGCGACCGTCGGCGAACTGCTGCCGGATCGTGAGCATGTAGTAGCTGTGCGAGTAAAGCGGCCCGCGGTCGCCGGTGAGGAGCACGCCGCCCTCGCGCCGCTGCGGGTTATGGCAGGAGACACAATGACGGTCGAGGATGGGCTGGATGTCCCGAGGAAAATCGAAAACCTGCGGAATGCCCTCGATGGGCCGAATCCTGCTCGGCCGCCGCAGGGTGGCGGCGCGCATTGTGGAATGACTCGCCGCTGTTTGCGTGCGCTCCTCGTGGCAACCCACGCAGCCGGTCACCTCGCCCGGCATCACCGAGACGAAACTCTGCATCCGTTTGACCGCGTTCTCGTCCTTGTCCAAGGCCACGAAGAAGAACGCGCGATGAGCCGGCAGCTCGAAATGCGCCGAGCCGTCGGACTCGACGGGCACGGTGCCCAGCACACGTTCCAGCGTGAACGAGCCGCCGAACGTCAACGGTTCTGGAAAACCACTGAAGTTCAGCGGCTTCGGCAGAGTCTCCATCACCAACAGTTCCTTGACTGTGCCGCGCGCGACGCCCGCCATGTTGCGGCCCGCATACACGTCGGAGAGGATCAACGTGCCCGTCGGCGACGAATCATCGGTGCGCGCGTTGATGACCGATTCCCGCGGCCGGGGCATCAGCCAGCGCGGTTCATGCACCTCCATGCCCGCCGCCATCAGTTCGTCCGGCAGATGATAGAGCACGTTCACGCGGCCCGCCGCATTCATCATCGCCAGCCGGTCGCCCACAGCGACGAGGAAGCAATCCGCCGACACCGGATACGGATCGTGGAACCAGGGATGATCGGTCAACGCCCGCTCCGACTCGCGCGTGTCCGGCCCGTTCGCCGGCTCCAGAATCGAAACTCCACCCTGATGCTCCGTCCGGCCGTGGCCCGGCGAGCGAATCATGACGATCTTCGCGGTCCCGGGAATCGGCCGGGCGTCAATGAACACGCCGCCGGGATTCATGTTGCCGAAGAACGTCATCTGCGCGCTGCCGTCCGGGTAGATCGTCCAGAGGTGATGAAACTGTAGTTGGCTGCGGTCAACGTATTCCCAACGCGTGTAGAGAATCCGGCCGTCGGGCAGCACGGCGGGCGTGTTGTCGTGCTCGATGTTGGCGGAGAGCGGTCGGATGTCGCGCCCCTCGCCGTCGCAACGATGAAGCGTCGCTACAGGCGTGCACCAGCAATTTACCCAGCGCTTGCTCCGCGACGAGCAGAAGACGATCCCACCGTCGGGCAGATAGGCCGGTTCGATGTCGTCGAATGGCCCGTCGGTGAGCTGCCGCAGGCCGGTCCCGTCGCTGTTGATCGTGTAGAGATGATAGGCGTCGCTGCCGCCTTTGCGGTAGGCGAAGACGATCTTCGCGCCGTCGTAATGGACGCACGGATCGCGGACCGCACCCGCCGGGTCGTCCAGCAACACCGAAAGTTTCCCGGTCCGCAAGTTGAGACGGCAAAGCCTGCCCTGGCCGTTACGGATGGGCACGGACGCCTGCTGCGAGTCGCCCTCGGCGAAGTAGCCGAAGTTGGCATACCAATGTTCGCGAATCGTCGTGCGGCAGGTGAAGACGATCTCCGGCTCTGTCTTCATCGGTCCCGCCAAAGCCGCCTCCAGCAAATCCCGCCGGCTCTTATCGAATAGCTCGCGCTGATACCAAGGGTATTTCTTGCGCAACGCCTGCTCTTCGGCCTGCTGTGCGGTCGGCGGTTTCGTTCCGGCGGGAACTTGCGCCTGAATCGTCGCGGCGCACAGCGTTAGGATGAGGAAGGCGGAGCGATAAACGTTCATGGTTTCTCCATGCGCGAAACATGCTCCCACGGATCGGCGTTACTGCCGAGTCTTTGTTTCAACGTTTCGGTGATGCCAGAGAGCCGCGTGATCACGCCGCCGTCGAGTTGCAGTTCTGCCGCCGCAGCGTTCTCGATGGCCTGCGCTGCACTACGCGCGCCGACGACGACCGATGTCACGGACGGCTGCGCCAGCAACCACGCCAACGCGACGCGGCCCATCGGTTGGCCAATGTCGTCCGCCACCCGCCGGATTTCTGCCAGCGCCGCGAAGGTTTCCTGTTCGCAACCAGCTTCGCCGTGCCGCGTCATCTTGCGGCTGGCGGAGAACAGCCGCGTCCGCGCCCGCTTCTCCGGAACCTCATCGGCGGTTTGAAACTTTCCGGTAAGCAGACCCTGCGCGAGCGGACTGTAGCAGAGGATGCTCATCTCGTTGGCCACGCACAGCGGCTGGATGTCGAACTCCACCGCACGCCAAAGCAGACTGTAGGGCAGTTGGTTGCTCTCGGCTCGTCCTAGCTGAAGCAGTTCGCCGAAGAAGCTCTTGCCGAAGTTCGAGACGCCGATGTGCCGGATTTTCCCCTCGGTGCGCAACGCATCGAGCGTCCGCCACGTTGGCTCCAGCGGCAGCGTCCTGCTCGGCCAGTGGATCTGATAGAGATCAATGTAGTCGGTCCGCAACGCGCGCAGGCTTCGCTCACAGCTCTGGCGGAGCTTGTCCGGCTCCAGATCGGTGGGCGCCACCTTGGTGGCCACGATGACTTTGCGGCGATGCAGTCCCAGCGCCTCGCCGAGAATCTCCTCCGACTCGCCGTTGCCGTAAGCCGGCGCCGTGTCGAAGAAATTCACGCCTGCATCCAAACCGGCCCGGATCGCCGCGAGCGAATCACCGCGGTTCTGGCCATCCCAGAAGGCGTCCTTGGTGGCAACAGACCACGTTCCTTGGCAGACCACCGAGACGTTGAGATCGGTTTGTCCTAGTTTTCGATAGCGCATCAGAAGTTCCTCATTATCGCAGCGACTCCAACAAAACGGCGGCGAGGCTAACGAACGCGTCGTTTCATGTCAATAGTGTGTTTGCACATAAATCGCCGTTTAAGCCTAACCTGCCAGCGTTGCCTGCGAATCTGTTCATGTTGTTCGGATAATGTGTATTGACATTATAACCACGCGCCGGAATACTCCGCAGCCATGTCCATCCTCAAAGTGGCGAAAATGGCCGGCGTGACGCACGGCACCGTGTCGCGGCTGATCAACAGTCGTGGCGGTGTTTCGGAGGCCACCGCGCAGAGGATTCGTAAAGCGATGGCGAAGCTTGGTTACCGGCCCAAACCTCCGGAACAGCGCCGCGGGAAGACGGCCCGTCCGGCAGGATTGCATACGGGCAATGTGTGCCTGCTGCTCGTCGGCGCGCCGCGCGAGGTGCTCGACCGGCCGGGAATCAGCACGACGGTGGCGACGTTGGAGGCTGAACTGCGACGGCGTGGTCTGAGTCTGTTCCTAGCCCAAACTGGCAGCTTGAAGGACCTGCCACCTTGTGTCAGCCGGCGGAAGGCTGACGGTTTGTTGCTGACTGGTGAGGCATGCGACGCGGAGCCAGCGGCGTATCGCTCATTGCCTGCCGTGTGGCTCCTGAGCAGTCACACGCAGCCACACGAATGGGCCGACCATGTTCTGCCCGACAATGAACGTATCGGGGCAATGGCCGCCGAGTATCTGGCGGCGCAAGGCCATCGGCTTGTGGCGTTCTATAACGATCAGCCCGAACATCCTGGATTTGCCGTGCGTGGCGCGGCGTTCTGCGCGGCGGCGCGTGAGCGCGGCATGGAATGCCAATCTTTCGTGGCGGAAACGCCGGGGTCAGGTTTGGTATGGGGGTTTGGTCCGAACGCGGCCTGCGTGAAGCTGGTGGAACGCCTGCTCGCCGCCGCGCCCAAGCCGCAAGCGGTCTTTGTGCCGACCGACGAGCAGGTGTTGCGACTCTACCCATTGCTCGCGCGACACTCGGTTGTTCCCGGTCGCGATCTCGGCGTTCTCTCCTGCGACAACCAGGAGGTTTGGCTGCGGCAGTTGGATCCGCGTCCGCCAAGCATTGACCTGAACTTCGAGTTGATCGGCCGGCGCGCAGTGGAGCAGTTGATGTCGCGGATCGCGCACCCGGAGCAACCGCCGGGCACGCGTATTCTCGTCCCGCCGAGACCAATCGAGACGTTGCAGGAGATGTCGAACATCCGCTGAAGCCATGCGATTTCACCGCGAACAATTCCTCGACCTCGTCACGTTCGGCTCGTGCGAGCGACAGATGTTCTGCGAGTTGTTTGGGCTGCTCGTGGGACTGGACAAAGAATGGCGCGACCAAGGCGCGACGCCGGAGGAACTTGATCTGACCGGGTTTGATTGGGATTACGTGCCCTATGTCGAGTGCGGCGGCCAGACGGGACTGCTCGGCGCGCCGGTGACGATCTACGAAGACGCCGAGACGCTGATTCAACGCGATGCGCTAGGCCGGACGCTGAAGCTTTGCAAAACGGCTGCGACGGTTCCGTTGCCGCTGGATTTTCCGGTGAAGACGGCGGACGACTGGCTGCGGTTGAAGCCGCTGTTTGAGTTCAGCGAGGAACGGATTGATTGGCGGGCCGTCGAGGCGGCGCGCGAGCGTCAGCGTGAAGGTGTGCTGGTGATGGGCCGGATTCCCGGTGGATGGGACATTGCGCGCGAACTGATGGGCGAGGAAGTGGCGTGCCTCGTCTATTACGACCAGCCGGAGCTGATGCACGACATTTTGGAGACAATCGCGTGCACGGCCGAGCAGGTGTTCGAGCGGGTCACGGAAAAGCTCACGATAGATCAACTCTTCGTGCATGAAGACATGGCTGGCAAATCGGGGCCGCTCGCCGGGCCGGCGCAAGTCCGCGAGTTCATCACGCCCTACTACCGGCGCGCGTGGGACGTGCTCTCCAGCCGGGGCACGCGGCTGTTCAATCTCGACAGCGACGGCAACATCGGCCCGATCATCGAGCCGTTGATGGAAGGCGGCGTCAACGCGATGCACCCGATGGAGCCGGCGGCGGGCATGGACATGGTCGCGCTTCGCAAACAATATGGCACGCGGCTGGCGATGCTCGGTGGGATAGACAAACACGTGCTCCGCCGCAGCAAGGAGGAAATCCGCCGCGAACTCGAATACAAGATGCAGCCGCTCATGCGACAGGGCGGCACGGTGTTCGGGCTGGACCACCGCATCCCCAACGGCACGCCGCTGGAAAACTATCGCTACTACGTGCAACTCGGCCGCGAGATGCTCGGCCTGCCACCGTTGGACGGCCGCAGCCGAGGCTGGGGGCGAATGGGATTCTGATGAGCGTCTCCACCGCGCCCGCAACCGAACCAGCGCCGCCGCTGCTGCGCGCGCGCTGGCTGATGATCGGGTTCGCGTTTCTGGCGACCGTCATCAATTACCTCGACCGCCAGACGCTGTCGGTGGTCGCGCCGCTGTTGACCGAAAAGTTCCAGATGAGCGGCGAGGCTTACGGGCTGGTCTTGTCAGCGTTCATGCTTGCTTACACGGTGATGAACGGCGTTTCCGGGCCGCTGTTGGACCGGCTCGGCACGCGGACTGGCTATGCGCTCTGCATGGCGTGGTGGTCCACGGCGGGCATGCTGCACGCGCTGGCTTGCGGGCCTTGGAGCCTCGGTCTCTTCCGCTTCCTGCTTGGCATGGGCGAGGCGGGGAACTGGCCGGCGGCAGTGAAGGTGGTGGCCGAATGGTTCCCCGCGCGCGAGCGGGCGCTGGCGTCGGGGATTTTCAACAGCGGCGCGGCCATCGGCGCGGTCGTCGCACCGCCACTGGTCGCCGCGCTGGTGCTGACCATCGGCTGGCAGGCCGCGTTTGTCGTTGTCGGTGTGTTGGGCTATCTGTGGCTCGCGGGCTGGTGGTGGCTCTACTACACGCCGCCGCACATCCGGCAAGAAGTGCAGGCGCCGCCCGCCACGCCGTGGCGGCTCCTCCGCACGCGGTTTCTGGCGAGCCTCATGCTCTCGAAGATCTTTCTCGACCCGGTTTGGTATTTCTACATCTTCTGGTTCCCGAAATACCTCAGCACAGTCCACGGCATGGACACCGCCGGCATCGGCAAGACGGCGTGGATTCCGTTCGTCACGGCCGACATCGGCAACCTCCTCGGCGGATGGTTCACAGGATTGTTGATGCGGCGCGGCCTGGGCGTGAACGCGGCGCGCAAGACCATGATCACGATCTCCGCGCTGATGATGACCGCGGCCATTCCTGCGGCGTTCTGCACGAGCGTCGCCCAAGCGGTCGCGTTGGTGTCGGTGGCGACTTTCGGCTACACGAGCTACAGCGCCAACGCGCTGGCGTTCCCGGCCGATGTCTTTCCCAAGAACATGGTCGGTTCGATCTGGGGACTGGCCAGTCTCGGATCAGGCTTGGGCGGGATGCTTTTCATGTGGCTGAGCGGCAGGGTGATTGACGCGTTCGGTTACACGCCGGCATTCGTCGCGTTCGGCATCCTGCCGCTCGTCGCAGCGGGCATCGTGCTCTTCGTGATGGGGCCGCTCCGCCCTCTGGCTGAGTTTCAGTTGGCCGGCGCGAACGCTCAGGGCTTGAAGCGTGTCTGATCAAACTCCAGACGCACCGGACCGATCAGGCCCGACGTCATCAGTGGGTCTTTTGCCGAGAAGCCAAGATACGCCCGCTTCGCAGGCTCAGGCAGGAACTTGACGTTGGTCTTGGTGATGCGCTTATGCTCCGGCTGGCCGGCGTCGCCGATGAGACGGTTGACCCATGTGTTGGTGACAGCGATCTCCAAATCGTTCTTGCCGGGCTTCACCGCGCCGGTGAGATCCACGCTCCACGGGTCGGTCCAAACGACGCCGAGGTCCTGGCCGTTCACGTGGACTTCGGCGGTGCACTTGACCTCGCCGAGTCGGAGGCGGATGGGGCGTTTGGCTTGCTCCGCAGTCAACTCGAACGTCTTTCGATACGTCGCGGTGCCGGAGAAAAACTTGATGCCATCGTCAGGATGTTTGTCCCATGCGACGAGTTGCTCAAACTCCGCCGATGCGGGCGCGCCGCGGCCCGACTCGAAGCTCACACGCCACGAGCCGTTCAACGCCATTTCCACCGGCGGCGGTGGCGGCGCGGATTGTCGCGGCAGGTCGGCGGTGCGGAACACCACGAAGACGGAGCCGTTCTCGGGCAGCGTGATCGTGACGGCGGTGCGCTCGTCGTAGGTGAATCGCCAGTTGGTCGCGGCGGTGATCCTGCCGGTCACGGCGTCCCACAGCTCCGGCTTCTTGTCCATCACGCGGAAGGTGCATTCCGCCGTGCCCTTGCCGGCGACGAAGTAGATGTCGGTGTTGCCGTCGCGGCGGTGTGTCCAATCAAACGGCCCTACGAAATCGGGCAGGATGCGTTTTGCATCCATCGCTTCCTGGAAGCTCGACGGTTTTGCCCAGAGCGCGTCGGCCGTGGTCTGCACGGTTTTGTCGGAGGCGGGATAGTTTGACAGACCGACAGCGCGCAGCGGCTTGCGCTTGCCGAACACGACGGCGACGCCGTTGCTCCGGCAACTGGAAATCTTGCGGAGGGCCGCGGGCGAGATCACCTCTTCATCGAGATCCACCACCATCATACGGTTGGTCATGCCGGGCGGGGTCACAATGTTGCCGCCGGCGGGATACATCCGGTCTGTCAGCGCCTCTGTCGAGTAGAGGTCGTAGTTGAAGCCCTTCGGCAACCGCAGAGTCGCGCGCTCGCTCCAGTTGGTGCCGCGACCCCAATGTTGATAGGGCTTATCACCGATATACACAGCGACATCCACCACCGGCACGCCCTGCCGCAGCATGAACTGGCAGCGGCCAAGGTAGTCGAGAAATGCCCGCGCCTGCGGAAACCACGTCACGTTCGGGTTGAGGTGCGTGCCGGCGAAATACTCAATGCCAGGTTTGCCGAACTCCGCGGGCGACGCGGTGAAGGTGTGCCAGATGAAGTGATTGACGCCATCGCAGAACGCGGTGTCGCCGAACGGCTTCAGAACCGCCGGATAGGCCGACCAGTGCTGCACCATGTGCGTGAACGCCTCGGTTGCCGCGAGCCGTTTGCCGTAGATATGCGCCGCCATCGCCTGCGGACGATTCATGTCGTGCGCATGCTTTGAAGGGCTGGGGCCGGTGAACCAGAATTCGCCCTGCGGCATGTCGGTGCGCCCTAGGAACGCGAGTTGGTCGGCTTCGGCGAACGCCGCGAGCTTGCGGTTCCACGGGCCGCCCGATTCGGCGTGCCATTTCATGCCTGCCTTCGCGCACAGCGCCTGCATCTTCCCGTAAAAGTTGTCGCGGAAACAGTCGCCGAGCGTCTTGTAGTAGTCGCGCAGGAACCGCTCCGACTCGTCAGCCTTTTTTACCGTGAAACCCGCCAGCACCGGCAGCCACGACCGCAGCGGATAGCCGCGACGCCTCACATACTCCTGCTCAAATCCGCGCGTCCACGTCGGGATCGCCCCCTCCCAACTGACGCTGTAGAAGTGCGTCAGCGTCTTGCCGGCAAGCGGTCCCACATCCTCAATGATCGCCTTGCCCATCCGATTGAAGTGCCGCTCCACCGCCTCCGGGTCGAGAATGTCCACGTCCTGCGGCGTGACCTGCCGCCCGCCCTGAATGGCGGCACCATCCATCGTCATGTAGCCGAACCGCAGCAACGTCCATCGGCCCTTCGAAAACTCAATCGTCAGCTTCGCCTGTTTGTCCACTTTCGATGTCAGGTCCACCACCTCCGTCACGCCCGGTTGCGAGCCAAGCTTTGCGACGTCCTGCCATTCATCGGAAAGCTTCGCCACGGTATCGTCATGGCGCACCGCGAAGACGCCAATGTTCCAGAGCTTCTTCCCATCCGGCTGTTTCAGTTCGTAGATGAACTTGGGCGTCTTGATCTCCGTAGCCGTCCAGACGAGCTTCTTCGGCACGTCGTTGGTGGGTGAAGCGAAGTTGGCGCCGCCGACCTCCCACGGCCCCTTCAGCGCGCCGGCACAACTGCTGAGGTTTACGCTGACCTCCAAGCCGAGCGTGGCAGCCTTCTCGATGGCGAATTTCAGCATCCGCCGCCACTCCTCGCTCATGAACTCCATCTTGACCGGCACCGGGCCGATATGGTCGTCGTGGTAGCCGCGCGCGTCGAACATGAGCAACCCGCCAATGCCTGCCTGCTTCATCGCTTCGAGGTCGCGCGTGATGGTCTTCTCGTCCACGTTGCCGTTGACCCACCACCAATAGACCCACGGTTTGTCGGCACCGGGAACGTTGCGGAAACTCTGATCGAGATTGACCGGCTCGGCGGCCTGCGACCACGCGGCGGTGCTCAAAGCGAGAACGACGGCTAGTTTCAATGCGTTTGCGTTCATCATTCGACTCCTCTCGAAATTTCGGTCGTGTCCGACCCTGCTTGTTACCTTACTTTCTAACGCCAGTTGACCGGCAATTGTCAATGATACTTCTGGTGGATAACCTGCCGCCCTGTAATGGAGCGACGCGGTTACTCCCCAACCACCGCGCATTCGATGCCGAGCACGTCGGCGAGTTTCTGAATGGTCACAGCCTTGTGACCGATACCAAGCGCGAAATGATGCGTCGGACCTTCCGCAACCCACCGTTTCAGGAACGTCCGCACGTCCGGCTTGAAGACGCCGTGCGTGTTCGTGTTGCCTGTCGGCGGAATCGGCCCGTGCACACTCTCGCCCTCCGCAACGACGAACTTGAACTTGCCGTCGGCCTTCACGCCGATGCTCAGCATCGTGATCGGGCCTTCCTTGATGTTGAACTCGACGCTTGCGCCTGAGCCGGGCTTGCCGTGGTATTTCAGCAGGCTGCGCAACACCGGCTTCTTGTCGGCGATGTTGACGTGGTGTGGCCCGTCGTGGCCCACCAGCACCGAGCCGCGCTGGAAATCCACCGGGTGGAACTCCGCAAAGCTGCCGCCGATGTCGAGCCGGTCCATGATAAGCATCGCGATGCAGGTCTTGATGTCAAACTCGCCGCACATCGGAAAACCCGCGCCCGTCAGCAACGAGTTGCCGACGATGAGGTTCGTCACCAGTTCGCGCATCGGCGTGCCGGCCTCGGCTTCGTAGTAGTAAGCCAGCCCATCGAGCTTCTTGTCAGCAATGAACTTCTCCAGCGCCACCGCCGCCTTCGCGGCGACGTGCAGGTCCTTGTCAGTGAGCTTCGTCGTGATCGGGTCCGACTTCGGGTCGGGTGTGTCGAAGAAGCCGAGAATCTCGCGCTTCTTCGCCTCAATCTCCGCCACGTGCTCGTCGCGGTAGTAACGCAGGATGTCGTCCGGCTCGCACTGCACGACATGGCTGCCGAACGCCGCCGTCACCGCCGTCGGATCGGTGTGCATGTCCAGCATCGCTTCCAACACGTGGCCCATGTGGCCGATCCGCGCGCGGCGCAGGTCGTGCAGCGCCTTCGCGATGCTGCACCAATCCGCCAGTTCCGCATCCGCCACCGGGTCGTCGTCCAGCGTGCCAAGAATCACATCGGGTGCCTTCCTGCCAAGCCGGATCGCAACGCCCTGAAACTCCGGCACCGAGCAGAAGTCGTCGTTGCAGAGCTGCATGTAGGTCGAAGCGCGCTCGTAATCCATTGCTTTGAGCGGCTGGAGCACGACGAGCACCAGCGGCACATCCAACCCGCGCAGGATCGCGCCGACGGTGGATGACGTGGCGTAGGTGACCATGTCAACGAACACGAGGTCGAGATCTGCTGCCTTGAGCTTCGGCAGCAGTTCGCTCGCGCCGAGCGCGTTATCCACCATGCCGAAGTTGGTGACACTGACGCCGTTTGTTTCGACCTTGCGGACGAGATGGTCGAGTTTGCGGTGCATCTCATCGAGCAGGCCAGGGAACTGCGGCCAATAGTTATAATGGCCGACGCCAAAGATGCCGACCTTTGCTGTGAGCGGTTTTCGTCGGGGGATTTTCATGGGTGAGAGTCTTGCCTTTAACGGTTGGTTTTGCCAAATACGCGTTTGATTGCTTCGAGATACGCCGTGCCGGTTCGCTCCTCGGGCAGCAGGTAGCCGCCCTCGGTCCATTCGTTCCATGCGTTGATTAAGACGCCGAACGGCTTGCGCGGGTCGCGCTCGATATGCCGGGCCGCATCGCGGAGCAGTTGCTCGAAAAGTGCGGGCGTGTTGCCGACAACGACCGGGCCGTAGGGATACTCCCGCTTGGGGAACGGCCACGGCACGTCGGGGCGACATCTGGGCGTCGAATCCCAGCCCATCGTCACGACCGGGAGATTCACCAGCGGCGCGGCGGTCATCTTCTCCCAATGCGCCCGGTGGGCGTCCATCACGTCTTCGTATCTTTCGGTGAAGTCAGCCCGGACTTTGCCGGCGGTGGTGACGTTGTATCGGCATGTGCTGCGGAAACCGGCTTGCTCCATCACGACGGCTGCCGCCGGACTCGATACCATCGCGTTCCAGTGCATCGGCGGCAATCCGGCTTTGCGCAAGCGGCCATCCATCTCTCTGAGCAGGGCGCGGGTTTCCTGCGGGCCGCCAAGTTGTTTCACGAACTTCTCCGACTCAAAGACACTGAAGAAAAGGCCGCCGTTCACCCGCCAGTAGTTCGGCTGCCGGAAGTAATGCGCGATGCAGTAATCAATCATCCGGGCCAGATCGCGCGGCGAATGGCGCGAGGGAAGCCAGACGGTTCGCTGCGTTCCCAACTCCGGGCAGAACTGGTCCCGCCGATCGTGGTTGGCCCACATCAGGGCGAACTTCATGCGGCTGCGGTTCGTGGCGCGCAGGAAGCCTTTCTCCAGCGCCTCCTCCATGTTCTTGACGCCGCTATACCAATACCAGTCGTAGAGGAACACGGTGATCCCGTGGTCGGCCGCGAGGTTGATCTCGCGCGCAACCCATTTCGGGTCGCTCTCGTCGAAACTGCCCCACAACGACTTCTTCGGCTGTTGATGTCCGGGGAACCTCGGGACGGCCGCTTTCATTCCCTCCCATTCCGTCCAGCCGTCGCCTTTCCACGCGCTGCCGTGGTCATAGCTGTGCCAGTGCGGGTAGTAAACCGCCAAAACATCCGGCCGTTTTGCGCGGGTTTCCTGAGCCGCCGCCACGTTCCAAACCAGACAGGCAATACTCAATATGATGATGGAGTAAGTATTCATAGTTACCAGGAGATCAGCATTGTTCCGTTGACGTGAGCCATCTGTAGAAAATGTCCTCGCGCGTCGTCGAAAGGCTGCGGTTTGATCAAACCAGACGGGACGAAAGGCGATGCGGCGTTGGGCACCATGCGGACCTTCTCGCGCGTGCCGCGCTCCGGGTAGAACCGCACCACCGCATCTTTCAGACCCATCAGTTTCAGGCGGCGCGTGATGCCGATTTCACCAGAGTGTTGCTCGGCGCAGAAGACTTCACCTGATTCTTGCACGATGAACACCCGGCACTCGCGATGCCATGCGCGCGGCATCCGGTAGCACGCAGTGCCGTCGCGCAGTTCGGTCTCGCAGCCGGTGAAGATCGGCGCGCCTTGCGGAAAGCGCAGGCGCATCTGGACGTTGGTGTTCGGCGTGCAGCCGGAGAAGAAAAAACCGTTGTTGTGGCGAGCAACGGCCAGGATCGGGTTGCGCTGGTCGGGTCGGCGCTTGTCGAAGGCGATGCGCCAGTTGAACGCACTGAGGATGTAGCGCAGCAGCAGGTCGCCGGGGAACCACTTCGCCGGGTCGTCCGGTGTCAGCAGGTGACCGCCGACGAAGCTGTTGGAATTGGTGCCGCGCACCCAAGCGATGAGGCCGCCGTGCCAGTCCGGCACTGGCCGCCATACCGACATCACGCGCCGTTCGTCGTCGTGGTGGAAGGCCCTGCCGATGGTGTGCGTCCGCTCGTCGTCGGGATTCGCCAACACAGCTTCGATGCCGCCGGCGCACATCGCGGGGCGGTGGTTGAGCCGCATCGGGTAAGCGCCTTCGATTAGTTCGTCGAGCGGCCGAAGCGAGGCCAGTTCCAACTCGCCCGCGACCGGCTCGGTGCGCTTGAGGTTGAGCGCCGCCAGCAGATCGTCGCTGGCGTGCGCGAGCGGACCGTAAAGCAACACGCGGCCGCCGTCGTTGGCGAAGCGGATCAGTGTTTTCGACAATTCGGAGCCGCCATCCGGCACCGGCGTGATCAGGATGGACTCGCGATAGAGCGCTGGCTCGCGCTTCAGCGACGAGAGGAAGTTCTTCGTTGAAACGACCGTGTTGAGCGGAAGGCCGTTGTTCACCGCGGCGCGCATGAGCCAGTCGCCGAAAAACGGTTCCTCCAGCCGTGCCGGCTTCGCGAACGTCATCGCGTGGTATTCGTCGAACGGATAGACCCACACCAGCGGCCCGGGCTGGTCAGGCGCGTGGCGCATCGCCTCCTGTAGGTGCGGAATGACTTCGTTCGGCACTTGGTTGGGCGTGCGGCCGTAGGAATCGTCAATCGTCAGGAACGCGATCGAGTTCGGGTTCTCGACGCGGCCCTCGGCGTTGACGCGACCGATGGCGAACGGCAGGTAGATGTCCTGCGGCTCACGGTTGTAACGGTCGAGCCACGGACTATTGAGCCACCACGGATCGTGCGTGTAGAAGCGGAAGGGGAATCCCTTGCCCGGCGGCAGCTCGGCGATGCGCGACATGTAGCCGACCATTTCGAGGCCGAAGTCGCCGTTAAGCGCAGCCCACGGCGAGTTCGGCGGCGGCGTCATGTTGAAGCCGCCGGCGTAGATGTCCTTCAGCGGCGTCGCATTTGAGGCAAGGTCGGAGCCGGTGACGAGGTTCGTGCCGCGCGTCTCGATGGGGAACTTCGGGCACTCTTTGCGGAAACAGCGCCAGAAGTTCAGGATCTTCCCGCGAATCTCGCCCGCGCGCTCCGGCGAAAAATCTCTTCCGTCGAACATCGGCCCTGTCGTCTTCCACGTCTCCAGCCCAAAGCCGAAGCCATTGGAGAACCAGATGTAGTCGAAACCGAGGTCGGTCAGGAAATGCTGGCTCTGCCGGCCGAGGAAGGTGCCGAGCGGCGTGTTCTGCGGGATGCCGTTTGGGAAACCGGCGTAATGCTCGTTGTCGGCGTTGAGCGTGGCGTAGCAGCAGACGAACGTCGCCTTGCCCATCGTGCTGGCCATACAGATTTCGTTGTGGCGTTTGTATTTGAACGATGATTTCGCAAATTCGCCGCCTGGATCGAACGTCGCGCCGACGCGGATCGGCTTGCCTGAGACCTCACGACCAACCTCCTTCAGCAGCCGCACGATGTTCGCCAGCCCGCCGTAGGTGAGCTTCGGCGGATTGTCCATATAATAAACGCCTTGGCTGAGGAGGTTCTTCTCCGCCGGCATGCCTTTGACCGGCTCCAGTTTGGCGTTTGGAAGGCCGATGTAGCGTGCCCACTCGATTTCGTCCTCGGCCCGCCCGCGATAGTCGAGAATCTCTGAACCGTCGGCAATCCAAAGCATGACGGAAATCTGATCGGCGTCCTTGGTCAGCGCCGACCATTGGCGGAAGATGTCGCGGCACACATCCCTGATCGCGTCCTCGCGCATGACGCGAAACGGCTTCGGACTCATCTCTAGCGTGACATTGTGCAGCTTCATGACGGCTTCTCCTTGGATCGGTCGCTCCACCAAGCGCGGGCGATGAGCGCGGTGGTTTTTCGCAGTTCATTCAAAACCTGCTCTCGCCGCTTCCGGCCAAAGCGCACCGTCGGCGCGCCCACGCCCAATGCCGCCGCGATACTACGCCACGGATCGGACACCGGCACCGCCAAGCCGCTGACACCCTCGCACAGCTCATCGGCTGTCGTGGCGAAGCCTTGGTGACGCACACGCTTCAGTTCAGCGCGAAGTTTCGCCGGTGACGCCAGCGTCCGCGGTGTGTAGCGCACCAGTGGCGTCTCCTTCATGTAAGCCTCCAGTGTGTGAGCCGACATGGCCGCCAGCAGCACCTTTCCCGTGGCGGTGCAATACGCCCCAGAGCCGACATCCTCAGGCTCCTGCACGGCCAGAGCCTGCGGTGACACCATATAGACCAGCCGCACAATGCGTCCGTCCACCAACGCCGCAAGCAGCACCGACTCGCCCACGTGCTTCGCCAGCGCCCGGACATGCGGCAAGGCCATCTCAGTCATGACATTCAGGAAATCCGCGTGGCGGGCGAGGAACATCAGCCGCGGCCCGAGCAGGAATCGCTTGCCCGCATCCTGCCGCAGGTAGCTGCGACGTTTCAGCGTGGCGGCAATATTGTGGACGCTGGTGAGGTTGATGCGGAGCTGCTTGGCGAGGGCGCGCGTGCCGATGCCTTCCGGATGGCCGGCGACGGCTTCAAGGACGTCGAGACTCTTGTCGAGACTGAGCACGAGCGGCATAGACATTTCCTAAACAGGTGTTCCGATTAAGAAAACGGCGTTCCTTATAAAGGAACGGCCATTATCTGTCAACGATGGCTTTCTTCCATGTCGGAACTCCATGAGAATGCACCCATTGTAACTCGATAGAAATGTCCCCTTTGGGGCGGGGTTGCTAGCGCAACCCCACCCACAACATGGAGACATTGACAATGAGTTGGAAGGAACTGGATCGGTTGACGATCATGATCGGGATCAAACGCCAGGAGCTGTCGCGAGTGCAGGCGGCGGGCTTGATGGGCTGGGCTACCGCCAGACCATGCGCCAGACTGTGTAATAACCCGCGCATAGGTTGAACGTTTGCGCTCGGCGGCGGGTCTGAAGCAACGATGAATCATCGCGCCGGTTTCGACCGCCACCAGACCCTCCTGTTGCTCGAATCGCTCGACGACTACGTCGTCCCCGAACATCCCGTCCGCTTCCTTGACGCCTTCGTGGCCTCGCTCAACCTGGCTGCGCTGGGCTTCCGCCACGCCACGGTCAAGGACACTGGCCGGCT
>JBAYFL010000047.1:0-24299 GCA_041667205.1 Verrucomicrobiia bacterium | reverse complement strand
TTCCTTGAACTGCATCGTCGTGTCGTCGCTCATCACGAGGAATCCGCCGCGCTTGCCTTGGAGCAACACGAACTGCGCCTCCCAGCTCATCGGCCAGGTGAAACGATGATCGCCATCCGGCGCACCCGGCCCGAACCGCAGCCCGCTATGACCCGGCACGAGCACTTCGACGCCCTCGGCCAGCTCCGCAATGCCCCACGACACGCCCACCAACGGCGGTGTTTTGACCGCGGCTTCCTGACGGATGATGAGATCGCCGCCCTCCGTCGAGACACGGTGCGTCACCTGAACTGCCTCGCCTGCCGCAAGGATTTTGTCACGAGCCACGCGTGCGCCCGTTGTTGGCGTGTTTCCGCCCGGGGCAACGAACGTCTCGCCAGTGAGCCGGTTCTGCAGACGCAGGAGCACGCCGTCACGTGACCAGTCTGATAGGGAGTCTTGACCGGCAGCGGCAATGTTGGTTGCGAGCGCAAAAGCAACGAAAGCGCGTATGTGCATGTTCGGCCCGAATACGTTGTTCTGGTTGGCTGCGTCCGTCGGCAAGTTCAAGAAAACCGTCGCGGCTGTCCCGTGGCAGCGAGCACGCTGGTCCAGACGATACCCTCGGGGTCCACCTGCTTTTTCCGACTGACAGCCAGCGAAATCGGCAGGTGCGTCAACGTCCCGTTCCAGAAGCCGACGACCATGTTGGTCTTGCCCGCCATCGCGGCATGGACGGCCTTGCGCGCCAGTTGGTCACACAACACCGCGTCGTCGCAGTTCGCCGGGGCGCTGCGGATGTAGTAACTGGGGTCGAAATACTTCACATCCACCGGCATGTTGATCTGCTTGAACCACGCCGTGATCTGGTCTTTCAGGAACGGACCGATGTCGGCGTGACGTTTGTTGCCCGACGCGTCCTTTTCCGCCGGCAGATTCTTGAGCAGTTCCTGCCCGGCGCCTTCGGCAACGACGACGACCGCGTGGCGGCTGTTGGCGAGGTAACGGCGAAGCGCCTCAAAAAAACCGCCCGATCCTTCGAGAGCGAAGGGCACTTCGGGGATGAGACAGAAATTGACGTCCTGGCTGGCGAGCGTGGCGCCAGCGGCGATGAAGCCCGCATCGCGCCCCATGACCTTCACGAGGCCGACACCGTTAAACGCGCTGTGCGCCTCGTGATGCGCGCAGTCCAGAACGGCGCGCGCTTTTTCGACGGCCGTCACCACGCCGAAGGTGCGGGTGATATACATCACGTCGTTGTCAATGGTCTTGGGAATGCCCACCACCGCGATGGGCAGCCCGCGCTTCTGCGCCTCCGCCGCAATGTCGCGCGCGCCGCGCAGCGTGCCGTCGCCACCGGTGCAGAGCAGGATGTTGATCTTCTGCGCGACGAGAAAATCCACGATGACGTCCGTGGGCTGCGGCCCGCGCGACGAGCCGAGCATCGTGCCACCGTCCTCATGAATGCTGGAAATCATCTCCGGCGTCAGTTCGGCTGGCGGCAGGCCGACCTTCGGGTTCAGCCCGGCGTAGCCATAGCGGATGCCCAGGACTTTTTTCACACCGTAGTTGTAATGGAGTTCGAGGAACGCCGAGCTGATGACGTTGTTCAGCCCCGGACAAATGCCGCCGCAGGTGACGATGGCGGCACGGGTTTCCTTCGGATCGAAAAACAACCTCTCCCGCGGCCCGGCCTTCTCGAAGAAAATGTTGTCGGGCAGATCGTCGCCGGTCCCGCACTCAACCTGATAACGAATGCGCGCGTCGTCAGGCACGAACAGCCCGACGCCTTCGCCGCGATGTGCCACAAGCCGCAGCGGCGATGGAATGTTTCTGGGACCGAGGTTGGCGATGGCGGTGCTTTCGGGGGTAATCATGGCTGGCGGGAGATTGTTTCCATCGGCGGACAGAGTTCAAGGAACTTCACGCGCGTTCCCGGCGCCAGAAACGGCGCGATCGTTATCGCCGGCCGGCATCACGGCGTGGGTGATGCCTGGCTCTGCGGTATCATGGACTTGACCATCTCGCGCTGGCTCTCGACAAACTTCTCGTAGCTCTGCATTTGTTCCGGCGTCAGCACGGCACGAAGTGCCTCCTTCTTGGCGTTGAACATTTGTTCTACCAGTTGGATGGAATCGGGTGTCGGCAAACCGGCGTCGGGCTGTTGGGCCATCATTTGCTGGTATTGCTGGTGGAGAACGCTGGTAACCTGTTCCTGTTGTTGTGCGCTGAGCTGGAGCATGGACGAGATCTGCATCACCTCCGCATGGCTCGCCATCTGGACTTGCCGCTGCTGCTCCTCGGTCTTGTATTGTTGATACCCTGTCCACTGGTCGGCGTTGAGCATTTGCTTGAGCTGACCATCGAAGTCGAGCTTTGGTCGCGAACTCATGTCCTCTGCGGTCAGCTTGCCCTCGAACATCTTCGAGGCCATCTCCACGCTTTGGTCGGTTTGCTTCTTCAGTAATTCCTGAACGGCGGCAGCTTGCTCGTCGGTCAGGTGCAGGCGGGATTTCAGCGCGGCCATCTTCATCTCGGCCTGCTGCCGGACCGCAACGGCGATCATCTTGCCCATGCCGGCTGGTCGCGGCGCGGCGTCGCCTGCACGGGAAGGCGGCGGCTCGGGCTTGGCCAGGTCGGTGACATGCTGTTCGATCTCGGAAAGCAGCGCCGACTTCTCTTTTTTCAACCGCCGGATTTCATTGCTCTGCTGGGCGAGCATGTGCTGGAGCTTGGCGGGATGCAGCGCAGATGCTGCCGTGCGAGGCGGCACAGGCGCGGGTGCGGGCGAGGTGATCGGCTTGACCATGATCAAATGCAGCGTGAGCGCGAGAGCGATCACGGCCAAACCTCCCAATGTGACAAACAGCGCGATCCTCATACCGTTCTCCTTTCAGTCAATTTCAATCCGCGACCATTATATATGGGCGGGACGAGACGCTGTCGAGCTAGGTCTGCCAGAGGCTCGACTGAGTCTCGCTCCACCTACCTGAACGCCGCAAACAGCGCCCGCATCTCCTCCTCGACCTGCGCCGGCTCGGCGAGCGTCTGGGCAATCTCCTCGCGCAACAAGGCGCGGTAACGTCGGCGCAGCCGGTGCACTGCCACGCGCGCCGCCTCCTCAGAAATGCCCAACGCGGCGGCGGCTTGCGGATAGGAAATCACCGACTTGTCCGCCATCAACAAGGGCTTCAGTTGCGTAAACAGCTCCGCCTTCCCCTCGGCGGCGCACTCGTCGCGCAAGCGGCCCACGACGCGCTCCAACAATGCCACCGCCCAAGCGCGGTCGTAGAGCTTGTCCGGGCTGAGATCGTCACGCAGGTCGAGTTGATAGCGCGTGTCGGCGTCGCGCCAGTCGAGCGAGAGATGCGTGGCGTGCGCGCCGCGTTTCTGGCGGCCGGCGCGATCCCATTCGTTGGCGAGGAAATGCTTCAGCGACGCCAACAGAAATGCGCGAAACCGCCCGCGCTCGCTGCTCAGCCCTTCGAGGTAGTTCTTCTGGAGGAACCGCTCAAAGAACGCCTGCGTGAGGTCTTCAGCGTCTTCCTTTGCGTGGCCGTGCCGCCGCACATAGGCGTAGAGCGGATACCAGTAGATGCGGCAGAGTTCCTCCAACGCGACGTCCGCCTGCGGCGAACTCTTGCGCCCCGCCGCGAGCACATGGGTCCAACGCGTGGTGACGAAACCGACGTCAGCGTTCTGCGGTGTTGTGTTCGCGCTGGGGGTCATGTTTTAGCGCGCCGCGTCGGCGCTCAGAATTGCCACGGCCTTTTCGAGCACAGCGTCGCGACTGGGCAAAAACGGCACTTCCACATTGGGGGCGATGCCTTTGCACTCGATGGGGGTGCCATCGGGAGCGAACTCTTTCCACGACGGGAGATAGACTGTAACGCCGTTGCCAAGCGCGTGCGGCTTGGGGTTGCCGGAACTGCCGTAGGTGCGCTGGCCAACAAGCTTGACGGCGGGTGATTGTTTCATCATCAGGACAAACGACTCGGCCGAACTCATGTTCACCGGGCCGATCAGGACGGCGACTTTGCCGCCATAGTGCGGGCGCATTGCATTCGGCTCCAACCAACGCTCGGTGGGCGACGTTGCATCCAACGCGACAAACCGGGAGTAAAGCACGCGGTGCTTGATGAAACAGCCGGCAAACTCCCGTGCAATGCTATCGTCGCCGCCACTGTTAAGCCGCACATCCACGACGAGCGCCGGCGCGTCGCGGAACTCCTTCAGCGCCTTGAAGGTTGGCTCGTATGCCTCTCGTCCCGGTTTGCCGCTCCAGGAATGGATCGCGATATAGGCCACACGCGGCGCGGCCCAGCCGGTGGCAACCACCTTGTTCTGCTGCGTCCATTTCGCCACAAGCCGCGGCAGCAATTCGGCAGCGACATTGGGTGGCGCGTTGCGCCGGAACGCCGGCACGAGTTCACCGCCGACTTCCAGCCAGATGTGTGGATCGCGCGTGGCGGCGAGCATCTCGCCCGCAATAATGGCGAATTCCCGCGCCGAGGCTGCCGCCTTCAGGCGTGGCTCGAATCGCGGCCAGAGCGAGGCCCAATCCACTGCGCGCGTCTCGCGGTGCGAGTAGCATTGCTCGACCGCCTTCCGCAAACGCTGTGCCGCGTCCGCATGAGCACTGGACGCTGCCATTGCGCTCGTGGCGGCTCGCATCGTAAAGCGCAACACCAACGGCTGCACAGGCACGCCGCCGGCGCTTCTGAAGCCCGTGTGACGCGCACTGTTGATACCGATGACGTATGTGTGGTTCGCCGTCAATTCCACGGGTAGGACGCACTCGCGGGCGCTCCGCCAGAACGGTTTGCCGTTGCCGCGCAGCTTCGGAAACTCAGGTCCGCCGCCGGTAAACGACGCGTCTCCGCGATCCATGTCCTGATCGAAGTTCACGACGATCTCTTTCACATCCGGCGACACGTCCACTGCCCCGTTGTCGGGCTGCGTCGTCGTCACCTGCGGCGCGGCGTCCGCGGCGGCATCGGCCGCTGCGCCGAGCGAACTGCTCACACAAAGCGCCGCAGCCAACACTATTTTCACGATAGCTCTCATTTCTTTTGCACGACTAGCGTCTGACAATCCGAACGGTCTCATGCTTTCGTGTGTTTGGGTGACCGTCAAAAAGAAAATCGAAGTAATACTCCAGTGCGCTCGAATCTCCGGAAATCTGCAGTGGAGGGATGGCAAACTCCACGTCCATGTTCTTGTGATCTGATGAGATGATACGGGCTGGAGCGGTTTCAAACTGCGTCTCTCCCGCTTTCCGGTAGTGACAACAGATGTTGGTATATCGGCTCGAAAGGTTTCCGAAGCCAGCACCCCAAACCGAAAACTTCAGCTTCAGTGTCGCCGGTTGACCGGCGACGATGCGATCTGGCGGATCGTGAACGGTGCCGCCACCGCCTGCGCAACCAGTAGAGGAAAACACGGCTGCGAGAAGAACGGAATGGGAGATCAATCCGAGCTTCATGTTTCCTTTCTTTTCATGTTGTTGGTGGTGAGGTTGCTAGTCGAGTCGCCCAACGCTGGAATTCAACGATTGCCGCCGAGCGCCACCCGAAAGCCGTGATTGCTATTCGAGTTGGCGGGGGGGCAGCCGTAGCGGCTGGCGGCGCGACAGCACCCAAGATGGAAGTGGAACGACCCGCCCCGCAAGGCGTGGGCGCCGGGATTGCCTTTGAAGGGTTCTTCATGCGCCTGTTTCTCATCGAATTCGTCCAAGCACCATTCCCACACATTGCCCAGCATGTCCGCCAAGCCAAACTTGTTCCTGCCGCGCGCGTAGTGATCCACCGGGGAGACAATATCGAAGCCGTCACCCTTGCCAAAGCAATTCATCCGGTAATCGCCGCTTTCTCTCGCCTGACCCCACCAGAACATGGTCCGTTTGCCCGCCCGGCACGCATATTCCCACTCCGCTTCCGTCGGCAGTCGCACAATGCAACCAGGCGGCAACCGCCGCGCCTTCTGTTCTTGCTCGTTGAGCCATGCGCAGAACGCCGTCGCATCGTTCCAACTGATACAACACACCGGATGGTTGTCCTTCGGCTTGAAGCCAAAGTTCGGTTCCTTCCAACTCACGCCTTTCATCGGCCTCCATGTTTGTGCCGGCCCCGCCGTCGAGTAAGACACCCCGTTCTTCTCGCCGTCCGTTACGTATCTCGTCGCGGCCACAAACAGTTTCCACTGGCCCACGGTTACCTCCGTCTTGCCGAGCCAGAAGCCTTGTTTGACTGCCGTCTTGCGCGGCGCCTCGCCTTCGCATCGGACGAGATTCTCATCGCTTCCGTTCTGCAACGCCCACTCCCGCTCCTGTCGCGTGCTGCCCATCATGAACTCGCCGGGCGGGATGTAGAGCAACTCCATGCCGCCAGAGGTAACAAACGGCTGGCCCGTCTGCGCCTTCGCCGTGGCGGTCGTGAGCGGTGCGGTTGCCGCTACGGTCCTGGGAACTTGTGTCTGCGCCCGTGCCGCCAGACTCATTACGCCGATCAGCACGGCTGTTGTGACAACCTGCGTCATCTTCATAATTCTCTCCTCATCTTCACATGCTTTCCAACAAGGCGGTGCAATTAGACGATTATCACGAAGAAACGTTCCGCGCGCATAGGATGTCTAACGTGTCGCCGGTTGCTTCGCCAGTTCCAGTGCTCGACGGAGGATGTCATCCTTTCCGCTGCTTCTCGAATCGCGGACTCTCACGTCGGGCGGGATTCCGCGCAGCGAGTAATCATGGCCTGCCGGCGAGAGCAGCGTCGGATGGCTGCGGAAGACGATGGTCTGCCCGCCGGCCAACTCCGCTCCGTCTTTGCCGAACAACATCCCAGCCGTGTTCTCCCCAACGAGGGTCGCTGCGGAATTGTCGCGCAACGCCATGACCAGCGCTTCCGCCCCGCTTGCCGTGTTCTTGTTCGTCAGGACAAGCAGCCGCGTGGCGATCCGAGCGCCCGGGTTGGATTTGAACCCAATGAGCCTGTCGTTATGAAATTTGCAAAGCCAAAGCAGCTTGCCATCCAGGAAAATGTCCGCCACGGCATTGGCTTCTTCGGGCCGGCCTCCAGGATTGTCCCTCAAATCAAATATGATAACGGCTGTCTGATTGGTCGTTCGCGTTTGGACAATCTGTTTGACCCTGTCCGCAATACCAGACCCTTCGAAAGTCGGAATGGTGATGAGCAGCGCGTCGGTTTCGACCTGCCGCGTCTGTATCATAACCACTGCGGCGGAGGCGCGCGTGATGTCGAAGGTTAGCGTCGCGCCGTCGCGCTTAACGGTCAGTTTGCCAACGCTGCCCGGCGGTCCCTGGAGAATCTTGAGCGCGTCCTGTGTCGTTCTGGCTTCCGCCACCTCCTTGCCGTTCACTGCAACCACAACGTCCCCGTTTCGCACGCCCGCCTCCGCGGCCGGGCCACCGGACACAACCTCTACCACTGGCCACCGGTCCAGCTTCAGGCCGAGAACGCCCCGCTCCTCCGCGGGCGTCTCACGAGCTTTTAACTGTCTCTTGATTTCATCCGCCCGGACTTGTGGAAGGACGCACGCGGAATCCCACCCTGAAGCCCGGAGCATCCCGTTGAGTCCCGTTTCCATCAGCCGCTTCGGGTCGGTCCTTTTCGAGCTGAGCGCCTCAAGACTTTTCAGAACGGAATCGAAACTCTTTGTCCGGGAAAAATCGGATACCCACGTGTCCTGCTGGGTCGCGCTGATTTTGCTGCCCGTTTGCCGTTCAGACTCCGCGCACAGGGAAATGACCGTTGCCCGCGCCAAGTGCATGACCTCCTGTGTTGGATGCGCCCTGGCGATCAAGACGGCAAGCGCGTGATCCAAGCTGTTTGAAAACTGCTTGGGATTCGGCTCTTCCGGCTGTTTCAGGAAACGGTTGATGATGGCTTGTTCATTTCCTGTAAGAAAGACGTTTGCCTCAGTGAGCGGAGGTTTGGGATCGCCGGCGTCTTGCCTGATTGCGTTGGGGCGGTTGGAAACCGCCCCTCCTTGGGGCGACAACTTTGCCTTGGCCGCATTGAGTGCGCCCGCAATCGCCTCGGCCACCTCGACGGCAGTGAAATTGCCAGTGATGACGGCTTTGTCGCGAATCACGGAGCGGATCGTTGGCGCGGAGAGCACTTTGCCGTCAAAGACCACTGCCAACCGTTTGCCGATGTTCGCGCCGGTGATCTGGGCGAACCGTGTCGCACCGGCTTCATTGAACTCAACCTCCACCGAAACGCCGTGCTCCGGCGAGACCGTTACGGACGCGCGAGCCACGGCGGATTCGTCGAGCAGGACTTCCTTGCGGACGCGCAACTGTTCCTTGCCGCCCGGATCGGCGAGCGTGTCGGCAGGTGCGGTGTCGTTGGCGTCGGCAACGAGGCGGAATTGCAGGCGCGGCGCTGGCTTTGCGGGGGCGGCCGCGGCCGCGTTTTTGGCCGAAGAATGTTGCGTGGTTTGGACCAGCTTGTAGCGAATCTTCACGCCGTGCGGGTTGTCGGTGAAGCCGGTGATTTGCAGCACACCCATGCCGCCTTCGCGGGTCTTGAACAACCAGGTCGATGGCAGCTTCCCGGTGACACTGAGATACACGGGATTACCCGGCTTGCTGAACGACAGGGCTTCTTGCGAGAGGCGAAAATCAGATGGGTCCCAACTCTCGTTGGAAATCGGAATGGCAACCATGTCAAAACCGATCAGACCTCGATCCTGCGTGCAACAACCCGCGTCGATTCCATTTTTTTCAGCCCACTCCATCGCTGACTTCGGGTCGTTCACGAAAGCGTCCCGCGGAAGTGTGAACATTCTACCGGTGTCCAAGTCAATCAGAGTTTTTTCACCAAGCTCGTTTACGGTTCGCTCGATCACCGGGCCAAACGGATCGGGAGGAACCGGTCGTGGGGGCAGCACTTGAATGATCGTCTTCGCCTCCGCCTCGCTCACGTTGTTTACCAATAAATACATCATCTCTTTTCCGGCGATCGACGTCTGGATCACTGGCGCGGTGAGCAGCTTGCCATCGAACACAATGGCCAATCGTCGCCGGATGTTGGCAGCCGTGATTTCCCCGAATCGTTTCGCTCCCGTTTCCGTGAGCAAAATGTTGATTTGTCGCTGACCTTCGGGCGAGTTTGTCAACGACACGCCAGCCACGGCGGATTCGTCGAGCAGGATTTCCTTGCGAACGCGCAACGGTTCCTTGTTGCCCGGATCTGCAAGTGTATCGGTGGGCGCGGTGTCGTTGGCGTCGGCCACGAGACGGAATTGCAGGCGCGGCAACGGCTTTGTGCCGGCAGGTGGCTGCGATACCGGCATGGCGGTTTGCGAAGCTTCAACTTCAGCCGGGCGCAACTCGGCTTGCCGCAATTCGACGGCGTTCTTGGCCGCCAGATAGTCACGGGCAGCCATGGCTCCCACCTTGAACCGTTCCTCGGCATATTGAAACTGACGTTCCGCCGCCGCCAATCGGACGCGAGCGACTTGCACGGGGTCGCCGGTGATCTCGGCTTCCAGTAATTCCACCTTGTCTTTCGCCGCTTGAAACTCTGGAAAGGCAAGCCTACCCGCCTCAAACCATGCCTCGGCCAAAGGCAGTGCCTCACGGGCTTGACGAAGTTGCACGCGCAGCACTTCGAGTTTGGCATCCGCCAGATTTTTCACTGCGGATGGCTTTTCCAACCGCACCGTGACCGGCACGGGCGCGCCGCTGTCGGGCCGGAACTCGCCGATGACATACGAGCCGTCCGGTTCCCGCGCCAATGTGCCTTCGCGGAAGACGATCCGGCCCCGCTGCTTCGTCATGGAGCCAACCTTGTTGTCCCAGCCGGCAAAGAGCACTTTACCGCGCGAATCTTTGACGACGCAGTTGAACCCTCCGCTCCACCACGCGCGCTCGATCGTGGCAGTGAAGCGTGAATCGTTGATAATACCGCAACGCAAAACACCCTCGCCGACTCTGATGACGAGCCACGAGTCCGCCGAGCCGCATCCCTCGATGACCTTGCCCCGTCCGCCGTCCACCACACGCGCGATGACAGGGCTGGAGTCGAGCGGCAATGATGCTGGAGGCTGGGCAACGACGGGCGGTCCTTGTTTCTTTGGCGCTTCAGGCCGCGAGTTGAAGATCACTTTGCCGACGACGCTGGAGAATGGAATTGACTGGGGCGGTCCGTTGCGGCGCTCGATTTGGAGCGCGCCGTTCAATGGCCCCGCCTGCGCCACGCGACCGAGCATCGCTTTGGCGCCCGACTGATAGACGACGATATCGCCAGGCGCGTAGGTGCGCGCGAGTTTGAGCACCAGAACGTAGCTACCTTGTGGGATTTCAGGGCTGACCGCGTCGGTAGCGGCTTGGTAAGGCGTCAGCACGAACGCTCGGACAGTGATCGCCAGAGCCAAGCCCACCAGAACATCAATCAGGATTCTGCGTTTGCGCGAAGCGCCGGCCATGGCTGCGGCTGGTTCCTTGCGGCTGAAGATGGAATGGAGCGCATACACCGCGAGGAAACCGATCACGAAGAATTCAATGAACCAACGCCACTGCATGATCCAAGCAGCCGGCGCGCTCGCGCCCGTTGCGGCGCTGATAGATCCCCTCATCAACGCGTCAACGAGAAGAGCCACTCCAGCCGCCAGGACAGCCGCGACCGCCATTCCCAATAACATGAAGATGATCCTCTTCGCTATGCCGACCTTGCCTGCTGGCGAGGCCGTGGCTCGTGCCGCCTCGCCCGCGTCGAGTTTCAACGCCGCCAAGCGCATCACGAGGCATGCGGCCATCAACATCAGCACCAGCATCAGTTCGCCGGGTTGGAACGTCAGCCGAACCGGCGCGTTCAGCAACCAGAGCGCCAACGCGATTGCAAGATTGCCGCCGCACACCACCAATCCAATGTTCCCGCAGAACAGCAATACGCCCGGCCAATAGAGATGCCGCCGCCTGTCGCGCTCGACGAACACGGGCAGGTTTCTCGGCGGAACGCCTACGCTAATGTCGGCTGCGGGCGGAACGCTCTCGCCACGCTTCCGGAACGCCGCGCGCACTTCGGGCCGGCTCAGCACCACCAGCGCCCAGATGCCGAGTGGCAGGCCAATGATGTTGCCAGGGGAGACGAGGATGGCGAGGATGGCGGCGGCAACCGCCCAGCCGTAGCCTTCCAGCCGCTTCATCTTCAATGCGCCGAAGATCATCACGCTGCTGAGCACCAAGGCGGCAATCGGAACAGCCACCAATGGCACGGTCGTTTCTGGCGACCGCAATTGAACGATACTGGGAGTTCCACAAAAATCAGCCGATAGGCTGGAGAGATACCACAACACGAACAGCGCGATCACCGGGATGAGAATCCAGTTAAGGATACCGGTCACCAACAGGCCAATCGCCGGACCGTTGACCTGCCGCCGAATCTCTTCGGTTGCCGCCGCCGGCTGCGTGCCGGCGGTCGGCGACGGTGTTGTCCTCGATCTCCGCCGGGCAACCATTTCAACGATGACCGCAACGCCAAGCAGCCCGAAGAAACCAAAGAAGCCGGAGAAGCCTTCGCAACGCTGCCATCCGGGTAGCGGCACGTGTGCAAGACCAGAGAGGAAACCGAGGAAGCCGAGTGCAGAGACGTTGATGAGCGTGATCGCCAGCGGAGACGTGAACGTGCCGCCGAGCAAGATTTCCATGATGCGGACCATGCCTGATTTATTCGTCGCCGCACTCGGTGCGCCTGCCGGCGGCTGCTGGCTTGCGGCAGGACCGGACGTTCTGGGTGGTCCATCACTGCCCAGCGGCTTGTTCACCGCACGCCAGACACTGCGAGCGATCAAGTAATCCAACCACGCAATCAAGCCGATTGTGAGCAGCAGCCAAGCCGCCAATTCCGGCATGTGATCGAACAGCGAACCGCGAAGTCCTCTGAGTCCGGCCACTAACCCCGCCGAAAGGACTGAAAGTAACCCAATCACCCCGTCGAGCGCCAGCAATGGAAACAGCAGTCCGTCGAATACGGCCAAGCCGAGACCGCGATCCGGGCCTGCCGAACAGCGGATTTTCGAGACGGCCAACCAACCGAACAGTGGGGTAATCACTGGCGCCAACAGAGCAAAGGGCAGGCCCAACGAAGCGAGCGTTGTGAACGGCTCCGCCGGGGCCGTCGGTAAGCAGAAGGCCCCAATCCAGAACAGGAGGTCGAGGAAGAAGATGGACGCGATGCCGGCTCCCGCGATTTCAAGACGCACGCGAGGCTGCTGCGGCTGTGCCGGGACGGGCGTTGGTGATTGCGGACCGGCTGAAGCCGGGACACCAACAACCGGCGGCGTGGTTGCGATGGTTTCCACGGCGGTCCTCACCTCGCTGGCCTGCTGATAGCGACGCTCCGGTTCCTTTTCCAGCGCGCGCAACACGACCTCGTCGAGACGCACGTCAATGACCACCTTTTTCGACGGCGGCTCGAATTTGCCCTTGGGCAGTTCGCCGGTGAGCATCTGGTAGAACACGACACCCAACGAGTAGATGTCGGCCCGGTGATCCACCTCCGACGGGTGTTCCGTCTGCTCCGGGGCCATGTATTGCGGCGTGCCCATCACCAAGCCCGCGTCGGTTTGCGCGGGAAGCGGCGCAACGGCCCCGCTTGTGGCGGTTGTTGCCGGCTCGCTCGCGACGATCTTGGCCACGCCGAAATCGGCGATCTTCACCTGGCCGGCTTTGCTCAGCAGGATGTTCTCCGGCTTGATGTCGCGGTGGACGATGCCGCGGTCGTGCGCGAACTGGAGCGCGTCGCAGATGGGCGGGACGATAGCGAGCGCCTCTTTTGGCGTGACGCGGCCCGCGTTGAGCAACTGCCGCAGGTTCATGCCGTCCATGAATTCCATCAGGAAATAGAACAACCCGTCGGCCTGCCCAAACTCGTAGAGCGTGACGATGTTCGGATGGTTGAGCTTGGCCAGCGCCCTGGCCTCGCGCGCGAACCGCTCGGCGAACTTCGGATCGTGGCTGACGGCCGGCGGCAGGATTTTCAACGCAACGATCCGGTCGAGTTGTTTCTGCCGCGCCTTATAGACCGCGCCCATGCCGCCCTGGCCGATGAGCGAGAGGATATCGAGTTGCGGGAAAAGTTTCGTCAGTTCGGCGACCGGCGGCGGCGTGAACGGCGCGGTGCCGGGCGGCGGAGCGGTGTCGGCCGCAGCGCCTTGCTTGAGCAGGCAGGCTGGACAAAGCCCCGCCAACGCGCCCGCCGGCAACGCAGCGCCGCATTGAGGACATTTGTTTCCGCTTGGCATGGCCGGATTCGCCTGAGACGTATTCATACACCTACCTCAGAAGCGAAACCGAGAATTTGTTACAGGAAATCTGCAACAAATCGGGCGTCGGTTTAGCTCTTGAGACGCATCGGCTTCAGGTTCACGCCCCTGCCCCAAATTCTCCGCGCCTCTTCGCAGTAGAACACGTAGTTCTCCAGCGGCACGTCGGGCGAGACACGATGGTCGGGCGTGGGAATGAAGCCACCCTCCCCCACCAACGGCGTGAGACGGGCCATCTCGCGCGTGATGTCGGCTTTCGTGCGCGCGAGCATGTGTTTGTCCACGCTGCCGATGACGAGCATCTCCTTGCCGTATTCGCGGCGGAACGCGACGGCGTCGCCATTCCACGTGCCAACCTCGATCGGGAACATGCAGTTCACGCCGGCGTCGAGCCAGAGCGGCGCGAGCGCGTCTATCTTGCCGTCGCAGTCCACCCAGCAGACATCCACGCCGTGGCGACGCAGGAGGCTGGTGATGCGTTTGTAGTGCGGCACGAGGAACCGTTTGAAATGTTCCGGGCCGAGCAACGGGCCGGTGTTGTAGCACATGTCTTCCCACACCGCGCACGCCTCGAACTGCGCGCCCGTGTCGAGGATGCGCTGAAGCACGCCGATGATGCAGTCGGCAATCGTCTCGACCATCTCCTCGAACCACGCCGAGTCGTCATAGACGACCATCGAGACGTTCTCGATGCCCATCCAGTTGCGAATCCACCCATAGAGGCTGCCGCCGGGCAGGATGATCGGGTGCGAGCGTTGCGGGTCGCGCCAGAACGCCACGCGCTCGTTCCAGCCCATGCACGTGTTGTCGAGCATCGCGACGATGCCGGCGGTGCCGTAGCGGAGTTGCGGCTCGGACTTGGGGAAACGGTTGGGATGAGTCGGGTCGAGCCGCAACTTGTAATGCTCGCGCCACGTCTGCCGATCCACGAGCAGATGACCCTCGTGCATCGGGATGGAACTCATCACCTTCTTCTTCACCACGCGCGCGCCGTCGGGTTGCTGGAGGAGTTCAGACTCGCCGCGGTCTTCCAGCACCTTCACCTCAAACGCCGGCGACAACCCGACGTTACAGCCGGTATGCCAAGCCAAGTCGCCGCCGAACAGGCTCACATCGAACCCGAAGCAATCGGCGACGTTCTGCCGCGTGACGCCACTCGACAATCCCTCGTTCTGCCATCTCGTCAGCGTCTCTTCCCAGAAGCTGAAATCGTAGAGCGGCGCGCGGTCGCGCGGCTGGTAGTGCATCGTGGCGATGAAACGTTCCCGGTCGTTCATGGTCGTGATAGGCGATTTGGAATTCCTCTCTGCCGCAACCGCAGTTATTTCTTCTTTGGCATTGCCCGCGTCGCACCGGTGGAGATGCCGCCGTCCACCAGCAGCGTCTGGCCTGTAACGTAGCCGCTCGCCTCCGACGCCAGGAACACCACCGCACCGTCGAGGTCTTGCGGCTGGCCGGGCCGCTTCAGCGGAATGCGGTCGCAGAGATACTCGACCCACTCCTGGTTCTCATACATGACGGCATTCTGCGCAGTCTTGAACCAGCCGGGCGCGAGACAGTTCACGGTGACGCCGTGAACGCCCCAATCGTCGGCGAGGCTCATCGTGAGCTGCTTCACGCCGCCGCGGCTCGCGCCGTAGGGAGCAAGGCCCGCGTAGCCGGCAACACACGTCACGGAGCCGATGTTGATGATGCGGCCGTATTTCCGCTCGATCATATGCCGCGCCACGGCCTGCGCGACGAAGAACGTGCCGCGCAGGTTGGTGTCGAGCACGAGGTTCCAGTCGTCCCAAGTCACGTCGAGCGCCGGCTTGCGGACATTGCAGCCCGCGTTGTTCACCAAGATGTCAATCTTCCCGTAGTGCGCAACCGCCGCCACCACCGCCCGCTGGATGCTGCCGTGATCGCGCACATCAAGCGCCAGCGGCAACACCTTGCGACCAAGCGATTCGATTTCCCGTTGAAACGGCGCGAGCGTCGCAGCGTCGCGGCTGGTGATGACGAGATCCGCGCCAGCACGAGCAAGCGCTCGGCCGAGATACTGTCCCAGCCCGCGGCTAGTGCCGGTGACGATGGCGACGCGGCCGGTGAGATCGAAGAGATTGGTGTTCATGGCTGTTATTCGCTCGGTTTCAAAATGACTTTCAACAAGCCCGGCTCCTTGCGGTAGAGCCGGTCAAACCACGCCGCGCCTTCCGCAAGCGGCGCGACCGCGCTGATAAGCGGTGACGCTTGCACCGCGCTGCGGCCCAACAAATCAAGACAGTCAGCATATTCGCCGCTCGACGCGCACGAGCCGCGGATCGTCAACTCGCGCACCACCGCAACTTGCAGCGGCAGTTCCACCTTTGGCGTGACGTTGCCCACGAGCGTCACCGTGCCGCCTTTGCGCACGCCGCGCACAGCGAGGTCCACCGTCGCCGTGACGCCGACGGCCTCGAAAGCATGGTCCGCGCCGCGCTTGTTGGTGAGCCAGAGGATTTCCGCCAGCGCGTCGGCGTTGGCGGAGTTGATGATCGCGGTCGCGCCGAGTTGCGCCGCCACGGCCAGCCGATCCGGCGCAACGTCCACCACGATGATCTGCTCGCAGCCCGCCACGCGCAACGCCTGCACCAGCATCAACCCGATGATGCCCGCCCCGATCACCACCGCTGCCTCGCCGCGCGACACGTGTGCGAGCCGCGTGGCGTGAAGCGCGATGGAGAGTGGCTCCACCAGCGCGGCGTGCTCGAACGACAGCGCGTCCGGCAGCCGATAGAGAATGCGCGCCGGCACGACGACGAACTCCGCGAACGCGCCGTGCTGGCGGTATTCGTCGCACGAAACGCCGAGCACGCGGCGGTTGCTGCAAAGGTTGATCCGGCCCACGTGGCAGAAGTCGCACTGGCCGCAGTAGATGGTCGAGTCGAACGTTACGCGGTCACCCGGTTTCCAGCCCGTCACCGCGCTGCCAGTCTTCGCGATGACGCCAGCCGCTTCGTGGCCCATGATGATCGGCGGCAAGCGCCGGCCCGTGCTGCCGTCCATGCCATGCACGTCGCTGCCGCAGATGCCGCACGCCTTCACCGCGATGAGCACCTCGTCCGGCCCGAACTCCGGCACCGGCACGTCTTCGATGACGAACTCTTTGTAAGCTTTGAGAACCAGCGCTTTCATGATTTGTCTGGCGGTCGAAAGTTATTGTCCGGCGCGCACGTCGTAGGCAAACAGCTCGTTCAAGTGGCGGATGTAGAGCCGACCGCCGCAGATCACCGGATGCGAGAGACACGGCGGCTTGTTCTCCCACGGCGGCATGAAACGGCTGACGACGGTGGCGCGCTGCGGCGTCACGTCCACCAGCGACATCGAACAATCGTTTCCGAGGCAGTAGAGCCGCCCGTCGGCGTAGCTGACCGACGTTTTGCCGATCTCGCGGGCGTTATACATCGTCTTGCCGGTGGCGAACTCGACACAGACGAGGCCCTTCTTGAAAAGCCGGCAGCCGCTGCCGTAGAGATAGCCGTCGAGCAGCATCACGCCGCCGTGGCAGTTGTCCTGATCGGTGCCAAACCACGCTTCCGTCACGCTCCGGCCGTCGGCGTTGATCTTCACCATGCGCCCGCCGGCCTTGTGACCGCTCGTCACGTAAACCGCGCCGTCGTGGAAGATCGGCGAGGTGACATTCTGGTCGCAAGTGCTCGGATGCTTGTGGCTCCAGAGCAACTTGCCCGTGCGCACGTCCACGCTCAGGATGGTTTCATGCGTCAGCGTGATAAACTGCCGCACGCCGCCGTGCGTAACGATGATCGGCGAGGCGTAGGCGGCGCGGTCGGTGATGTCGGTGTTGGCCCAGATCGTCGCGCCGGTCTTCTTGTTGAGCGCCACCACGCGGCCTTTGGAGCCGCCGGGCGTGCAAAGCAGCATATCGCCCTCGATGATGACATTCTCCGTGAAACCCCAACCGCCGCTCTGCGCCTCGAACCGCTCCGCCAGATTCACCGACCAAATCGGCTTTCCGGTCGCGGCGACGAAGGCCGTCAGCAACCCGTGCGCGTTCATCTGATAGACGACGCCGTCGTTGTAGGTGGGCGTCGTGCGCGCGCCGGGCTGCGCGCCTTTCCACGCCTTGCCGTTCGGCGCTTTCCACTTCAACCGGCCATTCAAATCCACCGCCATCACCATCAGGTCGTCGTCGAAATCGCCGGTCGTGAACATTAGCCCCTCGGCTATCGAAACGCACGCGAAGCCCTTGCCGCAGTCGGAAAACTTCCAGAGTAGTTTCGGCCCATCTGTCGGCCACTCCTTCAGCAGCCCGGTGTCGCGCGAACGGTTATCGCGGTTCGGTCCATGGAACTCCGGCCACCACGGCTCCGCCGCCATCGCGTGCCCGCTCACAACAATGGTCACCAATGCCGCGCGCGCGAGCCGCGGAAACAGAATTTGCGGGAGGACGACTGTGCGTGCCTGATGCTGGCTCATGCTCAGGAGATTCCCGAACCCACGCCGCCACGTCAAGCACAGCTTCCAGCGGTCGAAACGGTTCCGACGCCATCCACCGACTGTCCGATCAGTTCACCAGGAAGTTTACGATCCGCGCGGCGTGGCCTTTGCTCTCGGCGTTTTTCTTGTCGCTCATGCGCAACGTCAACTCGTGCGGCCCGGGTGCAAGCTCGGCGTCCAACACGTAAGCCCATGGGATGTGCAGACCGCCGCTCCAGTGTGTGAAGAGGTCCAGCGACCGCCACGGTTTTCCATCAATGCAGAATTCGACGATGCCGGCGTCGGGGCCGGCTGCGACGAAGACGCCGACCGCGGTGCCCATGAACTTCAGCGTCAACGCCGCGCCCGGCTCCTCGGCGACGAGCATCGGGACGTTGACGAAACCTTTCCGCGTCCCGACTTTGGCCGTTGGTTTCCACGACGGGTAAATCTTCCAACCGGAGGCGACACGCGCTTCCTTGATGTCCACCAACCGGCCGCGGAAGTAGCTCTTCTCGTCGAGTGGCTTGGCGGGCAGCGTATACGGCTGGAGCTTCGCATCGGCAGCCAGCGGCTCCTTCCACGCCGCGTCGAACAACCGCGCGATGCTCTTGGCGTAGAGAGTGTGGCCGAACGGCGACGGATGCAGACCCTTGAAGTCTTTCTCCCACGTAAACTCCTTGGCGTGGATGCGTTCGGTGACTTCGTGCGCGAGGTCAATCGAGGGCACGTTGTAGTGCTTGGCGACCTTTTCGTGGTTGGTAATGACCGCCGGCGTCTTGCCGGCGTTGATCGCCCTCATCTTGTCGGGATCCACGAAGTGCAACTGGACGATGTCGAGCGCGGGATTGACGAGCCGCGCGTGGCGGATGATGCCCTCCATGCCGCGCACCTGCTGCTGGTCGGCGAACCCGTTGGTCTCGTCGTTGACGGCGGCTTCCTCAAACAACAAATCCACGGGGCCGCGGCCAAACACATCACGCAGCAACCGGAACGCTCCCGGCGTTGAACCAGTGGAGGAGATGCCTGCGGCGATGAAGTCGAACTTCGTATTCGGAAACCGCCGCTGCAATTCCTCGCAGACCAGTTCGCGCCAGCCTTTCATTTCCGTGATGGAGCCGCCCATGAATGCGACGCGGCCGGTCTTCTCGCGCTCGAACTTGATGCGGCAGTTGGCCAGCCCGCCGCGCAGCGCGAAGTAGTTGTAGCCGTAAGGCGTCGCCGGCTCCGGCAGCAATGCGCCCTCCATGCCGGGCGTGTGGCGCAGGATGAAGTTCACGATCCGGGTCGGGTCTTTGAGGCTGTGTGGGTGATGGTCGCAGTTGGGCTTGCAGATGACCTCGATCTCGCCGCCGAGTTCGCGGTAACGCTTCGCCAGAATGGCGGTGTTCTCATCGAATGGCACCACCTTGTCCGTCTCACCGCACACGGAGAGAATCGGTATCTTCGCCTTCGCCACCGGCTCAATGCGTTCGAGCGGGCTGCTTTTGAAGTTTTTTGCGGTCTCCTCGGTAAGGTTGAAGAGTCTTAGGCACTGTTCCCAGCAATTCTTTGAGCCGGCACCTTTGCCCTTGCCGCCGGGCCAACTGCGGATGTCGAGGACGGGCGCGTCGAGATAGAGCGCGGCGACCTTGTCGGGATGCGTGGCAGCGTAGTTGAACGCGTAAAGTCCGCCGCGGCTGAAACCTTCGAGCACCGCGCGCGGCGCGAGGCCGAACTGCCGCTCGACGTAGTCCTGAAACTTCCGCATCCACTCGATGGCCTGCGGCGCGCCATACATGTCGCTGACCTTGTAGTAGGCGACGTGGAAACCCTTGCCGAGCAATGCGATGTCGCCCTGCGGCTCGTGGCCGAAGAACTCGGTGCGCCACGCCCACGGTTTGCCCGGCGCGGCCGTCTTCGGCGCGACGACGAAGCCCGCGCGGCCGTCCACGACGAAGTCGTAGCGGTCGCAATCGTTCCACAAGGATTTCTTGCCGGGCAGTTCAGCGGCGATGACCTGGCCGACCAGCAAGACCAGTGTCGCGAGGAGAAGGAGTCGAGGTTGCATAGTGATTTGTTCGTGAACTGTGTTGGCGGCATTTTGGCCAGCAACTTGCGACCGTGACAAGCCATCTTCGTTGGCGGAAACCACTTGCCTGTTGCCAGAACGGCGAAGGTTGCTATGCTCGCGCGAAACTTCAACCCAAGGAACCCATAATGAAACTGATGCTCATCGCTGTCCTCGCTTCAATCGTCGTCCTCGCCCCGGCCGCGTCCGCCGCCGACGCCTGCGCTTCCAAAGGCAAACTCCGCCACGTCGTCTCGTTCAAGTTCAAGGAGAGCGCCACGCCGGAGCAGATCAAAGAGGTTGAGATAGCTTTCTGCGCGCTGAAGACGAAGATTCCGCAGATCGCGTCGCTGGAGTGGGGCACCAACTGCAGTCCGGAGAAACACTCCAAGGGCTTTACGCATTGCTTCGTGCTCACCTTCAACAGCGATGCCGACCGCGACGCCTATCTGCCGCATCCGGCCCACAAGGCGTTCGGCAAGAGTCTCGGCCCGGTAATCGCCGATGTGTTCGTCGTGGACTTCTGGGCGAAGGAGTAATCACGTCGCCATTCTCGGCGAGGTAGAATTTCCAACTTCTAAAACGAAGAGGGGCGGTCCTTGCGGGCCGCCCCTGCTTCTTTAACGACATCTTACCGGGAAACCGGCTTAGGCCACCGGGACTTCCGCGGGCTTCTTGAAGATGTTGTATTTGCTGGGCATCGGCGGCTTCAACGTCCGGAACGCGCCCCAAGTCATCTTGGAGGCGTCGGTGTAGAGCAGATCCGGCCCATACTTGAACTCCGAGTTCAGGATTTGATCCCACGTGACCTCGGCACCACTGTAGGACGCTTCGCGGCCCATGATGGCCGTCAGCGTGCTGTCGGTGACGTTCTTGGTCTCATTCAACTCGGTGTTGTTCAGGATAGCGTTGATCAGGTCAATGTGCTCCTGCTCGTAGGGATTGGCGCCCTTGGCTTCGGTCTTCCACGAATCCTTCTGGCCGTAGAGCGTGTAGCTGCTGGAGGGATTCGACGTGCCCTTGGTGCCGTGGACCGCCTCACTGACGGAGGACTTGGAACGCTTGATCTGGCCGCAGTAGCTGAACATGTGCGCGCCGCTGGGATACTCGAATTCGCAGTCGAAGTTGTCCCAGATTTCGCCGGACTTGTCGCCGAGCTGCTGGCGCGAACCCTGGCCCCAGACCTTCACCGGATGGTCCTTCATGATCCAGTTGCAGACGTCAATGTTGTGGACGTGCTGTTCGCAAATATGGTCGCCGCAGAGCCAGATGTAGTGATACCAGTTGTTGATCTGTTTCTCCAAATCGGTATCGCCCTTCTCGCCGCGGTGCCAGATGGGGCCGCCGTTGACCCAGTAGGCGCGCAACGCAACCATGTCGCCGATGACGCCGTCCTGGAGCCGCTTGATGGTGTCAATGTAACCGGCCTGGTGGCGGCGCTGGGTGCCGGCGGCAACCTTCAGGCCCTTCTTGTCGGCCAGTTCGCCTGCGGCATACATGATGCGCGAGCTGGGACCGTCCACCGAGACGGGCTTCTCGATGAAGACGTGCTTACCCGCGTCAATGGCGGCCTTGAATTGGGCGGCCTTGAAGCCCGGGGGCGTCGCGATGATGACGTAGTTGACGCCCGGCTCGTTGATGGCCTTGACGTAGCTGTCGAATCCGCTGAAGCATTTGTTCTCGGGCACTTCAAAGTTCTTCACGCCTTTCTTGGCCTTCTCCTCGAAGACATCCGCCACCGCGACGATCTTGCCTTCGACGCCGACGGCTTTGCACGCGTCGAGGAAGTTCTTGCCCGCGCCGCTGCCGCGACCGCCGCAGCCGACGACGACGGCGTTCATGGGTTTCTTGGCCTGCGCGTGGAGGATGCCGACGCTACCGAGCGCCGCGCCCGCCACGGCTGCCGACTTCATAAAGTCCCGCCTGGTTACTTCGTGTTTCATTACGCTGAATCTCCTGTCGTTTGGTTTCGGTTGTCCGTCTTGGCCGACTGCAAATCCGTCAAGTCAAGGTTCGCGCAGCCTAGGCGCTTGCGTGAAAAAAGCCAAGTTTGAATCGCGACATTGCACGCTGAAAATTTACTTTGCTGAAACCCTCCGCGCGTTGCAGACTCCGTGCGAGCCAAACGACATGCTGACGACGCTGCGCATCAAAAATCTGGCCCTCGTGGCCGACCTGACGCTGGAACTCCAGCCGGGTTACAACGTCATCACCGGCGAGACCGGCGCGGGCAAGTCCATCCTCATCGGCGCGCTCAATCTTTTGCTCGGCGAACGCGCCGACCGCACGCTCATCCGCAGCGGCGAAGAGAGCTGTGCCGTCGAGGCGGGGTTCGACGTGTCGCAGTTGCGCGCGCCGCTCAAGCCGTTCCTCGATGAAAACGGGCTGGAGCCGTGCGAGGACGGCCAGCTTGTCGTCAAACGCGTCTTTACCGCCGCCGGCTCAAACCGCCAGTTCGTCAACGGCTCGCCCACCACGCTCAACATCCTCGCCGCGCTCGGCGAATGGCTCGTGGACATCCACGGACCGCACGACCATCAGTCGTTGCTGCACCCCGCGCGCCAGCTCGACATCCTCGATGCCTTCGGCAATCTCGGCGGGCCACGCGCCGCCTTCGCCGAACTCGTCCGCCGCCGCGCCGCCGTCGAGGCCGAGAAGGCCGCGCTGATCGTGGACGAGAAAACCTACGCCCAGCAGCTCGACCTGCTGCGGTTCCAAGTCCGCGAGATTTCCGAAGCCAAGCTTCAGCCGGACGAGGAGGCGCAAGTTGAGCAGGATTACCGCCGCACCAGCAACGCCGCCAAGCTCATCGAGTTCGGCCAGACCGCCTATGCGCTGCTCGGCGAGGCCGACGACGCCGTGCTGACGCGCGTCGGCGAGATCGGCCGCATGTTGCGCGAGTTGCAGCGGCTCGATTCGACCGCCGCGCCGCTCGTCACTGGCCAGGAGCAGGCGGTGACGACGTTGCGCGAATTGCAGGGCGAGCTGGCGCACTATCTCGAACGGATCGAACTCGACCCGGCGCGGCTGAAGAAACTTGAAGAGCGGTTGAACATCATCCAGTCGCTCCGCCGTAAATACGGCGCGACGATTGCCGATGTCATCGCTTTCGGCGAGGAAGCGGCAAAGAAACTCCACGGCCTCGAACAGCGCGACGCCGAGTTGTCCCGACTCAACGCCGAACTCCAGAAGCTCGATGCCGATCTTTGGCGCACGGGCCAGCAGCTTTCCACCCAGCGCCGACAAGTGATCCCCAAGCTCAGCAAGGCCGTGATGAAGGAGCTGGCCGCGCTCGGCTTCAAGCAGTGCCAGTTCGGTGTCGCGATCGAAACCGTCCAGCCCGGCGACTTGTTCTCCAATCCGCAATCCGCAATCCGCAATCCGCAATCCTCTGGCCTCGACACCATTGAGTTCCAGTTCGCGCCGAATCCCGGTGAGCCGGCCCGCCCGCTGCGCGCCATCGCCTCCTCCGGCGAAATGGCGCGCGTGATGCTGGCGTTGAAGACCGTGCTGGCTGCCGAGGACGAGATTCCCGTGCTGGTGTTCGACGAGGTGGACGCCAACGTCGGCGGCGAGACCGCGCACGCCGTCGGCGAGAAGATGCGGCAGATCGCGGGCCGGCATCAGGTGCTTTGCATCACCCACCTCGCGCCCGTCGCCGCGCAAGCCACGGCGCATTTCGTCGTCAGCAAGGAACTCAAAGCCGGTCGCACGATCTCTGAATTCGCGCTCCTCGACCGCCCCGGCCGCGTCACCGAACTGACCCGCATGCTCGGCGGCCAATCCGACGCCGCCCGTAAACACGCTGAATCATTGCTGAAGTGAAGGCCGGGCTTGGCCACGCTCAACGAACGTTTGAGTCCAGCGGCTGCCGAGGGCAATCCGCTGGAATGAAGGGTCAAGGCACAACCGCCTATACGCCATAGTGTGCGACGGCTCTTGTTACCTTGTGATTGGCATCGAAGAAGAAGACCTCTGCCGCAAGACGGCCACCTGCTCCCTTGTAGTAAATGGTAACGCTGCCGACGCCCGCGAGAACCGTGACCAACTCAAAATGAAGATCGGGAATGAGCTTCAATGCCTTGCTCCAATACGCACCGACAGCCACCTTACCGCACAGCCTTCCTGAAGGTTCGCCTGCAATCTGAATAATGACCGGCGATGACATTTCAAAGTCATCTGCGTAGTGCGCCAGAACCCTGTCCAGATCGTGGGCGTTCCACGATTCGATCCAATCTGTTGCGAAACGCTCCGCAAACGCTTTATCCATTCTTCGATCCCCTTTCCCAAACTTGAGATACTGCGCTCGTGCTTGATTCTGAGACCTAGACCCAAGCTCAGCGACCCGGCCCACGAGGGCGTTCGCTTGCAACCTGGATGCGATGGCCGGGTTCGCTGTAGCGCCAGACTGTGTGAAAACTTCGGTGGGCTGAAGCGTGAGATCGAAGTCGGGGTAAACAGTGCGGTTGGTTGAGCTGTTTTGTTTCGCCGCGCCGCGCGAAAAAGATTCCCCCCTCAGCCA
>JBAYFL010000046.1:0-31881 GCA_041667205.1 Verrucomicrobiia bacterium | reverse complement strand
CGGTCATCGGCCAGTTGCACGTAGGCATTGCTGCCGGTCAGCGGGTCGCCCACCTGGAACGCGCCGTAGGCGAAGTTGGTCGTGCCCATGTCCGCCAGGGCAAGGCGGGCGCTGGCCACCTCGGCTGTCTGGATGTTGGCCGCGCCGCCGCCATTGAACAGTGTCGTTCCCGCGTAGTTGTTCAGCGCAAAGTTGGTGCTCTGGTTGTCGAGGTTTCCGCTGATGCCCACGAGGAAGCCCGGGCCGTTGGTCAACACGGCTGCGGCGTTCAGCTCGACGTTGTTAAAGTAGCCGGTGCCTGTGTTGACCATCGTCGCATTGGTCAGCGCGAGCGAGCCGCCGCCCGTGGCGTAGCCGTTCAGCACCAGTGTGCCGTTGGTAACGATCGTCGCACCGCTGTAGCTGTTGCTGCCGGCCAGAACCAGGACGCCGGTGCCAGTCTTCATCAGGGCCGCGCCGTTGTTGAACTCGGCCAGGTTCTGGAGTGTGCCACTCTGGAGGTTAAGCACGTCAATGAGCGCGTTATTGGTGCCGATGGCGTGGCCGGTCATGTCGAGCAGGCCGCCGGCGAGGTTGATGGCCGCCACACGGGCAGCAGCGTTCGCGACGCTGGTGCCGGTGATGATGTTGCTGAGGACGGTGAGCGAACCGCCGCTGAGGTTGATGGTGCTGTAAACGGGGTTATTGGTGCTGTTCTGGGTCAGCATGACGATGTTGCTGCCCACAGTGACCGTGCCGCCGGTGATGTTCAACGTGGCGGAGTTCGTGGCGATGCTGCTGCTGCCGGTGTTGGTCCCGTAGCTGGTGCCCATCACGATGCCGGAGGCGATATTGACCGTGCCGCCGCCAATATTGACGATCGAGCTGAACGGATTCTGGCCCATCGCCCCTCCCCAAAGAGTGGAAGGACGGTTGCCAATCTTCAACATCGTGGCATCCAGAATACCCATGTTGAAGGAGAAGGTGTTGGTCATCCAGCCACCGCGGCCCTGTTCACCCACCGAAAGCGTGCTCAACCACAGGTCAACATTGTGGCCGGTGAGATCAACCGTATTGCTCATGGCACCACCCGTGACAACTTGGGCGCCGGCGCCCAAATTGAACGCGACTCTGTCGACACCGTTGGCGGCACGGAGAACCAACTCGCCAGTAGACGAGTTGAACACCAAGGTGCCGCCATCGCGCGGGGCTCCCACGGTGGGCGAACCGACGTTGAAGGTATTCACATTGATCGTATTGGTGCCATTGCCCAGCTTCATCACTTGATAGGCCGTCCTGTTGCCAGGACCAACGTCCAGAGTGCCCGCCCTGATGGTGGTGTTGCTGGCCAGGATCAGGGTGGAATTGTCGGTTCCACTGCCAGCCCCATTGAATCCGTTGTCACCGACCTGGAACACGCCGGCTGAACCGAGGTTGATGTTGGCCGTCGCCAGCGCAGCCATGTCAAGGAACGCCGTCAGGCCGTTTGTGATGCTGTTGCCGCCGTTGACGCGGAAAGATGTGCCCGTGACCACAAAGCTGCCGGCGCCACTCATGACCAGGTTCGCAAAGCCACCGTTCGTGGACTGCGGGCCGGACTTCGCGTCCACGCCTACGATCACGTTGCCGAGGACCGTCAGTTGCTGGCCGGCGCCAATGACGATGCTGTTGGTCGCCGACCGGTTGGTTGTCTGAACGCTCAAGGCGCCAAGGGTCTGGCTGAAGTCGCTGAGGTCGAGCGTGCCATAGCCGCTGGGGGCGTTGGTATTGTCGCCAAAGCTGAGGAAGCTGTTGGTCCAGAGCGTGTTGTTCGCGCCGATCTTGAGCGTGCCGCCATTGATGAAGTTGCTGTAGTTGGCGTTGTTGCCCGTCAGCACCAAGGTGCCCGTGCCCGACTTGCTGAGGCTGCCGTTGGTGAGGATGCCACTCATGATGGCGGGCGCTGTAACTGAATAAACGCTGACGGTGCGGTTGAGGCCGCCAAAGTCCAGACCATTGACGAAGATCACGTTGGTGTTGGCGCTGGCCGCGTTCAGGATCAGATTCGTGGGTGCGAAGAAGGTGCTGCCCCATACCAGCGTGGTGCCGCCATCAAGGCTGACGTTGACCGGCGCCGCGCCGAAGGCACTGAAGCCCGCGCCGCCCATGACCGACACCGTGTTGTTGGAGAGGCCAAAGTAGCGGGTGAAGTCGGTATCGGTCTCAAACACACCGCCGTTAAGCACCAGGTTGCTGGCGGTGCTGATGCCAACGCCATCGGTGGCGCGCAAGACACCGTTGCTGATGAGGGTGCTGCCACTGTAAGCGTTGACGTTGGTCAGGACCGTCACACCCGCGCCGACCTGGGCAATGTAACCGGTGCCGGCGATGAAGTTGCCAAACAGGTTCGTGATGCCAGCCGGCGGGTTGAAGAACAGCGCGGAGTTATTGGTGACATCGCTGGCGAGCGAGCCGTTGCCACCGATCTGCAGGACGCCAGCGTTGATGATTGTCGGTCCGGTATAGGTGTTGGTGCCGCTCAGCGTCAGGACGCCACTACCCACCTTGGTGAGGCCGCCGCCGACGTTGGTCCCCAGCATGGCCAGACCGGGCGACGCCGGCATCACGGCGCCGCCGCCGATGAAGCCGATGATGGGCGCGCTGGTGTAGCCGGTGCCGGCGCTGGTGATGACCACATTCGTCACCGAGCCGTAGGTCGGGCTGTTCGGATCGGAATCAATCTGGGCGACGGCCGTGGCGTTGCTGCCGCCGCCGCCAATGATCTGAACGTAAGGCGCGCCGATGTAGCCCGAACCGCCATTGAGCACCGTGATGTTCGTCAGGCCGTAACCCGTCGCAGGCGCCAGGTTCTGGGCAATGGTGATATTGAAGCCGGCCGAGTCAATGACCGCGCCATTGGTATAGACATAAGCCCCGTTGAGGCCCTGCATGAATGTAGCGTTGTCCAGCCGCGCTTTCAGCGTGCCGCCGTTGAAGTTGACGAAGCCGCCGCCGCCGGCAATGTTCTTGCTGATCTGGTTCACTACCAGTGTGCCGCTGACCAGGTTGAGAACACCGGTCTGACCCGCGTTGTTCTGGGCAAACAGCAGCGTGTTGCTGATCGTCACGCTGCCACCCGCCACCGTGAACTCCGCCCGCGCGTTACCCGTGCCGCTGCCACCCATGTTAAACGTTCCGCCGTTGGCCACGAACTCGCCGCCAGCAATATAGATGGCTCCAATGCCATTGCGACCCACATCGAAGGAATTGGCCGCCTGATAGAATCGGCCGCCGTATTGCTGCATCACGCCCACGCCCGTGCCACCCGCGCCCAACTGGAACCAGCCGCCGTTGGTCATCGCGCCGCCGGTGATCTCCAGATAACCGAACCCGCTGCTGCCGACGATGCCGTCAATGGTCGGTCCACACCAGTTATTCAAGGTTCCGCCGCGAACATACACGGCACCGGCGCCGCCGGCAACGGCACCCACGACCAGCCGGTTGGTCAGCACCGCATTATCCTGCAGGATCAACACGCCACGGCCACTGCTGCCCACCGTCAAGGTCGCTCCGTTGGCCATGCCACCGTTGGTGCCAGAGAAGATCGAACTGCCCATGAGCTTCAGCGTGCCGTAGTCGCCGGCATTAACGCCGATCGTGGCAGCACCGGCACCGACATGAACGTTGACGTTGCTGAGGGCGAAGGTGCCCTCCCTGATGCTCACGCCGTTCGTCAGCTTGACGAGGTTGGCGCTGTTGGTCAGCATCAACGTGCCCGAGCCGAGCTTGACCAGGCCATCCTTGTTCGCGCCGCTCTGGATGATGCCGCCGCCCAGGATGGCGGTGCCGTTGTTAACGGAAATGGTGCGGGTGGCATTGTTGAAGTTCAGACCGTTGAGGAAGTTCAGCGTGCTGTCGGAGCTGCCTTCATTGAGCACCAGCGTCGCGGGACTAAAGGTCGTGCCCCACGTGACCGTGGCGCCCGCGCCGCCGATGTCAACCGTGGCATCGCCACCATAAGCACTGAAGCCAGCGTAGCCATTGGCCGTCATCTGGAACTGGCCGGCGCCTGTGCCGAGCGCCCGCGTGAAGCTGCCGCCGTTGATGATTTCAAACACGCCGGTCTGGATGATGAGCTTGGCCGCGCTGGAGAGGCCGACGCCATCCACGGCGCGCAGGACGCCGCCACTGATCAGGACCGTGCCGGACATGGTGTTCGCGCCGTCAAGCTGCACGACGCCGGCGCCGTTGGTATAGGTGACGCCCGGCGGGCCAATGATGACGTTGGTGCTGATGCCAATGGCGGACGCGTAGATAAGCGTGCCGCCGCCGCCGCCGAGCAGGAGGTTCGTTGAGCCGGCGCCAAAGGCCGCCCTGCCCACCGTGCTGTTGGTCCAGCCGGTGAGCGCGCCAGAGTAGGTCTGCGTGCCATTGGCCGCGCCGAAGAAGGCATTGGTCAGGTTGACCATGTTGAAGTTGAGGCTGCTGCTGCTGTCGGCGCCCAAGACGAGAGCGCCGTTGACCTGGTTGGCAGCGCGCAGGCTGGCCCAGTTCACGAACGACTGATCCATGACATTGGTCATGCCGAAGGCGCCCGCAGCGGCGTTGACATTGACCTGGGAGAGGCCGCCATAGAAGGTGTTAGTGGAGCCGATCAACAGGGCGCCCTGGTTGATGGTCGTCACGCCCAAGTAGGCGTTCGTGCCGAGGAGCATGAGCCTGCCCAAGCCCGTCTTGAGCACCGTGTTGCCCGTCCCCGTGCCAATCACGGCAATCGGGTTGCTGACCGTGAGCGACGAATTCCAATCAATGTTGAACGTCTCCGCGAACCCGTTGCCAAACGTGATGGTGCGGTCATTGAGGACGACATTGTTGGTGACGCGCAAGGTCGCCGTGCCATCCATGAAGATGCCGTAGCCAGCCTCGCCGAGGCTGGCGTCGCCGTTGATGTAGAGCGTGCCGGCGGCGACCGTGGTCAGGCCGTTGTAATGGTTCGTGCCGCTCAGTATGAGGATGCCGTTGCCATACTTGGTGATGCCGGCCATGCCGGTGCTGTTGGTGACGCCGCCAGCCAGCCACGCCGCGGCGGAGTTGACGCTAATACCGCGCGTGGTGCCCGCCAGGTCAAGGCCGTTGCCCAATATCAGGATCGCGTTGGCGGTGGTTTCGTTCAGCACGAGCATCGCCGGGTCGAAGGCGGTGCCTTCCTGCCACTTGAGGGTGGCGCTTTGGCCGCCGAGGTTGACCATGACGTTGGTGCCGTAGGCGCTGAAGCCGGCGTTGTTGAAAGGCAGTTGGATCTGGCCAGCGCCCGTGCCGAGATTGTTGAGAACGCTGTAGGCGGTTTCATAGACACCGCCGTTGAGGTTGAAGTTGCCGTTGGTCGGCATGTTGTAGCCATACAAGCCGCGCAGCGCGCCGCCGCCCACCATGATGTCGCCTGTGAAGCTGTTGGTGTTGTTGAGGACCAGCGCGCCAGCGCCGAACTTGGACAGCGCAATGTGGTTGACCGGGCCATCCGCGATGACGCCGTTGATCGTGGCCGTGCCAGCGTTGGTGATGGTCAGCATGGTGACACCACCCTGATTGCCCCGGTCGGTGATGACAGTGCCGGCGTCCACGACCGGCGCGCCGATGATGTTGCTGTAACCGTTCAGATCGAGCACGGTGCCGGCGCTATTCAGCGTCATCGTGCCGACGCCGCTGCCGAAGGCGTAGTTGGTCCCGGCCTGCAGCGTGCCGCCCCTGACGGTGATGTTGCCGTTGTAGAACCGGTTGTCGCCGGCCAGTTGCAGGGTGCTCGCGTTGGTCTGCTTGAGGATCGTGCCGGTGCCGAAGCCGAAGATGTTGATGTTGGTGTGGGTGTCGGACCGGGCGAAGAGGACGGTGCCGAAGTTGGTCACCACGCCGTCGCCGAGGCTGCCGTAGGCCGAGTTGGTGCCGATCTGCAGCGTGGCGCCGTTGGTGACGTAGGTCCAACCGCTGTAAGTGTTGTTGTTGGTCAGCGACACCGCGCCGCCCGAGCCGATGAGGAGGTTGTTGTTGGCGCCGTCGAAAGCGTTCGTCAACAAGGTGCCAATGACCAACGCCCCGTTGCCGGCGGCGCCAGTGAAACGGTAGGTGTTCATCGCCGGCGTGAGATTGCCGCTGTAGGTGATGTCGCCCTCCCAGGACCGCATGGCCAGGTAAGTGTAGGCGAGGTTCGGCTCCACCGCGAAGTTCAGCGCGTTCGTGAACCTGCTGCCGCCGCCATAGAACAACGCGACATTGAGCACGTTGGTCGGGCTGGCAGCGCGTGCGTTGATGAAGTCCAGGAATCCCTGATCCAACGCATAGGCGGCGCCAACGGAGGAAGCCGCCAACGGGCCGGTGCCGATGGCATTGGTTACGGTCGGCGTGGTGCAGAGGTTGGTCAGGCTGCCGAGATACAGGATGCCGCCACTGCCCACCGTGCCGCCGCTGTAATCATTGCTGCCGGTGATGAACACAACGCCGCCAACCATCAAGCCGCCGTTGCCGGTGACAAGACCATCAAGATAGATATCCTGGCCAGTGTAAGCGCCCCATCCGGTCGTGATGGTGCTGTTGAGGCCGCCGGGGACAATCGGCTGGTTGAGTGTGGTCGTGCCGGTGAAGCGGAACGTCCCGCCGCCGCCCACCGCGCCAAAGCCGTTTGCAATGGTGCCGCCGTTGAGCACGACGTCGTTGGGAACGTAATAGGTCGTGGTGTTTCCCGGCGTGAACTGCAGTGAGCCGCCTGCCTGGACGGTGATCGTGCCGGTGCCCAACCCGGCCACGACGTTGCCGTTGGTGGCCGCCATGTTGCCATTGTAACCAAGCATCAACAGGCCCTGGTCCACAATCGTGCCGCCTGTGTAGGTGTTCGTGCCGTTGATGAGCACCAGCGCATTCGGGCCAGACTTGACGAACGTGACCGCGCCAGCGCCGTTGTCCACAATGCTGGCCAGAATCTGGTTCGTCGGGCCGGCACCGGTGTTGTATTGGAAGTAAATCAGCTCGCCGCCCACGTCGAGCGCGCCCGCCGTGAGATAGCCGCCACTGATGAGCGCCGTGCCGCCACTGACGGCGAGAATGCCGCCGCCGTTCACCGCCAACGTTTTGCCGCCAAGGTTGAGGGTGGTGGTCGAACCGGTCACACCAATCTTCATCGTATTGAGGGTGCGATCGAGCGTCAGGTTGGTCGAGGTGGTCCACTGCGCATTCACCGTATTGTTCCAAGTGGCCTGATCCGTGTTCACCGCGTAGGCGGAGAAGTTGGAGATCGAGTTCACCGTGCCCAACGTGTAGGTCGCCCAGTCGGCGTTGGTGGTGGTGCCGTTGACGATGGCCCATGTGGGAAGGATGCCGTTCACCAGCGACGGTGCCGCCGTATAACGGATGACCGCGCGGGAGTTGGCGCCGAGACCGGTGCCGGTGAAGTTGACGGTCGCGCCCGCGCCGCGGGTGGCGCTCAAGTCGTTGATGATCATCTTGTTGGCCAGCCCGGAGCCTGCCTGGCCGACGTTGAAGGTATTGTTGCCTCGCGCAACCGTGATGCCTGTCATCTGCTCCTGCCCGCTCGGCGTGGCGGCGTCAATGAGGAGATTGATGGTGCCGCCGTTCATCACAATCGGCGTGCTGTCGCTAATGCGATTGGTATTGAGCGTCGCACTGGTGTTGTTGAGAGTGAGCGCGCCACCGGCGTTGATGGTAATGCCGCTGGTGTTGTGGATCGCGCCGGTAGCCGCAAGGGCGAGCGTGCCGGCATTGATCATCGTTGGGCCGGTGTAGTCGTAGTCGTAGTTGAAGGTCAGGGTGTTGCCGCCGGCCTTGACCACCGCGCCCGTGCCCACGAGGAACGGCGTGTTGTTCAAGGTCACTGCGCTGTTGGCCTCCAGCATCAGCGTGGCGTTGTTGGTGATATACTTGCTCTGGAAGGCGGTGGTATCCACCAGTCTGAGGGTGCCACCGTTGATGATGGTCTGGCCGGTGTAGGTGATGCTGCCGCCGCTGAGAGTCTGCACGCCTGTGCCGCCCTTGGTCAGCATGAGGTAGCCCAAACCGCTGGATGACGAGCGGTCGCGCATGTAGCCGTTGAACGTCAGGTCATTGATGTTGTTGATGGTGAACATGGCGTTGCCGTCCACCAATTCGCCTTCCATGTTCTCAACAACGCCCTGGCCCGTGACATCGTAGATGCCGCCCACGGTTTCGTTGAAGCCCATCAACTTGAGGTAGGCTGACTTGCCCGACACGCCATCGAAGGTGACGATGGCGCTGTCGGCAATCTGCTCGTTGGCGCCGAGCTGGACGACCGCGTGGGCGTTCGGGGCCGCGAGCGTAGTGGATTCACCGATGCGGAGGCCGCCGGGAACCGTGATGCCGCCCGTGATATTGCTGAGGATGAGCGCGGTGCCCTGGCGGACCGTTGTATAACCGGTGTAGGAATTGGCGTTGGTGAAGATAACAAAGCTGTTGGTGGCGACGGTCAAGGCGTTCAACACGGAAGCGGGGCCAAGAATGCCGCCGGCCGGGCCAACCTCGACGTTATAGGTGCCATCGAGCGGCTTGTCCATGATCAGCGTGCCGCCGCCGCCGCCGAGCCGCACAGCGCCCGCCCCGGCGGTGATGGTGCCGCTGTAAACCGAGGTAGAGCCAACCGCCACGCCGAGGAAGGCGTTGGAGATGTTGCCGCCGGTGAAGTTGAAGTTGGCGCTGTTGTTCGTGGACAACAGGAACGCGCCATTGACCGGGCCGGTGGCGCGGCCACCCACCCAATCGAGGAACGCCTGATTCATGTCGCCGTTATTGAAGACCGCGTCCGCGCCGAGGCCGATGGCGCCGGCGGAGTTGGTGAGCACCAGCAGGCCGCTGCCGATGCTGTTGGTGTAGGCGATCAACAGGTCGCCGCCATTGACGACGGTGTCACCACTGTAGGCATTGGTGCCGCTCAGGTAGAGGCTGCCCTGATTGAGCGTGAGCGATATCTGGCGGTTCGTGCCGTCGCGGATGATGCCGGCGAAGACGTTGATGGCGTTGGTGAAGCCGCCGCCCAGCACGATCCTGGAGACGCCGGGATAGACGTTGTTGTCGGTGATGACCGCGGAAGGCCCGCCGGTGAGGCCCGTGGCGGAGACGCCGAAGCCATAGAGGTCGAGGACGCCGTCGTTGACGTAGAGCGGGCCGTTGACCACCGCGCCGGCGAGCTGCAACCTGCCGCTGCCGCTCTTGGACAGGCTGCCGGCGCCGGCGATCAGATTGGCCAGCACGAACGAGTTGTTCGGGTGGACGATGTCGAAGCCGCCGCTGAAGTTGGTCCAGTTGACCGGGTGGGTTGCGTCAATCGAGGTGTAGGTCGTATTGGTCACCCGCAGGAGGCCGCTATTGAGGCTGCCATTGAAGAAGATGGGCGTGCCCGCACCGCCGATGTTGGCGTCGGAGGAAATTTCAAGCGTGCCGGCATTGATCACCACGCCGTTGCGGAGCGTGTTGGTGGCTGCCAGCACCAGCGTGCCCGTGCCGGTCTTGGCCAGCGACACCGGCAGGCCCGGATTCGTATTGGTGCCAACCGTAATCGCGCCACTGAGGACTGCGGTGGCCGAGCCGACATAGATGCCGCGGTTGGCGCCGTTGAAGTCGAGGCCGTTGGCAAATGTGATCGTCGAGTCCGCATACGCGCTGTTGAGCATCAACGTGCCGGGGCTGAAGCTGCTGAACGTGCCCGTGGTCGTTAGCGCACTCCCACCCGACGCCCACTGAGCCACGCCAAAGGTGTTCCAGTTCGCAATCGAAGTGATGAAGAGGTAGCCGGGCGTTATCCCCACCGCATTGAGAGCCATGCCCACGCGCAAGTCGCTGGTGTCGCCGTCTTGTATCGTAATCGTGCCGCTGTTGGCCACGGTTTTGATAACCAACGCGTGCGCGGCGGTGTTGCTCCAAACCAGCGTCTCGCCCGCGCCGCCGAGATTGACGGTGATCGGAGCGCCCTGCGCCGAGAAGCCCACGTTGCCCGAACCCATCAGCGACACGCTGTTGGTGGTCATGCCATACGTGTTGCCGGGGTTATAGGCCGGCAGCGCGCTGGTGATCAGGCTGCGCGTGATGTCGTTGGAGCTTTCAAATCCGGAAGAGCCAAACAGGTTGCCGGCCAATGTGGGCGTATAAACGTTGAAGCCGTAATTATCATTGCCGTAACCCAGGGTAAGCGGGCTGGCCTTGGGCAGACCCACGCCGTCCACGGCGCGGATGATGCCGTTCCAGACGAACGTCGGCCCGATATACGTGTTGGTGGCCTGCAGCCACAACACGCCGTTGCCATCCTTCCACACGCCGCTGGCTGCCATCTGCGGCGTGTTATCCATTCCGCTCATCGTGCCGCCGGTGAGCCTGCCGGAGATGATACCGGTCGTCACACCATAGACATGGATGTTCCTCACTCCGTTATTCAAGTCAATCGGATTGACCCATGTCACCGGCGAAGAAACCGGCAGCGTCCGGTCGCCGAAGGATATGCCGCCCGGAGTAAAGAACGCCTGGCCCCACAGCAGCGGCGCGCCGTTGCCGCCGATGTTGACCGTCAGGTCCCCACCCACGCCCGCAAAGCTGGCATTGGCACCGCTCCAATCCGGGTTGGGCTGGTTCGCGCCCCATATCTGCACCTGATTCGCGCCAACGCCCAGCGAGCGACTGAACGTGCCCGCCATCTCGATCGAGCCTCTGCCGCCGGCACTGCCGTTCAGGATGAGGTTGGCATTCGTGGACAAGCCCACACCGTCCTGCGCGAACAGTTGGCCATGCACCTCCACGATACCCGCATTGGTGTTGTTGCCCGTGAGGATCACGCGCGACTCGCCGTCCGCCCTGCCAATGGTCAAACGGCCGGAGCCGCCGATGTCGCCCGCAACCGTCAGCGGCATGGTCACGGGGTTCACGTTGCCGTCGAGATTCAGGACGGCGCCCGTGCCAATCCAGATGCTGCGATTGGCATTGAGCGTGAGCCGCGTATTGTTTCGGATCCAGTTGTAGCCGCTGGCCACCATGATGTCGTTGTCCGCCGCGCCCAACGAGGTGTCGTTGTCTATCACCAAGCCCGCGCCGCCCAGGATCAGGCCGCCCGAGAAGGTGTTGTTCGCCGCCAGCCGGACCATCGGACCCGCAAACATGCCGTAGGCGAGGTTCTGGACGTTGGCATTCGTGTTCGCCAGGCCGGCCATCACCAGCGTGACACTGCCCTGGTCGTTGTCCGCAATCACCGAGTTGATGATCACCGGCTGCCCGCCACCACGGCGATCCCCTGTCATGTTGTTGTCTATGACGTAAAGCTCGTTGGTGCCCGAGGTGATGGTGCCGCCATAGAAGCCGGCATTGGCCGGAGCGCCGCTGCCAAACAGAATGCCGCCGCTCGTGATGACATTGCTGCCGTTGAGCGTCACCGTGTAGGCCACCGCATTGGTGAACTTGACACTGCTGATCGAGCCAGCGCCCGCCACGTAGGCAAAGGCATTCACGTTGACGTTGCTGCCCGGCTGCCAGTTGGCGTTGCCAGCGACGTAGTTGGTCAGGATGTTGGCATAGGCGGTGAGGTTGGTGATGACACCCGGGTCGCTGCCACCCGCCATGTTGACCGCCCAGTCGTTGTGGTTGTAAACCGCCCAGCCGCCGATGATGCCCGTGGCGGCTGCGTTGGTCAGCGGCGCGACGACCGTGGCGTTACCCGTCCCTATGATGCTCAAGACCGCGCCGGGCGTGCGAACCAGACTGCCATTGGTGCTGCCAAGCGCGACCGACATATACCCGCCGAACGGACCGTTGGTGGCGATGACCGTGTTGTAGCCCACCAACGTCACGTTGTCGAAGTTCTGCGTTACAGCGCTGGAGGGAGCACCGGCAATCGTCAACGTGCCGCCTTGCAGCGTGATCGGCATGGTCTGGCTGATGATGTTGCTGACCGGCGCGCCGAAACCGGCGAAGTCCAGCTTCAGTATCCCGGCGCCCGTCTTGAACACCACGCCCGTGCCCGTCACCGGCAAGCTCAACGATGCAATCCTTCCGGGCGACCTCAGCTTATCAGCGTCAATGTTCGACCCGGCCCCATTCACATCCAGGATCAGAACGCTGTTGTTGGTGATCACGCCGCCGATGGCAAGCCAATCGCTCAGCTTCAACGTGCCTTGGTTGATGGTCGTCGGGCCGCTGTAGGCAATGAAATCAGTGCCATTGAGCGCTGAGTTGCCGGCGGAGAGCGTCAGGGTGCCGGTGCCGTTCTTGGTCAGGCCCAAGCTCGGCGCGCCAATCGTCGCCATGCCACCGTTGAAGTCGCGGAACGTGCCGTAGAAGACATTGTCCACGTCGTTGCTCACCGTCAGGATGCCGCTGGTGTTGATGCCGTCACCCTCGCGGTTCTCGATGATGCCATAGCCCGTCGGATCCGAAATGCCTCCAACGGTTTCGTTGTTGCCCATCAGGACAAAGTAGGCATAGCCACCCCTGCCATCGAAGGTGATCGTGTTCGTGTCCCCGATCTGTTCGGAGGCACCCAGCCTGACCTGGGCATTGTTGGCCACACCCACGGACGAATCGCCGATGCGCAGGTCGCCTTGGATCGCAGTGCCGCCAACAACATTGCTCAGCCACAGGAAACCACCCGCACGCACCACGGTCGGCCCGGTGTAAGTCATGGCATTTGTGATCCAGACGTAGGAGAGGCCGCCGGCGGACGCGCCGCCGATGCCGCCCACTTCCAGGCCCCGCGCGCCGTCCAGCACCTGGGTGAAGAACAACGAGCCGCCGCCGCCGCCCAAACGCCAGTTGTCCGACGCAGGCGTCAGCGTGCCCGTGTAGAGCACCGTGTGGCCGGTGTAAACGCCCAGGAACGCATTGGTGAGCGGACCCGTGGAGAAGTCGAGGTTGTTGGTGTTGATATACTGGCCCAGATGCTGCATCGCAAACGCGCCCGTGATCGGCCCGTTGGTGGAGCGGCTGCTGACCCAGTTCAGGAACGACTGGTCGAGCGGGGCGTAGGCAGGTCCGAGCGCACCACCGGCCGTCAACTGGATGCCGCCAGTGCCCAAGCTGTTGGTGGAACCGGCCAGCACAAGGCCGCCGTAGATGAACGTGCCGCCGCTGTAGGTGTTGGCGTAGGGAAGCCACAGAATCTCGTATCGGTCGCGCGCATATTGTCCGAAGCGCAGCGCCACATCGCGAACCGCACCGTCAGCGATCAAGCCGGCATAGGTGAAGTTCATGTTCTGGGCCTGGTTGGCAGCGGCGACCGTCAGCGTGCTGACTCCGGGCGTGGTGGAGTTATCGGTAATCCGAGTGCCCACGGTGCCCGCCAGCGATTGGATGACCGGGCTGTAACCGTTGAGATCGAGAACGCCACTGCCGTTGATCGTCAAGGTTGGGATGGCATTCGCTTCGATGCCGAGGCTGCCGAGGCCAAGCGCGTTCCCAAGCTGGACAGTGCCGTCCCAGATCGTGTTGCCCCAATGTATGTTGTTGCCGCTCAGCACCAGCGTGCCGCTGCCATACTTGTTCAACCCCACGGTGCCGGCGCTCGTGAAGATCATGCCGGAGATCCGGCCCGTGGCGCTGCCGCCCACCACAACGCTGCGGGCCGCATTGTTAAGGTCAATGTCGTTCGCCAGCGTCAGCAGGCTGTCCGCCGTGTTCGTGTTCAGCACCAGCGCCGAGGGGTTAAAGAAGGGAGCACTGCCCCACTTCAGATAGTTGGTCCCGCTGAAGTTGATGGTCACCGGCCCGTTGACCGCGCTGAAGCCGGACGTCGCCGTGGGCGCGAGCGCCACCTGGTTGAGGCCCGTGCCCAAGGAACGGGTAAAGTTGGTGCCGCCTGCCTGGCTGACAATCTCAAACACGCCGCCCGTCAGCAGCAGGTTGGCGCTCGTGGGCAGGCCCACGCCGTCCGCCGCGCGGAAGATGCCGCCGACCACCGCCACCGTGCCGGCGAAGGTGTTGTTGGCGTTGAGATAAGCCACGCCGAAGCTGTTGGCCGGGCCAACGATGACGTTGGTGTTCCCGCCAATCTCCGGCGAGTAAACCAGCGTGCCGTTACCGCCGCCGAGCAGCAAGACGTTGGTCCCGCCCGCGCCGAAGAGGGCCTTGCCCAGGATGCTGTTGGTCCAGGGGCTGAGCGCGCCGGAATAAGTCCACGTGCCATTGGCCGCGCCCAGGAAGGCGTTCGTAAGGGCCACGGTGCTTGCCGTCAAGGGGGCGCTGAAATTCAGGTCGTTGGTGCTGTCCATGCCCAGAACGACGGAGCCAACAAAGTTACTGTAACCGGCAGGCGCCTTTGTCACAGCGGCCTGGAGGAAGGCCACATAATTTGAATCCAGCATCGAGGTTGGGCCGATGCCGCCGTTGACGTTCGCTTTGACGCCGTTGTTGGCCAGAATGCCCCGCAAGGCGTTGGTGTCGGCCAGCAACGAGCCGCCGCCAAACTGGATGGCGTATAGCACGTCGTTGGCATTGCTGAGGATCAACGTGCCAGCGCCGCCCACGGTGAGGATGCGCGAGCCGGTAATGGCATTGGTCATCGTGAACACGGCGCCGTAATCCACGCTGATGGTCGAATCCATGGTCTGGTAAATCGGCCGGCTGAACACGATATTGTTCGTGGTGCGCAGCGTCCCGCCCGAATGCAGAAGGAAGTTGGTGCTCTGGCCGAGGCTGTTGTCACCATAGATGTAAAGCGTGCCGCCGCTATTGACTGCGGAGACCTCGGTGATGGTGTTGCTGGTGGGCAGCACCAAAGTGCCGGCGTTGACAACCACGCGGCCCGTGAGGCTCATCGGGGTATTGATGTAGAGCCAGCCAGCGCCTTCCTTCTGAAGCGTGATGTTCGTCAGCATGTTGCCACTGGGGATGGTGCCGACCCCAGTGCTATTGAAGATGGTGCCGGCAACATAGCTGGTGGAGCCGACGACGCTGATGTAACGGCTGGCGCCGTTGAGGTCCAACGGGTTTTCGAACGTCAACACGGCGTTGGGGTTGCCGTTCGCGTTGAGGACCAACTGGTTCGGATTGAAGAATGCCGTTCCCCAAACCACGGCGTTGGTCTGGCCGCCCAGATTCACCACCACGCCCGAACCGTAGTAGGCAGAGCCGTAAGCCTCGAACCCATACAGGCCATTCGGGCTGAACCCGGCGTTGCCGCCAGCCAGGATCTCCACCTGGCCGCTGCCGTTGCCCAGCGCGTTGGTAAAGCTGACACCCGTTTCAAACACACCGTTTGAGATCAACAACAGGTTGCCGGCGTAAGGCAGGCCGATGCCGTAGGTGGCCCGCAGGATGCCCGCGGTGACCAGCGTGCCGCCGCTGTAGGTGTTGGAGCCAGCCAGCACCAACTGGCTGCCGCCGAACTTCGTCACAGCCAGGCTGGTTCCGTTCGTGCCGTCGGCGATGGTGCCGTAGTAGGTCGTGGCGCCAGACTGGTTGATCGCAAGCACGTTGTAGCCGCCCATCGCGCTGTTGTCCGTGATGCGCGTGCCAAGCTGGCCGTTCAAGTTGCCGATCGTCAGCATCTGGCCGTTCAGGTCGAGCACGCCGGCGGACTCATGCAGGCCGCCACGGAAAATGGCACCGGGGATCGCGCCGTTGTAGATGTTCATCTGGCCTGAGCCAAAGGCGTTCGTCGAGCCGGCCTGCAAGGTGCCGTTGTTGATGGTCGTCGCACCCGTGTAGTAATTCGTTCCCGTCACCAGAACGGTGTTCGTGCCCTGCTTGATCAACTGGCCGCCGCCCACCATCATGTTGGAGAACGTGAACGCGTCGCTGCGCGCAATCGCCAGGATGCCGTTGTTGGTGACGATGGCCGTGGCCGGGTTGCCCAGCGTGCCGGAAGCCGTGTTGGTGCCAAGTTGCAGCGCGCCGCCGCTGCTGATGAGGGTCCAGCCGCTGTAGGTGTTGTTGTTGGTCAGCACCACAACGCCGTTCGGTCCCATCGTCAGGCTGCTGACGCCCGCCACCGTATCCGTAAGCGCACTGCCCACGATGAACGCGGTGCCAAAAGTGCCATTGCCGTTGAGCCGGTAATTGCCCGCGGCCGGCGTGAGGTTGCCGTCGTAGGTGACCACGCGGCCCGGCGCCGCCGCCAGATACGTGTTGGTCAGATTGAGCATGCCTGAGAAATCCAGCGCCTCGCTGCTGTTGACGAGCAGCATCACGTTTGCGGCCACGCCGGTGGGGGCAAACACGCCGTTCAGGTAGCTGATGAAGTTCTGATCCAGCGCATAGGTCGCCCCGATGCCGCTCGCGCTGTTGTTGACCATCAGGGCGCCTGTGCCCATGGAGACCGGCGTGCCCAGCGCGTTGGTCGCCCCCAGGAACAGGTAGCCGCCGTCAAGGATCGTGCTGCCGGTGTAGCTGTTGGAGGCCGTCAGGATCACCGCGCCGCCGTTGCCGCTCAGGATGCGCAACCCGCCCGAATTGGTCACGGCGCCATCCACATAGAGGTCGTTCAGCGCGTAGTTGACGTAGAGCGTGCTGTTGCTATCGCTCTGGAGATTCATGTTGCCGGTGAGATGCTGGTTGCCGCCCTGCACCCAGATGTTGCCGCCGGTGAGGTTGATGGCGTTGGGGATGTTATAGACGACGCCCGTCATGTAACCGCCGACCGAACCGCCGAACCGCAGTTGCGCGCCCGGCTGGACGGTAACCGCGCCCGAGCCGAGTGCGTTGGCGTTCTCCCAGTAGTTGTTGTCCGCGCCGACATACAACGCGCCGCTGGCGATGATCGTGCCGCCGCTGTAGCTGTTGGAAGCGCCCTCAAGCACGACAATTCCGGGACCGTTCTTGGTAAATGTCAGTGGCGCATTGGTGCCGTTGTCAACGATGCCGGCACGGAAATAGAGGGCGCCACCCGCCGACCACATGCGGCTGACGATGAGTTCGCTCGCGCCGCCGTTGGTGCCCGCCGTGATCACGCCATTGCCCAGGTAGCCGGCGTTGTTGCCGGAAATGATGAAGTTCCAGGAGTTGGTCGTTCCGTCCAGCAGACCGCCGCTGAGAATATCCACGCCGTAGCCGTTCAAGGCCAGGTAGGCCGTATTGCCGCCGGCGTTCTCAACCTTCAAGGAGTTGATGGTGCGGTTCGCCCCCATGATCACTTGCTGGTTGGCGTTGGCACTCGCAATCGCCACCTTGACGTTGTTGTTGCTGACCCAGGAGGCGGGATTCTCGTAAGTGTTGGCGCCCTGGGCGGCATAGGCCGTGAAGTTGGAGATGGAGTTTTGAGCTGCATTGGTGGTGGCCCAATCGTAGCTGAGCGGGCCGGCCGGGGTGGCCGGCGTGATCACGTAGGCCCAACCCCCGATGATGCCATTGGTCACCACAGGCGCGTTGGCAAACCGGATGACGTTCTGGCTGTTCAGGCCCAGGTTGGTGCCGCTGAAGGCGATGGTGGCGCCCACATTGCGGACCAGATTGCTGAACAACAGCGTGGAGGTGCTGCCCGAGGCTGCCCGGCTGACGGCAATGACGTTGCCGCCGGATGCGACCACCAAGTTGCTGAGGGCCTCGTAGTAATTGGTGCCGGCAGCAGCATCGTTGGTGAAGACAAACGTGCCGCCCTGCATATTCAGCGTCGCGCCATTGTTGAGGCGGTTGGCGTTGTTGGCGGTGCCGGTATTGTAGATGGCAAGCTGAGCTCCGGCATTGATAACGATGCCGGTGGAACCAGAGAGAGCGCCGAGAGTATTGGAGAGGACGACCGAGCCGGCCTTGACCAAGAACGGTCCGGTGAAAGGTTGCGCGTTGGTGATCAACAGCGTGCCGGCGGGAGCGCCAGGAGTCACGCCGTAGGTGAGGCCAACCTCCCTCGATCCATTGGCGATGAACAACGTGCCGCCCAGCGTGATATTGCCGAAGGCATTGCTGAGGAACAGCGTGCTCGTGCCCGGCCCGCTGGTGGTATCCGTAATGGTGCCTGCGACGCCCGTGAGGTTGCCGATCACAGCATCCGATCCGTAGAGATCCAGGGCGCCGCCATTCATGGTCAGCGTATTGGTCAGGCCCAACGCCTGCACGTTGCCGACGCGGACAGTGCCCGCGTTGATCGTCACACCGCCAAACAAGGTGTTGCTGCCCGTCAGGAACAGCGTGCCCGAACCATACTTGGAGAGCGCGCCGCCGCCGGCAAGCGCGTTGCTGACCGTGAACACGTTCACCGAGCTGTCAATGTCGAAGCCGCCGCTGAACGCGAACCCGCCGTTGGTATTGATCGTGCGGTTACCCAGATCGGTCATCACTGTGCCGACCACCTGCAGGATGCCGCCGTTAAACGTCAGCGCGTTCTCCACAACATTGCCGCCGAGATTGAGCACGTTGGTGACGCTGAGCCGGCCCCCGCTGAGGATCGTGCCGCCCAGGTAGTCGTTGGTGCTGCCGCTCAACACCAGGGTATTGGTGCCGAGCTTGTTGAGACCGCCCGCGCCGGTGACATAGCCCGCGAAGGTGCCGTTGTTGGTCTGGTTGATCAGCAACACGCCGTTGCTCAGGATCAGCGCCGCGGTGGGTCCGCCGTTGAGGGAGCCGATGGCCGGTCCGGAACCGAAGAGCATCGAGTTCGACAGTCGTGCGCTGAAACCGCCGGGCTGCATCAGGTCCACGGTCAGGTAGTTGGCGCTGCCAGACGCGCCAAAGTAAACGACGATGTTGTGCGCGCCTGCGGACATCGGAACCGTGACGGTGCCCCCTGTCGCGACCGCCTGTTGCTGCACACGGACGCCGTCTATCCACATGCTCACGGCGTCATCGCTGCTCGTCGTGAAGATGTAGTTGCCATCCGTGGGCGCGTTGAACTGGCCCTGCCAGCGGCTGCTGAAGGTGACCGCGGTGCCATTGAGGGCGTTGGTGAAGGGGAAGGCAATGTTCCTGGGGAAGTCAAACGCGTTCGGGCCACTCTGGGCCAGAAAGACGGGGTTGTTGCTGCCGAAAGTGTTCGCGAGTTGCTGCACGCTGTTTTGCACACCGAAATAGCCTTGGTAATACTCGCCCATCAGACCCGTGCCAGCCCCGATGTTGGTGCTGCCCATGACGATCACGCTGGTATTGTTGCTGATCGTCAACGTGCTGTTGACCGCGGCGTTGTTGCTAAGGATGAGGGTGCCGGCCGCTGTATGGACTCCGCCGCCAATGCGGCTGTTGCCGGCCATCACGAGGGTGCCGGCCCCATCCTTGGTCAAGGTGGCGCCCGCGAGGAAGTTGCTCGCCGTGCCCGCCAGGGTGAGGCTGTCGCTGGCAGCCGCGATGTTCACGATGGTGGCGGCGTTGACGTTGTAGGGATTGGCGATGGTCTGGTTGCCGCTGACACCCAACATGCCTCCCGTCAGCGTCAGGATTCCGCTGCCGAGCGCGGTCGGGCTGGCGATGACCAGCATGCCGGACTGGTTGGTGGTGCCGCCGCTGTAGGTGTTGTTGCCGCCAAGCTCCATCGTGCCAGCGCCTGCAAGTGTCAACGCGCCGATGCCAGAGATCGTCTCATTGTTCGTGACGGTCTTGGCGGCATCCACATTGATGTAGCCGCCGCCCGCGTTCATGAGGAAGGGCCGGCTGCCAAAGGTGATCGAGTCGGCGATGCGCAACGCGCCACCGTCGAGAGTCACTGTGCCACCCGCCGCGCCCAAGCTGCTGTCAGCGTTGACGTAGACTACGCCGTTGCTGACGTAAGTGCCGCCGCTGTAGCTGTTGTTGGTAAACAGCGCCAGCGTGCCGAGTCCGGCCTTGATGACCCCGCCAATGCCCCAGATCTCGCTGGTGACAGTGAGAGTAGAGAGGTTGTCAATGTTGAAGGTGGCGTCGCCGCCGCGGGTCCAGATGGAACGGCCGCTGAGCGTGACGTTGTTGGTGACCTGAAGGATGGCGCCATTGATGGCCATGTCGGTATGTGCCGCGCCGAGGTTGGCATCGCTGTTGATGTAGAGGACGCCGTTATCAAGGAACGTGCCGCCTGAGTAGGTGTTCACGGTGTTGGTGATGACCAACGTGCCGGTGCCGGCCTTGACCAGTGAGATCGCCGCCGGGCCGTTGTCTTTGATGACCGCGAAGTTGGTGACGATCGGCGAGAAGACCCGGTAGATCAGGGCGGTGGGATTGGCGCCGTTGCCAGCCGTGAGGAAGCCATTGCTCACGACCAGACCAAAGTTGCCGCTGATCAGCAGGCCACCGCTGTAGTTGGTCATCGTGAAGCCTTTAAGGTCCACCGTGCCGCTGTTGGTGAGGTTGAGGTTCAACGAGTTGATGTTGGTGTTCCCGGTCAGGTTGAAGCCGACGTTCTGCCGCACGTTGTCGTTCGTCCCCCACGTGCCCACGGCGCCGGTGGCGTAGTTGGTAAGGGCGACCAAGGAGTTGGTGATGCCGCCGATGTAAGTGGCGAAGTTGGTCTGGTTAACCGTGGCCCACGGCAGGATGCCCTTGACCAGGGTGGGGGCGGTGCCGAACCGGACAAGGTTTTGCGCGTTGACGCCCACGCCCACACCGGCCACGTCGAGGACCGCGCCGGTGGTGCGCGCGAGACTGGTGAAGACGATGAGTTGCGTGCCTTGCGCGCCGGCCTGGCGGGAGTAGATGGTATTATTCCCGCCCACGAGATCCAGCACGCCGCTGGTCTCCGTGAAGACCGCGTTGCCGCCATCGTTCGTGAAATGCAGGTTTCCGTCCACCAACCGGATCCGCGCGCCGTCAAAGATGCGGTCGGCGTTGTTGAAGGCCACGGTGTTGCTGATGATCAGTGACGTGTTGTCCACGATGCTGATGTTCGTCGTGCCGGAGAGCGCGCCAGCCATCCCGCCGAGGACGACCGTGCCGCCGTAGTTCGGTCCGCCAGCCTCAACCCGCAAGGTGCCGGTGAACGTGCTGTTGTTGGTCAACGTCATGGGGTTGAGGCTGTAGATCGTCAGATCAAGCACCCGACCGTTGGCACCATCGTTGAACTGGCCGCCGAGCGTGCCCGCGGGCAGGTTCCTCAACACGATGCTGTTAGTGAATCCCGTCGGGCCATTATCGGTAATGACGCCGCTGGTGAAGACCAGGTTGCTGCTGGTCAGGCCAAAGCCGTTCAGGTCCAGCGTGCCGCCGTTGATGCTCAGCGCCGGGTTCAACCCGAGCGCGAATGCATTCGACTGTTGCAGCGTGCCGCCATTGACAAACGTGGTGCCCGCGTAGGCGTTGCTTCCCGCCAGGATCAGCGTGCCCGCCCCGGACATGTAGAAGTTGCTGCTGATGCCGCTGCCGTCGCCGATCGTATTGGTCACCGTGAACACATTGGCCGCGTCTGCGATATCAAACCCGCCGTTGAAAGTGCTCCAATTGACGACGTGATTGGTGATGTTGGTCATCGCCGTGCCGATCACCTGCAACAGGCCGCCGTTGAAGGTCAGGCGCGTGGTCTCGCCGCCGAGGTTGTTGTCGCTGCTGACGCCGAGGCGCCCGGCGCCAAGGATGGTGCCGCCGGTGTAGGTGTTGTTGCCCGACAGAACGAGCGTGTTGCTGCCTACCTTGTTGATCACGCCCGCGCCCGCGACGCCTTCGCTGATCACACCGGCGAAGGTTCCGTCGTTGGTCTGGCTGATCATCAACGCGCCGTTGCTCAGCACCAGCGTCGAGTCCGCCGAACCGCTGAGCGAGCCAATGCCAACGCCGGCGCCGCTGAGCAGGGACAGCGGCAGGCGCTGCGTAAAGCCGCCCATGACCAGGTTCACAGACGCGCCGTAGGGATTGCCACTGGTCGCGCTGCCGTTCGCGTCGTAAATCACAATGCTGTGAGGCCCGGCGCTCAGGAAGAAGGGCAACCCGTTGCCGCTGGTGCCGACTGCCGTCACGCGGACGCCGTCCACGAAGATGTAGCCGTAGTCATCGGCCGACGCAAAGTTCAACTGGTAGGTTCCATCCGTCGGAGCCGTAAACGTGGCCGCCCAGCGGGCAATCGCATTGCCAGTGCCTTGGAACGGGATCGCCGTGCTGGACGGATATTCAAAGGTGGTCTGGTTGCCCAGCACGCCGTATTGGATGCCGTAGCCGGGGCCGTTCGCGAACAACTTCTGGATGTCCGCAACGCTGGTGATGTTGGTGTCGGCGGTGAGGCTCGGCCCGACACTGAACTCGCCGATGACCGCATTTCCCACCGCAACGAACTTCGCGCCGTTGGTCAGAATCACGGAGCCGGCCAACGCGGCGTTGCTCAGGATAAACGTGCTGCCGCTGATCGTGTTACTGCCGATCATGCTGTTAAAGCCAGTGTAGAGGTTGGTGCCACCGCCCATGACGGTGAGATTGCCCGTGCCCGTGATGCTGTTGGTCAGCCGGTAGGAATCGCTACGGTTGAAGACCAACGTGCCGAGGTTGGTGACGTAGCCCATGCCGAGGGAGCCGGAGTTGCCGCCGACGCCGAGCTGCAGGACGTTGCCGGTGTTGATCAAGGTGCCGCCGACGTAGGTGTTATTGTTGGTCATGATCACCGTGCCGCCGATGCCGCCGGCCATGCCGATGGTGACGTTGGTGACACCGCCCACGAGGTTCGGGACGCCGCCAATGAGCTGGTTGAACACCAGCGTGCCGCCGCCGCCGCCCAATTGCACGCGGTTGGGCGCCGGGGTTAGTATGCCGGTGTAGTTCACCAGGTTGTTGCTGTAAGCGCCAAGGAACGCGCCCGGCATCTGGCTGAGGTCCACGTTGTTGGTGTCGCCCGTCAAAGCCAGCGTGAAGTTCCAGGTGGCATTCGTATAGGCGTAGTTGAGATGGTCGAGCCGGCCCAGCAGCGCGTTCAGGTTCACCGTGTTCGTGACCACATAGGTCACGTTGCTGAAGGTGACGTTCTGGCCACTGCCGGCGCCAAGGGAATCCAAGGCGTAAATCTCCAACTGACCACCACCGATAAACGTGTTGCCGGTGTAACTGTTGTTGGTGGCCAGGACCAGGTTGCCCGTGCCAACCTTGGTGAAGCTGCCACCACCACCGATGATGTCGCTGATCGTCAGGGTCAGTCCATTGCTCGCCACGTCAAAGCCGCCGTCGAAGGTGGACCAGTTGACCGGGTGGCTGTTGATATCCATTGTGATCAGGTTGGTGATCTGGAGGATGCCGCCCAAGAAACTGATCGGGACGTTCACGCCGCCGATCTTGGCATCGCTGTCGGCGATCAACTCGCCGCCAACGAGGTTGACACTGCTGAAAACGTTCGTGGCGTTCAGCGTCAGGGTGCCGCTGCCCAGTTTGGTCAGGCTGCCGCCGATATTGGGTCCAAAGCTGAACGAACCAATCTGCGCAGGCTGGAGCGCGCCGCCACCCAGCAACGTGACCTGGACAACGTCACTGGGCAGGTAGCCGGAGCCGGCGCTGGTAATCCTGATATTGGTAACCTGCTGGTAGGTGCCGTGGGTCGGGTCGAGGTCCACCACAGCAATGGCCGTCGCACCGAAGCCCACGCCGCCGCTGATCTGCACCACCGGCGCGCCGATGTAACCCGCGCCCATGTCAGCGATGGCAATATTGGTCAGGCCGTAGCCCGTCGCCCCGGTCATACCCACAGAGACGGCGATGCTGTTGGTGTCGGTATCAATGGTGGCGCCGTTCTCGTAGATGGTGGCCACGATGTTCCCCGCGCCGACGTTGCGCAGGAAGCCCGTGCCAAGCGTCGTGCCGGGGGCCGCCTTCAACGTGCCACCATTGAAGTTGAGCAGACTCACCCCTGCCAAGCCGCTGGTGATCGAGTTGGCAATGATCGTGCCGCCGCTCAAGATGTTGATCACGCCCGTAACACCGACACCTCCCGTTTGGTAGTCATAAGCCAGGGCGGTGTTGTTGGCCAACGCGAAGTTCGCCACACCGCCGTCACCGACGTTCAGCATCCCAAAGCCGGGCGCTTTGTAGTTGAGAATCGTGCCTTGGCCCAAGCCAGCATCAAGCCGGCCGCCAAACACGTTCAGGACGCCGGCAACGCCGGCACGGTTGATGAACAGCCAGGCGCTGTTGGTATAGGTTCCGCCGTATTGCTCGAAGACGCCGACGCTGCCGCCATAACCGATCTGCGACCGGAGAGTGGTCAGCACGCCATTGTTCAGTTGGTAATAGCCGTAGCCACCCGACGCCGTGCCGACGTTAAATATGCCATCGTTATCGCCGCCTGCCGTGAGGTTGACCACACCGCCTGTTTGGTATATGGCACCGGCAGCGCCGGCCACCGTGCCAAGCCGCAGCGCGAAAGAGTTGTTGTTGGGCGCGGTGTTCACGGTCAGATTGGCGCCCACAATCACCACGCTGCGGGAGCCGGCCGACGCGCCCACCTGCATATTGGTCGCGACGATCGTCGGCGCGTTGACATACAACACCGCGTTGCTGTTGATGAACGTGTCCCTCACCTGGAGGCTGTTACTGAGGATAAGCGTGCCCTGGTTGACGAACAGATTGCTGATGACGTTCACCGCGCTATTACTGCCCAGGATGACAGTGCCGAGGCCGAGCTTCTGAAGCGGACCGTTCGTAACCCTGCCGTTCACCACCGCCGTCACGCCAGACACCGCATCAAGGGTGCCGGTGCTGCCGCTGGCAATGTAGATGGTGCGGTTGGAATCCAGCGTCATGTCGGCGGCGAACTGGAGACCGCTTAAGCCCACCATCGTAATGTTGGTCATGGCCAGCACGGGGCGCGATCCGAGCGTATTGTCGTTCGTGATGCTGAGCATGCCGCCTTCAATGACCGTGCCACCGCTGTAGGTGTTAGCCTCGCCAGGCCGCAGCGCGACGGTGCCAGCCAGCACCTTGCCACCCTTGTTGATTTCCAGCGTGGAGGGAGCAAGACCTTCCGTGAGGGTGTTGGTGAAGGTGAATATCGCGTTGGTAAACGCCGCCAAACGCCAGAAGTTGGCGCCCGCACTGTTGGTATAGGGCGTATAGACGCCCGTGTAGGTCAGGTTGGTGCCGGCGCCAAGGCTGAGGTTGGTGAAGACCCTCAGGCCGTCAAGGCCGGCCTGGTTAAAGTTGAAGTTCTCCGAGTTCTCCACCCCGTTGGTCGGCATCAGGCCCAAGGCGCCCAAGTCCTGCCCGATGTAGGGCAGCAACTGGGCATTCATCTCGTTGGTCAACATGCCCACCATGCTGCCCATATCCATCATAATGGCGCTGGCGGTGGATCGCGCGTTAGTGGAGGCAAAGAGCGTGAACCCATTGTTGAGCACCGTGGCGCCACTGTAGATGTTATTGCCGCCCAGGATCAATGTGCCCGTGCCCAGCATGGTGACCGAGCCGGTGCTGCTGATGTTGTTGGCAAAGGTCTGGGCATTGGTGTAGGCGAAGGCCAGCGTGGCGTTGTCAATAACGTCGCCGGAGCCGAGCACTCCTGTTGGCGCCAGTTGCAACGTGCCCTGGTTGATCACGGTCAGGCCACTGTAGGTGTTCGTGCCGGCCAGGATCAACGTGCCCGTGCCCGTCTTGGTCAGGCCGCCGTCGGTCACGTTGGTGCCAAAGTTGATTCCGCCCAGCAGCGCCGCCTGCGTCGCCCCGCCGCCCTGCAGCGTGACCAGGAGCACGTCATTGGTGAGGTAGCCGGAACCGGCGCTGGTGATGCGGATACTGGTAATCTGCTGATAAGTGCCGTGGGACGGATCAAGGTCCACCACAGCAACGGCCGTCGCGCCGGTGCCCGAACCGCCGCTGATCATCACCACCGGCGCGCCAATGTAGCCCGCGCCACCACTGGCGAGAGCGATGTTGGTCAGGCCGTAGCCGACCGCACCCGAAAAGTCCTGGGCAACGGTGATGGTGTTTGCGTCGCTGTCAATGGTGGCGCCATTCTCGTAGATGACCGCAGCCATTAAGGCCGACATGAAGTTGGCACCCAGTGTCGTGCCGGAGCCGGCCTTGAGCGTGCCGCCGTTGAAGTTCACCAGCGACGTGCCCGGCTTGAGAGCAATGAGCTGATTGGCAACCAGCGTGCCGCCGCTCAGGATATTCACGACACCGGTGCCGCCAGCGCCGCCGCTCGCAGAGCCGAGCACGTAGGTGGGCCGGGTGTTGGTCATCGCGAAATTGACCACGCCGCCGTCGCCAACGTTTACCATGCCAAAGTTCTGCCCGCTATCGTAACTGCTCAGGGAGACGTAGTTGCCATAGCCGGCAAGGAACTGGCCGCCAAACACGTTCAACACACCCAGGTTGCCGGTGCCGCTATAGCTGATAAACATAGGCCCGCCGTTGCTCATGATGCCACCCGTCAAATCCACGACACCCATGCTGGAACCGAAGGCAATGTTGCCGCGCGAGTTATTCAGCAACATGCCATCGCTCATCCGGTAATAGCCGTAGCTGCCGGCGCCATTACCAACGGGGAAACTCTGATTCTGGTCGCCTGGCACGAGGATTCTCACGATGCCACCCGTTTGATAAACCGCGCCAGCGCTGCCGAATGCCCCGCCGATCCCAAGGCCTAAATTCCCCCCATCCGCAGCAATGGTCATGTTCGTGCCAATGTTCATCACAGCGCGGGAACCGGCCGTCGCACCCACCGAGATATTGCTCCTGACCGTCGTAAGCTGGCTGACATTCAACACGCCGCTGCCGTCCACGATAACACTTCTTGCCAAGCCGCGGTTGCTGAGGACGAGCGTGCCCTGATTGACCAGAAGATTGCTGAAAACGCTCATTGTGGCATTGCCGCCCAGAATGACCGTGCCGAGGCCGGACTTCAGGAGCGAGCCGTTGGTAATATAGCCGTTCACCACCGCCGTCACTCCCGCCACCGCGTCGAGCGTGCCACCGCTGTTGGCAATGTAGATGGCGCGGTTGGAGTCCAGCGTCATGTTGGCGCCGAACTGGAGACCGCCGAAGTTCATCAGCGTGATGTTGGTTGTGGGCAGAGCGGGCAGGGAACCGAGGGCGTTGTCGTTGGTAATGTTCAGGTCGCCGCCGCCAATGAAGATATTGCCGCTAAAGCTGTTGGTCACATCCGGCCGCAACGCCACCACACCCTGTAGCACCTGGCCGTCCTTGTTCACTTCCAGCACCGCCGAGCTGCCGCCGCCGAAGAGGTCGCTGATCTCGTTGGTGAACGTGAACGTCGCGTTGGTCACCGCGCCCAGTCGGTAGTAGTTCACCAGACCCGCCTGATACGGCGTGTAGGTGCCCGTGTAGGTGACGTTGCTGCCGCCGCCCAGAATCAGGTTCGCCCAACCCGGCGTCTCAAAGTCGAAGTTCTCGCCCGCGTTGGCCGGCAGCAGCGCCAGCATGCCCGCCGAGGTGGTGATGTTGCCAATCCGCGGAATCAGGTTCGCTGCCAAATCGGCGACGTTCAGCGCCACCGCGCCCGCCGTCCCCAACGTGATGCTGCCCGACCCCGGCAATGCTCCCAGAGTCTCGAACCGCACAAACCCGTTGGTGATCGCCGTGCCGCCGCCGTAGCTGTTGGCGCCGTTCAGGATCAGCACCCCGCTGCCGATCATCGCCAGCGAACCACTGCCGCTGATATCGTTGTCCACCCCCAGATAGCCGTTGTGCCCGAACACCAGCATCCCGTTGTTGGTGATGGCGCTTGTGTTGAGCCAGGCCATCGCGTTGTTGGTGCCAAACTGGAGCGTGCCGGCATTGATGGTCGTCGGCCCGTTGTAGCTATTGGTTCCCGTCAGAGCCAGCGTGCCGCTGCCGCTCTTGGTCAACCCGCCGTCGGCCGCGTTCTGGCCAAAGCTGAACCCGCCAAGTTGCGCCGCCTGCAGGAAACCGCCGCCGAACAGGCCAATCTGGAGAGCGTCGTTGGTCAGGTAACCCGACCCCGTGCTGGTGATCCGGATGCCAGTGAGCTTGCCATAGTTGCCGCTGAGCGGGTCAAGATCCACCTCGGCAATGGCCGTGGCGCCTGTGCCGCTGCCGCCGCCAATAGTGACCACCGGCACGCCAATATAGCCAGCGCCTCCATCAGCAATGGCGATGTTGGTCAGGCCCAAACCCGACGCACCGATCAGGTTTTGCGAGATGCCGATAAAGCTGCCGTTGTCGTCAATGGTCGCCCCGCCGGAATAAATAATCGCCGCCCGCAAGCCCTGCAGGAAGTTGGTTCCCAAGGTCGTGCCGGCGGCGGCCTTCAACGTGCCCCCGTCAAAGTTCAACACCGCGTTGCCTGGCGCCACCGCCGTGACCCTGTTGGCGATGAGTGTGCCGCCGCTGAGAAGGTTGACGATGCCCGTGCCGTAAGCGCCGCCGCCACCACCGCCACCGATCACCCAGAGCGTGCGGGTGTTGTTCATCGCAACGTTGGCCACGCCATTGGCCGTCGCGTTGCTGCCGACCGTCAGCATGCCATAGGTGGGCGAGTTCCACGAGCTGATGCTGGAGTCATTAACGTTGCCACTCCGGAGCTCGCCGCCAAAGATGTCCATCTGGCTGATCTGGCCAGCGGCATTGTAGCTCATGATGAAGTAACGGCTGTTCGTCACCATGCCACCATATATATCCATCACGCCCACGCCGGCTGTGCCGCGCGCCAGAATCAAGCGGCCGGCGTCAATGAACTGGCCGGCCGTGATCCGGTAATAGCCGTAACCGCTGTTGCCCAAGCTGAACGTGTCGTCGCTGTCGTTCGCCGCCACGATATTGACCACACCGCCGGTTTGATAGACCGCGCCGCCCGCGCCGCCCCCGTAGCCGACATTGATGCCCATATTTCCAGCGCCGATGGTCAGGTTCGTGCTGATGTTCACGATCGCGCGCGAACCGGCCGTCACGCCGACGCTCAGGTTGGTCGGCAATGCCATCACGGCGTTCATGTTCAGTATGCCGTTGCCATCCACCACCGTCGTGCCGCCGCGGATGATGTTGCTGCCGCCAGCCGCCAACGGCGCAAAGGTCACCGTGCCGTTGCGGATCGTCAGCGGCGCGCCTCCCGAGATGATGTTCGTGCTGGAGAAGGTCACGTCGCCCGAGTTCACATAAAGTTGAGCAAAGGCGTTCTTGCCATTGAAGTTGACCGTGCCCGTGCCCGCCACCGTCACCGTCACCGCCCCGCTGCCGTTGTTGGTCACCGCCGAGTTCACTGTCAGCGCGCTGGCCGAGTTGTTGATCAATACCATCTCACCCGCCTGGTTGTTCGCCCCACCCGCCGTCAGGTAACCGTCATTGGCCGCGTTGCCAATCGTCAACCCGCCCGAAGTCGAAGGCAGCAACATGCCGCCAAATTGACCCAGCCGCAGCGTCCTGCCGTTGTTGGTGATTGTGCTCGCCGTCGTCTGGTTGGCCAGCAACGTGTTGACGCTGTTGGTCCACGCCGTCAAGCCGTAGGCGCCGCCCGCCCCCGTCAGCCGCAGGTTCGCGTTACTGACGTCCGCAAACAACACGCCCGACGGCGCGGTGTAGGCGGTGAAGTTGGTGATGATCAGGTTCGGGGCCGACAAGGGCGCAAGGCCCCAGACGTTCGACACCGCCGCCCAATCCGTTCCGCCGAAGATCGCCCACGGACCGAGGATGCCGGTGTTGTTATTTGTGGTCGTGGTGGTGATCTGCGCTCCGCCCACGTTGGTGAAGTTGATGATGCCCGAACCCGCCGCGCGCGTCAGGGTGTTCAGGTTTACGATCATCGTCCCGGTGTTGTTGCTCACCATGACCGTGTTGTTGCCCGGGTTGACCGTCAGGCTGCTGAACTGCTGCGTCAGCACGCCCGAGGCCGGCCCCAGGATGTTCAGCGTCGCGCCCGTGGTGTTGCCCATGCCGAAGAGGCCCATCGTCAGCGCCGTTGTCGGCCGCAGCACGTTGCTGCCAATCGCGCCCGAATCGGACAAGTCCAGTTTCAACGTCCCGCTCTGGATGGTGATCGAAGCCAGCGACATGGACCACGGATCGTTCTTGCCCTTCAGCGTCAGCGTTCCGTAGCCGTCCTTCGTCAATATCCCCTGGCCAAAGTAGCCGCCGTAGAGGCTGTTGGTGATCAACACGCCGCCAGACCCGCCCACCGTCAGCGCGTTGTAGTAGAGATTGAAGTCCGCGTTCACGCTGTCCAGCGTCAGCGTCGTGCCTTCATCCGCGTTGATCCGCGCCGGCCCTGTCACCCACACCAGCCCCAGGTTGGTGTTGTTGCCCGAAACATTCCGCAACGCGCCATCATTGTTGTTGAACGCGCCATAACCAACGCCGCCGCCATTGATCGCGATCGTGCTGTTGAACGCCACACTGTTGGAGAACTGCAATGACCCGTTGGTCAGCACCGTGGTCAGCCCGCCGGCCAGTGACTGCGCGTTGGCCAGCCGCGCCACGCCGTTCGAGATCACGAAGCTGCTCAGTCCGCTGTTGTTGCCGTCTACCAGCAGCAGGCCGTTGCCCGTTTTGGTCAGGCTCGCCCCCACCAGATTGCTGTTAAGCAGGAACACGTTGGCGGCGTTGTTGATGTCCAGCGCGCCGTTGACGTTGTTCCAATCCACCTTCAGCGTGTTGAAGTTCGTCATCGCCGTGCCCCGCACCTGCAGGGTGCCGCCCGCCAACGTCACCACACTGTTGGTGCCCAAGTCTCCCTCGCTGGCGATGCTGATGGCGCCCTGCCGCAGGAATGTCCCGCCGCTGTAGCCCACGATGTTGGTCAACGCCACCAGCGTCCCAAACCCGGTCTTGCTCAGTGAGGCCGCGGGATCCAAACCTGTGATCACGTTGGACAAATACAACATGCTGTTCATGCTCACCCGGATCTGCCCGCCGCCTGCCGCCAACTCGATCGGCCGGCTGGTCCAGTAATAAGCATTGGTGATGCGCAGGCCGCCGCCATTGGTCAGGATCACCGCGTTGGCCGCGTCGCCCAGACCCTGGTCCGCCGCCGCGTTCGCCCCATTGATCGCAAGGAAACCCGAGTTGACCACGATGTCCGACGTGAACGTGTTCGTCCCCGTCAGCTCCACCGTGCTCAGCGGATTGCCGCCCACCGGCCCGATGATCACATTGGTCGTCCCCGCGATCCCCGGCTGATAGATCAACCAGCCCGAACCGCCGCCCAGTCGCACGGCATTGCCATTGCCCCAGTCGGTCACCGCGCCGCTAAACACCACCGGCGTGCCCGTCGCCGCGCCCAGGAACGCGTTCGTCAGATGGTCGGGCGCGAACGACAGCGTATTCGCGCTGTTGACGCCCAACACTACCGCCGCCACGTCCGCATTGACCCGCCCGTTCACCCAGTTCAGGAAATTCTGGTTCAACGCAGACGTCGAACCAATTGAACTGGCCGCCCCGTTGAGCGTCAGCGTGTTCGTGCTGATGGAATAGCTCGATGCCACCACCAGCGAACCGTTCTCCACCACTGTCGGCCCCGTGTAGGAGTTCGTCACCGATGACAGCGTCAGCGCGCCATAACCCCGCTTGGTCAGCCCGCCGCTCACATTGGTTCCCAGTTGCGCCTCGCCCACCACTGCAGGAACACCCACCAATGCCAGAGCGGCGTTGGCGTAGCCGATCAACTCGATGGTCGGCGCGCTGGTGTAGTTGATGCCCGGATTACTGATGAAGATGTTCGTCACCGACCCCGTCAGCGGATCAATCTGCGCAAAGGCCGTCGCGTTGATGCCGCCGCCGCCCGAGATGCGCACATACGGCGCCGCCGAGTAACCCGACCCGCCCGACACCACCGTAATGTTCGTGATCCCGTAACCCGTCGGCGCCAGCAGCGGCTGCGTCACTGTGATGTAATAGTTCGAGGAGTCAAGGATCGCGCCGCCGTCGTAGATGAACGCCCCGCGCAACCCCTGCATGAACACCGTGTTGTTCGCGTTGGCCTGCAGCGTGCCGCCGTCGAAGTTGATCGTGTTGGCGGCATTGGGCGTGTTGGTTCTGACAGCCGGCGTGCTGATCAACCCGCCACTGAGCAGATTGATCACGCCCGTGGCAGCCACATTCCCCCACGCTGGCACAAGGCCCCAGTATCCATTGATATTGATCACACCCGTGCCGCCCACGTTG
>JBAYFL010000045.1:0-32895 GCA_041667205.1 Verrucomicrobiia bacterium | reverse complement strand
CATCGCGTGCGGCAGACGCGGCGCCACCCGCGCCGATGTGGAGCAGGCCGCCCGCATGGCCGACGCCCACGCGTTCATCATGCAACTGCCCCAGGGCTACGAAACGCGCATCGGCGAACGCGGTGTTACACTCTCCGGCGGCCAGCGCCAGCGGCTCTCCATCGCCCGGGCTTTCGTCCGCAACGCTCCTATTCTGCTGCTTGACGAAGCCACCGCCTCGCTTGATTCGCAGTCCGAAGGGGAGGTTCAGGCCGCCATTGACCGCTTTGCGGAGAACCGGACGGTCGTCTCCATCGCACACCGCCTCTCCACGCTGATGGCCTGCGACCGCATCATCGTGCTCGTGCAGGGACGCATCGTCGAGGACGGCACCTTCACCGAGCTTCTGCAAAAAGGCGGTGCCTTCGCCGCCATGGCCCAACGCCAAGGCATGCTCTCGACGACTGACCCGGCCTGAACCGCGCCGCGACCCGGCGCTTAGCTCGCCAGCTTCGCGTAACGCTCCGAGACGAAGTCCCAGTTGATCACATTGTAGAACGCGGCCACGTAATCGGCGCGGCGATTCTGGTATTTGAGGTAGTAGGCATGCTCCCAAACATCCATCGCCAGCAACGGTGCGCGGCCCTGAACCGTCAACGACAATTACGCCCCCCCGACGGATCGTTGCTGGTAGCGTTGCTCACCATGCGCCGCTGGTGGCGATCTTCGGCTCCACTTTTGCAGACGTGTCGCAGGAACTTTCGGCAGCCGCAATGGTTCTGTTCGGCTTGTTGCAGGCTCTCCGGATAGATCCTTGCGATTGTCGAGAGGTTGAAGCCGAACAACAGACTGCAAACGCTCAAAAGCGGTGCAAGCCGGCTTTATTTCCCGGCCGCTTTCGCTTCGTATTCCCTGAGGGTTTGCCCCAACCCCTCACGAATCTCCTTGTCGGTGGAAAGCTCCACCGCTTTCTTCTGCTGGACGATGGCTTCCTGGAGCTTGCCGTTGACGAAAAGGGCGCGGGCCAACGTGTCGAGGACCGCCGGCTCCTTGCCGTCGCACGCGTCGCTGGCGGTCTGCGCGAACTTCAGCGCCAGTTTCAAATCGGGCTTCTTGATCCGCTTGTCCGCGAGCAAGGACCAAGCAAGCTCGTTCAAGATGACCGGGCTTTTGACTTTGACGGCTTCGAGTTGCTTCGTCAGTTCCGCGATCCTGGCTTCGTCGCGTCCTTCAACAACGGCCTGCATGTATTTCTGCCAGATCCCTTGCAGTTGCACGCCGCCCTTGAACTCGGCGGGATTGAAATCTTTTGGCGCCACTTCCAGCAACGGCTTCTCCAGCTTCTCAAGCTCCGCGGCGTTCTTGTTCTGGGAGATCGCCAATTGGTAATCGCGCAGCAGCGTGTTGAACCTGGCCGTCTTCCGGATTTCGTCGGCGTCGAACTTTTTGCCGGGCATGAGGCCGCCAAGTTCTTTTTCGAGGGCCTGAAGTTCCTTGACCAACTCATCCTGCCGCGCCCGGCTCTCATCCTTGCCAGCCAGACCGTAAAACTCCTCCATCAACTGGCGGGCACGGAACCGTTTCTTGGCCGAGGTGATGTCGTATTTTCCGTCGAGAATTTGCGTGAGCGCCACTTCGAGGTCCGCCATCGGGTGCCCCTGCCAGACGATCCGACCTTCCTTGTCCACAATGAAAGCGTGCGGGATGCCGCTGACGCCGAACGCTTCCAAATACGCCGCGACGGTCTTGCGCTCCTTGTCCACCGCGACCGTGTAATCCATCTTGTCGCCCATCTTGCCAACGAACTCCTTGACGACAGGAGCCTGCTCGTCGCTGACGGCAACAAACACCGCGCCCTTGTCCTTGAACTTCTTCTGCAACTCGGTCAGGTGCGGAATGCTCTGGCGGCACGGCGGGCACCACGTGGCCCAGAACTCCACAACGAAGATGTTCTTCCCTTTACCAGCCGCCAAGTCCACCGGCTGGCCTTTCACCCATTCGGCCACATGCAATGCCGGCGCCGGATCGCCCAACTCCGCCGCGAACCCCATCGCTGCCACTGCGGCGACAACAGCAAATACAATGGATTTGATGAAGCTTGTTTTCATTTCTGCGCCAAACATAACACCCATCACTGGACAGACACAATCGCCTCAAACCACCGACGACGATTGCCACGGTAACGTGAAGTAGAACGCGCTGCCTTTGCCAACCTCGCTCTCGGCCCACACGCGGCCGCCGTGCGCCTGAACGATGTGTTTGACGATGGACAAGCCGAGACCTGTGCCGCCAAGTTCGCGGCTTCGGCCCTTGTCCACCCGGTAGAATCGCTCAAAGACCCGCGGCAGGTGCTCCGCCGCGATGCCTGGACCATTGTCCGCCACGCAGACTTCGATCTCACTGTCCATGAGTTTCGCCGAGACGGCAATCCGTCCACCAGCCGGGACATATTTGACGGCGTTGTCTAGAAGGTTGAAGAATACTTGATGCAACCGTTGCGCGTCCGCGCGCGTCCGCGAAAACTCCGGCGGAATCTCGACGCTGATTGTCATGTTCTTCTCGCGCGCCTGACGCGTTAGTTCCTCGGCCGCCGTCGCCGCAAGCTCGCGCAACGAAACAGGCTCCAACTGCAATCGCGCTTGCTGCGATTCCAACGCCGAAACCGTGAGCAGATCGCCGATAAGGGCCTCCAGCCTCCGCGAATGCCGCTGGATCGTTTGCAGGAACTGTTTGGCCGTCGCCTCGTCGGGCGGGTGCGGGTCGAGCAAGGTCTCGACGTAACCCTTGATGATCGAAAGCGGCGTGCGCAATTCGTGGCTGACGTTGGCGACGAATTCCTTGCGGAGGTTTTCGAGCTGCTTCAGCCGGGTGATGTCGTGGAAGACAACGACCACGCCCGCCGAAACGCCATCGCGCACGTGCAGCCGCGCGGCGTTCACCAGAAACACCCGCTCCACAGGACTCAGGAACGTCAGTTCGCGACTGGAAATACGGCCGGTCTGGGCCGTTTCCGCGACAATCTCCTGAAGCGGCACGTTGCGAAAAACCTCCAGCGCGGTCTTGCCGATGGCCTCCTCGCTGATGTCCAGCGGCTGCCGCAACGCCTCGTTCGCCAGCCGGATCTTCCCGCCCGCGTCCATCACCAGCACGCCCTCGGTCATGCTGGAAAGAATCGCGCTCAGTCCGGCCTTCTCGTCGTTGAGTTCGCGCATGCGGGCTTGGAGCTGCGCCGCCATGTCGTTCAAGCTCGCCACCAATTCACCCAGTTCGCCGCCCGGCCGCGCTGTCACACGCTTGGAGAAATCCGCGCGCGCCACACTGCCGGCCATCGCGCGCATTTGCTGAATCGGCGTCGTTACCCGCCGCGCCATCCAGAACAAGAACGGAATCGCCGCCAGACCGACCATCAGCGTCGCCGTCACCACGACGCTATGCACGTGCGCCGTGGTCCGCGCGATCTCATGCAGCGGTAACGCCACGCGAACAAAGCCGAGCGGTTTGCTGTCGCCCGGGGCATTCGCCAGCCTCACCGCCACCGCCACGTAAAGCAGATCCACCCCGATCGTCTTGCTGTGACGCCGGCCGCTGCCCACGCCGTCGCGTATGGCCTCCTGCACTTCGGGCCGTTCGTAATGGTTCTCGATCTGTTGAATCTCGCCGGCGGGTTTCTCGGATTCGCCGAGCATTGTGCCGTCCGCGCCGATCACCGATACGCGCAGGCCGGTTTCCCGCGCCAAAGCATGGGCCACGCTGTTGATGGTGTCTCTGGAAGGATGACCGCTCGTGAATTGTTCCAAGAAACACTGCCGGGCACACCGGGCGTCGCGTTCCAAGTCGGCGCGAATCCGGTCAACCAAATACGACGGCAACGTCAGATTGAGGCTCGCGTAGATGACAGTCAGCAGCGCCAGCCACAGGGCCGCCAACCCGCCGAACCATCTCCATTGGAGCGTAAGCTTCAAGCGATTTCCGTGAAGCGATAGCCGACGCCGCGAACCGTCTCAATGCAATCGGCCGCCTTGCCGAGCTTTTCGCGCAGCCGCCGCATGTGCGTGTCCACTGTGCGCGTGTCCACGTCGCCTTCGTAGTCCCACACGTCATTCAGCAGCCGGTCGCGCGACTGCACGCGACCGCGTCGCTCCATCAATGTGACGAGCAGTTTGAATTCCGTGGCGGTCAGTTCCACCGGCTTGTGTTTCACCGTCACCTCATGTTTGGCCCGATCCACCACGATATCGCCAAACTTCACCACCTCAACCGGCTCTGCCTCGCCTTGCGCGCGTCGCAGGATGGATTTGACCCGCAACACCACCTCGCGCGGGCTGAACGGCTTGGTCACGTAATCGTCCGCGCCAAGTTCCAAGCCGAGCACGCGGTCCAGTTCCTCCGCCTTGGCTGTCAACATGAGGATGGGAATGTGCGCGCTCTTCGGATCGGCCTTGAGGCGTTTGCAAACCTCGGTCCCCTCGACTTCGGGCAGCATCAAGTCCAGCACGACCAGCGCCGGCAGATGATCGCGCGCCTTTTGAAGCGCCACCGCGCCGTCGTGCGCCGTGAGGGTCTTATAGCCCGCGCGTTGCAGATGATACACGAGCAGGTCCGTCACATCCCGCTCGTCGTCAACGATCAGTATGGTTTCTGCCATGCGGGATAGCTTGTAACGGAACTCCGACGATTTTGCGACAGTCCAGTTACAAGAATGTTACAACTGCGGCTGGCATCACCGGCTGGCCGGCGCCGTGCGCGCGCCTGCCGTCGCCTCCAGCGCGATGGCATCTTCAAATGGCGGTAAAGAAATCGTCGTGCAGTCACTGCCGCGCGGATGCGCACGATCTTCTCTCCCGACTCCGCGGCGGGCCGCAATAGCTCTTCGAAGTGTTCGGGCCGAGTTCCCGTAGGGTTGCGGCCAAAAACAAAAGCCGGCCGGCCTGCAACGCGAAAGTAGAGATCACCCGGTTCCAGAGCGACTTGAGCCAGTGCCGTCGGCCAACTCGCGAAAAGGATCAGGCCGAGGAGAAGATTTGCTTTTATCAATTTGATTGCGATTTCACCTCTGCGGCCAGCGCAAGCAGCTTCTCCCGCATCAGCGCGTGCACCGCCGCGCGATCTGTCGCGCCCGCGATGCGGAACGGCTCACCCAGCGTGAGGCGTATGGCGCAGCGGCGGAAAAACCAGTTTCGCCCGACGTAACTCTGTCGCGCGCCCTCGATGATTGCCGGCACGATCGCCACGCCCGCCTTCAGCGCGATGAGCGCGGCACCTTCCTTGATGACAGGATCGCCGCCGAGCACAGAGCGCGGCCCGTCCTGGATGCCGCCCTCGGGAAAGAGCACGACCACGTGGCCGGCGCGCAATCGGCGGATGGCCTCTTTGAGCGGCTCGCTGCCGGGCTGGCTGCGGTCAATCGGGATGACGCCCGCCCGGGTGAAGAACCAATGCGTGAACTTGCTTTGGAACAGCTCCATCATCGCCAGCCAGTGCGGGATGCGGCGGAGCGCAATGTTCAGCAGCGGCGGGTCGAACCACGAGATGTGGTTGCTGATGACCAGCACGCCGCCGGTGCGCGGCAGGTTGCGCATGCCACGACGCTCGACGCAGAAACAAAGTCCGAAGGAGAGCCACGCGACGAGTCGCGCGGCCAGATTGATGCCGACAAGCAGCCATTGACGCGGTTGATGCACGGTCGCTATTATCCGCACCGCGTCGGGGCTTGCAAGCCCGGCCACGGATTCTTCGAAATATGTCCTCTGAACCTTCCCGAACGGCGTCGTTGTTTTGGAGCTGCGCGAGTTTTGGTTTCTATCCGCGCGTGGCCAACGGTCGCTTTGGGCGGTCGGTGGGCTATCTCGGCCTGCTCGGCCTCGTCTGCGCGTTGGCGGTGACGCTTTTCTTCGGCTCGCAGATCGTGCCGATGTTACGCGCAGCGGCAAAGCAAACCACCGGCTTCGTGCTCAGCGACGGCCGTCTCGCCGTCACACCCGATACGCCGGTGATCCTCTACGACGACGGCACGCACGGCATGTTGCTGGTGCGCGTGGCGGTGGACACGGAACCGCCCGCGCCCGAGCGCCGCTACGACGCGGCGGTGACGTTGCGACAGCGTGGCGCCGATCTCGACATCTTCGGTCACACGATCCGGACAGCGTGGCCGCCGGGACTGGCGGTGGACGCGCAACGGCTCGAAATGATCGCGTTCATGGATTCGTGGTGGCTGTTGATGTGCATGGCCGTTTACGCCGTGGCGTTCCTTTGGTTTTTCGTAACACGTCTTGTTCACGCGTTGATCGGCGCGCTACTGCTGGCGGCGCTGGCCTCGCCGACGCGTGAAGTCGGTTTTGTTCGCGGTTTCAACCTCGCCGCCCACGCCACAACGCCCGGCACGCTGTTGGCGATGGGCATGCTCTGGCTCGCCACCAGCTATCGGCTGGACCCGATGCTGGTCAACTGGAGTTGGTTGATTTATGCGGTGGTGACTCTCATTTACCTGACAGGTGCTGTCACTGCGCTGCCGTCGAAGCCGACAAGTCCGTGGCAAGGCGAGGCGACGGCGAAACCAACGAACCCGTGGCGGGGCAAGACGCCGCCGAAATCGGCAAATCCGTGGCGCGACGGCCCGGCGAAAAAGTAGTAATGCCATAATGGAACGATGGGTTTCTCAACACTCCCCTGCCTGTTCTGCATTTCTCCTTTGACAGTCCCCGCACAACGTCTAGCCTCTTTCGACACATGGTTGATTGGATTCTTTATATCCTGCTGCGCGTGATCGGCTTCACACTGCGCTACCGGCTGACTGACGATAGCGGGCTGGTTTCGGCCAGCATGGAGAAGAACTACATCTTCGCTTTCTGGCACAACCGGATCCTCCTGATGCCCAACCTCTATCTCCACTTCGTCGGCCGCAAGCCGCTCGCGGCGCTGGCCAGCGCCAGCCGCGACGGTAACTACGCCGCCGGCGTCGTGCGACGGTATGGCTTCGTCCCCGTGCGCGGCTCCACCAGCCGGCGCGCGAACCAGGGGTTTCTGGAACTCACGCGGCTGGCCATGGACGGCTACAGCGTCTGCATTACGCCCGATGGCCCGCGCGGCCCGATTTATGTCGCCCAAGCCGGCATGGTGAAGCTCGCGATGGTGACCGGCCTGCCGATCCTGCCCCTGAGCGCGGTCGTCGAGCCGTGCATACGTCTCAAGAGCTGGGACCGCACCATCATTCCTTTGCCATTCGCCCGCTGCACCGCGCACGTTGGCAAACCCATCATCATCCCGCGCGACGCCGACGACGCCACAGTTGAGAAATGCCGCCTCGAAGTTCAGCGAGCGATGATCGAACTCTCAGGCGAGTCGGACTGACGCGCCGCCGTGGCGGCGGAAACTGGAAGACCCAAAGCGATGACGAAGCAAACCAATCGCTGGAAAAGACTGGCCGTTCACGCAGCGCTCTGCGCGTCCATCGTCGCCGTCGCTCGCGCCGCCGACCAGCCGCAATGGGGCGAGCGTTACTCGCGCAACATGGTCTCCGAGGAAAAGAATCTCCCGGACAGCTTCGACCCCAAGACCGGCCAGAACATCAAGTGGTCCGTCGCGCTCGGCACCTCCACGCACTCCACGCCCGTCGTCGCGCGCGGCAAAGTCCTCATCGGCACCAACAACGAAGACCCGCGCGACCCGCGCAACCAGGGCGACCGCGGCGTGCTTATGTGCTTCGACGAAAAGGACGGGAAGTTCTGCTGGCAGCTCGCCGTCCCGAAGATCACCACGAGCGTTTACTGGGACTGGCCCAAGGCCGGCACCTGCTCGACCGCCACCGTCGAGGGCGACCACGTTTACATCGTCAGCAACCGCGGCGAGGTGATGTGCCTCGACCTCAACGGCCTGACCAACGGCAACGACGGCCCGTTCCAAAAAGAAGGCTGGCACATGGTTCCCTCCGGCCAGCCGCCGCTGAAGCCGGGCGCGACCGACGCCGACATCCTCTGGCTGTTCGACATGGTCCAGGACTGCGGCGTGCGCCAGCACGACTCCGCCCACGCCTCCATCCTGCAACACGAGCGCTTCCTCTACGTCAACACCTCCAACGGCGTGGACGACACCCACAAGGGCATCGCCTCGCCCGACGCACCGAGCCTCATCGTTCTGGACAAACCCACCGGCCTGCTCGTGGCGCGCGACGACGAACACATCGGGCCGAACATCTTCCACTGCACCTGGTCGTCGCCCGCGCTTGGCGAGGTCAACGGCCGCCCGCTCGTCTTCTTCGCCGGCGGCAACGGCGTCGTTTACGCCTTCGAGACCTTGAAGAACGCCGGCTCTGACGTGGCGAAGCTCAAGAAAGTCTGGTGGTTCGACTGCGACCCGGCCGGGCCGAAGGAAAACATCCACGACTACCTCCGCAACCGCGAGCAAAGCCCCGTCAACGTCTATGGCATGCCCGTCTTCCACGACGGCCGCGTCTATGTGGCCGGCGGCGGCGACATGTGGTGGGGCAAACGCCAGGCGTGGCTCAAGTGTATTGACGCCACCAAGACCGGCGACATCACCCGCAGCGGCGCGCTCTGGTCCTACCCGCTGCGCAACCACACCTCTTCCACCCCGGCCGTGCACGACGGCCTCGTCTTCATCACCGACTGCGGCAAGACCATCCACTGCGTGGACGCCGCCACCGGCCGCCCCTGCTGGACCCACGAAACCAAGAGCGACATCTGGGCCTCCCCGCTGGTGGCCGACGGCAAACTCTACATCGGCACGCGCCGCGGCGAGTTTGTGATCCTGGCCGCCACCCGCGAGAAAAAACTCCTCGCCACCATAGACATGGGCAGCCCGATGAGCGCCTCCCCCGTCGCCGCCAACGGCGTCCTCTACGTCGCCACCATGAACCGCCTCTTCGCCATCCAGAAAGCCCCAGCCCCTGCCCGGTGAAGGCAGATCGTCGGTGCTGGAGCGTTTGCAGGTGTCAGTGCACGACGAAAACTGTATAGTCGCCGCGAGAGATGTCAGAGCGAAAGAGGCTTCATGACGAAGGAAGTTATTAAACGCATTGGTCGGATCGTTGTGTTGTTGTCGTTGGTGTGCTCAGCCGTTGTTTTGGCTTACATCAAAGGCGGGCTTGACGCCAGCAAAGGGGAAATGGTGAGCGCTATACTATCTCACACGAGCCTTTATCAAAGAATTTCCCGAACGAACAATGTGACGGCTGTGCAGTCTTATCTCAAGGATTTGCTAATCTGCGATGTGTTGCGGTGGCATGCAACAACCCACTGTTGGCTATTCATGAACTTACTCCCACCAGATATTTTCGATGAGCCTCATTTCAAAGAGCAATTGGCCAGGGCGATTGAGATAGTTAAAGATGCTAAGGTTGTTACTATTGCCGTTGATTGTGATGGCAAGGTAGAGTTGACGCGACCCGGCGAGATCAAGAGCCGAACAAATACTCTCAGCAATATCCTTAAATCTACTGCTGTAGAGAAATGGTAGGATTTGCAGTTATCGGCATCAAGTTTGATGCGTCTTTCCTCCCAACCAGATGACGAGAATGTTTTTTTGAGAAAGGCTGCCGACTTCCCTCTCCCGCGTCCCCTCCGCCCGCCGCCGCTTTCCGCGAAGATTGATGTTGGTTTCCTTGCCTGTTTGCCTGCTCTGCGGCTCGGCATGGGCAAGCAGTTTTCGTTTCTGTAGCGGCGGCAATTGTGCCCGCCGCTATGACCAACCTCCACGGGCGGATGCTGAGCCGGAAGAAATCAGGGGGTGTAATCTCGGTCCTCATTATCTTCTCGGCTGACATCCTTGTTCACCCAGATGTTATTGCGCCGGCACGAGCCAGACGCGGCGGACGGCGTTGGTGAGCGGCTGGTCGGTCAGCACGAGAAGCTGCGCCGTGGCGGCGTAGGAGGCGGCGGGGAGTTCGCGCTCGGCGATGTCGGTGGACCAGATGACGTTGGTGGAAAGGGTCTTTGTGGAACTGGTCGAGGAACGCCAGCGCACGCCGTAACGGACGCCGGGCTGCGGGTCGGCGACGCCGACGTGATAGACGACGTTGGAGCGGACGCGGATGCTGTCGCTTTCCCAACCTTTGAGCTTCTGCGAGGCCGGGATGGGGTTCCAGAAATCGGGCGCGTTGCTGGCGAGCCAGCGTAGTTTGAGATCGCCGTTGCGCACGAGGTTGCTGGGCGGGTTGGCGGGCGGCAGCGTGGCGGAGGCGCAATCAGCGGCCTTGACGATGGCGGTGCCGGCACCGTAGCGCTCGATGGCGACGCGCTGGTTCTTGGCGGGCAGGTTCTGGAACGACCACGCGCCGTTGGTGTCGGTGAGCGTGGAGTAACCGGTGCCGAGCAACATGACCTTGGCCGGCTGCTTCGGGAGCGGCACGTTGGCGGGCCACGTCACGCGGCCCGCGAGCGATGGCGACGACGGCAGCTTGAGGGCGATCGTGAACAGCGTGTGAAGCACGTCCGCAACGGCACGGGCGGATTCGTCGGCGCATTCGAGGATGACCGGCTGATCCTCGCGTTGTTGGAGGGCTTCGACCTTGGCGTAGATGTTTTCAGCACGTTCTTTGGAGAAGGCGACTAGGCGTTTCATGCGAGCGAGTAGGCCGCGCAGCGCCGAGTCATCGTCCTTGCCGAGCAACTGCGGCTGGTAGCCCGTGATGCTGACGGCCTTCCCGTCCAGCCAGTTTTCGAGGCGCTTGTGCATCTCGCCTTTGATGGGTTTGGCGTGGCAGGGCGCGCCACTGTCCTCGACATAGTGGATGAGGCTGCCGACCCAGCGGGCGGCGTTGGGCGGCGTTTCGGTGCGGAGCGCCTGCAATGCGCGGTGGAAATACGGCGCGTAAGCGGCTGCCACCTCCGGCATCATGTGCTGGATGTGTGCGCGCACGCCGGGCCAGAGGAGGAAGTCGTTGGGGAAGAAGTCGTCGCGGACCGAGTTGCGCCAGTCGGGCATAAAGGAGTAGTCCTGAAGCCTGCGCCACTCGGCGCCGAAATACGCCGCGTCTTTCTCGCGTTCCGGCAGCACCTCCTGCGCTGCGCGGGTGATTTCCCCGTGCGGCCCCCAAGCGAGCGTGGCTGGAGGCAGCGCGCACAACGCCAGCGGGAGAGCGAGGAAGCCGAGGATGGATGAGGAATGAGTTGTTTTCATGGGGATGGACTGGAGGGTTGAGTGTCGAATCAATGAGTTTCACGACGAGAATGAGCCACATTTGGTCGTCTCGCGCGGCGTCGGGTAGTCAGGAACAAGCCGCCCGCACCGATGGTCATGAGCAGCGAGGCGGCCGGCTCGGGAACAATGATGCCCATGATCCAGCCTTGACGCGCGGAGACGCTGGTGGCGTAGAAGCTGGCCGGAATGTCGGTGGCTTGTGGTGTGATGTAGTCCCATGTCTTGGTGACGTCGTTGGTGTAGTAAAGGCCGCCCGCGTCGAAGATGGCGGCGCTGAAACCGGAGCCGGTGTTGGTGGTGTTGAACGGGCCGTCCACGGCGTAGTTGACGCCGGCGAGCGACCAGACGGAGTTTTGCTGGATGAAAACGCCTCCACCGGAGTCAGAGATCGCTAGTGTGGCTTCGTTGACACTGTTAGTGGCATTGAAGTCAGCATAAAGCAGCGTGGAACCCTGGTAGTTCGTTGTTCCCGTCACGACGTTCTCGCCCCATCGTTTCGTTGCAGTGCCACCCCACTGCCAGCCTTTCGGTTCGCCATCCGCCCACACTTCCGTGCCGCGCCCGTAGCCAGCGCCGAACACAACCAGCGACGAGCCGACTTCGCTATGTGTGGTGTAGAGCGGCGCCCAAGCGGAGAAAGTGGTATCCACCTTCCAGATGGCAAGATCGCTAGTGGGATCGTTATAGACAGCCGTGGTGGTGTAGCTGGTGCCGTTCAGCACGAACTCGCCGCCGATGCTGCCTCCGACGTGCTTTGCGGTGATGAAAAAGTTCGATGCGATGGCCGTGCCCATGCAACTGGCCCAGTAGCCTTCGAACTGCCAACCGCTGTCGGCGAGCCCGCCGGTGGGAGCGGTGGTGTTGTAGTTCTGGTCGCCTGTGGAATAGAAGACGATGGCACGTCCGGGCGTCGCCACAAATAGAACCGCCAAAAGCAAGCCGGCGGCAAGGTTCTTGGTAAACGTTGCCCGGCAAGAACTGAATTCGCATTTCTTCACTCGGTTCATTCTTCTGCCCGTTGGGTTTCGTCACGTCAAGCGGTCGCTTGCCTCCGCCTCGGCCAGCGCAGCCGGCACGCGCGGCGGCAACGCGGCGTAGATGCAACCCGCCAGCACGATCACGCAGCCGATCAGCCCGCGCACACCGACCTTCTCGTTGAACATGAACAGGCCGATGAAAACGTTGAACACCGGCGTCAACGTGCCGAGCAGCGCGCCCTCAGTGCCGCCGACGTGTTTGTAGGCGTAAGTCATCTGCATCTGGCCCGCCACGGCGAACACGCTCAGCGCGATCAGCAATGCCCAGCCCGTCGGCGAGATCGCGTAGCCTTCGCGCGCCGCAGGCACGCCCACGATGAGCCAGCCGAAGAACGCCTGCGAAAAGAGAATCGCCACTGTCGAGTCGGTCTCGCGCAGTTTCTTCACCGAGAGGACGGCGATGCCGGAGAGCAACCCGCCGCTGAGCGCCAGCAGGTCAAACCAACTGATGCCGGTGAAATCACCGGGCGGCACGATGATGAGGTAGAGGCCGACGAACACGACGATCACACTCGCCCAGAGTCCCTTGCCGATGCGGTCGCCGAGCAGCATCGGCGAGAGCAGGCCGGCCCACATCGGGCAGGTGTAAATCAGAATCGTCGCCTTCGCCACGCCGATGATGTTGATGGCGAAGAAAAAAAGCACCACCGCCAGCGCGCCGAAGAGACCGCGCGACACAAGCCAGGAGCGGTTCACAAACCGCAGCGGACGGCGCGTCAACGTGCTCAGCACCAGCACCGCCGCCATGCTGAAAAGGCAGCGGATTTCCACTGTTTTCCACGCGTCCAGCCCGGCCACGTCGTGGGCCAGCCGCGCGAAGAGCGTCATCAGGCTGAACATCACCGTCGAGGCGATGGTCCAGAGCACGCCGCTCAAGTGGTCGCGATTCATGTTTGGGGCGTGACTCTAGATGGATTCGCTTGGCGCAAGCCAGTGGAATTTCCGCATGGTGGCGCAAGCTTTCAGCTTGCGAGTCCATGATCCACCGCAAGCTGGAAGCTTGCGCCACGATCTAACCACGATAGACGTTCAGCGTCTCGGCGGCGATGCGGTCCCAGGTGAACCCGCGTTCCACGGCGGCACGGCCGTTTTGGCCCATCCATCGCGCGCGGTCCCAGTCGCTCAACAACTCCGCCATCGAGCCGGTCAGTTCCGGCACTTTCGGCACGGTTTTCAGGCCGGTGACACCGTGCCAGACAAACTCATTCGGGCCGCCGTGGTTCGTGGCGACGACGGGCTTGCCGGCGCTCCACGCTTCGAGGATCACCAGCCCGAACGGCTCGTTGCGGCTCGGCACCGCCACGACGTCGGCAGCCTGGAACATTTCCACCAACCCGCCGCCCGTGCGATGCCCGACGAAGCGGCAGATGTCATCCACGCGCAACTCTTTCGCCCGCTGCTGCAGCCGCCAGCGCATGTCGCCGTCGCCCATGAACACGTAGCGCGCCTTGGGGTTCGCGCCGCGCAGTTCCGGCAGCGTCTCCATCAAAATGTCCGGCCCCTTCTGCTGCGTCATGCGCCCGCTGAAAAGCACCATCGGCTCCCACGGCCCGATGCCGATCTGCATCTTGAGCGGTCCTGGGTCAAACGGCCCGTCGAAGTGGTGGTAGCTGACGCCGTTGTAAATGATGGACATTTTCTCGCGCGGCACCTGGTAAATCCACGCCATCTCGTCGCGCAGCGCGCCGGAAACGGTGATGATTTTCGCCGCCTCGTAGCTGGCGCGCCACTCCAGGTCGCGAATCTGCCGGCTGCGACCTTCGTAGAAGTTGTTTCCGTTCCGGCCGTAATCGGTGGAATGCATCGTCAGCACAAACCGCCGCCCACGGCCTTTCTTGGCCCACTCGCCCGCCGGCGCGGTGAGCCAGTCGTGGCAGTGAACCACGTCGAACTCGACGTGCAGATAATCCTCCGTCTGCCAGACCGCATTGATCAGCGCGCGGTTCATGTCGAGGATTTCCGCGACGAAATCCTGATGCAGTGCGTGCGCGACGCGGTGATAGTGGACGCCGTAGATGCGCTCGTAGGCGTGTTGCAGCGGCCCGCGGCGGGTGAAAACATGGACTTCGTGGCCGGCGCGTTCGAGGCCGGCGGCCAGCTCCGTCACGTGAACCGCGAGGCCGCCGACCGCGATCGAGTGCAGCGACTCCCACGCGCAAATGGCAATGCGCATATTGTTTTGGGGTCTCCCGATCCGGCTCAGCTTACTTCCAAGACGTTATTGAGCGATCCAAACTGATTCGGCACGGTGCGCACATTGTTGGGGTCGTTCACCCATTCGCCGTCCGCCAGGAACTTGTATTGGTAGGTTCCCGGCTTCAGTTCCAGCGTGATCTTCCAAACGCTGTCGCTCTTGCGCAACGCGAGCGTCGTCATTTCCCAGGCATTGAAATCGCCGGCGATGTTGACAAACTTCGCGAACGGCGCGTCGAAGCTCATCTCCACCTTCCGTGCCGACACGGGCACGACGGTGGGTGGTGCAATCTTCGGCGCGGGCGGCACCGGCCTCACCATGACCGGCGGCGCAGGTTTCGCCGCGGGCGCCGGGGCGGGCGGCGGCGGTTTGGCCGGCGCTACAGGCGCTGGCATGACCGCCGATTTCACGGCTCCGGCCGCAGCCGCAGCCGCGCTCACGCGCGCACAGGCCTCCGGCGGCAAAGGCGCGGGCCCTGTTTTTTTGATCGGACGGCCGACACCAATGCGTTTCCCGCCTGTTGGCCTCTTAGAATCGTTTTCCATCTTTTTCTCCTCCCTCAAAACTTTCAGCAAATGGTGCGGTCGAGAGGAATTGAACCTCCACGGCCTTGCGGCCACTAGGTCCTGAGCCTAGCGCGTCTGCCATTCCGCCACGACCGCCCATGCACGCCACCGTCACCGGCGGCTCAAAATGCGGGCGGCAATATAGCGACCACCCCCCGGCGTGACAACCGGAAACTCCCGGAACTCCCGAAAGCTTCTGGAGGGGGGTGGCCGGTGATTCACTGAAAGGCTCGACCTCACGGGCGCGATTTGGCACAAACGGCGGCGTCAGCCAACGAAAGGCAAGCGTCATGGACAAGATCAATCGTCGGACATTCCTCAGCACGGCGGCGGGAGCTGTCGCTCTCACTTCCATCATCGGTCGCGCGGCGGGAAGCGCGACGGACGGGAAGAAACTCAAAGTCGGCGTCATCGGCTGCGGCTGGTATGGCATGGTGGACGCCAAGGCCGCGTTGAAGGTTGGCGGCGTCGAGGTCATCGCGTTGTGCGACGTGGACAGCGAGCACCTCGCCAAAAGCGCCGACGAGATCGAGAAGCTTCAGGGCAAACGCCCGCAGACGTTCAAGCTCTACGAAGACCTGCTGAAGACGCCCGGTCTGGAGGTCGTGATCATCGCCACGCCGCCGCACTGGCACGCATTGCAGTTCATCGCCGCGTTGGAGAAGGGTCTCGACATCTACTGCGAAAAGCCGCTGGCCTACGACATCCGCGAAGGCCGCGCGATGGTGGACGCAGCAAAGAAGAGCGGGCGGATCGTGCAGATTGGTTTCCAGCGACGCCACGCCGCCGCGGTCGTCGAGGCGCGCAAGTATCTTCAGGAAGGCAACGCCGGCCGCATCATTTGCGCCGAGGCGCAAATCCATTACACGGCCGGCCTCAAAGACCCCACGCCGCAGGCGCCGCCCGCGTCGTTGGACTGGGACCTCTGGTGTGGACCGGGGCCGAAGATTCCCTACAGCCCGCAGGTGGGCCACTTCGCGTGGCGGTTGGAAAGGACCAGCGGCCACGGCCACCTCGTGGACTGGGGCATCCACCTGATTGACGCCACGCGCTGGATTCTCAGTGAAACGACGCCGCGCACTGTCACCGCCGCTGGCGGCATCTACTACTTCAAGGACAAGATCACCACGCCCGACGTGCTGACCGCGCACTTCGAGTTTGGGAAATGCCCCGTCACTTGGCGACACCGCATCTGGGGCGCAGCGGAACACGCGCCGGAAGTTTCCAACGGCATCTTCTTTTATGGCGAGAAGGAAACGGTCTTCGTCACCGACGCCAAGTGGATCGTCATCCCGCGCGGCAAAGGCAGGGAGCAAAAAGTCAACGAAGCCAAGTCCGACGCCGGCACGCTGCACATGGCCGACTTCCTCGGCGCGGTGCGGAGCCGGAAACAGCCATGCTGCCAGATCGAGGACGCATATCAATCCACCGCCACCGTGAAGCTGGCGATGATCGCCTACGACACCGGCGCGAAGATTACGTGGGACGCCGCCGCCGAGCAGATCGTCGGCAACGCCGCCGCCGCCAATCTGCTCAAGCGCGCCTACCGCGCGCCGTGGCAGCATCCGTGGCGTGGTTGAAAACTCGTCTTGTCCGCCTGCAAAAGATTATGAAAGCGTCTGTCGCCATCCTCATCGCATTCCTCGCCGTGTCAGCGTGCGCGGCGGACTGGCAAAAGGAACTTCCGCCGCCGCAGCCGGGATCGTTTCCGGCGTTGCGTCCGATGCGCGCGAGCTACAGTTTCGGTTGGAGTGTGTTTACGGCGGCCGCGGCGACGGCAGAGCTTTCCCGGACCAACGAGTTGCTGCGGCTTGACGTGAAAGGCGGCACCGTCGGCGTGGTGCGAGGATTGTGGCGCATGGACGCAGACAGCGCGGCGCTCTGGAAGCCCGACACGCTGAAGCCGGTGAGCCACGTCGTTACCGAGGTGTTTCACAACAAGACCGTCAAACTTCGCCTCGACTTTGATGCCAACGGCGTGACCCAGACACGCACGACCCGGAGCGATGAGACGCCCAACCCGAAGCGATTGGATTTTCCGAACCTCCTCGACATGCCCACGGCGTTGATGTGGCTGCGCAGCCAACCCCTGCGCGTCGGCGAGACGTATCGGTGCCTGACGATCCCGGATACGTCGGCCTACCTCACGGAACTCAAGATCGTTGGCAAGGAGAAGCTGGATGTCGCCGGCAAATGTCGGAACACCATCAAAGTGCTGCTGCGGGCGCGCGAGGTGAACGACAAACTCGAACTGGTGCCGTCGAAGCGATTCAAGGAAGCTTTCGCGTGGTTCTCCGACGACAACGACCGGTTGTTGCTCCGGGCAAAGGCCGAAGTGTTCATCGGCAGCGTCTGGATGGAACTGGACAAGGTGGAATTCCCCGGCGGCTCCAGTTAATCGTCCGCTTCAAACCGGTTTTCGCTTCTCAGACTCAACCGCGTCCGCTGCCGGGCCGTCGCGCAACATCCATCCCGCCATCAGGAACGCCGGCCACGCCACCGCCGCGACATAGAGATCGAAATCCACCAAGCTGTGCCCCGTCCACGCCGCGAGGCCAACCCATGTCGCCCACGTCAGCGGGTCGAATGGCCCCCGCAACCGTCGCGCGCCGCGCCACAACGCGCCGATCCACAACGCCGTGAAACTGGCGAAACCGGCGACACCAGAATCGGTCCATTGCTGCAAGAAGTTGTTGTGCGCCAGCAGTGTCGGTTCCGCGTCCGGCCGGCGGCGCTCGACGTAGCGTTTGCCAAATGTGCCCGGTCCACCGCCGAGCCATGGCTGCTCCGCAATCATCGTCACGCCCGCCCGCCAATAATCGCCGCGCGCCTCCAGCGTCTCTGCGCCGCGCCGCGCGCCTTGTGCGCCGAAGAACACCGCGCCGACCGCCAGCAACGCCGCCAGCGCGCCGGCGCGCCAGCGCCAGTTCACGCGCCCGCACAACGCCAGCCCTCCGGCCAGCGCCAACGCCAGCATTGCAAAGCCGCCCTTCGAGCGCGTCAGCAGCAGGCACCACAGCGCCAACGCCGCGAACGCCACCGTCAGCGCAGCGCTCGCCGCTCGCACGGCCCGCTCGCCGCCTTCCATCCGCTCGCGCAACAACCGCCAGAGCCAGCAACACGCCGGCGCGGCGACTAGGATGAGATAGCCGGCCAGCGCGTTGGAGTAGAAGAGCGTCCCGAAGACGCGGCCTTGCGCCAGCTTGCCTTCCACCGCGGCGAGATGGGCGCGGACCTCCGGCGGCACGCTCTCCGGGTGCTCCCGCGCGTAGCGCAGCGCTTCCTCAAATCCGCCGAAGTGTTGATGGAGCGCCACCGCACAGACCACCGCCGTCGCCGCCGCGAGCGCGCCGAGCACCGACCGGTAACGCCGCTCGTTTTCCGCCGGCCACCAGCCGATGAAAAAGAAAACCGCCGCCACGCTGAAGAACGCCGCCACCGACCACGCACGCGCCGGCCACGGACTCACGCTCGCCGAGAGCCATTGTGCCGCGAACCAGATCAGCGGCAGCCACGCCCAGCCGCCGAACGAGACGGCGCGTTGACGCCACGCCGCAACGATGGCTGCGGCGGCCCAGGCGAAGGCGGCAACGACGGCGAGTTCCAGCGGCCAGCGGGAGAGGCACCAGTCGGCGAGGCTCGCCGGGCGATCCGGCAAAAGGACAAGACCACCGAACTTCACCGGCAACAGGAAGACCAGCAGCCAGAGGGCGGTGTTGATGAGTCGCGATGCCATGGGTCAGTGTTCAGTCATCAGTATTCAGTAACCAGTAATCAGTTATCGGGAAACCAGCGCCGACTGAATACTGATTACTGAACACTGGATACTGCCGCGGACGGCGCGGTCAGGCCGCTGAGCCGCAGCATCGCCACCTCCAGCGCCAGCGCCTCGTTGACGTTGCGCTCCAACTGGTCTTGTAGCGTCTCGATGGTTTCAAGGTTCGCCAGCGCCCGCTCGCGTGATTGCGCCGCCGCCAGCTTCCGCAGCGCGTCGCCGCGGTCGCGGTGGAACACCAGCGCCGGATCTCCGCCTTCGATGCAGACGAGCACGTCCCGCAGCAGCCATTCCAGCGTCGCCACCACCGTCGCGCGCCGCCGCCGGTATTCGGCCGATTTCTGCGCTTCCATCTCATCTTCCTTCTCCTCCAACCACTTCGGGTCGGCGGTCTCGCGGTAACGGTCGAGTTGTGCCGTTTGCTCGACCTGTGCCTCGATCCGTTTCTTCTCGGCGTCAAGATAGACACGGACCGTGTCGAACAACTTATACGACTTCAGCACCGAGCCGCCGCCGCCGAGCAACGCCAGCAAGCCATCCACCAGCGGCGCGTGCACCGTTTCCGGCTCGCGCGCCGCCGCCGCGCCAAACTGAATCCGCTGGCATCGCGACTGGATCGTTTCGAGCAATTTCCCCGGCGCCGCCGACAGCAGCAACAGCAGCGAACGGTCCGGCGGCTCTTCCAGCGTTTTCAAAAACGAGTTGGCGGCGTTTGAATTGAGCCGGTCGGCTTCGACGATGACGCCGACTTTCATCCGGCCCATCGTCGGCTTGAGTCGGAGCGAGTGCTCCAAGTCGCGAGTTTGGTCAATCACAATGACCCGCGACTTCGACTCCGGGCGGATCCACTGCACGTCGGGATGCTGTCCGCCGGGCGTCGTCGTGGCGTCAATCTTCTTGCAGGAATCGCAGTGGTCGCAGCCACCCTGCTTGGTGGGCGACTCGCAGTTGACGGCCTTGGCTAGTTCGCGCGCGGCCAGTTCCATGTCCTCCAGCGCGTCGCCGGCGAAGAGATAGGCGTGCGCGAGCCGGTTGTTGGCGATGCTGCGCTGGAACACTGCGGCGACGGCGGGTTGTGAGGCAGCCAGTTGCTTAAATGACATGCTTCACATACTCCCAGACGGCGGCCTCCACGTCGGCAATAGAGCGGCGCGCGTCCACCACCTTGAAGCGCTTCGGCTCCGACTTGGCCAGTTGCAGGAAGCCCAACAAAACTTTTCCATGAAACTCGTCCGACTCCGTCTCGAACCGGTCCTCCTCGCCGCCGACCGGCCGCACGCGCCGCATCATTCGCCGCCGTCCTTCGGCCACCGGCAGCACGAGGAGCAGCGTCATTTGCGGCACGCAATTGCCCACCGCCATGTAATGCGCTGAAGCGACGAGTCTAGGATCAAGGCCGCGGACGATTCCCTGATACACTGTCGTGGAATCCAGAAACCGGTCCGACAACACTACCGCGCCCTCCGCCAACGCCGGCCGGATCACCTTGCGCACCAATTCAGCGCGCGCGGCGGAGAATAACAACATCTCCGACTCCGCGCACATGCCGTGGCCGGCAGGACTGTGTTTGAGCAGATGACGGATGGCCTCGCCGAGATCGGTGCCGCCGGGTTCGCGCGTCTGGACCACATTGCGGCCCATCGCCTCCAACCGCTTGGCGAGCCGACGGATTTGGGTGCTCTTGCCGCACCCCTCGCCGCCTTCAAAGCTGATGAACACGCCGCTCATAGTGCGGAGCCTAGAAACAACCGTCGGCCCTGTCAACGTCGCATCGCGGTCGCGCGGAACGGGTTTGTTTTCCGCACGGCCCGGAAAAACGAAACCCCCTCGCCGCTTGCGCGACGAGGGGGCAGTTACGCACAAAGTTGGTTACACCTTCTGCACGTTCTGGGCTTTCGGGCCTTTGTCGGTGTTGATCTGCTCGAACGACACCGCATCGCCTTCGTTGAGGGTCTTGAAACCCTGCCCGACAATGTTCGTGTGATGCACAAAAACGTCCGGCCCGCCCTGAATCTCGATAAACCCGTAGCCTTTCTTATTGTCAAACCACTTTACTTTGCCAGTAGCCATGAAACTTAAATCTCCTTCCTACCAAGTTCACTTGCCGGCTCGCCCGGCGGACCGCATAAACAAAAAAATCACGAAGCTCGGTTCCTGTCTTTCGGCGCCGGCGCTCCGTGACTTGCACGACCCACTCAAAACTCGCACGACAAACTCCGAAACAACGGCGCGCAGTTAATCAAAACACCGCCAACGCGTCAAAATAATTTTGGAGATTCCGAGAGCCTGCACGCGAGCCATCGCGCATCGTCAAAGCTGGCCGGCCAGTTCGCCCGCGGCGCGCTCGACGGCTTCATCGCTGGATAACGTCGCGCGCCACCCAAGGCGGGCAAACTTGCTGGCATCAAGGCGGACCTGCGGCACGTCGCCGCGCCAGCCCTGCTCGCCGCCGGTGAAGTCGAACCTCACGCGCTTGAGACCCAGCGCGCGAACCGTGGCGTCAGCGATAAATTTCACCGTCGTCGCACCGCCGCGAGGAGCAAGGTTGAAGTAGTTCACTTCATCGCGGGCGTGCTCGTAACCGTGGATCATGCCGCCGACGCACTCGCTGACGTGCAAGTAGGGCTTCGCCTGACGGCCGTCGCCGAGGATGCGGAGTCGGCGCGGATCTTTCCGGAGCCGGACGATGAAGTCAAATAGCGCGCCGTGAGTGCCGTTACGGCCGACGATGTTGGCGAAGCGGTAGATCCACGCGCGCAGGCCGAAGTTGTGGCAGAAGGCGGTGATGAAACCCTCAGCGGCGAGTTTGCTGGCGCCGTAGAGCGAGATGGGCAACAGCGGGCCGTAGTCTTCCGGGGTCGGCTTGACGCGCGCGCGGCCATAAACGGCGCTGGTGGAGGCGAAGACGATGTCGCGCACGCCAGCGAGCCGCATCGCTTCCAGGACGTTGCAGGTGGTGAGCGTGCCGAGCGAGAGATCGAGTTGTGTCTCGCGCGCGCCGCGGCTGATGTCGGAGTTGGCGGCCATGTGGAAGACAACGTCGCATCCGCACACGAGGCGTTTCACGCGTGGCAGGTCCAGCAGGTCGGCATTGATGAATCTGAAGCCGGGCTTCTTTCGAAGCGGCGCGATGAATTCGGGCCGGCCGAGGTGGAAGTTGTCCACTGCTGTCACGCGCCAGCCGCGAACGAGCAGTTCGGCGCACAGGTTGGAACCGATGAATCCGGCGCCACCGGTGACGAGGGCATGGGGCATGGAGCGTGGAGTGTGGAGCAAGACGGATTGTGTGGGTCGCCGGTTGGACGCTTGACGCTTCACGGATTACTTCTTTCGCCGCAACGCACCGACGGCGGTGGCAACCAAGCCGAGGGCAATGGCGATCCACTCACCCCATGTGAGCCACCACATAGAGGTTGGAATGTTGTAGTCGAAGACCACACGGCGTTCGCCCGGCAGCAGCGGCACGGCGCGCATGATGAAGTTGCCGGGTTGCATCTTCGCCGGGGCGCCGTCCACCGTGACGGTCCAGCCGGTGTCGTAACGGTCGTTCAGCATCAGGACGCCGGGCGACTTCAGCAAGGTCTTCAGTTCGACGCGCGTTGATTTGAAGCTGACGATGTCCACTGCGGTCGAAGACGGCGCGCCGGGGTCGGGCTGGATCGGCGGCGCGGCATTGAGCAGCACCGTGGAATGCGGATCGAACTTCGGATCCGCGAGCCGGGCCAGCAGTTTGTCTTGGTCATCCAGGACTTCCCACCGGTGCAAGACCAGCGCGCGAGGCAAGGCGCGGGAATACTCGAACAGCGTCGGACGGCCCAACTGCGGCACATCGAGTTCGACGATGGCGCGGAAAAACGCCTCACCGTTTTGCGCCTTGAAGAATTGCAGACCGAGGTCTTTCGGACCGAGCGCGTAGCGGGTGGCGCAAAGTTCCCATTTGCGCAGAGGCACGCGATCCACCACACCGAAAAACGCCGTGTAGTCGGCCGGCGGGCGCGATGCGGCGGGAATGTCAATGGTGTCTATGTCGTAGTAAGGCAGGTGCAGGCTCAGCCAGGTATTGTAGTAACCGGCGCGCGTGAGCATGGCCAAGCGCTGGCGGCCTGGACTGCTGCGGAGTTTCTGGAAGATGGGATTGTCGGCATAGACTTGGGCCGGTGAGTAGTAATCGAAGAAATAACTGGTGGCCGACCACTGCTCGACATAAAGGATCAACGCCAGCCCGCCGCAGCATCCCCATCGCAGTAATGGCTTGGCCGCGCCGTTGAGCCAGAGCAGATTGACCATCATTGCACCCGCCAGCATCGCGACCACGAAGAAGTGGAACATGGCGCGGCCCGGCTGGGCAGCCATGATCTGGGAAGCCTTCTCACCGGTGGCGGGGTCGGGCTGCAAAAACATGTCATAGCCGCCGTTGGCGAAAAACTGCGTGCGACTATCCACGCTGGCCGCGAGGATAACCATCCAAAGCAGCGAAATGCCGAGCACCACCGCCAGCGCCACGAGAAAGTATTTCGTCAACCGATTCATGGACATCACCGATTCGCGCTCCGTGCTTTGCGACCCGCCTCGGGCGGCTCCGTTTCGCGCCAGAGCCGGTCCATGCCGATGGCCGCCAGCGCCGCCAGCGCAGGTGTGAGCAGCACCAGCAATTTGTTCGGGTTGCGCATCGAACTGAACAGCGGCAGCGAATGCAGCAGTCGGAACGGCGGCGGGAAATACCGGCCGAAGCTGGTCAGTAACACCACGACCGCCACCACCACCCAGAAAACGATCGTGGGGCCATGGCGACGGTGCCATGCGTCACGCCAATCGCTCCGGGGTTCGGCGTCCGCAGGTTGGGCTTCGCGCGCGAACAGAGCGGCAATCGCCATTAAGACCGCCAGCAGCGTAACGGTGCCGTAAAAGTCGCCGTTGAAGCGGAAATTCCAGAACTGCAGGAGCTGGCTGGCTTGGGCGGCATCGGTGACACGGGCGGCCTTGAGCAGGTCGGCAGGCGTGACATACGGATCAAATTGCGGATTACGGCCCAACGCGCCCCAGTAGGGCGCTCGCGGATCGTGGGTTTTCCAACCGTGATAGCCGGGCGCGAAAAGGTCCACCACCTCGCCGGGCGGGTAGCTCCATTGCGTGGCCCATTGCCAGTTCTGTTCGCTGGTGTCACCTTCGCCACCTCCGGGGACGTTGGTGACCAGACCGGCGCGCAAGAAGCTGCTCACGATCGGCAACGCGCAAGCCGCGCTCAGACCCATGAGAAGCATGAATCCCAAAACCCAGTTCCGTCGTGTCCGGTCATCCACCTCCAGCCAGCGTCGTCCCGCATTGAACAGGAACCATGCCGCGAGCAGCAACGCCACCAGTGCGCCGCTGTCAATCGCGCCCTGCAACGCCAGACCGAGCGCGACGCCTCCCCACGCAAAATCCAGCCAGTGCGCCGTCTGCAAAGCGCGCGTCAGACACAATAAAGACAATATCGCGAAAGTGGTCATCTCAAATTTGCCGATGTGTCCCGGCAGGATGTAGGTCAGATACGAACCGGCAAACGTCATCACCAGACTGCCGAAGAACGCGGCGAAATCACATAGTTCCATCCGGCGCAGCCAGTAGAACGCCAGTAGCGATACCGCGAGGACATGAAACACGTAAATCACTCGGGCGAACAACTCCGCCGGCATGAAACACAACAAAAACCATGTCGGTGTGGCGGGAAAATTGAGAACCGTGCCCAACCAATTGGTAGGCTCCCAACCGCTGAGGAAACCGCCGGCCAAAACCGTCTTGACCCTCACCAATGTGGCCAGCGAAGCGTCGTTGGACATCAAAAGCTGGTCGGTAGTGAAGCTCCGCCAGAAAAAGACCACAACCAGTGCGACCAACGCGACCGGCCAGATCCACGAAGGAAGGCCGTCGTTGCGCGATGAAAAACGTTTCAATTTCTGCATATTGCGTTGCGCGACCGCAACCGGCGGCCCAGCGACATTGGCCGGTGAGTATGCCTCGGCACTTTGAAAAAGCAAGTGGCGACATGATCATGGAAAAGGGGCTTTTCGTGCCTTCGAAATGGGCCGTGTGTTATTGGTTGAGGTTCATCCGCCGCGGTTGCCGGGAAGCGGTTCGGTTGTTGAGTAATCGCCCGGTTCCGGTTAAAAGATGGCGTGAATGACTGCACAACCTTCACTCGGAGGAGCATATGATCCCGCCGCAACCGATTCCACTGGTGACTGAGTTTGCCTCGGCCGAGCGAGCACCAATGGAAACGGTCCTACGCCAGGCCGCCATGCTGGCCCGGCAGCCGTTGATTGCCGACTTGCTCAATTCGGTCTTGAACTACGTCCTGATCCTGAACCAGCAGCGACAGATCGTCTTCGCCAGCAAGAACGTGCAAAAATTGGTGCCGGACACGGAACTGAAAGACCTTCTGGGCAAACGGCCGGGCGAAGCGCTGGGCTGCATGCATTCCAATGAGCGCAGCGGCTGTGGCACGACTTCGTTCTGCGCGGAATGCGGCGTGGACAAGACCATCGTCGCCAGTCTGGCCGGCAGAAAAGGCTGTCAGGAATGCCGCATGACTCGCGTTTCCCGTTCGGAAGAGGAGGCGTTGGACTTACTGATCGCGGGCACGCCGCTGGCGATCGAAGGCAAGATGTTTTCGTTGGTGGCCATCAACGACATCAGCCACGAAAAGAGGCGGCGGGCGCTGGAACGGATTTTTTTCCACGACGTCATCAACTCCGCGAGTGGCTTGGCAGGACGGGCTTTGCTGCTCAATAAACACGCCCCAGCTAGTATTCGTGAACAAGTAGAACTGCTCCGCGCCGGCGTGCATCACGTGCTCGAAGAAATCATGGCACAAAGAGACCTTGTCGCGGCTGAAAGCAACGAACTCCCGGTGGATCTGCAGCCTTTGAACTCTCTGGAAGTCCTGAAGAAGGCGCTCCAGCTTTACGCAGAGCATCCCGTCGCCGAGAATCGCGGTTTGTGCATCAAGCCGGCGTCCGTTTCGCTGGACATGACGACCGATCTGCGCTTGTTGCGGCGGGTGGTTGGAAATCTGATCAAAAACGCCCTCGAAGCATCGCAACCCGGCCAAACGGTGACCGCTGGCTGCACTGAAGAGGGAGACGCCATCCGATTCTGGGTCCACAACACGGCGTTCATGCCGACCGGCGTGCAGCTACAAGTCTTTAACCGGTCCTTCTCCACCAAAGGATCGGAGCGCGGCTTGGGCACCTACAGTGTCAAGCTGCTGACGGAACGGTATCTCAAGGGCAAGGCGGGTTTCACCAGCAGCCAGGAGAGCGGCACCGTCTTCTTCGTGATCCTGCCGAAGAACCTCCCCCAGTCACAGTCGGCATCGCTCTCTGCTAAGTAAACCTGAAACCGCAAGCTGGAAGCTTGCGCCGCTCCGGTCGCTGCCGATATAGTTCGCGCCTATTTCTGTTATGGCAACGACGCGCAAACAATACCCGTTCGACCTCATCGAGCCGAAGTGGCAGGGCCACTGGGAGTCGAACAAAACCTTCCGCGCCAACGACGGCGGCGCGAAGCCGAAGTTCTACATTCTCGACATGTTCCCGTATCCGAGCGGCGCGGGCCTGCACGTCGGCCACCCGGAAGGCTACACCGCCACGGACATCCTCGCGCGCTACAAGCGGATGCGCGGCTTCAACGTCCTCCATCCGATGGGCTGGGACGCGTTCGGCCTGCCCGCCGAGCAATACGCCATCGAGACCGGCACGCATCCGGCCCAGACGACGGCAAAGAACATCGCCACGTTCAAGCGGCAGATCCAGATGCTCGGCTTCTCCTACGACTGGGATCGCGAGGTGGACACGACCGACCCGGAATACTTCAAGTGGACGCAGTGGATTTTCTTGCAGATCTTCAAAAAAGGTCTCGCCTACGAGCGCGAAGTGCCGGTCTGGTGGTGCGAAGGTTGCAAAGCCGTGCTCGCGAACGAAGAGGTCAAGGACGGCAAGTGCGACCGCAAAGGCCACACCAACGTCGTGCGCCGGCCCATGCGGCAGTGGCTGCTGAAAATCACCGCCTACGCCGACCGGTTGCTCGAAGACTTGAAGCTGGTGGACTGGACCGAATCCATCAAGGAGATGCAGCGGAACTGGATCGGCCGCAGCGAGGGAGCGGAGGTTGTATTTCAGATTTCAAGTTCCGAATCTCAAATCACTGTCTTTACCACGCGCCCCGACACGCTCTTCGGCGCGACCTATATGGTGCTCGCGCCGGAGCATCCGCTCGTCGAGAAGGTGACGACCGATGCGCAGCGCGCGGCGGTGAACGCTTACCGCGAAGCGGCGTCGAAGAAGAGCGAACTCGACCGCACCGATCTCGCGAAGGAAAAGACCGGCGTTTTCACCGGCGCTTTTGCGGTCAATCCGGTCAACGGCGAGAAGATTCCGATCTGGATCGCCGATTACGTGATGATCAGCTATGGCACCGGCGCGATCATGGCCGTGCCGGCCCATGACGAACGCGACTTCGAATTTGCGAAGAAGTTTGGGTTGCCGATTCGATACGTGGTCGCAGAAGCCGGAATGTCTGGAATGGAAATGCGTGAGATTGTCCGGGGCGAACCCAGCAAGATTACTCGTATGGTGACAAACGCTGCTGGCACAGAAGTGATCGGCACATGGACAGAAGGAGAAGTGTTTACGGGCGACGGAATCGCATTCAACTCTCCAGTTATTGACTACCTGCCGACGCCGGAAGCGAAGCGGAAGATCACCGCCTGGCTGGAAGAGCGCGGCCTTGGCAAGAAGGCGATCAACTACAAGCTCCGCGACTGGTTGTTCTCACGCCAACGCTACTGGGGCGAGCCGATTCCCGTGGTGCATTGCACGCAGTGCGGCGTGGTGCCGCTGCCGGAGACGGCGTTGCCGCTGACGCTGCCGGAGATGAAGGATTACACGCCGCCGGCCAGTGGCGAGCCGCCGCTGGCGAAGGCGACGGAATGGTTGAAGGCAACCTGCCCGACGTGCGGCGGGCCGGCCATGCGCGAGACCAACACGATGCCGCAATGGGCCGGCTCGTGCTGGTATTACCTGCGGTTCATTGACCCGAAGAACCCGCAGGCGTTTGTCGCGAAGGACAAGGAAAAATACTGGATGCCGGTGGACCTCTACGTCGGCGGCGCGGAGCATGCGGTGCTGCACCTGCTTTACGCGCGGTTCTGGCACAAGGTGTTGTTCGACCTCGGCCACGTTTCGACGCCGGAGCCGTTCTTAAAGCTCGTCAACCAGGGCATGATCCTCGGCGAGGACGGCCAGAAGATGTCCAAGAGCCGCGGTAATGTCATCAACCCCGACGAGGTCGTGCGCGAGTTCGGCGCGGATTCGATGCGGCTCTACGAGATGTTCATGGGGCCGCTGGCGGACACGAAGCCATGGAGCACCGAGGGCATCCAGGGCGTGCACCGTTTCCTCGGCCGCGTGTGGCGGCTGTTCGTGGACGAGAACTCGATGGAGGAATTCGAGCAGGCGGTGGCGGCGGGCACGCCGGCGGAGCAGGCGCTCGCGTCGGTGAAACTCTCGCCGGCAATCCGCGATGTGGAGCCAACTACGGAGCAACTGAAGCTGCTCCACGCGACGATCAAGGCGGTGACGGACGATCTGGATGCGATGGGTTTCAACACCGCCATCTCGCGGATGATGGAGTGTGTGAACGAAGTCATGCGCGGCATCGCGGCCGGCCAGCCGTTCCCGAAGCGAATGGCAGAATCATTCTTGCTGCTGGTGGCACCGTTCGCGCCGCACCTCGGCGAGCAGCTTTGGCAATTGCTCGGTCATCAAGAGTCGGTTGCTTACGCTCCGTGGCCAGCCTACGATCCGGCGTTGCTGGTGGCGAAGGAAGTCGAGGTTGTATTCCAAGTGAACGGCAAGCTACGCGACCGTGTCAAAGTCGCCCCCGGCCTGAGCCAGGCCGAACTGGAGAAAGTTGCACTGGCCAACGACAAGGTCCGGCAGCACACGACCGGCAAGACGGTGCGCAAAGTGGTTGTGGTGCCTGACAAGTTAGTCAATATTGTCGCGGCGTGACGGTGTTCGTCGCCCGCGCGAAACGCGAAGGCGCTGATGAGTCGCCCGGAGTGGGATTACATCAAAGGTTGTTTCAGTCTGACGCCGAAAGAACGCGCTGTGGTGATCGCCGCAGCATTAGTGCTGGCGTTGGGCGCGGCGGTAAAGTATTGGCGTGAGAGCCGCGCACAACCGCAGCCGGTTGCCGCCGAGAGCAGCAACTTGCAGTCACAAAAGAAGTAGCCATGCAAAAACTAAGTTTCGCTGAAGCGATTGAAAAAATCCGCGCGGAGGATTCGCGCTATGCGGAGGACGCTTACTACTTCATCCGCGAGGCGTTGGATTTCTCGCTGAAGATGTTCAAGAAACCGTCGCACGGGCCGGTCAAGGAGCGTCACGTGACCGGGCAGGAACTCGTGCAGGGCATCGGCCAGTTCGCGCTCCAGCAATACGGCCCGCTTGCGAAGACAGTGTTGGAATACTGGGGCATCACGCGGTGCGAAGATTTCGGCGAGCTTGTGTTCAACATGATCAACGCCGGCCTGCTTGGCAAAACCGAGAAGGACAGCAAGGAAGATTTCAGCGGCGGCTACCACTTTGATGACATGTTCGTAAAGCCATTCCTGCCGTCGAAGAAACCCGCCGCGCACAAACCGCGGCCGTCGGCGCACAAAGAGAAGCCAAAGGAAACGGTTTAGCGCCTGCCCGCTAACGTTTGGCGAGGTTCCGTTGTCCAATCACCCATGAAACATACGCTCTGTCTTCTCGGCCTGCTTTTTACCATGACCGCCATGACTGCCAACGCCAAAGACCTGAAACTCGACTTGAGCGCGCTCGACGGCGGCTCCGTGCGCCGCGCCGTGCTCGACGACGGGATGATCGTGTTGTTGCGCGAGGACCACAGCGCGCCGGTGGCCAGCGTGCAGATGTGGGTGAAGACCGGCAGCATTCACGAAGGCTCGCAGATGGGTGCGGGCCTCTCGCACATCCTGGAACACATGCTGTTCAAGGGCACCGAGAAACGCGGTGTCGGCCAGATCGCGCAGGAGGTAGCCGACAAGGGCGGCCACATGAACGCCTACACCAGCTACGAGCGGACGGTGTATCAGATTGACATTCCTGTGGACGGCAGCAAGCCCGGCACCACCAGCGGTCTCGACACGGCGATTGACGTGATCGCCGACTCGATCATGCACTCGACGCTGCCGGAGGACGAATACAAGAAAGAGCAGCAGGTGATCCTCCGCGAGCTGGCGATGAACCGTGATGACCCCGACCGCATGACGTCGCTGTTGCTTTGGAATACCGCCTACACCACGCATCCATATCGCCACCCGATCATCGGCTATGAAGAAATCTACCGCCGCCTGACGCGCGAGGACGCCTACCGCTACTACAAGTCGCGTTACTCGCCCGACAACATGGTCTTTGTCGTCGTTGGCGACTTCGATGCGACGAAGGTCGAGGCGCGCGTGCGCGAAACCTTCAAGTCCTTCCAGCGATGTGCCGTCGCTCCGGTTTACATTCCAGAAGAGCCGGCGCAACTTGGCCGCCGCGAGGCGCACGAGGAGCGTCCCATCAACCTTTCTCGCCTCTGCTTCGCTTGGCACATCTGCGACGCGCGGCATCCCGACGCAGTCGCGCTCGACCTGCTGGCCTATATCGCCGGCCACGGTAAAAGCTCGCGCCTCTACCAGCAGCTCCGTGACCGCAAAGCTCTGGTCCAGTCGGTCAGCGCTTCGTCCTATACGCCAAACTATCCGGGGCTGTTCCTTGTGGCGACCACGCTCGAACCAGGCAAACGCGCCGCGACGGAGAAGGAGGCGCTGGCGGAGATCGCGAAGCTCACGGCCAAGCCGGTCTCGGCCAGCGAGTTGGACAAAGCCAAGAAGCTGGCGCTTGCCGCCCAGTTCGCCAGTCTCAAGACGATGGCCGGTCAGGCGTCCGACATCGGCGTGAACGAAACCGTAGCCGGCGATCTGGAGTTCACGCGCCGCTATCTGGAGCGTGTCGCCAAGATCACCGCCGCCGACCTCCAGCAGGTGGCTCGCAAGTATCTCCGCGATGACAACCTCTCCGTTGTCAGCGTCAACCCGCCCGGCACGCTCGGCAAACTCACCCGCGCGAAGGCTGAGCGCGGCGAGATCGAGGTAAAGCGGTTCGAGCTGCCCAACGGTCTGCGGTTGCTCGTGCGTGAGGATCGCCGGCTGCCGTTCGTGAGTTTTTACGCCACCTGCAAAGGAGGCTTGTTGGCGGAGACCGAAGCGAACAACGGCGTCACCGCGTTGATGTCGCGGCTGCTGCTCAAAGGCACCAGCTCGCGCACCACCGAACAGATTGCCGACGAGATCGAGAGCGGCGGCGGCTCCATCAGCGCCAGCGGCGGCAACAACAGCTTTGGCGTCACCGTTGAGGCCCTGAATGCGGACTTCGCCAAAGCGCTCGACGTGCTTGCCGACGTCTGGCTCCACCCGGCGTTTCCCGAGGAAGCCGTCACCCGGGAAAAACAAATCCAGCTTGGCGCGATCAAGAGCGAGAAGGAAAAGCCAACTGCGATGGCGTCGAAGCTGATGCGCCGCGCGCTCTTTGGCGCGCACCCCTACCACATGACCAGCAACGGCACTGAGACCAGTGTCGCGAAGCTCACGCGCGCGGACCTCGCCGCTCACCACGCCCGGCTCGTCGTGCCGGGCAACATGGTGCTGGCCGTCTGCGGCAACGTGAAGGCCGACGATGTGCGCAAGGCCGTTGAGAAAACATTCGGCAAACTGAATCGGAGCCGCGTCGGCGACGTGTTGCCGAAGAACCCGCCCGCCGCCCTGTTGACGAGCGTCGTGCGCACGGAGGAAATCGCGCCGCGCGAGCAGGCGGTGATCTTCATCGGCTACCAAGGCGTGACCGTTTCCAGCGCCGACCGTTTCGTGCTGGACGTGATCCAGGAAGGACTCAGCGGCCTCAGTTCGCCGCTGTTCCGGCGGCTGCGCGACGAGTTGGCGCTCTGCTACTACACCGGCTCCAGCCAGCTCGTCGGGCTCGATCCTGGTTACTTCCTTTTCTACATCGGCACCGACCCGGCGAAGGCCAAACTCGCCGAGGCGGAGCTAATCAAGGAGATCGGCAAGGTCCGCGAGGCCGGTCTTTCTGCCGACGAGATGGCCCGCGCCAAGGCCAAGTTGATCAGCGAGAAAAAGATCGCCTTCCAGTCCAACGCCGAGCTTGCCGGCGAGATCGCCCTCGACGAGCTATACGGACTCGGTTACAAGTTCTACAAGGATTACGAGAAGCGATACGACGCCGTGACCGCTGCCGACATCCAGCGCGTTGCGCACAAGTATTTCGGCAACGCCGCTGTCATCGCCATCGTGCGGCCAAAGTAGAAACAGGAAAGGAATTATGCCCGAAGTCCAACAACAAGACCCGATGGCTGAGCAGCACGACACCGAGCTGTTCTACATGCTCGTGCGGATGATCTCCACCAATGCCCTGCTCGCGATGGGCAAACTCGCTCCCGAGGGCCAGCAACCGCCGCCGCCCGATCTCGAAGCCGCCGCCGCCTTTGTGGACATGCTCGGCATGTTGGAGGCCAAGACCACCGGCAACCGCAACGCGCACGAAGACCAGATCATCAAGAGCAGTCTCGACCAACTTCACATCATCTTCGTCGAGGTCGCCCGCAAAGCCGGCGCCGAAGCGCCGTCGTCCGCGCCCGAAGCCGCGCAACCTGTCGCCCCAGCGCCACAGCCGCCAACTCCGGCGCCATCACCCGCCGCCGAGCAACCCGCCGCCCCACCCGCCCCACCCGCGCCCGCCGGCCCGCCGCCCGAAGAGAAGGTCAAATACCGCAAGTCCTACGGTGGGAGCTGAACGCTCGTGGCGCAGGCATTTCTGCCTGCTTTGTTCGATGGCACAGCGGAATGACGCAACGGGTGGATTGCGGGCTCCGGGCGCGACCGGCTCACATTACTAACAACATCGCGTCCGGAGGCCGCTCCACCTCCCGCGCCGGTTTCGACCGCCACCAGACCCTCCTGTTGCCCGAATCGCTCGACGACTACGTCGTCCCCGAACATCCCGTCCGCTTCCTTGACGCCTTCGTGGCCTCGCTCAACCTGGCTGCGCTGGGCTTCCGCCACGCCACGGTCAAGGACACTGGCCGGCT
>JBAYFL010000044.1:0-34096 GCA_041667205.1 Verrucomicrobiia bacterium | reverse complement strand
GCTACAACATTCTTGGGTGCTGAGATCATATAGAAAGCCGCTACAACAGCCTTGTGTGCTCAGGTCGTAAATCGTGCCGGCGCAACAACCCTGTGTGTTCGGGTCATAGGGCGTGCCGTTGCAATATTCTTCCGCCTGCAATACAGACAGCGGAAGAAAACAAAGCGCAGCCACGATAGCCAATTTTACGCGAAGGGACGAGTTCATGAGCGGACCTCCTGTTGATTGTTGCTGAAACGAAAAGACCGCCCCTCAACGTCGAACGGCCTCCCGAGACTCTGGAATGACACTGAACCAAAACGAGATGAGGCTGCACATTGAAAACAACAACGGTCATGCGCCGCTGCTTCTGTCATCCCAGTGCTTAGTATTCGCTTCCTCACTGCCGAACCTCTTGTCTCGCAACTGTTGCCCGGTTCAATACCAAGTATCTATCGAAGATGTCTATCGGGTAGATACCTTATACTGACAATAAGGAGTTCGCTGTAGGGGGTTTCCCACGCCTCACAGGGGATGACGAACCCAGAACCAACGTTTGCGGAGTGTGACCCCGTCGCCGCTGGCTGGCACCGCTCAGGGGTTTACCAGCTTTGTGCGGATGGCGTAGTGAACCAGTTCGGCGGCATTATGCAGGTTCAGTTTTCGCATGATGTTGTTTCTGTGCACATCGGCCGTTTTGATGCTGATGTTCAACGTCGCGGCAATCTCCTTGGTGGTTTTTCCACCTGCGATCAGCCGGACGACTTCGCACTGCCGCGGTGTCAACGATGGATCCATTGCCTTGGCGGATGCGCTTGTGGAGCCGTGTTGTCTGACGGCCTCCAAAACCATATCCGCCGCTTTCGCAGTGTAAGACAGTTTATGCTCTGCCAATTTCCTCACGGACGCAACCAACAGACGGTTCACTTCTGTTTTCAATACGAAACCGCGTGCGCCGGCGCCCAATGCTTCTTCTGCCAAAGTCCCGGATTCGTGCATCGTAAGGAACAGCACCTCTGTGTTGGGCAGCAGTTCCCGAATCCGACGAGTCGCTTCCAATCCATCCATCTCAGGCATGCTGAAATCCATCACCACCACATCGGGCTTTAGATGCCGAGCTTTCTCGATCGCTTCACATCCGGTGTTTGCCTCGCCACAGATCGTCCAGCCCGGCTGCGACTGTAGAACCGTCCGCAAACCCGCGAGGGTAATATGATGATCATCTGCGAGAAGAATACGTAATCGCTTCATAGCTATATCCCGCTCCGCGGCAATATTGCTCGCACGGTAGTCCCTTGGTCATTGGAGATGACGCTCAATCGTCCACCCAAATGCCGCAAACGTTCTTGCATGCCGACAATGCCCACCCCCAGCCGGTCTATGGGCAGTTGTGTGCTGTCACCTACTGCAAAAGGCAGACCACGGCCTCGGTCCTGAACTTCCAGCACAGTATTTTCGGCATCATGCAATAGCCTGATTGTGGCCGTGCTGCTGCCTGAGTGCCGTTGAGTGTTGCTGAGACTTTCCTGCACGACACGGAATAGCGCTAATTCAATCTCCAGAGGAAATCGGCCCATGCTGGTCGGCAGGTCCAATGTGACTTCGATATCACTGCGCTTGGAAAAGCCCTCCGCGTGGTGCTTCAAGGCAGCGGCCAACCCCATTTCGTCCAGCAAAGGAGGATGCAGCAAATAAGAGGTTGTTCGGATCTGCGTCGCGCAATGCTCGGCAAGCTGGCGGCATTCAGCGAAATGCTGGCGTATCGGCCCATCAGTTCCGACTATGGCGTCCTCAATGATGCCCAAGCCGGTCATCATCGCGGCCAGTTCCTGAGCGGTCGAGTCATGCAGATCGCGGGCAATCCGTCTCCGCTCTTCGTCTTGCGCTTTCAACAATCGCAGCGAAAGCTCGCGCATCTGTTGTTCAGCCTGTTTGCGAAAGGTGATATCCCGCGCGATGAACTGCACCGCCGGTTTGTCTTGATACCCGAGAACAGCTGCCGTCACCTCTACATCAACTGCCGTGCCGTCGAGCCGCAAGAACTTCCCCTCCAGCGGTGGAAGCAAGTCACCTTTACTTAACTGCGCGATGTGTTGCGTGAATGCCTCGTGATGATCCGGGTGAACCATCTCCATAATGGACTTGTCTGTCAGTTGTGTCACCGATGCCGCGCCAAGCAGATTCATGGCAGTCGGGTTGGCCAGCACGATCCTGTCCGTTTGCTGCACTAACAGAGCCTCAGGCAGGCTGTCCACCAGTTGCTTGTAACGCTGCTCGCTTGCCCGTCGTTTGCCCGAGCGATCACGCACCGCCGCCGCCATTCCATTGATGGCCGCAGCCAGTTGTGCGAATTCCGCGATTTTTAGCGCTGGCTCGACCCGCATATGTGTGGCTGCACTGGCTGCTTGGCGTGCGGCTTTCACCAGCGCGTTCAGCGGTCTCAGAATAAACTGTTTATAGCCAAACCAGGCGATTATTAGCGCCAGCACAGTTGCCAAGCTTGCGGTGAGAATGTCAGCCTTTCCGCAAGAAGAGAGAACCTGCACGGGAAGGATGGCGGCCAGCGCGATTAGCAGCAACCGCGTGCTCAAGCTTGGCGGCGAACGATGTGTCATGTCTTTATAACAGAAGCCGAATATGCACCCGAAGGATGCAAGTTGCACTCCAACGACACAAAGAAACCCGAGTGCAACTGGGTGGAGAATCGTGGTGATATTACGGGGCGCTGGCCGTGAATCAAGCATAAAGGACTTACCTAAAGCTTGCGAACTTGTTCGCCGTTGACCAACCAGAAAATCGAAGCTTCCATCCGGCGAGACATCGCTGTAAGAATCCGCCTCGCCATGAAAACACGCTCTTGCCTCCTGATCTCCCTCTCCCTCACCTGTGCAACGCTCGCCTTCGCGGCCAATACGCCGTCGGGTCTCCAGTCGCTCCTTCAGCACCCGATCATCGGCACGAATGTCCCGATGGCCGAAGTGCAGGCGTTCACGGAGGTGCGCGTGCCGCGGATGCCAACGGTGAAGTCCGCGGCGGAATGGCAGAAGATCGCCGACCGGTTGCGGCGCGGGATGTTCGAGCGCGTGGTGTTTCGCGGCGAGGCGGCGGCATGGCGCGACGCGAAGACGAAGGTGGAATGGTTCAACACCATCGAGGGCGGGCCGGGCTACAAGATCCGGAAGCTGCGCTACGAGGCACTGCCGGGGTTGTGGATACCGGCGCTGCTTTATGTGCCGGACAATCTCTCCGGCAAGGTGCCCGTGATGCTCGCCGTCAACGGCCACGACGGCAACGGCAAGGCCGCGCCCTACAAGCAGATTCGCTGCATCAACCTCGCCAAGCGCGGCATGATTTCGCTCAACGTCGAATGGTTCGGCATGGGCCAGTTGCGCACGCCGGGCTTCACGCATGCGCGCATGAACCAGCTCGACCTTTGCGGCACCAGCGGCATCGCGCCGTTTTATCTGGCGATGAAACGCGGGCTGGATGTGCTGTTGTCGCTGGAGAACGCCGACGCGAGCCGCGTGGCTGTGTCGGGTTTGTCGGGCGGCGGCTGGCAAACCATCTTCATCAGCTCGCTCGACACGCGCGTGACGCTCTCCAACCCGGTGGCGGGCTACTCCAGCTTCCGCACGCGCGCGCGGCATCTCTCCGACCTCGGCGATTCCGAACAGACGCCGTGCGACATGGCAACCGTGGCCGATTACACGCACCTGACGGCGATGCGCGCGCCACGACCGACGCTGCTGACCAAAAACGCGAAGGACCAGTGCTGCTTCGCCGCCGCGCATGCGTTGCCGCCGCTGCTGGACGCGGCCCAGCCGATCTTCACGCTCTACGGCCAGACCTCCGCGCTGCGCTCGCACATCAACTACGTGCCGGGCACGCACAACTTTGAGAAGGACAACCGCGAGGCGTTCTACGGCATGGTCGGCGATTTTTTCATCGGCGACCCGAAGTTTGACCCGGTGGATATTCCCAGCGAGTCCGAGGTGAAGACCAACACGGTGCTGGCCGTCGAGTTGCCCGCCGACAACGCGGACTTCAACACGCTGGCGCGGGCGTTGAGCCGGAATCTGCCGCGTCATCCGGAAATCCCGACGGCGAAGGCGGCATTGAACCGCTGGCAACAGACCGGCCGCGCCAAACTGCGCGAGGTCGTTCATGCCAAGGACTACGCGGTCGTCGCCGAGCGCGCTGGCGGCGAGGAGAAGAACGGCGTGAAGGCGACGTTCTGGAAACTCAAGCTGGGCGGCATCTGGACGGTGCCCGCGGTCGAATTGGCTCGCGGCGCGGCGAAGGAGACGGTGATTCTCACCGCCGACGGGGGCCGGAAGAGCGCTGCCGCCGAAGTGGAGCGGCTGCTGGCAGCCGGCAAGCGCGTGCTGGCGGTGGACCCGTTCTATTTCGGTGAGTCGAGGATTGCGGCGCGGGATTATCTGTTTGCGTTGCTCGTGGCGGGAGTGGGCGAGCGTCCGCTCGGTTTGCAGGCCAGCCAACTGGCCGCCATCGCCCGCTGGTCGCAACGCGAACTCAAGAGCGGCCCGGTGACGCTCGCCGCCCGCGGTCCGCGCTCCAGCACGTTCTCGCTCATCGCCGCCGCGTTGGAAGAGAAAGCCGTCGCCGGCATCGAGCTTCAAGGCGCGCTCGGAAGCTTGAAGGAGATCATCGAGAAGGATTGGACGGTGGACAAGCAGCCGGAGATGTTCTGCTTCGGCCTGCTGGAGGCGTTCGACGTGCCGCAACTCACTGCGTTGGTCGCGCCGCGCAAAGTCGTCAGCAAGCCATAACAGCTTCCGCGCGCTACGCTTTCACAACCGTCGCGCCTGCACCCGGGCGGGAGACGAAGAGCGTCGCCTCAATGCCGGTGCGCTTGCGGTAGGCTTCGGCAATCTTCCGCGAGATGTCGGCGACGGCCGCTGTCTTCACCAAGCTCACCGTGCAGCCGCCAAAGCCGCCGCCGGTCATGCGCGAACCGATGACACCGCCCGCCGAGCCAATTTCCTGCGCGATTTCCACCGCTGCGTCGAGTTCGGAGCAACTGACTTCGTAGTCGTCACGAAGCGCCGCGTGGCTGGCATACATGAGCCGCCCCGCCGTCGGCCAGTCGCCGGCCTGAATCGCTCGTGCCGCGGCCGGCGTGCGCTCGATTTCGCCGATGACGTGGCGCGCGCGGCGGAACACGGTCGGGTCCATCTTGGCGCGGGCGTTCTCCAACATCGCGGCGTCGGCGTCACGGAGTGACGGCACGCCGAGGATGCGAGCGGCTTCCTCGCACTGCTTCCGGCGCTGGGCATAGCCACCGCCGGTCAGTTCGTGCTTCACGTTGGTGTTGACGATGAGCACCTCGACGGCGGGATCATTCATCGGCACCAACTCGGTCTTGCGCGAGCGGCAATCGAGCAGCAGCAGGTGGTCCTTCCGGCCAAGCGCGGAGATGAACTGGTCCATGATGCCGCAAGGCATGCCGGCGTAGTCGTGCTCCGCCTTCTGGCAAAGCAATGCCTTCTCAACCGGGTCGAGCTTGTGGCCGGTAACCGTCTCGATCAACGTCGCCGTGGCGACTTCGAGCGCCGCGCTGCTGGAGAGGCCGCCGCCGAGCGGCACGGTCGAGAGCATCAGGGCGTCGAGCGGGCCGGCGTCCACGCCGCGTTGCTGGAATCCCTCGAAGACGCCGCGGATGTAGTTGGTCCAATGTTTCGGCTCGCCCTTCGGAACCGGCTTGCTGAGCGGAAAGCTGGCGCTCTGGTTGGTGCGAGCGCAGTGCCAGGTGATTTGCTGGCTCGCGCCGACCGGCCGGTCGGCTGCGATGACCGTGTAACGCTCGATGGCCATCGGGAAGACGAAGCCGTCGTTGTAATCAGTGTGCTCGCCGATGATGTTCACGCGCCCCGGTGCGGCAGCAATCCAGCGCGGCGCGCGGCCGTAGCGCTGTTGGAACTGCTTTGCCGTCTCGTCACCGAGTTGTTGCAGAGAAATCGTCTGGTCGCTCATGAATCCGGAGAGTATGGGGAAGTCCAGCGAACGGCAATAACGATTCAACCGCCCAACACTACACGCTCTTCATCAACGCGAGGGCGAAGTCTTGGCTGATGCCGCCTGACTACCCGCACCCCCCTTTCGCTTCGCCACGGCCTGTTTCAGCAGGTATTCGATCTGCCCGTTGACGCTGCGCAGTTCATCCTGCGCCCAGGATTCCAACTCGGCCCAGAGCGCGGGATCCATCCGCAACAGAAACGATTTTCGCGATTCCATTCAGCGATCAGTTGTAGAGCGTGCCGGTGTTGACGACGGGATGCACCTCGGACTCGCCGCAGAGCACGACCATCAGGTTGCTCACCATCGCCGCCTTGCGTTCGTCATCCAGTTGCACGACGTGTTTTTCGGCCAGTTCGCGCAGTGCCATTTCCACCATGCTGACAGCGCCATGCACGATCTTCTGGCGCGCGGCAATCACGGCCTCCGCCTGTTGCCGGCGCAGCATCGCCTGCGCGATTTCCGGCGCGTAGGCCAGATGCGTCAGCCGCGCTTCATCCACCTGCACGCCCGCCTTCGCCAGCCGCTCCTGGAGTTCCGCGCGCAACGCCTGTGAAACTTCGTCCACGGCGCTGCGCAACGTCACTTCGTTATCTTCGCCGTGATCGTAGGCATAGGCGCTGGCCAAGTGACGTAGCGCGGACTCGCTCTGGATGCGCACGTAGTTCTCGTAGTCGTCCACATCGAATGCCGCCTGCGCAGTGTCCCGCACACGCCACACGATCACTGCTGCGATCTCGATGGGATTGCCGCGCTTGTCGTTAACCTTGAGCCTGTCGCCATTGAGATTGCGCGCGCGCAGCGAGATTTTGTGTCGCGAAGGGGTCTTCGGCTGCGGTGCCGCCGTCCCAACCTTGGCGGCGTTGATCTGGGTCTGCATCTCCGCCATCCGCGCGGCAAAGCCGCCCCGCTGGCCACCGTTGGAATAGAAGGGATTCCCCCAATGAAAACCGCTGACGCGCACCGTGCCGCGATATGCGCCGAACAGGATCAAGACCCGCGCCTCGTTCGGCTGCAGCGTGAAGAAGCCGCAGAACATGATAATAGTCGTCGGGATCAGCAACACACCCGGCACGAACAGGCTCCACACCGGCGGCCCCATTCTTTCGACCCCCAGCACAATCGAGCAAACGATCATGCCGATGCCACCCAACAACAACGCGATGACGACTGGCAACATGAGCCAGCCGTTGAGCACCTGCACTTCCCGTTCCTTGTTTACTGTCAATGACTCCGCATTCATCTGGACTTTCCTTTCCTTCAACCACACCTGAGTTTGTTATCAGTATGATATCATACTGCAATCATGCTGTTCCGCAAGAAGAAAAAGGCTTCCGTTACAACTCAACCACAGGACAGGCGCGACGCCTGTCTTGCTTTTCCCTCTTGAGGTTCGAGCGGTTTGAGATCGCGCTTGAACCGTCGCGCGCATGGAAAAACTATTGACCGTGACTCTGTCGGGGAGCATTGTATGCAATCGTCGGAAGCTGGTCATGGTTTGTAGCCGAGGCAGACGACGACAGTAGATTGTGGAGATTGTCATGCGATTTTCATCAGCAGTGTTCACACGGAGCATCAGGATGTCTCTGCTGGCTGGCTTCTGCGCGCTGGCCATGCCGTGCGCCATGCAAGCAGGATACGACTTCGACGAGAACGGTAACGCGTTCGCCACGGGCCAAGCCATCGTCGGTTTCAAGCCAGGAACAACCTTGATCACCGCGAAGTCTATCCTCGCGCGATACGGCGCGGATCCCAGCAAGATTCAGTTTTTGAACGAACAAACGGCACTGGTCAAGTTTAACGAGAGAAAAGACGTGTTGAGCTTCTGTCAGCAGATGCGCGCTTCTGGTTGGTCACCAGCCTCTGGCCCCAACAATCTGCTGTATTGGAAAGGCATCCCCAACGACCCGTATTACTCGCTGCAATGGGGTTTGAAACCTGGAACCATCGGGGGCACTGCCACGGTGGGCGCTGATTTTCAGGGTGCGTCGAGTTATGTGACCACCGGCGTGGGCAGCGGGGTGAAGGTGGCGGTTATTGATACAGGCATTGATCTAATGGCGCATCCTGAGTTGCTGGCCGTTCCGACTGGCCCACTAGTGCCTAGCGTAGGTTCTATTTACCGTGCTATGACCATAATTCCCGCTTTGCCGGCAGGGTCATCCAGTAACCCACCCTATATTTTCGCAACAAATGCTCCAAATGATGATGTTGGTCACGGCACTCACGTCGCCGGCATCATTGCCGCCAGAACGAGCAACGCAAAAGGCGTGGCCGGAGCGGCACCGGGCTCTATTATTTACCCTATAAAAATCATGAACAGGCTCGGCGGCACGGAAGCCAGCGCTGTCTTAGGGATCCAGTTTGCTGCCACCAATGGCTGCCGTGTTATCAACATGAGCTTTGGCGCAACTGCTGCGACTTTTGCGATGACGAACGCTATATTATTCGCCCAAACTCAGAATGTCGATCGAACCGTATTTCCGAATACTGCGTTTAAAGGCGTTGTTTGCGTTGCTTCCATGGGCAACAACGCAGGCCCAGCGCGGAATTGGCCAGTTGTTCTTCCGGGCATTGCGGCCGTTGGTGCTCATGGGCCTGCTGGCGCACTTGCCGCTTATTCAACAACCGGCCCGCACATTACTCTGGCCGCGCCCGGTGGTGATGGCGGGCCAAGCTGGGGGGGCAAAGCGGATAACTCAGGGCAGATTTTCTCCACCTACCCGCAATACATGGTTTCAGAGGGCCAACCCCTCATTCCAAAGCCCAGTTACGTAAACTACTCCTACATGTCCGGCACTTCGATGGCTGCGCCGCATGTGGCGGCTGCGGCAGCTATGTTGCTGCAGAAGAAACCTTATCTCAGTCAGGCGGAGGTCTGGGCGCAACTCGCTCTCTTCTCCACACACACAGCGAGTATCAAGACACTCACCAACTCGGTCACGGGAGCAGTCACGCAAATACCGGACACAGCCTGCGACAATAACCTTGGATTCGGGCTTCTCAACGCCAACTCGTTGCTTCAAGCCAAGCAACCGGCGCTTGGAAAAACCACGGGCATCCCGCACGTCTTCCCGATCAGCCCGCGCAATCATTTCACTTACACGCCGGGTGCCCTCTCCCCCTTCGATCCCACCCCCCTCTCCTCCATCGCCTTGACAGGCTTGCAGACTGTGGATGTTGTCAAGGGCAACGCCACCAACACGTTCAGGGTGGTCGTCGTGGACGACAAAGGCGAGCGGATACCGAACGCGACAGTAACAGCGCGCTTCACGCTCCTCAATGGTCTGCTTTCGCCGCTCGGCTTTCCGACCTCGAACATCGTTGACAACGTGATGGCCGACACAACAACCACAGTGGCTGCCTCCACGGCAAATGGCGATCTCCTCCCCAATGACGGCGTCCACGGCTGCAAGATATTCTTCCAAGGTTCCTTCTCGAATTGCTTGTATGAAGTGAGGTATCTCGTCACCGCCCCTGGCAAGAGTCCCAACACCAATACCGTGGTGAACATTCAGGTGCGATAAGGCGGATAATAAGTCCCGATTCAGGCGATCCAGGCTGGTTTTATTTTGCAAACCAACCCGGATCGTCTATTTTCACCCCCAATGAACGGTTCGTCCGGTCCGCTTCTGCGGCTGCTCGGTTCCCTGAAGACCGCTGTCGTCACGCTTACTGCGCTGGCGATTACGCTGGCTTGGGGCACCATCCATGAGTCCATCCACGGCACGCCCGCCGCGCAACGCGACTTCTATCACGCGGGCTGGTTCAGCGCGCTGCTGGGACTGCTCGCCGTCAACCTCGCCGCGGCCGCGCTTTTGCGCTACCCGTGGAAGCGGCAGCAAACCGGCTTGGTCGTCACCCACTTCGGCATCATCATCCTGCTCGTCGGCGCGATGGTCGGCTTCCGGTTCGGCGTGGACGGCCACATCACACTGCCGGAGGGCGCCAGCTCCAACATCGTTGTCGTGGATCAGGAAATCTTGCATATCGCCGATCCGCAAGGCGCGACGCTGCGCAGGATCGTGTTTGATTTCGAGAGCTCGCCCCTTCCGGTCGGCGGAGCGCATTACCGGCTTGGTGGCGGCCTGGAACTCGAACTTCAGGCAGCCCACACCAACACCCGCGAATCGCTCGTGGTCGAGCGCGGCGCCGGCGAAGCCAACCCGGCGCTTCACGTGAAGCTCACCAGCCCCGCGATGGGCCGCATGGCCGGCTTCGACGAGTGGCTGCTGCCCCGCGACCCCAACCGCTCCGAAGTCGGCATCGGTCCCGCCGCGTTGAGGGTCGTCGAAGCCAAGACGCCGCAGGAACTGGCCGCGCTCACCGCGCCGCCCAAGTCATCCGAGGAAAGCGGCAAGGGCACGCTCTCTCTCGACGTCACGGGCAAACACTTCGATTTCAAACTCGACGACGTGCTGGGCAAGAGCATGCCGCTCGGCACGACCGGCTTCACAGCAAATCCGCGCGAGTATTTCGCCGACTTCCGCCTCGACAGCCAGACCAAGAAGCCGGTCTCGGTCAGCGACCAGCCGAACAATCCCGCCGTGCTGCTTGAGGTCACCGGCCCCGACACCGAGATCAGGTTCTTCCTCTTTGCCAATCATCCCGGCATGAACATCGCCCGTCCCGCGAAAGGCGACGGCAAGAACGTGACGCCCAGCTACAGCTTCAGCCCGGCGGCGCGCGGCGCGCAGATCCTTGTGGTCGCCGGGCCGGGCGGCCAACTGCATTACGCCAGCCACAGCGGCAAAGGCAAATTCAAGACCGGCGAGTTGAAGAAGGATGCCGCGATTGAAACCGGCCTCGCCGACTGGCAACTGCAAGTGCTGGACTTCATCCCCGACGCGAAGCTGCGCACAGAACTGCAACCCGCGCCGCTCGATCCTAACGACGCCCGCCGCGCGCCCGCGTTGCGGGTCGTGTTGCGCAAGGACGCTCTCGCCTCGACGCCGACGTGGGTGCGATGGGGCCAGCCAACGCCGCTGGCCGCCGGTGACGCGCGCGTGACGCTGACTTACGGCTGGGAAACACAACCGCTCGGTTTCACGGTCAAGCTGGACAAGTTCCGGGCCAAGCGTTACGAGGGCACCGAGATGCCGGCGGATTTCCGCAGTTTCATCACCATCGAGGACAACGCGCGCGGCGTCACCCAGCAGAGCGAGGTCTGGATGAACAACCCGGTCACGTATCCGGCGGATTGGCTCGGTGTGCGCGGCTTCAAGTTCTCCCAGTCCAGCTACCGTGAGGGGCAGGCGGGCGAGCCGAACGAAACCACGCTCGGCGTCACGTGGGATCCGGGCTGGCCGCTGAAGTTCCTCGGTTTCTGGACCATCTGCCTCGGCATCTTCATCATGTATTACATGCGGACATTTTTCTTCAGCGCGCGCTCGCCGATGCCGACGGCTGGGACGAAGTTGGAGCAGAAAGCAGCGAACAAACGGTAGGCACATCATGAAAAACCGAGTGACAAGCATTCTGATCGGGCTGGCCGCCGTGGCGTGCACGGCGCAGGCGCAGCCGGATTTCACCGCCGCCAGCCGGCTCGGCATCCAGGAAGGAGGCCGCAAGAAACCGCTCGACACGTTCGCGCGCGAGGTCGTGCAGCGTATCACCGGCAAGGCGCGCTTCAACGGCCGCGACCCAATTGACGTAGTGTTCTCGCTGGCGTTCACCAAGGGCGGCACGGAGTGGACCGGCCAGAAGATCATCCGGCTCGGCTATCAACCGCTGAAATCACGGCTCGACCTGCCCAAAACGGATAGCTACTTCAGCTACCGCGAGCTCGCTGACAACCCGAAGCTCCGGACACTCTTCGACGAGTTGAACCGGCCGCAGGGAGCGGAAGGCAAGCGCGGCAAGGCCAAGGACCCGCTCCGGGACGAAGCCAACACGCTCGCAGCCAAGCTCCACGACCTTGAATCGCTCGTGGACAGCGGCGCGCTGGCGCTGGTGCCGCATCCGACCGATCCCGATGCCGCGTGGATTTCGCCCGCAGACGACGCGAAGATGGCGGGCTACTGGCCGAAGGACGCGAAGAACATCCGCGACCAGTTCCTCGCCATCGGCAAGGCGTATCGGGAAGGCGACGACGCGGCGCTGACGCGCAACTGCGAGGCGTTTGCCACGTTGTTGCGTCAGCTCAGCCCCAAGGTTTATCCGGACCAGCCGGCGCTGGAGCAGGAGATCACCTACAACCACCTGCGGCCGTTCCGCGCGTCGTGGATGCTGTTCTTGGCGTCGCTGCTAACGCTGGTGACGACCACCAAACTGCGCAGTCCGCTGTTCTACTGGGGCGGCGTGGCGCTCTTTGCCGCCGGGCTGGGCATGTTGACCACCGGCTTCGTCTATCGCTGCCTCATCGCCGGACGACCGCCCGTGACCAACATGTATGAATCGGTCATCTGGGTCGCCTTCGGCGCGGCGCTCTTCGCGCTGGTGTTCGAGCTGATGTATCGCTCGCGCTATTTCGCGAACTCTGCGGCGGGTTTCGTCGTGCTCACACTGATCCTGGCCGACCAGTTTCCCAACGTGCTCGACCCGAGCATCAAACCGCTTACGCCGGTGCTGCGCGACAATTTCTGGCTCGCCACGCATGTGCTGACGATCACGCTCGGCTACGCGGCGTTCGGGCTGACCTATGCGCTCGGCCACGTCTCACTCGCCTTCCACATCTGGAAGCCGTCCGCTCGCCCGCAACTCGACGCGCTGACGCAATACACCTACCGCGCCATGCAGGTCGGCGTGCTGCTGTTGGCCGCCGGCACGGGCCTCGGCGGATTGTGGGCGAACTATTCTTGGGGCCGGTTCTGGGGCTGGGACCCGAAGGAAACATGGTCGCTCATCGCGTTGCTGAGCTACCTCATCGTGCTCCACGGCCGCTACAGTGGCTGGCTGACGACGTTCTCGCTCAACGTCGCCGCGTGCGTCTGCTTCAACACCGTGTTGATGGCGTGGTATGGCGTCAACTTCGTGCTCGGCACCGGCCTGCACAGCTACGGCTTCGGCACCGGTGGTCTCGGCTACGTCGCGGCATTTGTGGTGGCAGACACGGCGTTCGTCGCCTTCGCCGCATGGCGCTTCAAAAGCGCTGCCGTTGATCCAGCATCTGCTTGAGTGTGGACAGCCAAACACTTTTGGTTTTCGATTTGGACCAGTTCAACGTCCATTTCGTTTTCGGTTAACGGTTCCACGTCAGTTTCCACTAGTCATCTTCTTCGCCGGTGACATCCTTTCCATCGCAGCGATAACCTCATGCACGGTCTTCACGAGTTGCTTGCGGTCGCGATTGTCTTGCATGGCCGGAGAGAACCGCGCCGTGTCGCAAGCGGTGAACACGTCTTTTAACGTTTGGCATATCTCCGGCGACACGGCGGTCGGACGAAGTTGGTCGTCAACTACGTCGCTGGTGATGCCGGACGACGGCAGGTTCAGGCGATCACCGAGATAGTCTTGCAGTGTCTTAAAAAGCACCGCGTAGAACTCCGCACTCTGGCTCTGACCCGCAAGCATCAGCCGCTCGGCTTCGGCGAGGCGGTGCTGTGCGTTACCATAGGCGCGGCGAGCGCGAGAGTAGTGAATGTTGCAGCGGAGCCACTCGCGGCGGCGTTGTGCGACCCACGAAGCCACCAATGCCAACAGAGGCGCACCCTGAGTGGCCAGAAACCATGTTTGACAGTAAAGCGAAACCGAAGCCGATGCGGGCTTGCCAAGGTCGGGTTTGAGATAGATAAGTCCAACACCGAGTTTCTCCGGCAGTCGCCGCGGGGCGACAGTGGGCGCGACGCCAATGACCACCGGTGCGGCGCCAGTGGGTGCATCCCGCACAGTCAGTTGGATCGGCCCGCGGCTGACCGTTTGATAGCGTCCCAACTCCGGATCAAAGAAACTGAACGTCACCGACGGAATCAGCGACGCGCGCGGTGACAGCGGCACGATGACTTGCTCGAAGACTTTTTCACCGGTGAAACCCATCTCGTCGTTTTGCTTGCTCCTGACCACCGGCTCGTAGCTCTTGAAGCCTTTCGGTGGTGTGAACTTCGGCAGCGCAAGCGTGGCGATATTACCCTGGCCGACGACGCGAATGGTGAGGGCAATTGGCTCGCCCGCTCGCGTCGTCGTCGGATGGGCGGTTGCGTCGAGCGCAAAACGACCGACAGCGCCCGTAAAGTCCATCGGCTTGCCATCATCGGGCAGTGGCTGCACCTGCACCGGCACAGATTGAGATGTCGCGGTAAGTTTGTTCGTCCCAGTGTTGAAAAGTTTCTCAAAAAAAGGATTGTTGAAGCCAGGCAGATGCGGACGCCGACTCGGTTCCACGAGCACATCCATGGTGACTTGAGCAGGACCGAGCGCAAGGCGGCCAAGTTGCAGCGGGCTGGTCAACGCGCGGAAGGTGTAAACAGCAAACGACTTTCCATTGACCACTTCCTGCGACTCAACGGGGCGTGGCAGTCTGATTTCGCTGAAGCCGGCGCTGGCGATGGCAGGCGTCTGGCTGCGATAACGGACGCCGTTGCGGACGTAAAGCTTCAGATCCAACGGCACCATCTCATTCAAGAAGAGTCTGGTGCGCGGAAGAGAAAGCCTTATTTGGAAGATATCGTTGGTGCTGACACCTTGAGTAAAAATACTGTCGTCGTTGCCACCTTGGATTTGGACTTCGGTCACCCTGATCGTGATCGGCTGGCTGCCGAGAATCTGCGCGCCCAACTGCACGTTGAAAACAGGGATCCCCAGCATGCCTTCGCGTGTCGGCGTCAGCACAAAGATGTGTGAGACGGAATCATGCCGCACTCCGTTCTCAATACGCGTCTGCGTTTGAGCGCCACCATAACCTGTATTGAAGCCATCCATCACCGGCAACTGAGGCGGCTGGCCAACATTCGGCACGTCCTCAAAACGGAGTGTGAGCTGGACTTGCCCGCCGACCGAAACCTCTGTGCGATCCACCGAGGCGGTAAAGCTGGCTGCACGCCCAAGGCAGGGCAAGAGAAGACAGAAGACAGATGGCAGGAACCAATGAGCGAAAGACGAAGAAGTCAGGAGGCAGACAGTTTTTTCCTGTCGCTTTTCACGGTAGCCTGTCCAGTTCACGCTCGCCTGCCTTGGGGTGTTGCGGCTTTTGCAGTTGTTTCAGGTGTAGTTCGCATGGAAACAACGGAGACATTGGCAAGAGTAGTCAGACCCACTCATGGGCGATTCAAGTCTCCCGGCTGCGACGACGCGGCCGGATCAGCCCTCTTGAGCCGCCAAGAGTCGTAAAAGAACCTCTTGTCGTCAGGATCGGTGGCACATCCGGTCAGATACAACAGCCACAGACACGCCATAATGTAAACCAGCCACACGCTGGCACATGTTATGTGTTCGAGCACACTCGCCCTCACAGAGGGCACGGCTGAAAAACAGTTTATCCACAGTTTCATAAAGCTCCGTCGAGTCGGCCAAACATCCGTCTGGCCTCATGAAGCATACGGCGCACCTGCCGGTCGTCAGTCCGCCTGTCGAGACCAACCGCGCGTTTCAACAAATCGAAGCGCGCCCGGCCTCTGAATCCTTTCTTGAGCGCTTCGTTCTCTGCATCCAGAAGTTCTCGGAGTTGGTTCTCTCGCTCACTGCGGTTCCTGACCCTCTTTCCGTCCGATCCGCGGGCGTCGCAGGTTTTACCTGGCTCCACAACATCCTTCTTGTCTCACTTCTGCCGAAGAGGCTGGGCACTCGCTGTTGCCACGACCTCCGTGCGAGCCGCGATCTCCATACGTCTCGGATGACAGCAGTAGTGGCCCAAACCGAAACTCAGGGCATAGTTGCAGTAAGCGGCCATACTGCTCAGGCAATCAACCAAGTCGCCCGGCCCGCTGCGCCGCGCCCGACAAGCGGGAATGTCCGGAGACATTCCCGCTCGAATGGGCGAACACTGATCATCTCCTTCGTTTGATTTGTTCGTGCCAGACATGGGGTTATCCCGTCCCACAATCGGCTATCCATCCTACTCGCTGGGCGGCGGGCCGGGCGGCGGACCATGATGGCGACCGCCGGGGCCGCGTTGGCGCTTCTTCTGAAGCTCATCGAACTTCGTCTGTTGATCGGCCGTCAGGAGCGCCCGGATCGCCGTGTCCGTGGAAGTGCGAAGCTCCTTCATTTTGGCCATTTTGGCTTCCTTGGACAGCGTCGTGTCTTCCATGACCGCCTCCATCTTCAAATGCGACACCTCAAAGATGGCTTTGATCTCGGTTTGCTGGTCCGAGGTGAGGCTCATCTCGGTAGTAAGCATCGCCACAGGATCGCGCGGCCCGACGCCCGGCGGTGGACAGCCATCGGGCGGGGGTGGCGGTTGGGTTTGGGCTTGCGCAAGGCCGAGGCTCGCGGCACAGGCCAGCGCGACAATCACTGCTTTCGATACGGTTCTCATGTTGCGGTTCCTTCCATTGGTTGTGAAGTGTCAGACACTTCGGGTTGTCTTACTGACTTATATAACGACGCCAACATGGCAACAGGCGTCTCTGCTGCATGACAAATCTGTCATGCTGTAACGCTTGGTTCCGCCTACGCGGTTCGTTATGTTGTCCGCATGAAGGTTTTGGTCGTGGAAGATGAAAAGAAGATCGCGGACTTCATCTGCAAAGGATTGGAACAACAAGGATTCACCGTCGAACTCAGCCGTCACGGAGATGAAGCCTACGCCCAAGCGCGATCACAGTCCTTCGACGCGATCGTCCTGGACATCATGCTGCCGGGCCGTGACGGATTGAGCATTCTGCGCTCCCTGAGAGAACAGAAGAATACCGTGCCCGTCATCCTATTGACCGCGCGCACCGAGCCAAGCGAACGCGTCGAGGGCCTCAATCTTGGCGCGGACGATTATCTGGCGAAACCTTTCTACTTCCAGGAACTCGTCGCCCGCATTCATGCCGTGGCGCGGCGGACAACGGGCGACCAATTGAGTGTCCTGCAGGCGGGCGATGTCATGGTGAATCTGGTGACGCGACAGGTCACGGTAAGCGGAGAGGCTGTTGAACTCACACCACGCGAGTTCACTCTGATGGAGTATTTGCTGCGCTGGCCCGGTCGCGTGCTGACACGTGTCCAGATACTTGAACAAGTCTGGGGTTACGACTTCGACCCACAAACGAATCTGGTGGACACGAACATCAAGCGGCTCCGGAGAAAGCTTGACCCCGATGGGACGCGGGATCTCATCGAGACAGTCCGCGGCGTCGGCTACCGCTTCCGCAAGGTGAAGTAGATGAAACACGGTTCCTTCACACTGAAGATCGCACTGCACTCGGTGCTTCTCTCCGGATTGGTGCTGCTCGCATTCGGGGGCGCCTTCCTGTCCGTGATCCTGCAAATCAGTTACCAGCGTATTGACGATGAAATCACGCACATGGCCGAGCCGTTGATCCGGGGACCTCAAGGGCAGGACCACTGGTCGCGCTTCGAGTGGTTCTTGCGTTCTGCCGTGGGCGAAGACAAGGCGCAGCAATTCATCGTGAAGATTTTCGACCGTGACGGTAAAACAGCCTACACGTCGTCGCATTGGCCGGCTGGATTGGCCGACAAGCTGCTGCCCAAGCCCGGCGCGTTTGTGGAACAAAAAGAATCCATGCCGCCACCCTCGCATCCATTTCCGCGGCACTCGCATTTTGATCCGCCGGAATCGTTGTTCAACAAACAACCGCCCGGTCCAGACGGATTTGAACAACATGATGCGACCAGACCACCACCGCCTTCATCGCAGCGCCCGCCTCACTTCGGTCCGCCAGGCGAAGTTCGCAACATGCGGATGCCGGTTTATGCCACCCTCAATGCTAACGGAAACGCGTGGCGTATCGCCGCAATGGGTAGCGAACAGTTCACGATGATCATCGGCAAGAACCTGGCCGAGTTACACACCGAGCTGGGGCGTTATCGCAATGCATTTCTTATTGCCGCGCCGACGGCCCTGTTGTTGTTGTTTGCAGCGGGCCTGTTGTTGGCACGGCAAGCGTTGCAGCCCGTGCAGATCATTGCGCAAACTACCGGTAGCATCACCGCCCAACGCCTTTCTCAACGTGTTTCATACACAAGCACCGCTCGCGAGTTTCAGCACCTGATTCAAGTCATCAATGGCATGCTGGAACGATTGGAACAGAGCTTCCAACAAGCGTCCCGTTTCAGCGCCGACGCGGCGCATGAGCTGAAGACCCCACTGACAATCCTGCAAAGCCAAATCGAGCACGCGCTGCAAACCGCGTCCGACGCCTCGCCGGAACAACAGACCTACACCGCATGGCTTGAGGAAGTGCAGCGCCTCAAGGCCATTGTCCGCAAATTGCTGCTCCTGGCCCAGGCTGATTCCGGCCGACTGCAAATGACACTGACTCGCGTCAATTTCAGCGAGCTCGTCGAGTCCGCCGTGGATGACATCCAGATCATTGCCCCCCAGCTTTCTTTGCGGACGGAAATTGCCAAGGATGTTTCGCTGGAAGCGGATGCCGACTTGCTCAACCAAGTGCTGCGCAACCTCACCAGCAACGCAGTGAAGTTCAATGAAAACAAAGGCCAAATCGAGATGCAGTTACAGCAGTTGTCCGGCGTTGCCGCCCTGACCGTCGCCAATACCGGCCAGACAATCCCCCCTGAAGACTTCGAACGGGTCTTCCAGCGGTTCTATCGCGCCGACAAGTCCCGCGGTCGCCAGGTGGATGGCGTTGGCCTCGGCCTGAGTCTTTCACGAGAAATCGCCCGCGCCCACCGAGGCGATCTCATCCTGCAAAACACACGCCCCGGCTGGACCGAATTCGTCCTCACGCTGCCGACCAGCCCCGGTCATTCCTGAGCCGCCCCCCATCGGCTACTCGTATTCATACCCGACGTGGAACGTCACGCGCCCGTCGTCGAGTTGGCGGATGTTGGTGATGTGAACGGGCAGGCCGCCGCCGAGCTGCGCGCGACTGGAGGGCGTCGTGTAGGGCGTGAAAGCATTGTTGGACGCGCTGGGATACGGCACCGAGCGCAGATACACGCGCGGCCCCATCGGCCCCTCGACGCCATGCGATTCCTCCACAAACGGCCTCTCGCGGACCACGCGCCAAATGACCAGCCCTTCGCCGGGCAACTGTTGGTCGAAGCCTTTGCGGTGGCGGTTTTCCAGCAGGAAATATTCACTTCCGTCCGGCCGGGCCAGCACTTTGAAGCATTCGTTCGTTGAGCCTTCGACCGGCGCGAGCACCAGTTTCTGTTTTACCGTCGGGTCAATGACCACCGGTTTGAGCCAGCCGAGTTGCTCCTTGCACCACGCGGAGAAGTGTTGCGGCCGGCCGCCGGTGATCTGGTTCGACATCGCGCACCACACCCAGGCGCCTTCGGAGCCGGGGTTCTCCGGCCGCGCATAGAGATCCGGCAGACCAAGCAAATGGCCAAACTCGTGGCCGAACAAGCTGACGGAACTCATGAACGACCCACCTTCGGGACAGATAACGTAAGGCCACTGCTTGCCGTGATAGCGCGTGATGCCGCGGTGCGGCCAATAGAGACTGCCCCGGCTCGCCTGCGCGACGCGGCCGCCGGCGTAAAGGAACAGCAGCCCGTCAACCCCCGCCAGCGTGTTCGTGCCTTCGCGCGCCAGCAACGTGTCGAGGATTTCCGTGTAGAATGCCGTCTTGGTTGCCGACGAAGTGCCGGGCATGTAGTCCTCGCGCTTCTTGCCCGCCTGCACCGGACTGAAAATCTTCCCCTCGAACTTGAACGCGCCGCCGGACATCTCGCGGTAGTAGTCGTTCACACTCCCGAAGACCAACTGCCCCGTTGCGTTGGTGCGATTGGCATACGTGCCGACGCTGAACAAGGACTCGCTCCAATCACGCGCCGTGATCTTCGGGTTGCGCTTCACATCGGAAAACTCGACCGGCACCACCACCAGCCGATAGCGGTCCTGCTTCCAGAACTTCCGGTTATACCAGGCCAGATCGTCGGGACTTACCGAGGGATCGGGAGCCAGTTCGATTGTTTTTTCCATTTCAACGCCGCGCCGGCGCACCGTCACCGTCAGCCGGTCACCCGGCGACTTGTCCGCCACCATGTCGGACAGGTCCGACGCGCGCAGAAACGGCATGCCGTTCATCCTCACGATGTTATCACCCACCTTCAGGCCGACCTTCGACGCGGGCAGCCCGTCAACGATGCGCGTGATCACCCCGCCGTCGCCTTCCTTAGCGTTGGCGACCCGCACGCCGAGCAACACGCGCTGGCCGCTCAACTTCAACGGCCGGCTCGCCGCCCCCAGCGTCGCAACAAGTTCCAGCCGCCTGCCGCCGCGCAGGACGGCGAGCTTCATCTCCTCGCCAAGCGACTTGGATTCGAGCAGGTCGCGCAACTCCTCCGCATTCGCCGGCGAACGGCCGTTGGCTTTGACCAGCACGTCCGCTGGCCGCATGCCTGCCTTGGCCGCAGGCGAACCAGGCTCGACGTCCACAACCATCAGCTTCTTGTTTTTTCCAACCGAGACGTTGACGCCGAGATAGCCCGATTGCCCCGCAGAGGCGATGCGAACCTTGGCGACGATCTGCGTCGTGACCGCCGTGGCAACGGTTCGAAACTCCGAGAGATCGGGCGCCGGGTCGGCCGCCATCGCCGGGATAAGACTCGGCGAAGCGGCCAGCAGGAAAGCGAGGGCGAAGAGGCATCGTCTTTCAATTTTCACGCCGGAACAATTAGCCCCTGACTGTTCTTGCGTCGAGTCTCAAAAACTCACGGTCGGTATCCCCAGCTCAGCAAAGTGTCTTGCCACGGAACGCGCGGGGCGAGCTGCCCGTGCGCCGGCAAAACCAATGACTGAAATGCGAGGCATCGCTGAAGCCCAGCCGCAACGCGACCACCTTGACCTGGGCGTTGCGCTGCTGTAACGCGACGGTGGCGTCCTGCAAGCGAAGCTGTTCCAGATACCGGTGAGGCGTGGTGTGAAAATGCATCAGGAACAATCGTTCCAACTGGCGGCGGCTGAGTCCGCAATCGCGCGCCACGCCGTTCGCGTCAAGCGGCTCATGCAGCGGCCATGTTTTCAGGAGCCGCTGCGCAGCTTCGACACGGTCATCGACCGCATGAGGGCGGCTCGAACGGACACCGCACTGGTCCATAGCCGCCGCGTATACCTCCAGCCAATTGGGCAATGCGCGCATCAGCCAGAGAAACTTGCGCTGGATGAGGCGGAACCGTCTCATGTCCCCGTCCACCTCTGACGCGGCCCGCTTCACCACCCGTGCAAGTTGGCGACCAGCCTTCTCCAGATGGGGGATGCTGCGCGCATTCACCACCAAGGGCAAACCATGGTCATACCAGTGCCGTCCGTCCAGCCATTGCGCACGAAACGCCACGGATAGGATGTGCACCTTGGGACTGAACCGTTGCTGACGCGTGCGCGGCGGCACCAGCAGCCATTCGCCTTTGCCGGCCCGGCAAACACCACCGTCGCACCGGACCTCGGCCCAGCCTTCGCGCACCAGCCAGGCGCTGTTGTATCCCATTTCCCGCTGCCATTCCGTAGGCGTGGTCCAAGCGGGTTTCAAATGGTCGTAGGCCCACAACAGATGGCTCTGGAGTTGCAGCCACTCGCCGTAGGTGTGCTCGGTCTTCATCGGCCGGCATCGTCCGCCTCGTGTCGTCCGGCGTCAACTTTATATCAACACCCGTCAACTTCAGTTCCTTGAACAAAGCCGTCGTTCACGCCTAGTCTTGCGCCGTGATTTCGCCGGACGAATCAAGCGACAGGAGAACTTCATGAGCAAAAGACATCCTTCAGCAACAACCCACCTGGCATCCATCGCGGCCACTGTCATGATCTGCGCAGGCAATCTCGTAGGGGAAAAGCTGGCAGCGTCCGAATCCCCGCTCCAGATCAGCGGCATCTATCCCAACCTCGCCACCTTCAACAACGAAGGCGAGTGCGGCACGGGCGCGGTGGTGCCTTGGGCGGACCGGCTCTGGGTCATCAGCTACGGGCCGCACTCGCCCACCGGTTCCTCCGACAAGCTCTACGAAATCACGCCCGACCTGCGGCAGATCGTCCGCCCTGAAAGCATCGGCGGCACGCCGGCGAACCGGATGATCCATCGGGAGTCCAAACAACTCGTCATCGGGCCTTACTTCATTGACGAGCAGCGCAACGTCCGCGCCATCCCCTACACGCGGATGCCCGGCCGCCACACCGGCAACGCGCGCCACCTCACCGACCCCGCCGGCAAGATTTACTTCGCCACGATGGAGGAGGGCCTCTACGAAGTGGACGTGAAGACACTGGAGGTGCGCGGCTTCATCCGCGACGGCAATTTCAAGAAACCGTTCCCCGGCGAGAAACATCCCGCGCAGTTGGACTCGCAACTGCCGGGCTACCACGGCAAGGGTTTCTATGCCGGCCAGAACCGCCTCGTCTATGCCAACAACGGCGAGCGCGACAAGCGCATCGCCACCGACCCGACCATCCCCAGCGGCGCGCTCGCCGAGTGGCGCGGCGAAGGCGACTGGCAGATGGTGCGGCGCAACCAGTTCACCGAGGTCACCGGCCCCGGCGGCATCTACGGCAACCCCAACCCCGACACCGATCCGATCTGGAGCGTCGGCTGGGATCATCGCTCGCTGATCCTCATGGTGCTGGACCGTAACGCGGACACTCCTGTCCGCGATTCCGCCGTCGGCGCGGACAAGAGTGTCCGCATTACGAGCTGCTGGCACGCGTTCCGGCTGCCAAAAGCGTCGCACTGCTACGACGGCTCGCACGGCTGGAACACCGAGTGGCCCCGCATCCGCGACATCGGCCTCGAAGGCGCGCCCGACCTGATGATGACGATGCACGGCACGTTCTGGCGGTTCCCGAAGACCTTCACCGCCGCCAACTCCGCCGGCATCGCGCCGCGCTCGACGTATCTGAGGGTCGTCGGCGATTTCTGCCGCTGGGGCGACCGCATCGTGCTTGGCTGCGACGACACCGCCAAGAGCGAGTTCCTCAACAAACGCAAACTCAAGGGAACCATCGCCGGCCCCGGCCAGTCGCAGTCGAATCTGCGCTTCATGAAGCCGGAGGAACTCGACCAATTCGGCCCGCCGCTCGGCCGCGGCGCGGTCTGGCTCGACGACGACGTGAAAGCCGGCGTTGCCAGCGAGCCGTTCCTCTTCAGCGGCTACGACCGCCGCGCGCTGCATCTGGCCAGTAACGCGGACAATCCTGTCCGCGTCACGCTGGAAGTGGACGCCAAAGGCAACGGCATGTGGAAGAAGCTCCGGGACATCAACCTCACCGCCCGCGGCAGCACATGGATCGCCTTCAAGCCGCAGGAAACTGGCGCGTGGGTGCGGCTGAAGACCGACCGCGATTGCGCGAAGTTGACGGCGTTCTTCCACTACAGCAACGCCGACCAGCGCGGCACGGAGCCGGCAGCGATGTTCGCAGGGCTAGCAAAGCCAAGCGACAAGGCTGTCAGCGGCGGCCTGCTCTACGCGCGCGGCGGGAACCTGCGGACGCTGCGGTTTGCGGCGCAGAACATCGGTGGCGACATTGGCAGTTATATCCTCGACGCCGACCTGAAGCTCCGCCGCGACGACGACCCGAAGGGCATGGACTGGATGAAGAAGAACGTCCCAATCCCCCAGAACGTCATCACCGTGGATGCGGCCTCCGTCCTGATCGAGGAGAAGGGCAAACGCTGGCGCTTGCCGAAGGGCGACGCGGCGTTTGACCGGCCCGGCGCACTCGGCGACGAGCGCATCAGCCGCGAGGTCTGCACCGAGCGCGACCTGCTCAACGTCCACGGCACGTTCTACGAACTCCCCGCCGAGAACGCCGGCGGCATGGCCAAGGTCCGCCCTGTCGCCACGCACAACCGCCGCATCAAGGACTACACCTCCTACCGCGGCTTGCTCGTCATGAGCGGCGTGGTCGCCGATGCTCCACGCGATAACCCACACATCATCCGCTCCGAGGACGGCAAGTGTGCGCTTTGGGCCGGCACGGTGGATGATCTCTGGCAGTTCGGCAAACCGCGCGGCGTCGGCGGCCCGTGGAAAGACACCGCCGTCAAAGCCAACGAGCCTAGCGACCCGTATCTGATGACCGGCTACGACCAGAAGTCACTGACGCTCTCTCACGACGCGGCCGAAAAGGTTTCAATGCGCGTGGAGGTTGACATCAGCGGCACAGGCCAGTGGGTGAGCTACCGCGCCTTCGACGTGCCAGCCGGCAAGGAAGTGAACCACACCTTCCCAGCCGAGTTCGCCGCCTACTGGGTCCGCCTCATCGCCAACCGCGACGTGAAAGCGACAGCCAGCTTCACCTACGGCGCGGATTAAGCGAACGTCGCGTCGCGCGACGGTTGCGGTGTTGGGCAATCCGGGAGAGATGAGAGCGCGGATGATGATCTTCGCAGATGACGCGATGGACATAGCAGGACAAACCGTCTAGAACTACTGCCGAAAGGAGCCGCCATGAAACCGATCATGCCGAATACCAATCCCCAGCCATCAACTGGAACCCCGCAAACGCTTGCCGAAGGTTGCCCCATGAACCGGCGGAACTTTCTGGCAAGAAGTCTGGGAACGGCCGTGGCAGGCGCCGCAGTTGATGGAGTGCTTATCGCGGCGGAGTCGTCCGAGAGACCCGCGCAAACGAGCGGCAAGACTGCCGACATCCCGCAGCATCCGCGGGACATCAAACTCTGCGTGAAGCCGGTGATGACGAGTCTCATTCATTCCTCGGAATGGCAGGGGCCGTGCCGCTGGACTTCGGTGAGGCCGGAGGTCGAGAAGGTCAATGTGGAGAAGTCCTTCGCCAGTTGGTCCGCTCAGCTCAAATCGAAAGGCATCGGCCGGCCGGAGGACGTGCGGCTGCTGGAGCCGGCCCACGTGATCTTCAGCGAAAGCTGGGCGCTGAAACCCGACCAGATCGCCAAACTCCGCGCCGACAGCGACGAGACGGATGTCTTCTACATCATGCCGAGCGGCAACGCCCGCGCGTCCTTTGAGATCGGCAATATGTTCGGCAAACCGATCCTGTTCGACCGCAACAGTTGCCGGACAGCCAGCATCGTCGGGTTTACGCTGGCCAAAGGGAACGAGGTCTTTGTGCCGGGGGAGGACATGGATGTCACCCATCTGCTTTCGTTGTTGCGGGCCAGGAAGGTGTTTCGCCAGACGAAGGTGCTCTATCCCACCAACGGCGTGCCGTCGTTCTCGCCGGACACGGTCTGGGATTTTGAGGACCTCCAGAAGCGCCTCGGCGTCGCCGTGAAAACCATCCCCTACCGGGAGATGTCGGACGAGATGGAGCGGCTCCTCGGCGGGCGAAACGAACAAGCCATGCGGGACGCCGCAGAGCTGGTTCGCAAAGCGGACAAGACGTTCCTCGAACAGCCTTTGGTGGTCCGCAGCGTGTTGTTCGACCGGTGCATCCGGAGCCTGATGGCCCGCCACGGGTGCAACTCGTTCACCATTGACTGCTTCGAGTTTTGTCCCAGCCTGCTGCCGCAAAAATGGTTGGTGGTGCCCTGTCTGCAACACGCCCTCTTTGGCAACGAGGGCATCGCCTCGGCGTGCGAGGCGGATTTCGGCATTCTTCTGGCGCAGCGGCTATTGATGAGCGTCTCCAACAAGTCGTGCCACCAAGGCAACGCGGACCCGCGACCCGGCGGCACTTTCAGGATCAACCACAGTGCCCCGAGCATGAAGATGAACGGTTTGAACCAGCCCGATCTGCCCTATCAGTTGGGTCGCTTCTGCCAGCAAGGTTGGGGAACGAAAGTCGTCGTTGACTTCATGAACAACGCGGAGAAGACGGTCACAGTGGCCCGTGTGGACCCGACGGCCAGGAAACTGTTGGTGCTTAAAGGAACGCTGGTCGGCTCCAGCGGTTGGGGCCAGGATTTGCTGGGGTGTTCCGTGGAGGCGGTCATCAAGCCGCCGGAAGGCCGAGCCGATGAATTCATGAGGCGGCGGCTGGTTTATGGCAACCATCTCCCGTGGGTTTACGGCGACTATACGAAAGAACTCAAGACTCTCGGCGAAATGCTCAAGATCGAGATGGAACTGATCAGTTGAACGTTGTGAGCTTGCCCGATGATGGCCATTAGGCGCCCAAGGAATTGGTGCCGCGAGAAAGAAGCCCAGTAGTTGGCTGTCAACAAACCGCGATCACAGAGGACGATTTAGCCTGCCTGCTCGCAGAAGAGTTTGTGGAGCCGCTTTGTGGCGGGGCCGGGTTTGCCGGTGGCGATCACGCGGTCGTTGACCTTCACGACGGGGAGAACCTCGACGGTCGTGCCGGTCATGAAGACTTCGTCGGCGGCGAGGAGTTCGTCGAGGGTGACGCGACGCTCCTGCATCGGCAGGTTGTTCTTGAGGGCGAGGGCGACAACTTCGTCGCGGGTGATGCCGCCGAGGATGCGCGTGCTGAGCGGCGGCGTGGCGACGACGCCGGCGGTGACGATGAAGATGTTGGCAGAGGCGCACTCGTTGACGGTGCTGTCTTTCTCGACGAAAAGCGCCTCGAAGCAGCCGGCGGCCTTGGCGCGTTGGGAGGCGAGCACGTTCGGCAACAGGCAGACGGTCTTGATGTCGCAACGTTGCCAGCGGATGTCCTGAGCGGTCTGGATGGCGACGCCTTGAACGCGCGTCGCGGCCGACGGCAGTTCCAGCTTGCGCACGGTGATAACAAGCGTCGGCGGAACGTCTGTCGGGAACTCCTTCGTCCGCTTGGTCGCGCCGCGAGTGATCTGGAGATAAACGAGGGAGTCAGCGAAGGCGGCGCGCCGCACGGCCTCGCGGATGATTTGTTCGAGGCCGGCGGCGGTGAAGGTGTGTTTCAACTCGATGGCGTCGAGGCTGCGGAAGAGGCGGCGCATGTGCGGCTCGACGGCGTGCAGCCGGCCGCCGTAGGTGCGCAGCACTTCATAGATGCCATCGCCGAGTTGGAAGCCGCGGTCCTCGACGGACACGACAGCGTCTACGATGGGTGAGAACTTGCCGTTGACGTAAGCGATGGAAGGCATGGGAGTGGGGAAAGCGAACAGTAACCAGTAATTCAACGAACAGTGTTCACTGAATCAGTAGCTGATGGGCGCGAAGATGGAATACTCGGCGAGTTTGGCGGCGCCGGAGAGGAACTCCAGCTCAATGAGGAAGTCGCACTCGGCGACCTTGCCGCCGAGTTGCTCGACAAGTTTCGCGGCGGCGGCGGCGGTCCCTCCTGTGGCAAGCAGATCGTCCACGATGACCACCCGCTCGCCGGGCTTGACGGCGTCTATGTGCATCGAGAGCGTCGCGCAGCCGTATTCGAGTTCGTAGCTCTCCTCGATGGTCTTGTAGGGGAGCTTGCCTTTCTTGCGCACGGGCACGAAGGCAACGCCGAGTTGGTAGGCGACCGCGCCGGCGAAGATGAAGCCGCGCGCGTCAATGCCGACGATAACATCGGGTTTGCTCCGGCTGTGGCGGTCCACGAAAACGTCCACGGCGGCGCGGAACAGCTTCGGCTGTTGCAGCACCGGCGTGATGTCTTTGAAAATGACCGGCGGCTTCGGGAAGTTCGGAATGTCGCGGATGGCGGCCTTGATTTCGGCAATGGCGGTGGCAGACATGGTGGTTACTTGGCCCGTTTGGGTTTTTCCTGTTTCTCCATCATCTTGCGGAGTTTCCGCAAGGCGATGTTCTGGATCTGGCGGACGCGCTCACGAGTAACGTTCAGTGCCGCGCCGATTTCTTCCAGCGTTTGTTCCTTGCCGCCGTCGAGAGCGAAGCGGTGCCGGAGGATCAACTGTTCCCGCTCATCAAGCTTGTGCAGCAAGGCAGTGATGTCCTGCTTGGTGGACTTGTCCTTGAGCGTCTCGAAGGGATCGAGCGCACTTTCATCGCCGATGATCTCGCCGAATTCGGTGGTCTCGTCCTCGCCGATCGGGGCTTCGAGCGACGCGGGCCTGATGCTGACGGTGCGCAACTCGGAAACCTTCGCTGACGAGATGCCGAGTTCTTTCCCCAACTCCACGTCGGTCGGATCGCGCCCGAGTTTCTCGCTGAGCTTGATGGCGGCGCGGCGCATCTTGCCGATCTTGTCCACCAGATGCACCGGCAGGCGGATGGTCTTGGCCTGGTTCGCCAGCGCCCGCTTCATGGATTGCTTGATCCACCACGAGCCGTAGGTGGAGAGCTTGCCGCCCTTGTTAGGGTCAAACCGCTCGACAGCCTTCATCAAACCGATGTTGCCTTCGCTGATCAGGTCGAGCAACGGCAAGCCGAGGCCGGAGTAATCGTGTGCGATCTTGACGACGAGGCGCAGGTTGGACCGGATCATCAAGTCGCGTGCATCCTTCCTGCCCCTCTTGATTTTGGCGGCAAGTTTGACCTCATCCTCGCGAGTGAGCAAAGGAGTTTGCCCGATCTCCCGCAGGTAGATCTTGATGCCGCCTTCGCTTTCCGTTCGGTCGAATCGCATGGTTGCACCGCCTCCTCACGGGGCGCCGGGGGATTGCCCCAGCGCCCACGTGCTGAATCAGACTATAATGAACTGCTTACTGTTCAAGCGCCGCTTGCGCCGCCGCCAGGTTGGCAATCGGCACGCGGAACGGCGAGCAGCTTACATACGTCAGGCCAATCCGGTGGCAGAACTTCACACTCTCCGGGTCGCCGCCGTGTTCGCCGCAAATGCCGAGCTTGATGTCGGGGCGCGTCTTGTGCGCCTTCTCGATCGCGATCTGCATGAGCTGGCCGACGCCCGTCTGGTCAATGGACGCAAACGGGTTGGACTTGATGATTTCGTTCTCCGCGTAGGCCGGCAGGAATGAGCCGCTGTCGTCACGGCTCATGCCGAGCGTGGTCTGGGTCAGGTCGTTGGTGCCGAAGCTGAAGAACTGCGCGTCCTTCGCGATCAAGTCGGCGGCAAGGGCGCCGCGCGGAATCTCGATCATCGTGCCAACCATGTATTCCACCTTGGTCTTCTGTTCTTCCATGACCTGCTTGGCCACGCGGTGGACGATGTCCAACTGGAGTTGCAGCTCCTTCGGGAAGCCAATGAGCACGATCATGATCTCCGGCTTGACCTTGATGCCCTCCTTCTTCACTAGGATGGCGGCCTCGATGATGGCGCGCGTCTGCATCTCGGTGATTTCAGGATAGACGATGCCAAGACGGCAGCCGCGGAAACCGAGCATCGGGTTGGCCTCGTGCAACTGCGCGACGCGGGCGGCAACCTTCTCTGGTGCGACGCCGAGCTTATGGGCCGTCGAGCGCTGCGTCTCGTTGTCGTGCGGCAGAAACTCGTGCAAGGGCGGATCGAGCGTGCGGATGGTGACCGGCAGGCCCTTCATCTCGCGGAAGATGCCGGCGAAGTCCTCGCGCTGGAACGGCAGCAACTTGGCCAGCGCGGCCTTCCGAGCTTCCACGGTCTCGGCGAGAATCATCTCGCGCATCGGGTAGATGCGGTCGCCGCTGAAGAACATGTGTTCAGTGCGGCAGAGGCCGATGCCCTGGGCGCCGAACGCGATGGCGTTGGCGGCTTGGTCGGGCTGGTCGGCGTTGGTGCGGATGCCGAGCCGGCGCAGCTTGTTGCACCAGCTCATGAGCTTGGCGAACTGCTGATAGGTGCGGCTCTGCTTCGGGTCGAGCGACTTGTTCACCAACACTTGCACGACCTCGCTGGGCGCGGTCTTGACCTCACCTGCGAACACCTCGCCGGCGGTGCCGTCAATGGAGATGTAATCGCCTTCCTTCAGCGTGCGACCCTTCACCTGCATGACGCGGGCGGTGTAATCAATCACGATGTCCGCTGCGCCGCAGACGCAAACCTTGCCCATCTGGCGGGCAACGAGCGCCGCGTGGCTGCTGACGCCACCGCGCGCGGTGAGGATGCCCTCGGCGGCGATCATGCCGCGCAAGTCCTCGGGCGTGGTCTCGGTGCGGACGAGCAGCACGCGGCTGCCCTTGTGCGCTTCGGACACGGCATCCTCGGCGTTGAACACGATTCTGCCGGAAGCCGCGCCAGGACCGGCGGGCAGGCCTTTGCAGAGCAGGCGGCCGGCCTTCTCGGCTGCGGCGCGATCCGTGCGATTGAAGATCGGCGCCAACACGTGGGACAGCGAATCCGCCGGAATGCGCTTCACCGCGCTCTTCCAGTCGATGAGTTTCTCCTCGACCATCTCAACGGCGATGCGCACGGCGGCAAAGCCGGTGCGTTTACCGTTGCGGGTCTGGAGCATATAGAGTTTCTTGTCCTCGATGGTGAACTCGAAGTCCTGCATGTCCTTGAAGTGCTTCTCGAGTTTCTGACGGACCACTTCGAGTTCCGCGTGCGCGGCGGGCATTTCCTCCGCAAGCTTGGCGATCGGGTTCGGCGTGCGGATGCCCGCGACGACGTCCTCACCCTGCGCGTTGATCAGATACTCGCCGTAGAACACCTTTTCGCCGGAGGCCGGGTCGCGCGTGAACGCAACGCCCGTGGCGCTGGTATCACCGAGATTGCCGAACACCATCGTCTGAACGTTGACGGCCGTCCCCCACTCGTGCGGGATGTTGTATTTGCGGCGATACACGATCGCGCGGTCGTTGTTCCAGGAACCGAACACGGCGCCAACCGATCCCCACATCTGTTCGAGCGGGTTCTGCGGAAACTCCTGGCCGGTCCGCTTCTTGATGAGATCCTTGAAACGCTTGACGAGTTCCTGGAGGTTCGCCGCGCTGAGCTTGGTGTCTTCCGTGACGCCAACCTCTTCCTTGAGGTGATCCATGACCTCATCAAACGGCTCATGGTCGTCCTTGCCCTGCTTCTGCACGCCCATGACGACATCGCCATACATCTGGACAAAGCGGCGGTAGCAGTCCCACGCCCAACGGGGGTTGCCGCTCTTCTTGGCGACGACCAGCACCGTCTCGTCGTTGAGGCCGAGGTTGAGGATCGTGTCCATCATGCCCGGCATCGAATCGCGCGCGCCGGAGCGGACGCTGACCAGCAACGGGTTCTCCTTGTCGCCAAATTTCTTGCCGAGCAGCGTTTCGAGTTTGACGATGGCAGCGTTGACCTGATCCTTGAGGACCTTCGGGTAAACCCGCTTGTTGTCGTAGTAGTAGGTGCAGACCTCGGTGGTAATGGTAAATCCCGGAGGCACCGGCAAACCAATGCGCATCATCTCTGCGAGATTGGCGCCTTTGCCGCCGAGCAGCGCGCGCATTTTGCCGTCGCCGTCAGCTTTGCCGTCGCCGAAAAAATAAACGTATTTGGGGGCCTTGCCACCTTTGGCGGCCTTGGAAACTTTCGTTTTAGCCATGATAATTAGTCCTGATTCTTGGGTTTTGACCTTGGACGGCGAAACTCCGCCGCCAAAGGAACCGCGAGTCTAGTGAAATGCCGCCACCTGTCAAGGCCACAGCACTATAAAGTAAAGTCGCACGCCAAAGTGAACAGAACGAGGCGACGCATTGATGCACAGCCGGTTCAGAAGGCGCAGCGAGAAACGCGCCGGCCCATCCTCGACAATATTGACCGGCTTGCCGCCGCAAGGGACGGAAGCTATACTGCGACGCGGTGAACAGAAACGGTATTGCTGCCCAGCCCTTGCCAAAGCGCAGGTCTCTTCGCGTCCTGCTTGTTGAGGATTGCGAATCCGACGCGATTCTGATCCTGCACGAACTGAAACACAGCGGCTACGAGCCTGTTCACGACCGGGTGGAGACGGCGGAGGCGATGGCTGCGGCCCTCAAGAAACAACCATGGGACATCGTGCTTTCGGATCACAACATGCCGCACTTCAACTCGCTGGATGCGATGACGCTCTTGAAGAAGCACGAGCCGAGCCTGCCGCTGATCATCGTGTCCGGCGCCATCGGCGAGGAGACGACGGTGGCCGCCGTGAAGAGTGGGGCTGCGGACTATGTTTCGAAGTCCAAACTGGCCCATTTGCCGTCGGCTGTGGAGCGCGCGTTGCGCGAGGCCGATCAACGCCGGGCGTTACGCGAAAGCGAGGAGGTTTTTCGCAAGCTGAGTGAATGCTCACCGGCGGGCGTTTTTCTGACGGACGCGAAGGGTTCCATCACTTACACCAATCCGCGCTGGCGAACCATCTACGGTTTGGCGTCGGGAGAAGACGCTGTCCGGGAATGGACGCAGGCGGTTCATCCGAAGGATCGCGCCAGGGTGGCAAAGCAATGGAACGATTGTGTGCGGGAAGGCCGGGAGTATGAGCAGGAGTTCTGTTTGCAACTTGCCGACGCAAGCCTCCGCTGGGTTTACATGCGCGCGTCGGCGATGCACTCCGAGCGTGGGAGATACACCGGGCACGTGGGAACGATTACCGACATCACGGAGCGCAAACAAGCAGAGGAGGCGCGCGCTCACTTGGTGCAAAAACTCATCACGGCGCAGGAGGACGAGTGCCGGCGGGTGTCGGTGGAGTTGCACGATCAGATGGGCCAGGGGTTGACAGCCTTGATGTTGGGCTTGAACGCCCTGCAAGCACCGAAGGCCGGTAGAGGGCCGGACGCCCGGCAGCTGCAACAATTGCAGGAACTGGCCAACGACCTCATGAGTCAAGTGCATCGCCTGGCTTGGGAACTGCGGCCGGCGGCATTGGACGATCTGGGTCTGGCCAGCGCGCTGAAACGATACGTCGAGGAGTGGTCGCAACGCGGCGGCATCACGGCGGATTTTCACGTGAGTGGCCAGGCCGACCAGCGGTTGCAGCCGGCCGTGGAGACGACGTTCTACCGCGTCGTCCAGGAGGCGTTGACCAACGTGATCAAACATGCTCATGCTGATCGGGTGAGCGTGCTGCTGGATTATCGGCGCGACTCCGTGCTTGTCATTGTGGAAGATAACGGCAAAGGTTTCGATGCAGGCAAGGTTATGAACAGCATCAACTCATCGGGTCGTCTGGGTCTGCTGGGAATGCAAGAACGCGCTGCGCTGGTTGGCGCGAAGTTCAACATTGAATCCACGCCAGACGCGGGAACCACCGTATTTTTGAGCCGTTCCTTGGAGGCGTAAGAATTGAAAACATCTTCGTCAACCCGAAAAATCCGCGTCCTTCTGGCCGACGATCACGCCGTCGTGCGCGAAGGGCTGAAGTTCCTGCTCAATCAACAGTCGGATATGACGGTCGTGGGCGAGGCCGTGGACGGGGAAGACGCCTTCCAGCAAGCCAAGAAACTCACGCCTGATGTGGTCGTCATGGACATCTCGATGCCCCGGTGCAATGGAATGCAGGCCACCGAGCGTTTGAAACAGACGTTTCCGAAAATCAAGGTCTTGGTGCTGAGCGCCTATGAGAACATTGACTACCTGCGCCGGTTGCTGAAGGCGGGCGCGTCGGGTTATGTGACCAAGCGATCGGCAGCCATGGAACTGACCCGCGCCATCCGCACTGTGAGCACGGGGGAAACCTATCTCGACTCGGCGTCGGCGGGCATCCTGGCAAGCGACATGGCAGGAAGATCACCCACCAGCGACCTGAAAACGGGGGAGCCTATCAGCCCGCGCGAGACGGAAGTTTTGCGGGACATTGCCCGTGGCTACTCCAACAAGGAAATCGCGGCTCGCCTTCAAATCAGCATCAAGACCGTGGAAACCTACAAAGCGCGACTGATGGAGAAGCTCAAATTGCGCAGCCGCGTGGATATCGTCCGTTATGCGTCCCATCAGGGGTGGCTGGAAGAGAACTGACGGCTGCGGGACGGCAAATGCACAGCCGATTCCCGATGTATTCCCCGAGTCACCTCAAGCCTGCTGTTTCAGTGTCAGGGAATTCCCTGACAACCTTCTCACATCCTCCCGACGTGCCCAATATGACCTGCAAGGATAGAGTGGCTTTCGGTGGAAAAAAGTAGTGACGTGTCAGGGAACGACGGGTATGATTCGGCGAGCCAAAAAGCGGTGAATTGTCAAGGTTGAGAGATGACACCGTCACAGGTAAACAGCAAACTGAAGAGAGGCGAAACAATGAGGATCCTGAGAACAGGGAAGAGCGGGCAATCGCTGGTGGAATACGGGCTGGTGCTGGCGCTGATCGCCATTGTGGCCATCCTGGTTGTGAAGGCCGTGGGCACCAAGACCACGAGCACCTTCGACAACGTCCAGACCCAG
>JBAYFL010000043.1:0-37288 GCA_041667205.1 Verrucomicrobiia bacterium | reverse complement strand
GTGGACGACAACCCGGAGCCGCAGGACCTGAAGATCAGTTGGTTCATGTCGAACGAGAAGGCGCTCACCGTGCCGTTCCCCGGCCATCCCGAAGTCAGCGCCTGCCAGGAACCGACGGTCGTGAAACTGCCGGACGGGCGCCTCTTCTGCACGATGCGCACCGCGTCGGGCAGCCCGTTCTGGAGCGTGAGCAGCGACATCGGCGAAACGTGGACGCAGCCGCACCGACTGTTGCGCAAGGACGGCGGCGAACCGTTGCTGCATCCGCTCTCACCGTGCCCGATGTATGACGTGGGCGGCAACGAAGCCGGCAGCGGACGCTACGCGCTCTTCATCCACAACCACGACGGCCACTACAAGAACTACGGCCCCACAGACTCCAACTTTCATCGCCGCCCGATTCATATCGTCCCCGGACATTTCAAAGCCGGCGCCGATCAGCCGGTCTGGTTTGATGAGCCGAAGTTCTTCATGGACCACGACGGTGTCAGCCTTGGCAAACCCGGCACCAAAGGTCGGCTTGACCTTGCGCTCTATTCCAGCTTCACCGTCCGCAACGGCCAGCCGGTGCTCTGGTATCCGGAGCGGAAGTTCTTCCTGCTCGGCCGCGTGATTCGCGAACCAAAAGCAAAGTGAGCCCATGAACTACATCTTACAACTCATGCTGGTCACTGCCACGTGCGGTCTGGTCGCGCAACTTCAAGCCGCCACTCCGGCCAAGCCAGACCCAAACTTCATCGCCTCGCCTGCCGCGTTGAAGGCGCGCATCCCAAAACAGCTCCGCATCACCAAGCCTGACTATGTCGTCTTCGTGCCGGAGGTCACGGACACGAGCGTCAACGATACCGGCAACGAACACTTCCTCGTCTTCGACGGGCCGGACGGCTCGATCATGGCGGTGTGGACGCAGAGTTCCGCCGAGGCGCAGCCGGACCAGCACATCGCGTTTGCCCGCAGCGCCGACGAGGGCAAGACGTGGTCCAAGCCGCGCATCATCGCCGGACCAAAGAAGCCGGGCGACGGCCTCATCGCAAGCTGGGCCTACCCGCTGGTGAGCAAGTCGGGGCGCATCTACGTGCTCTACAGCCAGCACATCGGCAGACACGACGCGTTCGTCCATTGCACCGGCTGGCTGCACGGCATCCATAGCGACGACAACGGCGCCACGTGGTCGAAACCCCAAAACATTCCCGTCGCGCGCAGCACCAACGACAACCCCGACCCCACCATGCCGCCGAACATGCTTTGCTGGCAAAAACCGCTGCGGCTCGGCAAGGACGGCAAATACTTCGCCGGTTTCACGCGCTGGACCAGTTTCGACGTGCGCAAGAATCCCACGAAGTCATGGATCTCCGCCGACACGCGGGTCGAGTTCATGCGGTTCGAGAATGTGGACGACAACCCGGAGGCGAAAGACCTGAAGATCCGTTGGTTCGCGGCGAACGAGAAGGCGCTCGCCGTGCCGTTCCCCGGTCATCCGGAGGTGAGCGCCTGCCAGGAACCGACCGTCGTCAAACTGCCGGACGGCCGGCTCTTTTGCGTGATGCGCACCGCGTCGGGCAGTCCGTTCTGGAGCGTGAGCAGCGATGTCGGCGAAACGTGGACGCAACCGCGGCGTCTCCTGCGCAAGGATGGCGGCGAGCCGTTGTTGCATCCGCTCTCGCCGTGTCCGATGTATGACGTGGGCGGCAACGAAGCCGGCAGCGGACGTTACGCGCTCTTCATCCACAATCACGACGGCCACTACAAGAACTACGGGCCTACGGACTCCAACTTTCATCGTCGCCCGATTCATATCGTCCCCGGACATTTCAAAGCCGGCGCCGACCAGCCTGTGTGGTTCGACGAGCCGAAGTTTTTCATGGACCACGATGGCGTCAGCCTCGGCAAGCCCGGCACCAACGGCCGGCTCGACCTTGCGCTTTACTCCAGCTTCACCGTGCGCAAAGGCAAGCCAGTGCTCTGGTATCCGGAGCGGAAGTTCTTCCTGCTCGGCCGCATCATCGGCAAGGAGTGGTTCGTCCCCACAGCCGACCCGGCCACCGACTGGAAGCGGAGCAAACCGGATGTGACAGTCTATTTGCCGAAGGAAGGTGAGCATCACGACGGCGACAATGAGATGTTCATCGTCTTCAAGGCGCCCAAGAGCGACGAGTTGCTCGGCATGTGGACGCAGAGCAGCGTCGAGGGCCGCGGCGACAACCGCATCATGCTGGCCCGCAGCGGCGACGGCCGCCGTTGGTCGCAGCCGCAACGCATCATCGGCACGACGCCGGGGACGAAGGAACCGCAGGCGAGTTGGGGCGTCCCCATCGTCGCGCGCACGGGGCGCATCTATTGCGTCTATGTGAAGGAGCAGCCGCACGCCGAAGCCGGACAGAAGCAGGAGTCGGGCGGCATGGGCTGCCTCTACAGCGACGACAACGGCAAGACTTGGACGCCGGGCGCCGACATCCCGATGCCACGGAACAAGTTTGATCATCCGGACCCGGCGATACCCAAGAGCTACTGGCTCTGGACGACCACGACGCGCGACCGGCACGGGCGGCATCTGCTCGGTTACACCGCGACGACCAGCCAAGCGGTCAAGACGTGGCCGTCGAAGTTCTGGGTCCACAAGGACACCCGCTGCGCGTTCGCGCGTTTCGAAAACATTGACGACGGGCCGGACCCGAAGGACCTGAAGGTCACGTGGCTGCCGACGGACCGCGAGGGCCTGGAGGTTCCGAACCGCATTTACCCCGACATGTCGGTCGCACAGGAACCTTGCGTGGTGTTACTGCCCGACGGCCGGCTGCTCGTGGCGATGCGGACGATGGCCGGCGCGATCTGGTATAGCGTCTCTGACGACGACGGCGCCACATGGCGCAAGACGGAGCCGTTGCTTTACCGCGACGGCGGCAAACCCATCGCGCAGCCGCTCGCGCCCGCGCCGATTTACCCGCTCGCCGACGGCCGCTTCCTGCTCGTGTTCCACAACAACGGCGGCACGCGCGGCGCCTACAGCCAGTGGAAGACGAAATGGAATGGCAACCAAGCCAACTACATCCGCAACCCCGCGTTCATCGCCGTGGGCGAGTTTCGTCCGAAAGCGCACCAGCCGATCTGGTTCAGCGCGCCGAAGCAGATTCTCGACACCCAAGGCGTCATCGTCGGCCCGAAGAAGACCGCCGAGATCGCCACCTATCCGAGCCTCACCGAATGGCACGGCCAGCGTGTTCTCTGGTATCCCGACCGCAAATACTACCTCCTCGGCAAATACCTGCCCGATGCGTTGCTCGCCGACATGAAGGCGCCGACTGCGACGGAATGATGATGGTATGAGAATACAGCTCTTGCTCAATGTGCTTCTCTGCACTATCGCTGCCGCCTGTGTCGCAAACGAGCGCCGCTACGACTTCTACCAGCCGCAGGTGAAGCACGTCGTCATCCACGAGGGCAAGCTGGCGGAGGGACACTACGCCTACAACCACATGGCATCGGTGGAATGGTTCGATGGGCGATTTCATGCGGTGTGGGGCGCGCACGCGGAGACGCATCTGGAGGGCAAGCCGAGCCAGGTCAACGTGTGGGCCACGAGCGCGGACTTCGAGCAATGGAGCGCGCCGCGGCGGCTCGGGCACATCGGGCCGGGCGCGTTGCCAGCCGACCCGCAATGCGTCCAGTGGCAGCCGAATCTGCTCAACTACCGCGACCGCCAGCTTTGGTGCGTCTGGTCGTTCAACAGCAAGGATCCCGAACTCGACGGCCTCTACCTGAGCACGCTGGAGAAAGGCAGTCTCGACTGGCGTCACCGCCGCATCCAGCGCCGGCAAAACGTCAACGGCCAGCCCTGCGCCATCTTCGCCAGCCAGAACCCGGTGCTCCTCGCGTCGGGTCGCGTGCTCGCGCCGGTGACGCTCACGCGCCGCGACCCGAAGCACGACGCGGGTAGCGGCCACAAGACGGGCGACGTGGTGTTGCGCTGGAACGCGTGCTTCTACACCGACGACGGCGGCGCGACGTGGCATTGCTCCAACCCGATCAGCTCGGTGGACGAGGCGGAGGGACAGTGGGAACCGTTCTTCTACAAGCAGAGCGACGGAAAACTCCGCGCCTTCATGCGCAACTTCACCAAAGGCATCCCGCACGGCACGCAATGGCGGCTGACGACTGTCGGCACGGGCGCGGCGAAAGGCACGCCGGTGACTTTCCCGAACGACCCGGTTTATTCGTTCATGGAGACCGCCAACTGCCGCCCACAAATCTTCCGGCTCGACGGCGGGCGTTACTGTCTGTTGCAGCAGGACGCGTTCGTGAACCATCGCGATTACTCGACACGGCTGAACGTGGCGCTGCACTTCAGCCGCAGCGGCGCGGATGATTTCGTGGCCGGGCCGCCGTTGTCGCGGCCGGGCGTCATCAGCGCCTACCCGCAAGGTGTCGCGCACGCCGGCAACATCTACCTCGCCTTCACCTCCGGCCCCGGCGACCAGCCGCGCGGCATCGAAGGCACCATCGTCACGCCCGCGCCGAAAGCTGACCGTTACTACATCTGGCCGCGCTCGAAAGAACTCATCAAGATGCAGGACGAGAAGGACGCCGCCGGCAAGAAAAAGGTCATCCGCACCAATCCCAACTCGCGCACTGCGTTGCCCCGGGTGAAAACAACCGAGCAACGCAAGACGCTCCAGTTCAGCGCCCGCGCCAGCGCCGGCGTGGATATTGACCCGGTGGATCTCGCCGCCGGCCAGTCGCTGGAGTTCCGGTTCGAGACGAAAGTGTTGCGGCTCCAGCCCGTCGGCCGACTAATCTTCTGCTCGCTCGGCGACCGCATTCCCATCCGGCTCGGCATGCCTGCGAACCGTCCCGGCAAGCTCTACGCCTACACGCGCAACCAATGGGAACCCGTCTGCGACTTCCCGATGCAGCAGTGGCACTCCGTGCGCGTCACCGTGCGCGGCGCGAACTTCTCCGTTGCCGTGGACGACCAGCCACCCAAGACGTTACCGAACCCAATCGTGAATCCGACGCCGCGCCTCTACCTCGGCGACGGTTTCGAGGTGGACTACATCTACAGTCTTTCCGGTTCCGAGTTCCTCGTGGACATCGCTTCGCTGCGAAGCCGAGTCCTGCCCGCACCGTAGTTTCAGTCTGGCATAATCAAGGCTGCCATTCATCCGCCCCTGCCATGAAACACCACATCCATCTCCTCATCATCTTGTCGGTTATCGTTAACAGTCTCATCGCCCCGCTTCTCTCACGCGCTGCCACCACCGCCGAACTGCTTGCCCAAACGATTCCGCGCATCGAGGAAGCCGCGCTTGCGGTGAGCAAGATAAAGTCCGGTGACGCCGACCGCGTGCGGTGGCTTAACGACCAGGTCGGCATTCTTCGCACGACGGCGGCGGACGTGCAAAACGACCTCGCGTGGAATACACCGCGGTCGGTTGCGAATGCGACCATTGCCCTGGGGGACATTGACTACATGATCGGACATATGCGGGAGGATATGGCGGCATTGAGCCGACTTTTCGCTCCCGGCCCGCGCCTGTCGGTTCGGGATTTCGGAGCGCGCGCCGACGGCGGAGATGACGGGCCGGCCATCGCTGCGGGCATCCGCGCGCTCGCCAAGACGCCGAATTCCACCCTCTTTTTCCCGAAAGGAAAATATTATCTCAGAACCCTGATGACCACCGATGACGTTCCGTTCGCCCATATTCCCGCAGCCCCGGGTATCGCGCAGCATTATCAAACGCACGCTGCCAAGTTGCGTGCCCATCTCCTGCTATACCGCCTCGCACACGCAACCCTCGAAGGCGAGGAGGGGACGGAACTCATCATGGCCAATCCCCTGGAAACCGGAATTCACCTCTGCCAATGCGAAGCGGTCACGTTGAAACATATCGTCATTGATTATGACCCGCTTCCCTTTTGGCAGGGAACCATCACGAAAATCGCCCGTCCCAACCTGCTGGAAGTCGTCCTCGATAAAGGCTTCCCGCCGCCGACCGCGTCCTTTTTCAAGACCGCGAACCATCCCCGGGCGCGCGTCAACCTGGCCGCCTCGTCTGGCGCAGGACGTGAAATTCGCCTGACCGCCGTCGCACCGGGCGGCACTGGATTTGAGGCAATCGAAACGATGCGGGACGACTCCTGCCGGTTCAAGATATCGGGCGCAAAGGAGTGGGACATCCGCAAGCTTGCCAACGGGATGCAGGTGGTGTTTTTCGCCCGCATGGGGTCGAGCCATGCGGTGAAGTTTGATGCCTCGCGCCGCTGCACGGCGGACCACGTCACAGTTTTCGCCTCGCCTGCCATGGCATTTGAGGCAGGCGCGAGCGAATCGCTCGTCATACGGGATTGCGCGGTGACGGCGCGGCCCGGCACCGGACGCCTGTATTCGACCGCGGCCGACGACCTCTACTTCACCATGAACACATTCGGCAGTCTAGTGACACGATCATCCTTTCGGGACAGCGGCGACGACTTTCTGAACATCCACACGCTGGCGCGGCCCGCCCACAGCGTGGACGGGAGCGTGCTCTACATGCCGATGGCGTTCTGGCCTCCCGCGCTGGTGCGTCCCGGATTCCGCATCGGCGTCTTGAGGACAAGCGCGGCTCGGGGCGACATCGGCAGCGCGCATCGCATCGCCGCGGTCGAACTCGCCCGGATCGGCGGCTTTTCGCTCCGCGGGATCGACTGCTACAAGCTGACGCTCGCCGAGCCGATCGCCGGGCTTGTGACGCTGGCAACGGTGGGGAAAGGAAAGAGCCCGGATAATCTCATCATCTTGGAAAGCCTCAGCCACGGATTTGTCGTGGAACGCAACGAGTTCTCTCGTGGCTATTCGCGGATGCTGCTGGGCGGCAGGAACGGCATCTTCCGGAACAATACCGTCGCCGATATCTTGATGGTGCCGCGGTTCATGTGCGTCGGTCCCGAACGACTCGGCGGGCATGGCGGGGAGTGGAACGCGCCATGCAACATCGCCATCGTGGGAAACACATTCACGTCCGCACGGAACAAGCCGATCATCCGGTTTCAAACGGGGACTTTCATGGGAAAGCCATCAACCGAAAACGATATCATACATATCAGGATTACCGGGAACGTCTTTCGCACGGACAAGCATGCGGGCCTGCCGTTCATCACGCTGGCCAACGTTGACGACGTCCAGATTGCAGGCAACACATACCTGTGCGGTAGCGCGCCGGATGCCGTCGCCGCGAGGCTCGATCAGGGAGCACGGGTCGCGTTCAAAGATAATGTCATCGAGTCGAAGACGCCGGAACCGTTCGTCTTCGGCGAACACGCATCGAAAAACGCGGCGAACATATCGGGCAACCGCACGCAAGCACATTGACGTCGGCAGGGCCAACGCCGAGGGCAAAGATTCCTAACGTTTCGTAGCCCTCACGCTCCGCGCGAGGTATAACAACAGCGGCATCTCGCGGAGCGAGATGACTACTATGACAAATGCCTCACTCTTCAGCATCGCCACGGCCGGTTGCAGGATGCTGGCTGTCTTGTTGTTCCTGCCGCTCGTTGCGTTTGGCGCGGAGCAAGGACCGAATCTTCTGACCAACGGCGATTTCGAGAGCGCGCAGGTTGCGCCGTGGGAAAAGCGCACGCCGGATGACAAGGACCACACACTTTCCATCGTCGCTGACGCGGTGCACTCGGGCAAGCAAGGCGCGCGGATCGTCAACCAACGAGCCGTGGTCAGCCGGTGGCGGCAGGGAGTGGATGGGAAGATCAAGGTTCCGGTGGGCGCGAGCGTGCGGTTGACGGGTTGGATTCGCACAGAGTTGGGCGACGAAGGCTACGCGTCGTTGCGGCTCTATTGCATCGGGGAGAAAGGCAAGATTCTGGCGCAGCCGCAGACGATGGCGGTGCGGGGAAAATCGGCATGGAGGCGCGTCTCGCTGAACGCCACCGTGCCGGAGGGCTGCGAGCATCTCATGGTCTATCTCGAACTGGAAAAGGCCGCCGGCACAGCGGACTACGACGACATCGTGTTGAGCGTCGTCCCTGCGGCGAAACCGCGGCCGACGTTGAACGACTTGTTGCTGCTGACCGATGCGCCCGCTGACGATCCAGCGGTGGTCAGCCTGCGAACACTCTATCCGGACCGGCTCGTGGTTGCATCGCCCACGGAAGTGCTGCCGTGGAGCCGTTGTCGCGGTGCCATCGCCTTCGCGCGCAAGCCGGAGACGCGTTTTGATTTCGTGGCAGTCGAGGCTTTCGCGCGGCGCGGCAATCCTGTCGTGCTGGATTTGGCTGTCTATGCGGCGATGCGGGGCGTGCAGCTTCGGGAACTGAGCGTGACCAACGCGCCTTCGCTTCGCGTCGTGCAGGAGCACCGCGTGACGAGCGGTTTCAAGGCGGGCGATTCGATTCCGTGGGGCGACGGCACGGCGAAACGTTGGAGCCAGCGCGTGCTCGACGGCGTGAGCCGCGACAAGGTGCTGGCCAAGTCCTCGGAATGCGGCGCGCTGGTCTTGGCCGAGACGTTGGGGAAAGGAGTGTTGCTGGCAACCGACCTGATAGGATTGCCGGAGCCTCTCTGGAACCGACCCGGCAGCTTCAACAAATATCTTTTCGCGGGCAACGCGCTCGGCGGCACGGTGCGCTACGGCCGCCACTATCCGCAGCGGCTCAAGTATGCGGAGTTTGTCGAGGCGATGCGAGCGCTCGCGGCCGAACTGCCGGCGTTGCGCTTGCAGGATGAAGGGCTGGCCAGCGGCGCTTATCGGATTCACAGCCTCAACCTCGGCGATCCGAAGAAGCCGACGTTCCTCGTCTATGGAGCCGCTCACGGCAGCGAGTGGGAGCCGGGCTACGGACTGCTCACGCTCGCGCGGCTGCTCGCGTCGCAGCCGTTGGGTGAGTTGTTCGACACGAAACGCTACGCGCTCAAAATCATCCCAATCCTCAACCTGTCCGGCTACGACCTGAACACACGACAGAACGCCGCGCGCGTGGACCTCAACCGCAACGGCGGCGAGTGGTGGGCGCTGTTCAAGGGCCGCGACTCGAACAAGGACGGCGCGTGGGGGCTGGGCGACTACGATTGGAAAGGCACCGGGCCGTTCTCGGAGCCGGAGACGCGGACGTTTCGCGCGATCTGCGAGCGGACGCCGCTGCGCGCCGCGCTTGACTTCCACGGCAACTCCGGGGGGCCGGGCAACAATCGGCTCGTGGTCCTGCCACTGACCGCGCGCGACGACAACGAGGAACGCGCCGCCGCCGCCGTGCGCGCGTTCAACGAGGCGATGCGCAACCGCTACGTGCTCCAGCAGGCGAACCGCCCCGCCGTCGCGCAGTATGACATTGAGGCGACGCACTGGGATTCGCAGCGGCCCACGCTGATAGAGACCGCGTGCAAGGGCCGCTACGGTTTCCTCTGCGAAGTTCCCGCAGGCTACAACGGCACCTACGGCCTAGTGATGCAGACGGACATTGTGATTGAAACCTGCCTTTCCTTCTTCAAAGCGTATCAAGCGCCATGATTGGAGTTGCCCGATTGCTGATGAGGTTCTTGCTGCTGGCGTTCTGCGCTTGCGCGGAAGCCGAGGAACTTGCCCACGCGCCGTTGAGTCAGCTCTTATCGGCGGTCGCCACTAATGCCTCGCTCGCGGAGGTTCGGGCGAAGTTCATAGCCGAGGCGAAACACGATGCGAGAAAGCCGGTGCTGCTCCGGCCGCAAACGCTTGAGGAACTGCGAAAGTGGCGGGTGACGCTGAAATACAAGACGCGTCCTCCTCATATGGCGGCGCTCCCCGACAAGGAGTGGGAGATTTTCTGTCTCTCGCAGGGCGACAACAATGCCGGCGGTTTGCTCAAGGTCGAACTGCCGCGTCTCGCGGCGGCGGCGACGCTAACGGGCGACGCGAAGTTGTTCGAGCGCGTCTGCGCGCAACTCGTCGAGCTGGCGACGTGGTCGCCACTGGAACGGCGCGGGTGGTCGTTGAACAACTCGAAGCCCCGCTACAAAAGCGACGACGGCGCGTGGCTCGGCACCGGCTGGCTGGTGCGGGCGATTACGGACACGGTGGACCTGCTCCCACCCGACAAGATTCCGCCGGACCTGCGCGCGGCGCTGGAGTCTCGGCTGGCCGATGAGTTGGCCTTGATGGAGAAGGACTGGGCGACGAAGCGGCCGTGGTATGTTCGCAGCGAGGCCGCGCACAGCAACCAGTGGATTCTGCCGAACGAAGCGCTCGTCCGCGCGTGCCTGTTCCTCGGTGTGGACCGGCATCGCGAAACCTATGAAGCCGGGGTCGCGCGGCTGCTACGTTCGATGGATGTGCAGGGCAGCGATGGTGAATTCGTCGAGGGCCTGCGCTATTCCGGCTTATCGCTCGAGAGCCTCTACTCGATCGCGCGTGCGACGGCGCGGACTGGCGACAACCGGCTGCTCGCGCATCCGTTCCTGCAAAAGTTCCCCACGTGGCTTGTTCATCATTTCCAGCCCGGCGGATTCCTCATCAACGCGTTCGATGCGCCGGGCAGTTCGCAGGGCAACCTCTCGCGCGACCAGAACCTGCTCGCGACTGCGGCGTTCGTGACCGGTAATCCGCACGCGCTGTGGGGACTGCGCACGCGCGCCGGCTTCGGCGACACGCTCGACGCGATCCTCGCGGCGAACATGCCGGCCTCGCGGGCGAACGCGCCGCCGCTTTTTGCGAACTACGCGAAGGCGACGCGGCTGAATTGGCGCAGCAGTTGGGATGACGACACGGCGACGGGCCTCTGGCTGCGCGGCGGCCACGCGACGGATTTCCACGACCACATGGATCGCGGCCACGTGAACTTCATCATCGGCCGGCGCGCGTTGCTGATCGAAGCCGGCACGCTCAACTACGCCGTGCCGAACAACGCGACGCACCTGCGCAGCGTCGCCGGCCATAACGTGTTGCAGGTTGGCGATGCCGCTCCTGAGAAGCTAACGCCGGCGTTGCTGGCCAACGCGGGCCAAATCCTCACAACGAAGCGACGTGCCGCGCCGATCACAGTCGAGCGGATGGATGATTCGGGCGGCGCGGCTTCCGTGGATGCTTCTGCCTGCTACGAGTCGGTCGCCAAATGGAAACGGCGCGTGGAATGGAACCGAACTTCAGTGACCATCGAAGACGAGGTCGAGTTGAAGCAGCCCGACATCGTGCAGTTCCGCTGGCACCTTGGCGTTCCAGCCGACGCACCGCACCGCGTCAGTGCAGGCCAAATCACGGCGGGCGATGTTTCGCTGACCTACACCGCAGACCAGGCCGTCTCTGGCCGCATCGAGTCCATGCCCGACGCGACGCTCGCGCCCAAGCAGGTCACACAGCACGCGTGCGTCGTGCTGCGCACCGACCAGCCGGTGCAGCGGCTGAAGCTCAAGACGCACGTGTCGCTCAAATGAACACGATGAAGACGATAGCAATCAGGATGGCCTTGTTGCTGGCTGCCGCCGCCGGCAACGCGGCGGACGCAGAGTTCAATGAGACGGCGGGAATAACGTTGTTTGCGTTTGATTCGGTGGCGATACCTTTTTCGCAAAACCTGCGGCTGGAGATGCGGTCGCCGACGCGGCATCCGGCCAATCCGGTGTTGCAGCGCGGCAAGCCGGGCACTCCGGACGCCTTCGGGGTGCAGTTCTACGGCTCGGTCATTCGCGAGGGCGGCAGGTTCCGCATGTGGTATGTCGCGTTTGACGATGACACCGAGAACAAGGTGGCCTCGGCGCGGTGGCGCGCGGCCTATGCCGAGAGCCGCGACGGCTTGCACTGGACCAAACCCAATCTCGGCCTCGTCGAGTATCGCGGGAACAAGAACAACAACCTCATCCTGACCGATCCCGCGCCGCTGGGCTTCGTCAATCTGAAGGTGCTGGCCGATCCCGACGATCCCGACCCGGCGCGGCGCTACAAGATTTCCACGCACGTCTATTTCCGCCACAACACGCGCCTCGGCTCGCTGGCGCCGTTTGCGAGCACGGACGGGCTGCAATGGAAACTGCTCACCGCGGCCAAGCCCGTGAAGGCGGAGTTGCGCAAGGAAGACCTCGTGCTGCCCGCCGTTCACTTCGAGCCGTGCGGCGGCCTGTATAAATGGGACGGCATGTATTACGTCTGCGGCCAGAACGCCATGAACGCCACGCGCCCCTACCAGGGCCGCGTCACGCGCATGTATCGCTCGCCGGATTTCGTGAACTGGTCGCAGACCAGCAGCATCGGGTTCATCCGCACGCCGCAGCACACGCCGCTGGGTCCAGGCCGAAGCCGCGAGGGCGAGCAGACGCACGAAGCCATCAGCGTGTGGAATCGCGGCAACGTGCTGCTCGGCGTCTATGGCCGCTGGCACGGTGGGAAGGAATGGAAGGACGTCACGATTGACCTCGGCTTCGTGGTGAGCAACGACGGCATCAACTTCCGCGAGCCGGCGCACGAGTGGACCTTCCTCCAGCGTGGCGAAGACGGCGCATGGGATCAGGGCGGAGTGTTGCAAGGGCAGGGCTTCGAGAACATCGGCGACGAGACCTTCATCTACTACGGTGCATGGGACCCGCGTCATTGGGAAAACACGCCCGAACGCGGCGGCGTCGGCATCGCCACGCTCCCCCGCGACCGCTTCGGCGACCTCGTGGTGGAGGAAGCGGGTAAGGGCAAGGGCGACTACCAACTCCCGGTCATCCAGAGCGAGTTCATCACCGCCGTCGTCCCGATCAAGCCCGGCGTCGCACACCGCTTCTATCTCAACGCCGACGGCCTCGGCCCGCAGTCAGCCCTGAAGATCGAACTGTTGGACAACCACGAGCGCCCGTTGCCGGGATTCTCCGGCAAAAACGCGGCAGTCGTTCGCCGGAGCGGCTTCCATACGCCGATTTCGTGGAACGGGCAAACAGCAATCGCCGGCCTGCCGGACCGCATCCGCTTCAAAGCAACGTTTGAAGGCGAGCAGAAGACGAAAATCCGCTTCAGCGCCCTTTACGTGCAGCCCGATGTCGCCTTGAAATAATGAACAATGGATGCTCAAAGGAATGAATGCCGCTCACCAACTTCACAACGCAGCACGAAAATACTGCATTGATCGATATGCTCATTGGTGTGCTGAGTATCAGAAGCTCAGCGAGCGGGGGCGAGCACGCATTGGCAGCGGATACAGTGACGAAGCTTACGATATTTTCCCACGCTATAACGTATTGAGCGCGATCCTTACGGAAATCGAGAGGATTGATTCTGACGATCTTCCGGATTATTCAGCGTTGTCTGATCTCCTAATTCTGGCTGGCCACACAGCAAGTAGCCCGTTTACCGAAAAACCGCATTCGAACATCGAGGCCGCTGCGATTGCCGATGAACGGCTCAAGTTCGCCGCAGCGGTTCAGGGCTTCACCTTGGATTCGCTTGCCAAAATTCCGATGCTGCCATATCGCCGAGTTCTCTCCTCAAAAGAAGTCGTGCCACTATGGGAGCAAGCCAAGCAACGGTGGGCCGCTGATGGGAGTTACTTCTACCCGCTCGCCGAGCGGACAGATGCGTCCCTCTGGGCATTCGATGCGGCAGCCTTTCATCGGGAGTTTCCGCCGAAGCGACTTCAGGACATCCTCCGGTCATGGGGTATCAAGCGACTATATGAATTACGGGAGTATGGCGCGAACAACTACCTCCTCTCTACTGACGCTTGGGATCCCGCCTACGATGGAGCAGAAGGGTTTTGGTTCACTAGCTCATTCGATTGGATAATGTATGCATCACACGAAGGCTCTATAACGACTGGTGGGACTCTTACGGACGTTATCCTATCGGAGTGGAAGGCATCTTATCAGCACCAGTGGACACTAGGAACCAACGGCTGACGACAGGGTCCAATGAACGGTCCCCTGCTGACGTTTCGGAACGCCGCTTCACGTAAATCACTGGAGGTTTCGCTCATGGTCGGCGGCGGCGCGGGGACTTCGCCCTTGTGCGGCGGTGTCGGCGACCTACAATGCCGCCGAAAAAACGTTGGCCAGACAAGAGTGTCTGGCCTACGAATTGTTCAATTTGCCATGAATACGATGAAGAGAATCCTTCTGAGCATCACCGCCGTCGCTTGCTGGATCAGCGGCGCGGTTTTCGCGGCCGACCCGCTGCCGATCAACCAGCCGAAGGTGAAGCTGGTGAATGACTCGATTCTGGAACTGGAGGCATTGAACTTTGCGCGGGGCGAGTTCGGCACGTGCATCAACGGCCAGACGTTTCAGATCGAGGCGGTGGTGAGCTTCAAGGGCTGGCAGTATGCGACCTGTTTCGACGGCAGCAAACGGCTGTGTGTGGCCCGCCGCCGCTTGCCGGCGGAACCGTGGCAAAGCATCGCCTTCGACGACTACAAGATCAACCACACCGACGTCCACAACGTGCCCGTCATCGGCATTTGTGCCGCCGACGGCACCATTCATCTCGCCTTCGATCATCACTGCAGCCCGCTGCACTATCGCGTGTCGCGGGCCGGGGCCGCGACGTCGCCGGACAAGACGCAGTGGACTGCGGCGCTGTTTGGCCCGACCACCGCGGAGTTGGTCAGGGGCGTAAAACTGTCCCGCGTGACCTATCCCGCGTTCGTCGGCACGCCCGCTGGCCGGCTCCTGTTCTTCTGTCGCATCGGCTCCAGCGGCGACGGCAGCAATCATCGGGCATTCTACGATCCCGACAAGGGCGGCTGGACTGTGTTGGGCGAGTTCATCAGCAGCGCGGGCGACTACCGGGGCAGCACAACACGCAACGCCTATCACAACGGCTTCGACTACGGACCGCAGGACCGTCTCCATACGACCTGGGTTTGGCGCGAGGGCATGGACAACCGGCAATGGGGACTGCTCAATTGCCACGACCTGCAATACGCTTACAGCGACGATGGCGGGCGCTGCTGGCGAAACAACGCCGGCGAGGTCATCGGAACCACCGGCCAAAAACCGATGCGCCTGTCGTCGCCAAAACTCACCGTGCGGGAAGTCCCGTGGCGATGGGGAATCATGAACCAAGTGACGCAGACGGTGGACAATCGCGGCCGTGTGCATGTGGTGCTGTGGCAGAACCCACCTGACGCGCCGGCTGCGGCCAAGGACAAGAGCGACTGGCGTTACTTCCACTACTGGCGCGACGAACAAGGTCGGTGGCGTCAGCAGCGATTGCCGGTCTTTGGGCGCAAGCCGTCGGTTGTTGCTGACAAACACGACAACCTCGTGCTGATCTACATCAAGCCGGAGAATCTGGAATATCACGGCACCGATCCCGGCGGGCCGTTGCACATTGCTGTGGCGACGGCCGCGCAGAAATGGACGGACTGGCAGGAACTTTACCAATCCAAGAAGTCATTCGTTGGCGAGCCGCGTTTGGACAAATCTCGCTGGCAGCATGAGGCGGTGCTTTCCATCTACGCGCAGGAAGCGCCGGACGAGCAGGGCAAACCGAGCGCTCTGCGCGTGATGGATTTTAGGTATGAATAAAACAAAGACCGTTCTACTCAGTGTTGTTGCTGGCGTTTGCTGCGCTGGCGGCGCGGTTTTCGCCGCCGACCCGCTGCCCATCTACCAGCCGAAGGTAAAGATGGCGGACATCTACTTCCACCATTCCGGCGCGAAGCCGGCGTTGAAATACAACCACGACGTGGACATTGTGAAGTTCAAGGGGAAGTTCTTCGCCGCGTGGAACGCCAACGAATCGCATGGCGAGGACGTGCCGGGCCAATACAACTTCCTCAGCGTCAGCGACGACTTCGAGCATTGGTCCGCGCCCGTGCGGCTCTTCACGCGCGATGCGGCGGCGGAGAATCCCGTCGAGACCGACAACCAGTGGCAGCCGATCTTCATCAACTGGCGCGACGAGACGCTGTTCTGCGCGTGGTGCGACTACAACGCCCGCAAGACCTACATCGCCACCTCCACCGACGGTGTCCGCTGGCGCAACCGCGAGGTGCCCACCGCCCCGCCGTCGCTCGCAGGCCAGGTCGTCGGCTTCCCGACGAACCACGGCCTGCTCACCAGCAAGGGCGTGATGATGTTCCCGTGCAGCCTGCCGATGGTCGAGGCGAAGTGCATCGTCGGCCATACACGCTACGCCGGCGTGCTGCTCAGCAGCGACGGCGGCAAGACGTGGCAGTGGAGCGAGCCGATCGAGGCGTTGCCGTGGTCGAAGCTGGGCGAGAAACCGGCGGAGTTCGGCGGCGAACTCGTCACCATCTGGGAGCCGATGTTGTTCGAGCAAGCCGACGGCAAGATCGGCCTGCTCATCCGCAACTCCACCGCGCAGGACAACCCGGAGCGCGCCGAGAAGCCGCACCGGATGCTCCTCTACTCCACCAGCAGCGACCACGGCCGCACGTGGACCAAGGCCCGCTCCGTCGAGGTGGACACAATCTGCTCGCGCAACTTCACCACCTCCGGCGTCGGCACGCGCGACAGCCTGTTGATGGTGATGAACGACAACAACGTGCGCGTCCCGGAACGCATCAGCCGCGACCGCTATTTCCTCTCGCTCTACTGCTCGCCCGTCTGCGACCCCGACCTGCTGCTGCCCGGCCCTGTCGTCCAGCCGGCGAGTGGCTACGCGTTTTATCCGAACGGCTTCGTCTCCGACGGCAAGCTCTACGTCGCCTACACCTACCCGCGCGGCATCCATTGCAGCGTCATCGAGCCGCTGCCGGACTTCACGCGCCCGTTCCTGCTGCCGCGCGAGGGCCGCTCCGGCCTGAAGATCGAGAACGGCGTCGCGCACTTCGCACAACGTCAATCGAGCCTCGGCCTCGTGCTGACAGAGAAACTGACGCGCCAGCCGAAACTGCGTCTCGCGTTCGACGTGAACATCCACCGTTACAACGGCCTCGACTGGCCCGTGCTGACGCTCGGCGGCAAGATGCGCGCCGGCACAGCCATCCGCGCCATCTATAACGAGCAGACTAAAACCGACGTGTTTCAAGTCGCCATCGGCGGCAACAAATGGGCGGACATCGCGCCATTCAAGATGAAGGAGTGGAATCATTTTGAAGTCGAGCTGACGACCGAAGGCTTCTCCATCTCCGTCAACAACTCCCCCGCGCAGTCGTTGAAGAAATCTCTCCTCCGCAAAATCTGTTTCGGCGGCCTCTACGTTGCGCCCCAATGGCCGATGGGCATGGGCCAATCCAGCGACATGCGCCTGAAGCTGGACTCCATCCGCGTCGAGTAGTTGGCTGTCTTTTTCCCGGCGCTGACCGACTCATGCCTGCGTCAGCCCGAGAATTGGATGGCATTCTTTCCACGGTTTGGGCCATGCTCCGGCGCAATAGGAGAAGGCATGATGAGCACCGAGCCGCAAGTCGCCGCCTCGCGAGTGGGCGCAGGGGATGTTGAGAGGATTCGTTTCACACGCGAGTTGACCTTCGCTGACCAACTCGCCCCCAAGTTGTTTCGAGACGACCGGCCTGCGCCCCATCTCGAACCTCCCGACGCTGACCGGATTCGCCGCCGACTGCTGGCCTCGCACGTGCGGCTCTCGGAGAACATGGCGCCGGAGGTCTTCGAGTGTGTGCGCCGCGCCGTGGCCGTGCTCAGCGTGACGAAGCCGGTGGAGATCTACCAAATCGCGGGGCAAGAGAACGCCGCCGTCTGGACTTGCCCCGATGTCGTGTTTGTCAGCCTCCAAGGCTCGATGATGTCGCAGCTCGACACGGAAAGCTTTGTCGCGATGCTGGGGCACGAGTTCGGTCATCATCTGGCGCACACCGGTTGTTTCGCCGGGACGCCGCGGCAGGTCCTCATCCAATGCGCCGCAGACATCGCCTACGACGAGCAACTGCCCGCCGAAGTCCGCGTCGCCGCCTCGCGCTTGGCAATGGCAAAAGAGTTTACGGCGGACCGTTTCGCCGCGTTGGCCACTGGCTCGCTCGACGCACCGTTGCGGCTGATGATGAGCGTCGTCACCGGGCTGCCGTCGGAGCGCCTGAAGACCGACGGCGAGACGTATCTGGCGCAGGCCCGCGCGTTGTTCGAGACGGCAGGCGAGAAGGAATCCAGCATCGTCGGCTCGCATCCCGAACACCTGCTGCGCGCCTACGCGCTCGCGCTGTTCGTGGAGAGCAACCTGTTTCGCGCGCTCACCGGCACGGGCGCGGGCAGCCGCAAGTTGGAGGATATTGACGCAGCGTTGGAACGGCTGCTGGTCGGCGCGGGCGAGCGCGTCTTCGAGCAACAGCGGGAAGGCTCGGTGCCGCCGGAAATCCACGAGTTCGCCCTCTGCGCGGCATCGCTGGTCGCGAATGCCGACGCCAGCATGGACGAGAGCGAGGCCAAGGCGCTGGAGGAAACCTTCTCGACGCTCTTGCCGAACTGGAAGGAACTGCTCTCGCTGGAAAAAGCGGAGGCGCGTTTCAAGGAACTGTTGCCGCTGGCTGTCGCGGGCGGCGAAGGACTGGCTGTCAGCGTGTTTCATCTGCTGGTGCATGTAATGCTGGCCGACCGCGAGGTCCACGTCCGCGAACTGGAAATGCTCGCCGCTATTGGCCGCAGCCTCGACCGCGAGGCGCTCTTCGATCACCTGCTGGCCGCGACTGCGCGCGCCGTCCGCATGGCGCGATCGGAGTCGCCGGTGGAGCGCCCGCTGCCTGCGCTGCCGCCGGCCAAGCACGAGGCGCAAGCGGCGCTGGACGGATTGTTCGCGGGCATGTCTCGCCGGGGCGGCGGCACCGTCGCGCTCTCGCGACTGCTGCGCATCCTGGGTAAGCAGGCGTGGGAAGAATCTTTGCTGCTGGTCATCAAGAAAGCCATCACGCCGCACCATCTCATCCTTGAAGCGCCGCCGGCGGCCGAGGAAGACGGCACTGTCCGCAGCGAGCAGATGCTCGCGTTTTGCCTGACCGACGAGGAACTCGCACGCCGCGAGGCCGCCTCGCTGGCCGAGCGCGCCAACGAACTCGCTAGCGTCAAGACCCACAGCGCGCTGGTGGCGGCTTTGAAGCACTTGCGCGAGCGCCTTGTCAGTGGCGACGGCCGCAGCCCGAGCGTGCGGCTCTATCGCGCCTCGTCGGGACGGCATTTCGATTTGGCGCAACTCGACCGCGTCATCGCCGGCCGTTCCGAGCGCATCACGGCGATGCTCCACGACAACACCACCATTCCCCTGCTCAGTGGCGAGGAAGCCGGCCAGCACAAAGCCGCCAGCGACCTCAGCCGCGCCGTGCGCAGCCTCGACCGCGAGTTCAAGGCGCGCGTCGAGGAGACCGGCACACGCGACCTCTTTGTCGGCTATCCGTTCCTGATTGGCGTGGTCAGCGGGTTCTTCGTGCGCGCGCCGCTGATGCTGCATCCTTTCTCGCTCGCGGGCGACGGGCGCGGTGCCGGCTCCTACACGCTCAAGCGCCGCGAGGACGACGAAGCCACCGCCAACCAGGCGCTCCTGCGGCTGCTCTTCGCCAAGAAGGGCTACGCCTTCACCGAGGAACTCGCCGCCAGCCTCGACGCGAAGGCGGCGGAGGGCTGCGAGGCGTTGCTGGAGGCGTTGCGCCAGATCGGTCTCGACGCGCGCCCGCTCACCGGTTCCGTCGTGCCATTCGAGGAGATGAACCCGGCGGCCACGGAGATGTTGCCGGAGGGCATCGCCGTTTCTGAAAACGCCGTCGTCGGCTTCTTCCCGCAATCCAGCTCCGACCTACTGCAAGACTACGACGACCTGTTGGCTAAACTCGAAGCCAACCCCGGCGCGAATCTCGAAGAAGCGCTCAACGCAGCTTCGCAACTCCTGCCCGTCAACTACCGTCCTGCGTTCCAGCCAGCCGCCGGCGACGGCACGCCCGACCAGCCGATTGTCTATGCCGACCCCAGCCAGCGCGAGGCTGTGTTGCGCTCGCGGGCCGCACGACTGCTGGTCGTGGACGGTCCACCTGGAACCGGCAAAAGCCAGACCATTGTCAACCTCGTCGCCGACCAACTCTCGCGCGGCGGCCGGGTCGCCATCGTCTGCGAAAAGCGCGTTGCGCTCGACGTGGTCAAGCAGCGCATGAACGCCGCCGGCATCGGCCATCTCGCCGCTGTCGTTCACGACGTGTATGATGACCGCAAGCCGCTCTACACCCACGTCGCCGACCGTCTGGAAAACGCCGAGCGCCGCGCCTACAACGACGATTCTCTCCGCGCAGCCCGCGGCGAGGCCGAGGTCATCGAACTGAAACTCGCCCTCCGCGCCCGCCTGCTCGCGAGGCCGTCCGACACCGTGATGAGCCTCGGCCAGTTGCACGCGATGGCCGCGAGCATCTCCGGTCCCGCCGCGACTGCGCCGGGATTTGAAACGGTCACGCACGATGACCTGCCGCGGCTTGTCCAGAACGCGAAGGAACTCCATGCCTTCGCGCGCCTCTGGTCGGCGGACTCCGTTCTCCGCTCGCGCATTGCCGGTCAGCGCCGCGTCTCGCTCGCCAACGCTTCGCCCGCGGACATCCAGGCCATCGCCGCCGACCTGCGCCGCACACACGACACGGCGCTCGCCTACGCGAGGTTTCAGACGGTGCGACAGTTCGCGCCGGACACGCTCGAAACCGCCGAGCCGGCGCTGAAGCTCGGCGCATCGTTTGCCGGCGGACTCGGCGCGCCGGTGCTCCCTGAATTACCGCGTCGGATGATTGCGCTGCGCGTTCGCGAAACCGCCCGCGTTGCCGAGATCGAGGAACTTTTCGCCCAACTGGAAAAACACCGCGCCGCCGCCGAAGCGGAGAAGGAGCGCGTGCAGTTGGAAACCTCGAACGAACTGACCGCCGCGCTCTCCATCGCCGCGCGCCACGTTGGTTCCTTCTTCCGCTTCCTCAGCCCCGCGTGGCGGAAAGCGAGCCGCGCCATCGGCGAGACACTCATCCACCACTGGCCGGAAAAAGCCGGCGCGAAGCTCGACGCCGCGCTGCTGGCCACCCTCGAACGCCGCGTCCAAGCCGCCCGCGCGTGGACCGCCGCCGAGGCGCTGTTCCGCGACTTCCAACTCCAATCCCAGCTTCCGCGCCAGGCCGACGCGCTCTACACGCAAGTCGCCGAGATGCTCGCGCCGTGGAAAGCCTCCGCGCAACTCGCCGGAGCAAAGGCAGCACTGGAAAGCGTCTCGCTTTGGCCGCTCGCCGGCGACGGTGCTGTCGAGTGGAAAGCGTGGGCTGCGAAATGCCAGTTGGCGCTGGATCATCTCGCCGCGCAGCGCGCCTACTTCAAAGCCGCGTGGAAAGCCGCCGAGTCCTTCCCGCAGGTCGCCGAGTTGCAGCCCGACGGTCTCGCCAAGCTCGCCGAAGCTTTCAGCAAGGACGCCAACGCCCTTTGCTCCGCCGACTGCATCGTCCAGCAGATGCAGAAGATTCTGCCCGAAGCGGTGGCGCTGGTGGAGAGCCTCGCCGACACGTTGCCGGAGGCGCCCGCCTCTGCGTGGACCGACGCTGTCCTGCGCGGCTGGGCCGAGGCGAAGATCGCCGCCGCCGAAACCGCCGATGCCGATCTTGGGCTGCTCGACCAAGCGCCGCCGCTGGGCAGTCTGGAAAAGGCCTCCGAGCGGTTGCTGGAACTGCACAAAGCCATCGCCCGCGAGGAATCGCTGCGCCTCGCCGCGCAGTGGGATGGAGTCGGCCTGATGGCCGTCAATCCCGCCGAACCGCGCGCCCGCCGCACGCCGGAGCAAACCGCGCGCGAAAACCTTATCCGCGAGTGCCGCAAGCAGCGGAACGTGACCCCGATGCGCACGCTCGTCCGGCGCACGGCCCAGCAAGGATTGCTCGACGTCGTGCCGGTCTGGTTGATGTCGCCGGAGACGACCGCGATTCTCTTCCCACGCCAGCCCGTCTTCGACTTGCTCATCGTGGACGAAGCCTCGCAATGCACCGTCGAGAGCGGCCTGCCCGTGCTCACGCGTGCCCGCCGCGCCGTCGTCGCCGGCGACGACAAACAAATGCCACCCTCGTCGTTCTTCAAAGCCGCCTCCACGCTCGAAGTAGAGTCCGCCGACAACACCACCGCGGACGTTGCCACCGACGCCTTCGAGTCCGAGTCGTTGCTCGTGCTCGCGCGCAGCGGCGGCGCGGGTTCGCCGTTGCGCTGGCACTACCGCGCGCTGTTCGAGGAACTCATCGCGTTCTCCAACCACTCGATGTATGGCGGCTCGCTGCTGACCATCCCCGCCACGCGCAGCCGCAGCGCCGCGCCCGCGTTGCGCTGGGTGCGCATCGAGAACGGCGTCTGGGACGAAGGCAGCAACGAGCCGGAAGCCAAACGCGTCGTGGACCTGCTCGGCGAACTGCTCTCCCGCCCGAAGCCGCCGAGCGTCGGCGTCGTCACCTTCAACCTCCAGCAACGCCGCGCCATCCTCGACGAGATTGACGCCCGCCGCGGCAGCGACGAAACCTTCGCCCGTGCCTACGATGCCGCCGCGTCGGCCGAATCACTCGACGCGCGGCCGTTTATCAAGAACCTCGAATCCGTGCAAGGCGACGAGCGTGACGTGATCATCTTCTCGCTCGGCTACGCGCCGACGAAGCGCAAGAAGCGCGACGGCAGCGAGGAAACCTACGTGCCCGCGCGTTTCGGCCCGCTCGGCCAGAAAGGCGGCGAGCGCCGGCTCAACGTCGCCGTCTCGCGCGCCAAGGCGGAGATCGTCGTAGTCAGCTCGTTTGATCCCTCAATGCTCTCAGTGGCGCACACCAAACATGATGGGCCGCGCATGTTCAAAGCCTTCGTCGAGTTTGCACGCCACCTCGGCGAGGGCCGACGCAACCAAGCCGAGAAAATCCTCTCGCTGGTCAACGACGCCACGCAGAGCCGCCACTCCGCCGTCAGCGCCCACGAAGGCAACAGCGAACTTTACCTGCCGCTGCACCACCAGATTGCCCTTGCGTTGGAGAGTGAGGGCTTCAAAGTCGAGACGCAGGTGGGCACGTCGGAATTTCGCTTGCCGGTAGCGATTGTGCATGGCGGCGACGCGCATCGCTATGCCTTGGCCATCCTGTGCGACGAAGGCGTTGCGGAGCCGTCCGTGTTCGAGGACTACGTCCACGTGCCGAACGTCCTGGCCCATCGCCAATGGCGCCACCTCTGGGTCAATGCCCGCGAGTGGCACCGCGAGCGACCGCGCGTGATCGAGAGGATCCGAGCGTCGCTGAGTTAGCGCCTCCAAAGACCGATGAGCGCAATCAAGATTACCCGCAGAGCGTTCATCCAAAACACCGCAGCCGCAGGTGTGGCATCCTTTGCATCGCGCCATTTCGTTTTCGGCGGAGAGCTTGCAGAGGTCGGCCCTGTTCGGAAGGCGATGGACCGCGCAGCGAAATGTTGCCTCGCATGGCTGAACCCTGAGCAGGAGTTCCTGCCAACGGGTGGTTACGAGGTGGCGCACGATACGGGCCGTTGGTGGGATGCCATGCTGCGGTTCGAAGCCGCAACGGGCACGCGGATTCCCGCGCACGCCGACGCCGCGATGATGAGGAATCTCCAGACGTTGACCGACAATCCCGCCGCGCTCCTCATGAACACGGCGCGCCTGCCCGGACCACCGGAGAAGATCAAAGTCAATCCGCACAATCTCCGGGAGTCGCTGCTGGCCTACACAGCGCTCGTGCGGCATCGGAAAAGTGACTGGGCGCGGCAGCAAGGGCGCAAGCTTGTCGAAACGATCCACAGGCTGCTCGATCCGGACGGCCAGTTGGACTACGAGAAACTGGCCGGGATTGCCGGAGGACCGCTTACCACCGACCGGCTGATGGTGCAGCGTTCGCCCGCGGGCCAGTGGTTCAATGCCACGGCAACCACGGGCCGCGCCATCGAGGCCATCGTCTGGTTTCACGAAGCGACCGGCGATGTGCGCGCGATGGAGCTTGCGAAACGGCTCGCCGAAGTGCATCTGCGACACGTGATCGCCCCGGCTGGCGACGTGCGCGCTGAATTGCGGGACCCGAACCACGTCGGCCACACGCACTCCTATTGCGGCACCCTCCGCGGCCTCCTGCTCTACGGCCTCGCGAGCAGCGACAAGCAGTATGTGGATGCCGTGGCCGCCACCTATCGCAAGGGACTCTGGGGCACCGCCATCAGCCACTCCGGCTGGACGCCGCACGATCAGGGCAAGATTCGATTCCCGGACAAAGAGGGCGATCCCATCGGCGAACATGCGAGCTGCGGCGATGTCGCGCAGATGGCGCTGTGGCTCGCGTTGCGCGGGGGGCAGACAGACTTGCTCGATGACGTGGAACGCCTGGTCCGCGCGCGCCTCCTGCCATCGCAGATCGTGAATCCCAAAACTCCGCGCAGCGACGGAGCGTGGGGCGTTTACTCGCATCCTTTCGGCTATGGAAACATCCTGGATGTGTTCGCGGCCGTCCTGCATTCGCTGGCTGACTTCCATGAACACATCGTCACGCGGGCGGCGAATGGCGTCCTCTCAGTGAACCTGCACTTCGACACCGCCACGCCTGCCCTCACGGTGCGGTCGAAGCGCGGCACGAACGCCACGCTACTCATCACGCCGAAGCAACGCTGCGACCTGCGCATCCGTGTTCCGGCGTGGGCGGCGCGCGAGTCCGTGCGACTGGCCATTGCAGACAAGCCGCTGCCTTTGCGATGGGAAGGCTCCTTCCTCATCGTCGCCAGGAACGATGTCACTGCCGGCAGCGCCATCACACTCCAGCACAACCTGCCTCAACGGCAGACCGTCGAGGAAATGCCCGTCAGCCATCGCAAGTTCCATCTGACCTGGCGCGGCGATGAGGTCGTCTCGTGTGATCCCAAGGTGCCAATCTATCCGGAAAAGAAACCGGTGTGATTTTACCTCCCCATGCCCGCGAAACACCTCATCCTCTCCGCCCTGAACACCGTGCGCGATTCGATCGCGGGCGCTCTACGAGATTGAACGCTAGACAAATCCGCCGGAGTATTGTCGAATCGCCGTCCATCAAAGGAGACAACGCCAACATGCACCGCTTCATCTGGATTCTTGCGACCGTTCTGCTGTGCGGCCATGCCGCCATCGCTGCCGAAAAACCGCTCGTCGCCTTTGACTTCGACGACGGGCTGAAGAACTCCGGCACGCTCGGCGGTGCGGGCAAGTTCAAGGTCTATGCACCCGGCGAGGAAGCGGGTTTCGATCTGGGGCCGTTCGGCCGCTGCCTCGACCTGACGGCGGCGTCGCGTCACGGCGGCGCAGGTGCGAAGGAGCCGCCGGCCGGCGGCGCGGTGGTGTTCCGGCACGAGGCGCTCGACAAACTCGATACGTTCACCATCACACTCTGGTCGCGCCAAAGTCCGCTGGCGCACGGATCGAGCGCGCGGCTGTTATCGAAGGACGGCGCGTGGGATCTGTTGCCCGCGGCGGGCGGCGCGTCGCTCGCGTTGGGGCCGGGCGCGAGCAAGGTGTCATATAACCTCCTCGGCAAGACGCGGGAAAAACTGGAGGACCGCTGGCGGTTCACGGCGGTCGTCGTCGGGCCGGAGAGCGTGCGCGCTTACATCGGCGGTCTGGGCCAGCCGCTGGTGCTCTGCGCCGAGAAACCTCGCACCGAACACAAAGCCGCCGCGCGCGGCGATCTGCTGCTCGGCACGTTCGGCGGCATCCGGCCGTTCAACGGCTGGCTCGACCGCATGCGTGTCTTCGGCGCGGCGCTCGAAGAAGAAACCGTCCGCGAGGTCTTCGACGCCGACGTTGCCTCCGCGAAGCAGACGAAGCCAACGCAGGTGTTTGATCTCGCACGATCGGCGGCGAAGACGCACCGGTTCCAGTTGAAGCGCTCGGACATCCCGTTCTCAACGCGCTGGCAGAAGCGCGCGGAAGCGCCGGCCATCATGGAATCGTTCCACACGACGCAATGTCTCTGGGTCTATGGCTCGCAGACGAATTTCATCCAGCAGATCAAGGGCATGGGCATCGGCTACCAAGGCACGCTCAACGGCCTCCAAGGCCAGGAGCACTCAACGACGAACCGCTCCGCGCGCGGCGACACGTCGGGCCGGCACGAGGACCTCGACGGCAACAAGAACACGCCGCACTGGATGGTGACGTTCGGGCCGAAGACGTTCACCGGCTGCTGCAATCATCCCGCGTTCCGCAAGCTCTTCTTCGAGGCGGCGAAGCGACACGTGGATGCCGGCGTGGACATGTTGCACGTGGACGACTGGGCCATGAACGCGAGCTGGGTGCTCAACGGCGCCGCCTGTTTCTGCGAACATTGCCGCGCCGGCTTCCGTGAGTGGCTCCAGAAACGCTGCACGCTCGACGAACTGCGCAAGCTCGGCGTCGCCGACATCGCGGCGTTCGACTACCGCGAGCATCTCAAGCGCAACGGCGTGCCGGATGCGGCGGCCTACAAGGAGAAGTTCCGCGAGCTGACGCTGACGCCGCAGTTCACGGATTTCCAGGTCGAGAGCATGAGGGTGTTCTTCCGCGAGTTCCGCCGGCAGTTGAACAAATGGTCGCCGAAGAAATACATCCCGGTCTCGGTCAACGCGCTCCTCATCAACCTCCATGCCCATCACAACCTCTGTGGCGTTGACGTGGTGGATTTTTTCACTGGCGAGTCGTCGCTGAACGCCGACTACCAGACCGAGGCAGAATACGTTTTCGCCGCGAAAGCTGCGGAGGCGTTCGGCATGTCGCAGGTGGTCTCGCCCATCCCACGCAGCACGGCCCGCACGCGCGCGGCGCTCGCCACGACCTATGCGCTAGGCCAGCCGCATCTCGTGCCGTGGGACATCTACATGGGCAGCGACGCGACGGGCATCCAGCCGCGTTACTTCGGCACGCGCGAACAATACGGCGACCTCTACGACTTCATCCATGAGCACAAAGCGCTCTTTGACGGCCACGAGTCCGCGGCGGAGATCGCCGTGCTCGCCAACGCCGACGCGCCGGGCAAAGGCTCGCTTTCACAGTTCTGTAAACAGCTCACGCAGCGGCAAATTCCGTTTCACCTCATCCTCGGCGCGAGCCAATACGCCCACGTGCCGGTGCGCGCCGCCGACTTGCGCGCCGCGCGGGTCGTGGTGGAGTTCAGCCCGGCCGATTCGTTCTGTGAGGAAGACCAGAAGACGATCCGGGCCGCACGAGAGTCAGGCACGGTGCGGTTTGTCCCGCCGACGGCTGACCTCGCCGCGGTCACGAAGCTGCGCGGCATGGAATTGCTGCGCGTCGAGGGGCCGGAGGGAGTTTACGCCTTCCCGCGCGTGAACCGCGCGAAGCGCTCGGCGGCGATCCACGTGGTCAACTGGAACCTCGCGGCCAACGGCGAGCGCGCGGAGCTTTACCGGAACGTGACGCTGACGCTGCTGCAACCGCAACGCTGGGGCAAGATCGCCTCGGCGACATGGCTCCAGCCTGGCCGGAAGCCCGTCACGCTCAAAACCGAACGCCACGACGACTGTGTGCGGCTGACGCTGCCGCAGATCGAAACGTGGGGCGTGGTGGAGATCAAGTGAGGGACTTTGTTGCGGTGGATTGAAGTGGACGCGAGACAACAACAACTGGCAAGAAGAGTGTATGAGCAAGACCAAGGATAAGATTCGCAAGGGCCAGCCGGCAATCGGCGGCTGGGTGATGACCGGAAACCCGGCGGTCGTGGAGATCATGGCCGAGGAAGGCTTCGACTTCCTCGTCGCCGACATGGAACACACGCCGATCAACGTCGAGACTTTCTACCACATGGCGCTAGCGGTGAAGGGCACCGGCTGCGAGTTGCTGGCGCGCCTGCCCGCGTGCGACATGGTCGTCGCCAAGCAGGTGCTCGACATGGGCGCGGCAGGCATCATCGTGCCGTCGGTGAACTCGCCCGCCGAGGCCGCGCAGACGGTGGCGATCGCAAAGTATCCGCCCGACGGCATTCGCGGCGCAGCGTTGTGCCGCGCGACCGGTTTCGGCCGGAACTTCAACGACTACTATAGCAACCACAACCGCGAGGTGCTCGTGGTGGCGATGATCGAGCACATCAGCGCGGTCAAGCAGGTGGACGCGATTCTGGCGACGCCGGGCCTCGACGCGATCCTGATCGGTCCGTATGACTTGTCGGCCTCGATGGGAATTCCCGGCCAATTGCAGCATCCCGACGTGCTCGCGGCGCAGCAGGTCATCCTCGCCGCCTGCCGCAAGCACAAGGTCGCGCCGGGCATCCACGTCGCGCCGGTGGATCCTGCCGACGTGGCCAACCGCCTCTCGCAAGGATTCCTGTTTGTGCCGTGCGGTATAGACACGTCGTTCGTGCGCGAAGGGTGCAAGACGATGCTGAAGGCGCGCAAGGCGTAAGCATGGAAACAGTTTTGGTCACAGAGTTGGAGTTTCGGAAGGCTGAGGAAGTTTTCCGCAATGCAAAAGATGTGCGTTGCGAGCCGGCGCCGGTAGATGAGGCAGCGCTAACCGAGGCGGTTGTCTCGCGCGGGGCGCGCGCGGTCATCGTCGGCGTGGCCCCGTATCGCGGGGCGTTGTATGAGGCGCTGGGGAAGAAGAATGGCGCGATCATCGCCCGCTTCGGCGTCGGCCACGACAGCGTCAACAAGCCACTCGCCCGGCAGCATGGCATCGTCGTCACCAACACGCCCGGCGTGTTGGATGTCAGCGTCGCGGAACATGCGCTGTGGTTGATGGGCTGCCTCGCGCGGAAAGTCAGCCGGTTGGAGGCGCGGCTGCGGGCGGGCGAGTTTATCGGCGAGGTCGGCATGGAGCTTCGCGGCAAGACGCTCGGTGTCCTCGGCTTCGGCGCCATCGGCCGCCGCGTGGCAGCCATCGCGCACTTCGGTTTCGGGATGAAGGTGATCGCGTGCGACCAGATTCCTCCGGACAAGATGGCGGAGGTGGTCGCCGCCAACGGCGTCGAGCGTTATACAACCGACGCAGAGGAGTTGCTCCGCCAGTCCGATTTCGTCAGCATCCATTTGCCGGTCGTTCCGGCCACACAGCGGTTCATCAACGCGACGCGCCTGGCTTGGCTCAAGCCCAGCGCAATGCTCGTCAACACCGCCCGCGGCGCGGTGCTCGACGAGGAGGCTCTCTACGACGCGCTGGCAGCCGGCCGGCTCGCGGGCGCGGCACTGGACGTGTTCGAGCGCGAGCCATACATACCCGCCCATCCGGACAAGGATCTGCGCAAGCTAGAGAACGTCGTTCTCACGCCGCATGTCGGCTCCAACACCCGCGAGGCCAACCGCCGGATGGCGGAGTCAGCCCTGGAAAACGTCCGCTGTTTCCTTGCTGGAAAACTCGACCGGCTGGCCCGCGTGGATCAACCCTGACCGCAAAACACCATGAACGCGACCCACCCTACACATGTCCGTTACAAGGTGATCGCGTTTGCGGTCGCGCTGGCCTCCGTCACTTATCTCGACCGCGCGTGCATCGGCACGCTCGCGCCGGACATCATGCGCGACCTGGGCCTGAGCAAGGACCAGATGAGCTGGGTCTATAGCGCGTTCGCGCTGGCCTACGCGTTGTTTGAAATCCCGACGGCGTGGTGGGCTGACCGCCGCGGCACGCGCAACGTGCTGACGCGGATCGTGCTCTGGTGGTCGAGCTTCACGATGCTCACGGCGGCGGCGTTTAACTTCGTCTCGCTCATCGTAACGCGGTTCCTCTTCGGCATCGGCGAGGCAGGCGCGTGGCCGAGCGTGGCGCGGACTTTCTCGCGCTGGGTGCCGAAGTCGGAGCGCGGCACGGTGCAAGGGATTTTCTTCAGCGGCGCGCACCTGGCGGGTGGCGTGACGCCAATGATCGTCGTCGCGCTCATGCACTTTATGAACTGGCGGGCGGTGTTTGTGTTGTTCGGGCTGGTGGGCGCGGTCTGGGCGGCGGCATGGTATCGCTGGTTCCGCAACGATCCAAGCGAGCACCCGCAGGTGAACGCGGCGGAGTTGGAGAAGATCACGTCAGAGCGCGAGCCGTCCAACGGCCATCACGAGGGTTGGGCGTATTGGTGGCGGCTGCTGAGCCATCGCAACACGCTGCCGCTTTGCTGCATGTATTTCCCGAACAGCTACGCCTTCTACTTCTGCATCACGTGGCTGCCGACGTATCTGAAGGAGAAACACGGCCTCGACGCGATGGAGCTTGGCTTCTTCTCCGGCCTGCCGCTGATCCTGAGCGTGGCGGGCGACCTGTTCGGCGGCGTGACCACCGACTTCATGACCCGACGCTTCGGCTTGCGCGTCGGCCGCTGCGGCGTCGGGGCGTTCGCCTACGTGCTGGCCGGCTCCGCGCTGATCCTCGCCGGCGTTGTGCAGCAGCCGATGTTGGCGGCGACGCTGATTGCGCTGGCGGTGGCGGCGAGCATGTTCACGCTCGGCGCGTCGTGGAGCACTTGTCTCGACATCGGCGGCAACCACGCGGGCGTCGTCAGCGCCGCGATGAACACCTCCGGCGCGCTCAGTTCCGTCGCCAGCCCGCTGATGGTGACGTGGCTGTTGAGCCTTTACGGCGACTGGAACGCGCCGCTCTACGTGATGGGCGGCCTCTTCCTCTTTGGCGCCGTCTGCTGGGGCTTCATCAATCCCCACAAGCGCATCTTCGACTGACATCGCCGCGCTCAGTCGCCCTGCAATCCAGCTAGAACGTCGCGATGTCGCCGAAAGCATCGGCGATCTCCTTGCGGTTGCCGATGGCGTCATACTGATAGAGTTTTCCCGGTTCCTCGGTGCGCGCCGTCTTGTGTGCGCCGTCGCAACGCGGCTGGCTCTTCGACAACCCGCATTGGCAAATCCAAACCGGCTGTCCGCTGGGAATCTCGATTTTCAGAGGACCGGTCTGCGTGCGTTTCACAATGCGTGCCATAGTTTTGCTCTCCTCTTTGGTTGTTACGTTTGCGTGACTCTAGCCCATTTTTGTGAAGCGTCAAAACGGCGGGAACAAAACGCTTCACGGCTGCGGCGTTTTCTGCTAAACGCCCACAGTAATGGCCACACTGCAATCCATCGCCAACGTCGAGGAATTGGAAGACCTGCTCAGTCAACCCACGGACGGAGTCATCAAAACTCTCGGCCGGCTTGAAGGCGACATCATCGTGCTCGGTGTTGCCGGCAAGATGGGGCCGACCTTGGCGCGCATGGCTCGGCGGGCGTCGGAAGCAGCCGGAGTGCGCCGGCGCGTCATCGGCGTGGCACGGTTCTCGGACGCGCGACAACAGACCGAACTCCAGTCCCACGGCGTCGAAACAATCCGTTGCGATCTGCTCGACGAAGCGGCGGTGGCCGCGCTGCCTGACGCGCCCAACGTCGTCTTCATGGCTGGCATGAAATTCGGTTCCACCGGGCAGGAAGCCCTGACGTGGGCAATGAACTGCCATCTGCCAGCCATCATCTGCAAGAGATACCCGCGCAGCCGCATCGTTGCCTTCTCCACCGGCAACGTCTATGGCCTCACCTCCGTGGTGGGCGGTGGCTCTTTGGAAACCGACGCCCCCAATCCAGTCGGTGATTACGCGATGAGCTGTTTGGGCCGCGAGCGCATCTTCGAGCACTTCAGCCGGCGGCTCGGCATCCCGATGGCGATGATCAGGCTTAACTACGCCTGCGAGTTGCGCTACGGCGTGCTGGTGGACATCGCGCGGCGCGTGTGGGCCGGCGAGACCGTGGACTGCACGATGGGGCACTTGAACACCATCTGGCAAACCGACGCCAACGCGATGACCTTGGAGGCGTTCGACCACGTCGCGTCGCCGCCGCGGTTGTTGAACGTGACCGGGCCGGAGTTGCTGAGCGTCCGCGACATGGCGACGAGGCTCGGCGCGCTGATGAACAAGCGCGTTGCTTTCAGCGGCTCGGAATCGCCCACGGCGCTGTTGGCCAACGCGACGCAGGCGCTGCGGCTGTTTGGGCCGCCAAGCGTGAGCGTGGAGCAGATGCTCCGGTGGATTGCCGACTGGGTGATGCGCGGCGGACCAAGCCTCGGCAAGCCGACGCACTTCGAGTCGAGAGATGGGAAGTTCTAACGACATGACAGCGTCACTGAGTCCGCAAATCCGAACCATCTTGCAGCGCGGCGTGGTCATCCCCGCGTGCCCGTTGGCGTTGACCGCGCGGCGCACGCTCGACGAGCGACGGCAACGGGCGGTGCTGCGCTACTACAATGCGGCAAGAGCGGGCGGCGTCGCCGTGGGTGTCCACACGACCCAGTTCGCCATCCGCGACCCGAAGATCGGGCTGTTTGAGCTGGTGCTGGAGCTTGCCGCTGAGGAGATGAGCCGTGCCGACGCCCAGCGCAGCGAGCCGCTCATCCGCGTCGCCGGCATCTGCGGGCGCACGCAACAAGCGGTGGCGGAGGCGACGCTCGCGCGGCGGCTCGGTTATCACGCCGGCCTGCTGAGCCTCGCTGCGATAAAGGACGCGGGTGATGATGAACTGCTCGCGCACTGCCGCGCGGTGGCGGAGGCCATCCCCGTGGTGGGCTTCTATTTACAGGCCGCCGTCGGTGGAAGGGTGCTGCCGTATTCGTTCTGGCGGCGATTCGCGGAAATCGAGAACGTCGTGGCCATCAAGATGGCGCCGTTCAACCGCTACCACACCGTGGACGTGATGCGCGCCGTCGCCGAGGCTGGGCGCGATGACATCGTGCTCTATACCGGCAATGACGACAACATCGTGATGGACTTGCTGACGCCTTACCGGTTCCGTGCCGGCGAGAAGACGGTGGAGCGCCGCATCGTCGGCGGGCTGCTTGGTCATTGGGCAGTTTGGACACGCAAAGCGGTGGAGTTGCTGGAGGAATGCCATCGGGCTATTCACGACGGCGGCGCGGTTCCGGTGGAGATGCTGCGGCGCAACATCGAAGTGACCGACTGCAACGCCGCTTTCTTCGACGCAGCCAACGGTTTTGCTGGCTGCATCGCCGGCTTGCACGAGGTGCTGCGTCGGCAAGGCTTGCTGGAAGGGTTGTGGTGCCTCGATCCAAACGAAACGCTCAGCCCCGGCCAAGCAGCGGAGATTGACCGCGTCTATCGCGCCTATCCGCATCTGAACGACGACGACTTCGTCCGCGAGCACCGGGACGAGTGGCTGCGCGGTTGACGGTCGCGGCGGCGGGATGTCAGCGCATCGCCAGCAGCGTTGTCACGCCGACGGCCGTGGTAATAATGGTGATGGGGATGCCGAGGCGGGCGTAGTCCCAGAAGCCGACCTCGATGTGCGGCTTGGCAGACTCGACGACGATGACATTGGCGACGGAGCCGAGAATCGTCAGGTTACCGGCGAACGTCGTGCTGAGCGCGAGCACCTTCCACATTAACTCCGGCTCGACGAAGTTCCTCATCCACTGGCCGGCGACGAGCACGAACGGGACGTTGGAGAAGATGTTGGAGCCTGCCACCGAGAACCACGTCAGGTTCCACGCCTGCGCCGTGGCCGTTCCGCCGAAGACGCCGCGCAGCGACTGGTAGATTTGCTCCGGCAGTTGTGTCTCGCGTAAACCTTCGACAACGACAAAGAGCGCAGCAAAGAACAGCAGCAGATGCCAGTCCACCAACTTCAGCACTTGGTGCGTGTCCACGCGCGCCATCACCATCGCCACCGACGCGCCCGCCAGTGCGATCCACGCGACGTTCAACCCGAAGTGCCGGCGGATCGGCGCGTCGAAGAAGAACGCGAGTGTTACCGCCGCGAGGCACGCCAGCGTCTTCGCCAGGAGCGGCCGGTTGACCTGCGCAGACGTGAGGCCAGCGGTCTCGATGCGCGCGCCGGCCAGCACGCGACGGAAGCCCCACAGCAGGATGAACGCATCGAGCGTTAGGCAGATCAGCGCCGGCGGCGCGAGGCTCAGCAGGAACCGCGCGTAGGGAATGCCGGAGAGGTTGCCAATGATCATGTTCTGCGGATTGCCCGTGAGAGTCATGACGCTGCCGATGTTCGCGGACGTGGCCAGCGCCATCAGGTAGGGCAGCAGCGGCAGCCGCCCGCGCACGATCACGGTGACGACCAGCGGCGTCATCATCAGGCAGATGGTGTCGTTGACCAGCAACGCCGACAGGATGCCCGACGCAAAGACTAGCATCAGCAGCAGCCGTTGCGGTGTGCGCGCCTTCAACAGGATCCAGTCCGCCGCCATCTCAAAAAAGCCGGCCAGTTGCAGATACGAGGACAGCAGCATCATGCCGAGCAGCAGCACGATGGTGTTCCAGTCCACAGCCCGATAGGCGTCCTCGATCTTCATGACGCCGAAGACGACCATTGCCACCGCGCCGAGCAGCGCCGACGCCGGCCGGTTCAGCCTGAAAACCTTCAACCGCCGCGTGCTGATGAGCGCGTAGGTCACCGCGAAGATCGCAATGGCGATCCAGTGTTGGTTGGCATCGGGCAACATGGTCGCCAAGATTAGCGCGGAGCGACCAAGTTCGCACGGAGAGTTTCTCCCTCATGCTTCGCACCTTCGCCCTCTTGTGTCATTGGCACCGGCAGGCTAGGATTATTTCATGCCGATTTACGAATACGTCTGTAAACAGTGCAGCAAACAGTTTGAACTGCTGGTCCACGGCTCGACGACGCCGGAGTGCCCGTCGTGCAAGAGTAAGAAACTGGAAAAGCAGCTTTCGGTTTTCGCGGTGAGCAACAATCCGGGAGGTTCCGGCGGCGGCGACCTGCCGGAGGCTTGCCGCTCGTGCAGCAATCCGGGCGGGCCGGGGGCGTGCGGGATGCGGTAACAGGCCGGTCGGGGCGGATCACTTCCTTCCGGCGCGGTTTGCGTCGGAGGGCGGGGGAAGCAGCTTGGTGTAGTAATCCAGCTTCGCCTTGTCGCCGAGGCTGACGGCGAGCGTGGCGGCATTTTTCACCAACGACCGGCGGCCTTCGTAAGCGGGGTATTTGCGGATCAGACCGTCGAGAATGGCGAGCGCGTCGGCCGGCTTGTTGAGCGTCAACAGAAGGTCGGCGAGACTGTTGGAGACGCGGACGATGTCGAAGATATTCCGGTAGCCGGATCGGGCGCGTCCGTAGGCAGCGACGGCTTCCTGCGGGCTGTGGAGTTGAGCGCAGAGATCACCGATTTTTTCATCAAGGACCGAGCTGCGTAGTGCGGCGTTCTTTTCGGCGAGATAGCTGGCGGCTTCCGATTCCTTGCCGGCGACGATGAACGTGTTGGCCTTGCGCAGATACGCCCAAGGCAGGTCGGGATGGCGGGTGGCTTCCAGCCGGTTGACTTGTTCGTCGGCGGCGAACGGACACGGCCGATAGAGCGGGTCGCCAACGACCGTCTGCTGCCATGAGAGCGCCGGCGTGGCGGCGTAGGCCGATTCGGCGAAGTTGTGACCACTGAGAAGCCGCTCGAAGAAAATCTGCGAGTTGAGGACGAGTTGGAGGTAAGGCTCATAGACGTTGCCCACGCTGGCACCGGCGCCGCGAGCAAGACTCGGCCCAACCCACCCGGAGTTCATAGTGGCTGCGCTGAAAGAATGGATGTGATGAACAACGGCACCCGGACGAAAACGGAAGTCCGGACGACTTATGGCACCCGCCAACTGACCTGCATACCAGCCACCATAAAGCACCACGTCGGTCATGAGATAGTCTGTGGAAAACACTTCCTCTTTTTCGTCGAGGATGGACTCGATACCAGCGCGGCGTGCGGCTTGGTATGCGGCACGGAAATAGTCGTCCGCAACCTTGTGTCCCGGTTCCTGAATGCCACGGGCATCGAAACAAGCGCGTCCGAGCAGGCCGGTGGTTTCGACTGCCAGCGCCCGGTCCACCAACACGCGAGCCACGGCCACATTCGGTCCGTCCAATCGCGCTACCATCATCATGTGCCGGCTCGCGGGCGGGAAGAACTCCATTTTGTAGAACGGATTGCCACGCGGCCCGGCCAACATGATGTGGCCTGACGGCAGCACGGCCAGTTCGCTGTCCACAGCGGCTTCGTTGCGTCGGAACACCGACCGCATCGAATCCGCCGCCTTCTCTTGCAGCGTCGGGTCGGACGCGATCTTCAGCGGCACGCCCCAACAAAGCACCAGCAACCAACAGTCGTTGCGTTTGACGGCGCCTTTCTCGTCACGCGCCAGCCAGCCGCGTTCTTCGAGGCAATGCTCGATCGGGTCGCGGAGCGTCTCGTTGAATTGCTGTCGCGAGACCTCCATGGTCTGCGGGCAGTTCACCAGGAGGATGCGATTGGTGGCGACACTGCGGCGCTCGGCATAGTAGCGCGCCAGCGCAACGGAATCGGGAAGGGTTTTGTTTGCGACGATGAGCAGCCGTTCGGTCCAGTCCTCCGCGGCGCGAGCCGCCCAAGGCAGAAACATCAGGCTCAACACGACCAGCAGGCGCCAACTTCGGTGGGTTGCAGAGGAAGTCATGGCGTTCGTTCAGACTTCGACGACCAACCCGTCGTAAGCCAGCCGCACGTTGGGCGGCAGTTCGCGTTCGACGGTGGCGTGATCGAGTTCATGGCAGATGTGAGTGAACCAGACGCGCCCCGGCCGCAATTCGGCAACAACGGCGAGCGCCTCGCTGAGGTTCAGATGATACGGATGCGGCCGGTGGCGCAGCGCGTCCAGCACCAGCACTGGCACGTTTCGCAGACGGTCCAGTGCTGCCGGCGGGACGGCTTTGCAGTCGGTGGCATAGGCGAAGCGCGGCCCGGCGTCGTCCTCGAAGAGGAACGCGTGGACGGTGCATTGGCCGTGCGGCAGCTTCAGCGCCGTGACACGAGTGGAACTGATCTGAAAAGGCACGAGTGGCTCGAACGAATGACCGTCAATCATCGGCCAGCCCGGCTCGCGCAACGCGAGATCGAACGCATGGGGGAAAATGCGGCCGAGCGTTTCCATATCCTGCCGACCCGCGTAGAGCGGCAGCACGCGGCCACCGTGGCAGAACCGCCGCACGTCGTCGAGGCCAAGGACGTGATCGGCGTGCGTGTGGGTAACAAGCACCGCGTCGAGCCGGCGCACGTTGTTGGCGAGACACTGGCTGCGGAAATCCGGCGTAGTGTCCACGACGATATGAGCGTCGCCGGTTTCGACCATGATGCTGGGCCGAAACCGCTTGTTACGCGGGTCGGTCGAGACGCAAACCGCGCAGTCGCAAGCAATCATCGGCACCCCTTGCGACGTGCCGGAGCCAAGAAACCGAATTCGCATGGTGTGAGTCAAACCGTGAAACGACGCTACGGTTGCCGGCCGGAACTGTCAAGGATACAGCCGGCAGCGCGCGGACCACAAAGCAAAAAGGAGCCGGATGCTCCGGCTCCTTTTTGGTTACAACTTTGTAGGAAACCCAGGTTACTTGCTGGCCAAGGTTCCGGCTTCCTCGAACGGCCAAACCGTCGGAGGATCCATGATCGGCTCATACTTCGGCAGGAAGAAGAGGCCGCCTTCGTAGATGCCCGCGCCGAGGCGAGCAATC
>JBAYFL010000042.1:0-38769 GCA_041667205.1 Verrucomicrobiia bacterium | reverse complement strand
GTGGCCATCCTGGTTGTGAAGGCCGTGGGCACCAAGACCACGAGCACCTTCGACAACGTCCAGACCCAGATGACGTCGCAGGGCATTGCGACAACGTCGCCGACCGCCGCCAGTTCGTAGAAAAGAGCAAACTTGTATTGACGCTCGCGTGTCCTGACTGACGCACGAGCGGGAAAGAACAGCCCGAGTTCTCGTGAAGGATTTAGAGAGAATTCGGGCTGTTTCTTGGGAAAACGCACTATCGGCCGCGCGCGTAATTCATGGAATCCTGACTTCAGTATGACAGCGACGCTCAATCGGCGGCAGTTTGTCAAGAAGCTGGCCATTGGCGCAACTGGTGGCGCGGTGTTGGGACTTGGACTTGGCTATTGGCGGAATCGCGAACCGGCCTCGCGCGTCACGATCCTGAAGGCGAAGAGCTACACGGAAAACCTCGCCGACTTGGTCAAGCGCGCCCTGCAAGACTATCCCGCGGTAATCGAACGCGCCCGAGGCAGACGCGTCGTGCTGAAGCCAAATCTGGTGGAATACTACGAAGCCCGCGGCGTGAACACCCATCCCGCGCTGGTCGCGGCGGCGATTGGGGCGTTCCGGTCGCTGGGCGCGAGAGAGGTCATCGTGGCAGAAGGGCCGGGCCATCAGCGTGACACGGAGATGTTGATCGAGCAGTCGGGACTGGACGACGCGCTAAAAGCAGAGCGCACAGTGTTCGTGGACCTCAACCTCGACTCCACCCATCCCGTGCCGCTTCGGGCGAACTACACGCGGTTGGGGCGGCTGTTTTTTCCGGACACGATCCTCGGCGCCGATCTGGTGGTTTCGATGCCGAAACTGAAGACGCATCACTGGGTAGGCGCGACGCTGTCGTTGAAAAACATGTTCGGCACGGTGCCGGGCGTCAAATACGGCTGGCCAAAGAATGTGCTGCACTGGTGCGGCGACCAGAGCATCGAGAAGAGCATTGTGGACATCAACCTCGCCTTGCAGCCCGGTTTTGCGATCGTTGACGGCATTGAGGGCATGGAAGGCGATGGGCCGCTACGCGGCGAGACGGTGCAGTCGGGCGTCATCATCATGGGTGACAACCTGACGGCTGTGGACGCCACCGGAGCGCGCGTCATGGGGCTGAACCCGGAGCGACTGAACTATTTGCAGGTAATGCAACGGCACGGCGGAACACTCAGCGAGTCGCGAATCGAGCAGCTTGGCGAGACGGTCGGTGCGGTGCGTTGTGACTTCAAGGTATTGCCACCGTTTACGTTCTTGAAACTGACGGCGGCCGGTCGCAATATGCCGCAAGAAGAAAACTGTGGATAACGCGGCAGAATTCTGTCATGAAAGGCATGAGCATGCGCCCAGGAACCTTGTTTCTCATCGGAGCTATCGTCCTTGCAGCGGCGACGGCTTATTTCTTTTACGACTACCTGCAACAGGTCTCCAGGCCCAAGACGGCCCCTGAAAAGCAGGTCGTCATGTCTTGGGTTGCCATCCCTGCGCGGCAGCCCATCACGGCGGAGATGGTCAGGATGTATTCCGTGCCGCAGAAGATGCTCCTCACCAACTCCATTGCCAAACTCGAAGACGTCGTGGGCAAATGGACCATTACCGCCATCAAGCCGTTCGAACAGGTCCGTCTCAACGATATCGCCGAAAAAAGCAAACTGCCGGGACTAGCTCCGTCCATTCCGCCGGGGAAGCGCGCGATCACCATCGGCATCACCGACACCAAAGGAGTTGCAGGTGCTATTTTCTCCGGCGATCGCGTGGATATTATTGCCAACCTGAAAGATCCCACGCGCAACGAGCAGGTGGTGCAGGTGCCCCTTCAAAACCTGACGGTGCTGGCCGTGGATAGGAACATAACGGATCCGACAGTGGGCGCCAGTTCATCGCTGACATTGTGCGCTACCCCCGAAGAGGCGCAGTTGATTACAGTGGCTGAAGAATCCGGCGCAATTCGCGTGATGCTCCGATCGCGTGAAGATCAAGCGGCGATCATCGAGACTGATGCTGTTTCCCTGCGCAAGTTCCTGAGGCCTCCGGAGGAGAAGCCGAAAGCGGAACCACAATCACCGCCGCGGGTGTCGGCGCCCCCACCCTCGCCGCCGCCCCCGACTTCACCGCCGACGAAAAAAATTACGATCCACATTGGAAAAGAGTCCAAGGACTATGAAGTAAAGATGTCCAAGGACAAAGAGGCGAAGTAATTGAGGCGCGCCCCATGGTTACCAGCTTCATGATCAGGAGAACACCAATGAACTTCTTCACCTGTTTGTTCACGCCAGCTCTCGTCGCCGCTACGCTCTTGGCCGCAAACCCCGGCATGGCCGCCGAGCCGGCTGCGCAAGCCAACGCCCCAACCGCAAGCAAGCCGCTGCGGTTGCCTGCTTCCGACACCAATGTGGTCGCCGCCATCCGCCCCCTTGCACAAACCAACGCGCCGTCTGCCAGCAAAGCGCCTATTTCACCGGTCTCCGGTTCTGACGCTATCGTTACTTCCAAACCGGCCGCACAGACCAACGCACCGTCCGCCAGAAAGGCGCCCGTTCCGGTGGCAGCCAGATCCAACATCGTTGTTGTCACCACTCCGGTCGCGCAAACCACTGTGCCAGTGATAAGCGTGACGCAGCGTCTGCCAGTCTCGGTCTCTGCTATCACAGCAGCCGCCACCCAGCTTGTGCAGACCAACATGCTGACGGTGGGAGAAGCGCGTCTCTTGGCGGCCTCCGGCTCCAACATTGTCGTCCCCGTGGAAGACGTTGTTCGGGTGATACCGGCGGGACCGGGCAAGGTCGTTGTCAGCGCGGAGCAGGAAGGTCACACGGACATGATGGTTCTGGATGACGACAGCAAGATCACCGAACATTACACGATCATCGTGACCAAGAAACAGCATACGGCCGAGAAGCTGACCTACGAGGCGTCGCTGGAGGATTTTCGTCAGGTTGTAAAGAAGATGGTCGGCGACCACCAGGTAAGTTTCGACATGCTGGTGGGACCGCGCATTTCGTTCAACGGCACCAATCTGGTGGCCCAGCCGCATCCGGTGTTGTTCATTCACGGTGAGGCCAAGGACGAGATCGAAGCCAATACGATTCGCAGCGTGGCCTCTCGGTTTTACGGCCAAGGCGATTTCGGCAGCACCAGCCAGCAAGTCTCATCCGTTCCTTCCGTAAACCCCAACGGTTCAACAGCCACCAACACGGTGCAGATCACCAATCTGCAAAATGACCCGAACATCGTGGATCAAATGACCATTCGAACTCACCATCAAGTCCGGATTCGCATTCAGGTGGCTGAGGTTAACATTACTGCGGCGAAGCAGAAAGGCATCAGGTATTCCGATTCTTTCAGCTATGGCATAGGAGGTTTCGCACAACAGCTTAACGGACTTAATTTTAAGCCAAGCACTCTCGCCGGCATGATGGCACCGGGGGCCGCGGATTTCGGCAGCGGAACTACCGTGCCCGCGAGCTTTCGTGCCACATTGCAGTTGCTGATCAGCGACGGTTACGCCCGCCTGCTTTCGGAACCCACGCTCGTAACCAAGAGCGGTCAGGAAGCCTCGTTTCTGGCCGGCGGCAGTATCATACAGGCCATCGCGGGCACGGGCGTGGCCACGACGCAACTCATCCCTTTTGGCGTGCGCATGAACATCAAGCCGATCGTGGATCGCGCCGATCACATAGACGCTGAAGTTTACACGGAGGTCAGTGATGTGCCTGCGACCCTTGACAACACCGGAGGCCAAATAGGAATCCTGAGTCGCACCTCCACCGTCAAGCTCCGCCTCAACAACCACGACACGCTCATCCTAGGAGGATTGCTACAGAACAATTTTCGCAACACCATCCATAAGCTGCCGTGGATCGGCCAGGTTCCGATTCTGGGCGCGCTCTTCCGTAGCAAGGACTGGAACAGTGGCCAGACCGAACTATTATTCTTCGTCACGCCCGAAATCATTGGCGAGGATCTGAAGGCGGATACCGAGCGCAACGTCGCCACGCCCGCCATGAGACAGTGGCACAACGCGGACAGCCACAAGGACATTCTCTCCGATCCCAAGTCACATGCCAGGCCCGACAACGACCTGCATGATCTCCTTGGTTTGCCGCCTGACCGCATGCATGATGAGCAATTGAAGCAGGCGCCGGTGGTGCCTGACACCGCGCCGATGCGCGGGGCCAGCCAGTAGCGCGAGTGTTGTTTCTGTGCCATGGTAGCGGCTGAATCATGAGGCATGTCAATCGAGTCAGACACGACGTGCGGAAAACATTGACGGGTTTGGTCCTTGGCTGTTGTCAGGGAATTCCCGGTGTTTTTGACATGCCCTCCCGACGAGGCAAGCGCGTTGACATCAGGTAAAGTTTGCTGGTATGCACAGTCGGTTGTTGTTCTATAGAACGGAATAAAAACGTGGCAACTCAGGCGATTAAGATCTTGATTGCAGACAGCGAGGGGGCTGCCTGTGACCGGATTTGCTCTTTTCTGACGGGCGACCCGGCCTATCAGGTCGTGGGTCGTGCCGTCAACGCCGACGAGTGCATGAGCTTGGCGCTAATCAAGCGCCCCGATGTGATTCTCGTCCACAACGGTTTGAAGCCCACATCAGGGATCGAAGTGTGCGAACAGCTTGCATTGCAGAACCTCGACTCCGCCACACTGCTGGTGGTGGCGCAGGCGATGGACGAAAACCTCTTCCGTCGCATGATGACCGCCGGCGTGAGCGAGTTGCTGGTAGCCCCACTCCAAAAAGGCCGGACAATGGACGCGATCCGGAACGCGTTCGACAAGAAAGCCGGACAACGCCACGGCGGCGCGGCAGCCTCCAGCGAGGAGAGCCGCAGGATCATTGCCGTTACTGGTGCCCGGGGCGGTTGCGGTCGCACCATGGTGGCCGTCAATCTCAGTTGCGTAATCGCGCGGGCAACCGAAAAGATCAGCCCCGGCGGCAATAACGTCGTGCTGGCCGATATCAACGTCCGCGCCGGCGATTCCGCCACATTCCTGGACATCCGGCCGCAGCGCACGCTGGCTGATATCACCGTCAGCGCCAGCGGCGTGGATCGCGAGATGATCGAATCGCTGATGGAGAGCCACGCCAGCGGCGTCACCCTGCTGTCGGCCTCGGCATCCGAGCCTTACGGTCGGCAGGAGTTGACGCGCGGCATCATCGTTTCCGCCTTGGCGGTGTTGCGCAGCCGGTTCAAATATACCCTCGTGGACGTGGGCGTGACGGGCACCGAGGTCAGCAACGTCACGTTGGATTTTTGCGACACCATTTTGATGGTCGTGGGCATGGATTTGGCGCGGTTGCGTGCCGCGCGGCTTTACATGGCCCACCTGCTGGAGGCAAATTTCCCGCGCGAGAAGATCCAAGTGGTGCTCAACGACATCCAGCCCGAATCGAAGTCCATCAGCACGTCGCAGGCCGAGACCATTCTCGAAGCGACAGTCGCTGCGCGCGTGCCCAACGAAGGACGGCTGGTGCCCGCCTCGATCAACCTGGGCCAGCCTTTCGTGCTCACCCATCCCAGTTCCCCCGTCTCTCAAGCCATCAATGACCTGGCGGCGAGACTCGGCGTGGACGTTGACAAGGGATCGTCTTTCAAAGGACTGTTCAAGAAACTGCATTGGGGCGAAACGCGCATTTCGTCCGCTCAGGCTCCCTCCGCTTACGCCGTGCCTCACAAGAGCGCGGGATAAAATCTAATCCTCTGAGGAAACAATGCCTCCAGAACGCGGCATCAGCGAACAAGACTATCTAGCCTTCAAGAACCGGGTCCTGGCCGACCTGATTCAGCAGCTCGACAGTAAGTTTCTGGACACCAGCGACGCGGCCAACCTCCGGCTCCGCGTCGAGGCGCTGGTCGAACAGAAGATCCACGAGGACAAACTTCCCTATAGCCGCAGCGTCCGGCTGGCGTTGGTCACGGAAATTGCCGACGAACTGCTCGGCTACGGCCCCATCGAGTCAGCGTTGCGCGATCCGACCATCTCCGAGATCATGGTGAACGGGCCGAAGATGATTTACGTCGAACGCAACGGCAAGCTGGAGCTGACGAAGATTCAGTTCCGGGACGACAGCCACGTGCGGCAGATCATTGACCGCATCGTCACGCCGCTGGGCCGGCGCATTGACGAGTCCAGCCCGATGGTGGATGCGCGCTTGCCGGACGGTTCACGCGTGAACGCGATCATCCCGCCGCTGGCGTTGGACGGGCCGACGCTGACCATCCGCAAGTTCGGCAAGCACAAACTGACCGCTGAAGATCTCGTCCAATTCGGTGCCGTGACGCTGCAGATGATGACCTTCCTGTCCGCGTGCGTCCACATCAAGCTGAACATCCTCGTTTCCGGCGGCACCGGCTCCGGCAAAACCACGCTGCTCAACGTGCTCTCCGGCTTCATCCCGGACGGCGAGCGCATCGTCACTGTCGAGGACGCCGCCGAGTTGCGGTTGCAAAAGCCGCATGTCGTGCGCTTGGAGTCGCGCCCGGCCAACATCGAGGGCAGGGGCGAGATCAAGATCCGCGACCTCGTCCGAAACTGCCTCCGTATGCGTCCCGATCGCATCGTGGTGGGTGAGTGCCGCGGCGGCGAGTCGCTGGACATGTTGCAGGCCATGAACACCGGCCACGACGGTTCGATCACCACGCTGCACGCCAATACGCCCCGCGATTGTCTCGCGCGCTTGGAGACGATGGTCATGATGGCAGGCATGGACCTGCCGGCGCGCGCCATCCGTGAACAGATTGCCTCGGCGATTCATCTCATCGTCCAGGTGACGCGCTTGAGTGACGGCAGCCGCAAGGTTACCAGCATCACCGAAGTCCAGGGCATGGAAGGCCAGATGGTCACATTGCAGGATCTTTTCACGTTCCGCCAAACCGGTGTCGGCGAAAACGGCTGTGTGCAGGGCCGGATGGAACCGACCGGCCTTGTGCCCAAGTTTATGCCGCGTTTTGAGGCAGCCGGTATCAACATGCCGTCCGAAATCTTCGGCAGCCGTGGAGGGCGTTAGCAAGCGATGGACATAGGCATCATAACGGTCGCGTTTCTTGCCGCAACAACAATGGTGTTGCTCGTCCTCGGCGCGCAGAAGCTCCTTACACAAAAGAAGGAGAAGCTCAAAGAGCGCGTGGCCGTGGTGGCGGCCAAAGAAGAAACGTTCGCGGCCGCGGGCAAAGCGGAGACACAGAAGGCCAGTTGGTTGAACGTAGGCGGGGCCGTGTCGTGGTTGGTGGGACCGGATTTTATGCGCCGACAGGCGGAACTGCTGGCAAGCGCAAACCTGCCGTGGCGGGCCAGCGAGTTTCTTACCATACGTCTCACCTTCGCTGCCATCGGGACTGTTGCCGGTTTGATGCTCACCGAACGCGCCATCCTCATCGTTCTCGTGGCGGCTGCGGCCTTCTGGCTGCCGGTTCTCTATGTCGGACGGCGCAAGGCCAAACGCCAGTCGGATTTTGACATGCAGCTTCCCGACGCGTTGCAGCTCATCGTCAACTCGTTGCGCGCCGGTTTTAGTTTCAACAAGGCCATGGAGGTGGCTTCGCAATCCACCACGCCGCCCATGAGTTCGGATTTTGGCAGCGTGTTGCGTGAAGTCAGCCTGGGCATGTCCATCGAGGATGCGTTGCAGAGCATGGCCCGCCGCGCCCAAAGCCCGGAATTCGACATCGTCGTCTCCGCCTATCTGATCCAACGCGAAGTCGGCGGCAACCTAGCCGTGATCATGGAAAAGGTGGCCGAAACCGTGCGGCAGCGGCTGCGGATGCGCGGCGAGTTGAACGTCCTGACAGCGCAAGGCAGAATCTCCGGCTACGTCGTCGGCCTGCTGCCCATCGCGGTGTTTGGGATTGTGGTCGTGGCCGCGCCCGATTACCTCGACCCGCTGATCAAGACGACGATGGGACGCAGTGCGCTGATTTTTGCGGTGTTCTGGCAAATGGTGGGCGTGATGATGATTAGAAGCATCACCAACATCAAAATGTGACGACATGACCAACTGGATCATCATTCTGCCAATTGTTGCCTTTGCCGCCATCATACTGGCGGGATTTGGAATCCGTTACCTGCTAAGCAAACCCGATTTGCAGCGGCGGTTGGAGGGAATCCGCGCCGACGCCGTGATGACAATGGATGAACGGCTGAAGCTGCCTTTTGCGGATCGTGTCTTGCTGCCGTTCCTGGACTCAATCGGCTCGCGGATGAAGCAGTTCACGAAGCAGGCTGCCACGGATCAGTTGCAGCGTCAACTGGTGCAAGCCGGCCTTTATCCGCGCATGACCACGTCGCGTTTCGAAGGTGTGCGCTGGCTGAGCGGCCTTGGGATGATGGTTGTGGGCGCGGTTTACATTCCCGCGGTAGGCTTTCTGAACCCGATGATCGCAGCCACGGGAACGCAACTTCCCGTGATTAACCCATTAGACGTGGACGGGCTGGCGCTGTTTTTTGGGACGTTCTTCCTCGGCTACTACCTGCCCATCCTCGTGATGCGCAGGCGGGTCAATGACCGTCAGGGCGTGATCCGGCGCGCGCTGCCGTCGTCCATTGACCTGATCTCCGTCGGCGCCGAAGCGGGCATGGGCTTTGACCAGGTCGTGAACTACGTCCGACGCCGCACCAAAGGTCCGCTCTCGGACGAGTTCGGCGCCACGCTCAACGAAATCCGCCTGGGCAAGAGCCGCATCGAAGCTCTCAACAACCTCGTCTATCGCACCGGCTTGGACGACATGAAGGTGTTCGTAGGCGCGGTCGTCCAAAGCTTCCAACTCGGCACCAGCATCGTCGAAACATTGCGGATTCAAGCAGACTCCATCCGTGTCAAGCAACGCCAGCGTGCCCAGGAACAAGCCATGAAGGCGCCTGTGAAAATGCTGATCCCGCTGGTGTTCTTCATCTTCCCGGCATTGCTGGTCGTCATTCTCGGCCCGGCGGCCATCATGATTTTCACCTCCGATCTCGGCAAGTAGCCGAGTCGAAACGGCCGGCTGCCGATCACCAACGCCGATGAACCGCAATCCCGATGCATCCCCGTTTACAGTTGCGCGCAAGGCGCGCCGGCTGATATAGCGAAACAGATGTTTTTCACAGTCACCATGAAACAACTCATATGCGGTGGATTGGTCGCGTGCCTCTGCCTCCGTCTCTGCTCAGCCTCGTCACCTGATCTCGCCGCCGCTATCAAGACGGTGCGCGCCATCGGAGCGGAGGGTCGCGGCAACGCCGAAGCCTCGGTCGCATGGAAGACGCTCGCGGCCAGCGATCTCAGCCAGCTCACAACCATCCTCGGCGGCATGGACGGCGCCGACGATCTCATCGCCAACTGGCTGCGCGCCGCGGCGGACACCATCGTCAGTCGCGAGACGGCCGCTGGCAAGAAACTGCCCGCAGGCGACCTGCTGGCGTTCGTGCGCGACACAAACCACCACCCGCGCGCCCGGCGGCTGGCGTTCGAGTTGGTCGCGCGGATCCAGCCAGCGACGACGGAGAAGCTGCTGCAGGGCATGCTGGATGATCCGAGTTTGGAACTGCGTCGCGACGCGGTTGACCGCGTGATTGCCGATGCGGCGCGCGCGTTCGACGCCGGCAAGAAACCGGAGACCATCCAGCGTTACCAGCAGGCGCTGCAAAAAGCGCGCGACGTAGATCAGATTCAGAGCGTGGCTAGAAAACTGCGCGAACTCGGCGAGACGGTGGACCTGCCGAAGCTGTTCGGCTTCCTCACGCAGTGGAAGGTTATCGGGCCGTTCGATAACGCCGAAGGCAAAGGTTTTGCCGCGGCGTTCCCGCCGGAGAAGAAGATTGATCTCGCCGCTGAATACGACGGCAAGTCCGGCAAGGTGCGCTGGAGCGATTACGTCACGAAGAACGAGTTCGGCATGGTGGACATCAACACCATCTGCGAACCGCTCAAGAGCGTGACCGCCTACGCTTACGCCGAGTTCGTCTCCGACAAGGCGCGTCCGGCAGAGTTGCGACTCGGCTGCAAGAACGCATGGAAAGTCTGGCTCAACGGCAAGCTGCTCTGGGAGCGCGAGGAGTATCACCGCGGAATGCAGATTGACCAGTATCATCTCACCGGCCAACTCCAACCCGGCCGCAACACGATCCTCGTGAAAGCGTGCCAGAACGAACTGGTGGAAAAGTGGACCGTGGAGTGGCAGTTTCAGCTTCGCGTGTGCGACCATCTCGGCACGGCGATTTTGCCGGCTGGCGCCAAGTAAACGAGGATTCTGTCATGACGATAAAGCTAGCCAATCACCCATCATCCATTACGCTTTGCGTTCTACGTCTTACGCTTCCCCTCCTCTGCCTAGCCGCCGCGCAACTGCTTGCCGCAGACTGGCCGCAGTTCCGCGGGCCACACGGCAACGGCGTCTCCGACGAGACCGAAGCGCCCGCCGTGTTGAACGCTCCCAAGAGCATCGCATGGACCGCCGACCTGCCGGGCCGCGGATTGTCCAGCCCGATCATCATCGGCGACCGCGTCTTCGTCACGTGCTCCAGCGGGCCGCAACAGGAGCGATTGCACGTCTTCTGTTTCAACGCCAGCGACGGCTCCAAGCGATGGGAGCGGCAGTTCTGGGCCACAGGCCGCACGATGACGCAGACCAAGACCTGTGTCGCCGCGCCGACGCCCGTCAGCGACGGCCGGCGCATCTTTGCGCACTTCTCCTCCAACGACGTCATCTGCCTCGACCTCGACGGCAACCTGCTCTGGCTGCGCGGCCTCACGCGCGATTACCCGAACGCGAGCAACAGCATCGGCCTTTCCTCGTCGCCGGTCATCGTCGGCGACACACTCGTCGTGCAAGTCGAGACCGACGCCGAATCCTTTGTGGCCGGCATTGACGCAGCCACCGGCGTCAACCGATGGAAACAGGAGCGGCCGAGAAACCGTAACTGGTCTTCGCCTGTTGTGTTCACCGACAAACCCGGACGGCAGGTCGTCGCGATCCAGGGACTCGGCGGCGTGGTCACCCTTCTGCCCACGACCGGCGAGATCGTATGGAACCGCACCAACGAGTCGGCCAACATTTCCTCTCCCACGCCGGGCAACGGCGTCCTCTACGTCTCGTGCCGCGCTCTCGTCGCGTTGCAGGCCGACTCCGAGAGCCACACGCCGAAGGAACTCTGGCGCAACCATCTCCTCGCGCCGGGCACCGCTAGTCCGATCGTTCTGAGCGACCACGTCTTCACGCTAAACAGCGGCGGCAAACTTTGCTGCGGCAAGACGTCGACCGGAGAGCGTTTGTGGCAGCTCCAGCTCAAAGGCGCGTTCAGTTCCAGCCCGATCACAGCAGGCGGAAAGCTCTACACGGTCAGTGAGAAGGGCGTAGTGCGGGTCGTGGACGTGACCAAGCCGGAGGGCGGCCAGGTGATCAGCGAACTCGACCTCGGCCAGACGATCCTCTGCACGCCCGCCATCGCCAACGGCACCCTCTACATTCGCAGCGACGCCAAGCTGTGGAAATTGGTCAACGCAATTGCCCGCTAGCCACGCCGAATAACCATATCGGCCACAAGATACAACGAGAAATAAGACGCATGACATCCGCCAACATGGTTGGTTACGCCGCGACGGTCGTCGGCACTTCGATGATGTTGCCGCAGCTCATCAAATCCTGGCGCACGAAACACATGCGCGACGTGGCCTTCGGCACGATTATCCTCTTCTTCTTCAATTGCGCCCTCTGGGCCATCTATGGCGTGATGATCGCCGCCGAACCGATGATTGTGGCCAACGCCATCGGTTTCGTCATCAGCATCGCCCTGCTCACCCTGAAACTGCGTTATCGGCACAACTGAACCGCGTCATTGACCGGCAGCCAGCTTCTTCAGGAACTCCGCTGCCGGCTGGTCGTTGATGGTTGTCAGCGTCTTGATGTCACGGAGGATGGCGGCGTCGCGCTCCGGGACGATATCCGCTTTCAGCACCTGTAATGGCATCGTGCGCAAAGCCGAGAAGTCGCTGACCTTCGTGTTCTGAATCCACAGCTCTGTCAGGGGCATCCGTCGAAGCGGCGCAAGGTCTTTGATGCCGGTGTCGTTGACGCGCAGGCTGGTCAGCGCCTTGTCACGAAGCGGCACGAGGTCGTTGATTCGATTGAATCCGCAGTGAAGCACCGTCAGCGGCATCTCGTGGAGCGCTGTCAAGCTGGTGATCTGCGTGCTTTCCATCGAAAGGCTGCCGATGGGCAGTTCGCGGATCGGCGTCAGGTCGTTGATGCGGGTGCTGTTGATGTTGAGGCTGGCCAGCGGCGCGCCCTTGAGCGGACCGAGGTTGGTGACCGCCGTCCTGGCCATCAACAGGACCGACAGCGGCATCCCGCGCAACGGGGTGATGTCGCTGACCTTCGAGCCTTCGAGGATCAACACGCCCAGCTTCATCCCACGCAGCGGCGTCAAGTCGCTGACCTCCGTCAGCCCGATGTCCAGCGTCGCCAGTGGCGCGCGTTTCAACGGCGTCAGGTCGCGAATCTTCGTGCCGCCCAGATAAAGAACCGACAGCGGCATGCCCGCCAGCGGCGTCAGGTCGCTCACGGGGGCGTAGGTCAGCGTCAGTGTGGTCAACCGCAGGCCCTCCAGCCCGCGCAGGTCGCTCACGGGATTGTTGTCGAGGGCCAGTTCTGTCAGCGCGGTGGTTTGCAGCGCCGTCAGGTCTTTGATGCCATTGCCAGAGGCAACCAATGTCTTTAGCGGCAGGCCGCTCAGCGGGGAGAGCTTCGTGATCTGGCCTGTCGCTCCGGCGGGACAACGCAGCCTCGCGAGGCCAAGAACGTCGCGCACCGGCGAGAGGTCGGCGACCGATTCGGTGGTGAAGGCCATCTCCACAAGTTTGTCGCCTTCAAAAACCGGCTGGACGCCGCCGCCAAAGCCGGGGTTGGCTTCCCTCATCCGCGCGATGAACCGCTGGAGCATCTGCTTGGCGCTAAGGCCGCCAGCCGCAGCGGGCGCGCGCGTTTGCGACGGCCGGCCAGCCCGCGGCGCGTTCTTGGAGACGGCTCTTGGCGTGGCGGTCTTAGCGCCGGTCTCACGCAGCCAGAACATCGTCGCTGTTTCGCCGTTGATCCGCTGCAATGTCGGGATGCTTCGCAGCAACTCGCCGTCGCGCGCGGCGAGGAAATCACACCGCAATTCGCTCAGCGGCATGTTGGCGAGCACGGAGAGGTCGGTGACCTTGGTCTTCTGACACCACAACGTCTGGAGCAACGCGCCGGCCACCGGCGAAAGGTCATGCACGTCGGTGTGATCGCAACTGAGCACCGTCAGCGGCATTCCGCGCAACGGCGAGAGATCGGTCACCTGGGTGTTACCGCAACTGAGCACGCTCAGCGGCTGACCGCTTAACGGGCGCAGGTCGCTGATCGGGTTGTTCTGGCACCAAAGCGCCGTCAGCCACATTCCACGCAGCGGAGAGAGATCGGCAAGCTGGCCGGTGACGTTGGTGCCACCGACGGCCACGAGCGAGAGCCGCTGAAGCGCCCGCAGCGCGGCGACGGGCGAAATGTCCCGGACGGCGACGGTCGAGATGCCTAGTTCGGTCACTTTTTCGTTCACGATCTTGCGCGTGACGCGCCCGTCGAACTGCGGGTTCAACTCCCGCAGTCGGACAACGACCTGCGCGACCTGCTGCGTGGCGGGCAACGCGGCGATCGTTCTGGCAAACTCGTCCTGCGGCGCGCCGACATCGTGCCAAAACTCGGCGGCGGACTGGCCGTTGATCGTCTCCAGCGTCGTGATGGGCCACAGTGCCTCGCGGTCGCGCACGGCGTCGAAGTCGCAGTCGATCTGCTTCAGCGGCAGTTCGCGCAACACGATGAAGTTGGTGACGGGCGCGTGCTTGCAGGCAAGCGCGGCCAACGGCATCCCGCGCAACGGCGACAAGTCAACGACCCTCGAGAAGCTGCAGTCGAGGTTCGTCAGCGGCAGGCCGGAAAGCGCAGTCAGGTTGCTGAGCGACTGTTTCTCCGCCGAGCCGGGACAGACGAGGCTTTGCAGGCCGGACAGCGCCTTGAGGGGCGTGAGGTCGCCCGCGCTGGCAGTTGAGAATGCCAAGCCGACGACCTTGTTGCTCTCCACCGTTGGCATGGCTTGGCCGTCGAAGCCGGGATTGAGTTCCTTCAGCTTGGCGACGACGGTCTGCACCTGCGCTTCCGGCGCGACGGCGGCGACGGCGGCGATGAACACGGCATCCACGGGCACCGGCAGCGGCGCGGCAGCCGGGGCATGGGTGGCTGGCGACGGCGGCATCGCACCTGGGAGCGCGGGCGTCCTGCCCGCCGGAACGGCCGATGCAGCCGCCGGAACATTGGTCGTCGTTACAACCGCCACGGTCTGGGTTGTGACCGGCTGCGACTGCGGAACTGCCGGCGACGGCGCGGGAGTCGGCGGTTTCGGTTCGGCTTCCGGTTTGGATTCTGCAGAGGTCGTGACGTTCGTGGTTGACGGCACAGCTTGAGCGGGGACACCCGTCGCTTCGCGCTCCTTCCACGGCGCCCAGAGCATCACACCGGCCAATACGACGGCAGCGGCGGCACCGACAATGCCGCAGATCATCGCGGGCGACATCTTCACCGGCGCGGGCTGTGGCTTCGTGAGTTGCTCGTGGACGTCGCGCAGATCGGCAAGGAGTTCGTCGTAGCTCTGGTAGCGCTCGTTGCGATGCTTGGCGAGCATTTTGGCCAGCAGGCCAACCAATGGCATCGGGCAGGTTGGCAGGACCTTCAGAATGTCCGGCGGCGGGTCGTTGACTTGCTTGTTCATCACCGAAAACACATCCGCGCCGTCGTAGGGCGTCTGGCCGCTGACCATGCAGTAGAGCGTGCAGCCGAGGCTGTAGATGTCCGAACGGAGGTCGAGGTCGCGTTCGCCGCGCGCTTGCTCCGGGCTCATGTAATGGGGCGTGCCCCACGCCGTGCCGTGCTGCGTGACGTGCGTCGAGTCGCCGCCGACACAGCGGGCGAGGCCGAGGTCGCCGAGTTTCACCTCGCCCTTGGTGGAGAGGAAAATATTGTCCGGCTTGATGTCGCGATGAACGAGGCGGGCCTTGTCCCACGCGTAGCGGAGTGCTTCGGCGAGATAGACGCAGACGGCCGCCGCCTCGGTCGGTTCCAGCCGCCCGTGGCGATCGAGGCGATTTGCCAGCGTCTCGCCTTCGACATATTCCATGGCGATGTAATGCGTGCCGCTGTGCTCGCCGGCGGAGTAGATGGTGACGATGCCCTCGTGGTTGAGTTGCGCGGCGGCGGTGGCTTCGCGCCGGAAACGGGCGACGTATTCCGCGTCGCCGGCGAGGTGGGGTGCCAGCACCTTCAGCGCGACGGTGCGGTCAAGCATCGGCTGGCGCGCGCGATAGACAGTGCCTACACCGCCTTGGCCGACCTTCTCAACAATCTCGTAACCAGCAATGGTGTCGTTCTGGGGCATCGAAGGATGCCGAGTCTAGCCGCAAAGCGGTTCGCGTCAACGATGGTTTCTGTGACGTTTCAGCGCTGCTTTGCCGTCGTCGTCACACGCAGCGCTTACTGTCGTGGTAGTGACAAGGATGACGGCTAAGGCGATTACTCCACGCCGTCCCAGCAATAGGTGCAGAGCTTTTCCTTCGGCAGGCCGATGGACGTGACGAGGTCGTTGAGTTGCTGATACTGGAGCGTGGTCAGTCCCAGACGCTGGCGGATCCGCTCGACCATGTCGCGATATTTGTCACTGTTGTGGTTGGCATATTCCGGCGGCGGCGGACCATCGTGCCCTTCCATTTCCTTGGCTGCGCGCCGGCCGGCGAGGTCGAGTTCCGATTTTGACCGGGAGAAGTTCAGGAACTTGCAGCCGTGGATCAACGGCGGGCATGCGGGGCGCATGTGGACCTCCTTCGCGCCGTAATCGTAGAGTCGGTGGACGGTGTCCTTGAGTTGCGTGCCGCGCACAATCGAGTCCTCACAAAAAAGCAGCCGCCGGCCTTGGATTAGTTCCTTGATCGGGATGAGTTTCATCCGGGCGACGAGGTCGCGCATGGACTGATCTTGCGGCATGAAACTGCGGGGCCACGTGGGTGTGTATTTCACAAACGGCCGCCGGTAAGGCACGCCTTTCTCGGTTGCGTAACCAATGGCGTGGCCGGTGCCGGAGTCCGGAATGCCGGAGACAACGTCCACTTCCGTCTTGTCGCGTTTGGCGAGTGCTGCGCCGCTGCGATTGCGGGAATCCTCGACGTTGATGCCCTCGTAGCTCGACGCCGGATAGCCGTAATAAACCCAGAGGAACGAACAAATCTGGCAACGCGCTCTCGGCAGCGCGACCTGCTCGATGCCGTCCGACGTCAGGCGAACCACCTCGCCCGGGCCAAGGTCGCGCACGGTTTCGTAGCCGAGATTGGGGAAAGCGCACGTCTCCATCGTCGCCGCGTAGCTATCATCCGGCTTCCTCCCGATGATGATCGGCGTGCGGCCCAGTTTGTCGCGCGCGGCATACACGCCTTTGTCGGTCAGCAGGAGAATCGAACAAGACCCTTCAATGGCGTTCTGTGCGATTTCAATGCCCTCGGTAAACGTTGCGCCTTGGTTGATGTAGAGGGCCACCAGTTCGGTGGGGTTGATCCCGCCGCCGCTCATCTCCGAGAAATGCGCAGACCGCAAACCAAACGCCTTCTTCACCAACTCAGCGGCGTTGGCAATGTGCCCGACCGTGACGATGGCGTAATTGCCGAGATGCGATCCGATGATAAGCGGCTGGTCCTCGGTGTCGCTGATCACGCCGATGCCCATCCGGCCGTTCAGCTTGAGCACGTCGTGCTCGAACTTCGATCGGAACTGCGCGTTGGTAATGTCGTGGATGAACCGCGTGTAGCCGTCCACATCGCGCACTGCCATGCCGCCGCGCCGCGTGCCGAGGTGGGAATGATAGTCTGTGCCGTAGAACAAATCCGTCACGCAATCGCTCTTTGACACAACACCAAAAAAACCGCCCATAATTGATCTCCTTGAATGAGAAAGATTTCGCCGGCAGGCTATGCGCGGTTTCCTGCCAACTCAAGAGCGAAGTGAGCGATGTTCGTCCGCGGCTATTTCGTTGCGGTGATGGCGACTTGCGCCGCGTCCTCCTCGATGATCACGCGGAAGCCGACGTTGTAGATCTTCTGGAACGCCGGATAGGGCAGGCGGAAGCTCGACGTGCAGCGGAACGGCCGGTCATACCACGAGCCGCCGCGCACGACGCGCTCGGTCTGGGGCGGCTGCTCGGCGGCATTGCGGTCGTCGTCGCGATACGGATACGGGCGGTAGGCGCTGCGGGTCCATTCCCACGCGTTGCCGTGCATGTCGTAGAGGCCCCACGGGTTTGCCTTGTAGCGGCCGACCGGCTCGGTGACGAAGCCATCATCGTTGAAGCGCGCGTCCTGCGGAATCCAGTTGTCGTATTTGTTTTCCGGGTTCTTATACCAGGCGGCGCGGTAATCTTGCTGGTAGGGATTGCCGGAGAAATACGCCAGCATGAAGTCGCCGAGGTTCGCGAACTTCGAGAAGTCGGTGTCCAAGCCGCCATACCAGAACGGCGTCGCGGTGCCGGCGCGGCAGGCCCATTCCCATTGCGCCTCGGTCGGCAGCGTCACCTTGCGGCCCATCTTCGTCGAGAGCCACGCGCAGAACTTCATCGCGTCGCTCCACGACACGCGCACCGCCGGCTGCGCGGGCTGGTCCTGATCGTAGCAGGTGATGCCGAACTGGTAGCCGTGCCGGTCCTCCTCGCGGCTCTCGTGCGCCGGGTCGAACCGCTTGAACTGGTCGTTGGTGATCTCCAAGGCGCTCATCCAGAAACCGCGCAGAATCTTCACGCGGTTGAGCGGCTGCTCGTCGCGATGGCCGTCGCGACTGCCCATGACGAACTCGCCTGCCGGCACCCAGACGAAGCGCATGCCCGGCGGCGGCAGCACCTCGTTGACCATCGCGATCTTCTGTCCGGCCTTCGCGGGCGTCTTCTCGCTCCAGACGACCGTGCTTTTCTCGTCCATCAACTCGACCAAGCAGCTTGAGAGCCGCTCTTGGATACCGTCGCGGTTCCAGAGCACTAGTTTCTGCACCGGATACATCGCGCCAAGGTCCACCTCCCACCATTCCTTGTCGCCGTTCATAGTGTGCGTGATGGAACCGTGGCCGTAGTTGCCGTCGGTATTGCCGTCCACCCCGCGCCCGGCGCCCGCGCCGCCGTAAGTGCTCGACTGCGACGCCTTCTTCTTCAACGCCACGTTCTGGCCGTCGGAGAACACCTCCGCCTCGGCAACCGAGAGCCAGCGCGCCGGGCCGGCGTTGACGCGCAGGTAGCGCGCCTTCACGACGGGCGGCTGTGCCTTCGGTTTCTCGAACGGAAACGCGAGCACGCCGCCGGTGCCGGCCGGCGCAGTCTGCTTTTGTTTCGCGACCGCTTCTTCCGCGCTGAACGGCCAGCCCGCCGGCATTTCAAGTTTCAAATCTGAGATTTCAGATTCTTCCGCAGGCTTCACCGGCGTCGTGTCATACTTCGGTGTCGCGGGAATCTCCTCGTAGTTCGGGTGCGGCCCCATCGGCACGTATTTCTTGCGCAGTTCCATCGCGCGTTTGTTCGAGGCCGTCAGCTTCTCGCACAAAAGCGGGCCGTAGCCTGCGGTGAACTGCGGAATCTCGCCCCACGTCCCGTAGAACGGCGCGTTCAGGTCCAGCCAGGCCGCGAGCCGCTCCCACGCCTCGGCGTCGAGCTTCACGCCATGATGGCCTTTGCGGAGCATCTGGCCTAGTTCGGTCGTGCTGAAAGTGAAGTCGAGCGGCGAGAGCATCCGCCGGTCACCTTCGATGCCCGCGCGGCGTAGGTAACGGTGCAGTTCCGCATACGATTTCGTGAACTTGCCGCCGCCGCCCCAGTGGCCGGCCATCTTTGTGTTCCAGTCGGTGATCATCTCGCCGCCCTTGAGGAATGGCTGGCCAAGCTTGGAACCGTCGTGGCAACTCACGCAATACTTGTCGAGCACCGGCTGCACCTCGCGCACGTAGCTGAAGCCGCGCGTCGGGCCGTGCCACGGCGTGATCGCCGACGGCTTGCGCTTCGTCGCCGCCGCCTCGCGACGCAATGATGCCGCGCTCTGGCTCTCGTGACAACCGACGCACGACACGCGTTCGCCGGGCTGACCCACGAGCCAGCTTCGCATGAGCTGGAGCGCCTCGCCCTTGTCGTCGAGCGGCTGGAGCGAGATCGGTGTGTTGGCGGGCATCTTGAAATGCGCCGAGCCGTCCGGCTCCACCGGCACGGTGCCGATGATGCGCTTGATGTCCCACGGGCCGTCCATGCCGAGCGTGCCGTAGAGGCCGCCCATGCCGCGCCGGCTGAAATAGTATTCGATGAGCCGCAGCTTTTTCACCGTCCCGCGCGGCACACCCGCAAGGCCGGGGCCGTCGTAGATGTCCTGGATGTGGACCGTCGCTTCGTTCGACGCGAGATCCACGCGGTCCTGAATCGCGATCGGCCGCGCCGTCTTGCGCAGCGGGATCGGCTCCAGCAACGCCGCGCCCGGCAGCTCCTTGATAAGCGTGAAGTTGTCGAACACGTCCACGAGATAGATGCCCCAGAGCGAGTCCGGATGCCGTTTGCAGGCGACGAGGTGATACTTCTCGCTGAGCGGATACGGCATCAGAAACTGCGGGCAGGTGCCGCGCGTCAGGCCGTCGCGCACAATCGGCTCAACCGGCTTGTCGTAACCGGGGATTTCCTTCACGCCCTCGCCGTCGCGCCGGCCAGCCTCGGTGTCAAAAATCAGCAGCCGGCCCGACCGGCCCACGTCGTGATGGCCACCGGCGATGCCGATGACCTTGCCCGCCGTGCCCGGCACGGGCCGCGCGTGGAAGAACGAGCCGGGGAACCACGAGCCGCGCCCGCGCAGCTCTCGCTGGTCCGTGCCGTCGGGGTTCATGTGGAAAAGCATCCGCGAGTTGGCGTGGCTCTGGTCGGTGTATTCCCAACGCAGATACATTACGCGCCCGCTCTCCATCATCGTCGGGCACCAGTCGCTGTCCTGCTCGAACGCGAGCTGGCGAATCTGGCCGCTCTTCGTGTCGAGCCGGTAAATCGAAGCCATCGCGTCGCTGCCGAACACGCACGGCAGGCCTTGGTAGGTCGCGTTCGAGGTGAACACGATGTCGCCGTTGGGCAGATAGCACGGCTCCATGTGTGAGACATCGTCGCCGTCGTCGGGTGTCACCTGCCGCAGCCCGTGGCCGTCCACGGCGATTTCCCAGAGCCGCAGACCGTTCTCCTTCGCGCTCTTCTTCGAGAACAAGATGCGGTCGGCGTCGAAGTTCAGGTCCGGCGCGAAGAGCGTCTCCATGTCCTGTGCCGCATAGATCGTCTCGAACTGTCCTGCACCGCGCAGGTCGGAGAGCACGGCAATTTCGTCGTGGAAGGAGCCTTTGCGGACGACCACGTCGTCAGTGCGCCAGTTGTTTGGCTGGCCAATGTCGTAGCTCATCGCGCGGCTTGCGGGCACGGACACGCCACGCTTGAGCACCAGCAGCTTGCCAAAGTCCAGCAGTGGATTCGCCAACAACGCCGCGCGCGCGTCGGCCGCCAGTGCATTGGCGCGGACCACAGCGTCGCCCTTGCACTCGCGCAGCGCCGCCAGCAACGCGTCGCGCTCCTTCAACGCGTCGAGCAGCTTCCGTTGCTTCACCTCGTCGCAACGCTCCGGCCACGTGCGCGCCATGTCGGCAAACGCAAGCGCCACGGCTTTCGGGTCCACGCCTTCCAGCCGCTGGATGGCCTCGCTGAAGACGCACGACTGGCGATAGAGCTTGCGGATGTTCTCCAGATCGTCCGGCGAAGCTGCCTTGGCGGCGAGCTTCCGCGCCTCCTGCTGCAACGCCCCGACCATTACGTTCACGTAGCGGTTGGCGAGCGCCTTGAAGTCGCCGCTCTTCCAGTCGCCCGACCAGATACCGTCGCGGTCGTCAGCGCCGGGGAAATCGCGCATCACGAACGCCCAGATTTGCTGGCGTGCAGCGGCCTTCGCGCGCGCATCGGCTTTCCTGGCGCTCTTGTTCTTGGCGGGCTTCTCCGCGTCGGCTTCCTTTGCCGCCAACGCCTCGCGCGAGACGCGGATGGTCTCTTCCCACGTCGCCTGTTTCTGGTAGCAGGACGGGTCGGCGGCAAAACTTGCCAGCGGCAGCACCAGCCACAGCACCAGGTTTGAGATTTTGGATTTCAGGTTCGCGATCATGTTTACTCCTTCGTCATGCGTGGCCATTGCCGTTGCGTTTGCCGTTCAGGCCATAGCCGAGCCGCTTCGAAATCCCCGCCGCGTGTTCAACGACCAGCGTCCCGAACCGCGGGAACTGCGACGCCGGAACCCGCTCCGCCGGACCCGTGATGGTCAGCGCAGCGACCGGAAAACCCTGGTGGTTGAAGATCGGCGCGGCCACGCAATGCACGCCGTCGAGCGCCTCGGCATGGTCCACGCCGTAGCCGTCGCGCCGCACCTCGGCCAGCGCCCCATCAAACTTCGCATGGCTCGTGATGGTGGTTGCCGTCAGCCGCTTGAACGCGACGCCCTTCAGTGCCGCGTCGCGCTCATGGTCGGGCAGGAACGCCAGAATCGCCTTCGTCGAGGCCGACGCATAGATGAGTTGCCGCGTGCCGGGATCACAGACGAACCGGAATGGGTGCGAACTCTGAACTTGTTCGAGCACAAGGCCCTCGCCGCCGTCGAGGATGCTGATGACTACCGTTTCCTGCGTCGCGTCGCGCAGCCGGCGCATCACGTCGAGGGAGTTTTCGAGCAGGCCGCGGTCCTGCGCGCTGTCGTAGGCGAGCGTGGCCATCTTGCGGCTGAGCGTGTAGAGCAACGTGGCCTCGTCGCGCCGCACGTAGTCGTGGGCGCAAAGCGTGTTGAGAATGCGATAGACCGTGTTCTTCGGGAAATCGAGCGCGCGGGAAATCTCGGTCAACGATGCGCCGCGCGGGCATTGGCGGAGATGGTCGAGGACTTGGAGGGAGCGGTGGAGGATGGGAACGCCTGCGTTGCCGCGGCGCCGAGTTGTGACTGTCGTTCGCATGACTTGTTCCAAATGAGAAATCTCGTTCCCCTAATAGAATAATTATTTGCCCGAGTCAAGGCCGGAATTGTGCTTCGCCAGCCATGGATTTACGCCAGCTTCCAACCGTTTTGATACGGCGGGTTGAGCAGGCGGGTTGCTTCGGGAGAGTTGGTAAACCGCATCGCGCGCTCGTTGTAGAGCAGCTTCTTCCCGGCCATGCAGATCGCGATGACGCCAAGCAGGCCGAGTTCCGAGAGCCGCCCGCCGTATTCGAATGGCGAACCGGCCTGCCGTCCGTCGCGGATCGCGTCGATCCAGTCGCGCTGGTGACCGCCACGGACGCGCGGAATTTTCGGTTCTGGCCGCTTGTAGGCCTTCATCGCCATCTCGGGAATGAGCCGGCAACCGCCCGCGCCGTGCGAGCCGTAGAGAATCTTGCCGCGGTCGCCGACAACCACCGCGCCGACGTCACCGACTTTGCGGTCGGCTTCGAGTTCCGGCGGACGCGGGATGGGGCGCTGGCCGTCATACCAGACCAGTTTCACCGGGCCGCGCTTGCCCTTCGCGGGAAACTCGAACGTGACCTGTGCTCCCGGCGGATAAAGGTCGGCGTGCTTCACCGGGTCGTAGCCGTCGGTTTCCGCGATGACACTCGTCGGCATGTCGAGGTCGAGCGCCCAAAACACCGGGTCAATCACGTGGCATACCCAGTCGCCCAGTGCACCAGAGCCGTAGGCCATCCAGCCGCGCCATTTCCACGGCACATAGGCGGGATGATACGGCCGCTTTGCCACGGGGCCTTGCCAGAGGTCCCAGTCGAGTTCCGGCGGCACGGGCGGACGTTCCTTGAGGACCTGATCGAGGCTGTTGATCTGGCAGTAGATGTCGCGGAAGATGCCGCAGCCTGCGTGGACTTCCGTCACATTGCCGATCGCGCCATCCCATATCCACTCGCAGAAAAGGCGGATCGAGTCGCTGGAATGGCCCTGGTTGCCGACCTGCGTAACGAGCTTGTGCGACTTCGCCATCTTGCGAAGCGCGCGCAGTTCCCCGACGGAGTGTGCGAGCGGCTTCTCGCAATAAACGTGCTTGCCGCGCTTCATGGCCGCCATCGCGGCAATGGCGTGCGTGTGGTCGGGTGTGCCGACGAGCACGGCGTCAATCTTCTTGTCCATCTCGTCGAGCATCTTGCGGAAGTCCTTGTAACGTTTGGCTTCCGGAAACTTCTTGAACGTCTCCGCCGCGCGCTGGTCGTCCACGTCGCAAAGGGCAACGATGTTCTCGTCGGCCATGTTCTTGAGGTCGGCGGCGGCTTGGCCGCCCGCGCCGATGGCGGCGATGTTCAACTTGCGGTTCGGCGACGTCTTTTCGTCGCCGCCCAGCACGTGCCGCGGGACGACTTGGAAAGCAAAAGCGGCTCCGGCGGTCGCTTGGAGGAACCGACGGCGTGAGATGACTGACGTCATGGTTCCTCCGATGCTTGTCGCACCTCTCAGACTTCCCAGCCCTTGCGGACGGGGCACTTCACCCAACGATCCAGTTCCGGCATGTTCGCGCACTTCATGCCGGGGCCGTCCCACTCGATCTTCTTGCCGGGACCGGCGATATAAGCGAGCGAGCCGAGCAGGACCACTTCCGTCAGCCGCGCGGCATACGCGAAGTTCGAGCAGGCCGGCTCGCCGCCGTGGCAGGCGCGGAGGAAATCGTCCGTGTGGCTGCCAGTGATGCGCAGAAGTGTTTTGCGCGGCACGGGCGTGGCCTTGTGCTGCGACTCCGGGATGATGCGCACGCTCATGCAATAGGTGTCGCTCCAAATGACGCCCTTGTCGCCGACGTAGAGCGCGCCGTTGCCGCCAAGCTTGATCTTGTATTTCTTCTCCAGTTCCTCCACCAGCGGCGGGAGGTTTTGCGCGCCGGCGGCGACGCTGCCCGGGACATCGTTCTCGTCCAGTTCCATCTTGGCACCCTTCTTCTTGCCGTCGAACCAGTAGAGCTTCACCGGCGGCATGTTGCCGCGGGCGGGGAAGTCCCATCGGATGCGCGTGCCGACCGGGTAACGCTCGTCGCTGCCGCCGAGCATGTCCTCGGTCTCCACGGATGTCGCACGACCGAGCTTGAGCGCCCAGAACGCGCCATCTATGACGTGGCAGCCCATGTTGCCAAGCGAGCCGTTGCCGAAATCGTGCCAGTTGTGCCACTCGTGCGGATGGAGTTCAATGATCTTGGTTTCTCCCTTCTTGGTCTTGACGACCGTGTCGGGATGATGCTCGCGATACGGCGCCGGGCCAATCCATTCGTCCCAGTGCATTCCTGCCGGCACCGGTGTCGCTGCCGGGCGCGGGCCAACGCCGCCGTTGGCGCGGTTGCTCCATGTGTAAACTTTGGTGACCTTGCCGATGGCGCCGGCCCAGATGTATTCGCAAAGGCGGCGCATGCCCTCGCAGGAGTGGCCCTGGTTGCCCATCTGAGTGGCGACCTTGTATTTCACGGCGAACTCCGCCATGCGACGCGCTTCGGAGATGTCATGGCAGAGAGGCTTCTCGCAATAGACGTGCTTGCCGAGTTGCATCGCCATCAACGACGCCGGCGCGTGATGATGGTTCGGCGTGGCGATGAACACCGCGTCAATCTCCTTGCCCATCTTGTCGAACATCTTCCGGTAATCGGTGAACTTCTTCACCTTGGAGAAATCAACGCCTCTTGCCTTCTTCTCGTCACCGGCCGGATGCTTCGCCTTTGGAGCCTTTGCCACGGTCGCGAGGCGCTTCTCGTCCACGTCCACGATGGCCACCAGCCGCTCGCCCGCCGCGGCCGGGATTTGAAACGTCGCGCCGCGCCCGCCGCAGCCGATGACCACCGTGGCCAGCTTCGAGCTGGGCGATCCAGCCGCGAAGATGGCCGGCGCGCCGAAAAGTCGCGACCCAGCCGCCGCGCTGGTGCCGATGGCTGCTGTTCTTAGGAAGCTTCGTCGAGTGATGGGCTGAGTCATTGGGGTGTGTTCCTCGCAGATGGAAACTCCAAGGTCATCGCGACATTGGATTGATTGACTGTCGGCATAAAAGATGTTCCAAAAAAGACGGTTCCGTCATAGAGCACATCCGCCGGCAAATCAAGGCCGGGGTTCAATTCGGGAGTGATACCTTTGGCGTAGTGGCGGGCGCGAAGGCGGGCTTGATGGCGGCGACGCGTCCCCGGCCAACACACCCTCGACTTCGGTGCCGTCGTCCTCCACCTCGACCGGTTCAAAGCTGAGTAACTTCCACCGCCGCCGCCCGGTGAAAAGTCGAAAGCTCACGATGAAAGTGCGATTTCTTCTTCTTTGTCAAGCCCAGACGATGTGCCAAACACGCCGCGTTTGCCAGCGGCAAGCAAGCTTTTCCCGCCGATGAAGTAGGCGGTAAACGTCTTTAGTCGAGCCGTTGCTCGAAAAATTCCGCAGTCTTGAGCAGAAAATCTGCTTTGAGGGACGAAGCCAAGCCGAGCTTTCTGATTCCTTCCAGTTTCTCCGTCAGCGTCTTGAACCCGATAAAGCCGCAGATCCTCGCGAGCGGCTTCTCACGAAGTGAGAACGTTGGCCTTAAGATTTCCTGTTCGACCTTGTCGCGTCGTTCGTCGGGAGCAACCAAGAAGAGGTTAATCTCCAAGTTTGGTTGCAGCGCGAGCAAGTCGCTCATGCGCAAGAGACCAGAATAGATGGAGGTGGTGCATTCAACCTCGAACGCGGCGGCAATGGAATTCCCTTTAAGCCAAAGAATATCTATAAGTTCAATAGTTCGGTTTGTGGCTTCGTTGAACTGCGTCGGCAACTCGTCCACAATGCGCGGCATTTTCCCCAAGACCGATCCATTCCATGATTTCGACCGGTCGTTCTTAGCGACCCAAACGTCGTAGCCCATTTCGGCACCGAGATTCAATAGATGATGCTGTATTTCCGTATGACGCGTGGTCGAAGTTCCTGATTCCGGCATCTCTCCTTCTCCCGCACCTTTCTCCACCTGCTCGGTTTCCGGTTCAGGCACGCTCACGACTGCCGAAATCGTCTTCTTGCCTTTCTTCTGCTCGGCTCGAAAAAAAGGCCTCCTAGCTAGCTTCTTCGCGTCCACTGGCCTTGCGACCGGTTCTTTCTGCGCCTTCTTCAGCAGTTCAAAGATTAAAGCGCCATCCGAATCCCGTTTGAACAGGTTGGGACTCATTCGGACAAAGCCCTTGAATTTTCCACGGTGGGCGGGACTCGAATAGAAATCCACCTTTCCGGCGAGTTCGCTCATGGGAATACCGTGTTCTGGAGCGAGTAGCAAGAGCGGCTTCACGTTCACGCGCGCCGGGAATTGGGCGTCTTTCCAGATGCGCCTTTGGTCATCGCTTGCACCGAGAACCTCCAAAGCTCCCACCCAGCGCATAACACCCGTGAGATAGCATAGCATGATGTCGCCCTGTTTCATCTTTGCCACCGCTTTTCTCATGCGGTCGCTGAAACCAGAAACTTTCGCGCCGTCTTTTTGAAACTCCTCCCAAGTAGTGCCTGTAAAAAGGTCGAGCCAGTAGCTCATGGTCACATCCTACCTAGCTTCCCAACGGTTACGCAATCGTAACTTCGCAGTGTTGTCTCGCGAGTCAAACCTGCCGTCAGTTCTCTTGAACAGGACGGCGGGATTCTTTCTTGGCGGCTTGGTGGGATTTGTCGGCAAGCATGCGCTGTTTGGAGCGGCGGTCTGGGAGCGCGGGCATCTTTGATTCTCGGCAGGGTCAGCGTTTCAAGCTACCTCACGGCAGAACCAATCCACACAGGCAGGCTTCCCCACGCAACGGGATCTTTCAACCCGGCATAGCATCCGAGCTTCGCTCCACTCTGTCCGGTGCCATGCTTTATTCGTCAGGCGTTTCGTCCATTGCGAGAGAAGTATCTCAAAGAGTGGCCCCAAACAACGCTCCAACCCCGGCAGTCAGTGCCATCGCCAATGCTCCCCAAAAGGTCACGCGCGCGACGGACCTCCACACGGGTGCCCCCCCGGCGCGGGCCGCCAAGGAACCCAACAGCGCGAGAAAGAATAATGAACTGCCCGAAACCGTCCAGACGAGCGCGGATGCAGGCACCAAGAGGACGAGCAGGAGTGGCATGGCGCCACCGACTGCGAAAGTGCCCGCCGACGCCAATGCCGCCTGAATGGGTCGTGCGCTCAGTGTGTCGGAGATGCCCAACTCGTCACGGGCATGAGCACCCAGAGCGTCCTTGGCCATCAATTGGGTGGCGACTTGGTTGGCCAGTTCGGCGTTGAGTCCCCGCGCGACATAGATGGCGGCCAGTTCGGCGTGTTCGTGTTCGCCGTCCGTGGCCAACTCCTCACGCTCCCGATCCAAGTCGGCGCGTTCTGTATCGGATTGGGAACTGACGGAAACATACTCGCCTGCGGCCATCGACATCGCGCCCGCCACCAAGCCGGCAATGCCGGCGACCAGAACGCTGCCGCGGCTGGATTCGGCTGCGGCCACGCCCACGATCAAACTGGCGGTGGAAACGATTCCGTCGTTGGCGCCGAGGACGGCGGCGCGCAGCCATCCAATGCGGTGGGTGCGGTGGTATTCAGCGTGTCTCATAATGAATTCTCTCGCGCCCAGAAGCGCCTCACATTTCAGATTGAACGATGGATTTGTCGCATAACACGGGAGGTCGTTCGAGGGAAAAACGATCGGCTTTCTCCCCGCAGCGTCCGCGTGTTGTATGCACGGAGCGTTTCTTATTGTGTCGCCAAGCAATCCCGCCGTCAGCTCTCATGAACAGAACGGCGGGATTCTTTCTTGGCGGCTTGGTGGGATTTGTCGGCGAGCATGCGCTGTTTGGAGCGGCGGCTGCGCCGGCGTTTCTGGCGGCGGATTTTTTCTGAGCGGTCGCGGGCCGCATCCACATAGCCCTTCTGGAGCGCCTCGATCTTGTCGAGCAGGAGCCGGCGGGCGAGGAACCGGTTGAGGCCCTGCTGGCGCGTGGTCTGGCATTTGACCTGGAGCCGCGTGGGACGGTGGATCAACTGCACGCAGGTGGCGCACTTGTTGACGTTTTGGCCGCCGTGACCACCGCTGCGGACGAAGGTCTCCTCAATGTCGGCTTCGCGCACGCCGAGCGCGCTCATGCGCTGGGCGAGTTGGGTTTCCTTCTCCGGGCTGACGGGAAATGCGCTCATGGCGTCAGCGTAGCGGTGAGGCGGCGGAAAGGCAATGGAGGCGCAGGAGACGGTGCCACTTCCAGCCCGAAAACCGAAGTTCGACAGACAGGAGGGTCTGTTCCACGACGAGCTTCGGTTTTGGCTTCAATCCTTCTTGTTGCCGAGGACGATGATTTCGCCGCACGCGTTGAGGACCACGAGTTCCTGCTGGCCGTCGCCGTCCAGGTCAACGGTGCTCAACTGCGTGATCGGCGCATCGAGTTTCGCTTCGCCTCGCAGCACGCCTTCGGAACTGAACACCGCAACGCGGCCGTCTTCCCCGCCCACGGCAAGATTCGAGCCGAGCGAAGCCGGGCCGCGCAGCACATCGCCGCGGTCGCGACGCCAAAGTTGTTTCCCGTCGCCGTCGAGCGCGTAGAGGTTGAAGCTCATCGAGGTGGCAACCACGCGACCATTAGCAACCGCGACGCCCGTGACTTCGTCGCCGGTGTTGAACAGCCATAACGGTTTGCCGTCAGCACCGAGGGCGTGGAGGTTGCCGTCAGCGCCGCCGAAGACCACAGCCCGTTTGCCGCCGCCGAGATCGCCCGCCGCCACACAGTTCGCGTGCGGGCCGCGGGTCGAGTAACCCCAGCGCCGTTTGCCGTCGGGTGTGATGGCGTGCCACCAATAGTATTCCGTGCCGGCAATGACCTCCTGTTTGCCATCGCCGTCGAGATCCGCCGCGACGCCGCAGGTCGAGCCGTGGACGCTTTCGTAGTGCCACAGCTCGTTGCCGCCGCGGTCGAGCGCGTAGAAGTGCCACGACTCCGTGCCGGCAATGATCGCCTTCCTGCCGTCGCCGTTGAGGTCGGCCGCGAACACGACCGCCACCACCGGTCTGCGTTTGTAATAGGGAAACGCGTGCGACCAAAGCTGTTTGCCGGTTGCATCGAGCAAACAAACGCTGCCGTCGGCCAATCCAGCGGCGACCACGCGTCCTCCGTCGCCGCCGAGATCGCCGGCCCAGATCGCTTTGACTGCGCTCGGCGCTTTGAATTCCCATCGCTGCTTTCCATCGGCTCCAACGCAACAAACACGGCCGTCCGACGCGCCGCCGACGGTTTCGCTTTTCTTGTCACCATCCAGATCCGCTGCGGCGATGCACGTGAACGACGCACCACCAAACGTCCAGCGGACCGGAAGCTGCGGCACACTTGCGACGGCAGTCACCGCTTTTGTCTTTGCACGCGCAGCCGTCGGCAATGAAATCGTTGCTGAGCCGGTCACGACAAACTCCTGGCGACCGGGCGCCATATCCCGCTCGTGTTCGCCCGCCAGCGCGACCGTCACTCGCGCTGGCGACTGCACCACAGCGTGCCCCTTGCCGGCGTCGAACTCGACGTTGACGGGTGCGCTTGCGTTAAACAGTGTGCGACCGCCAGCAATCAGCGTCGTGGCCTTCGCGAGCGAAAAGCCGCGTGATCGCAAGACGAACAATGCCGCGTCGGTTTTGATGCCGGGAGCGACTGCGGTTCGTTTGCCGCCGGTCACGCCCACCAGCATCGTCTCCTCGCCGGTCTTCACCAGCACGCTCGTGTCGGACGCGCGTTCAGCCTTGACCGCTGAGACGCCAAAGACGTTGAGGAAGTGATGGCTTTCTCCCGCCTTCATCTTCCGGCCGGCAATTTGCTGCAAGATGCGGACAACCGGCCGGGCGTTGGTGTAGCCGCTCCAGTTCTTGCCAAGCGACTCGTCGTCGGTGAGTTTGAGCCGCGCGCCGTCGAGGTTTTGGATCACGCAGTGCTCGCCATTCTGCTCGACCGTGAAGCGGTTGCCCTCAATGCAAGGCTCGCCGAGCGTGTGCCAGACCGCGCGAAACGAATACTCGTCCGCGGCACGCGCCGTCAGCGAATCAATCGCAACGAAGCAGTGACCTTTGAGCCAGATCAGGTTCCGCGACCAATCGGCCGCGCCGTAGTTGCGCACCGTGCTCCGCGCGAAACCGGCGCTCGGCAGGTCGGCGTGCGCTTCGAGCGCGCAGAACGGCGGCAGCGTGCTCGATTGGCCGTCGCGGAACACCAGCATCGAGGTGTGAAACTTCGGCAGCGCCTTGATGTAGTCGCCGTCGGCGAACCACTCGCGGCCGCGCTCGCTGTAGCGGACGAGCGCGTTGCCGTCGTAGTGGCGGTGGCCGCCGCAGCCGATGCCGTCGAGCAATAGATACGGCTGCTGCGGATCGAAGCCGCCACGGAAGGAAACCTTCTCGTAGGTTTGTTCCAGCGGCGCGAGCCACAGCTTCTCCACGCCATTCGTCGCATGTGGCGCCCAGTAGTTGTAAAACCGCCGCTCGATCGGGAAAACTCGTGTGCCGTCGAAACCAATGGGCTCGCTCGGCGGTGGGCTAATGGTTGCGTTGCCGCCGATCTGGATGCGCGCATTCGATTGCACCGGCCGCTCCTGCTCAACGGCCCAGCGAAACGCCGGCTCGCGGAAATACCATGCGCCGATGTTCCAGAGCGGCACCTCAGAGGCCCAGCCGCGCCATCCGCCCACGTCGCCGAACGCCGACTGGAAGCCGAGATTGTCCATCGTGGCCACGGCCAGATCGAGCGTGCGGCGCGCGTTGCCGTTGGCGAAGTAAGTGTGGTCGGGCCGCGCCAACGCGTAGCGCATCAGGTGGCCGACGGTCAGCCATTGATAACCGTTGGAATCCTCCTGCGCCTTAAAGCTGAGCGCCTGCGGTTGGAAACACGCGCCAGCCGTTGCGAGCCAGCGTGCGGCCTCGGCGGCACGGTAGTATTTGCCAAAATAGTCTGCGGCGAAGAGCACGCCGAGAGCTGGAAACGTGTTGTGGTTGTGGCGAATGTGCTGGCGGGACGGGCCTTGGAAGCTGCCGAAAGTCTCCAGGTAGCATGCGTATTCGGCAATGATGCGCGTGACCTCCAGCCGCTCCGCCTCGGTGAACACGGGGCTTTCCTCGACGAGGTCCCACGCAGCAATCACCTGCATCGAGTTGAAATCCGCGTCCATGCCCCACGGTCCGCCATAGGTCGTCGGCTTCGAGCGGTAGATTTCAATCATCAGCCGCGCGAGCCGCTTGAACAACTCGGCGTAGCCGTCGTTGCCGGAGCGGTAGTAGTTGAAGCCCGCGTCGTAAAGATAGCCCGTGACGCCCGTGTGCTGGCCGCGCGCAAACGCCTCCTTCGCTTTCGTCACCGCTTGCGCGATGGCTTTCTCGTCCGGTTTTCTGTTCAGCACAGGCACCGCTTTGAGGAGCGCGGGCGAGAGTTTCAACTGCATCAGCCGCGGCAACGAGAGGTCTTTGCCCGCTGTGCGTTTCGAGAGTTCCGTCAGCAACGCCTCCGCCGCGGCGCGCACGCCGTCGTCATCGCTGCCGCCGGCAACGATGATGTTGTGGCCGTTGCCCCACGGGTCGTGAATCGTGTGCAGCGCGTGGCCGCCCTGGCCGGGATAGAAAGCGTCCACGGCGGTGTAGAAACGCGCGTAGAGCAGCGGCAGCAAGCGGTTCGTCTCGAAACTGCCGAGTGCGATCAGTGATTTGGAGCGGCGCGCGATGCCAGCGGCGTTCCACCGTCCTTGCGCGTCCGCCAAACTCGCGTCGTCGAGCACCGGCACGTCCGCGCCCGTGAGTTCGCGGATGCGCGACTGCAATTTGCCGGCGATGTCGCGATGCTTTGGCGGCGTCACAATCGCCGCCACAGCGCTTCCACCGACCACCAGCGGCGTTTCCAGAAAGAGCGGCTTCACCTTCGTCAGGTCGCGGACGCTGGCCGGCGCGGGCGCCGTGCGAAGGTTGCACGCGATCAGGTCGTAGGCGGCGCTGGCCTGCCGCGTGCCGGCGATCAACTCGATCTTTGCCACCGCCGAAGCCTCGCCTTTGATTTCCCTCGCTTCCCAGCCGAAGTCTTCGTAGCCGGCGCCAACGGTAAGCCGGAGCGTGACGGGAACCGACGCCGGCAGATGCGGATGCCCGTTCCACGAGCCGACCCGCTTGCCCGCCGCGTCGTAGAGTCGGACATAGATCGAGCTTGTGGCGTCCGGCGTGGACGTTCGAAGGTCGAGCAGAACTTGTTGCTTGCGCGCGTCGCGGACCGGCACGGGCAACATCACGCCGACGTAATGGCTCTCGGCGACATTGTTGGCGCGCGCGGAGACACGCACGCCGCCGGCGGCGCTCTCGATGCGCTTCTCGGAACTGTTGCTGCCCCAGGTCAGTTTTCCGTCTTCCACGCCGCCGAGTTTCGACCAAGCCTTTTCATCAACCTTGCCGGTATTCAGCCATGAAGGCGTCTCAATGCCGGCATCCGGCAGGGGCTTCGTCTCCACCGAAAACCCGTGGAATCGGCAAACGCCTTCGCCGGCCCACAGCCCGACGCGACCAGCCATCGGTATCGTCGCGTCTTCCTCATCCACACGCAGCACATCGTCCACCCAGACGCGCAACCGCCAGCCTTCGGCCGAGGCGCGCACGCGATAGACCTTGCCCGCCTCGGGCGCGAAGACGGCCTGCGCAACTTTGCTGGATCGGCCGTTGACGCGACGCCAGAGATTGACGCCTTTCTTGTGGAGCACGACGAAATAGGTGTCTCCCACTTCATTCGCATTCTCTTGCGCGCGCAGCAGCAACGACGGTGCGCCTTCACCCATGAACGCGACGCGTGCTTCCACTGTCACGTCGGCGGCGTTGACGGAGCGGTGCAACAGATTGAGCAAGCCATCGTTCTTGTCGCCGGCGCGGATGTGGTCGCTTTCCTGCGTCCACCGGCCCGGCTGCGCAGTCTTCGGCTCACGCACGATCTGCCAGTCATTGGTCTGCCAGTGCGCGAAGTTGACGCGCAGCGCGCCGTCAGCCATCAGCAGCGTCGGTGAAAGGACAAACCATGCTGTCAGAACGCGGCGAGCGCCGCAGAGGAGGGTTTTCATTGGAGAGGCTTTCGTTTACCGCGCAGCCACCGGCTTCGACTTCAGGCCAACGATGTTGACGGCGATGACGCTGTAGCGATGCTTTTCGCCGGGCTTCGCCGTGGTGTCGGTGTATTTGAAGTCGGGCAGCGGCGCCACCGGCGTGTCGCCGTAGGACATGCCTTGAAACAACGGCCGTCCGAACCGGTTCGTTGGCTTCTCCGGGTGCTGCGCGAGATCCTTGCCGTCGCGCTGGATGATGAACGCTTTCAGCCCGCTTTCAAAGTCCGCCTCAGCATCCCACGTCAATTCCGCCGCGCCGTCCTTCGTGAACACCTTCACGTTCGTCGGCGCGGGCGGCGGCGTGGTGTCCGCCGTCTCGCCGATCCTCACGTATTCGAGCCACGCCTTGGCGGCGCGCGCGTTCGGGAGCCATACGGATTCCTTCACGTTGCCGGAAAACTTTGCCGCAGGCTGCACCTCGTCGCCCAACAGCGGCGCAAGCCACGCCTGTTTCATGTCCACGGGCCTGAGCGGCTGGCCGGCGCGCGACGGCAGGCGCAGCGCGAGGCACGCGTCGAAGAACGGGATCGCCATGTAGCGTGAGTCGCCCGTCTCGTGGCTTGTGCGCGGGTCGGGCGCGAAGCCGATGGGCGCGCCTTGCTCGCGGTAGGCCTTGAACATGTCGAGCGTGCCGGTCCACGCGCCGTTGAACCGCTTGTCGCCGCTTTCCTTTACGCCGGGGTTGCACATCGCTGGCACGGCCATCGCGGCGGCGGTAACCTCCGGTCGCGGAACCTCGCCCTTCACCCACATGCCAAACGCCGTGCCAGAGCGGAACCAGATCGCCACGATCCGCTCAGGATACATCGTCTGCATCAGGCTCGCCCAGAACCCGCCGCCGGAGTGGCCCCAGAGGCACCACGGCGCTGCGGCCAGCTCCGGGTGCTTCGTTTGCGCGGCAAAGTCCACGAGGCACTTCAGGAACGTCTTGTCCGAACCGTTGCGCGGGTCGCACCAGAGCCGGCAGTTGTCCTTCTCACCTTGATGATACGCCGGCACGAGCAGCGCACAGTCCCACTTCTTCGCGAGCGCCTGCCAATGCAGGTCGCGCGCGCCCGGTTCCGCGCCTTTGTTCGAGCCGACGCCGCAGCCGTGCTGGTGGACGATCACCCCGCGCACCGTCTTGACGTTCGCGGGCAACCAGAGCCGGTAGGTGACGCCGAGTTGCAACTCGTTCGTCCGCGTGGACGGCGCGTAAGCGACCTCAAAATAACTGCCGGCAGCGGAGGCGGTGTTCACCGACACGAACACCAGCAAGCCAGCGCACAGGGAGAGTATGAAGTTCTTCATGGCCGCCGATTAAAACAGGATGCGCTGGAAAAGTCGCCTGCTTTTCTGGACGGCCATGTCGGAGATGGCCGTTGGAAGTTGGAAATCCGAGCGGCGAAGGAAAAGTTGAGCTACCAGCAACATCTGAACTCACGGCCCGCCCCAAACTCCCATCTGCTGACTGCTAACTCCCATTCGCCATTCCGCCCGTCCCTTCCTCGGCTCAGCGCTCCACACCCACCAACACCCGAAAGCCGTTGAAGCTATCCGAGTGGGTCGGGGCGTAGGTGAAACGATAGGCACACCGACCGAAGCCAGAGGGGTCGTGGAACGACCCGCCACGCAACACGCGATGGGCGGGATTGCCTTTGTAGCACTCTTCGTGGGCCTGTGTTTCATCGGACTCATCCAGACACCATTCCCACACGTTGCCCAGCATGTCCGCCAACCCAAACTTGTTCCGCCCGCGTGACCCGTAGTGATCCACCGGCGAGACGAATTCGAAGCCGTCGCCCTTGCCACTCCAGTTCAGCCGGTTGTCGCCACCTTCCTTGGTTTCGCCCCACCAGAACTTCGTCTGCTTGCCCGCCCGGCACGCATACTCCCACTCCGCCTCCGTCGGCAGCCGCACCTTGCAACCCGTCGGCAACCGCCCCGCCTTCGCCTCCCGCTCATTCAGCCACGCGCAGAACGCCATCGCGTCGTTCCAACTGATGCAACCTACCGCGTAATTGTCCTTGAGCTTGAAGCCAAAGTTCGGGTCCTTCCAATTTGCACCTTTGACTATGCCGTAGTTTTGTCCCGCCCCTGGCGTCGTGTAAGACTCGCCTTTCTTCTCGCCTTCGGTGACGTAGCCAGTGGCGGCCGCAAACAGCTTCCACTGGCCCACGGTGACTTCCGTCTTGCCCATCCAAAAGCCCTGCTTGATGGCCGCTTTGCGCGGCGTTTCGCCTTCGCGCTTGACCCCTTCCGCAACGCACCCGTTTTGCAATGCCCACGCCCGTTCTTCCTGTGTGCTGCCGAGGAGGAACTCGCCGGGTGGAATCCAGAGCAATTCCATGCCGGTGGAGGTGGCCAACGGCGGGCTTGTCGGAGCGCCAACGGCCACAGTTGCGGCCGGCGATGCTGTAACTTTCGGTATCATGGAAACTGCGGTCGAAGAGCCGGCCGCCTCCCCGCTGCCTTCCGGCACACCACAACACACGCGAAAGCCCAGCGTGCTATATGAAAAAGTCGGGCTGATGTGCTCGCGAACGGCGCAACGTGTGACGCCGGAGGGGTGATTAAACGAACCGCCCCGCAACATCCGCCGTGCTGTGTTCTCCTTGCATAACGTCTCATGCGCGCCCGTCAGGTCGTAACCATCCAGACACCATTCGCGGACGCTCCCCAACATGTCTGCCAAGCCAAACTTATTCCGTCCGCGCACACCGTAGTGATCCACTGGCGACACAAACTCAAACCCGTCTGCCGCCCCCTTCCAGTTTAACCGTTTCTCGCTACCGTCCACGGTGTCGCCCCACCAAAACTTTGTGTGCTTTCCCGCGCGGCACGCATACTCCCACTCCGCTTCCGTCGGCAACCGGCAAACCATCCCCGCCGGCAACCTGTTCGCCTTCTTCTCTTTCTCAGTCAGCCATTCGCAGAATGCGACCGCATCGTTCCAACTCACACAGCACACTGGATGATTGTCATTAGGAGCGAAACCGAATTTCGGATCACGCCAGTTGGCCCCTTGGACTCTTTCATCCAGAGCGATGGACGAACCGTTCTTCTCTGCATCCGTCACATAACCGGTGACACTCACAAATTGCTTCCATTGCCCCACCGTCACTTCAGTGTGCCCAAGCCAAAAAGGCTGGCGAATTGTTGCCTTCGATTGTCCTTCGCGGCTCACGTAATCCTGTGAACACCCGTTGGACACCGCCCATGCCCGTTCCTCCGGCGCGCTGCCGAGTGTGATCTCGCCGAGTGGAATCCAGACCAGTTCCATGCCGGTGGAGGTGGTCATGGTCTTTTGAGTGCCGGACATGGTGGCTGCGGCGGCGGTAGGTTGCCGGGTTGCAGCCGTCGCGGCAATCGGCCCGACACGAATCCAAAACATTCCAGCGGCCATGTCGTTGATCTTGGCCAGCGTTTTGATGCCGCGCAGGACGGCGGCGTCGCGGGCGGGAACGAAATCGCACTTCAGTTCTTGCAACGGCGCGGACCCGATCGGCCCAAGGTCGGTGATTTTGGTGTTGTTGCACCAGAGCACTATCAGCGGCATTCCTTCGAGTGGCGCAAGGTCGGCAACGGGCGTGTCGCTGAAGCTCAGGATGGTCAGCTTCATGCCACCCAACGGCGAGAGATCGCCAGCCTGCGTGCCGCTGAAGCTCAAGACCGTCAACGGCATCCCTCGCAGGGACGTCAGGTCGGTGATGGGGTTGCCGTGGCACCACAGCCACGTCAGCGGCAGACTTTGGAGCGGCGCGAGGTCGGCTAGCGCGCCTTTCTGGTTCAGCGTCAGCGGCGCGATGACGAGTTTCTTCAGCCACTTCAGCGCCTTGATCGGGTTGATGTCAGTGACGCCGACGGTGGAGAACGACAGTTCCGTCACGGCCCCGCCTTCCACCTTGTGCGTCTCCTTGCCGTCGAACTGTGGGTTCAGTTCCTTGAGCCGGGCCATAACGCGCGTCACCTGTTGCTCGGTGGGCAGCGCCGCGACCGTTCGCACAAACGGGTCCTCCGCAGGCGCAGCGGGAGGCGCGACCATTCCGCTCACAGGTGCCGGCGGGGACGACGGAACATTCGCGGGTTCCGCTGCGGGCACTCTGGCGAGAGAGGCCAGGAACGCGGCGGGCGATTGACCGTTGACGCGCTGCAACGTAGGCAGCTTGAGCAACAGTTGCGCGATGTCCTTGTTTCGCGCCGCCGCCGGTGGGCAGCGCAGTTCCGTCAGCGACAAATCCGCCAGCGGTGAAAGGTTGATGACTTGAGTGCCGCTGATGTCGAGAAAAGCCAGCGGCATTCCCGCCAGCGGTGTGAGGTCGCTGACGGCGGTGAAGTCGCACGCCAAGTGCCGCAACGACAGCCCGCGCAGCGGCGACAGGTCCGACAACGGCGACGGTTCCTCCTGCGTGCCGGAGCACCGAACTTCGTCGAGCTGGCGCAACGCCCGCAACGGCGAGATGTCTTTCACGCCGACGGTCGAGATGGCCAGTTGCGTTACCGCATTCTCGCGGATGGTATGCGTCTCTTTGCCGTCGAAGTCGGGATTGAGCCTCTTCAATTCCGCCGTCACGCGTTGGATTTGCTCCTCGGCTGGCAGCGCGGCGACTTCGGCGATGAATGGGTCCGCCGTTGCAGCGGTGGCGGTTCCGGGTTTCCGTGAAGCCGGCATTTCGGCTGGCAGCTTGACAGCAGTTTCTGCAACAGCCGGAGCCGCTTCGGTTTTATGTGGAGTCGGCGTTTCCGCAGGCGGCTTGGTTGCTGTCTCGGCGGCAGGCTGAGCAATTGCAGGTCCGGTCCCCTGGCCGGTTGCTGCCATCGCGGTCTGGTCGCTGCGTGAGGGCACGCGCCCCGCATCGCTCTGGCTCGGCTGCTTCCACGGTGCCCACAACAACAATCCCGCGGCCACGACAACGGCGGCGATGCCGCCCATCACCATCGGCATTCGTTTGCGTGAGGCGTCCTCCGGTTCCACCGCGTGGGGAATAGGCTGGGGAACGGCGGCTTGCGGCTGGCTGAGCTGTTCATGCACACGCCGCATCTCCTCGATCAATTCCTCATAGCTCTGGTGCCGCTCGTTGGGATGTTTCTTCAACATCCGGCTTAGCAACATCACCAGCGGCATCGGACACTCAGGCCAGACCAGCAGAATAGCCGGCGGCGGATCGTGAATCTGTTTCACCATCACCGACATCGGCGACTGGTTTTGCCCGTTATCGTAAGGCCTCTTGCCGCTGAGCATGTGGTAAAACGTGCAGCCCAAGCTGTAGATGTCGGCCCGGAAATCCATCTCCTTCTCCGCCTGCGCCTGCTCAGGACTGCAATAGAACGGCGTGCCGACCGTTGTGCCCGATTGCGTCAGCGCCGCGCTCGTCTCCGGCCCGACGCTCTTGGCCAAACCGAGGTCGCCCACTTTTACAACGCCTTTGACAGAAAGGAAGATGTTGTCCGGCTTGATGTCGCGATGGATGATCCGTGCCTCATCCCACGCATGCTTCAGCCCTTCGGCCACAAAGACGCAGGTGGCCAGCGCCTCTTGCGGGTCCATGCGCCCTTCGCGGTGGAGCCGTTGCTGGAGCGACTCGCCCTCAACGAACTCCGAGACC
>JBAYFL010000041.1:0-38901 GCA_041667205.1 Verrucomicrobiia bacterium | reverse complement strand
GAGTCGGCGTGCCGCCAGCGCCAATGCCGGCGCAAGCGTCCCGGGCGGTTCTGGACCCGCGGCGGCCTGCGCCACTTGGATGGTTTGGAAGAAGCTCGCGACAACGGCCACTGGGATGAACTCCGGCTCACGGCTTGATGGCGCGGGTGCCAAGTTGCGCCCCGCTGCACGAGGCGCAGCACGCGGATGTATTGGCGGACGGGCAGCCGCAGCCAGAAATCGTAATCGAGCGTCATCAACGGCGCGCCTTGGTGGATGGCGGCCATCATCCCGATCAGGATGCAGTCTATTTTCTCCTCGCGCAGTGCCTGGAGGAAATCACCGAGCGGGCGCTGGCTAGTGCGATGCGGCATCGTTCTTCAGGCTCCCTCGCGAAACACAGCGCATGTTGCCATAACTCATGTTCATCCACGCCGCGCGTCCCGCGCAGCCGCTGGAAAATCCGTGCCGCAACATCGGCTCGTTTCGCTTTCACGCCGCAAGTTTACCGCATCATCCGTCGCAGTCGAGCCGGAAGTTGATTCAGAACTTGTCGCCTCCCCTTTGCCGCTTGTCATTTCCCATCCCCATGACTCCACCGCTCCACGACTCCGATACTCCACTCCCTCTCCTTCCGCCCGTCCCTTCCTCGGCTCAACGCTCCGGCCCCACCGCCACGCGGAAGCCGTTACAATGACATGATCTGGAAGGGGGGACGCCACTGCGGTAGGCACTGCGACCATAAGCAAGGTTTTCGTGGAACGAGCCAGCGCGCACCACGCGACTGGAGGAATTGGTCTCGGCACCATATTCACTATGCGCACCCGCTGGATCATAAACGTCCAAACACCACTCGCTGACGTTGCCGAGCATATCCGCAAGCCCAAACCTGTTGCGCCCTCGCGCCCCGTAGTGATCCACTGGCGACACAAACTCAAATCCATCGGACTTACCATATTGGTTCAAGCGGTCGTTGCCGCCTTCCTTGGTGTCCCCCCACCAGAACTTCGTCTGCTTGCCAGCACGGCAGGCATACTCCCACTCCGCTTCCGTCGGCAACCGCACCTTAAACCCTGGCGGCAGCCTCCCCGCCTTCGCTTCCCGCTCGTTGAGCCATTCGCAGAACGCCACCGCGTCGTTCCAACTGATGCAACTCACCGGATGGTTGTCCTCGATCTTGAAACCGAAGCTCGGGTCTTGCCAGTTTGCGTTCTTCACTTGGGTCCAATTATTCCCAAAAATACATAGCGCTCCCCCTTTCTTCTCACCATCCGTCAGATAACCAGTCGCCGCAAACTGCTTCCACTGTCCGACCGTTACCTCTGTCTTGCCGAGCCAGAAACCCTGCTTGATCGTTGTCTTCCGTGGTTGCTCACCCTCGCATTTCGTGTGTTTTGAACCGCAGCCATTTAAGTCAGCCCACTCGCGCTCCTCTGGCGTGCTGCCGAGGAGGAACTCGCCGGGCGGGATGTAGAGCAACTCCATGCCGATGGAGGTCATCAACGGCTGGCCGGTTTGGGCGGCGGCGGTCGCGGAACGTGGGAGCGTGACAGCGCCGGCCCGTGCAGCCGTCGGCGTCACCGCAGCCGGCGTGGCCGTGGCAGGCGGCGCGACAGGCGGCTTCTGTGTCGCGTCCGAGATTGCGGAAGTGGCTGGCTGAGTCTTGGTGGACGGCTCCATGCCAAGCGCCACTCGGAAACCTTGGTAGGCACTCGATGTGGATGCAGTGCGGGTCTCGCGGCTGGCACACCGAGAAAAACCGGAGGGGTCGCTGAACCCGCAGCCACGGAACACGCGCATCCCGGAACTGGAGTCGGCGTTGTATTCCTCGTGCGCTCCGGCTTGATCAAAATAATCCAAACACCACTCCCGCATGTTGCCGAGCATGTCCGCCAAACCAAACTTATTCCGGCCCCGCGAGCCGTAGTGGTCCACCGGTGAGATAAACTCGAAACCGTCATCCTTGCCTCTCCAGTTCAGCCGGTTGTCGCCGCCTTCCTTCGTCTCGCCCCACCAGAATTTCGTCTGTTTCCCAGCCCGGCACGCATACTCCCACTCCGCCTCCGTCGGCAAGCGCACCTTGAAGCCTTGCGGCAGCCGTCCAGCCTTCTGCTCGCGTTCGTTGAGCCACTCGCAGAACGCCACCGCGTCATTCCAACTAATGCAGCACACTGGATGATCGTCCTTGAGCTTGAAGCCGAAGTTCGGGTCTTTCCAACTCGCGCCCTTCGTCTCACCGTCGGTGACGTAGCTGGTGGCGGCTACAAACTGCTTCCACTGACCCACAGTGACTTCCGTCTTGCCCATCCAAAAACCTTGTTTGATCGCCGCTTTGCGCTGCTGCTGGCCTTCGTATCCGGCGTATTTCGGGACGCATCCGTTGGCCATTGCCCACGCCTGTTCCTCCTTCGTGCTGCCGAGTATGAACTCGCCGGGCGGGATGTAGAGCAACTCCATGCCGATGGAGGTGACGAAGGGCTGGCCGGTTTGGGCGGCGGTGCCGGGTTTGCCGGCGGGCTGTAGCGGCGGTCTCTGACCGCCGGTTGTTGTGGGATCGGAAACGTTTCGGCGATCAGAGATCGCCGCTACAGGCACGGGCGGCTTGATGCGCATCCGCATCCAGAGCGCGGCGGGGGCGATGTCGTTGATCTTCCGCAACGTAGGGATGGAGGCGAGCAGCGGGGCGTGCTCCGGTTTCACGTCGCAACGGAGTTCCACGAGCGGCGCGCCGGCCAGCGGCGAGAGGTCGGTCACTTTCGTGCTGTTGCACCAGAGGATCGTCAGCGGCATTCCCGCGAGCGGTGAGAGATCGCTCACGGGCGTGTTGTCCACGCTCAGGATGGTCAGGGGCATTCCTTTGAGCGGCGTGAGGTCGGCGACCCGGGTGCTGCCGCAGGCGAGGAAGGTCAGAGGCAAGCCTTGCAACGGAGAGAGATCGGAAAGCGCGCCCAGAGGTCGCGCTCCACCCGCGGCCCACGGCAGCAGCGTCAGCTTCTTCAGGGCCGTCAACGCGCGGACGGGGACGATGTTGGTCACGGCGACGGTGGAGAAGGAGAGTTCAGTAACGGCAGAGTGGGACAGGCGTCCCGCCTGTCCATCGGATGATGATTGAACAGGCAAGATGCCTGTCCCACTCTGTTGTTCGATCTTGTGCGTTTCCTTGCCATCAAAACCGGGATTCAACTCCTTCAGTTTCGCCATCACGGCGGCGAGTTGTTGCTCGGCGGGCAACGTGGCGACTTGCTTGAACCACGGGTCTTCGGGCGCGCCGACTTCCTTCCAGAAATCCGCCGCGGGTTTGCCGTTGATGTTCTCCAACGTCTTGATGGCCCACAACGCCGCCTTGTCACGCTCGGGCTGGAAGTCGCAGGAGAGTTCCTTCAGCGGCGCGGTTTTCAGCGGCGAGAAGTCCGTCACCTGCGAGCCGCCGCACCAGAGCGTGGCCAGCGGTGCGCCGGCCAGCGGGGCGAGGTCTTTCACGGGCGAGTCCACGCAACTGAGCCAGGCCAACGGCGCTCCCTTGAGCGGGGCAAGGTCCGTGACGCGGGTGTTGCTCATCTGCAACGAGGCCAGCGGCATCCCCGCCAGCGGCGTCAGGTCGCTGACGGCGGTGGAATGGATGGCGAGCTTGGTGAGCTTGAGTCCTTTCAACGGCGAGAGGTCGCTCAGCGCCCGTTTCTGGGCCGTGCCGCCGATGGTAAGGCTCTGCAGGTGCGGCAGCGCCTTGAGCGGCGAGAGGTCCGTGACTTCGGCGGTGGAGAAGGTCAATTCGGTGACTTTGCCGTTCTCGATCTTGTGGCTCTGTTTGCCGTCGAACTTGGGGTTGAGCAGCAACAACTTGTCCATGACGCGCGAGACCTGGTCTTCAGGCGCAAGCGCGGCGACGGAGGCGAGGAAGGCGGAGTCAACGGCGATTGCGGAATGCGGAGTGCGGAGTGCGGAATTGGCAGCGGCGGCGGGCGGCGGCACGGGTGTCTTGGCCGCCTTTGGCGCTGTTTCTTTCTTCTCTGTCGGCGGTTTCGATGGTGTTTCCGCCGTTGGTGTCCCGCCTTTAGGCGGAATGGAATCCGTCGCAGCCGGCTGAAGCCGGGACACCAACGCCGGCTTCGGTTCCACGACGGGTGCCACGCCCGACGCTTCACGTTCCTTCCACGGTGCCCACAACAGCAAGCCGCCGACAAGCACCACGGCCACCACCGCTGCGATGCCGCCGTAGATCAGCATTGGCGCGGGTTTCTTCGCCTTCACCGTCACCGCCGAACGCAGCGCCGTGCTGATCGGCGAGTTGGCTTGCGGCTGGCCCAAGAGGTCATGCAGCCGCCGCAGGTCGGCGATCAACGCGTCGTAGCTCGCGTGCCGGGCGCTGGGATGTTTCGCCAGCATCTTGTTCAGCAACATCACGAGTTGCGACGGACAATCCGGCATCACCTGCAAGATGGCCGGCGGCGGGGCGGTGGCCTGCTTGATCATCACCGACATCGGCGACTGCTCCGTCTCGCCTTCGTAGGGCTTCTTGCCGCTGAGCATCTGGTAAAGCGTGCAGCCGAGGCTGTAGATGTCGGCGCGGAAATCTATGTCCTTGTCGGCGCGGGTCTGCTCCGGGCTGCAATAGTAAGGCGTGCCCATCGTCATGCCGCTCTGGGTCAGCCCCGAACCCGCAGTGCCGCCGACGCTCTTGGCTAGGCCGAGGTCGCCGACCTTCACCGCGCCCTTGTTCGAGAGGAAGATGTTGGCCGGCTTGATATCGCGATGGATGATCTTCGCCGCGTCCCACGCGTGCTTCAACCCGTCGGCGATGAAAACGCAGACGGCGAGCGCCTCCTGCGGGTCCATGCGGCCGTCGCGGTGCAGCCGGTCGTGCAGCGATTCGCCCTCGACGAACTCCTCGACCAGATAGTAAACGCCGTCCTGCTCTCCCCCAGTGTAAACCTGGACGATGTTGGGATGATTGAGCTTAGCGGTGGTGGCCGCCTCCTGCATGAACCGCTCGACGAAGCCCGGCTCGCTCGCGCGATTGGCGGCGATGGTCTTGATGGCCACGAGCCGGTCGAGCATCGGCTGGCGGGCCTTATAGACCGCGCCCATGCCGCCCTGGCCCAGCTTGGAAATAATCTCGTAACCCGCGAATGTCTGCCCTGTAAGATCCATGCTTCCTCGGTATCTGACGATGCGTCTTGTATCCCAAATCACGCCGCGCAAGCAAGGTTGATTGCTGCCCGCTTCAAGCGAGGCCGACGAGGCGATGGAAAAATCAAGCCACGGATGGGAAGGGCGGAAGAGTAGGCCACGTCCTCGACGAGGCGGTCGTTGATAATGATTCCGCCGGGACGGGGATCCAGCCTGCAAAACTAGAAATCAAATCCACGCCGGTCCGACTTCATCTTGGGCGCGGGCGGCGGCTTGGTGGAGGCGTAGTCCACGACGATCACCTTGTAGATGTTCAGGCGCGGGAGCTTCAGCAGCAGCGAATGCTCGCCGAGGCGCGATTCGGGTTTCTCGACGCTGGAGGTATCGGGATCGAGGGCGGTGATGCCGCGCGGTTTCAGGTCCAGCGGCACGGGCAGGCGCATGATGATGTTCTCGATGGGCGCGGGCGGCGGGGCGCCGACGCCGAGCGGGACGTTGTAGTTGACGATGTGGTAACAGGCGCGCACGTCCCATGTGGCCGGGTTGCGGCGGGTGAAGGCGTTGACGAAGACGTTCTTCAACTCCGGCCGCTCGTCGTCCTCGAAGACGGAGCCGTTGACGTGGACGTAGTTGCTCAGCCACGACGGCACGGCGTCGGGTGAGGCGAGCGTGGCCATCCGCATCACCAAGCCCTTGGCCTGGCCACGCGACTTCGCCAGCGCCACGAGCGGCGAGTCTTCCGAGTGTTCGCCGACGAGCAGCGCGCAGCCGCCGTCGCGCACCCAGTCGGCGATGATGCCGAGCCACTTCGGTTCGACGCGCGCGACCTCCGGCACGACCAGCGCGGGATAGCGGCGCAGGAAGTTGTTGGTGGTGAAGCTCTCCTCGGTGACGTAATCGAACGGCACGTGGCCGGCCAGCAACTGCGCGCCGACCTGCTCGGCGGCGGCGGCGTGCTTCTTGTTGCCAGCGAGTTTCTGTTCGCTCCAGAAAATCACGCCGATTGCCGCGAACGAGTCGTTGCTGCGGTAAAGGTCGGCGTTGCGCTCGCAGAAGCCGCGCCACTGCTTGAGCACGGCCGGACCGTCGGGGAGCTTGGGCGGGATGAGGAATCCACCGCCGTTGCCGAACGCCGCCATCTCGGCGCAACCGAGCGCGGCGCTGGCTCGGTTCATCTCGTATTGCGGCTGCGACTTCGGGTAGCCGCTACGCGTGAGGATGATCGGTTTCACCATCTTGCGCACGCACTGGACGAACTTCAGCTCGGTGACGTTGTGGTTGACGTGCTTGCCGTCCGCAAGGCCGGGATGCGTGCCGAACTCGCCGGTGGATTTCTCGAACATCACGTAATCGCTGTCGGCGAAGACGAGACGGACCGCTTCGTAGCGGTTGTGGCCGCCGTTGGGGAAGATTTTGAAGCCGCGGGCGCTCCTGTCGCCCTTGCCGGCGCTGGCTACGGCGCTCACGGCGGCGGTGCGCAGGCGGAGTTGGAAATGGTGCAGGCTCTCCATCCAGAAGCGCTGCGCCTCCTCGTAGAGCTTCGCGTCGCCGCCCGGCACGGCTTGCTTGATGTCGTCGTTCGCGAGGCCGCGCTTCTTCGCCCAGTCGCGGAACAGTTTCTGGCACTGTTCGCAGTAGCAGCGCTCGGAGGCGCCGTTGTCCACGAACGTGCCGTCGTAACCGCAGCGGACGAGGAGTTTCACCACGCGCGTAAGCCAGTGCTGCCAATTGGGGTTGTTGACGCAGGCGGCGTAGCGGTGGTTCGGCTCATAAGCTGGATAGAAGTCGCCGTCGTATTTGTAGAAGCGTTGGAAGTTTCCATCCGGGTCGAGCTGTAGCCACTTCGCCGGGTCCGGCGCGGGGCGCAGGCCGAGCATGAACGGCCCGGAGTATTTCTGCCAGTCGTCATAGAACGACCAGAAGCCGGTGTGCTTCTGGTGATGGCCCGCCACGGTCATCCCGCAGATGTAGGGCATCACCATCTTCACGCCGGCGTCGTGCAGCGAGCGGACCATCGCGGTAAGGTCGCTGATGCGCTGCGTGACCTCCGCGGGCGTCAGGCGCTTGATGTCGTCGCCTTTGCCGAACGCCTGGTTCTCGCCGCCGAGCGCGCGGATCGGCCCCCAGTTGTGCGTCATCGGCACGTCCTTGCCGAGGTGCAACAGTTCCGGCGGCGCGGCGGCGATGCCGGCGAGCCAGTCGGCGTTGCCGAGGTGGCTGGAGCCGTAGTCGAGCACGTAGGTGACGGGCGGCTCGGTGAGGCCGCTGGCGAGCGGCGCGAGTTGCGTGGCGGTGGCGAGCAAGAGTGTTGTAAGCATAATACAATCCGTCAGTCACGCAGGGCGATCCACATGCATAAGTGGCGTGAGCTTCCAAGCTCGCGCAGTTCCTGGCATCAACCATGCCGGGCGAGCTTGGAAGCTCGCCCCACTTGTGTGGTCGCCTGCGACGACTGCTCCATTACAGCATAATCGGCTTTTCCGTTGGCGCGAGTCCCGCGCGCTGGCTATTGTCGCAAACAACGATGACGAAGCAAGCCCAAGAACTGACCCTCGCGCAGCGGCACGTGTCGCTGTGGCTGGTCACCCTGCTCCACGCGATCACGCACATCTACCAGTTCGCGCTGCTGCCGCTATATCTGGCGATCCGCGCCGACTTGAAACTGACCGGCGACTGGCAGGCGACGATGCTCGTGACGGTGCAGGGTGTGGCTTACTACATCGTGAGCCTGCCGGTGGGCATCCTTGCTGACAAGATGAGCCGCAAGAAGCTGCTGACCATCGGCGCGTTCATGAACGCGCTGGCGATGCTCGGCCTCGCCTACGCGCCAAACTACGGCTGGGCCATCGCGTGGATGGCGGTGGCGGGATTGTTCGGCAGCTTTTTTCATCCGGCGGCGACGCCGTTGATGGTGGCGCTGTTTCCCGAACGGCCCGGCTGGGCGCTGGGCCGCGCGGCCATCGGCGCGGCGTTCGGGTTCTTCATCGCGCCGTTCTACGCCGGCTGGCGCGCGCAGGCGGCTGGCTGGCGGCAGCCGTGCCTGGAACTGGCCATCGCCGGCATCGTCGCTGCGGTGCTCTTCCAACTCTTCGCCCGCGAACCGCACGATGCGCCGCACGCCACGGAACGCGCGACGGAACACAGCACGCGCAGCCAGTGGAAGATGCTGGCGGCGGTGGCGATGGTGGCGTTGGCGTTCAGCCTGCGCGACTTCGGCACGAGCGGTATCACGACGTTCAACTCGCTCTTCCTCCAGCGCGGTCTGGGTTTCGATGCGAAGGCGACGGGCGCGATGCTCGGCTTGATGTTCCTGACAGGCATGTTGAGCAACCCACTGCTCGGCGCGCTCAGCGACAAACGCCGCTTCCTCGCCTGCACCGTGACGATCCTCTGCACGGCGGCGCTTGCGGTGCTGATCCCGTGGGCGTCACGCGGGTGGATATGGCTTGCGCTTTGCCTCTACGGCTTCTTCACGCTTGCGAACTACCCGATGACCGAGGCGGCGCTGATGGAGAGCGTGCCGGACGTGCTGCGCGGGCGGACGTTCGGCGTGTTCATCACCGTCGGCGGCACCATCGCCAGCTTCGCGCATTGGGCGATGGGCAAAGTGGCCGATTCGCTGCAACACCGCGCCGCCGAGACGAACACGGCGCTGGCGGCGGGCGACTTCGCGCCGTGGTATGCGCTGCTGGCCGCGCTGATCGCCGTGAGTGTCATCGGCATCCACGGCATCCGCTGGCTGCGAAAGCTTCAAACGGCGTGATGGTGCAGTGACGCAACGATCACTTCATCTCGCTCATCGCCGACACCAGCTCCACGCGCCGAGCCGGTGCGAACATCTCTGGCGGTTGTGCATCGAGAAACTCAAGCCGGTGAGCCAGACCGCAACGGTTCGCAACCTGGATGGCAAGGCCGGGACGGGCATTGGCTTCCAACACAACGGGGCCGACGGTGGCGTCGAGCACGAAGTCCACGCCGACGTAACCCATCTCCAGCGCCTCGGCGAGCTTCTGCGCTGCTTCGAGAAGTTTGTCCCAGAACGGAATCCGCAGGCCCTCGATCGTTGCGCCGGTGTCGGGATGCTCGGAGATGACGCGGTCCTTGCAGACGCCGCCGAACGTCTCGCCCATGCGAAGGTCCACCGCGGCGGCCACCGCGCCTTGGTGGAGGTTGGCCCGGCCGCGCGAGGCGCTTGTCGGCAGGCGCACCATCGCCATCACCGGCACGCTGCGGTAGAGAACTACGCGGATGTCCGGCGTGCCGCCGACGGCGATGTGCTCGAATACCGCGTGGCGGATGATCCGTTGCTCGATGATCGCGCGGTCCTGCTGGCCGCCCAGCGAGTAAAGGCCGGAAATGATCGTGGACAAATGGTAGCGCACCTCGGCCAGTTCCAGTTCCGCGCCTCCCGATGTGCGGAACTTTTCGTTGTCATGGTCCGCCACGACAGTGATGCCGCGCCCACCGCTGCCGCTGGCCGGCTTGATGACAAACTGTGGCCGCGCGCGCACGCAGTCAGGGAAACCGCGGATGTCGCCCTCCCGCTCAATGATGGCGTAAGTTTCGGGCACAGGAATGCCGCGCTCCTCGCAGAACTTCTTCGACAACAGCTTGTCGTCCACGCGCGGATAATGCGAGCGCGGGTTGGCCGGCAGGACGAAGTCCGCGTTGCGGCGGTTGATGCCGAGGATGCCGCGCGCGCGCAACTCGCCGGGCCAAGCCCAGAGGCGTCCTCGCGTCGTCATGAGCGCGGCTCCGTTGGTTTGTGCGTCGGGCCGAAATCGCGGAATCGCAGCAGTTCCGTGAGTCGGTAGCCGGTGTAACGGCCCATGAGAATCAGCACGGCGATGGTGAACAAGTGCGCTTCCGGGAACATGAACAGAAACCGTCCCACCGCCGCCCAGCGCAGCACGAGGTAGCAGCAAAACGCGACGACGACGGTTCCAGCCAGCAACTGAAACGCGAACCCCGTCCCGTCCTCTTCGCTCGTCAGGTAGAACCGCTCGATGGTCATCGTCAGGATCACCATCGGCAACAGCACCGCCTGCGCGCCGGGCGTCAGGCGCAGCATGTCCAGCAGCGACACGCAGAAGATGATGCACAACACCACCAGCGTCAGCACCGTGCTCAGCCGCGGCACCATCAGCAGCTTCAGCCGGTCGAGGAACGTCCGGCTGATCAAGCCCGCCAAGAGCACGAGCACGAACACGAAAACACCCGTCCGCCAGTCGGCGAACACGAAACTCAGCGCGATCAGCGTCGGCGTGAACGTGCCGAACGTGCGGATGCCGATGATGGTTCGGAAAAAAGCCGTCACCAAGCCACCGATCGGCAGCAGCAGGATCAGCGACAGCACTTCGTGCATCTCCAGCGGGAGCCGCGTCAGGTCCGCGAGCGCCACTAGGCTGTGGTGTTTTGAGCGTCCGGCGCCCGGCCCCGGCGGCAATCGCAGCGCAGCGAAGTGCGTCTCCAACCCGCTCCCGCGCGCGACGCGGACGATGTCGCCGCCGTCGCGACGCACAGCGAGATAGTTGTAGGGCAGCTCGCGCGCGAAACCGTTCTCTGGTTCAAACGGCACCCAGCGGTCGCCGAGCCATGCCTCTACCCACACGCGCGGTTCGAGGTTGTCGTTCTCCTCCATCACGAAACCCGTCACCACCCGCGCCGGCGTTTTGCTCGCGCGGCAGAGTGCCGCAAACGCTCGTGTGCGGCCAATCGGCGAGCCGGCCTTTTTCTTGAGCGCGCCCGTCGCGTCCGAGGGCGCCGCGTCCTCACCCGCTGCGATCTGCGTGTGGCAATACTCAAACAGCCGTTGCACCAGATCTCCCGATGGCGGCGTCTCACGGCGGATGTTCTGGAGCGTCTCAACCACCACCGCGCTGTCCGCCTGCACCATCTTGTCGCTGCGCAGCCACTCCGCCCTCGCCTGCGCGGACAGGCTGGATTCCTGATCGTGGGCGCGGAACCGCGCGCGGCGGCTCAGGTGAATGTCGAACTTCGCCGTCATGTTCTGTTCGCCCGGATACAGCGTCAGCAGGTCAATTCCCCGCGACGCCAGCAACGACGAACGGAGCCGTTCCGGCTGCAGTTCCGGATGGAGCACGTTCTGCCGAAACACGCGGCAATGCGCCGTGTCGAACGGAAACGCCGCGCTCAGCCGCGCGCCGGCTGTTTCCGTCTGAAACTTCACCGTATAGGTCAACCGCCACAGGCTTTCGCCGCTGGCGAGCTGCAACTCCCGTCGCGTGTAGGCCCGCAGCCCGACCAAGACAATCCCCAGCAGCACCAACAGGCAAGCCACCCATGGCGTCGCTCTGCGTGCGTTCACGCCGTCCTCCTCGCGCCTGACGCGATCAGCGACGGACTGTTGTCATGGTGAAATCTCATTGTTCTCGAACCGCAAATACTAGCCCCCGGAGCGATTTTCCACGATTTTTTGTCCCGCAGACCATCCGTAACGGTGATCGTTACCTCGGCGCGCCCGGCCTTGTGGCGGCGGTGATGGCGAAGAACGCGGGCTTCGGCTGAAACCGGCGGTCGAAGATCAAACCGTGGTCGGCCCGCTTCCACGGCCAGTCGTTGAGCCAACTGCGCCCGTCGTGCAAGCCCCAGAACGTCACGCGCTCCACGGCGTCGGCGTGCTTGAGCAAAAGCTGAAACAACCGTCCATACTGCTCCGCCTGCCGCCGCAGCACGTCGGGCGGACAACCGTCGGCGTAGGGATTGAGCTTCTTCAGTTCCGCCTGATGCTTACCGCCGTCAGCCCACCACTGGCCGCGCCGCACGACGCCGAGGTCCAGTTCCGTGATCGCCACCTTTACGCCAAGTTTGCTCACGGCCTCGATGGTTTCCTCGATGTCGCGGAACGGAACGCAGTCCAACTCCCAATGGCCCTGGATGCCGACGACGTGGATCGGCGCGCCGCGGGCCTTGAACTCGCGCAGGAGCCGCAGGAGCTTCGGGCGTTTGTCAGGCGACTCGATCGAGTAGTCGTTATAGACCAGCCGCGCCTGCGGATCGGCCTCATGAGCGAAACGAAACGCCTGCTCCACCACATCGTCGCCGACCAACGATTGCCACTTCGACGGACGGAGGAATTCATCGCCGTCGGAGAGAGCCTCGTTCGCTACATCCCAGCAGGTGATCCTGCCGCGATAACGGCCCGCGACGGCGCGGATGTGCTCGCGCATCCGTTTCAGAATCAGTTCGCGACCGGCCGGCTCGTCACCGTCCTTGAAAAACCACCCCGGCGTTTCATCGTCGCGCATCCAGAACAGATTGTGACCAACGATTTTCAGTTGGTTGCTTTCGGCGAACGCAACGAATGCGTCCGGCTTCTCAAAGTTGAACCTGCCCTCACCCCGCTGGACGTGGTGGAGCTTCATATCGTTCTCCGGCGTCACGATACCGAAGTGCCGGCGCAGCAACGCGAGTTCCTCCGGCTGGTAGTTCCCCGGCAACGCGCCCACTGCAACGCCAATGTCGAACCTGCCATTGAAAACATCCTTCAGTGCCGGGACAGTTTCCGCTTCCGCCGCGCCGGCGAGCGCAACCGCCGTCGTCAACCAAACCGTTTTCAACCACGCGCCGTCGTTCCAATGGGTCATGGCCGAACTTCATACACGACGACAGGCAGTTTGCCGAGAAATTTGGGAGGAATCGTCTCGCCGTCCACACTGAACTCTGCTAAACAATCCCGCCATGAAACGGAGCCGTTGCATCCTCGGCACGGTGTGCTTCTGCGGCTGGCTTTTCGCCTTTGCGCAGAGCGATGCGACCACCGACACAGTCATCAGCCCCCAACAGATCGAGACGGACTGGCTCAAGCCGGAGTCGCTCCGTCAATGCGCGGGCGAAGTCGGCCCGCGCGCCACTGCGAAGGTGACGCCGGAGCAGGATGCCATCGGCGGCTGCGACGGCGTGAAGGACGGCAAGTGGGGTTTCCACACCGCGTTTGAACAAGACCCGTGGTGGCAGGTGGACCTCGGCAAGGCAATGGCGCTGGAGCGCATCGTGCTCTACAACCGCTGCGACAGTTGCGGCTCGCGCAACTCACGGATTATCGTGTTGCTCTCCGACGACGCGAAGAGTTTTCACCAAGCTTACCAGCACGACGGCAAGACGTTCTTTGGTTTCACAGACAAGAAGCCGCTCGCGGCGCCGTTGAAGGGCGCGACGGCGCGTTACATCCGGCTGCAACTGCGCGGCAAGAGCTACTTCCATCTCGATGAGGTGGAGATTTACGCGACGGGCGACGAGCGCAACATCGCTCTCGGCAGGCCGGCGACGCAGAGCAGCGTCAGCACGTGGTCGGTAGCGCACGCCGCCCAGCCTGCCGGCCCGCCAAGTTACCCGACGGCGAAGGCCATCGAGCGTGGTTTGCGGCTGGCGGCAGATTTGCGCGGACGCGGCGTCGCGGTGGACGACGACGTGAAGGCGCTCCAGCAACTCGGCGAGCAGTTGAAGCAACTGCCCATCGACGCGACCGACGAAATCCGCCAGCGGCTCTACCTCGACGCGCGCTGGGCGGCGCGGAAGCTGGCGTTGCGCAATCCGCTGCTTGACTTCGACGCGATCGTGTTCGCGAAGGCTGCGCCGACACAGTTCCCGCACATGTCGGATCAGTTTTACGGCTGGTGGTCGCGGCCTGGTGGTGGTGTGTTCGTGCTGGAAGGCTTCAAGGGACCGCAGCCGAAGCTGCACTGTCTGACCAGCGACCTGCCGCCGGGAAGTTTCCTGCGGCCCGAACTCTCCTACGACGGGAAGAAGGTTCTTTTCGCCTACTGCCGCTATCACCCGCACGTTCCCGAACTGAAGGACAAAGTTACCAAATCAAACTTGCCGGAGGACGCGTTCTATCACATCTATGAGATGAACCTCGATGGCAGCGGCGGCGGCAGTTGACTCGCGGGCGCTACGACGACTTCGACGCGCGCTACCTGCCCGACGGTGACATCGTGTTCCTCTCAACGCGCAAAGGCACCTTCCTCCAGTGCAGCCAGGCCAACACTGCCGCGACGACGAGCGCGGACCTGCCCGACAGCTACGTGCGTTGCGGCGGCGGCGATTTCCGGCCGGTGCCGGTGTTCACGCTGCACGCGATGGACAGGCGCGGCGGCAACTTGCGGCCATTATCGGCGTTTGAGAACTTCGAGTGGACACCTGCCGTCGCCGCCGACGGCCGCATCCTCTACACGCGGTGGGATTACATTGACCGCTTCAACGGGCCGTTCTTCAGCCTTTGGTCCACCAATCCCGACGGCACCAACCCGCAGCTCGTCTATGGCAACTACACCGTCCGCCCGCAGGTCGTCTGTGAAGCCGTGCCAATCCCAAACTCGCCGAAACTTGTCTTCACCGCCTCCGCGCATCATTCGATCGTCGGCGGCTCGCTCGTGCTGCTTGACCGCAACCGCGGCACCGAGGAGGCCGCGCCGATTGTGCGTCTGACGCCGGAGGTGCCGTTCCCGGAGACGGAGGCAAACGTCGGCTCCTACTACGCGAATCCGTTCCCGCTTGCCGAGGAGCACTATCTCGTCGGTTGGAGCGACCGCAAATTGCCGCCGCATTGCCGTGTGGACAACTCCGAGCAGAATCCCGTCAACGCGATGGGCATCTATCTCTACGACGCGTTCGGCAACCTCAACCTGCTGCATCGCGATCCCGCCATCTCCAGTGGCAGCCCGATTCCGGTCCGCGCTCAGGCGAGGCCGCCGGCGCGCCCCACCGCCATCGCCGCCGCCAGCACGAGCGAAGGCAGCTTCCTGTTGCAGGACATTTACGAAGGTCTGCCGGGCGTGCCGCGCGGCGCGGTGAAGTGGCTGCGCGTGGTTGGCGTGCCGCCGAAGGTGCAGCCGCACATGAACAAACCGAATCTCGGCGTGTCGCGCGAAGACCCCGGCAAGTTTCTGCTCGGCACCGTGCCGGTCGAGACGGACGGCTCCGCGTTTTTCCGTGTGCCGAGCGGCATCCCGGTTTTGTTCCAGGCGCTCGACGCCGACGGGCTGGCGCTGCAAACGATGCGCAGTCTCACCTACGTCGTGCCGAACCAGACACTCTCGTGCGTCGGCTGTCACGAATCGCGCGACAGTGCGCCGGTCGCAGCGCGGTCGCTCCCGCTGGCCGCCCGTCGCGCGCCATCGCGGCTCGCGTCCGGCCCGTCCGGCTCATGGCCGTTGCGCTACGACCAACTCGTTCAGCCGGTGCTGGACAAACTCTGCGTCTCCTGTCACCGCCCCGGCAGCGGTGACGTCGCGGCGGCAAAGCTCGACCTCTCGCCGACAAAGTCCTACGACAGCCTGTTGAACTTTGCCGGCAAGAACCTCCACACGCTGGCGTTTGAGAAAGACCGCTCCATCACCGGCGACATGCCTGCGCGCAAGAGCAAACTGCTCGCGCTGTTCAAGAACGGTCAGGGCCACCACGACACGCGCCTCGACGCCGACAGCCTCAACCGCCTCGCAACGTGGATGGACCTCTACGCGCAACGCCAGGGCCACTTCAGCGACCAGCAGGAACAGCAGCTTCACCAGTTGCGCGAGAAGCTTGCGGCGATGCTGGCGCCGTGAGCCTGCGCTCGCCGTCACGGCGAGAACAGCTTGAAGCTTGTCAGTATCGCTAAACACAAGACACCGGCAGTGGATATGACAGTTCATCTTGTAGCCATCGCAGGCGGCAGCGGCTCCGGCAAGACGTGGCTTGCCCGCCGCTTGCGCCGGCAGCTCGGCTGCAACGCCGGGCTGGTTTCGCTCGACGATTTTTACCGCGACCTCTCCGCGTTGTCCAAACGCGAGCGCGACCGGCGGAACTTTGACGACCCCGCCGCCATCGAGTGGAGCCTGTTTTTGAAAACGCTTGCGCGGATCAAGCACGGCGAGCCGGCAGCGATTCCGCGTTACGACTTCGCCTCGCACACGCGCCGGCCGCGAACGAGGTTATGGACGCCGAAGCCGATTGTGCTGCTGGAAGGGCTTTGGTTGCTGCGCGAGCCGCGGGCGCGTCGTCTCTATTCGTTGAACGTGTATCTCAACGCACCCGACGAGGTGCGTTTGCGGCGGCGCGTAGCGCGGGACCGGAAGGAACGGGGCCGCAGCCGCGCATCGGTTCTGAGGCAATTCCGCGCGCACGTCGAGCCGATGCATGAGCGGTTCGTGGCGTCGCAGGCGCGGCACGCGGACATCGTTCTGGATTCGCGGATTGGAGACGTGACTCTTGGCAAATTGGTGGCGATGGTTAAAGAGTTGAACGCCAAGAACAGGACGGTGTCGTGAACCTGGCTCCGAGAATGAACCGATGAAAGCCTTGATCATCTGTCCCGCGGACCGAACGAAAGCTGCCTTTCTGGCCAACCATGCGCCGTTGGCTCTGGTGCCTATGTTGGGCCGGAGCTTGCTCGATCTCACACTGGCACATTTGGCGAACCTCGGCGCAAAGCAGGTTCTCGTGCTCGCGGCAGACCGACCGGAGAAAGTTCGCGCCGCTGTCTCGCAAGGCGAGGCGTGGGGTGCGCGCGTGGAGGTGTATCCGGAACAACGTGAACTGACCGTTGCCGAGGCGCGCGCCAAATATCAGGCGAATGGCCCAACAGGTTGGCTTCCCGCGCCGCATGACATTGTCCTGCTCGACCGGTTGCCCGACAGCGAACACGGTTTGTTCGGCAATTACAGTGATTGGTTCGACGCGCTACGCGATTTGATGGCTGACGCCGTTCAAGACCGCATCGGAATGCGTGAATTTGCACCGGGCGTTTTCGTGGGCTTGCGCAGCCAGATTTCGGGGGACATCCAACTTGAACCGCCGTGTTGGATTGGCAATTACACGTGGATCGGTTCGGGCACAAAGATCGGCCCCAACGCGATCGTCGAGACCGGCTGTTATGTGGATCAGAACGCCGAAGTGACGGACAGTTTTGTCGGCCCCAATACGTATGTCGGAGCGCTGACCGAGGTGCGGGAGTCGTTCGCGTGGGGCCACGGCCTGCTGAAATGGAGAATCGGTGTGTTCAGCGAGGTGACGGACGATTTTCTGCTCAACGACCTCACCAGCCGGGCCAGATCGCGGAAACAGCGCGCCGGATGGGTGGGGCGGATCGCGGCGCTGCTGGCGCTGTTACTGACGTGGCCGGTGGCGGTCATCGGCTGGCTGCGCCATCGTCGTTCAGACAAGCCGTTGTTCGCGCCGCGCGTTGGCGTGCGCGCGCCAGTGGCGCGCGCGAGCAGGCCGATGGAAACCTACTGCTACTACGAGATGGGCGGATTCAACGGATTTTGGAAACGGTGGCCGGAGTTGTGGAGCATCGTCTGTGGCAATGCTGCGTGGGTGGGTAACCGGCCTTTGACGCCGGCTCAAGCCAAGGAGTTGACGAATGATTTCGAACAACTTTGGCTCGCGGTGCCTCCGGGCTTGTTTGCGCTGTCGGACGCGATGGGTTGCCGGGACGTTTTTGGTGAAGAAGCCAAGGTGCATGCCTGCTTTTATGCCGTTCAACATGGTTGGCGAAAAGACGTGGAGGTTCTGAGTCGTATCTTCAGGCGCGTGTTTGTGGACAAATCTGCATAATCTGTGCGCGCACGGTTTCCACATCACCGGATGATTTGCTGGACGGAAAGCGCACGATGGATACAATTCCACCGGTGTTGGAGAACCGCGTGCGAACAGGGAAGAAGCGTCACAGCAGGCATCGTCAAGCCCGGAGCAATTACGCATGAAACCAGCGGCGACGAAAAACAAACCCGACGGCAACATCTCCGCCGAAGCCCTGTTGTCGCGGTTCCAGAATCACATCCGATACACTCGCGGCAAGCACGCCGCCGGTGCGACCGATTTTGACAAATTCGCCAGTCTCAGCCGCGCCATCCGCGACCTGGCCGTGGACCGGATGCTCGCGACGCAGCAGGCCTACTACGACCGCGACGTAAAGCGGGTTTATTACCTTTCGATGGAGTTTCTGATGGGCCGGCTGTTGTCGAACAATGTCATCTCGCTCGGTCTTCGTTCTGTGGTGGAAGAAGCGCTTGGCAAGCTTGGCCTCGACTTTGAGCGACTGTGCAATTACGAACCGGACGCCGGCCTCGGCAACGGCGGTTTGGGCCGGCTGGCGGCGTGTTACCTCGACTCGCTCGCCACGCTCGAATACCCCGCTTACGGTTACGGCATTCGTTACCGGCACGGCATGTTCCGGCAGGAGTTCGACAACGGCTGGCAGATGGAGCGGCCCGACGACTGGCTGAAGTTCGGCAACCCGTGGGAAATCATCCGCCCCGAAGACGCCGTGCCAGTGCTGGTTTATGGCCGCATCGAAAACCTGCCCGCCGTCGGCGGCACGCCGAGGTCGGTGTGGGTGGACTGGCAGATGATCGAAGGCGTGCCTTACGACATCCCGATCATTGGCTGTGGCGTGAACACGGTGAACATCCTGCGACTCTGGAACGCCCGCGCGGCGGAGGGTTTCCGCCTCGACGTGTTCAACCAAGGCGACTACGTGCGCGCGGTGGAGGAGAAGAACTGGGCCGAGAACATCAGCAAGGTGCTCTATCCGTCCGAGAACACGCACGCCGGCAAGGAATTGCGGCTCATCCAGGAATATTTTCTGGTCGCCTGCTCCGTGCGCGACGCCGTGCGCCGGCATCTGAAGAAGCACGACTCACTCGACAACTTCGCCGAAAAGAACGCGCTCCAACTCAATGACACGCATCCCGCGCTCGCTGTCGCCGAACTGATGCGCCATCTGCTCGACGAACACGACCTGCCGTGGGAGCGCGCGTGGGAGATTACCGTCGCTTCGCTCGGCTACACCAACCACACGCTGTTGCCGGAGGCGTTGGAAAAGTGGCCCGTGCCGCTGATGGAGCGGGTGTTGCCGCGGCACTTGCAAATCATCTATGACATCAACAGCCGCTTCCTCGAAAGCGTGCGCGTCCGTTATCCCGGCGACGACGAGCGCATCCGTCGCGTGTCGTTGGTCGAGGAAAGCGAGGTCAAACAGGTCCGCATGGCCAACCTCGCCATCGTCGGCAGCCACGCCACCAACGGCGTCGCTCAGCTTCACAGCGATTTGCTGAAAGCGAACCTCGTGCCCGACTTCGCGCAGATGTGGTCGGAGCGGTTCAGCAACAAGACCAACGGCATCACGCAACGACGCTGGCTGCTCGCCTGCAATCCCGGCCTCGCGTCACTCATCACCGAGTGCATCGGCGACCGTTGGGTGCGCGACCTCGATGCGTTGCGCGGGCTGGAGCCGTTCGCGGAGAAGGAGGAGTTTCAGCAACGCTTCCTCGCCGTGAAACAGGCTAACAAACAGCGGCTCGCGGCGCTCATCGCCGAGCGCCACGGCACGGTGGTGGACCCGCAGTCGCTCTTCGACGTGCATGTCAAACGCCTCCACGAATACAAGCGCCAGCTCCTCAACGCGCTGCACATCATCGCGCTCTACCATCGCATCAAGGACAACCCGGCGGACGACTTCGTGCCGCGCACGTTCATCTTTGGCGCCAAGGCCGCGCCCGGCTACCACATGGCCAAGCGGATCATCAAGTTCATCAACTCCATCGGCGAGGTTCTCGGGCGCGACCCCGACGTGCGGGGCCGGATTCGCGTGGTGTTCCTGCCGGACTATTGCGTCTCGCTGGCCGAGGTGATCGTTCCGGCGGCGGACCTCTCCGAGCAGATTTCCACCGCCGGCAAGGAAGCCTCCGGCACCGGCAACATGAAACTCGCCCTCAACGGCGCGCTCACGATGGGCACCTGGGATGGCGCGAACATTGAGATTGCCGAAGCGGTCGGCCTCGACAACATTTTCATCTTCGGCCACCGTGCCGAGCAGATCGAAGCGATGACGCGCGACGGTTACCGACCGCTCGAATGGTTGGAGCGTGACGCTGAGTTGCGCCGCGTCGTAGCGAGCATCCGGCAGGGCGTATTCAACCCCGGCGTGCCCGGCCTTTTCGAGGACATCCTCCGCGCGCTAACCGAGTGGGGCGACACCTATTTTCATTTGGCGGACTTCCGTAGCTACGCGAATGCCCAGCAGCGCGCGGCGGACTTGTTCCGCGACCGGATGGCGTGGGCGCGCAAAGTGGTGCTCAACGTCGCCCGTATGGGCAAGTTCTCCAGCGACCGTTCGATCCGCGAATACGCACGGGAGATTTGGAACCTGCGCCCGGTGCCGGTGAAAGTTGCGGCAGCGAAATCAACGGCGTGATACAAACCAGCGGCGAGATGACCTATGGCAATCAACTGTGAAAGCAAGAACGGCGTCGGCTTGGTGACGGTGACCGGCGCGCTGAACGCGCTCGTGGTGGAATCATTCCACAAACAGTTTGGCGCGTGGTTCGACAGTCAGCCCGGCATGAAACAGGTGGTGGTGGACCTCGGCGGCGTCGGTTTCATAGACAGCCTCGGCTTGGGTGCGCTCATCAGCGTCTTCAAGCGTGTAGCTGAGCGCGGCGGCGACATGAGGCTTGTCCGCCCGCAACAAGCCGTGAAGCTGGTGCTGGAAATCACGCGCACCAGTCGGATCCTCCACACCTTTGGCACGCTGGAGGAGGCGATGCGGGACGCGGGGTGCTGATGGCCGCAATGCCAAACCGATTCGCGGCGCGGCAAGCATATTTCTTCAGAATCATTCACGCTCATTGTATTCGACTCGGCTCGACACTCAATCTTCGCCAAAAGAACCCAATCATGAACGAAACGGAATCGCCATTGACCTGACTAAGGTTCGATTCATGAACAGCGCCGGCGTCGGTTTGAGGCTCCGCATCAAGAAACAAGGTCGTCTCCACAGCATGGAAGTCGTATTCCTCAACCCGCAGCCCAACGTGCTCAACGCCGTCCGCACGCTGCGCCTGGACCAATACCTGTTTGGAGAGAGCGGCAAGGGTTTACCTAGTGGCTCCACTTGACGGCGATGTGCGTCAGTCATCTCCATGTCAGCGCAATGTGTGTTTCCCCGCTTGACGTTTCGGGAGAGCCGCGTAAGCTGCCGCGCAGGTTTGGCCGAGCGGAGAGGTGCCTGAGTGGCCGAAAGGGGCGGTTTGCTAAACCGTTGTAGCCGTAAAAAGCTACCCAGGGTTCGAATCCCTGCCTCTCCGCCATCTCCTTGCTTTCCACAGAACCGGCTTCGTGAAACGGCTGCACGACGTGCCCAGTGAATAGAACCGGCGACCGAACGTCCAACGAGCCGCTATGAAGATGTTAAGATGCTCGGCAATCTTTGGATCGCTTGTGGCTGGCGCACTGGCCGCGGCACTTGGCGCGACGGTCGCTCTGACAAGCAACGACATCGTCAGAATGTCGAAAGCCGGTATCAGCGATGATGCAATCATCCAAACCATCCAATCCACCGGCTCGAGCTTTTACTTGACCGCACAGGACGTTGAGTCGCTCAAGCGTGACGGCGTCAGCGACCGCATCGTGACAACAATGCAAGCCACCCGCCCGCCCGCCCCATCGTCCGCCGCGCCCGCCGAGCCTGCAGTTCCCGCGGTTCGTGTGCCGAGCGGCCGCGATTATGTTGGCGGGTTGAGCGACCAGCAAATCGTGCGCGCCCTGCCGGTTGCGCCTCCGGTTTACTACGCGCCTCCGCCGCCAACGACCTACTATTACTATCCGTATTACTACCCACCGCCGTCCTACTACTGCGGGCCGCCCGTCCGTTTCTACTTCGGCTATGGCGGCTGGCACCATCGTCGTTGGTGACACGCACAGGCCGGTTGCGGGGCTTGGCAGCGATAGTTCATTCCCCCGCCAAAGACCGAAACCGTTCCGCACGGCATTTCATATTCGACGACGCACTTTCGTCTCGCGTTTGATTGCGGCTGGTGTAGATATACGCGTTGTGCAGGAACTTGTTGGAAACCCGAAACCTACGCAAGAATCACCGCAACATTCGGCTTTCGTGACAACTTGCGCGCCTGTAGCTCAGTGGATTAGAGCAGGAGTTTCCTAAACTCTTGGTCGGGAGTTCGACTCTCCCCAGGCGCGCCACTCTTCTCCCAAGCGACTGTGAAAGCTTGTCTTGGTTGAGACAAAGGGAACAAGAGGGGACAAAGCAAAATAAGCCGAAACCACCGCAGCAACCGCAGCATCCGAGCTGTGGCGATGGGTTGGGATAGAAACGGAACGCAGAGGCCATTTAATGGCGTTTTCGTTCCTGCGGGGGAACACTAAAATGACTGACTTGACGGCAGCGGTCGACAAGAAGAGTCTGGATTCCCGACAGTTGGAAGCCCACGGCATCTATTTGTCTCCCGTTTGTCTCAACCTTCACTTTTCCCGGTCTCATCCTTCGCCGGTTTTTACAGCGACACGGTGACAACCCGTCCTTCTCTAGCATCAGGGTTGTGTGCCGATGGGCTACAGCTTGGCGCGGATGGCTTTAATGATGGCTTCGGGGTCCGGAAACTTCTCCGTTTGCAGCTTGGAGTAGATGTTTTCGCCATTCACGCTGACTTCAAAAACGCCTCCCGTGCCGGGGACAAGCGTGAGTGATTGGATGTCGGGTTTGAACTCTTCGAGCAGGCGCGCCGTCAAACTGACGGCTTTCGGCTCGTAGTTTCACTGGTAGCAATACTGTATTTCAACTTTGACTGCCATGGTTCCTCCACACGTTGCACGCAAGACTAGGTTGGCCGCCGCGGCACGTCAAGGCGGGCGCGGCGCAGCGATCAGGAGAGCTGCCGCAGTCGGCAAAATGCAGCGCCGAGATGGGAGATCACGTCCGAGGCGATCAACGCCTCCTCACCGATTTCCTGCGTAGCGAGGTCGCCGGCAAAACCATGCAACCAAGCGCCCAGCCGCGCGGCATCGAACGGCGAAAAGTTCTGCGCCAGCAACGCGCCCACCACGCCGGTGAGCACGTCGCCGACGCCGCCGCTGGCCATGCCAGGATTGCCGGTGGAGTTGATGGTGATGTCGCCGGCGGGGTTGGCGACAACGGTGCGCGCGCCTTTCAGGACGACAACGGCTTTCGTCTCGGCGGCAAATCGCGTTGCGCGGCCCCAACGGTCGCTCTGGACTGCCATGGTGCTCGTGCCGGTGAGCCGGCCCATTTCACCGGGATGCGGCGTGATGACCACCGGGCCGCGGGCGTTGCGGAGCCAGGCAGGATTGTTGGCGAGCATGTTCAGCGCGTCGGCGTCAATGACCATCGGCTTGGTGCAGTTCTGCAGCAACCAGTGGACGACGGACTCGATGGCTTTCGACTGGCCGAGGCCGGGGCCAATGGCCAGCGCATCGCATTTTTCCAACATCGGCGCGACCACCTCTGGTCCCGCTTCGGCGGGATCAAACGGCCTCGGCATCACCTCGCAGCATTGCGAAGCAACGATGGGCCAAACGGCGCGCGGCACGGCGAGCGTCACCAACCCAACGCCGCTGCGCATCGCGGCCTGACTGCAAAGCACCGCCGCGCCGGTGTAGCCTTCCGAGCCGGCCACCATCAGCAGATGGCCGAAGTCGCCTTTGTGCGCGCTCGGCCGGCGGCTCGGCAACAGCGTGCGCGCATCGCTAAGCATAAAATAATCGCGGCCCCGCGGCAGTGCGGTGGTGAAGGCTTCCGGAATGCCGATGTCCACGATGGCGAGTCGGCCGACATTATCAATCGCGCTTTGCTGGAGCAATCCGCTCTTGGGCAACCCGATGGTCGCCGTCACGTCGGCGCGGACGCACGCGCCGGCACACTGGCCAGTATTGGCGTCGAGGCCCGAAGGAATATCAATCGCCAGCGTCGGCCGTTTGGCGACATTGATCAGCTCGATAGCTTCGCGCACCGGGCTGCGCGGCTCGCCGCTCGCGCCGGTGCCGAGCAGGCCGTCCACGATCAACCCGCAACCAGCGAGCACCTCGGCCGCCGGCTCCTTCCGGTGCGGGTCGAAGTGGATGATTCTCGGCCGGAGCTGCGCGATCCTTTTCCAATAGTAGAACGCATCGCCGGAGAACTCTTCGGGATTGGAAGTAAGCACCACCGTGATTGGCCCCCATCCGCATCCAGCCTTGTAGAGTTGTTCCGCCGCGACGATGGCATCGCCGCCGTTGTTGCCCTTGCCGACAAACAACGCCACGCCGCGTTCGCGCGCCACGGTCATCGTCTGGGCCACGTTGAAGACGCCGATACCGGCGCGCTCCATCAGTTCGAGGCCCGACACGTGCCCTTCCTGAATGGTGCGCCGGTCCAGTTCCCGCATTTGTTCGGCGGTGACTATTTTCATGGCTGAGGACTCTCGATCACCGCGCTGGCGGCTGCGTAGCCGTCGGTGTGGCTGAGACTGACATGGATCGCCGTCGCGCCGCGGGACTTCATCAGATCGAGGCCTTTGCCATGCATGACAACGTAAGGCTCGCCGCTGTCGCGCCGGCGGATTTCCATGTCCTTCCAGCCGAGCTGCTCGCCGATGCCAGTGCCGAACGCCTTCGAGATCGCCTCCTTGGCAGCAAAGCGCGCAGCCAGATGGAGGTCGGCCTTTTTCATCGTGCGGGCGTAGGCGACCTCGGCGTCGTGGAAGATGCGGTTGAGGAACCGCTCGCCGAACCGCTCCAGCGTCTCGCTGATGCGCCGGGTTTCCACAATGTCAATGCCTGTGCCGAGAATCACACGAACACCTTATCATTTCGCTGGCGGCTGTGAAAGCTCCGTGAGCTTCTTCTGGTCCTGCGCAGCGAGGTCGGGCTGTTTCAGCTTCATGTAGATGACGCTCCGCTCCTGGTAGGCGAGCGCGAGTTTGGGGTCGAGCACAATGGCCTGCGTGAGGTCGGCCAGCGCGGATTGCAGGTTGTTCAACTGGTGGTGGATGGCGCCGCGCAACAGATACGCCATGGGGTTCTTGGGTGCCAGCTCGATCTGCTTGCTGGCGTCGCCGAGCGCGAGCAGCAGTTCGCCTTTCAACGCAAACACGCGGGCGCGCTCGTCGTAGGCGCCGGGAAGCTTTGGGTCGGAAGTAATCACGCGGTCAAGATCGCGCCGGGCGTCGTCGAAACGGCTGAGCCGGCGCAAACAGTTTGCGCGCCAGCCCAGCCACTGCATCTGGTTTGGCTCGGCTTTCAACGCGAGATCGAGATCGGCGACGGCGGCGGCGCAATCGCCTTTGAGGGCGTGGGAGAGACCACGCTGCGCGTGAATGGCCGGCGTCTTCAGCCCCAGTTCGATGGCGCGGGTGAGGTCGGCGATTGCTGGGTCCACGCGGCCGCGGTTGACGAGCAGGACGCCGCGGTTGACGCGGGCTTCGGCAAAACGCGGCGCGAGCTTGATGACCTCGTCCAGTTGCGCGATGGCTTCGTCGAGCTTGCCGCGCTGCGCGTTGGCAATGCTTTGCTGGAAGAGCTGCAACGCGCGCTGCACTTCAGGCGGCACCGCCACGGGTTGGACAGCGGACGGCGGCGGGCGGAGTCCGCCGCTCCCGCCAAGCGATTGCGGCGCGCCTGGCAGACCTCTCAACGCCGCAGCGGCTTCGGCTTGCTCCTGCGCCACACGGGCCGGCTGTTTCCACTCCTGGTAAATCTGGGCGCGGGCCAGATGCACGCCGGCTCTCATGCGCGGATCAATCTCGGCCTTGAGCACCAGCCCGTAATCCTCCAGCGCGCCGTCCTTGTCGCCGCGCTTGAGTTTGATAGTCGCGCGACGCAGCAGCAGCAGTGGCTCGCGGCTAAGGTTGTAGGCGCGCGTGAGGTCTTCCATTGCGCTCTTGGTCTCGCTCTGCGCCTCGTAGGCGGCGGCGCGGCCTTCGTAGGCGTAGGCGTAACGCTTGTCGAAACCGACGGCGGTGGTGAACTCCTGCATCGCGCCGTCGGCGTCTTTCTTGAGCAACAGCGCCGCGCCGCGCATGCCGTGGGCGGGTGCGTCGTTCGGCATGAGCGCGACGAGCCAGGTGCTGGCGGCGAGCGCGCCCTCGGCGTCGTTGCGTTGGAGCTGCGTCAGCGAGAGTTCAAGCCACGCGGCGGCGTAGTCGGGCTGCATCTCGACGGCGTGGCGCAGATGTTTGGCGGCAGCGTCGAGGAAACCGAGCCGGCGCAGGAGGTGGCCGTGCAACGCCTGCGCGACCGGCAGTTCCGGCCCGAACGCGGCGGCTTCGGCGGACGCTGCGAGTGCGTCCTCCAGTTTGTTCGTGGCGCGCAGTTGGTCGGCCTCGCGGACCTTGTCCATCGCGCGCGCGAGGTTGCTCTGCTGGAGGAGCCGGCCAAGGTAGCCAGAGAGATTGAAGTCGGCGGCGGCGGCGCAGACGGCCATGCCGAGAAGAAACGCGGCCAGCCGGGTTGAAAACGACCGCATCATCACCCGACGTATCCAGCCATCAGCGCCAACATCTCGCGCACGGCCCGGTCCAGACCAACGAAGATCGCGCGGCTGATTATTGAGTGGCCGATGTTCAACTCGTCAAGGTGCGGGATGCGCAGGATGGTGTGGACGTTCTCGTAGTTAATGCCGTGGCCGGCGTTGACGCGCAAACCGAGCTGGTGGGCCTGTTTCGCGCCGGCGATCAACCGCTGAAGTTCCCGCTCGGAGGCATCTGCATCCGGCGCGTTGGCAAAAGCACCCGTGTGCAGCTCGACATAGTTCGCGCCAGCCTTCGCGCTCGCTTCGAGCTGGCGCTTGTCGGGGTCCACGAACAGGCTGACTTCGCGTCCGCCCGCCTGAAGCTGTTTGGTGACGGCGGCGATGTTGTCGTAGCCGACGACGATGTCGAGACCGCCTTCGGTGGTGACCTCCTGCCGTTTCTCCGGCACGAGGCAGCAGATGGCCGGCTGCACGTCGAGCGCGATGCAGACCATCTCCGGTGTCGGTGCCATTTCGAGGTCAATACGCGTGCGGCAAGTTTGTTTGAGCAAACGCAGGTCGCGCTCTTGGAGGTGGCGGCGGTCTTCGCGCAGGTGGCAGGTGATGCCGTGCGCGCCGGCCAGTTCGACGACGGCGGCGGCCCAGACCGGATCGGGTTCGGGAATCGCGCCGGCCGGTTCGCCCACCAGCGCGGGGGAATCTTTGTAGCGCGCCTGCCGCAGTGTGGCCACGTGGTCAATGTTGACACCAAGTTTCAGCATGGGGCGGAATATGAGGTTGTCGCGGGCCAAAAGCAACTTGGAACTCCCCGGTTCGTTGCGTATGGTGCGTGCAATGACCGAGGTTTTTGATCAACTGCTGCGGCAGGCCGAGCATCGGCATGCCGGCCAGAGCGGGCGTGGGCGGCTTGCACTCTACGAGAGCTTCCTGCGCCTGCATCAACGCCGCCTCATGATGCGCCACCGCGCGGGCGGCGGCGGACTGGCGGTCGCAGGGGCGCGGGCGGAGTTGATTGACGCGGTGCTGCGACATCTTTTCGTCGCAGCGCACACGACCTATGCGACGCGCCATCCGAAGGAGAAGCTGCCGGCGATGGCGTTGGTGGCCGTCGGAGGTTATGGACGGGCGGAACTGAATCCGTTCAGCGACATTGACATCCTGCTGCTGCACGCCGGCAAGGGGCAGGCAGGTGAAACATTTCTGAAGTCGCTCTACGACCACGCGGTGTTGCCGCTGTTCGACCTCTCGCTGAAGGTTGGCTACGCGGCGCGCTCGGTGAAGCAGTGCGTCGATCAGGCGAACAAAGACATGGAGACAAAGACCGCGCTTATCGAGGCGCGGCTCATCGTCGGCGACTCGGCGTTGTTCGACGAGATGCGGGATAAGCTGCTGGCGCAATGCGTGCGGCCATGTGTGAGCGAATACATCGAGCAGCGGATGCACGACCAGAGCGAACGGCACGGGAAGTTCGGCGACACGGTATTCCTGCAGGAGCCGCACGTAAAGAACGGCTGTGGCGGCCTGCGTGACCTGCAAAACCTCCTCTGGATGAGCCTTTTCAAACACGGCGTCCGCACGCTGCCTGAGCTGGAGACGCGGAAGTTCGTGACGCGCGCCGAACGCAGGAGGCTGGAGGCGGCCTACGAGTTCCTGGTGCGCGCGCGCACGGAATTACACTACGCGGCGGCGCGCGCGTCGGACGTGCTGACGCTGGCGTTGCAGTTGCCGGTGGCAACGCATCTCGGCTACGACGAGCCGAACGTGCTGAAACGAATCGAGCATTTCATGCACGATTACTACAGCCATACGCGGGAGGTGTTCCAACTCACCAACGCGCTGGCGTTGCGCATGGCGCTGAAACCGCCCGGCTTTTTCGAGCGGCGCGGCATTCACCTGCCAATCCTCCGCCTCGGCGCGAAGGTCGAGAAGCAGGACGGCTTTGTCATCCGCGGCGATCTGATCGAGCCGGAGTCGTCGGAAGTTTTCCGCGACGACCCGCTGCGGCTGATCCGCGTGTTTCGCTACGCGCAGCAACGGCAGGCGTTCCTGTCGCCGGAATTACAGACGATGATCCGCGAGCAGTTGCGGTTGGTGGACAACCGATTCCGCGCCAACCCGCGCGCGAGGGAAACGTTTTTAGCCATCCTCGGCGACGGCGGCAACGTGGGCCGGACCGCGCGGATGATGCACGAGGTCGGGTTTCTCGGCAAATACCTGCCTGAGTTCGGCCAGCTCGACGCGCTGGTGCAGCATGAGTTTTTCCACCGCTACACGGCCGATGAGCACACGCTGATCACATTGCAGCGGCTCGATGCGGTCGTCGCAGCGACCCAAGGGACGGAACTAGACTACAAGCCGCTCTTTCACGAGGTCACGCGGCCGGAAATTCTCTATCTGGCGTTGTTGCTGCACGACGCCGGCAAGGCCGTGAACGAAGCAGAGCACAGCGACGCGGGCGTCCGGCTCGCCGAGCGCGCTGCGCATCGCATCGGGCTGGACGACGCCGGCCGCGAGACGCTCACGTTCCTCATCCGCCATCACCTCGCGATGTATGGCGTGACGCAGCGCCGGGACCTGGATGATCCCGACGCGATCGTGGAGTTTGCGCGGCTGGTGGTGAACCTGCCGCAGTTGAACAACCTGCTGTTGATGACCTACGCCGACATGACCGGCACGAGCGCGGAGTTATGGAACGACTGGCGCAATTCGTTGTTGTGGGATCTCTACCTGAAGACACGCGGTGAGCTGGTCGCGGGCGCCGAATCGCAGGCATTGCAAGAGCAGCGGCTCCAGACCATGCTCGAACATATCCGCGAGCGCAGCTCCATGCCGAAGGAAGAGGTGGCGGCGCATTTCGAGAAAATGCAGCGGCGCTACTTTTTGACCTTCACCGCCGAGGAAATCCTCAAGCACATGGAGATCATCCACGCCTTCCTGCGACGCACCGTCTCGGCCTCGCGCGACGGCCTGATGCCGCAGGTGATGTGGACCGACAAGCCCGATCGCGGCTACTCGCAAGTGACGGTCTGCACGTGGGACCGCGAGGGATTGTTCAGCAAGATTTGCGGATCATTTTCGTTCGCTGGCGTGAACATCCTCAACGCGCACGCCTACAGCCGCCGCGACGGCATCGTGCTGGACATCTTCAACGTCGCCGATATCGAAGGCGGCGTCGCCTCCGACCGCGAGCAACGCCAGCAGTTCGAGCGCACGCTGGATCGTGCGCTCAACCACGGTGCCGACCTCGACCAGCTTCTGGCTAAACACCGCCCCGCGCGCGGCACGGCCCGCGTGCCGCAAGGCGTCGTGCCGACCGAAGTCCGCATGGACCTTACCGCTTCCCGCACGCGCACGGTCGTGGAGGTGCAGGCCGAGGACCGGCTGGGGCTACTCTACACCATCGCCGAAACGCTGGCCCGCCACGGCCTCGATATCAACCTCGCCCGCATCTCCACCGAGAAGGGCGCGGCATTCGACACCTTCTACGTAGTAACTCCCGACGGCGAGAAGGCCACCGACGCCGCCCGGTTGGAGCGCACGCGCGTCGACCTCATCCGAGCCATCGAGCACCTCCGTCGCCGTCCGATTGCATGAGTCGCAACAATGCGGCTGGCTCAGGAGTGTCCGTATTGCAAAACCGGCCGGCTTAACTGACTTGTTACCATTCGAGAGTGTTTTCCCTGTTGGCCCGTTGGGTCGTGTGGTAAGAAGACAAACATGGTCGAGTTTCTGCGCCGTTACAAAACCGTTTTGTTGCTGCTGGTGATCGCCGCAGCTTACTACCCGCGATTTACGAGCCGGCCCGATAGCTTGAAGCTCTATCCGCTCGGGGCGGAGGCACTGTTGCAGGGGCAGGCACTGGAGGTGGGCGCGCCGGGGTTCACCTATCCGCCGGCGTTTGCGTTCTTGATGATTCCGTTTGTGCCGCTGCCGATGTGGCTGAGGAACCTCGTCTGGTATGCGGTGCTGGTCGGTGCCACCTGGCTCAGCTACCGGTTGTGCGAGCGTCTCGCAATCGGAAGTTTTCCAGAGCTGTCGCAGGGAAGGAAAGTCATCTGGTTGCGGGTGCTGTCCCTGACGCTGAGCCTCAAGTTCATTCTGGCCGTGTTGGAGAACCAAGCCTACGACGTGATCGTGTTCCTTTGCGCAGTGGCCGGGTTGTGGTGGATGCAAGCCGGGAAGGATCTGCGCGCGGCGGCCGGCTTCGCGCTGGCGGCAGCTCTGAAGGCGACGCCGTTGTTGTTCTTGCCCTATCTACTGATGCGGCGGCGGATGAAGCTCTTCCTGTTGTGCACGGTGTTTTATGCGGGCTTCTCGTTCCTGCCGGATGTGTTTTTCACGCCGAAGGGCGCGCCGTCCGGTTACTTCGTCACGTGGGTCCGCGACCTAGCGGTAGGATCGGTCCGCAGCAAACCGGCAGAGGAGCAGACGCGCCATTGGGAGCAGGCCAACCTGCTAAACCAATCGTTGCGCGGCATGGTTTACAGTCTGGTGAACCAGCCGGGCAGCGCGATGTCGAGGCGAAATATTCTGTATGCCGTGTATCTCGGTTTCGGCCTGATTGTTTTCGTGCTGCTGCTGCGAGCGGGAAGGATGCCGCAGGCGTTGCTTCTGGATGGTTCGCTGGTGCTGATCAGCCTGCTCATGCTGTCGCCGATGACCAGCAAATCGCATTTCGTCATGCTCATGCTGCCTTACGTGGTCTTGTCCGCCTACGTGCTCCAAGAGCCGCGGCTGCGATGGATCGGCGGCGGCGTGCTGGCGGCGAGTTTCGCGCTGACATCCCTCACCTCAAAGGGCGTGATTGGCAAACGCCTCGCAGAAATCTGCCTGACATCGGGCTGCGTCACGATCGGGACGCTGGTCCTGCTCGTGTTCATCGGCTATCTCGTTTTAAGGCGCGCGAGCCGGAATCAGGCTGCTCCCTGAGGCCGCTTCGTGCAGAGGACGATCAGGCTCCTGCCGCTTTGTTTCGAAATGCGCACGGATTCCCTGAACTTGTGATGAAGGGTTGGTCTTTCGACATAGAAGACGCCGCCATTCAACACGCCAGAATAGGTCGGGTTACGCCACTGCGCTTTCACGTCATTACACCGTTTCGCCGGGAAGGAACTTTGGCATCAGGCGGATGGCGTGCGCGGGCAGCGTCCCCGTCTCGGCCAGTTGCCGCGCCGCGAGCGAGACGCGGCGAGCGAATTGGGCCGGGTTGATGGCGTAGCGCGTGACGGCGGGACTGGTGGATTGCAGGAATGGATCGTCGTCTCGTGAAATGACGGCCACGTCCTGCGGGATGCGTTTGCCGCGACGCATCAGGTGTGTCATCACCGTCAGCACATGCACCGCGTGCGCCACGACAAAGGCGGTCGGTGAGTTGGGCGAGCACATGGCGTCGTCCAGCAAAGCGCAAAGATGTGCGGCAGTGCCGTCGTGACGCAGCACCCGAAGGTGCGCCCCAGGCGTGGTATTCAACGATTCGCGCAGTCCCCCTTCGCTGGCCACATCGCCGCCGTAGGTGCCCGGTGGCAGCACGAGGGCAATGTGCATGTGACGCTTCCGTAGTAGCACGGCGCCCGCGTGGCGGCACGTGGCGCGAAAGTCCGCATCCACGGATGGCAGGGCGATGTCCGGCCCGCACGACCCCACCACCAGACATGGCAACTGATGACGGATAAACCAATGTTGCATCGGCTCCTTGGATCCGAATACCAGCCACGCTACGGCTGGGTTGTGATGCACCAGTTTATCCAGCGCACGGGCAGGCTTTGCGGAAAAGCAGGCGGTGTTTAGATGGAATTCGACCAACCAGCCTGCTTCGGTGAGCTTGTCCCGCAGGGTTTCCATCACAAACGTCATTCGTGGGGGCAGCGCCAAGAAAGACCAAGGAGAAAGCACCGCAATCACTCGCTTTTGAGCGCTGGCACTGTGGGTGGCGCGCTTGGTCTTGATGCGGCGGCGCTGACGCTGCGCGACATCCAGCCAGCCTCCCCGTTCCAGTTCCTGTAGCGCGGCACGCAGCGTGTTGCGGCCCACCTGGAGATGCGCGCACAACTCCCGCTCGCCGGGCAGGTGCGTCCGCCAGTGTCCGGCGCGGATACCTTCGCACAAGCTTTGTTTCGTCTGTGCGACAAGCGAGAGGCGTTGTGGCAGAATGGGCGGCTGCGGTGGTTTTGCTTTCATCTGGTCCTGTAATAGAACCAAGAGGCTACGCTTGTCCGCCGCGACCCGCAAGCTGACGATGGCCGCATGTCTCACGGTGCCATATCCGAAAACATGCGCTGTCTCTCACACGGCGATCTCCTCCAGCTCAAGCGTTGGAACACGCCCACGATTTACAATGGCTGGGAACAAATCACAAAAAAGAATCCAGGTGCCGATGCCTTTAACATCGAGGAGACCCGCGATTTCATGCCGCAGATGGGGCCGATGGTCGGCTACGCGGTCACTGTCGTCATTGAGCCAAGCAATCCTGAGCATCGAAAGACAAACCCGAACGCCGGAGCGGAATATCGCTGCTACATGGCCGGCATCCCAGGGCCGAAGATCGTCATCGTGCAGGATCTCGACAAACCGAAGGTGATCGGCTCTCTCTGGGGCGAGGTGAATAGCAACATTCACCGCGCCCTTGGCTGCGTGGGCACGATCACCGATGGCGCGATCCGCGACGTGGACGAGATGACCAACGCCGGGTTCAAGGCGCTCGCGCGACGGCTCTGCGTTGGCCACGCGCATGTGCATCCCGTGCGCTTCAACTGCGAGGTCGAGGTCTTTGGCCGCATCGTGCGGCCGGGCGACCTCATCCACGCGGACAAACATGGCTTCTTGGTCATCGCACCGGAGGACCAGCCAGGCTTGCTCGATGCCGCGCGCTTCATGGACACGAATGAATGCACCACCGTCATTCCCGTCGCGCGCGGTTCGGCGGACCGCCGCACCGCGGACATCCTCACTGACCTCGACAGCTCAATTGTCCAGTTCAGCGCCAATGTGAAGGCGAAGTTCAAACGCGATGGAGAGTGGTAACCCCACTGACAACCCAACCAACACTCGTCCTCATGAAACACACACTGCCAAACACCCGTCGCAGCATCCCCCAATCGCTTCTCATCGGTGCGGTTTTCATGACCCTGGTGCCACTCGGTGCTGCCGAACCCGTCATTGATGTCTATGTCAGCACCGGCGACAACCACTTCCTCGGCTCCTCGCTGCCGATTGATTCGCCGGCGAGCATCGAGGCAACGTTTGACCTCTTCAAAAACGCCAACCATGCGCGACGCGTGTATTGGCGCGGGCTGGAGGAAGCGTGCTGGGTGTCCACCATGCGCGCCCGCCCGGAAAGCTGCCGCTCTTATTCCTTCTGGCAATGGGTGCAGAATTTGTATGCGGAGGTGCGGCCGGATGAGCTTGCGGTCAAGGCAGCCCACGCGCGTGGCATGGAAATCTGGGGCATGGGGTCGCTGTGGGATTGGGGTCCGCTGGCGGAAATGGCGGGCTTTGGTGATGTAACCGGACTTGAATCGAAGCTGAAGCTTGTGCATCCCGAATGGGCGCCCGTGGACAAACACGGGGTGCGCCGCCAGGCTGGCCCCATCGAACTGGCCTATCCTGAAGCCCGGAAGGCGCTGGTTGATCTCACGGTGAAAGAGACGCTCAAGGCGGGCTACGATGGCATTTGCTTTCTCACCTACGTGGAGAACTTCTCGCTGCGGTTCCAGGATGAGTTCGGTTACAGCGATCCCATCGTGAAGGATTTCAAGGCGCAGCATAAGATCAACATCCGCACCGAACCCTTCAAACGCGGAGCCTCGCGCGAGGACTGGCTGCGCCTGCGCGGCAGCTATGTCACCGCCTTCCTCCGGGAACTGAAGGTCGAACTCGACAAGCACAAGATCAAGCTCGGCATGGTGGTGAACTCGAATGATCCGCGTCAGCCGCAGTCCTGGAACGTGCCGGAACTTCTGCTGACCGCGGGCAGCCATCACATGGATGTGGACACCTGGGTGCGCGATGGCCTCGTGGACGAACTGCTCATCTACGGCAACAACAGCCCGCAGTCGCAGTATAAAACACTCGACGACCTGCTGTTTCTGGCTCGCGGCACCAAGACTTCCGTAAGCGTGATGACTTCCGACCCGTTTCGCAAAAACTGGAAGCCGTATCAGGAGCGGGGCATTCCCACGGTGCTCAGCTTGAGCGACGACTGGCATCATCTGTTCCGTGGCTTTGTGCCGGAGCAGACGGCGGCAGCGTTGCAGAGCCAGGACATGTATCAACGAATGCGCGCCTTGCAACAGTGCGGCAACAGCCCGCTGTCGCCGGTGCTGTCGCCGGATGAAAGCGCGCTCGTCAGGTGCGCAGCATCCTCGAACCTCATCGAGCGCCGCCTCGCTCTCCAGGCACTGGGCAAGCTGAAGACCGCAGACCTCAAGCCTTTGCTCGCTGGATTGAGCGATGCTGAAAACGGCGTGCGCTGCGTCGCGGCATTGGCACTGGCGGAGCGAAAAGACCCCGCTGCGTGCCAGGCCCTTTTGCAGGCCACGAAGCAGCATGGCAACCACATGCTCCGCGAGTGCGCCGTTATCGCGTTGCGCCGGCTTGCACCAGTGCCCACGGCGGAACTCACGGACGCAGCCCTGCACTCGCAGAGCGATAAGGTGCGCGAGGTCGCGATGCGCACGCTCATCGTTCATGCCACTCCCGCACTCCTGCCCGTCTTCCGCGACGGCTTGAAGGACAAGGCTCGCTTCCCGCGTTTCGCCGCTGCGGAGGCCCTGGGCAACATTGCCAGGAGCAGCGAGGCTATTGAACTGCTCATCGCCACGCTGAATCACGAAGATCACGCGGTTGCCAACCGCGCCGCCGTGTCGCTGGGCCGGCTCACCGCACTCAAGCGGCCCGAGACCGAGTCGCTGCGTCCGAAGGTGCTGGCTGCGTTGATCACCGCATTCAAGAAGCACAGCGACGCGAAGCGCGACGACTCCGAATGGGGCTGGCGATCCATCGGCAACGCCATCCTCGACTTTGGCGACGAAGGCGCTGCCGCCCTTCGCGAGATTCGCGATCAGCGTGAGAATCTGCGTCTTGCTGAACTGGCCTGGCGTGTCGTTGATCTCACGCAGCGTCCGAACGCGTTCAGCATCGTGAGTGCGGAGCAGAACGAAGCAGCCATGAAGCGCTGGCCTGACAGCACTGCAATTCAATCTTCGAAGCCCACTCCCTCAACTCGTAACCGCACCAACAGACCATGAAGCTACATCTACACGCCTCCGTCCTTGCTCTTGCGTGCAGCATGAGCCTTTCGCTGTCCAACACCGAAGAGCGAGTGCTTTTCGCCTTTGACGACCAGAGCATTCCCTGGCAGCACAACCTGAAGGTCACCCTCGTCCCCGCGACGAAGCACCCGGAAAATCCCGTGCTGCGACGCGGATCGGCAGGAGCGCCGGATCATGGTCATGCGGCGCTTTACGGCACGGTGATCAAGGACGGCGACAAGTTCCGCATGTGGTATCTCGCCATGAGCCAGACGGAGTTCAAGCACGGTCAGGCTCCCGATTACTGGCGGCCCATGTGTTATGCGGAGAGCACGGATGGCGTGCATTGGAACAAGCCGGAGCTGGGGCTGGTGGACTTCAACGGCAGCAAGAAGAACAACATCTGCCTGATCGAGGGCGAGCCATTTTCACTGACCCGCGTGAATGATTTTCTCTCCGTGCTGCACGATCCCGGTGATCCCGACCCCGCGCGTCGCTACAAAGCCGCGTTCATCGCGCATGTGCCATACGATGATATTCCCGGCGGCATGAGCAAGGTTGGCCCGAAGGAGAAGCGCATCTGCTCGACCATTTGCGCGACGAGCGCGGATGGGCTGCGCTGGAAGGTCGTGGGAAACCGTCCCGTGAACGCTGGCGGCGAACGCTTTGAAGTGACCAGTCTCTATCGCTTCGGTGACTTCTACTATTCCACAGGCCAGCTCATCTCGCCGTGGTGCTGGCTTGCCGACGGCAGTCAGGCCGGCCGCGTGATGCTGGCCTACCGTTCACCGGATTTCAAAAGCTGGTCGCAGGCAAAGGCGATGGCTTTTGCGCGCCCGGGCCAGTTTGCAAATCCGCCCATCAAGGGCCAGCAGACGCACATGGGCGCGGGCCTATGGAACCGTGGCAATGCGCTCGTGGGGCTTTACGGCATGTGGCAGGATGCGGCGACAGCACCACCCAAGGGCGCGTCGCATTTGCTTGGCGTGCACATTGACCTTGGCCTCATCCTCAGCAACGATGGCATCCATTTCCGCGAACCTGTGTCGGGCTTCAAGGTCATCGCATGCGGCAAGGAAGGCGACTGGGATGACATCGCCCTGTTGCAGGGTCACGCCTTCGTGAATGAAGGCGACCAAACCATGATTTGGTATTCACACTGGGACACAGGCGGGAAACTGAAGACGATGGACATCGGCCTCGCCACGCTACGGCGTGATGGTTTTGGTTATCTCTCGCGCAAGGAGGATGACAACGACGCACATTTCATCACCAGCACGTTCACGCCAGGCAAAGCGAGCCTCAACGTGGACGGCATCACGCCGGACGCGCCGCTGACCATACAGTTGCTCGATCATCTGGATCAACCCATTGCGGGCTGCACCGCCACAATCACGCAAAACGGCACGCACCAGCCAATCCAGTGGGCCAAGCCATTGCCAGCAGGCCAACGCGTGGCCCTGCGTGTGAACTTCCCCGTCAACAGCAGCGCGAAAGTGTATGCGCTCTACCTCAACGACTGAACCGCGATGCCGCCAACAACACACTCAGATCAGCTCGCACTCAGATGGGCACGTTCAACTTCAATACTGCGCCGAACTCCATCGGCAACACAACAAACCAACGCACCATATTATGAAACAGACACTGTCAACTTCTCTTCGATGCCTTTTCACGTCCTCACTCAGAACACGAAAGAACACGAAAGGAATAGCAATGATTATAAACAAGCGACTGTGCAAGCTAACCCTTCTTCTGACAACGGCTGTCCTGGGGGGTGTGAATGATGGGAAGTGCGAAACAAATACAGGAGCAACTGCGCAGTGGCTTTCCGGAAAAACGTATGATCTTGAGGGCTTAAGTGTTTCTATTTCAAAACCATTGTGTGTTGGGCGGTCGAAGAAACAGTTCTGGTATCCGAACATCATGCGGTTCGCCGATGGAACGCTGGCAATGTCAATTCGCACTGGAGATGACCGATTGACAGCAGATGAAGGTCTCCTGATATGGTCGAGAGATGGAGGGTTGACATGGAGCAAGCCAAAGCCCTACACGGCTCAAAGCTTCAGCTATTGCCCCTTGCCTTCCGGAGAATTCGCGTTGTTGCCGCATCATCTTTACAAGAACAAGACCCCAAACGGCTGTAAAGGGCACATGAATGTTATTGACGCCAAGGGAACCGTTAGACTGCTCAAGGACGGGGTGACGGTTGCCGGTTTCCCCCGGCCCTTCGGCAGCGACCCTTTCAATCCAAAGGCCGATGTGGAAGAAGTTGCGAAACAGGGCCGCATCCCGTTTTTCTTTAACGGTATCCCGCTAAAAGCTAGGGACGGAACCTATCTGACTGTTATTGAGGGGATCTATCAGAATGCGAAACGTATGTGCACCATCGTTGCCGAATCACATGATGGTTTCACGTGGCGCTTTCGCTCGACCGTTGTGGATGACGGGTGCGATGGCGAAGCATGTCTATGTTATACGTCCGACGGACGTCTGATGTGTATCATCCGGCGTTGGCCTTTGTATAGACAGTGCTTTAGTTCGGATGAGGGTAGGACTTGGAGTGAACCGGTGGCGATGAAAAAAGAAGGAAGTGTTGAACCGAAGTTATTGGTCCTTCAGTCTGGAACCATTGTCCTTTCCGGGGGCAGACTCGGTCTTTACCTGTGGTTCAATCGTGATGGATCTGGCAAATCGTGGCAAACTATTGACACATTGGCACATCACAATGCTCTGCTACCGCAAGAAGTCATCAGTCCAGCCTCTCCCCAGAATCGTGGCGGCACTTCTTCCTATACCGGTATCGTAGAGATCGAACCAGACACCTTCCTTTGCGTATACGACCGTGTGCCCGACACCTTCCGTGTCCGGACGCATTGGAAAGCAGACCCCAAAGACGACAATAATAATCGGGAGAAATTCAGTGTGTATGTTGTGCGGGTGACAGTGCAAAACAAACAAGTAAAATAGGGCTATCCTTCAATGAATCCAACACGATGCACTTTTCTTCGGAGAGCGGTAGCCTTGCTGCCGCTGCTGGCGGGGCTGGGGTTTGCTGCTGAAAAACAACCCGCCAGTGCGGTCACCATTCTCGGCAACCGTGTCGAGCGCCGGGCCACGCTGCTGGCGATAGACGACTACTCGCTGCCGCTGAAAAAGGATCTCTGCTACTACCTCTCGAAGCCCAAGGTTCGGCCTGAACCCGTGCTCTCGCCGAGCCGGGACAATCCGCACGCGACGGACACCTTGGCCACGCACTTCTATGGCACGGTGTTGCAG
>JBAYFL010000040.1:0-41112 GCA_041667205.1 Verrucomicrobiia bacterium | reverse complement strand
GGCGAAGGTCAAAGCTGCCGAGATGCAAGCCAAGGGGCAGAAGTTCACCAAGGGGCAGGCGGCCGGCCGCGTGCGGCAGCTCAAGTTGCTCTTTGACGAGGGGCTGTTCACCGACGATTTCTATGGTGCGAAGGTCGCGGAATGCGAATGCGCCGCGCAGTGAGATACAGGTCGTCATCAACTGATTCGGTGGCCGGGACGCGCAGAGCACAGGTATTTCGTGCAGATGGATAACTACTGGAGCAGTTTATGAGCAAAGTTCAATGGCTTGCAGTTTTGGGCGTGGCCGGCATGGTGGCGATGGCACCTTCGGCGCGGGCGCAGCAGCAGATGAGGCCGTATGTTGGTTTTGTGTATCCCGCCGGCGGCCAGCAGGGGACAACGTTTCGGGTCAAGCTGGGCGGACAGGCGATGGACGGCATCACGGGAGCGATTGTCAGCGGCTCCGGCGTTTCAGCCCGGCTTGTAGAGTATCAGAAGAAAATCGGCCCCCAAGACATGCAGTTGTTGAGCCAGCAACTGTCGGAGTTGAGGAAGACGAAGACGAAGGGCGGGTGGAAGAAGAAATCATCGGATGACGAAATGATGATGATGTCCTCGGGGGCGGCGGCAGGGAAATCCTCGGCGGGCGCGAAGGGTGACGCGAAGCAGCAACTCATCGAGAAGATTCAGACCCGGATGCGCGAATACGTGCTGAGGCCTGCGAGCGCTTCGCTGGCCAGCCTTGCTTATCTGGAGGTCACGGTCGCTCCTGATGCGCAGCTCGGCGAGCGGGAGTTGCGGCTGGTGACCCTGCGCGGCGGCGCGTCAAACCCGCTCCCATTCCATGTCGGCGAACTGCCCGAATCCTGCCGGAAGCCGATGGCCACCACCCCCTTTCAAGTGCTCGGCAAGGAGCAACTGGCCCTCCGCAAGCGGCCCGAAAACGAGATTGAGGACCGCATCAGCATCCCCTGCACCGTCAACGGCCAGATCGCTTCCGGCGAAATCAACCGCTATCGGTTCGACGCGCGCAAGGGTCAGCGGTTGGTCATCAGCACACTCGCGCGGCAGTTGATCCCCTATCTCGCCGACGCCGTGCCCGGTTGGTTTCAGCCCGTGCTGGCTCTCTACGATGCGGACGGGAAGGAACTGGCGTATGACGACGACTACCGGTTCAAGCCCGACCCGACGATTGTCTATCGGATTCCCAAGGATGGCGAATATGTGTTCACCATCACTGACGCCATCTACCGTGGCCGCGAAGATTTCGTCTATCGTGTTACCATCGGCGAATTGCCGCTTATCACGAGCATCTTCCCGCTGGGCGGCCGCGTCGGTGAGTCTCATCACATCAAAATGAAAGGCGTCAATCTCGGAAACGCCGAGTTGCAGCAACCGGCCAAGGACGCCGAGCCGGGCATCCAGCAGATCGCTGCCAACAAGGACGGCCTCATCTCCAACCGCGTGCCGTTTGCACTCGACACGTTGCCGGAAGCCCTCGACAAAGAACCCAACAACACCCAGGCGCACGCGCAGAAAGTCACGCTGCCCGTCATCGTCAACGGACGCATTGACAAGGGAGACGACTGGGACGTGTTCCAGTTCGCCGGCAAGGCGGGCGATACGGTGGTTGCGGAAGTCCACGCGCGCCGGCTCGATTCGCCGGTGGACTCCGTGATCAAACTCACCGACGCGAGCGGCAAACTGCTGGCGTTCAGCGATGACCAGGAAGACCTCGGCGCCGGCATCAACACGCATCACGCAGATTCCTATTTCACGGCCAAGCTCCCCGCCAACGGCACCTACTACGTCCACATCGGCGACACGGGGCGTAAAGGCGGCGAGGAATACGGTTACCGCCTGCGCATCAGCGCGCCGCGACCCGATTTTGAGCTGCGCGTTGTCACCAGCAGCGCCAACCTCCGGCAAAAGAACACCACTGCCGTTACCGTCTATGCCATGCGCAAAGATGGCTTCGACGGCTCCATCAACATCAACCTGAAGAATCCTCCGCCCGGATTCAGTGCCTATCCCGTCACCTTGGGCGGCAAACAGAACATCACCCGCTTCAGCTTCAAGGCAAGCTCGGCCACCGACGGCCCCATCAACCTGACCGTCCAGGGCAGTGCGAAGATCGGGGATAAGAGAATCGTCCACACGGCCGTCGCGGCCGAAGACAAGATGCAGGCCTTCTTGTGGCGGCACCTCGTGCCCGCCCAGGACTTCAAGGTGCTTGTTTACGATCCATCCAACCAGCCGCCTTCCAAACGCGAGCCGAAGGAGATTTCGAACGAGGTGATGGCGCAAGCCAAGGCCAAAGCCGCCGAGTTGCAAGCCAAGGGCCAGAAGTTCAGCAAGCGACAGGTGGCCGGCCGTATGCAACAAATCAGGTATCTTTTTGACGAGGGGTTGATCACGGACGATTTCTACGGCGAAAAAATGGCGGAATGCGAAGCCGCCGTGCAGTAAGACGAAATGCGTCGTAGTTGGAGGTTCAAACTGCCTATGAAACAGTTGCCGGTCGTTCTCTTCCTCGGCATCGCGCTCACCCTGACTGCGGGCGCCGCCGAAAACTGGCCTCGCTTCCGCGGCCCGACGGGCACCGGCCATCATGTCGGCGCGGCGCTGCCGACGAAGTGGAGCGCCGAGAACGTCCTCTGGTGCGTCGAGCTGAAAGGCGAGGGTTTCTCTTCGCCCGTCAATTGGGGTGACCGCATCTTCCTCACCGCTGCCACCGACAAAGGCTCCACGCGTCTCGTGATCGCCCTGGACGCGCGCAGCGGCAAACTCCTCTGGGAGAAATCAATCCTCTGCGCCGCGCCCGGCAAGTCGCACAACATGAATGGCTTTGCCACGCCGACCTGCCTCACCGACGGCGAGCGCGTCATCGCCTTCTTCGGACGCGGTGGTATCCATTGCTTTGATCTCAACGGCAAACTGCTCTGGTCACAGTCACTGGGCGAATTCGCCGGCCCTTGGGGCAGCGCCGCCTCGCCGGTCTTTGCTGGCAACCTCGTCATCCAGAACTGCGACGCGCAGGGCGAGTCCTTCATCGCCGCGCTCGACAAGAAGACGGGCAAGATCGTCTGGCGCACGCCGCGCGGTGAGAAACCGATGGGAGGCTGGAGCACGCCGATTGAAATCCAGGCCGGCAAGCGTTCCGAACTTGTCGTCAACAGCGAACAGGGCCTTGACGCTTACAACCCTGCCACCGGCAAGCCGCTCTGGAACTGCCGCGGCTTCAACGGCCGGGGCGAGCCGGTGCCCGAATTCGCCCGCGGGCTGCTCTTCGTCGTCAACGGCAAAGCCGGCGACATCTACGCGGTTCGTCCGGGCGGTTCGGGCAACGTGAGCGAAACCCACCGTGTCTGGCACACACCGCGCCCCAAGGTCCGGGATGTTTCCTCGCCCATTGTCGTCGGCGATTACATGTTCGCCATGGACATGAAGGGCAGCGCCACGACTTACGATTCACGTTCCGGAAAGGTTGTCTGGACGGAAAAGATTCCCGGCGCCTACACCGCTTCACCCGTCGAATCCGGAGGTCTCATCTACATCAACACTGAGTCCGGCGAAACCCTTGTCATCAAGCCCGGCTCCAAACTCGACCTCGTGGCCCGCAATTCCATTGGCGATCGCACCGGCGAGTTGTTTCGCGCCTCGCTTGCTCCCATTGGCGGCCGGATCTATCTACGCTCCAACCGCGCGCTCTATTGCGTGGGCGCGAAGTAGGCGGGCTACTCGCCCATAACCTTGATGATGGCGCGCTTCCGGCGCTGGCCATCAAACTCACAGTAGAACACCTCCTGCCAAGGGCCGAGGTCGAGTTTGCCGTCGGTCACTGGCACAATCACTTGGTGGTGGACGAGGATGTTCTTGAGGTGGCTGTCGCCGTTGGTCTCGCCGGTGCGGTGATGCTCGTAGTCCTCGCGGAACGGCGCGAGCGACTCCAGCCACTTGTCAATGTCCCGCCAGATGCCCGGCTCGTTGTCGTTCACCACCATGCCGGCCGTGATGTGCATCGCCGACACCAGCACCATGCCTTCGCGGATGCCGCTCTTGCGCACGGCAGCCTCCACCTTGTCGGTGATCCGCACGTATTCGCGGTGCTTCTGCGTCTGGAACCAGAGATACTCGGTGTGGAATTTCATAGCGGCGCGCATCATAAGCGGCCCGGCGAAAAAGTCCGCGAATATTTTCTTGAATAAGCCTGAAAACCGAAGTTGAAAGGCATCGTTTTGCGGGAAGGGCTTTGGTTGAGTTGAGTTGCATATCAACAACCCACCTTCAACCCTGCACAAAACGATGCCACGGCTTCTTCGCCCGCTTTTCGGTTCCAAACAAGTCCTTTTGCGATCCACGCCCAAGCCGGTCACGCCCTTCGGCGGCTTGGTCAGTTTCTTGGAGTTCCTCCAACGGCTCGCGCTGCCACAGCAACTGGCCGCCACCCGCGAGAAAAAACTCCTCGCCACGATAGACATGGGCAGCCCGATGAGCACCTCCCCCGTCGCCGCCAACGGCGTCCTCTACGTCGCCACCATGAACCGCCTCTTCGCCGTCCAGAAAACCAAAGCCCCTGTCCGTTGAAAGCCGATGGCCGGCAGCCGACGTTGAAACGCCCGCCTATCATTGGCTTCAGTGATCTTGTTTGACGATATATTTTCCTCTGAAGTGAGATGCAAACGCTTCAAACTTCGGGAGCATCTGGTCAGACGATGAGGCCACCTTCTCAAGGTGCGTGAGCCAGTCCAGAGCCTCGGATACTCGACCCATGCCGGCCAACAGCAAAGGTAACAACCGCATCCGATGAGAAGCGCTAAACGTGGGCCAATCAGAAGCTGAACTGTTTTGTAGAACTGCTGCAATAGCAACTCTGTCGCGTAGTTGCACAAGCGCCGGCAGAGCGAAGCGGACGATGTCCTCGGCTATCTGCTCTGGTCGTGTCTGAGTCGAATAACTCTGAGATGCAATAGTGGAGAGCATCCGGCTCACTCCAGCAACTGCGCCAGCTTCTGGCGGCAGCAACTTTTCGAGGTCAGCATAAAACACCCCCAAGCTAGGGTTGATGACTGCTTTGCCAAAATTCAGGTGTATCCACTCGGAGTTCTGAGAATCAACCTTTCGTTTCCATTCAAAGCTGGATTTCGACCGCTTGAATCCAAGGGGATTCAACACCAGATCAACTGCCCTGAGATAAGAATCGCGCTCTGTAGGATTCATTGCCAAATGAACACTTATGCAGTTCCGTTCCAAAACCTTTAACTGATGGTTGCTTCAGCCTATATGGCCAGACTGTCTGCGAAGTCAAGTTCTAGGATTTCGCTTTCAGCTTCCCCGCAAAGATTGATATTGGTTTCCTTGCCCGTTTGCCTGCTCTGCGGCTCGGCATGGCCACCGAGCAAATGGCGGGCTTGCTTCGTTCTACCGATTCGTTCACGCCCCCGTTCGCTTCCAAAAACCATCCTACGCACCGATTTTAATGTCATCAAAATCCCGCCGTAGTCCTACGGACCGATTTTAACGCCGTTAAAATGCTTCCGTAACCGTCCGGCGCTGCAAAACCCCCGTCAAAATGCGTCCGTAGCGCTACGCCCCCATTTCAACCCCGTCAAAATGCTCCCGTAGTCCTACGCATCCATTTTAACGGCGTTAAAACCCATCCGTAGCGCTACGGCGGCGCAATAACGCGGTAAAAATGCTCGCGTAGGACTACGGCGGGACAAAAACGCCGTTTTTATCGTTCATTCTTGCCGCGCCGGCGGTCCAACCATCATTTTCCACGCTATTTGCGAAAATGACCCGTCTCAAACCCGATGAATCCCACACTAGGAACACCGGGCGACATCAACGCCTCACCGCGGCGGGTTGGCTGAGGGCAGGCGGCTGAGGCCGGGGACCTGATAGTAGCCTTGTGCGCCACCGGTCACGTCAATCCGGTAAATCGGATCTCGCAGCAGCGTCACGCGGCGGTCGGCGGCGGGAAGGGTCGTTGAGTAGATACGCAGTTCGCCGGGGAGGCTGGTGATGATTTCCTCGCGCCAATCGCCGAGGATGTCCGCCACGGCGATGACGTCGCCCTCGATTTTCGGTGAGAGTTCCCCGCCGCCAAACTTCGACAGGCGGCCCTTGATGAGCAAGGCGCGCTGGAGGCTGGCGTCCCAGTAGGCGGCGCGCGGCGCGAGGCCGCCCATGTCGTTGGTAGAGAGCAGTTCGCCCTTGGCGCTGAAGAGCCAGCGCTTGTCCTTGAAGTCGCGCTCGCCGGCGTAGCACTCGACGCCGGGATGGGACGGGTCAATGTCGGCGCAGAGGCCGGAGGAGTGGATGTGGGTCGTCTTCTCGTTCAGGCCCCAGAGGATATTGCCGGTCTTCGCCTCGACCATGCAGACGGTATTGGACCGGCGACCACTCTCGATGCCGTATTCGATCTGCAATCCCGGCAGCGACGGGTCGAGCTGGCCGACGGTGAGGTGGTCGGGATGGCCGAGGCCGGTCGTCCAGAAGCCGACGCCGTTGTCGTCAAGGACCGCCGAGCCGATGATGACCTCGTCGCGCCCGTCGCTGTCCACGTCGGCGGCGCGCAGGCAGTGCGCGCCCTGGCCGCGATACTTGCCGGTCTCCTCGTTTTCCTCCCACGTCCAGAGCTGGCGGAGTTTGCCGCCGTGGAACTCGAAGGCGGCGAGCTTGATGACGTTGTAGGTGCCGCGCTCGACGATGAGGCACGGCGTTTTGCCGTCGAGATAGGCCACGCCGAGCTGGTTGCGGCAGTAGTAATTGTAGTCGGGGAACCGCTCGCGCGACGGCCACGGCACGCGGGCGCGCTCCTTGCCGGTCTGTCCGTCGAGGATGGCGAGCCACTCCGGCCCGCTCTGGACGCGGCCGTCGGCGTCGCGCGGGTCGCCCTCGCCGATCTTCACGGCGACCTCGGCCTTGCCGTCGCCGTCGAAGTCATAGACGAGGTAGGGCGAATACCACATGCCCTGCTCGATGGACCAGCCAAGGTCGTGCCGCCAGAGGAATTTCCCGTCGTGGCGATACGCCTCAAGCTTGAACGTGCCGGGGCTGCGCTTCCAATACTTGATGTAAGGGTCCACGTTCGCGAGCGGCTGCTTGAGGACGAAGTCGAGCCGCCCGTCGCCGTCGAGGTCGGCGATGCCGGCCTTCTGGAACGTGTGGTTGCCGTCGAGCTTGATGCTGATGTAAGGCCGCCCCTCGGCGCACGGCGTGGCGGAGACGCTTGGCGAACTCTTGCCTTCCTTGCTGCTGACGACCGCGCGCACGAAATACTGCTGCTCTCCGGCCGGCGGCTGCTCGTCGGTGAAGTCGGTCGTCTTCGAGATCGGCTCGCGGTTCAGTTTCTCCGGCTTGCCGCTGCCGCTGCGGCGGTAGAGGTTGAACGCCACGCCCTTCGGGTCGCTGTCGAGCAACCGCCAGCCGACATGGATCTTGTTGCCCGCCATCGGCATCGCCACAACGCCGCGGTCGAGTTTCTCGCGCACGCGCGCCTTGGCGAAGCCTTGCACCTTCGGTTTCTCAGCGGCGACGACGACGGAGGCGATGGCGATTGAGAAGAGAACGGTTCGGATCAGTGATTGGTTCATGGTGGTTCTCAGTCGTAACTATTCAGTCGCCGCGGCCCCTCACCCGGCCCTCTCCCCATCGGATGGGGAGAGGGAATCCATTTCCACGGCTTTTCAAGGCGATCTCCAGTCGCGCCGCTGCGCGCGGTTCCTCTCCCTCTCCCCCGGTGCGGGGGAGAGGGTTGGGGTGAGGGAGTGTTCGTATCGCATCGCGGCTTAGCGTTTCGGCGCGCCCGCGGATGGCAAGACGCTCAGCGTAGGCACGCAGTAATAACCTTGGGCGGCCTCGGCGACATCAATCCGGTAAATCGGGTCCTGCATCAGACACGTCCGCCGGTCGGTCGCGGGGAGGGTGGTCGTGTAGATGCGCAGTTCGCCGGGCGCGCTCGTGATGATCTCCTCGCGCCAATCGCCGACGATGTCCGCGATGGCCACGACACGCCCAATGATGTTCGGCGGAATCGTGCCGCCGTCGAACTTGTTGATTTTCGTGCCGCGCACAATCTCGCGCTGAAGGTCGCCGTCCCAATAGGCCGTCAGTCCGAGGCTGCCCAGCCGCTGGTCGGAGATGAGTTCGCCCTTCGCGCTGAAGACCCACGATTTCCGGAACTTCCTGTCCTTATCAAGGTCGTTGGCGTGGCACTCGGCGCCCGGATGCCGCGGGTCAAAGTCCGCGCACACGCCGTCGGAGCCGACGTGAACCGTCGGTTCTTGCAGACCCCAGATCAGCTCGCCTGTTCTGGCATCCACCAGACAAAGGCCGTTCTGCGCATGATGCGGCTCGATGCCATAGAAAATCTCCAAGCCCGGCCGAGCCGGATCAATGTCACCGACAAAACAAAAATCTGGATGACCGAACCCAGTGCTCCAGAGGCCGTGGCCGTCGTCGTCCACGACGGCCGACCCGATGATGATCTCGTCGCGCCCGTCGGCGTCCACGTCGGCGGCGTGCGTGGTGTGTGCGCCCTGGCTGTTGTATTTGCCGCGGCCGATCTCCTCGCGGCTGTCCCACGACCAGAGCTTCCGAAGCGCGCCACGATGAAACTGATACGCGTCGAGCCGGATGGTCGTGTAAGTGCCGCGCTCGACGATGAGGCAGGGCGTTTTGCCGTCGAGGAAGGCAACGCAAAGCTGGTTGCGGCTGGATAAGTTGTAGCTGTATTTCTCGCCGGGAATCTCCCGCGACGGCCACGGGGCGCGCGCACGCTCCTTGCCCGTCCGGCCGTCGAGGATCGAGATCCACTCCCGCCCCTTCTCAACGCGGCCATCCGCCCCGCGCGGGTCGCCCTCGCCGGTCTTGACGGCGACCTCGGCCTTGCCATCCCCGTCGAAATCGAACACAACGTAAGGCGAATACCAGATGCCACGCTCAATGGACCAGCCGAGGTCCTTGCGCCAGAGTTGGCGGCCATCGTGCGAATAAGCGTCGAGCTTGTAAGTGTCCGGGCTGGGTGTCCACCACGGCAGGGCCGGATCAATGTTGTCCTGCGGCTGCTTGAGGACAAAATCATATCGCCCATCGCCATCCAGGTCGCCGATGCCGGCCTTCTGGAACTTCACGCCTTCGTCGAGCTTGATGACAACGCAGGGCTGGGCTTCGGCCGACGCAGTCGCGCGCGCGGCGGGCGACGGCTTCCCCTCGCCATCGCGGGTGACGGCGCGCACGGTGTATTCGCAAGTCACATCGGCCGGAGAAGCTTCATCCATGAAATCCGTCGTCTTGCGGATCGGCTCGGCGTTCAGCTTCTCAGCGGGCTTGCCGCTGCGGGAACGATAGACATTGAATGTGACATCCGGCGGATCGGAAACGAGCAACCGCCAGCCGACATAGATGCGCCGTCCGCCTGCGGGCCGTGCGATCAACCCCCGGTCGAGCGGCTCGCGCACCCGAACCTTCGCAAAACCCTTCACCGACCGCTTCGCGATGCGCGGCGGGATTGGCATGAACTTGATGCAATCGTAGTAGGCCGCGCCGGGCGATGCGGCGTGCGCGTAGCGATCATCCACCCACAAGTCGAACGTGCCGTCCTTGACCTCCACGACGCCGAGGTAACCGTCCGTCTTCTTCTCCCACGTCTTGCCGTCGCGCGAGACGGCCATCGTGCGGCCCATCGTGATTTGGACTTCGTAACGCCCGCGCGGAATGCCCGTGATGTGCGTGTGCAGCGGCGGCGCGCCGTCCTCCGGCGTGGCGCGGTCCTGCTTCACCACCGGCGATTGCAACACCGTGCCGCCGGACCATTTCTGCGCCGCATTCTTGTCGGTGCTCCAGAGGTTCCACGTTGTGGCGGAGTTCTTGTTGGTCTGCCAAGCGCCCTTCGGCTCGGTGTAGTTCTCCACCTCATAAACGAGCGGCATGATTTTGCCGGCAGTCTGGCCACAAACGTGGCAGCCCGGCATCGCAACAACAGAGAGGGCGGCGATCAATAGTGCGCGTGTCATGGTCACTCCTTTGGAACGTCAACCCGGCGCAACAAGGAAACCCCAGCCCGCCGGCCGCCGCAAACTCGCCGACGCCTGCGGTCACTACTTCTTCTTCGCGTCGCGCGCGTCGTCAAGCATCTTCATCCACTTGCCCATATACTGGCCGTGGTCGTGGAACGTGCGGCCGCTGACGAGATTGCCGTCCACGACGCAAGGCTCATTGACAAAAATGCCGCCGCAGACTTCCAGATCGAACTGACACTTCGGGACCGTGGCCATCCGCCGGCCCTTGACGCAGCCAGCGCGGGCGGGAATCTCGACGCCATGGCAGACGGAAGCGATCGGCTTGTTCTTCTCAAAGAAGTAACGCGTGATGCGGATCAGGTCCGGATTGTCGCGGATGTATTCCGGCGCGCGGCCGCCGCTGAAGAAAATGCCGAGATACTGCTCAGGCTTCACATCCTTGAAAGCGATCTTTGCCTCGATGGTATAGCCTTCCCATTCCTTGGTAATGGTCCAGCCGGGCTTGACCTCGTGCATCACCATCTGAAAACGCCGCTTTTCCGGCCCCGCGACCACCGGCTCGTAGCCGCCCTCGATCAACCGGAAATAAGGATAGAGCGTGTCCACCGTCTCCGTCGCGTCACCGACGATGATGAGCACTTTCTCGCGGTTGGTGGCTTGCTGCGGCGTCTCCGCCGAGGCGAGAGGCGCGAGACCCAGCAGGACAAGAACAAGCAAAGCGATTCTGATTTTCATGATGTGTGTTAAATGAATTCCGACATTCAGTTTTTCGGTTGCGTATCAGTCTGCAAACTATCACGCCAACGAATGCCAGCCGACAACAAAAATCCATCGAGCGCTGGAACGAATTCAACCGGTTCGTTTTTGAAACCGCCAACCGCTGTCCGAATGATTTCCCTTTCCGCCGCGAACAACCGGCAGTAGTATCCGGTCGATGTTTGCTTCTGAAAAGTCACCATGACATCAAGCAACCAACCTTCCTCGCCGCAACTGCGGACCGGGACCAACCAGTCACCCGCCATGAATACTAAATCATCGTCCTCTCAACAGCCCTCGCAACCCACGCGCCGCGAATTTCTCCAATGGAGCGGCAAGGCCGTCGCCGCCACCGCGCTCGCCGGGGTTGCCATTCCCCGCGTTCACGCCGCAGGCACCAACGCTATCAAGCTCGCCCTCATCGGTTGCGGCGGACGCGGCAGCGGCGCGGTCGTCAACGCGCTCGAGTCCGCCAACGGCCCCGCCAAGCTCGTGGTGATGGCCGACCTCTTCGAGGACCGGCTGAAGCGCTCGCACAAGGCGCTGCATGACAAGTTCGGCGACAACGTGGATGTGCCGGCCGACCGGCAGTTCATCGGCTTCGACGCCTACAAGAAGGCGATTGACTGTCTGAGGCCGGGCGATGTGGCGATGCTGACCGGCTACGCCGGTTTCCGCCCCGCGCAACTGGAATACGCCGTCGAGAAGGGCGTCAACGTCTTCATGGAGAAATCGTTCGCCTCCGATCCGCCAGGATGCCGGCGCGTGATCGCGGCAGGCGAGGCGGCGGAGAAGAAGGGCCTCAAAATCGCCGCCGGTCTCATGTGCCGCCATTCGCGCAACCGTCAGGAACTCATCAAGCGCATCCGCGAGGGCGAACTGGGGCAGATTCAACTCATCCGCGCCTACCGCATGGAGGGAGGCGGCTGGTTGAAACCGCGGCCCCCGGAGATAAAGGAACTGCACTGGCAGATCAAGAACTTCACGAAGTTCCTCTGGGTCGCCGGCGGCCTCTGGGCCGAGATGGACATCCACCAGATTGACGAGATCTGCTGGATCAAGGGCGAGTATCCGGTGAGCGCGCACGGCATCGGCGGGCGTGCCGCCAACAACAAGGATTGCAGCCAGAACCTTGATTCGTTCTCCATCGAGTGGACGTTTGCCGACGGCACGAAGGCGTATGACGTGGTGCGCTACATCCCGAAGTGCCTCTATGAGTTCGACACCTTCGTCCACGGCACCAAGTGCGCCGCGCAGTTCTCAGGGGCGATCCACGCCGCCACCGTGCACACCTACAAGGACCAGCGTTGCACGCCGGACAACATCGCATGGGAGGCGGAGAAGGAACCGATCACGTCCTGGCAGGCTGAGTGGGACGACTTGTTCGATTCCATTCGCAACAACAAGCCGCACAACGAAGCCAAGCGAGCGGCAATGTCCAACCTCGCCGATGACATGGGCCGTGCCGCCGTCCACATGGGCCGAGTCATCACGTGGGACGAGGTGATGAAATCCGACTTCCAGTTCTGCCCGAACATTGACAAACTCACCGACGACAGCGAACCGCCGGTCAAGGCCGACGCCGAAGGCCGCTATCCCGTGCCGATCCCCGGCCAGTGGACGGAAATCTGAGCCATTGAATCATTGCCGGTGCTGGCGTGCTGGAGCGTTCGGTGTTCGCGACGCCGTTGGGCGGAGAACAACCATGAAACGACCCGCTAAGTTATCGCCGCCGGGTTTGAAACAGTCTTCCCGGCGAGAGTTTCTGTCGTGGAGCAGCAAAGTTGCCGCGACCTCTGCACTTGCAGGCGTGACCCTGCCGCGCGTGCATGCCGCGGAGGACAACACCATCCGTCTCGCGTTGATCGGCTGCGGCGGGCGCGGCAGCGGCGCCGTGGTGGACGCATCGCAATCGCCCTACGGCCCGGTGAAGCTCTACACGATGGCCGACCTGTTCGAGAAGCGGCTCGCGGCTTCTCACAAAGTCCTGAGCCAGAAGCTCGGCGAGCAGGTGGACGTGCCGGCGGACCGGCGGTTCGTGGGGTTTGATGCTTACAAGAAGGCGATTGACCTGCTGCGTCCGGGCGACGTGGCGATGCTCACCGGCTACGCCGGCTGGCGTCCCGTGCAACTGGAATACGCCGTCGCGAAGGGGGTCAACGTCTTCATGGAGAAGTCCTTCGCATGTGATCCGCCCGGCGTGCGACGGATCATCAAGGCCGGCGAGGAAGCCAAAAAGAAGAACCTGAAGATCGCCGCCGGCTTGATGGCCCGCCACGCTCCCAACCGGCAGGAACTCATCAAACGAATTCGTGACGGACAACTCGGCCGGATTCAGTTCATCCGAACTTTCCGCATGCAGCCTTGCGGAATCTTGCCACAGCGGAAGCCGGAGAATAACGACTTGCAGTGGCAGATCAGCCACTTCACGCATTTCCTCTGGGTTTCGGGCGGGCTGTTCGCCGAGATGAACATTCACCAAGTGGACGAGATTTGCTGGATCAAGGATGCCTGGCCGGTTTCCGCGCACGGCGTGGGTGGCAGGATCGCCAACAGCCGCGACTGCGGGCAAAACCTCGACTCCCTTTCCATCGAATGGACCTTCGCCGACGGCACCAAGGCGTATCACGTCACCCGCTGGACTCCAAAGTGCCACAACGATTTTCGGACTTACATTCACGGAACCGACCGTGCGGCCGCGTTCCCTTGGTTGAGCGGCCATCGCGACGACTTGACGCAAATCTACAAGGACCAACGCTGCGCGCCTGACAACATCGCGTGGCAGGCTGACGAAGGATTGTTCACCTATTATCAAGCCGAATGGAACGTCCTGCTCGACGCCATCCACAACAACAAGCCGCATAACGAAGCCAAGCGGGCGGCGATGTCCAACCTCGCCGACATCATGGGCCGCGCCGCCGTCCACATGGGCCGCGTGATCACATGGGACGAGGCGATGAAATCCGACTTCCGGTTCTGCCCGAACATTGACAACCTCACCAACGACAGCGAGCCGCCGATCAAAGCCGACGTCGAAGGCCGCTATCCCATACCAATCCCCGGCCAGTGGACGGAAATCTGATCGCAGCTTGCAAAGCAACAGGTTCGTCACCATCTTTCGCCAGAAAAAACACCACTGCTCGCTTGGTCTGACTAAAAAAAGTCGAGACAGGCGCACAAACATCTGGTGAAGTTGTTTCGTTATGAAAAACCAAGCCAAGAAACAAATTTTGTTTGCTGAGAACCCGATACCCGAACCGTATCGGCAGATCATCCATGCGCACAACTTCACCTGCACATTCTCATGCAAGATTGGGAAACGCTTCACGGTCGGACAGATGGGAATCACCTCGTCCAACCTGGACCCTCGAATCTTCGAGGACGCCGAACAACAAGCGATCGTAAGAGGCGACCCGGAATTGATTATCAAGAGAGGTCCCGCAACCTTTGTGTATCATCTCATAAACAAGACTGCTTCAGCGCGGCTCTACAGGGCCGCCGCTCATTTGGCGGACTTCGCGCAGGGAAGATACTAGTTCACCATCATGTGAAAGCCGGGGCGGGCAATGAGAATGAGAAGGATGCAGGACGACGACCGGATTGTTGTTCCGTATGCGCTGTGAAAATACTTGTTTGAAGCGTGTCCGCTGGCGTAGCGTGCGCGCGGTTCCAACGGAGGAAAAATCTATGATGACAAGGCGAGAGTTTCTGAAGCAAAGTGCCATCGGCGCGGCGACAGTTTGGGCGGCGGGTTGCGCAACTGGTTCGAGCCGCTCGGCGGGAAAGATTCCAATCGGGCTGCAGCTCTACTCGCTCCGCAAGGAGGCTGCAAAGGACCTCGAAGGCGTGATCGCAGCGGTGGGAAAGATGGGCTACAAGGGCGTCGAGTTTGCCGGCTATCACAACCGCGATGCCAAGACGCTGCGGAAGCTTCTCAACGACAACGGTCTCAAGTGCTGCGGCACACACACGGCCTTGCCGACGCTGCTCGGCGACAAGCTTCAGGAGACCATCGAGTTCAACCAGACGCTCGGCAACAAGTTCCTCATCGTGCCCGGCCTGCCGAAGGATCGCACCGCGTCGCGTCAGGCGTGGCTCGACACCGCCAAGCTCTTTAACGAACTCGCCGACAAGGTCGCCCCGCAGGGAATGCGCGTCGGCTACCACAACCACACCATTGAGTTCAAGGCGCTCGACGGCGAACTGCCGTGGGACTCGTTCTTCGGCAACACGAAGAAGGAAGTCATCATGCAGTTCGACACCGGCAACGCAATGCACGGTGGTGGCGACGCGACGGTGTTCCTGAAGAAGTATCCCGGCCGCGCTGTGACGGTCCATTGCAAGCCGTTCTCCCATGCCAAACCCGACGCGCTCATCGGCGAAGACGAACTGCCGTGGAAGGAAATCTTCCGGCTCTGCGAAACCATCGGCAACACCGAGTGGTATATCGTCGAATACGAGCGCCCGAACGTGCCCGCTTTGGAGGCCGTCGAGAAGTGCCTGCAAGCAATGAAACAGATGGGCAAGTGACCGCGCCGCCGCAACGCCATGATTGACTCACTGCAAACCAAATTCGGGATTCCGGGCGCGATCGTCGTCTCGCCGGGCCAGAACAACATGCCGCGCGTGACGCTCACGCATCGCTCCGGCGCCAGCGCGGAGATTTACCTGCACGGTGCGCACGTCACGTCGTGGCGAAACGCGAAAGGCGAGGATCTGTTCTTCCTGAGCCGCTCGTCGAACTGGGCCGCCGACAAGCCGATTCGCGGCGGCATCCCGATCTGCTTCCCGCAGTTCAGCAATCACGGGCCGCTGCCGCTGCACGGCTTTGCGCGCATCAGCGAGTGGACGCTGGCGCAAACCGAGCGACTCGGCTCCGGCGAGGTCGTGGCCGCGCTGCAACTCAGCGATTCCGACGCCACGCAGGCGCTCTGGCCGCACCGGTTCACCATCGAGATGCGCGTGACGCTGGCGGAAGCCGCGCTGACACTGGGCGTGCAGGTGAAGAACAACGGCGACAAGCCATTGGAGTTTGAACTGGCGCTCCACACCTATTTCGGCGTCGGCGAAATCCAGCGCACCGCCGTCTGCGGGCTGGAGGGCGTCACGTTCAGCGATTCGCTGCGGAACAACGTCCATGAGGTGGAGACACGGCAGGAAATCCGCTTCGACCAGGAAACCGACCGCATCTACATCAACACGCCCGACTGCGTGCGCATCCGCGACGAAGCCCGCAACCGCGTCATCGCTATCCAGAAGAGCGGCATGGCCGACGCCGTTGTGTGGAACCCATGGATCGCAAAGTCGCAGCGCATGGTGGATTTCGCCGACGACGAGTATCTGCGCATGGTCTGCGTCGAAACCGGCAACATGGCCAGCCGCGTCAACCTTGCGCCCCACGGCCAGTGGCACGGCTCGACCGTGTTGTCTGTGTTACCCGCCTGACCGCATCAACCCCGCACGGCTTTCGCGTAGCAGTCCAGCATATACTGCCGCGACTTCGCCACCGCCGCCGTCATCTCGTCCGGCTCCAGTTCGCCGTGCATGAACGGGTTCACGTAGCGCGCATAGCCGATCTTCGCCAGCGCCGCGAGCCACGGCGTGAAATCCGTCGGGCCGTGGCCGGGTAACTGCTCGGTGCCCTTGCCGTGCTGCCATGCGTAGAAGAAGAGAAGCTGTTTGCCGCACGCCGCAATAGCGTCCTCCACCGGCATCTTGCCCGCCTGGATGTGATAAGGCGCCAGCGCGATGCCGAGTCGCGGATGGTTATTGAGGTCCGTAAATGCCTTGAGCGAATCAATCGAGTCGAGCAACGCGTGGCCGTGGTTCTCGATGGCCAGATACGAATTGTGTTTCTCAGCCAGATCAGCGTGCGGCTTGAGCGTCTCCAGGAACGCCTTCATCCGCGCCGTCAGCTCCTCCGGTTTGCACGGCTTCTCGCTGCCGCGGATGGCCACGCCGCCGCCCGCCACGCCGAGCATCTCGATATTCTTCGGATAGTCGCCTCTATAGAGTGAGAAGGCACAAAGCTTCAGCTTGTTCTTCGCGAGTAATTTTTTCAGCCCGTCGCCTCCGAGGCGGCCAGCGATGTCATCCAGATGAGTGCACTTGAACAGCGGTCCCCAGATGTCAACCGCCTCGAAGCCGAGCTTCGCGGCGCGCTCGCAGAACTGCTCGATCGGCAGCTTCACGAACATGACCGACGACGTTGAGAGCCGCATCTTCCAACGGGCCTCCGCGGCGCCGGCGAGCGACGCCGCCATGCCAACACCCGCGGCGATGAACTGCCGGCGATTCAGTTTCGTTTCCAGTGAGTGACGGTTTGCTGTCATGGCTTCATTCCTTTCGCACGGCTTCGTCGCGCAGTTTCCTGAACCACGCGTCGAGGACTGTGTTGCTGCGACAGAAAATCACCGAGCCGGCCAACATCCGGTTCACGTCGCCTTGCGCGACCATGATGCGTTTGTCTGGATCGAGCACATCCTCGCTGCGGCGCAGCAACGCAAGCGTCTTCAGTCCGATGAAGATCGGCCAGAGGCACGCCAACCGCAGCCGGCCGCACGAGCGCGGAATCGCCAACGTGTAGCGCCATGCGGCGTCGTAGTGATCGAGCGTCAAGTCGAGGTGGCGGTCGTAAACCGGCCGGAACCGCCCCATCACCTCCGGCGCGAGCAGATCTTCGGGTTTCAGCCCAGCTTCCGCAAGCCGCTGGCGTGGCACGTAGCAGCGGGCAATGCGCAGGTCCTTCGGGATGTCGCGCAAGATGTTGGTGAGCTGAAGGGCTTTGCCGAAACGGATGCCGAGCGCCGTCACCTCTGCGAGATCCCAGCCGCGCAACGCCCGCAGATGCGCGACACACATCTCGGTCCAAAACTTCCCGACGCAGCCAGCGACGGCGTAAGTGTATTCGTCGAGCTGTTGGTCGGTCTCAAACGCGGCAAGTTCCTTCTCACTCTCGCCTGGAAACTGCACGAGATCATTCTCCTGGCCGTGCGTGATGACGCCGAGCAGTTCACCGATGCGTCGCCGGTCATCTTCGGGCAGCAACGCGAGCATGGCGAAACAATCGTCGAGCCTCTCCAGCAACAGCTTCTCCGCCGGCAGACTCTGGTGTTGCGCGAGGTCGGATCGGATGATCGCCATCTCGCTGGCGTCGTAGCGATGCTCGAACTGCTGGCGGAAGCGGACGAGGTGAGCGCGGCGCTTGTCGCGCGGCACGACCTTCGTGTCGGCGATGGTATCGCTGGCGCGCGCCAGCAGGTAACCGAGCGAGATCGCCGGCCGTAGCACCGCCGGCAACACGCGCAGCGTCAGGTAGAACGAGCGCGACACGTCGCGTAGTAGCGGGCCGATGAGTTGATCGCGTTCCTTTTGGGTCACGCGCGGCATCGTAGGCGCGGCCCGCGGCGGGCGCAAGTCTGAGAGAAGCGGTGGAACGGAAACTTAGAGCTTCTCCTCCGTTCGCTGGCTTACTGTTCCGGCGACTTGAGAATCGCCAGCACCTTGAAGCCGCTACCGGTCTTGCGGAACACAAAAATGCGCCGGACCGTCTCGCCGTTGTCGCGCAGGTCCGCCACCACAACGGTGTCGTTGCTCGTCAGCACGTCGTCGGCTTCCGGCGGCAGGCCAGCTTCGCGCGCCGTCGTCTGCACGGCGCTCTCCACGGCGAACGCGTGCGGCTTTTCGACGGCCTTCTGGATGAAATCGGCGAGCGACTGCTCGTCTTCGATCTTCTTGCCTTCGAGGTAAAACGGCACGGTGAACTGCTCCCGCAATTTGGCCGCGTCGTCCTTGTTGAGAAGCGTGATGAGGTTCTCCAGCGCGGCGGTGGCATCGCGCGGCACGGGCACGCCAACGGGCGGCGGCGGAGCCTTGGCCTTGGCCGCGGAACGCTCGCCGCCTTTCCGTCCAGTAAGCGCGAACAAACCCAGCACCAAGCCCAGCACCACCAACACCACAACGGGTCGAGAAATGCGATTCATGTGTTCTCCTGAAGTTCCACTCTAACCATACCGCCGAGCGAGGCAAAGGTTACAAGCTGTCGTCGGCACTTCAGTCTTGAATTGACCCCTCCAGTCGGGGGAAATTCACGCTATGTTCAAGCTACTCATCCTTTCGTGCACCATTGTCAGCCTGTTGACCACCAGCATTCGCGCAGATGACTGGCCACACTGGCGCGGACCGGCGCGCAACGGTCAATCCACCGAAACAGCGTGGCTCGACCAGTGGCCCGCCGACGGGCCGCGCGTCGCGTGGAAGGCCAAGGTCGGCCTCGGCTTCTCGACATTTGTCGTCGCCAAAGGCCGCGTGCTCACCACGGGCCACGCCGACGGCAAGGACACGGTGTTCTGTTTCGACGCCGACAGTGGCAAGTTGCTTTGGAAACATTCCTACGCCGCCGAACTCGGCGACAAATACTTTGAGGGCGGCGCAACCGGCACGCCGACGATTGACGGCGAGCGCGTCTATCAACTCAGCCGGTGGGGCAATCTCTTCTGCCTCGACGCGGCCAGCGGGCGCGTTGCCTGGTCGAAGAACCTCCAGCAAGAAGCCGGCGTGCGCGTTCCCGACTGGGGCTTCAGCGGTGCGCCGCTTGTGCATGGCAATCTGCTCATCCTCAACGTCGGCGATGCCGGCATGGCACTCGACAAGACCAGCGGCAAGATTGTCTGGCAGTCGAAAAACAAGGAAGCTGGTTACTCCACGCCCCTACCGGTGAGCCGCGGCAATGAGACGCTGGTGCTGCTCGGCTCGCGGCAGTCCTACGTGGCCGTGGACGCACTCACCGGCAAGGAAGCCTGGCGTCACCGCTGGCTCACCCAATATGGTGTCAACGCTGCCGACCCGATCGTGCAAGGCGACCTCGTCTTCATCTGCACTGGCTACGGCAAGGGCGCTGCAATGTTGAAAACCGGCGCGGGACAGCCACAGGAACTCTGGAAAACCAAGGTCCTCCGCACGCAGATGAACCCGGCTGTGCTGCTGGACGGCCACCTCTACGGTGTGGACGGCGACTCCACGTCGCCGGCGTCGCTCAAATGCCTCGAATTCGCCACCGGCGCGGAGAAGTGGGAGCACTCCAACGTCGGCTCCGGCGCGCTCATCGCGGCAGGCGGGCGCTTGATCGTGCTGACCGCCACCGGCGAACTGATGGTCGCCCCCGCTTCACCCGCTAGCTTCAAGCCGACGGCGCGCGCGCAAGTGCTTCGCGGCAAATGCTGGACTTCACCCATGCTGGCCAACGGTCGCATCTACTGCCGCAGCGTTCCCGGCGATGTCGTCTGTCTCGACGTGCGCAAGCCATGAAACTCACCCGACGCAGCTTTCTCCGCGCCGCCGCCACCGCGGGTCTCGCAGTGCCGTTCACGACGCGCGGCGCTGACACCGGACGGAAATTCCGCGCCGCGCTCATCGGCGCGGGCTGGTGGGGCAAGAACATCCTCAAGGAAGCGTTGGCGTCGGGCCGCTGCCAGATCACCGCGCTCTGCGATGTGGACGCAATGGGGCTCGAAGTCGCCGCCGAGCAGGTCAACGACTTGAGCGGCAAACAGCCGAAGACCTACAAGGACTTCCGCGAGTTGCTCGACAAGGACCGGCCGGAGATCGTCATCATCGCCACGCCAGACCATTGGCACGCGCTGCAAACCATCGCCGCGCTCAAGGCCGGCGCGCACGTTTTTGTCGAGAAACCCACTGGCCACACCGTCAACGAAAGCCGCGCGATGGTGAAGGTCGCGCGCGACGCCGGCCGCGTGGTGCAGGTCGGCCTCCATCGCCGCGTCGGACCGCATCACGCCAGCGCGATGAAGTTCCTCCGATCAGGCGCCATCGGCGAGATCGGCATGGTGCGTGCGTTTGCCCACAGCGCCGGCGGGCCGGAAAAACCGACGCCGAACAGCGAGTCGCCCGACGGGATGGACTGGGACTTCTGGTGCGGCCCCGCGCCGAAACGACCATTCAATACCAAGCTCCATCCGGGCGGCTGGCGCAACTTCCTCGACTACGCCAACGGCCAGATCGGTGATTGGGGCGTGCATTGGATCGACCAGGTGCTGTGGTGGAACGGCGGCGAATACCCGCGCCGCGTCTTCAGCACCGCCGGCCGCGCCATTCGCGGTCCCGCCGTGCGCAACGACCGCGAGCAGACCACCGACGCTCCCGATCATCAGGTCGCCGTGTTCGAGTTTCCGAAGTTCACCTGCGTCTGGGAGAACCGCCAGTTTGCCGGCAACGAGGCCGAGAAACATCGCATCGGCGCTTACTTCTTCGGTGCGAAAGGCACGCTCCACATCGGCTGGCGCGACGGCTGGACTTTCTACCCGGCAAACAAGAAGGAGAAGCCGCTCCACGAGGATCCGCAGTTGCAGGAACCCGACGGCCACAATCTCAAACTGCTCTGGGCGGATTTCCTCGACGCCATTGAGAAGCCCAGGCCCGCCGCCGGGCGGATCGAGCTGGCGCACCGCTCGTCCGTGTTGCCCATGCTGGCGATGATCTCCTGGCGCACCGGCCGCAGCCTGCAATGGGACGGTGCGAAGGAGGAAATCGTCGGCGACGCGGAAGCGAGCAGGCTGCTCAGCCGACCGTATCGGGCACCGTGGGTTTATCCCGCGGCCTAGCGGGCTTCTTCCAGCGGCACCTGCATGGCGAAGTTCATGACGGGCGTCGTCTCGGCGAAGACGGCGGCAACGGCCTGCACCAGTTCATGGCCGGTCATGCCGTGGACTTCCTTCTCCGGGAACGGATAGAAAATCTGGAAGCCGACCCAGTCGCGCTTGCCAACTTTCTTCAACGCGGTGCGAAGTTGCGCGACCGAGCGGAAGTTCTTCGCGTCAAAGACCTGCATCCGCTCCCAGTCGCCGATCTGCGCAACGAACCCGTCCTTGCGGATCAGCCGCAACAACTCGCGCTCCAGTTTACTGCCCACGCGCAAGCCGGACACGAGGCGATGCCAGTCCCAGTCGGGCTTGAGCACGCAGCCGGGAAACTCCTCCGGCCCGACGGCGGGACCGCGCTCGATTTGCGCGCCGGCCTTGAAGACGCGCTCGTCCTGATCCACGGAGATGAAAAACTTCGCGCAGCTCCAGTTCACGTTATTGCTGACTGGCTTGGCCTCGCGGTTCTTGCGCGGCACCCAACAAATCCATTGCCAGAACACGCCGCGCCCCCAGCGGTCACAGACGAATGGCTGACCGTGGCGCTGTTCGAGGTGATACTTGAAGATTTGCGTGATGCGCTCGTGCGGTTCGAGGTTGCCGACGCGGATGCCATTCTCGAAATCAATCCATTCCGCCCGGAACGCAGCGCCCGTCGGTAACTCGCTTGATCCAGCGCCCGCGCCGCGAGCGAGCGGCAGCCAGTTCTTGATTGAAGTGGATTTCTTCATCGCCATGCGCGCCACCGGCAACAACCATCACCCCGGCAGCATGTCAATGTCGCGGGCGATATCGAGGAACTCGTCCTTGGAAACCTCTTCAAGGGTCTTGCCGCGCTTCTTGAGCTTCTCGTTGAACTTGATCGCCTTCTCGGTCATGTGGTCGTGCGTTTCCTCGCTGCCGCCCAGCAGCACGAAGTTCTCGCCTTGTGTGACCCGCTTATGGTGGTCCTTGTTGTCCAGTCCCAGACCGAGCAGGAGAGCTTTCTTTGTTTTGGCTTTTTTTCGAGGCTTCATCTGTAATGATTGCGGCTGCGGACGAAGATATCCCAAGAATGACGATTGTCGCCGGTCCTTATTTCCGAGGTCTGGCACTGAAGAGAAGCACCCCACCCGCCGCTACCGTCAACAAGCTGATGCCGCAAAGTGCGAGTTTCACGCGGTAATTCGTCCGCGCCAGCAATTGGGTGCTGGTGGCGAAACTCTTCGTGACCCCAAGCGCCTGCTGGTTGTTGCTGGAAATCTTCAGCCAGTTGCTTTCGAGTTGTTGAAGATTCCGCTGGGCCTGCTCCAAATGGTCCGCGCTCTTGAGCGTGGCAAAGGCGGCATAGAGCAACGTCACTGCGCCGACCACGAAACAAACAAAACCCATGACCAGCGGCAGCTTCGACATGGCTGCCGGCGCGTCTGGCAAGGTCTTCATGCTCATGGCCGGCTAGCCTATTCGGGGGCAGGTCGTTTTCAAGGTGATTCTCGGTTACTTCAGATCTATCACGGAGATCGTGTAGAGCTTGCTGGATTTGTGCGGGCCGTAGGTCAGGTTGATGTTTGAGACGTAGAGTTTGCTCCCGCGGCGAATGCACTCGGAGGGCGCGTGGAAACTGCCATCAGCGCCATCGCTTTCATCGTTCTTGGCGACGATGGCAATCTTGCCAGTCGCGGCATCAATTCTGACCACGGCGTTGCCGAGGAAGTCGGCCACCCACACGTTACCATCCGCGTCGCAGTGAAGGCCGTCGGCGCTGAGCATGCCTTGGTCTTTCGCCAGCACTTGTTGCAACTTCACCTTACCGTTTTCGTCGAAGACCACCTTGATCACTTCGCGGTCGCCAAAGTTACAGACATACATGTTGCCGGCAGCGTCAAAATCGAGGCCGTTTGCGCCGACGGGATGATCCTTGTTCTGCGTGGAGAGCTTCACGACCAGATGCGGATCATCGAGGCCGGTCACCTTCACGGGATTCTTCGCGTCCAGTTCGGCAATGGTGAAGCGATAGACGCCGCTAGCCATGGGCGTTCCCTTGTTGAGCGTCGTCTCGCAGACGTAGATGCAATCGCCTTTCGCCGCCACGCCGTTGGACATGTTGAAGCCGACCGCCACCACGTCGCAGCCGGTGGCCTTGCCGTCCTTCATGTTCACGCGCAACAGCCGGGACTTGGCCGGCTCCTTGGTGCAAAACGCCTGACAGTCGGCGACGTAGAGGTTGCCGTCAGAGCCGAACGCAACGCCCAGCGGGCTGGCGAGCTTGGTGTCGGGATGCGGCGGCAGCGTGATGACTTCCTCCAGCTTGTCGTCGGGCGTGATGCGCAGGATTTTCGCCGGATGCTGCTGGAGCACGACGTTGTTCATGGCGAGATAGATGCAGCCGTCCTTGCCAATGGTCATGCCGTCGGGGCTGTTGTATTTCTCCGGCAACATGAAACCGATGCGCGGTTTCAGCAGTCCGGCCGGCGCCGCCGGCTGGCTGTCCTTCCCGCACTCGCAACCGCAGCCGACCATGAACCAGCACAAACCCAGAACCGCCACCATACTCGCCGCTCTTGTCATCGTTCGCATGTGTTTCTCCTTTGGCTGACGGCGAGGCTACCACTTCGCCCAGACGTTCTCCAATGCCTGAATGACTTCCAGATATCTCGCATACTTCGCCGCATACAAATCCTTCATCGCCGGGTCCGGCTCCTGCCGCCGCGCGATGCGGGTCATCGCCGCCACCGCCTGTGGGTAGTTCGCGTAGCAGCCGCTCGCGACCGCCGCCGCGATGGCTGCGCCGAGCGCGCCGAGCTCCGTGCCAGCGGGAATCTCCACCGGAATCTGGAAGCAGTCGGCGAACATCTGCACCCACAACTCGCTTCGCGCCGCGCCGCCGGTGAAACGGATCGCCTCCGGCGGCGGACGAAACTGCAGCAGCCTGCGCACGTGCCAGTGGTGGGCGAAAACGATGCCTTCATAGACCGCGCGCAGCACATGGGCGCGGGTGTGGCGGCCTTCGAGTCCAATCAGGCACGACTTCGCAGCCGGGTGCGCGCTGGAACCGTAGAGGAACGGCAGGAAGACGAGCCGCGAATCGCGCGCGTCTGCCGAGGCGGCCAGTTCGTTGCAAAGGTCATAGACGGACTTACCTTGTGCGGGAAGTTTCTCCGCCTCGGAGCCGAGAAACTCGGCGATGAACCATTCGAGATTGCCGGCGGAGGTCGGGCTGCCTTCCAGCATGAGATGCCAGCCGGGAACGGCGTAGCAGGTCGTCATGAAAAGGTCTTTGTCTATCAGCGGCTCGCGGGCGACGTAGAGGTTGCAGCCCCATGTGCCAGCCACCACCGACATCAGTCGCTCGTCCACCATGCCCGCCGCCAGCCCGCACGCATCAATGTCGAACAACCCGCCCGCCACCGGCGTGCCTGCGGCCAGGCCCGTCTCGGCGGCGGCTTGCGCGGTGACCTTGCCGCAGAGGTCGGCGCTCCCGACCAGCGGCGGCAACAGGCGCTTCATGTCCGCGATGCCAAACAACTCCAGCACGCTGTCGTCGTAGCTGGCGGTGACGACGTTCATCAGGCTCGTGCCGGACATGTCGGTCAGTTCGGCGCAAACCTCGCCTGTGAGCCGGAACCGGATATAGTCCTTGCACATCAGCGCCCAACGCGCGCGGGCGAGCGTCTCCGGCTCGTGGTCGCGCAGCCACGCCAGCAGCGCGTTCGGCTGGCCAGGCCAGAGACATTGCGCCGTCTTTGGCAACGCCCGTTCGCCGACGCCCGCCGCGCGCCAACGGGTGACGTAATCCAGCGCGCGCGAGTCGGTGGAATAGATGCCGTTCCGCACCGGACGGCCATCCGCGCCGATGAGATAGAGACCGTTGCCGTGGCCAGCGCAGGCGACGCAGAGAACATCGTGCGGATTGACGCCGGACTTCGCCAGCACTTCGCGGATTGCTTCGGCGGTGCTGCGCCACAGCGCGTCCGCGTCGCGCTCGGCGTGGCCCGGCTTCGGTTCCAGCGACGGCAGCTTCCGCCCGGCGGCGGCCACCTCGTCACCGTTGAGCGTGAACAACGCGGCCTTGGAGACCGTGCCGCCGTTGTCAATGCCGAGAAGATACTGCGACATGCGAACGCCTACTTCACATCCTTCAGGAAGAAGTCGTTCATCGCCTTGTCGAGATGACGCACGCCGGCGTTGGTGTGGACGTTCGCCACCTCGGTGATAATCGCGCCTTCGGAACCGGCCATCTGCCAGTGGTGCGCGCCGCTGCGGTTGAGCGGGACGAAATCGCCCGGCTTGGCAGCCACTTCATGCTCGACGGTGACTTTGCCGCCGTTGTGGATGGCCGGCACTTTCACCGTCAGGTTCGGATCGCCTTCGCCGACGACGTGCGAAAGGCCGTAGCGCACCAGCCAGCCTTCAAGCTTGGAAGGATTCTCCTTCGCAGCTTGGTGCCAATGCTCCGGCAACATCTGGTTCGGCATCAGGTAGATGTCCATCAACATGTAGCGGTCCTTCTCGTTGTTGACCCACATCACCGCCGCGAGGCCGACCTCGGTGAAATGGCCGAGGCCGTAGTCGGAAACAAAAAGCTTCTCGCGAATGCCGGGATAGACCGGGTAGCCGTGGTGTTTCATCAACGCAATGATGGCGTCCTTACCCTTCTCCACGTCGAACTTGCCGTCGGTGTAGTAGTAGGCGTTGTCCATGTTGATCTTCACGGATTTGTCTCCTTGCGCGTTACCAACGACCGGCAGCGCGACCGCCAGCAACATCATGCCCGCGCAAACCGCGCGGAGGGTTTTGTTCAGCATCGGGTTCATCTTGCTCCTCGTCTTGGTTGGTTGGTTGGCCGTGGATTCTATGTCAGCGGTTCGGTGCCTTCAGCAAGAATCTTCAGATAGCGGTCGTAGGCGTAGAGGCGGCCATACTTGCCCTCGGAAGCCGGGCGGACAATGCCCAGCCGCTCCAAGTGCCCGATGGCGTTGGTAACAGTCGGGTGGGTGAGACCCGTCTCCTTGCTGATTCGCGCGATGGAAGCCAGCGGATCGCGCTGCAAACAAACGTGGACTCGCAACGCGGAATTAGCGGGACGGCGCAACGCCTGAATGCGCTTGCGGTCCTCCTCGAAAAGCTCCAGCAGCGCATGTCCGGTCTTGGCGGCTTGATCGGCGGTTTCTTTGACGCCGGTGAAGAAGAAGCGCAACCATGCTTCCCAGTCGCCCGTGAGGCGGACGTTCTGGAGCAAGTCGTAGTATTGCTGGCGATGCTCCTTGAAGTAGAGGCTGAGGTAAAGCAGCGGCGAACGCAGCGAGTTCTGGGCGCAAAGCAACAGCGTGATCAGCAGGCGTCCCAAGCGTCCGTTGCCGTCGAGAAAAGGATGAATGGTTTCGAACTGGACGTGCGCGAGAGCAGTCTTGACGAGCAAGGGCATTTTGTTCGGCTGGTCATGCAGGAGTTTTTCCAGAGCGCCGAGGCAATCGAGCAGGCAGTCAGGTGGTGGCGGCACATACTGGGCGTTGCCGGGCCGGGTGCCGCCGACCCAATTCTGCGAGCGGCGAAACTCGCCCGGTTCTTTGTCGCTGCCGCGGCCTTTGGCGAGCAGAACGGCGTGAATCTCCTTGAGCAGGCGCAGGGAGACGGGCAGTTCCTTCAGCCGCTGGAGGCCGTGGGTCATGGCGGCAACGTAGTTGGAGACTTCCAGCACGTCGTCGAGCGGCACTCCGGGCGCGGCGGCGCTCTCAAAGAGCAGCAGTTCGGAGAGGGAAGATTGCGTTCCTTCGATCTGCGAGGAAAGCACGGCTTCTTTGCGGATGTAGGAGTAAAGGAATAGACCCGTCTCCGGCAGAATCGCGGCAAGGCCATCGAGGCGGCCCAAAGCCACCGCAGCCTGTGCATGAAGATCGAGCAGTTCCCCATCCCAAACCAGCGGTGGTTCCGGCGGCAGCGGATTGGGCACAAAAGCGCGGCATTCCTCACTAACGGAAGGAACGGGCACGTAATGACCTATGAGACCTCGCTGCATAGCTTTTTAAGATACTTACAATCGGCAGTCTAGATTGAAAGGAAACTGGGTCAACCTTTAATTCTGCCCGCAAATTGAAAGCTTCTAACATTCGACGCTCGCGGCACGCCGCGTCTTGGATCCGCTTCACATTGCGTCGCTTGAGGAAAGCCAAGCGTTGGCGGCAAGTTAATCCGACGGCTGCTTCGGCGGTGACGTTTCAGCAAACACGAATGCCAACGTCCGCTTTTGCTTCCAGCGAAGTTAAACAATCTCTTCCTTCGCCGCGTCCCATCGCACCTGCCGCCGCTTCAGATAAGACTCGATGGACATCAGCGACGTGGCGATCTCCACGAACGCCTCGTCCACGCCGCACTTCGGCGTGCCGCGGCTGCGGACGCAGTTGAAGAAATCCTCCATGTGGTTCGGCTGCTTGGGCGTCTTGCCGCGAATGTAGCCCTTCGGCAGGTCCTTCCGCTCGTTGTGGCCTTCGGGCGTGACGGTGAAGTTGGTCGCGTCGTGCGCGATGCCGTCGAAGCGCAGCAGTGCGTCCTTGCCGCAGAACTCCACCGGCTGGCCGACGCCGGTGTTCATGCTCGCGGTGAACGTGACCGTGCGGCCGAGCTTGATGAACTGATACGTCGCCGCCCACGTGTCGGGCACTTCGCGGTCGTCCTTGAGCAGCGCGTTGAGGCCGGCGCACATGCAGGTGTCGGGAATGCCGTGGCCGAGGATGTATTGGACGAAGTCCATCTCGTGCGAGAGGAGGTCGCCCGCCTGGCCAGTGCCGTAGCGCCAGTAACACCGCCAGTGCCAGAAATGCCGCTCGTTGAACGGTATTTTCGGCGTCTCGCCAAGCCAGAGCTTCCAGTCCACGTCCTTGACGACCTTCGCGGGATCGGGATGCTCCCATTGGTTGTAGTAGCCATACCAGCGCCAGATCGGATGCTGGGCGTCGTTGTTGCCGTAGCGGCCGGTGCGCACGAGCGTGACCGGGCCAAGCGCGCCGGTGGCGATGAGTTCCTTCGCCTGCAACGCGCACGCGCTTTGCCGCGCCTGGTGGCCGAGCTGGAACACGACCTTGCTCTTCTTGAGCGCGGCGCGCATGAGCTTCGCCTCCTTCAGCGTGCGCGAGAAGCCTTTCTCGCAGTAGATGTCTTTGCCGGCCTTCACCGCGTCGAGCACCATCTGGCAATGCCAATGGTCCGGCGCGCCGATGACAACCGCGTCCACGTTCTTGTCGGCGAGCAGCTCGTGGTAGTCCACGTAAGCCTTCACGTCGGGATTCTTGCTGCGCTCGATGCCCTTCTGCCGGTGCGGCCCATACACGTCGCACACCGCCGTCACCTTCACGCCGTCGCAATTGACCGCGCCGTTGATGAGGTCGCCCCCGCGCGTGCCGAGGCCGATGTGACCGACGCCGATGGTTCCGTTCGGCGACTTGGCGCTCAGGATGGCCGGCCCGAAAGCCGAAGCTGCGGCGAGCGCCGTCGCGGTCTTGCCAGTGGTGCTGAGAAATTCCCGTCGAGTGAAGTTGGCTTGGTCGTTCATGTTGGTTTCCATGTTTATTCGCCGCCTGTCTGGGGCGCAGAAAACACTACTTCGCGGCGAAGTGCAAGCCTTCCGAAACCGCGGTGTTACCTCATCGCCAGCCCGCCGCTAACATCCACCGTTGCGCCGGTCATGTAGCTGGCGCGGTCGGAAGCGAGGAAGACGACGACATTCGTCACCTCTTCCAGCTTCGCGATCCGGTGCAGCGGCACGCGGCCTTCGAACTTCTCGCGATCCGCATCAATGAACGGCGCCAGCATCTCCGTATACATGAAGCCGGGCGCGACGCAGTTGACGCAGATGTTCTTCGGCGCCAGTTCGCGCGCCAGCGACACGGTGAACGCCACGATCGCGCCTTTGCTCGCGTCGTAAGGCGCCTTGCCCGACTGCGAACCGCGAAACGCCGCCTGCGAGGAGATGTTGACGATGCGCCCGATGCGGTTCGCCTTCAACAACCGCCGCGCCAGCTCGCGGCTGCACAGGAACGTGCCGGTCATGTTCACCTGAAACGTCCGGTTCCAATCCGCCTCGCTCATCTCGGTGATCGGCCCGACGGGGCACACGGCGGCGTTGTTCACCACCACGTCCACCGGGCCGAGGCTCCGCTCCAGGTCATCGAACATCTGGATGACTTCCGCCTCCTTCGCGATGTCGCCGCGCGCGCCCGCAGCCGCCACGCCGTGCGTCCGCTGGATTTCGGCGACCACCGCGTTGGCTTTTTCGGGATTGCGATGATAATTCACACCCACCTTTGCGCCTTCCGCCGCCAAGCCGAGGCAAATCGCCCTGCCCAGCCCGTGCGAGCCGCCTGTGACCAACACCACCTTGTCTTTGAGTTTCAGGTCCATGAGTCTCTCTCCGTTTACTTGCCGAATGCCTCCACAAACTTCACCAGCGCGCGCACGTCGTGGTAGTTCGCTTTCCAGTTGTGTGCCTTGCTCGTGTTTTTCGGCTGGCCATCCGCCAGCACGCTGTCCACCCAGATACCGTCCTTGGGATCGGTCATGTAGCGCGCGACAAACTCCAACGTCTTCACCAGCGCGGCCTCGTAGGCGGCGTCTCGCTTGTGCCGCAGCGCGTCGGTGAACGCAGCGATCATCTCTGCCTGCACCCACCAAACCTTCGTCGTGTCGAACGGCGCTTCGTTGCCAATACCGCGGTGATAAAGCCCGCCGCGCTCGCGGTCATAGCCGACTTTGAGCGCATGATCCAAATGCGCGTAAAACTGCTTCCACGACGGCTTGCGGCCCATCGCTTCCTCCGCGCGGATCATCAGCCAAGCAAACTCGACGTTGTGACCATAGGACAACCCCGCGCTGCGCGGATCGGTCACGGCCGACCAGTCGGGGTTGCGGTGGAAACACGATTTGCTGGCGTCGAGCGGATAGAAATACTCCATGTTAAGCCGCAGCGATTCCTCCAGCGACTTGCGGACATCTTTGTCGCGCGTGACCTCGTAGAGTTCCGTCAGCGCCTCCATCAAGTGCAGGTGCGTGTTGGCGCTCTTCAATCCCGCTACCTCCACCTCACCCGCTGGATCGCGCAACGCCAGCGGCGTCCAGTCGCGTGTGAAGTGTTCCATCCATCCGCCGGACTTCGGATCGTAGGCGCGTTTCTGCAACGTCCGGTAAAGTTCCATCGCGTGCCGCAGCGGCTCCTTGTCGCCGCTGGCGCGGTGATACTCCACCAGCGCATAGATCACGAACGCTTGGCCATAAACGAACTTGTGCTGTTTCACCGGCTTGCCGGCAAGATCGGTCTTCCAGAAGTAGCCGCCGTGCTCCTTGTCGAGGAAGTGCTCGATGATAAACCGGTATCCCTGCGCTGCCGCCTTCAGGTAATCGCGCCGTGCGTCGCTGAAGCCCTTGCGGTGCGCCAGCGAGAATGTCCAGATCATCCGAGCCTGCGTGACGATGGCCTTCTCCTTCGGCGTGCTGCGGCCTTTCACGAGATCGTCGGAGAGCAGATAGCCGCCGTTGGCCGTGTCCTGCGCCGTGTCGAACCAGTGAGGCAAGATCTTCTCCACGAGCTGCGCTTTGAACTCGCGCGCGCGGTCGTTCAACGGCGCGGCGAGGAGTGCCAACGCCGCCAGCAACCACAAGGCCATGGGAATCATCGCGCGCATCGGCGCCATTCGACCCCGTTCACTCGGCGCTTGCAAGCGCGAAGTCGCCCGGCGCAAACTCGCGCGATGATGACCAAGAGGATTGCTCTCGGACTGCTCTGGTTTGCCACGCTGCCTTCGCCTGCCGCAGACACCAGCTTCACCTTCGAGGATTTGGGCGAACCGGTGCGCGTGCGCGAACTGACGATGCAGCTTGTCACGCGCGAGCCTGAGGGCGGTTTCATGGCGTGGAGCACGTATGGAGCGTCCGACAAGCGCGCGCTGGTCGGCGTGCGGCTCGACAATGGCGAGTTGACTTGGGTTGACCTCACGCGCTTTGGTGGCACGCACATCCAAGTAATCCAGGCGGACGACGGCAACCTCTACGTTTACTGCGGTTCGCCCGGCCATTTCCTGAAGTATGACGTCGCCAAGCGCGAGTTGACGGACCTCGGCGTGCCGGCGAAGCCTGCGAGTTACTGGCTCGGCAACGCCGTCGGGCCGGATGGGAAATTTTACGTCGGCGCGTATCCGCAGGCATGTCTGGTCCGCTGCGATCCGAGCACCGGAAAGGTCGAGAATCTCGGCCGGCTTCCCGATGACCCGAAGCAGTTTTACCTCCTCTATCCTGCCGTCAGCACCGACAACGTCATTTACTGCCCGGTCGGTTTGCATCACCGCGAACTCTGGGCCGTGGACGCCGCCACCGGCACGAAGAAGCAGATTCTGCCGCCGGCGTTGACCAAGGCGCAGGGCGCCCCGCGAGTCTGGCTGGCCGCGGACGGCCGCGTCTATGGAGAGTCGGGCAGCGCGAAGTTCCGTTGCCATCCTGACCGCATCGAGATCAATGAGACGAAACCGCCAGCGCCGCGCAAGCCGCTCGTGGCCGGCGACAAGATCGTCGGCTCCATCAACGCCGCGGGCAAGCTGGCGTTGACCGACGTGAAGACGCGGAAGATCACGCTCCTCCAAACGCGCTACGAAGGCGCGCCGCGCTCAATCTTCAGCGTGAGCTGCGAACGCGACGGCAAAATCTACGGCGGCACTTTTTCCCCGGCCATCACCTTCTGTTATGACACGCGCAGCGGAAAGCTCACCGATCTCGGCCGGCTCTCCACCGCGCCCATTCAGGTCTATGACACGCTCAACCATCCGTCCGGCTTGTTCCTGAGCAGCTACATGCTGGCCAGTGTGGATTTCTTCGACCCGGCGCGGCCGATCAAGAAGCCGGACAACCCGCGGCGCATCGTCACCGTCACAGGCCAGGAGCGGCCAGCCCAACTCACCTGCGGTCCCGATGGCATGATCTACACGGGCACATTCCCCTCCAAGGGCCGGCTCGGCGGCGCGCTCGTGCGGGTCAACCCGAACGACTTCTCCTCCAAAGTCTGGGTCAATGTCATCACCAACCAAAGCATCTTCAGCCTCGCCGCCGTTCCCGAACTGGGCGGCCTCTTTTGCTCGTCATCCATCCGCGGCGGCTCCAGCGCCATCCCGACCGAGAAGGAGGCGTTTGTGTTCCTGTGGGACTGCCAGCGCGAGACGGTCGTGTTCCGCGCGCAGCCCGTCGCCGGCACGACACACTACGGCGCGGTCGTCCGCGCGCGCAACGGCCTGCTCTACGGCATCGCAGGCACGAAATACTACGCCTTCGATCCGGCGCAACGGAAAACCGTCTTCACTGGCGCGCTGCCGGTGAAAAGCCTGCGCTTCCACGAACTGAGCGATGAACCCGCCGGCCCGCGTGGCCTGATCTACGGCGTGGGTGACGATGCGGTGTTCGCGATTGATCCCACCGACCACAGCGCGAAGATTGTCGCGCGTGACGCTTCGCTGAAGCGCGCCTTCGGTTTCTTCGTGACGCAAGATGAGACGCTCTACTACGGCTGCGGTTCGCGGCTGATGCGGTGCAAGCTGCGACGCTAAGTCAAAAACGGGACGGATTGGGGAATCCGTCGCCAACTGCTCGTGCAGGCGCGCTCTCGGATTCGGAATAAACACAGCCGTCATATTGGCACATCTGTTCGTGTTTACTGGACCAATGATAGAACCGAGCAACCTCGTAAGTTCCGCAACCCCAGCGAAAAAGCAAGCCTTTTGCCCTTGCCGCGCCTCCTGTGTTATGCGACAAATCCGCAGTTCATTTACAGGCAGCAGAGTGAAAGCAAACTTTGCCATGCCGCTTCTGGTTGCGGTGTGCTTCGCCGGTTGCAGCGAGCGACAGGAAAAAAGCCTATGGATTTCAGCCCTAACACCATTCTCAAGGTTTCTGTATTGCAGTCAGGTAAGCTTTTGGCGGATGGATCTGAAACTTCATTGGCTGATTTGGACGCACGGATGACACAGATTCAGAGTCGGAATGGTGTTGTCTATTACTACCGCGAGGGCGGGTTGGGTGAGCCGCCGCCGATATGGAAAGATGTCATGGACGTGGTGGCCAAGCATCGTCTTCCGATTAGCATGTCGAGCAAACCGGACTTTTCTGATTTCGTAGACGAGAAAGGAGTTTCGCACCCAAGAAGTGGTGAAAATCCGAAGCCTAAGTCGTCAGACGTGGTTGCACGCCTTTGCCAGCATATCGTTCAGAAGCGCCAGAAGATGATCGTGGATACAAACCAGACAGAGGTCGTTTGGTCAGACGGCGCGATTCTTGAAGTTGGCACAAATTTTCCGGGTGCCTTGCAGGAATTGATTTCTCGACCAACGCATCACCACGACATTCGCTCCTTCGTGAAACAGTTGGAGGCTGGAAGCACCTCTCAATGGAGGGATGCGTCTGTGGCACGCTCTGCGCGTGGCGACAGCTATGCCACCATCCGGTCATCGGATGGTAAGATTAGCGCCTCGGTCGAGTCGCTTTACGTCGAGTATCTTGCTCATCGGTATCCGACCGCCATTATTCGGGTGAGAAGGGAGTCTGAGCCGGTCATTTTTGTGGTGGATGGGAAGATTCGGGCGTCAGTGATGCCCGTAAGATTCTGAAGCTTGAGTATGCTAAGAAGGTGGCCTAACGAAACATGCGCTGCAGCGAACCGCCGCCCCGCCGGGCAGTCGGACGGTTCGGGAGAATTTGCTTGCGACGGTTGCAGCCGCTTGTCGTCGCTGGCGCCGGGTGGCTGATCTGGAACGTTACGGCGTCAAAACCACGCGCAACGCCTCGCCGCTCTCCATCAACGCAAAGGCTCGCTGGATGTCGTCGAGCTTCAGCACGTGGCTGGCGATCTTCTCCACCGGCAGGCTGCCGCCGGCGATCAACTCCACCGCTCGGCGGACGTGGGCGTCGGTCGAGTCACTGGAACCGATGACGCGAAGCTCACCGTAGTGAATCGGGCGGCTGTCCACGTTGAGCATGCTCTTGCCGGCGGGCAGCGAGGCGAACAGGCAAACCGTGCCGCGCTTGCGCACGAACGTCATCGCCTGCTCCTGTGGCTGGGCGGCGGGCGCGGCCACGATGACCACGTCGGCGCCGTAACCGCTGGTTTCGTCCTTGATGATCTTGGCGAGGTCTTCGTTGGCGGGGTTCACGAGCCGGTCGAAGCCGAACGCCTCGGCTTGTTTGAGACGGGCGGGATTGACTTCGCTGAGGATGATCTTCGCCGCGCCATATTCGCGGGCGACGCAGGCGTTGAGGATGCCCATCGGCCCAGCACCGAGCACGGCGACGACATCGCCTTTGGTGGTGCCGCAGTTCTCAGCGGAGTTGACGCAGCAACTCACCGGCTCGGCAAGCGCGGCGTGAATGGCTTTGACGCCGGCGGGGACTTTGACGACATGGCCTTGCTGCAAGCCGCGCGCGGGAATCGTGACAAACTCCGCCATGCCACCGTTGTAGTGGAAGCCCATCGGCCGCAGGTCGGTGCAAAGGTTCCGCCAGCCGCGCCGGCAGTAGAGACACTCGCCGCAGGAGATCGAGGTTGCCATGACGATGCGCTTGCCGACGGCGAAGCCCTGCACATTCGTGCCGACCGTCTCAATGAGGCCGGTGAACTCGTGGCCGATGGTGATCGGCGGCTTCATGCGCGGATTGCCGGACTTGTAGGCTTTCCAGTCCGAGCCGCAGACCGCGCAGGCGTCCACTTTCACGCGGATTTCGTCCGCGCCACACGCGGGCATCGGCACCTGCTCGCAACGCACGTCGAGCGGGCCGTGATAGACGACGGCTTTAATAGTTGCCACTGGCGGCACCTCCATCGAGCACTGCTTCCGTGGAACCAACACCAAGGCGGTTCGCACCTTGTTCCAAGTAGCCGACGGCGGTCTTCCAGTCGCGGATGCCGCCAGAAGGTTTCACGCCAAGCCGGCCGCCGACGGTCTTGAGCATGACGGCGATGATCTCCGGCGTCGCGCTGCCGGGGCCGAAACCGGTGGAGGTCTTCACGAAGTCCGCGCCGGCTTCCTCGGTGATCTGGCAGGCTTTGGCGACTTGGTCGAGTGTGAGGTAGCCGCTTTCCTGGATGACCTTCACCAGCACGCCTTTCGGCTTTGCGACGGCGACGACGGCGGCGATGTCGCGGCGGACATAGTCGTAGTCACCGGCGAGGAACTTGCCGATGTTCATGACCATGTCGAGTTCACGCGCGCCATCCTTGATGGCCAGTTCGGCTTCGAGCGCCTTGACCTCCGGCCGGTGATGGCCGTGGGGGAAGCCGATGACGACAGAGACGAGCACCTTGCTGCCGGCGAGGCATTTCGCGGCGAGCGCCACGTCGCACGGCCGGACGCACATGCTTTTCACGCCGCGCGCGATGCACATCTTGGCGTGCTTCTCGATGTCGGCGTCGGTGAAGTTGGGTTTGAGCACCGCGTGGTCAATGGTCGCGGCGACTTCGGCTGGGGTGAAGGTCTTCATGATTGGAGTAATGGAGTGATGGAGTAATGCAGTGATGGAGTTCGGAGCATTACTCCACAACTCCATTACTCCGCCGTTTCAGTGCATCTCTCTTCCGCCGGTAACATTGATGGCCTGGCCGGTCATGTAGTCGGCACCGCTTGACGACATGAAGAGCGTCACGGCGACGATGTCTTGGATTTGCGCCAGACGCTTGAGCGGAACCTTGGAGGTGAACTGCTTGACGACTTCGTCGCGGCTCTTGCCGAGGTTCTGGATGTAACCGGCGCTGACGTTGGCCCAGACGCCGGTGTTGTCGGTGATCCCGGGACAGAGGCAGTTCACCGTAATGCCGAAGTCGGCCAGCTCGTAGGCCAGCGCCTGCGTGAATCCGATGATGGCGGCCTTCGCAGCGGAATAGGGACTCATGATCGCCGAGCCGGTCTTGCCGCTCTTGGAACTGAAGTTGACGATCTTGCCGAACTTCTTGGCCTTCATCAGCGGCACGACGTGCTTGGTGAAGAAGAATGTGCCTTTGCAGTTCACGCCAAAGACGCGGTCCCACTCGGCTTCGGTGATCTCCTCGACCTTGCCCTGGCCGACAACGCCAGCAACGTTAACCAAAAAGTCCACCGCGCCACCGCCGAACTTGGCTGCGGCGTCCACGACGGCTTTGACTTCGGCTTCCTTGGTGACGTTGGCGGCGAGGCCGGCGGCCTGGGCGCGGTCGGATTTGAGTTCCGCGACGGCGGTGTCAACGCTGGCCTGGGTGATGTCGGTGATGAAGACGCGCGCGCCGCCTTCGGCGAAGCCGCGGGCGATGCTCTTGCCGATGGCACCAGCCGCGCCGGTGATGAGTGCGGTTTTGTTGTCGAAACGAAGGTTCATGGGGGTTGGAGTGTTGGAGCAGTGGAGTGTTGGAGTGCCGGGGATGGGAACCATCACTCCATTACTCCACCACTCCACTACTCCGCTGCGTTTACTTCTTCAGCTTGATGACGGACAGCGTCGCGGGCTGCTGCCACTTGGTGTTCTTGAAGCCGGGGAACGGCCAGTCCATGTTGCTGACGATAATCTCCTTGCCGCGCACGAGCGCCTCGCAGGGCTGATCCATGCCGCCGGTGCGCTTGTCGAGCGTGTCCTCGTTGGAATCGAGCGTCTCGACCTTGCCGGTCTTGCAGTCAATGACCTGCACGGCGTTGGCGGCGGAGTCGGCCATGTAGAGCTTGTTGGTGCGCTTGTCGAGATGCATGCCGTCGCAGTTGATGAGCTTGCCGGTGGCTTCGGCGAAGAGTGTGTTGGAGACGACGTTACCCTTCTTGTCGAAGGTGATCTTGAACATCTGGCCCTCGCCGAACAGGCCGACGTAGAGGTTGCCCTGGTTGTCGAAGTCAATGCCGTCCGCACCGAACGGCCACTGCATCTTCTTGCTCGTAAACGTCGTGATGATGTGCGGATCGTTCTTGAGCGGCGTGGTCAACTCGACGTTCTCTTCGTTGAGCTTGAATCGCAGGACGGCGCTGGGGAACGGATTGGCGCCGGGTTCGAGGACCGAGTCGGTGATGTAGAGATAGCCGCCGCGAATGCAGAGGCCGTTGGCGACGTTGAAGTTCTTCGCCACGAGCACCATTTTCTGCGGCTTGCCGCCCTTCATCACGAGCCGCCAGAGGCGCGACTTCTGGCTGATGTCCTTCCGGATTTGCATGTCGGCGAAGTAGATGTCGCCGCTCGGCGCCTGCACGATGCCCATCGGCGAGATGCGGTCGAGGCCCTGCGGCAGGCCCGGATACGGATTCGGGAACTCGTAGAACTTCTCGGTCTTGGCCTTACCGGCGCTGCCGGTGACGCGCATCAAGAGCGGCGGCTTGGTCTCGTCGTTGAAGTTGGGCACGGAGACGACGATGCTGCCGTCCTTCAAGAGCGCCATGCCGTCGGGCGTGTTGACGTAGTCGGGGAACGCGACGAGCAGCTCGGCTTTCTTCGGTTCGGCGGCGGTGGCGCCCGACAGCGCCGCGACGGTGGCGAGCAGGGCGAGATTGCGGAACAACAGGGTGGTCTTCTTCATTTTTTCTTTGTCTCCTTTGGTTAAGAAATGGGAACAGCCTTTTTACGGGCTGGTCCCGGCAAACTCCAGACTGAAAACAACCGCGTCACAGAGTGACGCGGCTACGTTACTCCAAAATCGCCTGCGCGATCTCGCCGCGCAGTTGCGCTTCGCCCGGCTCCTTCTCGAAGACGCCGTAGAACATTGAGCAGCAATCAATCCAGAGCGTCAGGCGGTGGAAATCCTCCTGAGAAAGCTTCACGTCGTGATGGCCCTTCTCCAACATCTCAATGAGCTTCGAGGCGCGCGCGCCAAACTTGCCGTTGAGCGTGCGGTAGGCGTCGCCGTAGGCGGTGAAGCCGAACTTTACGAGGTTGTTGTAGGAGGCGTAGAACTTGTTCGCGACCGGCTCGGCGGTGAGGGCCGGCGCTTTCTTCGCTTTGTTCTCTTCGTGGCACTTCACGCAGTTGCGGTCGAGGACTGGCTGGACGAGACGCGGGTAGCTGAACGGATGCGAGCCGTCCACGTCGGGCGTCGGCATCGAGGGCGCGCGCCGCAACGCCAGCGGGATCGCCGCCGGCACTTTCGTCGCCTGCGACTTGTGCTCGTGGCAGCCGCCGCAAACTAGCTTCTCGCCGTCGCGGAGGCTGGTGGCTGAGCGCATCGAGGTGATGGCCATGCCGCGTTCGTCGAGCGCCTGGAAGAAAAGCTCGCGGTAGGCGGGAACCTTGAAGTGCGCGCTGCCGTCATCCTCGACCGGCACGGTGCCGAGCACCCAGCGGCACGGCACGATGGAATCGCCCGCCTCGGCGATGCGCTTGCCGGTTTCGTGTGGGCGCATGCCGCCGCTCGGCACAGCGCAGGGCAACAACTGGAAGACGCGGAGCGATTTGATCTTCGTGCCTTCGGCCCAACCCTTCTGGTTGTCATAGACGTTGACGACCGCCATCGTCGCTTCGCCTTTGTCGCGGATGTTGGCGGGGGCCGTTGCTTGCGTGCTCGCGAGAATCGAGGCGGGTGCAGCGGGCTGCGGCGTCGCGCGCAACGGAATCGGGTTCATGCAGCCGATGTCGGGATCGCGGTAGATGAGCTCCTTGTTGCCGAACGCGTCCACGAGGTAAATGCCGTAGTTCTCGCCGGCACGCCGGATGGGCGCGCCGGTCGCTGCGGCGTCATAGACGCAGAGATGGTAGTTCTCGCTGAGCGGCCACGGCGTGCTGTAGGCCTGTCGTCCGCCCTGGCTCTCCGGGAAACCAACCTCCGGCGTGAAGCGCCGCACCGGCCCCATCGCGTCGTCATCCACGACCTGCGGATTGATGATGATCATCGAGCCGTAAGCTTGGCCGTGATGCGGCGCGGCGAGGCCGACGTATTTCGTCGAGCCGGGGATCGGCCGCACGTAAAGCTCCATGTCGGGCCGCGCCTGCCGTGGCGCGTAGTTGCCGTGGAGCGGGCGCGGGTCGCGGCCGTCGAGCGTCACGACCCACGGCATGTGCGCGATGCAACCGTGGCGATCCACGTAATCCCAGCGCGTCCAGACGATGCGGCCGTCGTGGCTGACGCTGGGGTTCCATTCGTTGCTGTCGTGGAAGCTGAGGCAGTTGATGCCGCTGCCGTCGGGGTTCATGTCGTAGAGCGTGTAGAGCGGGCAGGCGCGACCGCAGCGCAGGTAGCCGCCGCGACGCTCGCTGATGAACGCCATCCGCCCGTTCGGCAGCCAGCACGGGTCAAATTCGTTCCACGTGCCGTCAGTGAGCTGCTGGAGGCGCGTGCCGTCCACGTTCACTTTGAAAACGTGATAGCTCCGCTGCGCATCCCAGTGGCCGCGCGCCGGGTCTTCGTGGAAAATCTGATCCTTGCCGCCTTTGCGCTCGACGTAGGCGAACGCGATCTGTTTCCCGTCGGGCGAGAGCGCGGGCGACAGGAACGAGCCGCCCTCGGCGTCCTCGCCGGTGAAAGTCTTCTGGCCGTCGTAGCGGAGGTCGGGCTTCAGCACGCTGCCGCCGCTGAGCTTCTCGCCTTTGAGCCGGCCGGTCTCGCAGACGGAACTGGCGAGCACGTCGTGCACCGCCGGTTTCTCGCTGAACGCGTTCTCCAGCACGTAGAGGCCACCGCCAGGATTCTGGCAGATGCCGTAGAACTGGTCGCACATGTGTTGATAAAAGGTGCGATGGCGCTTGATGAAGACGAGGTCCTTGAAGTTGAGCAGCGGGTTGGCGAACGCGATCTGCCGGCGGAGCTTGCATATCTCGTGGTGGAGCGCGCGTCGCACGGCGATGTCGGTGACGGGCGTGTCGGTCGCGGCCTTTTGCAGCTTCGCCAGCGGCGCGTCGAAGGTGGCGAGCTTCGGCGCGGCTTCCGTCTTCTTCAGGTCAGCCAGCAACACTGCCGTCCGCCGCGCGACGACGTCGGCGGGGTCACGGTCGCTGTCGAGCACGAGCGATGCACTGTTGAACGTCTGCTTGGCGATTTCGTCGGCGGTCGAGCGCTCAGTGGGAACGTAGCGCGTGCCGTTCCAAGCTCTCTCACCGGTGGCTTTGCTGAGCACGACGCGTTGCTTGATGTCGAATTCGAGCGTGGCAAACTGGTGGTCGAGTTCGGCGGCCTGCGTCGCGCGGGCGCGCAACTCATTCCAACGCGCGTCCTCGGCCGGAGCCTTGGTGGCAACGAGCACGGCGAGTTCCTTCTCAAACGCTGCTTTCAGGTCGGCGCTGTCGAGCGATTTCAGCATCGCGGCGCAATCGCGGTGGCGGCAGATCCGGCCGTAGAGTTCGAGCCATCGAGTGTCGCCCGCGCTGGCCTTCGCCACAACGAGCGCGTTGAGTTCCGCCTGCAACGGCGAATCCTGCGGCGTGTCCTTCAACGCGATGGTGAGAATCTCCTGCTCCAGCGCGCCGGTCTCGCGTTTACCGAACCACCCGCCGATGCCGTCGGCGCCGGCGTCGGCGCGCAGCCAGCCGGCTTGCAACGGAAAGTCGCGCACGATGTCCACCCAACACACCGGCAGCGGCGGGGGCGTCGAGAGCACCTTGAAGCGCAGCTTGCCGCCGAGGCGCGCCTTGTCCTCGCCGACGAACGCCTCGAACCGCTCGTATTTGCCGTCGAGCGCAAAGGTCAACTCGCTGTTGGCGTGGACCCAGAAGCCGAACTCGAACTTGCGGTCGGCGACGGTGAGTGGCTTGCCCTGCCAGTT
>JBAYFL010000039.1:0-43561 GCA_041667205.1 Verrucomicrobiia bacterium | reverse complement strand
CGGTCATCGGCCAGTTGCACGTAGGCATTGCTGCCGGTCAGCGGGTCGCCCACCTGGAACGCGCCGTAGGCGAAGTTGGTCGTGCCCATGTCCGCCAGGGCAAGGCGGGCGCTGGCCACCTCGACCTGTTGCGTCCTGACTTCGGCTCCAGAGGTGCCACTGAAGATGAATGTGCCGCTGAAATTGTTCTGGGCGAAGTTGGTGGATAAATTGTCAAAGTTGCCCCCAAGGTGGAACGCCGCCGTGCCGAGGTTGCGCAGGACAGAGTTGGTGCTGACGGTCAGATTGCCACTGATGACGCCAGTGGCGCCGCTGTCGAGGACCATCTGGTTGCCCTCCACCAACGACGCGGCGGATTCTCCCAGTGTCGCGTCGCCGCCCACCCAAAACCGCGAACCGGCACCGGTGATTTGCAGCAGGTTGTTGGAGGCAATGGCAGAGGCGCCCACAAAGAGGACGCCTGCGTTGGTGACGACGGCGCCGTTGCCGACGTAGAGGGAGTTGTAGGCATCGCCCCGGCCAACCTGAATGCCGTTGGCGCCGGTAACCCGCAGAAGCGTGCCGGTTCCACCGATGTAAGCGACGTTGTTCGTGCCGCCTGTGCCCCGACCCACGTTAAACTCCAGCGCCAACACCCGGGCGCTGTTGGTGAAGATGCCCACGTTGCCGATTCCTGCGCCGCCGCCCACGGCGAGCGCGTTGCCTCCGTTGTATAGCGAAGCGTTGTCCACGATCAACGTGTTGTTGTCCGCTCCAGCGCGCCGTCCCACAAGGAAGAAGCTGGTGTTGGTCATCTCCGCACCGTCAAGGATTTGAATCACGTTGTGATGCGCATCGGTAGCGCCAAGCCAGGTCTCGCCTCCATTATAGAACCGGGTGTTGGCGCCGCTGATTGTCAGCATGTTGTTGCTGGTGAAGTTGAAGCTTCCGATTTGCAGCGAGCCCGTGTTGGTAACCGTGGCGCCGTCGCCCACCGACATCGTGTTGAACGATCCGTCGTTGCCGACCTGGATGCCGCCGCTGCCAATCTGCAACAGCGTGCCCGCGCCACCAACGAAGACCGAGTTATTCGTGCTAGTGGTGGTAAAGCCGAGGGCGAGGCGCGGGGCATTAACGCGGGCGCTGTTGGTGATGATGGCGACGCTGCTCGCGCCAGAGTTGCCAATGATGATCCCGTTGGCGGCGGCGGTGTTGTTCAGCCACGCGCCTTCGCCGGACACCAGCAGGAGGTTGTCGGCTGCGCCCGCCCCCCGGCCTACCTGGACCCAGCTTGCCAGATTCACGGTCGCGCCGGTGAGAATCATGGTCGTGTTACTACTGCCCAATTCACCCACGCGCAATTCGCTGGCGATTGATACCACCGTCCCAGTATCAGTGATGATCACCGTGTTATTGTCGGCGCTGCTGGCCGCGCCAACCACAAAGATTGCCGCGCCTGTCACACTGGCGCCATTGCCGACGACCATGAGGTTGCTGGTTCCGTTGGTGCCAACTTGGATGTGGCTGGCAACATTCAACACCGAGCCTGTTCCACCAACGTAGAGAGAGTTGTTGTTGCCTGACAAAGCGTAGCCCAGAATGAACCGGCCTAACGTCACCACGTGGGCACTGTTGGTGATGATGGCCGTGTTGTTCCGACCGAAGTTGCCTACGATAATGCCGTTGACAGTGTTGCTGAGCAAGGCCCCTTCGCCAGAAACCAGCAGCAAGTTATCGCTGGCGTTGCTGAACCGGCCAGCCGTGACCCAGTTTGCATTGATCAATGCGCCACCATCGAGAATCATCAACGTGTTATTCGTCGGGCCGCCGTTGCGTATGGTGCCGCCGCCGCCAATCTGCACCTCACCGACGGCGCTGACCACTGTGTTCGTGCCGATAATCTCCAGCGTGTTGTTGTGGCTGCCCACGCCATAACCAAGGATAACCGCGCCTGCGGTGAGGCCTCGGGCACCATTGGTGAAGATGGCCATATTCCCGACGCCAGACTCGCCGATGATGATGCCGGTCGAGGAGTTGGTGAGCAACGACCCTTCGCCCGACACGACCAACAGGTTGTTGCTGGCAGTGCCCACCCGGCCCACTTCAAAGTAGTTGGCGTTGCTTACCGTGCCGCCGTCGAGGATCAGCATCGTGTTGAACGAACCATCGTCGCCCACCAGCACGCGGCCACCCGATGCGATCAACGAATTGGTGCCGATGACGATGGCTAGATTGCTGCTGCTGCCGACCTGATTACCCATCCAGAAGCCGGGATAGTTCGTTGTGCCGGCATAGACCACACCACCATTGGTAACGATCAATGTGTTGCCGGAGCCGTAGTTGCCGACCGTGAAGGGGGTATTGACGCCGGCGGTCGTGCCTACCACCGAATTGGTATCCACGATCAATGCGGCGTTGTTGTCCGTGGCGCTATCGCCCACGATGATGGCACCGTTGGCGAACACACCCGTGGCGGTAAACAACGTGTTGGAGAGCCAAAGCGTGCCCGTGTTGACGGTGAGGAACTGGACGGTGTCGGTGTTGTTGTTGAGGATGAGCGTGCCGCTGCCGATCTTGTTGATCGAGCCGTCGCCAGTGATGTTGCCGGGAATGACGACCGTGTTGGCCAGCGTGTCGAACGTGCCCGTGCCACCCATGGGCGAGAACGCCCGGTTGGCGTCCAGATTCATGCTGACGGCGAACTGCAACGTCGCGCTGCTCACGAAGGTGACGTTGGTCGTTGGCATCAACGGTGCCGAGCCGAGCGCACCATCAGCGTTGATGTTCAACGTGCCGCCCAAAAGGTAGGTGCCGTTGGAATAGGTGTTTGCCCCGGTCAGGGCCACCGTCCCGCCCAGCAGGATGTTGGTGGTGCCGACCAACAGCACGCCGCTGCCACCCGCGTTGTTGGTCAGGAGGACCGGGATGGTGAACGTGGCGTTGGTGAACGCGCCCAAGTGATAAACGTTGGTGCCGGCGATGGCGAACGGTGTATAGGCGCCGGTATAGGTCAGATTGGTCGCTCCTGCCAGGATCAGGTTGGTCATCGGCTGTCCGCCCGCAGCGCCGCTGAAGTCCACATTGTCGGCCACGTTGGTCTCCAACAGGCCCAGCGCGCCGGCCGAGGACTGCGGGATGCGCGGCAGCAACGCGTCGTTGATGCCGGCATTGACGCCGATGTCGTTAGTGTTCAGTCCAACCGCACCGGTGTAATCCACATAGACCGAACTGCTGCCAGGCAGGGCATTGGTGGTGTTGAAGACCAGGAAGCCGTTGGTAACGAAAGAGCCACCGCCGTAGGTGTTGATGCCATTCAGAATCGCCCAACCCGTGCCCATCATGATGACCGCACCACCACCGGTGACGTTGTTGTTCAAGGTCAGGATATTGCTGTTGTTGAAGACGAGGTTGCCGTTGTTGAGGCTGACCGGACCGCTACCGAACTGGCCGCTCTCATCCATGAGCATCAACGCGCCACCATAAACGAACGTGCCGCCGGTATAAGTGTTGTTGGTGCCCAAAACCACGGCACCGCTCAGCAGACTGCCACCCTTGTTGATCTCCACGATGGCACCCGCCGCGCCGCCGTTCTGGCCGTCGGTGATCGCGTTGGTGAAAGTGAACGTGCGATTGGTGAAAGCGCCGAGACGGTATTGATTGACGCCGCCGAGCTGGAACGGCGTGTAGGTGCCGGCGTAGGTCAGGTTACTCGCCGACGCCAGAATCAGGTTGGTCATCGGCTGTCCGCCTGCGTTGCCGTTGAAGTCAATGTTCTCGCTGACGTTGGTGTCCAGCAAGCCCAGCGCGCCGGCAGAATACTGCGCCACGCGGGGCAGTAGGACGCTGTTGACGGCATCGGTTCCCAGGGACACGGCCGCGCCGCTGTTGACGATCACCCATCCGCTGCCCGGCACTGCATTGTCCGTAGCGAACCGCACCGCGCCCTGGTTGATCCGTGTGCCACCACCGTAGGTGTTGGCGCCCGACAGGATCAACGTGCCCATGCCCGTCTTGATCAGCCCGCCGTCGCTCACGTTCTGGCCGAAGGTGAATGCGCCGATATCGGCGGGCCGTGAGAAGCCGCCGCCGAGCAAGGTGATGTTCAACGCGTCGTTGGAAAGGTAACCCGAACCCATGCTCGTGATGAGGATGTTGGTGATGGTGCCTGCTATCAGGTCCATCTGCGCGATCGCCGTCGCACCGGTTCCGCTACCGCCGCTGATAATCACGGCAGGCGCGCCGATGTAGCCTTCGCCGGGGCGGCTGACGACGATGTTGGTCAGACCGTAGCCGACCGGGGCCAGCAACGGCTGGGCGATGGCGATGACGTTGGTGTCCGAATCAATAGTGGCGCCGCCGGAATAGATGTAAGCACCGGCGAGGCCATTCGTCATGAAGGTGGTTCCGACCGTCGTGCCCGGATTGGCTTTGAGCGTGCCTCCGTCGAAGTTCAGGAACGTGGCCCCCTGCCGGGTGGCACCGATCTTGTTGACCACGAGCAAGCCGCCACTGAGGACGTTGACGATGCCGGTGGCGCCGGCACCAGCGGTAGGAACGAAGCCCATGTCGAGAATCTTGCTCGTGCTGCCAGTGGCCAAATCCAAGGCGCCGTTCTTGACGGTGATCGTATTAAAGACCAAGCCCCCGCTCGCGTCATTGTAGCCCATGGTCAGAACGCCGGTGCTTCTAACAGCAAAACGTCCGCCCAACACGTTCAAAACGCCTACACCACCCGGGCTGCGAGACATGATGACGCCGGCACTCTCCAACGTCCCGCCAAACAGTTCCGTCACACCGACACCAGCGCTGCTCACTCGAGTTTGTCCGATACTTATGAACGTTCCGTCGGTCAAGCCCATGTAGCCGTAGCCGCCCGCAGCGCTGCCAATGTAAACGCTGCTGACGTTGGAATAGACTCCACCGCCCTGATAGAGAGCGCCCGCCGACAAAGCCGCGTTGCCCAGCAACGTCTGGTAACTCACAACCACATTACTCATCACCGAAACCACACCCCGATCATCCGTTCCACTGCCAACCACGAGGCTGTTGCTGGTGGAGCTTGCGCCCCCGATAATCCCAAACGTGACCGGGCCGTTGATGTTGAGGGCGCCGGCGTTGATATACGTGTGGCCGCCAACGAACAGGTTCGTGCTCGTCTCCAACAAGGTCACCGTGCCGCCGCGGATTGTTAGCGGACTCGCGCTGTAGATGATGTTGGTGTTGGAGAAAGTGACATTGGTGCCGGAGTTGACGTAGAGCCGGTTGAAGTTGTTGTTGCCGGCAAAGTTGACCGCGCCGTTGCCGTTGATCGTCACCGTCAAGGCGCCCGTGCCGTTGCTGGCGAGGGCGGAATTGACCGTGAGGGCGTTGGCCGAATTGTTGATGAACACCAGCTCGCCCGCGGCATCGTTGTAGCCGCCACCGGCGGTCAGGAAACCGTCGTTAAGATTGGTGCCGATGGTCAGCCCCCCCGACGTGGGCGTCAGCAGGATGCCGCCGGTCTGCCCCAATCGCAGCGTCTGGCCAACCAGATCGTTGGTGGTCGCCGCTGTGTTGGTCACCGCCAGCGTGTTGATTGAAGTCACCGCCGCGCCCAATGTGACCGCGCCAGCCGTGGTTCCGCCTATGCGCACGTTGGTATTGCTTTCATTCCCCATCGGGTTGCCTATCGCCACCGAAGTGTAGCCGTCGTAGTTGGTGATTTTGGACAGTGAACCACCCACGTTGGTGGCCATCGCCCAATCGGTGTTGTCAATGGTGACCAACACGCTGTTGCTGCTCAGCAGGCCCGCGTAGTTATTCGAGAGTGCCGTGGTAATCCCGCCGCTCCCGCCCGGCAGCGTCAGGTCCAGAATGCCGCCGCCGACCGCACGCACGATGTTCGTGCCGAGGTTGAGGAAGACACTGCCTTTGTTGGTATTGACGATAATTGCATTATTGCCTGCTTGGATCGTCACGCTCGCAAAGCTCTGCGTAATGGCGCCACCGGCAACAGATGGGCCGTTAACAATCAGCGTCCCGCCGGTGGTGAGGCTGAATCCCGCCGCGCCAAGGCTCAGCACGGAGTTGGGCGCAACGAGATTGCTGACGATGCTGGCACCGGCGCCGTAATCGAGCTGGAGCGCCCCAGCCTCAATGGAGGTGTTGCCGTAGGCGTTGGTGGCGAGATTCTCCAACGTCACCGTGGCTGCCCGTTCCTTGAGGATGCCGCCGGTGCCGTAAATTCCGCCGCGGGAGATGATTTCGCCAAAGCCGGCGAAGGTGAGCAGGTATCCGGCGTTGGTGATTACACCTTCCAAGTAGAGCTGGCTATCGGCATTGGCCCGGATGCGGGCTGCAGCGGCCAGAATGATCGTGCCGCTGTTGGTATTGATGCCGTTGACGCTGCGCAGCGCGCCATCCTTGTTGCTGAAGTTGGCCGGGCCGGTTCCGTTGCCGCTGATCACAAACAGGCGGGGGGCGGTGACGACGTTGCTGCCCAGTTGCAGCGAGCCGCCGGAGAGGACCACGTTGGAGCCGCCGGCCAGGGCGGTGCTGTTGGTGATCAGCAACGGCCCGCTGACCACAAGCCGCTGGAGGCCGGCGTTGTCTCCGCTGAGCACCAACAAACCGTTGCCGGACTTGGTCAGGGCACCGTCGCTGATGATGTTGTTGGTGATGAAGAAGGTGTTGCCGTCGTTGTTGATGTCCAAACCACCGTTGAAGCCGTTGCCGGCGGTGGAATTGGTCCAGTTGACCACCATGTTATCGAGGCTGGTCATGTTCGTGCCGCGCACCTGTAGCGTGCCGCCTACAAAGTTGATGGCTTTGTTGACACCACCCGCATTTACCTCGTTGCCGATGCTGAACACGCCATTGGTGATGAAGGTGCCGCCGGTGTAGCTGGGGGCACCCAACATCATCAACGTGCCCACCCCGACCTTGGTCAGGCTGGTGCCGCTGATCTGGCCAGTGACATAGAGCGTGCTACCGGCGTCCACGCCGATGACGCCGCCGCCAGCCGCGAGAGTAACGACCCGGTTGAGGAAGAAGTTGTTGGAGGATCTCAGCCCGCCGCCGTTGGTCAGGATCAGGCCGTTGCCGGGAGCGCCCAACGCGAAATTCGTGATGTTGTTGATGAACAGCGAGCCGGACTGGACGATGATGGGACCGTCAAGGTCGTTGCTCGCCGTCAATTGCACGACGCTGAGCGGGTTGCCGTTGACCGGGCCGATGAGGACGTTGGTGCCGCTGCCGATGGCGGGCGCATAGGTCAGCCAGCCAGCGCCGCCGCCGAGGCGGACATTGCCGCCGCCATCACCCCAGTTGGTGACCGCGCCGCTGAAGATGGACGGGGTGGCATAAGCACCGCCGAGGAAGGCGTTGGTGAGGTTCGCGCCGGTGAAGGCGAGGTCGCTGCTGCTGCCGACAGCCATCACCACCGCACCGGTGTGCAGTGCAGTGATCCGGTTGTTGAGCCAATCCAGGAAGCTCTGGTCGAGAATGTTGGTCGGCCCGATGGAACTGGCGCTGCCCGCCAGCGTCAGCGTGTTGGTGCCGAGGGGAGCGTAGGAACCGCCAAGGTCGCTCGTCGAACCCAACACCAATGAACCGGCATTGACGAGGGTCGCACCCGCATAGGTGTTGGTAGCTATGAGCGTGAGGGAGCCGTAGCCGTTCTTGGTGAGACCGCCCGAGGTGTTCGCCGCCGTTCCGGAAGCTGTCACATCCGCGCCGGTGCCGCCGCCTCCGATCAGATTGATGGTCGGCGTGCCAGTGTAATCAACACCAGGATTGCTCAGCACCACACCCGTCAGTTGACCGAAGGTTAGGCTGTCTGGATCAAGATCCACCACGGCATAACCGGTGGCCCCAGTGCCACCGCCACCGGTGATTTCCACATACGGGGATCCAATGTAGCCGCTGCCAGCATTGTTCAACGTCAAGCCGGACACGCCGTTGCCGCCGGGCGCAAGCAATGGCTCGGCAAAGGTGATAGCGAAACCATTGTCGTCCACCACGGCGCCGCCCGTAAAGGACCCGAAGGCTCCGTTCACATACGCAGCAGTGACTCCGGACGGCAGGAAGGTGGCGGAAGACGCGCTGGCCTTCAAAGTGCCGCCGTTGAAGTTGACGCGAGCAGCGCCCGCGCCAATGATGTTGCCCGCCGTTGCAGCAATGTTGGCGGTCAACAAGGTGCCTGCATCCAAGTTGAGGGTGGCAAAGGAAACCGACGATGCAATGCGTCCGAAGGCCACGGATTGTCCGGTGTTGTTCAGCAAGCCGCCAGCGACCGTCAACGTGGCCGCAGTTCCTAGTTCACCCACCGCAATCGGATTGCTTGCGCCGCTGTGATCCACCGTCCCGCCGGTCATCGTGAATTCACTAAGGGCGTTGCGAAGGAGGATGTATTCGCTGTTGTTCCACATGCCGCCTGAAATCTGGTTCACACTCACCGCCGTGGGAACCAGGCTGGTCCCGCCATCAAAGCGACGTGTGGAGAACGAGCCGCCAGACATGAAGAAGCCGCCATAGCCTCCGTTGCCGCTGACAAGCCCTAACGTGATGGTTGGCGTGGTGGTCGCTACGGTGCCGCCGTTGATGACAATGGAACCGACACCGTTCGTATTGCTTCCGACGGTAAACGCTGTCGTCACGTAGCTGCCACCCGCGGGCACATAGAGCATACCCTTGGTGCCGGCCGCGCTGCCAATGCTGGTGGTGCCCGCGCCGTTGTTGAGGGATCCCGTAACGGCCAAGATGCCGCCGTTGATCGTCGTCACCCCGGTGTAGGTGTTCACGCCAGGAAGAGTCAGCTTGCCGGCGCCGCTCTTGGTCAAAGTGCCGCCGAGACTGATCAGGTTGGCAGCCCAGGTTATGTTTTGCCCGGCGGTATCCACGTTATAGCCCTGGTTAGCCGCCGTGCTGAAACGGCCGGAGTAGTCATTCTGGTTGACTGCGGAGTATTGGAGCGTGCCGCCGCTGAAAACGATGGAGCCGGGATTGGCCGCGATCGAGTTGCCCAAAGGACCGGAAACCCCAGCACTTTCTGCAATACCGAGGTTCACAGTTCCAAGACTCAACGTTGTCACCCCGGTGTAAGTGTTCGCGCCGGAGAGGGTCAACGTGCCCGAGCCGGACTTGGTGAGGCCACCCGTGTTGCTGTTGTCAATGATGCCAGCCAAGGTCACGGTTTGCCCGCCGGTGTCCAAGGCAACGGCCGACGTGCTGTTCTTGAAACGCGTGGCCCAGTCGGTGCTAGCGGTGTTCGCGGTGTATTGCAGCGCGCCACCGCCAAAGGTGATGTTGCCGGCGCTTAGAGCGGAGGTGTCGCCAGCCTGCAGGAAGCCGCCATTGATGAAAGTGTTTCCACCATAGTTTTGCGCGGCTGAGATCGTATTTGTGCCCGCGCCGGTCTTGGTCAGCGATCCCAAACCGGTGAGTTGATTGGCATCGTCAAAGGTGATGATGCGCCCGCTGCCAACCTCGATCGTGCCGCCACTGGCGCCAAGCGTAAACACACGATTCGTAACCGGATTGAAATCCGAGTTCGCGAGCAGCGAGAACGTTCCGCCATTGAGGATCACGCCGTTGGCAACGTTGCCGAGAAGCGCGTCCGTCCCTCTTTGAATCCGCAGCGTGGATCCGGAGGCGACTGTCCAAGTGCCGATGATATTGTGCGTCGGGCCCGAGTCGCCGCCAATCAGCACCACGCCCGGTCCGCTGATGTTCAGGGTCGTTCCCGCAACGCCGCCGGTGAGATCGTTATCGCCATTGCCAAGCGTCAAGATGTCAGAAACTGAAGCGGTCGCGAAGGTCACGGAGGGTGTGCCCGTGTTCTGCACGGTGATCTTGCCGTTTTCCGCGTTGCTGCCATCGGAGCGGACGGTGCCGCCATCGTTGAGCGAGATGGGCTGGTCGAGGGTGATGCCATTCGCCAATTCGAGGATGGTGCCGCTATTGATGATAGTGGCGTGCGTGGTGCCCGTGCTCATGGCCGTTGCATTCTCGATTCGAATCTTGCCGCCATTGATAGTGGTGTTGAGAGTGGCGGTTCCGGCACGCGTGGCCGCAGCCTGAAGAATCAAAGTGCCGGCGCCCTCCTTGGTGAGGCTCTGGCTGCCAGCCAACCCGGCGGACAGGGTGATGTTGCCTATGACGCCGATGCTGGAAGCCAGGTCGAGGGTCAACACGCCGGCAAGGCTCGCCGCTGTGGCGCTGGAGTTGATCAATGCGCCGGTGCTGCCGATGCCGGTGCCGCTGATGTTCACGGCTTCCGCACCAATCGCCTGTCCGTTGAGGTCGAGCACCGCGTCGCTGGCGACGATTGTGCCGGCGGCAGTATCTCCCAATCCCGCAGCGTTGCCTACCTTCAGGATGCCAGCGTTGACGGTGGTGAGACCGCTATAGGTGTTCGCACCGGAAAGTGTCAATGTGCCCGCGCCGGCTTTTGTCAGGGTGATCGCGCCGCCGCCGATAATGCCGCCAACGGTGAGATTGCCCGCATTGACGGTCACCTGGCGGTTAGCGTTCGGCGTGACCGCGCCGGTGCCCAAGTTCAGGTCATGAGTTCCTCCATCCAGCCCTTCGAAAGTGAAGTCGGCGTTCCAGTTCTGGGCATTGTTGTTGGCCAGCGTAAGGGCCGCACCACTGGTGTTGTCCAGCGTGCTCGTTCCGAAAATGGTCAGGGCGCCGGCGCCAAGGGCCGTGGTGCTGTTTACGTTCAATTGCCCCGCACTCAAGGTCGTGCCGCCGGAATAGGTGTTTACGCCGGAGAGGGTCAACGCGCCCGCGCCGGTCTTGGTCAGCGCCAATGCGCCGGCGGTATTCTGGATCACGCCGCCGAACGCGCTCGTCTGATCGTTTGCGCCCACCGTCAGCGTCGGCGTCCCGCCCGCCACCGTATCCACCGTGCCGGCGCCGGTCAACCCGTTGATCGTTTCGCTGAAGCCGTTTAAATCCAGCGTCCCCGTCACGCTCACATTGCCCTTGCCGCTCCCGTCCGGAATCACATTGGCCGCGCCCAACTGCAAGGTGCCTGCGCCTACCGTCGTCGTCCCGCTGTAGGTATTAGCGCCGGAGAGGGTCAGCGTGCCCGCGCCGGTCTTGGTCAGCGCCAGCGTCCCGGCCGTGTTCTGGATCACGCCGCTGAACGTGCTGCTCGCATTGTTATTGCCCACCGTCAACGTCGGCGTCCCGCCCGCCACCGTATCCACCGTGCCGGCGCCGGTCAACCCGTTGATCGTCTCGTTGAATGTGTTCAGATCCAGCGTCCCCGTCACGCTCACATTGCCCTTGCCGCTCCCGTCCGGGATGATGTTGGTTGCGCCCAACCTCAGGGTGCCCGCGCCCACTGTCGTCGTCCCGCCGTAAGTATTGGTGCCGGAGAGGGTCCATGCACCCGAACCCTGCTTCGTCACCGCGCCACTGCCGCTGATCACACCAGCATAATTGGTGCTGTTGGCATCCCCCACCGTCAACGTCCCCGCGCCCAACGTCACATTGCCGCCCGCCGTGCCACCGCCCGTCAGCGAGGCGATGGCTTGGTTGTTGCCGTCCAGGTCCAGAACAACGCCCGCGGTATCGGCGAGGGTCACCGCCGCAGCAACCGGGATGCGGTCGTTACCACTGGAGATCTTCAACGTGCCGCCATTGACCGAAACCGGGCCGGTAAACGTGTTCGTCGAGGCGAGCACCAAGATGCCAGGACCGGCCTTCACCAGGTTGATGACCTGGCTGTTGTTGTCGGAAATCACGGCCGAGTTGGTCAATGTGTTCCCCGTGGCGGTGATCACGGTCAGGTCAATGGAACCCGAACCACCGCCCAAGGCGTCACCCGCCGTAAGGGAGCCTCCACCGGCGGTGTCCACCACGGTCTGGATCTGGCTGTCTGGCGCGCCGTTCGTGCCACTGGAGCGGAGCGTGCCGCTGACGAGGACAAGCCGCTTTCCGTTCAAATCAAGGATACCCGGATTACCTATCGTTCCGGTTCCAAGATACGCGTTGTATTCATCGTGAGTAAGTTTGAGGGAGTTGATCGCGACATTGGCGTCCAGTTTGACGGGACCGTCCGGGTTCGCATTGACCGTAGCAGAGGTCCAACCCGTTGGATTGCCCGCACCCGGATAGTTCGTGGTGTAAGTGGTGTCGTAAACGGCAAGCGGAATGATGCCGAGGGTGTCGCTGTAACTCGCCGAGTCAAACACGTTCACCGTGGCGCCCGGAATGATCCCGCCCACGAGCGTGGGGGCAACGGTGAAGAGGATGCGGTTCCGGATGTCGTCGCCCAAGCCCAGACCCATGAAACTGAGTGTCGTGCCGTCACTCTTGGTTAACGACGTGAAGGTCAGGACCGAACTGCCCGTGGATTCCGCCTGCGAGGTGGTGATTTCCGCCGTGCCGGCGCTGCCGGTGACATAGAGAGCGCCGAGCGTTTCGGTGTAGTTGGAGCCTGTCGCTGCGTCATTCAGAAACTTGAACGCGGAGATGTTGCCCGATGTGGCGTTCAGGTAGATGGGCGCGGCGTCATTGAGACGGTTGCCGTTGTTCGCGACAGCCGTGTTGTTCAACACCAAGGCACCGTCGGGATTCACATTCACATTGGTGATGGAGGTGAGGCTACCGTTCGCATTGGTGAGGATCAGGGTGCCGGCATTGATGTTCAGCCCTCCGGAGGTCGTGCTCGCGCTGGTGATGATGAGTCTGCCCATGCCCGATTTGCTCAAGTCACCAGAACCTGTGATGTCGCTGGCCACGGTAAGCGTCGTAGAGGAATCCGTCTTGAAGGTGCCACCACCCGAACCCAGTGTGATCCCCCGGTTCGCGCTCAAAGAGAAGCTCGCTGCGTTCTGCAACGTGCCGCCAGCCAGCGACAACTGATCCGCCACTGCCGAACCGGGCGTCGTCCCCAAATTACCCTCACTCGATATCTTGACCGTGCCACCATTGATCGCAGTCTTCCCGTCAAAAGTGTTGTTGCCGGACAGGACCAACACGCCCGCACCGGTCTTCGCCAAACCGTAAGTGCTGGCAGCGCTGATGGCCGCCGAAACCGTGAGGTCGTCCGTTGCGCCGGAGCTGTCACCCACGTTGAACGTCCGGGTCGCGCCGCCAAGGTCCAGCTTGCCGCTGATGCTGGCACCGGAGGGATTGCCAGTCGCATCGAGGGCCACATTACCACCCAGTGTCAGCGTGCCGCTGCCGGTTGTCACCGCCGCAGCGCCCGTAACACCGCCCATGTTCAACGCGGCGATGGTCTCGTTGTTGTTGGCCAAGTCAAACGTGCCTTTGGCGACCGTAACCGCGCCCGCATCAGCAAGGCGATCCGCGGCCCCCAGCCGCAGCGTGCCATCGTTGATGATCGTGCCGCTGGTGTAAGTGTTATTGCCGGAAAGCGTCGCCGTGCCCGCGCCGTCCTTGGTCAGAGTCTGGCCCGTCGTGACGGGGGCGAACGCGTCGCTCAAAACGATGTTCCCCGCGCCACCCAAGGTCAGGCCGAAGTCGCCGGTGATGGCGCTGCCGCTGAAGAGCGTGAGCGTGTTGGCGTCGGAATTGATCCGGACCGCGCTGCCCACCAAGGTGATCACGCCGCCGTAGCTGTTGTTGCCGCTGAGATTGCGCAGCGCGCCGCCCTCGCTGATCCCGGTGCCATTGATCGCCAACGCCTCAGCGCCGATGGTCAAGGCCCCCAGACTGCCGTCCAATTCCAACGCGCCAGCATTGATGGTGGTGCCTGCGGCGACCGTGCCCAAACCCGTGTTGGCGCTAATGGTCAATCGTCCGCCGTTAATCGTCGTCACGCCCGTGTAGGAGTTGGCACCGCTCAGAACCCATGTGCCCGCGCCACTCTTGGTCAGCGAGGTGCTACCGCTGCCAGGATCCACGATCACGCTGCGCATGGTGTTCGTGTCCGTAGTCGCGCCCGCCAGCGCCAAGGTGCGGCTGCCGGCGCCCGATGCAGCGAGGCTGTCGCCCGTGAAGATGATCGCCGCGCCGCCGGAGGCATCCACGGTGGCGCCATTGGCATCGAAGGTAAACAGGCGCGTCGTGGTTTCGCCCACACCCGTGTATCTGAAAGTGCCGCCGCTCAATATCAGGTTGGCCGCATCGCTTCGGGCAGAGTTGCCGACCGAGCTGCCACCGGTTGTGCCAAGATCGGTTACATCGAGCGTCGCGCCATTGGCAACTGTCGTGATGCCGCCGTATTGATTTGCCCCACTCAGTTTCACCGTGCCGGTATGCGTGGCATCGCCGATGGTAACGCTGCTGTCCGGAACCGAGGTGTTCTCGTTGATCGCGCCGGAAAACTCCACGCTCCCGCCAGCGAGGGCCACCAGAGTCACGTCCTTCGCGGTGCCACTGGCAGTGCCGAGCGTGATCGCCCCGATATAGGTGGAGGCACCTGCGGTGCTTCCACCCAAAGTGATCACACCAGTGTTGCCGCTCTGCACGGTAATGCCACGGCCAACAGTAAAGGCGCCGCCGGTCAGAAGCACGGCGTCCAAGGCACCGGAAGTATTGCCCATCAGCACGTCACTGACGGCATTTCCGAGCGCGCCGGGCGCATCGCTCGGAGCATCCGCTCCGGTGATTAGAGTGCCGGCGCTAACCGTGGTCACGCCCTTATAAGCATTGGCGGCGTTGCCCAGCACCAGCGTGCCCGTGCCGGTCTTGGTAAGGTTCGCAGCAGCAGCACCGCTGTTACTAAGAACACCACTGAAGGTGGCCGTTTGAGCGTCAACCTGGATGGTGCGCGTTCGGGCAGTGACATTATTGGTATTGAGGTCCATCGGATTCTGGAAATCGAGGTTGTGGTTGGCGCTGGCCGCGTTGAGAATCAGCGTGTTGGCCCCCGCGGTGGGAAACCAATCGGCATTCTCATAGGTCAGCAGACCGCTTGCTCCGCCCAGGTTCACGATGAGGTCCGACGCCCCGGCAGCGCTGAAACCGCCGCCACTGCCGGTCACCCGGACATTCTGGGCTGCGGAACCCAAAGCCCAGTCGAACGTGCCGCTGGTCTCGAACACACCTCCGGTAAGCACAAGGTTCGAAGTTGTCGGCAAGCCGACGCCGACAGTCGCCCGCAGCACGCCGGCGTTGATTGTCGTCGGTCCACTATATGTATTGGCGCCGCTCAGAATCAACAACCCGGCGGCACTCTTGGTAACGCCAAAACTGCCGGCGGTGTTTCGAATATTACCAATAATCTCCGCTGCGGTCGCATCACTCGGCGTGACGGACCGAACGCTAATCTGCCGGTTGGCCGAGGCATTGTTCAAGTCCAAGCCGTTGGCCAAGGTCAGTTTGTGATCGGCCGATCCCTCATTGAGCAGAAGGATATTCGGACTGAAGGTGCCAGCAGCATTGCCCCACTGGATCTCCGGTCCCCCTGGACCGCCCAAATCTATGATCACATCCTGCCCATAGGCAGTGAAGCCGCTTTCGGTGCCCGTCAACGCCCCGGGCGACGACAACTGCACCTGACCGGCATCCGTCCCCAATGCGCGGGTGAATGTGGGCGACTGCGGCGCGAAGTTGGGCCGCTCGTCGTTGGCGGAGGGCGCGATCCAGAGGTTGGCGCCGGAAATCCCGTAGTTATCAACCGCCGCAAGCGTGCCATGACTGACCAGGTTGGTGCCGGTGTAGGTGTTCGCGCTCGTCGGGGCCAGCACCAACAAGCCGGCATCGCGTTTCTGGAAGCCGACGGGACTGGCGCCGGTATCGCTAATTACGCCGGTGATGACGGCGCGTGTCCCCGTATTTGTTATCGAGTTGGCAGCACTGAAGCGCCGGAATGGGATACGACCGGTGACGAGATTACCGTTGAGGTCTATGTTGTTCTGAAAAGTCAACAGGCCGGTGGCATTGAGTGTCTGCAAATACAAACCACCACTATTCGTGCAATACAACCCATTGGGATCAAAAAAGGTCGTGTCCCACGTCAAGGTTGCGCCACTGCCGCCGAGGTTGACGGTCAAGTCACCGCCCACCGCGCTGAAACCTGGCCGAGGGTTGCCGGTGGTGGAATTTCCAACCAGCCTGACCTCGTTGGCGCCAGCACCAAGCGCGCGGTTGAACGTGCCGGAAGTCTCCAAGACAGCGGTGGAGTTTCCTGCTTGCAGGTATAGGTTGCCGCTGGGAAGCGATGCCGGACTGGCCACCCGCAGCGTCCCGCCATCAACACGCGTGGTGCCGTCATAGGAAAGCGTGCCGGTAAGTTCCAAGACGCCGCCACCCGCCTTGTAAAGGCTGCCCGTGCCGCTGATGTTACCCGTCATCACCGAGCGGGCAGCGGTGGTGCCGGTGGCATCAACCTGAATCTTCCGCTCAGTGGCCGTCGCCGTGTTCAAACTGATGGGGTTTGCAAAGGTCAAGGTGGCCGTCTGTTCAGTGTCGCCGAGTAGCAAGGCGGTCGGATCAAAGGTCGAGGTGCCCCACGTCAGCGCGGTGGGTGTGCCAATGCCGCCAATTGAGTTGGTGATCCCGGTGCCCACGGCGGTGAAACCAGAAATGCCGCCGGGCAGTTGCACTTGATTGACGCCCGTGCCGAGATCCCGGGTAAAACTGGCCAATGATCCAAACCAGCCGCCGTTGAGAATCAGGTTGCCACTGGGGAGATTGCCGCTGGCACCCAAGCGCAACGCTCCACCGCCAATGATGCTCGTGGTGCCGGTCCAGTTGTTGGCGCCGGAATTAAGAACCAGTGTGCCGTTGCTCGTCTTCGTAACGCTAAATGGCGCCGCCCCGCCAGCCCCATCGTCAATCGGACCGGTTATAGTAAGCAGCCCCTCGCCGGTGCCGCGGTCGGCGATGTCAAACGTGCCGTTGCCATTCAGTGTCACGCTGTCGAAGGTTAAATTGAACACGCGGTTTCCGTCCGCATAAGCGCCGCCACCCAAGGGGGTGCCAGCGGTGCGCACTTGGATGGTCTGATCCTGCGTAGAGGTGCCGAGGGTTAGTTTGCCCAAGGTATGGGTGGCCCCACCTATGCCAGTAGCCCCATAGGTGCCGGAGAGATTGATCGCGCCAAGGCCCTGACTGCCGTTGATTCGCACGTCGCGCACGAAATCCGTGCCGGTGGAGTGATAAAGGTTCAGAGAGCCGCCGTTTAGTTCGACGATGTTCCCCGTCCCGCCGAGGGCGAGGGCGTTGGTGACTACCAAGAAACCTTCATTGATGTAGTAGTTGCCAGTCATGGAGCTGCTGGCTTTGAGCAACAAGACACCCGCACCCGACTTCACCAAGCCGCCGGTGCCGGTGAGGTTGGTTGCGTTACCTCTGTTGATGATATTGGTGCCGACGGTGTGGAACTTTGCCTGCGTGCTGCCAAAGGCAAAGATATACTCACTGGTGCCATTGACGGTATTGCTGCTGGTGCCACCGGTCTGGAGAATGGTGGACGCTCCCGCAAATGTAATGGTTCGATCCGCTGTGAGCGAGGATCCGTCAAGGTTCACGCCGTTATCGAGCACGAGCGAGTTGAGGCTCTTGTTCGCGTTGATGCCCGTCACCGTCGCGGAGGGACGCGCATTGGTCGCTGCGCCCCAACCCGGATTGGCTGTGGCATTATCGTAAACCTCCCCCGCCTGCGTGCCGAAGGCGTGCAATCCAGCACCCGCCGTGTAGCCCGCCAGATCATACACAGTGCCGCGCTGCACAATGGTTCCCGGAATGATGAGGTTGGAAAGCGTGGGCGCTACAGTGAAGAAGACTTGGTTTTGCAGGTTGTCCCCCAAGCCGGTTCCGGAGAAGAGGGCCGAACTGCCCGTATTGCGCGTCAAAGAGTCGAAGGTCACCGTCGAAGTCTGTCCGACCGCCGCCTGGCTGGCTGTCATCTTGAAATGACCGACGTTATTGGTCAGCGCGCCTATCGTCTCCGCATAGTTGATACCCGCAGCACCGGTGTGGGTCCATGCGAATGTCCCGCCGTTGGCGGTCAGAGGGGCCGTGTCGAGGATACGATCAATGGAAACGGCGGCACCGTTGTTGAGTGTCAAGGTGCTTCCCGTGTAAATCGTAATGTCGGACGAGAAATTGATCTGCCCGGCGCCGCTGAGGGTCATTCCGCCAACCTTGATGTCCGTGGCCCCGGTATAGGTGTTCGCGGCGGTAAGCGTCAGTGTGCCCGTCCCGGTTTTGGTCAGGCTGCCTCCGGTGCCGGAGATGACGCCGGCGAAAGTGGTGCTGGTGTTGTCGTCCCCAGCAGTAAGATTCTTGCCACCGAGCACCGCGGAAGAACCGCTGACGCCGGCGAGGGAACCAATGGTCTCGCTGCTGGCGGTAATGCCCGAAATGTCAAATACCGCCGTCCCACCCGTGACATTCACGGCGGAGGTGTCCGCGAGCGCACCGGCACCGCTCAGAGCCAGCGTGCCTTCGCCCACTGTCGTCGGCCCGGTGTAACTGTTCGCGCCGGAGAGGGTCAACGTATTGACGCCGAACTTCGTGAGACTGCGCGTGTTGGCCCCGCCATTGGGGTTGGCGATCGCGCTCGAGTAGGCAAAGTCGCCACCGGTGGTATCGAGACCAAGGATGGCTCCGGTCTTGAACCCGCCGGTGCTTGTTCCCAGCGCCGCGAGAATGTCAATGTCCCCGGCGGTAAACTCGCCCGCCCCGCCTGCGTTGAAGATAGCCGTCGTGCCGCTCTCGACCACAATATTAGCGTCAGTCCAACTCGCCTGGGTGTTGTTGTAGAGCGAGGTCTCTTGGGCGAACTGAAGGGTGCCGGCTCTAATCGTCGTCACTCCGGTGTAGGTATTCGCGCCGGAGAGGGTGAGCGTATTGATGCCGATCTTGACCAAACCGAGAGCCCCGGCACTTGTGTCGGCCACACCGGACGTGTAAGTCCGATTGCCTGCGGTGGTATCGAATCCCATGCTCGCACCCGCGGCAAAGTTGCCGGTGCCCAGCATCGTGGTGATGTCGCCGTCCGCCACCGAGTTTCCGACCGCCAAGGCTGCGCCGCTGGCAACGGAATAACTTCCGCCCGTTCCAAAACCGGGCAGAGCGGTGGTGACGCCGATTGAAAGCACACCCTCGGAGATGGTCGTGCCACCGGTGTAGGCGTTGGCGCCGTTGAGGGTGAGAATTCCCGAACCCATCTTGATGAGATTGTTCGCAGTGGTGCCATCAGAGATGACGCCACCGACGGTCAATGTGCTCGCGTTGACCGTAATCGTGCGACTGGTTCCTGCGGCCGTGCCCAACGACACGGTTCCAGAGCCGAGAGACAAAGTATTGGCCCCGGCGAAGGTGAAATCGCCATTCCACACCTGGTTGTTGTTATTTGCCGTCGTGCGGGCAGCATTCACGTTGATCGTGCCGCCGTTGATCGTGAAGACGCTGGCAGCTCCACCAAGAGCTGCGTTGTTGCCCAGCATGAGCGTCCCAGCGTTCAGGGTGATCCCTCCGGTGGTAAAGGTGTTCGCCGCACTCAGGGTGAGCGTGCCGACGCCGTTCTTGATGATTCCACCAGTTCCACTGATAGCGCCGGTGCCAGTCGTAATGTTGCCGGCGCCGTCAACCGTGAGCGTATTCGCGCCAAGGGCGATGGTGTTGTTGTTGTTGAGAGTTAGCGTATTGGCCGAGTCGTTGAGCCACGTCTGTGAACCGCCCAAGGTGAAGCCAATGCGAAAATTTGCAGTTGTCGTCCCGAAGGTGACCACTCCTGCCCCCGCGTTGATGCTGATGCCACCGATGCCCAGCGTGATGGTCCGGTTCGCGCCAGAGGTTCTGATCGTCGTCGTGCCGATGCTATTGAAAACGAAACCCTGTATGGATAGGTTTGCGGCCAAATACGCGTTCTGTGCCGATTCGAGGGAGAGGATGTTGAAATACGCGATATCCGACGCGCCAGGAGCAACGGCGGGATTTCCACCCGTGCCGTCGGGAGAGATGTCCCAATTGGTGAGCTCAGTCCAATTGGTGAGGGTGCCACCACCGGCGTCCCAATAGAGGGTGGCGGCGAACACCGACGGGGTCGTGAGATACAACGTAATCAGGAATGCGAGCGCGGCTTTCCTGAAAGACAGGCTGGCGTTCCTGTATCGTCGCACTCCTACAACAATCCATTCTCGCCACCGGATGCGATGAGGGTCGCAACTTGATTGAATCAGTTTCATAGACCGCCCTCACGTCTGAGAACCGAAACCAGTTCTCAGTTTCAAATCATAGCCGTTACATAGGGAATCTCGGGCCTTCTTCTGGTCACTTCGCCGACGGGGGGCGGGCGCTCGACGGAGTAGGCGCCGGACTCGGTGCGACAGCCCGCCCTTTCTCGGAAGGCATTGTTCGCTGCAACTCGTCAATCACCTTTTCGGTGATGTCCGCCGACTGCGCGTCAAAATAAAGCACATTATCTGAAGTCACGAGCACCACGCTCATGCCGCGGGCAGCCGCAACCCGGCGGGCTGCCGGGCGGATCTTCTCGCGACAGTTCTGAATCAAGTTGGCGCGCCGGCCCTGCAGCGCCTGCTGGAAGTTGTTGACCGCCGTTCGCCAGGCGACGTTGGCCTTGTTCACCGCCTCAACCAGTTTCCCGCGTTGCTCCTTGCTCAAAGGCAACACGCCCAATTCCTGCGGGTCTTTGGCACCGGTAAGAGTTTTGATTTGCTCCGGCGTGAGTTTGGCGTCGGCCGCAACCTGCTTCTTCGCCTCTTCGATGGAACCGAGCGTGTTTTGCAAAACCTCGCCCAGTTGGGCGCGAAGTTCCGCATCCGCGGATTGGAGGTTTTTCGATATCTCGTCCAGCCAGCCCATCGCTGTCGCGACCTTGTCCAGATCAATGATCGCGACACCGCCGGCAACGCCCCCTTGTTGGCAACCGCTCAGGATCAAGAATGGCATCAGAACACACGCACACAGGATTCTTTTCATCAGTTACCTTTTCATTTATGAACAGATACTGCTCCAAAACCACGATGCCACCCGTGGCTCCTTCTACTGCGAATTCTATCAGCAAACCAGTTTCGGTCAACGGCTAATAACAGCAAGAATGGCGGTCGGGCGCACTTCAGGTTTTGGAAGGATTGGGGAAACGAACTTGGAAGATTCTACGGGTTTGCATGCGCCAAAAAGTCGAACGGACAACCAGCGGGTCGAACCTTCGACCGGCAAACATTCCACGACGGCTTCCGCTTATCGCTTCAAGACGGTTCTGCGGCGACGCCAACCCGCCAGGGCCGCCAGACCGAGGCTCATCAGCGCGCACGACGAAGGCTCAGGCACAAAGACGAGTTGACCGCCGCCGTCCAGGAACAAATTCACCATGTTGTGGCTTGTCGCGAAGCCTTGATCAATCACGCCGCCTTGGCCCAGGCTATATCTCTGGGTGCCGTTGCTGTCCTCGTAGATGAACTCCATCCCGACGTAAATTGTCAACTGGCTCAGCTTCAGCGTCGCGCCGTTGAACAGATGCAGAACGTCCAAATACAGGCTCTCGTTCGTGCCCAGCCCGCCGCCGTTGTTGATGTTGTTCACGAACTCGATGTGGTTGGTGATGTTCAGCGTCCCCAACGCCATGTTGTTCACAAAGCCGGTGATGGTCGCGCCCTTGTTCGTGCCCGCCACCTCAAAGGTGTTGGTCACACCCGCCGCCGTGCCGCCGAAGACCATCGTCCCATCGCGCATATTGAACCCGTTGGTGTCCGTGCTGCCGTTGACGAAGTTGCCGCGCATCACCAGCGTGTCGTTGTTGTGCGTCATGCTGATGGTGCCGCTGCTGCCCAGCAACAGCGTGCCCGTGATGATCGCCGTGGACGGATTCAGCGCAACGTCGAAGCCGAGGACGCCGTGATTGGTCAGCCCCGCGTTGAAGATGAGCGTGCCCTGGTTGCGCATGCCCAGGACGCCGCCCGCAGCGTTGGTCACGGCAGCGTTGAACGTCGCCACGCCGCCGTTAGCCACGCCAATGAGGGCGCCCGCCGCGTTGTTCACCGCCTGCGCAAACGCCAGGCCGCTGTTGTTCAGCGCCACCATGTTGCCCGCATTGTTCACGGCGCTATTAAACGTCAACGTCCCGCCCGTGCCGTCGTTGCTCACCACGCCGCCGGCCGCGTTGTTCAGCACCGCGTTGAACGCGCCGTTGCCCAGAATCTGTCCTGCGTTGTCCACCCGCGGCGCCGTGAAGCTCGCTGTCGCGTTGTTGAGCAGGATGCTGCCCAGGTTCGTGAACGCCCGTGTCACATCCAATTGCGCGCTCGCGCCGAGGGCCGCCAGCAGTCCCGCGTTGGAAGCCGCGCCAACATTGTTCGTCAGCCCGCCCGTCAGCCGCAGCACGCCGCCGGTGGCAATCACGGAGCCGCTGCTGCGGTTGTCAATCACCACAGCGTTGGTGCCGTAGCCCATCATCACGCCCTGGTTGACGACGTTGCTGCCCGATCCCGTCAGGGTGAAGACGCCACCCATCAGGCCGATCCGTCCGCTGCTGGTGTTCGTCAGCGCCGCGTTGTCGACCGCGAGCGTGCCCGCGTTGGTCGTGCCCAACGTGCCGTTATTGACGTTGCTTGTCAGGCCGCCGCCCAGCAGCAGCTTGCCGACGTTGGCTGCCACGGTCGCGCCGGCCTCGTTGGCCACCGCCGGCACCACCAAACCGTCGCCGTAGATCGTGCCCGCGTTGGTCAACACGCTGCCGACGGCGAAATTGGTCAGCACACCGCCGTTGAAGAGCGCGAGCACGCCCCACGACGAGCCGTTCAGGAAGGCGTTGGAGAATTGCAGCGCCGTCCCGTTGCTGATCATGATCGTGCCTTGGTTGGTGAAGGTGTTGACCACGTCCAGCCGGATGACCGTCCCCGCCGCGTTGCCGGCGTTGGTCCATAACATCGTGCCGTTGTTGCTGAGGTTGTAAGCGAAGCCGCTGCGGTTGTTCCAGTCCAGGACCGAGCCGCTGAGCGCCACGATCAGGTTGCTGGCGGCGAAGATCTCCGTCTGCGGCCACGGCACGGTGTTCGGAGTTGGAGGGGCATTCAGAGGATCGGGATAATCCTGGTTTCCGTTCTGGTTGTTAAACTCGTCTTTCAGCCGCACGTAACCATTACTGTTGATCAGCGGATCGCCCACGTAGAACGACTCGAACATGAAGTTGTTGACCGCCATCACGGATTCCGACTTCCGGATGCTGGCCACCTCCACATCGTGATTGAGGATATTGTCCGCTGCGTTGGTGAAGAAGACATACTCGCCGTTCAACACGGTGCCGTTGCGATTGGTTGAGAAGTTATCCCACAGTGGCCACCCCTGGGGATACCCCGGCCAAACTCCCGCCTCACCCGTAATAGCCGTCGCGGTGTTGATGTCTGAGTTGAGAGTGGTGTCAAGACTGAAGAGTCCTGCGGCACCGTAATAATTCGTTCCCGGGCTGATGGGATCGAAAATCATCGTGCCGCTGTTGAACATGCGTCCCCTGACGTTCAATCTGCTGTTGTTGATATTGATCAAGCCACCGGGCCTGTTGAGGAGATTGCCGTTGACGGTAAGAGTGCTCGTTTGAAATACGAGCGTCGTTCCATAGTTCCAGTAGGTGCCGTTGATAACGCCTTGGGCGTGGTTGGTAAACAACACATACCCGCCAACCAGATTGCTGCTCCCCAACATTGTGAAGTTCGCATTGTTGACGAGAATACTCCCGGCATTGTTGAACGGCTTATCAATTTGGAGATTGGCACCCAACCCTGATGCTCGCAGTGTGCCCGCATTCGTGGCATTCGCGAACCCGGCCGTCAACCTCAGCAATCCATCTGTAGCGGTGATGAACGCCCCCGCCCGATTGTCCACCAGCGCCGAGATCGTTCCCAAGCCCAGAATCGAGCTGAGGTTGGTCAGCACTTCGGTGGCCGCCGAATTGGTCACCGCGCCGCCGTTCATGGCCAGCGTCGCACCCAAGCCGTTCAGGAACGAGTTGGTAAAGCGCAGCACGCCGCCGATGCCGAGATCCACGACGCCGTTGCCGCCCACCGACACGTTGTTGTAGAAGCCGGTGCCCGTCGTAACGCTCACGGTCGCGCCTGTCACACCCAGCCTGCCGAAGCCCGTGGAGTAACCCGCCAGCACCAGTGTGCCGTTGGTCACCACCGTCGCCCCGGTATAGCTGTTGCTGCCCGCGAGGGTCAGAACGCCCGCGTTGGTCTTCATCAAGGCCGCGCCGTTGTTGATCTGCGCCACGTTCTGTAACGTGCCGCTCTGGAAGTTCAGCACGTCAATGAAGTTCGCCGCAGCCGCGCCGCCAATGGTGTGGCCGGTCATGTCGAGCTGGCCACCGGTCAGGTTGATCGTGGCCACGTGCGTTGTGGCGTTAGCAACACTGGTGCCGGTGATGATGTTGCTAAGGACGGTGAGCGAACCGCCGCTAAGGTTGATGGTGCTATAAACCACGCTCGTGCGGCTGTTCTGCGTCAACATGACGATGTTGCTGCCGACCGTGACCGCACCGCCGGTGATGTTCAAGACGGCCATGTTGGTGCCGTAGTTGGTGCCGTAGCTGGTGCCCATGACGACGCCGCTGCCGCCAATGGTCACCACGCCGCCGCCGATATTGACGATGCCGGCGAAGCCGGCGTCCGTGCGGCCCTGGCCCGCCGGACGGTTGCCGATTCGCATGCCGTTGGCGTCCAGGACACCGGTGTCGAACGAGAACTTGCTGGTCGAGTTGCCCTGCCGCGATTGTTCGCCCACGTTCAACATGCCCAGCAACAGGTCAACATTATGCCCAGTGAAATCCACCGTATTGCTCATGGCAGCGGCCGTGCCAACGTTGCCGGCTCCAACATAGAACGTGGTCCGGCCGACCCCGTTCGCCGCGCGGACAACCAACTCGCCCGTGGCCGAGTTGAACATCAACGTGGCGCCATCACGCGCACTGCCAAGCGTCGGCGAGCCAATGTTGAAGAAGTTGACATTGATGGTATTGGTGCCGTCGCCCAGCTTCATCACCTGTAGTCCGACGGCCCTACTGCCCGGCCCCAAGTCAAGGTTGCCTGCCGTGATCGTCGTATTGCTCGCGAGCATCAGCATGGAGCTGTCGTCGCCGCTGCCGCCCGGCGACGGGTTGAGGTCACCCAGCAGGAAGGAGCCGCCCGTGCCGAGGTTGATATTGGCCGTGGCCAGGCCGGACATGTCGAGCAGCGCCCGGATACCGTTGGTGATGTTGTCGCTGGTGCTGATGCGGAAGGACGTGCCGGTCACCACAAAGCTGCCCGCACCACTCATGACTAGGTTCGCGAAACCTCCGTTCGTGGTCTGGGGACCACTCGTCGCATTCACGCCTACTTGCACATTGCCAAGGACGGTAAGTTGCTGGCCAGCGCCGATGACGATGCTGTTGGTCGCCAGCCGGTTCGTTGTCTGGACTGCCAGCCGACCAATGGTCTGGCTGAAGTCGCTGAGGTCGAGCGAACCGCTGCCGTTGGGCGCATTGGTGACATCGCCGAAGCTAACCATGCCGTTGGTCCAGAGCGTGTTGTCCGCGCCGACCTTGAGCGTGCCCTCGTTGATGAACGTGTTTGTGAAGGTATTCGCGCCGCTGAGCAACAGCGTGCCGCTGCCAACCTTGACGAGGGCCGGCCCATTGACAATGGCGTTGGCGACGACCGCAGTGGCCGCGCCGACGCTGATGGTGCGGGTGGCGCCCGCGAGGTTAAGGCCGTGGCCGAAGGTCAGGGTGCTGTCGGCGCTGGGCGCGTTGAGAATCAGGCTGGTCGGGTTGAAGTTGGGCATGCCCCACGTCAGCGTGGCGGGCGCCCCGGCGAAGGTGACATTGACAGGCCCGCCGAACGCGCTGATGCCGGCGGCACCGGCCAGCGAAACGGTATTATTGGTGACGCCGAGCGCCCGCGTGAAGTCAACGCCGGTTTCGAACGCACCACCATTGAGGACGAGGTTTGTGCCCAGGGGCAGGCCGACGCCCTCGGTGGCCCGCAACGCGCCACCATTGATATAAACCGTGCCGGCGAAAGTGTTCTGGCCGTTGAGGGCAAGGACACCCACGCCCGCCTTGGTCAGGCCCGACGTGCCACCAATCGCATTCGTCACCGTGAACACATTGAACAGGTCGGCAATGTCGAAGCCGCCGTTGAAAGTGCTCCAGTTCACCGTGCGCGAACCCATGTTGGTCATCGTGGTTCCGGCCACCTGCAAGATGCCACCGTTGAAGGTGAGCGCGCCCGCCGCGTCGCCCAGGTTCCAGTCGTTGGTGATGCTCAGCGTGCCCGCGTTCAGGAACGTGCCGCCCGTGTAGGTGTTCGTGCCTGCCAGCGTCAGCGTGCCTGTGCCCAGCTTGGTCAGCCCGCCGCCCGCGTTCGCCGCCAGCGTCGGCGTGCCCGCCACCGCCGCAAAACCGTTCGTGGGCGTGCCACCCACCAGCATCACGAACGGCGTCTTCGTATAGCCCGTGCCCGCGCTCGTCACCACGATGTTCGTCACCGAGCCGGTGACCGGGTCAATCTGCGCGTAGGCCGTCGCGTTGGTGCCGTCGCCGATGATGCGCACCAGTGGCGGCCCCATGTAGCCCTGACCACCGTAAGCCACCGGGATATTCACGATCCCGTTGCCCGCCGGCGCTTCCAGGTTCTGCGCGATAGTGATGTTGAAGTTGGTCGTGTCAATGATCGCCCCACCGTCATAGACAATGGCATCTGCAATGCCCCGCATGAAGGTCGCGCTGCTGGCGCTCGGACGCAGGACGCCGCCGTCGAAGTTGAACGAGGAAACGCCCGCAAGCGTCTGCTCGATGAGCGGCGTGTTGAGCACACCGCCCTCATTGAGGTTGAACACGCCCTGGCCGCCAGCCGAAAAGTTGTTGAACCGCACGCCCATCAACGCGTTGATCACGCCCGAGCCGGCCACCGTGATGATACCCGCCGAACCGTTCTGGTTGGCCATCATCAACCTCTGGCCGCCCACCTGGTTGAACGAGCCGCCCAGCACGTTGATCACGCCGAACGACCCGTTGCCGTCGCCCGCATACACCCACGTGTTTCCGTTGGTGAACAGGCCGCCGGTCATGTCGAACTGGCCCATGCCACTGCTGCCCACAACGAAGCTGCCGCTGGCCAGGTTGATCGTGCCACTGGCCAGGTTGACATAGCCGTAGGAAGCCGCTGCCGAGCCGACCAACCATGCGCCATTGTTGCCAGCCTCCTGCTTTAACGTGCCGCCGTTCATCTGCAACACGCCCATGCCACTGGCGGTGTTGCCCATGGTGAGTTGCCGCGTAGTGATGATGGCGGTGTCCTGATTGGTCACGACGCCGATGCCACCATTGCCGATGAAGAAATTGCCCCGGTTGGTGATGCTGGCGGTGCCGCGCAACAACAGCGAGGCCACGTCGTTCTGCAACTCGCCCACCAGCAAGTTGGTGGTCATCATGTAGGCGCCATTCTCAACGATTGTCCCGCCGCTCCTGAACCTCGGCCAACCCACTGTCGTGATGTTACTCAGGATCAGCGTGCCCGTGCCCCACTTCTGGAACTCCACACTCGTCGTCCCGCTGTTGGTGATGTTGCCCACCATCAACAGGCCCTGGTCGCCCACGTAGATTGCACGGTTGGCGTTGTTGACATTCAGGCCGTTCATCATCGTGATCGGGCCGTCCGTCGTGTTCGTGCCAAACATCAGCAGGCTCGGCGCGAAATCCGCGCTGCCCCATTGCAGCACCGCGCCTGCGCCGCCCAGGTTCACCGTCAACGGCCCGCCGTAGGTGCTGAAGCCGCCCGCCGCGCCGGTCCCGAACCGAATCTGGCCGCCGCCTGTCCCAAGCGTGTTGAGCAGCGTGCCGCCGCCCAGCACCTCGAACACACCGCCCGTCAGCATCAGGTTCGCCGTGCTCGGCAGCCCGATGTTTGTCGCCGCGCGGAATGTCCCGCCGATGACCGCCACCGTGAACGTCATCCCCGCGTTGTAGTTGGTGAACTGCACCACGCCAAACGCGTTGCTCGGACCGATGATCACGTTCGTGCCCGAGCCGACTACCGGCGCATAGTCCAGCACGCCGTTGCCGCCGCCCAGCAGCAGCACGTTCGTGCCCGACGCCCCAAAGATCCGCCGGCCCACACCACTGTTGGTCCACGAGCTGAGCGATCCAGAGTAGGTCCACGTGCCCTCCGACGCGCCCAGGAACGCGTTGGTCAGCGGCCTGTTTGCCAACGTGTTCGTCCAGTTGTTCGTCGCTGTCGCCAGGCTGAAGTTGAGGTTGTTGGCGCTGTTGGCGCCAAGGACAATTGCGCCCTGGATGCCCACGTTGGGCAGGTTGGTAAAGCTGCGCAACGCCGCCCAGTTCAGGAAGCCCTGATCCAGCGCGTTGGTCGTCCCGATCGCGCCCAGCGTGCTGCTCAGGTCAAACAGTCCCGTGCCCACCTTGAGGTTGTTGGTCGTGCCCAACATCAACGTGCCCTGGCTGATGATCGTCCGCAGGTTGTAGTTCGGGTTCTGGTTTGTCGTGAACGCCAGCGTGCCCAACCCGCTCTTGGTGAACGTCACGCCGCCGCCGCTGCTGATCGTGTTGCTGATCGTCAGCTTCGAGTTGATGTCAATCAGGAACGTCGTGTTGCTGTTGATCACAACCGGCCGGTTGTTGAACGTGACGTTGTTGGTCACTCGCAAAATCGGCGTGCCCTGTCCCGCGGTCGCGCTGAAGGTCAGCGTCTGGCCGCCGTTGCCCAAGTTCGCATCCGAGTTGATGTAGAGCGTGCCGTTCTGGACGGTTACAGCGCCGGTGAAGTAATTGGTCGTCTGCAGCACCAGGACGCCGCCGCCATACTTGTAGAAGCCGCTGTTGGCTGCGACGCTGTTGGTCATCCCGCCGCCCAGCACCGCAACGCCCGCGTTCACGTAAATCGGGCGCATGCCGCCGTTCAGGTCCAGCGCGTTCGACAACACCAGCGTCGCGTTGGCCGTGCTGTCACCCAGGATCAGCGCGCCCTGACTGAAGTAGGGCGAGTTCCAAATCAACGGTGCCGCATTGCCGCCCAGGTTCACTACGATGTTGGTGCCGACGACGCTGAAGCCCGCCGGACTCCAGTTGTTCATCGCCAAACCGTTGGTGTAGTAGGGCAACTGCACCTGGCCGCTGCCCGACCCCAGCGCGTTGGTGAAGTAGTAGCTCGTCTCGAATGAGCCGTTGCTGATCATCAGGTTGCCCGCATACGGCAGCCCCAGCCCATACACCGCGCGCAGGACGCCGCCGCCGATGATCGTGCCACCCGTATAGTTGTTCGTGCCCGTGAAGGCCTGCAAGGCGCCGCCGAGCTTGAACAGCGACAGTTTCGTGTTCGCGCCGTCATTGATGCTGCCCGCATAAACCACCGTCGAAGCATTGCTGATGAAGAGTATGTTGTAGCCGCCCATGCCACTGTTGTCGGTCACCTGCGCGCCCATCGAGTTACCCGAGAGACCGCCAACCCACTCCGTGTAACCGTTCAGATCCAGCACCGAGTTGCTGTTCAGCGTCATCACGCCCGTGCCGTTGCCAAAGGCCTTGTCAGCGCCCGCCTGCAACGTGCCCATGTTCACCGTGATCGCGCCCGCATAGGAAGTGCTCACCCCGGCCAGTTGCAGCACGTTGCTGTTGTTCTTGATCAGCGTGCCCGTGCCGAAAAACTGCGTCGTGTTGGTGAACGTGAAGGCGGCCGTGTTGGTGTGCGAGAAGACCACCGAGCCGAAGTTGGTCACAGCGCCGAGGCCAAGCGAGCCGGTGGTAGTGTTGCTGCCAAGCATCAGCGTCCCGCCGTTGGTGATGAAGGTCCAACCGGTATAGAGGTTGTTGTTCGTCAGGAGGACGATGCCGGCATTGCCGATCATCACGCTGTTGACGTCGCCGTTGGCCGCGTTCGTCAGAACGCTGCCGATCACCAGCACGCCGGAAGCGCCGAACGCGCCGTTGAACCGATAGGTGTTGTTGGCCGGCGTCAGATTGCCGGTATAGGTCACCGCGTTGGAGTAGATCAGATCGCCCGAACTCGGGTTCACCAGACCGGAGCCGGGCACCGCCGCCAGATACGAGTTCGTCAGGCTGGCCACGCCCCTGAAGTCGAGGTCCGAGGAGCTGCTGGCGCCCATCACGATGTTGTAAACATCGCCCACCGCGCGGGCGCTGATTACGTTCAGGAAGTCCTGGTCAATCGGATAGGCCGCGCCGACGCCGCCCGAGACGTTGGTGGCGATCAAAGCGTCCGTGCCGAGCGCACCGTTGACGCCGGCGATGTCGGTGGCCGTGTTGTTGGTGTTGCCCAGCAACAGCACGCCGCCGTCCACGAAGGTGCCGCCGCTGTAGGTGTTCAGGCCATTGGTCAGGATCACCGCGCTGCTGGCGCCAATGATTCTCAGCCCGCCCGCGCCGCTGACCACGCCGTCCAAGGTCAACTGCCGGCCCGGCACCCGCGCTTCCAGCGTGCTGTTGGTCAGGCTATCGAGCGTGATCGGGCCGCTCAGGTGGTGCTGCCCGCTGACCACCGTGATCTTGCCGCCGCCCAGCGTCACCGCGTTGGTCAGATAGTTCCCGCTGCCAACGGTGTTGCCGCCGAAGCGCAACTCGCCGCCGGAGCGGACCGTCACCTCACCCGTGCCGAGGCCCCTGATGACGTTCGTGCCGCCGATCGCCGTCATCGCCTCGCTGGCGCCGATGCCGAAGTCGCCGCCCAACTGCAGGACGCCGTCGCCGATGAACGTGCCGCCGGTGTAGGTGTTGGTGACGTTGCCAAGCACCACGATGCCCGTGCCAAGCTTGTTCAGCGTCAGCGCACCGGTGCCGTTGTTCTCGATCACCGCCATGATGTAGTTGGTCACTGTTAGCGTATTGTAGGCGTGCAGCAATAACTCGCTCTCCTGGTTGAGCGTGCCCGCCGTCAGCCGTCCCTGCCGGATGTCCGTCCACGAGTTGCTGCTGAAGAGGAGGCCGCCGCTGACGATGGTCAACCGGTTGTTGCCCAGGTTCAGGATGTTGATCGCGCCGCCCCGGTTGGTCATGCCCAGGTTCAACGAGTAGAGCGACCGATCCGCAGACGCCGGCAGCGTAAAGTTGGTGGTCACCTTCGCATTGACTGTTGCGCCCCACGCCGTCGGGAGTCCATTGAGCGTGTAGGCGGTGAAATTCGAGAGCACGCTGTTGCCGGGGTCGTAGGTGGCCCAATCCGTGCCGTTCACGGTGATCCAGCCGCCGAGGATGTTGTTGGTCCGCATCGCTACGCCATTGAGGAACGTGATCCGGTTCAGCGCCGTGCCAAAGACGCCGCTGGTGAAGTTGATGCCGCCGCCCTCGCGGATGAGGTTGCCGAAGGCCAGCGTCGAACTGCCGCCCGCCGCCGCCTCGCGCACCTGCACCGTGCTGCCGGCCCGCTCGCTCACCAGGTTGCCCAGCGTCTCCGAGTAGGCCGCCACCGAGCCGTCGTTGGTGAAGATGAGCGTGCCGCCCCGCAGCGTGATGATGGCCGCGTTGTTGACGCGGTTGCCGTTGTTTTGCGCCGAGGTGTTGGCCAGGACCAAGCTGGCTCCCTGGCGGATGAAGATGTTGGTCGTGCTGGAGAGCGCGCCCGCGGCGTTGCTCAGCGCCAGCGCGCCGCCCTGAATGAACGTCGCACCACTGTAGGTATTGTTGTTGGTGAAGATGAGCGTCCCGATGGCACCCGTCATCATCGTCGGCGTGCCCAGCGTGAAGCTGAGCTTCCGGCTGGCCCCGTCGGCGATCTGGCCGCCGAAGACCGTGTTGCCAGCCACGTTGGTCACGTTCAGGATCGAAATGCCCGAGCCAGCGCTGTCATCGGTGATCCGGCCGCCCAAGCCCGCCAGGCCGCCCACGTAGGCGTTGTTGCCGTTGAGGTCGAGCACGCCGCCGTTGACGGTCAGCGTGCCAAGGTAACCGAGGGCGCTGACGTTGCCGACCTGCACGGTGCCGGCGTTGATCGTCACGCCGCCGCCTGTAGAGAACGTATTGTTGCCCGTCAGCACCAGCGTGCCGGAGCCAGACTTGGACACCGTGCCGGGGCCGGTGATGGCGTTGGTCACCGTGAAGACGTTGGCGCCGTCGGCGATGTCGAAGCCGCCGTTGAAGCTGCTCCAATTCACCGTGTGGCTGGCGATGTTGGTCATGTCCACACCCACCACCTGCAAGAGGCCGCCCGCAAACGTCAGCGTCGAGCCGGCCGCGCCCAGGTTCACCTCGTTGGTGACGCTCAACCGGCCGGCGCCAAGGATGCTGCCGCCCGCGTAATCATTGGCACCACTGAGCACCAGCGTGCCGGTGCCCTGCTTGTTCAGCCCGCCCGCGCCCGTGATCAGGCCCGCGAACGTCGTGTCGTTGGTCTGGACGACCATCATTGAGCCGTTGCTCAGCACCAGCGTGCTGCCCGCCTCGCCCGCCAGTGAGTAGATCGCTGGACCGGAACTCAACATCGCGTAAGGCAGTTCGACCATCGCGCCCGAGGGATCGGTAATCTGGATGGACAAAGTCCGGCCGCCACCGCCCTGACCATGCCGGACCACGATCGAGTGGGGACCAGATGTGAGGTTGATCCTGGTTCCAACCGCGCCATTGCCGCCTCCCAAAACCTGGATGCCATCAATGTAGATCTCCGCGCGGTCGTCAGCGTTAACCGTGCCGAAGAGGTAAGATCCGCTGGCCGATACCGTCAACTGACCCTGCCAGCGCGTCTCATGGTTGTTGTTCGTGAAGCCGCCGGGGAACGCAGGAATGCTGCTGCCCATGTTCCAACCGCCGGCCGCCGTCGCGGGGCTGACATAAAGCAGGCTCGCGTTCGAGGACGCGTAACGGTTGTTCACAGCCGTCAACGACGTCAACGACGGGATCCCAACGCCCTTGTTGTCGTAATACTCGCCGACCAGGCCTGCGCCACCCATCGCCACCACTGTCGCGCCGTTGCTGATGATCAGGCCGCTGTTGAGCGCCGCGTTGTTGCTCAACACCAGCGTGCCAGCCGCCACATATGTGCCGCCCGCATAACGCATCGTATTGGCCAGCGTCAACGTGCCGCCGCCCGCCACGGTCAGGGCGCCCGCGCCGTTGGTCACGCCCAGGACCGGGCTATTGCCGGCCGCCGTCGTGCCCGGACCGGTGATCGTCAGGTCACCGCTCGCAGTGTCAATCACCGCGTTGTTCTGGACCATGAAGGCGTTGGTCAGCGTGCGATTGCCGGAGATGATGAGATTGCCGCCAGCCAACGACAGCGTGCCGCTGCCGAACACGTTGTCACCGGCCATCGTAATGACGCCGGCGGCGTTGGTTGTGCCTCCCGTGTGGAGGTTGTTGCCCGTCAGCATCAACCCGCCGGGGCCGATCTTGGTGAGCGCGCCGACACCGCTGATGACGTTGCTGACGGTCAGGGTTGTGCCCGCGTCCACGTTCAACTGGCCCCCACCCGTGCCGAGCGTCACCGCGCGGTTGACCAGCGCCAGCATGTTGGTCATCCTCAGCGCGCCGCCACCGGCAAACACGATCTCCGAGCCAGCCGCGCCCAAGGCCGAATCCGCGCTGATGTAAAGCGTGCCGTTGCTGATGAGCGTCCCGCCGGCGTAGGTGTTGTTCGTGCCCAGAACCATCGTGCCCAGCCCATACTTGGTCAGCGCACCGGTGCCGAATATCTCATTGGTGGCCGTCAACGTAATGCCGGCGTCTATGTTGAAAGCCGCGTCGCCCGCGCGCGACCAGACCGTCCGGTTGTCGAACGTCAAGTCCGCGCCCACCCGCAGCTCCGCGCCGTTCATGGTCAGCACCGTGCCCGCCGCGCCCAGGTTCTTGTCGTCGTAGATGTAGAGACTGCCGTTGTCCAGATACGTGCCGCCGGTGTAGTTGTTCGTGCTCGTCGCGTCCATCACCAGCGCGCCGCCGCCCGCCTTCACCAGCGAAACAACCCCGGCGCTATTGTCGCTGATGATCATGTAGTTGGTCACCGCCGGCTGGAACACTCGGAAGATCAGCGTCGTCGCCGCCAGGCCGTTGCCCGCCGTCAGGTAACCGCTGCTCAGCACCGTGCCGTAGCCCGCGCCCACGAAGCTGCCCACAATGACGTTGGTGCCGCCGAACAGCAGGCCGCCGCTGTTAATCGTGAGCGTCTGGCCGCCCATATTCACCGTCGCGTTGGCCGACAGCAGGTGCATGTTCAGCGAGTTGATTGTCATGTTGGTCGTCGCCGTGAAACCCACATTCTGCCGCACGTTGTCCGTGCTGCTCCAGCCACTGGCCGCGGTCTGGTAGGCGGTGTAATTAGAGAGCGAATTGATCGTGCCGCTGTTGTAGGTAGCAAAGTTGGTCTGGTTGATCGTGGCCCACGGCAGGATGCCGTTCACCAGAGTCGGCGCCGTCGCGAACCGCAGCACGTTGCTCATGCCCGTGCCGATCTGGGAGTTGAGTCCGACGCTCTTGACATCCAGCACCGCGCCGATGCTGCCGCGGCTGAAGCTGGTGATGGTCTGGATATTGGTGCTGAGACCGCCCGACTCGCGGATGTAGATGCTGTTGTTGCCGCCCTCCAGGATGACCGTGCCAAGGGTCCGGCTGAAGTTGGTGTTGCCGCCGTCATTCATCAACATCAGGTTCGCGTCGTTCATGCGAATCACGGCGTTGTCGTTGAGCCGGTTGTTGTTGAAGCCGATCACCGCAATGGTGTTGGTGAGAATCAGCGTCCCGCCGTCAACAAGCACGATGTTGGTGCTGTCCGAAATCGCGCCGTCCTTGCCGGCGAGGATCAGCGTCCCGCCGCCGAGGCCGATGAGCGCGCCAGCATCAACCCGCGTGTCACCGCTGTAGGTGTTCCTGTTGGTCATCGTCAGGGTCATGCCGGAGGTAATCGTCAAGGCCAGTTGGCGCTTATAACCGTCCTGGATGACGCCGCCCCAGGTGCCCGAACCCGCGCGGTCGCCAATGCTGAGGGTGCTGACCCCGCTGGCGATCTTGCTGTCGGTGATCGCCCCAAGCCCACCGCCGGCCAGCGCAGCCACGACGAGGTTGTTGCCATTGAGGTCGAGCGTGCCCGCATTGATCGTTACGGTGTTCGTCTCCGCGCCCAAGGCGGCAGCGTTGCCCATTTGGAGCGTGCCACCGTTGATGATCGTGTTGCCGATGTAGGTGTTGCTGGCGTTAAGTTGGAGCAGGCCGGCGTTGACAGACACGCCGTTGCTGTTGCTCATCGCCCCGTTGAGGACCAGCGTGCCGAGACCCCACTTGCTCATCGCCAAACCGCCGATGGCGTTGGTTACCGTGAACACGCTGCCTGCGTTGGAGATGTCGAACCCGCCGTTGAACGACGACCAATTAACCGGGTGGCTGTCGAGATTGGTCAGCGTCGTGCCCGCCACTTGCAGGATGCCGCCATTGAACTGCAACGGCGCCGACGCGCCGCTGATGTTCGCATCGTCGCTGATGGCCAACCGGCCCATCTGCAGGAACGTTCCGCCGCTGTAGGTGTTGGTGCCCGTCAGGAACAGCATGCTGTTGCCGTTCTTGATAATGCCGCCCTGGCCGCTGATCACACCCGCAAACGTCGCATCATTGGTCTGGATGATGCTCACATAGTTGCTCAGCATCAACGACGTGCCGGCATCGCCGCCCAGCGACCCGATCGTGTAGGCCGGCGTCAGCATCGAGTTCGCCAGCCTCTGTTGCCCCACGCTGCCCGGCATGATCACGCCTTCCCAGAGCCGGTAGCCGCCGCCGCCCTGTTGGAAGAAGATCACGATGCTGTGCTGGCCCGCGGTCAGCGCCACCTTACCGGCCACCTCCACGCTGCCGCTGGCATTGTTGATGACCGGGTTGCCGTCAATGTAAATCGTCACGGCGTCGTCGCTGTTGTTGACGAAGGTGTAAACCCCGTTGGTCGGCGCGTTGAACATGCCCTGATAACGCGATTGGAAGTTGACCGCCGTGCCGTAGTTCAGCGGCGGCGGGAACTGCGCGCCAAAGCCGAAGTCAAAGTTGGTGCCGGCGGCGATGCTGTTGGCCACCAGCAACGGCGTCTGCGCTGCAAGGGTTACGAACGCATTGGGCAACGGACTCTGGATCGCCGAGCCGCCCGAATAGTAATCGCCCATCAGCCCCTGCGAATCGCCCATGACCACCACCGTCGCGCCATTGCTCAGCGTCAGCGCGTTCCGCAGATAGCTGTTGCTGAAGATCGTCGTGCCCGCGTTCGCAATGAAGCCGGCGCCGGCGAAGTAGTTACTGCCCAGCACCAGCGTGCCCGAACCGTTCTGCACCAGCACGCCGTTGCCCAGCATCGCGTTGGTCAACAGGTAGGTGTCGCTCCGGTCGTAAACCAGCGTGCCGTAGTTGACGATCCGGCCGGCGGAACCCAGCGACCCGGAAGCGCCGCCGTCGCCGACCTGCAGCGTGTTGCTGGCGTTGATCACCGTGTTGCCCAGATAGAAGTGATTGTTGGTGGTCACCACCGTGCCGCCGAGGCCGCCCACCATGCCGATCACCAGGTTGGTGCTGCTGCCAACCAAGTTGCGCGTATCGCCGATGATCTGGTTGTTGAACAGAAGCGTGCCGCCGCCGCCGCCCAGATTGATCGCGTTCGTCGTCCCGGTCAGGATGCCCGTGTAGTTCACCGTCGTGTTGGTCAGCGCGCCAAGGAAGCCGCTGCCATACGCGCTGAAGTTGAGGTCGTTGCCATTGTCGCCCCGCAACGCCAGCACGAAAGTGTTGGTCGTCGGCACGATCTTGCCCAAACCGTTGTTGTCAATCGTGAAGGCCGGCGAGATGACGGGCACGCCGCTGGCGGCAAGGATGGTGATGGAGGCCGTGTCGCCGCCGAGGTTGCTCAGGGTGTTGAACGCCAGCACGCCGGCGCCGCCGACGAACGTGCCGCCCGAATAACTGTTGGTGCCCGTCAGCCACAGCGTGCCCGAACCGAGCTTGGTGAACGAACCCGCGCCGCTGATCGCGTTGGTCACGAAGAACCCGTTGCTCACCGAGGCGATGTCAAAGCCGCCGTTGAACGTGCTCCAGTTCACCGCATGCGAGTCAATGTTGTTCAACGTCATGCCGGCGATCTGGAGCAAGCCGCCGTTGAACGTGATCGCGCTGGTCGGACCAGCAATGTTCCACTCGTTGGAGATGCTCAGCGTGCCCGCGTTCAGGAACGTGCCGCCCATATACGTATTAGTGCCCGCCAGCGTCAGCATGCCCGAACCCAGCTTCGTCAGGCCGCCATCCACCGCGTTCGCCCCCAGACTGATCAGGCCGAGCAGCGCCGACTGTGTCGCCCCTCCACCGAGTAACGCAATCTGGAGCAGGTCACCAGCCACGTAGCCCGATCCCGCGCTGGTAATCAGGATGTTGGTGATCTGCTGGTAGGTTAGACTGGTCGGATCCAAGTCAATCTGCGCAATCGCCGTCGCGCCCGTGCCCATCCCGCCGCTGATCTGCACCACCGGCGCCCCAATGTAGCCCGAACCGCCGCTGGTGAGGGCGACGTTGGTCAGACCGTAGCCGCTCGCGCCCTGCAGGCTCACCGAGATCGCAATGTTGTTCGTGTCCGAATCAATGAACGCGCCCTGGTCGTAGATCATGCCTACCAGCTTGCCCGAACTGAAGTTCTGCATGAACATGGACCCGCGCGTCGTGCCCGTGCCGGCCTTGAGCAAGCCGCCGTCGAAGTTGAACACGCTCACGCCCGCCATGCCGCTGGTCATCGCGTTGACGATCATCGTGCCGCCGCTGAGCAGGTTCACCACGCTCGTGTAGCCCGACGCGATCTGCCGGTCGAAGCCCATCGGCTGCTGGCCGCCGTTCACCGCGAAATTCGCCACGCCCGAACCGCCCACGTTCAGCACCGCCAAACCGGGGATGCCGGAGTAATTCAGAACGACGGGACTCCCGTTGCCCGCCAGGATCTGGCCGCCGAACAGGTTCATCACGCCGGCCACGCCGCCGCGGTTGACGAAGAACCAGCCGCTGTTGGTCAACGTCCCGCCGAATTGCTCAAACACACCATAACCGCCGTTCCAGCCGATCTGGACGCGGCCGCTGTTCAACGTCCCGTTGTCCAGCCGGTAATACCCGTAGCCGCCCGACGCGTTGCCCAAGTTAAACTGGTTGTCGCCCATGTCGCCCGTGCCCAGATTCACCATGCCGCCGCTCTGGTAGATCGCCCCCGCCGCGCCCGGCGCCATGCCTACGCGCAGGCCAATGACATTGTTCACCGTCAGGTTGGTAGCCACACTCAGCACCGCCCGCGAACCCGCCGTCAAGCCCACCTGCACGTTGGTCCCCGTCGTTTCGGCTTTCACCGCCAACACGCCGTTGCCGTTGAGGAAGATGTCCTTCGCCTGCACCCGGTTGCTCAGAACCAGCGTCCCTTGGTTCACCAACAGGTTGCTAATCACGTTCACCGCCGCGTTGTTGCCCAGGATGACCGTCCCCAAGCCCGACTTCTGTAGCGTGCCGTTGGTCACCACGCCACCCACCACCGCCGTCACTCCCGCCACCGCGTCCAGCGTGCCGCCGCTGCTAGCAATGTAGATGTTCCGCTTCGCATCCAGCGTCATGTCGCCACCGAACTGCAGACCGCCGAAGTTCATCAGCGTAATGTTCGTCGTTGCTGTCGCCGGCGCCGCGCCCAGCGCGTTGTCGTTGGTAATGTTCAGCGCGCCACCGCCAATGAAGATATTGCCGCTGAAGCTGTTGGTCACATCCGGACGCAACGCCACCGTCCCCGACAGCACCTGGCCGCCCTTGTTCACTTCCAGCACTGCCGAGCTGCCGCCGTTGAAGAGGTCGCTGATCTCGTTGGTGAACGTGAACGTCGCGTTGGTCACCGCGCCCAGCCGGTAGTAGTTCACCCCGCCCGACTGATACGGTGTGTAGCCGCCCGTGTAGGCCACGTTGCTGCCACCGCCCAGGATCAGGTTCGCCCAGCCGCCGCCATTGAAGTCGAAGCTCTCGCCCGCGTTCACAGGCAGCAGCGCCAGCATGCCCGCCGAGGTGGTGATGTTGCCAATCCGCGGAATCAGGTTCGCCGCCAGATCGGCGACGTTCAGCGCCACCGCGCCCGCAGTCCCCAACGTGATGTTGCCCGACCCCGGCAATGCTCCCAAGGTCTCGAACCGCACAAACCCGTTGGTGATCGCCGTGCCGCCGCTGTAGCTGTTGGCGCCGTTCAGGATCAGCACCCCGCTGCCGATCATCCCCAGCGATCCGCCGCCACTGATGTTGTTGTCCACGCCCAGGTAGTTGTTGTGGCTGAACATCAACACGCCGTTGTTGGTGATCGCGCTCGTGTTGAGCCAGACCATCGCGTTGTTGGCGCCAATCTGCAGCGTGCCCGCGCTGATGGTCGTCGGCCCCACATAGGTGTTGGTGCCGGTCAGAGCCAGCGTCCCGCTGCCGCTCTTGGTCAACCCGCCGTCGGCCGCGTTCTGGCCAAAGCTGAACGTGCCGAGCGTTGCCGCCTCCACGAAACCGCCGCCCACCAGGTAAACATTCAGCGCGTCCGTCGGCAGATAGCCCGATCCCGTGCTCGAAATCACGATGTTGGTCACCGTCCCGCTGGCCAGGTCAATTTGCGCATACGCCGTCGCGCCCGTGCCCGCGCCGCCGCTGATCACCACGCCCGGCGCGCCAATGTAACCCCGGCCGCCGTTGGCAATCGCGATGTTCGTCAGTCCCAGGCCTCCCGCCCCCAACAGGTTCTGCGCGACGGTGATCGTATTGTTGCCCGAATCTATCACCGCGCCGCCGTCGTAGATCAGCGCCGAACTCAATCCCTGCATGAAGGTGGGCGTGCTGGCAAACGCCTCCAGCGTGCCGCCGTCAAAGTTGAACACGCTCTGGCCCAGCACACCGGGCGTCGTCGCCCGGATGTTGTTCACGAGGATCCGTCCGCCCGCGTTGAGGTTCACGACCGCCGTGTTTCCCATACCCCACACACGCGACAGCTCGATGCCGCCGTTGGTAGAGATCACCGTGCCCGAGCCGCCCACGTTCAGCACCGACATCTTGTAGTTGCCGTCGAAGTTCAGCGCGATGCCGTTGGCTGCGTTTGGGCCGTAGAACAGGCCGCCCTGGATGTTCGCCAGCGCGTATTGATAGTCGCCGCCGATGCCCAGGATCGTCCACTCCGTCGGCCGAGCCACCAGCCCGCCAAACTGATCAAACACGCCCACCGCACCCAAGCCGCTGCTTGCCACGCGGAACTGCGATCCGTTGGTCCACATGCCAGCGCTCATGTTGTAGTAGCCGTAGCTGCCTGCGCCGTTGCCGAGGCCAAAGGTCGCGGTGCTGGTCCGCGGGCTGACCGCCAGCGTGCCGCCCGACTGATAGATCGCACCGGCGGAGTAGGCGCCAACGCCCGCCTGCATGAGGTAAGCCGTGACGTCGGTAGCGACATTGACCACCGCGCGACTGAGGGTGCTGTTGGCCACCAAGAGGTAATTGGTCGGCATCGTCCCGGTCGGCAGGGCCGTCGTGGCCGCCAGGCCGAACATTGTCGGCGCGTTGATGTTCAACACGCCGCTATCCACGATCGAGTGAGTGAACGGGGTGTTGGTGAAGCTGGAGGCTCCGTTGATATTCACCGTGCCCGCCCGGACCGCCAAGCTACCCATCCCGTTGGTGGTCCCGTTGATGTTCACCGTCCCGCCGTTGGCGTTGAGCGCTCCCGTGATCCACGTCCTCCCATTGAAGTCCACCGTGCCCGTGCCCGCCACCGTCACCGTCACCGCCCCGCTGCCGTTGTTGGTCACCGCCGAGTTGATCGTCAACGCATTGCCCGAGTTGTTGATCAGCACCATCTCACCCGCCTGATTGTTCGCCCCGCCCGCCGTCAGGTAGCCATCGTTTGCCAACTCGCCGATAGCCAAACCGCCTGAGGTTGAAGGCAGTAGGATACCACCAAACTGCCCCAGCCGCAGGGTCTTGCTGTTGTTGGTGATCATATTCCATATCGTCTCATTGGCCCGCAGCGTGTTGACGCTGTTGGTCCAACCCATCAAACCGTAACGGGCCCCGCCCGAACCCGTCACCTGCATGTTGGCGTTGCTATTGTCCGCAAACAACACGCCTGTTGGCGGAGTGTAGGCGGTGAAGTTGGTGATGACCAAGTTCGGGGCCGTCAACGGCGCCAAGCCCCAAATGTTCGACACCGCTGCCCAATCCGTCCCGCCAAAGGTCGCCCACGGCCCCAGGATGCCGGTGTTGTCGTTGGTCCGTGTCGTAGTGATCTGCGCCCCGCCAATGTTGGCGAAATTGATGATGCCCGAACCCGTCACGCGTGTGATGCCGTTCAGGTTCACGATCATCGTCCCGGTGTTGTTGCTCACCGCAATCGTGTTGTTGCCCGACAACAACGTCAGCCCGTTGAACTGCTGCGTCAGCACGCCCGAGGTCGGCCCCAGGATGTTCAACGTCCCGCCCGTCGTGTTGGCCCTCGCAAACAGGCCCATCGTCAGCGCCGTCGTCGGCCGCAGCACGTTGCTCCCGATCCCGCCCGAATTGGACAGGTCCAGATTCAACGTCCCGCTGTTGATGGTGAGCGAACCCATGGACATGGACCACGGATCGTTCTTGCCCACCAGCGTCAGTTTCCCGTAACCGCTCTTGATCAGCGTGCCCTGCCCAAAGTAGCCGCCGTAGAAACTGTTGGTGATGAACACGTCGCCGTAACCAGCCACCGTCAGCGCGTTGTTGTAGAGGTTGAAGTCCGCGTTCACCGTGTCCAGCGTCAGCGTCGTGCCCTCATCCGCGTTGATCCTCGCCGCCCCTGTCACCCATACCGTCCCCAGGTTCGTGTTGTTGCCCGAAACGTTCCGCAGCGCCCCGTCGCTGTTGTTGAATCCGCCAAAGGCCCCGTAGCCGATGCCATTGCCGCTGATCGCGATCAGGCTGTTGTAGGTGACGCTGTTGGAGAGCTGCAGCGACCCGTTGGTCACCACCACCGTCATCCCACCCGCCAGCGATTGCGCATTGCCCACGCGCACCGCGCCCGCCGCCACCACCAAGTTCGTCAGCCCGCTGTTGTCGCCATCCACCAGCAGCAACCCGCTGCCCAGTTTGGTCAGCCCCGCTCCCGCCATATTACTGTTGAGCAGGAACACGTTGGCGGGATTATTGATGTCCAGCCCGCCGTTGACGCTGGCCCAATCCACCGCCAGCGTGTTGAAGTTCGTCATCGCCGTGCCGCGCACCTGCAGGATGCCGCTCGCAAACTTCACCATCGAGTTGGTGCCCAACTGCCCTTCGCTGTCAATGCTCAGCGTCCCCTCCCGCAGGAACGTCCCGCCGCTGTAGCCCACGATGTTCGTCATCGCATACAACACCCCGGGGCCAGTCTTGCTCAGCGCCGCTCCCGCCACCACTTGGTTGATCACGTTCGACAGATACAGCGTGCTGTTGGTGTCCACCTTGATCTGCCCGCCGCCCGCCGTCAGCTCGATCGCCCGGCTGGTCCAGTAATAGACATTGGTGATGCGCAGGCCAGCGCCATTGGTCAGGATCACCGCGTTGGCCGCGTTGCCCAGCCCCGCATCCGCCGCCGCCCCGCGCGCCCCGTTGAGCGCCAGGAATCCCGAATTGACCACGATGTCCGACGTGAACGTGTTCGTCCCCGTCAGCTCCACCGTCCCCAGCGGATTCCCGCCCACAGGCCCGATGATCACGTTCGTCGTTCCCGCGATCACCGGTTGATACTGCAGCCAGCCCGCGCCGCCGCCCAGCCGCACGTTGCCGCCGCCGTCACCCCAATTCGTCACCACGCCCGCAAACACCACCGGCGCTGGCGTCGCCGCCCCCAAGAATGTGTTGCCCAGGTGCGCGCCCGTGAACGCCAGCACGTTCGAGCTGCCCGTTCCCAGCGCCACCGCCGCCACGTCCGCGCCCACTCGCCCGCTCAACCAATCCAGAAAACCCTGGTCCATCGCATACGCCGAACCAATCGAACTGCCCGCGTTCAGCGTCAGCGTGTTCGTCCCAATGGCGTAGCTCGACGCCACCACCAAGGAGCCGGCCTCCACCACCGTCGGCCCCGTGTAGCTGTTGGTCCCCATCAGCGCTAACGCCCCATAGCCACGCTTGGTCAGCCCGCCACTCACGTTGGTCCCCAGTTGCGCCTCGCCCACCACTGCAGGAACACCCACCAATGCCAGAGCGGCGTTGGCGTAGCCGATCAACTCGATGGTCGGCGCACTGGTGTAGTTGATGCCCGGATTGCTGATAAAGATGTTCGTCACCGACCCCGTCAGCAGGTCCACCTGAGCAAACGCCGTCGCGCCACTACCGCCGCCGCCCGAGATGCGCACATACGGCGCCGCCGAGTAGCCCGACCCGCCCGACACCAGCGTAATATTCGTGATCCCAAAACCCGTCGGCGCCAGCAGCGGCTGCGTCACTGTGATGTAATAGTTCGACGCATCAATCGTCGCCCCGCCGTCGTAGATGAACGCCCCGCGCAACCCCTGCATGAACGCCGCGTGGTTCCCGTTGGCCTGCAGCGTGCCGCCGTCGAAGTTGATCGTGTTGGCGGCATTGGGCGTGTTGGTTCTGACGGCCGGCGTGCTGATCAACCCGCCACTGAGCAGATTGATCACGCCCGTGGCAGCCACATTCCCCCACGCTGGCACAAGGCCCCAGTATCCATTGATATTGATCACACCCGTGCCGCCCACGTTG
>JBAYFL010000038.1:0-46412 GCA_041667205.1 Verrucomicrobiia bacterium | reverse complement strand
CGTCACCGCACCGGGCGTGAAGCCGGGCGTGAGCGCGGGCCTCGCCGAGCAGGTGGACATCTACCCGACGCTCGCCGGACTCGCGGGCCTCGCCATTCCGAAACACGTGCAAGGCATCACGCTGCAGCCTTTGCTGGCCGACCCCACCGCAAAGGGCAAACAAGTCGTTTTCAGCACGATGGTCTCGACGCACACCAGGCTCATCGGTCGCAGCGTAAGCACGGATCGCTTCCGCTACATCGAGTGGGACGAAGGCCGCGGCGGCCGCCAGCTTTACGACCACGAGAGCGACCCGCACGAGTTGACCAATCTCGCCGACAAGCCCATGCAAGCCGAGCGTGTGCAGCGGATGCACAACCGTTTGGCCAACCACGTCAAGACCAGGTCAGGCGAATGAAGCCGACCGACTTCCATATCAAGTCCGTCCCGTCAGAGACGATTGACTTCTAGCCACGCGTGGTCGCGACGGCCAGAAAGTGCAAACACTTGGTCATTTCGGTCATGGACGCGTGGGCGGGATTCGTGTCTCATGACGGTGTTCAGGAGAGCACGACCATGAAAAGAACGACTTTGTTGTTCCTCGCGGCAGCGCTCGCTGTCACGTTCGCTTCTAATAATCCACAGGTCACCGCGGCCGATGCCGACGCGCTCGCACGCGGCTTTGCCAAACCGCCCGATTCGGCGCGGCCGTGGGTTTATTGGTTCCCGCTCGACGGAAACATCTCCAGCAACGGTATCACGGCCGACCTCGAAGCAATGAAGCGTGTTGGCATCGGTGGCGTGCTCTACATGGAGACTGACCAAGGCGCGCCGAAAGGACCGGCGCAGTTCGCCGGGCCGCTGTGGCGCGACTTGTTCAAACACATCTGCAACGAGACGCATCGGCTCGGCTTGCAAGTGAACATGAACAACGACGCCGGCTGGTGCGGCAGCGGCGGGCCGTGGATCACACCGGAACTTTCCATGCAGCGCATCGTCTGGACGGAGACGAATGTTGTCGGTGCGCAGCGGTTCGACGGCGTGCTGCCGCAGCCGAAGGCGAACAAGGATTTCTATCGCGACATTGCGGTGTTCGCTTATCCCACGACGGCGACGAACTACACGATTCCGCACATCCGTGGCAAATCAGCGGAGACGCGCGAGGAGGTTCCGTTGCGCACGACGTTCCCCGCGCCGACGGCGGATACGGTCGTGCCGCGCGAGCGCATCGTGAACCTGACGGCGAAGCTCGGCAAGGACGGCTGGCTCGCGTGGGACGTGCCGGTGGGCAAGTGGACGTTGCTGCGCGTGGGTCACACGACCACCGGCAAGGACAATCATCCCGCGCCGCTCGAAGGCCGCGGGTTGGAGTGCGACAAGCTCAGCAAGGAGGCGGCGGAGGTTCAGTTCAACAACCTGATGGGCAAACTCATCGCCGACAACAAGCCGCTCGTCGGCGAGAGGCGCGCGCTGGTCTCGACGCACATTGATAGCTGGGAGGTTGGCTCGCAGAACTGGACGCCAAAGTTCCGCGAGGAGTTCCAGCGGTTGCGCGGCTACGATCCGATGCCGCTGCTGCCGGTGATGAGCGGGCGCGTCGTGGACAGCGCGGAGGTGTCGGAGCGTTTCCTCTGGGACGTGCGGCAAACCGTCAACGACCTGCTCTGCGAGAACTACGCCGGCCATTTCCACACGCTGGCGCACCGCCACGGCATCCGGCTTTCGATCGAGGCCTACGACACGCCGCCGTGCGACGACCTGACCTACGCGGGCCGAGCCGACGAGCCGATGGCGGAGTTCTGGTCGTGGGGCATCGGCGACTCGCCGTGGTTCGCGGCCTACAGTTGCACGGAGATGGCGTCGGCCGCTCACGTCTATGGCCGGCCCATCCTCGGCGCGGAAGCTTTCACGGCGACGAATCTGGAGAAGTGGCAGGGCCATCCCGCGGCCATCAAGCACATCGGCGACTGGGCGTTCTGCGAGGGCATCAACCGCTTTGTGTTCCACCGCTACGCGCTCCAGCCATGGACGAACCCCGACCGTCCGCCCGGCATGAGCATGGGGCCGTGGGGCCTGCACTACGAGCGCACGCAGACGTGGTGGGAGATGTCGCGCGCGTGGCACGAGTATCTCTCGCGCTGCCAGTTCATGCTCCAGCAGGGGTTGTTCGTCGCCGACCTCTGCTTCCTCGCGCCGGAAAGCTCGCCGCAGCGGTTCAAGTCGCCGGTGAAATCCGGCTACGACCGCACCGGCTACAACTTCGACGCCTGCCCGCCCGAAGTCGTGCTCACGCGCATGTCGGTGAAAAACGGCCGAATCGTCCTGCCCGACGGTATGAGTTACCGGATGCTCGTGTTGCCGCAGGTCGAAACGATGACACCGAAGCTGCTGCGCAAGATTCGCGACCTCGTCAAAGCCGGCGCGACAATCGTCGGCGCGCCGCCAAAGAAGTCGCCGAGCTTGCAGGACTATCCAAAGTGCGATGAGGAAGTGAAGGCGTTGGCGAAGGAAGTATGGGGTGGGTTCGGAGTCCCGGCTTCAGCCGGTCGGGATTCGGAACCGCCTAAAGGCGGGACTCCAAACCTCGAATGCCGCGTCGGCAAAGGCCACGTCATCTGGCCGCACGAGTTCCAGCCGAAACCGGACGCGGCTTACGACAGCGTGAGTTCGTTCGGCTCAGCGAAATGGATTTGGTTCCCCGAAGGCAAACCCGCCCATAGCGCGCCGCCGGGCACGCGCTACTTCCGCCGAGTCGTCAACGTGGACGGCGTCGTCGAAACCGCGCGGCTGGTGATGACCGCCGACAACACCTTCGAGTGCTGGGTCAACGGCCAGCAGGCCGGCAAAGGCCAGAACTTCCATCAAGGTTACTCGGTGAACGTCAGTTCGCTGCTCAAGCCCGGTGCGAACCTCATTGCCGTCACTGCCGTGAACACGCTCGATACGGCAAATCCCGCGGGTCTGGTTGGCACGCTCGACATCAAATACCGCGACGGGCGGATGCAGACCATTCGCACCGACGCGAACTGGGAAGCGAGCAAGAGTGCCGAAGGCAACTGGAGCGCCGCGATGGAACTCGGTCCACTGGGCATGGGGCCGTGGGGCGACATTCAGGAAAGCCCGGAAGCGGTGGATACGATTCCCGACATCGCCATCCCCAGCCGCGTGCTGGCAGAGATGGGTGTGCCGCCGGATTTCAAGGCGTCGGCTAACATCCGCTACATCCACAAGCGCATCGCCGAGACCGATGTCTATTTCGTCGCGAACCCGGAGCCAAACGAAGTCGAGGCGCGTTGCACGTTCCGAGTCAGCGGCAAACAACCGGAACTCTGGTGGCCCGACACCGGCCGCACGGAGTTGGTGACCGCCTACGAGATGAAAGACGGCTGCACGACGTTGCCGTTGCGGTTCGATCCGAGCGGCTCGATGTTCGTGGTGTTCCGTAGTAGTCGTCTCGCTCCGCGAGACGCCGGAACAACGAATGTCCTCTCGCGGAGCGAGAGGACTACTTTGCCCGGCCCGTGGCAGGTTACCTTCGATCCGAAGTGGGGCGGCCCGGCAAAGCCGGTGACGTTTGAGAAACTGGAAGACTGGAGCAAGCACACCAACCCCCGCATTCGTTATTACAGCGGCACAGCGGTCTATCGCACGACGTTCCAATCCAGAATCCAAACTCCAAAATCCAAAATGTTTCTCGATCTCGGCAAGGTCGCCATCATGGCCGACGTCACGCTCAACGGCAAACCGCTCGGCATCCTCTGGAAGCCGCCGTTCCGCCTGGACGTGACCGACGAACTCAAACCCGGCGAGAACACGCTCGAACTCCGCGTCGTCAACCTCTGGATCAACCGGATGATCGGCGACGAGCAGTTGCCGGAAGACAGCGACCGCAATCCCAGCGGCAACCTCAAGTCATGGCCCGCGTGGCTCGCCGAAGGCAAACCCAGCCCGACCGGCCGTTACACTTTCAGCAGTTGGCGGCTCTGGAAGAAAGACGACCCGCTAATAGAATCCGGCCTGCTCGGACCCGTCACATTGACAGGAGACAAACCATGAACCACGTCGAACGTTTCCGCGCTGTGATGAACTTCAAGCCGGTGGACCGGCTGCCGCGTTGGGAGTGGGCCATGTGGTGGGACGAAACCATCGCGCGCTGGCACGGCGAAGGTCTGCCGCGCGGGATGAAGTTCAGCGATGTGTTCGACATCGCCCAATACTTTGGCCTTGATCCCTACCAGCAGTTCTGGTTCAGCACGACCGAGGCGACCATCGAGGCGACGCAGCATCACGTCGAGGGCATCGTCGCGAGCATGGACGACTACCTGCGCGTGAAGCCGCGGCTTTATCCCGACCACTCTGCTTCCATCGAGGCGATGCGGCCGTGGGCGGAGCGGCAGGCACGCGGCGATGCGGTGGTTTGGGCGACGTTGGAAGGGTGGTTCTGGTTTCCGCGCACGCTGATGGGCATCGAAAAGCTCAGCTATGCGTTCTACGACCAGCCGGATCTGGTCCACGCGATGAACCACGACCTGACGGAGTTCAACCTGCGGCTCATCCATCAGATGTCGAAGGTCTGCGTGCCGACGTTCATGACGCTGGCCGAGGATATGAGCTACAACCACGGGCCGATGATCTCGCAGCAGGTGTTCGAGGAGTTCCTGGCGCCGTATTATCGCCGGCTGATCGCGGCGCTCAACGACTTGAACATCCCGCTCATCGTGGACACCGACGGCGACGTGACGCAACTGGTGCCGTGGCTGCAAGATGTGGGCGTGGCGGGCGTGTTGCCGCTGGAGCGCCAGGCGGGCGTGGACGCGCTGAAGTTGCGCGAGCAGTTTCCGACGCTGCGGATGGTCGGCCACTTCAATAAGCTGACGATGGACCGGGGCGAGGCGGCGATGCGCGCGGAGTTCGAGCGGATCGTGCCGCTGATGAAGGGCGGCGGTTTCATTCCGAGCGTGGACCACCAGACGCCGCCGGCTGTCTCGATGGAGCAATATCGTCTCTACCTGCGGCTGCTGGAGGAATACACTTCGTAGCTCGTTCGATTCAACCTGACTCAAGCTGGATTTGCCGTGAACCACAAAATGACCTCTTTCTGGTGCGTCGGTCTGCTGTTCGTCGTTGGCACGGTGTCTCCGCTGCCGGCTCAAGGACCGCGTAACGATCCGAAACATGACGGCACCATCAAGGCTGCCGTCTCGGTTAACCCCACGCTGTTCAAACGGCAGTTGCAGCTCATCGAAGAACGGCGAAGCTCGTGGCTCGCGAAAGCCGAGAAGGCCACGCCGAAACTACTGCGCACGCCGAAGAAACCCGTCGCCGCCGTCAAAGTCGAAAAGGACACCGCGAGCTTCCAAGGATGGAAAGTCATCGCGACCGACAAGCCCGAATCGGTATGCAACCGCCCGCTATTGCCGGGCGACAGCTTCATCCTGGACTTCGGCGAACACTTCACCGGCCAGATCGTGTTCTCGCTGCGGCGGTTCGAAATCCCCGTGGACGCGCCGGTGCGGCTGGCGTTCATCTTCGGCGAAGTGCCGGCGGAAGTGGCCGAGCCGTTCGATCCGTATCCGGGTGGGCTGACGCGCTCGTGGTTGCAGGACGAAGTGGTGAACTTCGACGACGTGCCGCAGACGGTGACGCTGCCGCGCCGCTACGCCTTCCGCTACCTCAAGGTGACGGTGGTCTCGTGCAGCAAGCACGGCAAGTTCGGTTTCTCGGACATCCATGCCGACGCCATCAGCTCCGCCGACGAGGCACGGCTGCTGCCGTTCACGCCGCGCAACGCCGATGAGGCCGCGCTCGACCGCGTGTCGCGGCGGACGCTGCGCGATTGCATGCAGACGGTGTTCGAGGACGGCCCGAAGCGCGACCGGCGGCTCTGGCTCGGCGACCTGCGGCTTCAGGCGCTCGCGAACTACGTCACCTACCGCAACTACGATCTCGTCAAACGTTCGCTCTACATCCTTGCCGGCACGGCGACCGAGAAAGGTCTCGTCGGCACTTGTTCATTCGAGCGGCCAGAGCCGTCGCGCGGCGGCAACAGCATCCTCGACTACACCGCGCTCTTCGCGGCGACGGTGCTGGAATACCTTGAAGCCAGCGGCGACCGCGAAACGGCGGAGGATTTGTGGCCGCTGGTGTTGAAGCAACTTGATTTCACACTCGAACCAGTGAACGCCGACGGCTTGCTCATGCCGCCGAAGAACTGGTGGCTCTTCATTGACTGGCACCGCACGCTCGACAAGCAGGCGCCGGAGCACGCCATCGTTCTCTGCGGATTGCGCGCGACGTTGAAGCTGGCTGAGAAGCTCGGCAAGACTGGCGAGGCTGCGTTCATCTCCAAGATGATCCCGCTCATGGAAACCGCCGCCCGCAAGCATCTCTGGGACGAATCGCTTGGCATGTTTGTCAGCGGCCCGAAGCGCGAGGTGTCGTGGGCGTCGCAAGCGTGGATGATTCTCGCCGGTGTGCCGTCGCCAGAGCAGGCCCGGCGCGCGATGACCGGCGTGATGCGCCATGCGACGGCGGAGAAGCCCGTCACGCCCTACATGCACCACTATTTCGTCGAGGCGCTGCTGGCGGCGGGCTTGCGCGAGGAAGCGTCGCGGCATATCCAGTCGTATTGGGGCGGCATGATCAAGAAGGGCGCGGACACGTTCTGGGAAGTCTATATCCCCGAAGACGACTTCGCCTCGCCCTACAAGAGCCACCTCATGAACAGCTACTGCCACGCGTGGAGCTGCACGCCGACGTATCTACTGCGGCGGGATCGCACACAAAAGACACAATGAAACACATCGCATCGTTCCTCTGCGTCCTCTGCATTCTCAGCGGCGGGCTTTTCGCCTCCGAACAGTTCCAGTTTCTGAAAGTCGGCGAGGTGCAACCGCGCGGCTGGCTGCTGGAGCAAATCCGCGCCGACGCCACCGGCGGCTACGGACCGGTGCTCGACAAGCTCACGGATCGTTGCGAGGTGCCCGTGTTCGACAGCCGCAACAAGTCGGCGCTCGTGAAGCCGAAGATCGGCGAGGTTTGGTGGAACGGCGAGACCACCGGCAACTGGCTCGATGGGTTGATCCGCACCGCTTATCTCTCTGGCGATGCCGCTGCCAAACGCCAAGTGGATGAAATGGTCGCGCGCATACTCGCGATGCAGGAGGAGGATGGCTACCTCGGCACGTATCCGAAGGCGTTGCGTTACGAACAGCCGGTGACCAACAAGAACGGCGAACTTTGGTCGCAGACGTGCCTGTTCCGCGGACTGCTCGCCTACCATGAGTTCACCGGCCGGCGCGACGTGCTCGAAGCCGTTCGACGCGCCTCCAAGCTCATGATCTCGAAATACGGCCCTGACCGACCCTACTGGAAGGAAGGCAGCGTCGGCGCTGGCGGCGGGCCGGGCCACGACATTATGTTCGTGGACATCTGCGAGTGGCTCTATCGGCTCACCGGCGACAAGAGTTTCGTCGAGTTCTCGCGGTTCCTCTACGACGGATACAGCGACCTGATTCAGCTTCGCGAACACGACATCCAGTTGCGCCATCTCGCCGACATGAGCGAGATGTTTGAAGGCCACGGCGCGCACGTCATGGAGCACCTGCGCGTGCCGCTCTTCGTCTATCACGCGACCGGCGACGCGAAATATCGCGTCGCGGCGGAGAACTGTTTTCCGAAAACCGCGCGGCATCTCTCTGCGGGCGGCGCGTGCATCAGCGACGAGGGAGTCCATCAACGCGCCGGCAGTTCCTCCATCGGCTGCGAGTATTGCACCATGCTCGAACTGCTCCACAGCCTCCAGTCCGGCGTGGAGAAGACCGGCAGCGCGGCGCTTGGCGATTGGATCGAGGTGCTTGCGTTTAATTCGGCGGAAGGCTCCCGCCAGCGTGACGGCAAAGCCATCCAATACTGCACCTGCGACAACCAGTTCGAGGCAACCCGCAAAGGTGCCGGCAGCCGGTTCAAACTCTCACCTACGCACGACGACGTTGCAGTCTGTTGCCCGGTCACGGCGCTGAAGTTCTTCCCCTACTTCGTCAACCAACTCTGGATGAAGACCGCCTCCGGCGATGGCCTCGTCGCGGTGAGCTACGCGCCGAACGATCTGGCGACAACCATCAACGGCGTGAAGGTGCGCATCGCAACCGACACGGCCTATCCGTTCGAGGACGAGGTGCGGATGACCGTGACGCCGGAGAAATCGGTCAAGTTCGCGTTGCGGCTGCGAGTTCCCGCGTGGGTCGGCGACACGAAGGTCGAGGCTGCTGGCGCGAGCGAGGCCGACGCCGATGGCTGGAAGGTTCTCACGAAAGAGTGGCGGAAGGGCGACCGCGTCGTGGTGTCGTTCAATCCTGGCATCGAGCGCAAGGCAATGGCCAACGGCGAGGTTTACTGGAAGCGCGGCCCGCTGGTTTATGCGCTGCCGATTCCTTCCGAGCGGAAGGCATCGCGCAACTACGCCGTCGAGGGCTTCGCCGACTACGAATACACGCCGAAGCCCGGCGCATTCTGGGGTTACGCCGTGGACGAAGGAAGCGGCACGTTCCGATTTGAGAAAGTCGCCGCGAAGGCGAATCCGTGGACCAAGTCGCCGCTGCGGCTCACCGGGAAGCTCCTCAATCGCAAGACCAACGCAAACGAGCCGGTGGCGCTGGTGCCGATGGGCACGAGTCTCCTGCGCCGCACCACGTTTGGCGACATGAAGCTGGTCCGCGCGCTTCAAGGCGACGCAAACCTCGCGCGAAAGGCGAAGGTTGAAGTGCCGAGCTGCGCTGCGGGCTACAAGGCGGAAGCGTTGGTGGACGGCGTGGCGGAAGGTTTCCCGGACAACCTCGCTGCCGAGTGGGCGAGCAAAGGCGGCGGTGTCGGCACCAAGGTCAAATTGTCTTGGCCCGAACCCATCAAGGCCGGCTGTGTGTGGCTCTTCGACCGTCCGAACGCGGCCGACCACGTGTGCGCCGCGCGGATTAACTTCAGCGACGGTTCCACCGCACAGGTCGGCGAACTGCCCAACGACGGCGCGGTGCCGTTCAAGCTGAGCTTCCCCGAGAAGACGATCTCGTGGATGGAGATCGTCATTACGAAAGTCGGCCCGCGCAACAAGAATGCCGGCTTTGCCGAGGTAGCCGTCTTTCGGAGAAACCCGGTCGAATAAGGAGACGGTATGAAGCGACTGTTGACGCTCGTCTTTGGCTTGCTTGTTCTTGCTTTGGAATGCTCCGCGCAGCGGCCCAACGTCCTCTTCATCGCCGTGGACGACCTGCGGCCGGAACTCGGCTGCTATGGTCGCGCCACGGTCAAGTCGCCAAACATGGACCGGCTTGCGGCGAGTGGGTTGCTGTTTCGCCGGGCATATTGCCAGACGGCGCTGTGCATGCCATCCCGTTCCAGCCTGCTGTCGGGCTACCGGCCGGAGACGCTTCGGAACAAAGCCAAGCCGCTGACGGGCAACGCGCCCGCCGGGACGATCTCGCTGCCGCAACTGTTCCGCACCCACGGCTACACGACCGTCTCGGTCGGAAAAATCTTTCACTACAACAACGATGATCCGGACGGCTGGGTCCGCCGTCACACTGACACTTTCGCGACGGAGGGCCGATGGTGCGACGGCTATTGTTCCGGCTATCAACTGCCGGCCAATCAAGCGCTGGTGCAGAATTATCTCCAAGGCAAGCGGCTCAGGGCCGGACTGCCGGCCTCGCCCATCGCTGAGATCACCGACACGCCGGATGAAAAGACACCGGACGGTTTCACCGCGCGACGCGCCATCGAGGAATTGCAGAAACTTAAACAAACCGGCGCGCCGTTCTTCCTCGCGGCCGGCTTCTACCGCCCGCACATGCCGCTGACCGCGCCCAAGAAGTATTGGGACCTCTACGACCGCGCCGCGTTCACGTTGCCGGCCAATTTCCGTCAACCTGATGACGGCATCCGCCGCGATGATTGGAACGAGGTCCGGCGCTACGGCGATTGCCCGCTCAGCGGCCCGATGCCGGAAGACAAGGCCCGCGAGATCATCCACGGTTACCATGCCAGCATCACGTTTGTGGACGCCCAGATCGGCAAGCTGCTCAATGAACTACGCCGGCTCGGCCTCGACCGGAACACCGTCGTCATCCTGTGGTCCGACAACGGCTGGCATCTGGGCGAACACGGCCGCTGGAGCAAGCCGACCAACTACGAGTCCGCCACGCGGATCACCCTGATGATTTCCGTGCCGGGAATGCCCCGCAACCAAAAGACCGACGCCTTGGTGGAACTGATAGACATCTATCCCTCGCTATGCGAACTCTGCCGCGTGCCCCCGCCCGGTTATCTGGAAGGGACGAGCTTCGTGCCGTTGCTTCAGGCGCCGAACCGCCCGTGGAAAACGGCCGCGTTCAGTTGTTTGATTGACTACACGACCATGAGCATCCGAACCGACCGCTACCGGTTCATCCAGCGTGCCTCCGGCCAGAACGAACTCTACGACCATAAGACCGATCCCGCCGAAGACAAGAACCTCGCGCTCGATGCCGCGCACCAAGAAACGGTGCGTGCATTGCGAGATGCGCTGGACGCTGGCTGGAAGAAAGCAGCCGTCTCGCTCCGCGAGACGAAATAACGAATGACGCCCTCTTGCGGAGCGAGAGGACTACTTATATGAAACGAATAACGATTGTGCTGCTCGCGCTCTGTGCGCTGGCGAATCCAGGAACGGCTGCGGACAATCTGACGGAAAAGTTTGCCTCACCACCCGATCAAACCAAGCCGTGGTGTTACTGGTATTGGATTAGCGACAACATCTCGAAAGAAGGCATCACGCGCGACCTGGAGGCGATGGCGCGCGTCGGCATCGGCGGCGCGTTGATCGGCAACGTGGTGGATAAGGACGCGCCGCTCGGCACGGTGCGGATTTTCTCGGACGAATGGTGGGCGTCGCTGGAACACGCGATTCGCGAGGCCGGGCGCGTTGGCGTGCAGATCGGTGTGTTCAACGGACCGGGGTGGAGTCAGTCGGGTGGGCCGTGGATTACACCGAAACAGGCGATGCGCTACGTGGTGTCGTCGGAGACGCGCGTTAAAGGCCCGGCGAAGTTCGCGGGCAAGCTGCCTGTGCCCAAGGAACCGTTCGAGGACATTGCCGTGCTGGCTTTCCCGGCGCCCCGTGCTGATGCGACGCGGCTCGCGGCACTGTCGCCGCGCGTGCGATGCAGTCCCGCGGTGGAGCAAGCCGCTGTGCTGGCCGATGGCGATCCCGCGACCGGCGTTCCATTCCCGGAAGGCGCCGCGTCGAAGGGCAAGCCATTCACGGTGGATCTGGAGACGAAAGAAGCCTTCACTGCGCGGACGTTGCTGCTTTATCCGCACGATGGCCTCTTCAGAGTGAAGTGCGAGCTTCAGGTCGCCGACGATCAGGGGACCTTTACCACAGTGCGCGAGTTCGAAATGGATCGGCGCGGCTCGTCCCCGGAGCACCAGGTAAACGTCGGCCCGATGCTCAAAGGGCCGGTGGTCATTGCGTTCCCGCCGCGCACGTCCAAACATTTCCGCCTTGTGTTCACGGGCTTGTGGGGCAAGGGCGGCCTGGCGGAGATTGAGTTGACTGGCTCGGCTCGGCTCGAACGATTTGTCGAAAAGCAACTCGGCAAGATGTTTCCTGCAGGCCTGCCACTCTGGGACGCTTATCTCTGGCCGGCCGCTCCCGAACCCGATCAGCCGGATCTGGCCGTCGCCCGCGACCGGATCATTGACTTGCGCGGCAAGCTCGGCGCCGACGGAACCCTGCGATGGGACGTGCCGGAGGGGGAGTGGATCATTTTGCGGACGGGCATGACGCCCACGGGAGCGGTCAACCATCCGACCACCGTCGAGGGCACAGGTCCCGAATGCGACAAGATGAGCCGCGCGGCCATCGCCGCACATTTCGACGGCTTCGTGGGCAAGCTGCTGGCGCGGATGCCTGCGCCGACCCGCCGCGCGTTCCGCCGCGTGGTGATTGACAGCTACGAGGTGGGTTCGGAGAACTGGACAGACGGTTTCGGCGAGGATTTCCAGAAGACCTACAGCTATGACCCGAAGCCCTGGTTGCCCGTGCTCACGGGGCGGATCGTCGGCAGCGCGGATCAATCGGACCGTTTCCTCTGGGACCTGCGGCGTCTGGTGGCCAACCGCATTGCGCGCGATTACGTGGGCGGGCTGCGCGACGTGGCCCATCGGCACGACTTGCGGCTGTGGCTGGAAAACTACGGCCACTGGGGATTTCCCGCAGAGTTCCTCCAATACGGCGGCCAGACCGACGAACTCGGCGGCGAGTTTTGGGTCCGCGAGGGCGCAAATTGGCCGGCGGGCAGCGTCGAACTGCGCGCCGCGTCCTCGGCCGCGAACATCTATGGCAAGCCGGTCGTGTCTGCCGAGGCGTTCACGTCCGCCATCTCGCCATTCCAGCTCACGCCTGCGGCGCTCAAGTCGCGAGGCGATTGGGCGTTCTGCGAAGGAATCAACCACTTCGTGTTGCACGTCTATATCCACCAGCCATGGGAAGATCGGCATCCTGGACTCAACGCGTGGTTCGGCACTGAGTTCAACCGGCACAACACGTGGTTTGATGCGAGCCGCGTGTGGGTGGACTACCTGCGGCGCTGCTGCTTCCTGCTGCAACAAGGCACGCGCGTCGCCGACGTGGCTTACTTCATCGGCGAGGACGCGCCGAAGATGACGGGCATTCGCCAGCCCGAACCTCCCGCGGGCTGCGACTTCGACTACATCAACGCCGAGGTCATCCTCGACAAGCTCACTGTGAAAAACGGCCTGCTCACGCTGCCGCACGGCACGACCTACCGCGCACTCGTGCTTCCCGAACTCGCCACGATGCGACCGGAGGTGCTGCGGACAATCGTAGCGCTCAGCAAGGCCGGCGCGAAGATCATTGGCCCCGCGCCGTCGCGTTCGCCGAGCATGGCGAACTATCCGCGTTGCGACGAAGATGTGCGCCGGCTGGCGGCGGAACTCCGCACCGAGTCACGCCTCGACATGGCGCCGGATTTTCAGAGCGAGAAACGGCTGCGGTTCACCCATCGCCGCAGTGGCAGCACTGACATCTACTTTGTGGCGAATCCGAAAGCGGAAGAGGTGACGACGATAGCGGCTTTCCGTGTGAGCGGCAAAGCGCCGGAGCTGTGGTGCCCCGTCACTGGCCGCATCACGCGCCCGGCCGTCTATGACGAAGCCGGGGGCACGGTGCGGCTGCCGCTGCACCTCGGCCCGCACGGCTCGGTCTTTGTCGTGTTCCGCGAGCCAGCCGACGCCAAGCGAGTTGTCGCCGTAACGCGCAACGGCGAGCCGTTGCTCGACACAAAATGGCCGCCACCGGTCCCAGCGGACACCGCCTCCGCCAAGCCCGGCAACTTCACGGTGGCCGTGTGGGCGAAGCCCACCGCCGATACGACGCTCCTGCCGGAAGCGAACAAAGGCGCCAGCGGGCTTGGCGCGCCGCGCAATGACGCGGTGTTCCCGCCGCACGGCGCCAGCTTCGGCGGCGCGGGCCATGCCGGCAGCGGGTTGGCCGTCGGCCGCAACGGTGTTGTCGTGCTCGAACACGGCGCCAGCTATTTCGCGCCCGTGCTGGTTCATGCCACGCCACTGGCTGACTGGACGCACGTGGCTGTGGTCTATCGCGACAGCCAGCCGAACCTCTACCTCAATGGCGTCCCAGCACATCGCGGCCTTAAGAGTAGTTTCACTGTCCACGGGCCGTCGGGCGCGGATGCGAAATTCCGTGGCGAGCTTGGAAGCCTGGAGAGCATCCCCCGCGCGCTCAGCGATGCCGAAGTCGTGCAATTGATGAAGACGACACCGCGACCGGGTGTGCCGCTGGCCGCGGCCGCCATCGAACTGACACGCGACGGCGCGCTGGCGTGGCAGCCCGGCGCCTACGAACTTAAGACCGCCGACGGCAAGACGCAGACGTTCAACGTCCCCTCCGTGCCCGTCCCGCAAGAACTCATGGGTCCGTGGGAAGTGCAGTTTACGTCGGGGAAAGTGCCCTTCGACAAACTCGAAGACTGGACCGCGCGTCCCGAAGAAACCATCCGCCATTACTCCGGCAAAGCGATCTACCGAAAGACCTTGGACGCTCCACGCTCCACGCTTCATGCTCCACGCCTCTTCCTTGACCTTGGCAAAGTTCACGACCTCGCCACTGTCCGCTTGAACGGTCGGACGCTCCGCACGCTCTGGCTTGCCCCGTGGCGCGTGGACATAACCGATGCGATCAAGCCCGGTCGCAATGAACTGGAGATCGAAGTTGTGAACACATGGAACAACCGTCTCGTTGGCGACCGCGCGTTACCGACCGACAAGCGACAGACCTTTGTCACAAAGGATTCGCTTCCAAAGAACGCACCGCTTGTTCCGGCTGGCCTGCTCGGCCCGGTGACGTTGCAGACGGCGGAGAAGTTTGCCCTGAAGCTATAGAACAAGGAGCAGGAATCGGCATGAATGCAAGAACCATGATGACCCGGCGAACGATGCTCGCCGCCGGAGGCGCGATGCTGGCGGGATTGGCAGGCGTTTCGCGGACGCACGGCGCGGAACCCAAACTCGCTGGTGACGACCTCGCGCTGATCACTGACTACTCGCGCAAGATCAAGAGCCAGCTTTACAAGCCCGCGACGGGTCTGTTGCGGTTTCCCTACCTCACCGCCGGCGTGAAGTCGTATCCCTACCTCGTGGACTGGGACGGCGTTTGGGGCGGCATGTCGTATCTGGCCGACGGCGACCCGGAGCCGTTGCGCAACACGCTGCTCAACCTCCTCGACCACACCGCGCCGACCGGCAAAGGCCAGCGCGTTATCAAGCCCGACGCTTACGGTGCGCCGGTGTTCCACTCGCGGCCGTTCATCGCCACCGGCTCGTTCGTGCTCTCACGCGAGACGAACTCGGTCGAGTGGCTGCGCGACGGCTGGTTCGACCGGCTCCACGCCAACCTGCTCTACTGGCACGCGCACCGCACGGGCCGGCACGGCTTGTTGAAATGGTGGCATGTGGATGAGGGCTTCGCCGACAACGGCCTCGGCAACTGGGCGTGGGACACCAATTGCGTCGAGGCGGTGGACCTCAACGCGCAGATGATCCTCGAACATTCTTGCGCCGCGTGGCTCGCCGGTCGGCTCGGACTCGCCGACAAGGCCCGCGACCACAAGCGGCTGGCCGGCGCGCTGCGCGCTCGGATGGAGCAGTCGCTCTGGGACGAGAAGGCCGGTTTCTATTTCAGCTCGTTCAATCCGCGCGAGCGCGGCATGCCACCGATACCGATCCGCGTTTTGCATTACACCAACCTTTGGCCGCTCTGGAACGGCCTCAGCCCGGCTTCACGGGCGAAACGCGCGCTGGAATACGTCCGCAACCCGGAGCATTTCTGGTCAGAGCATGGCATTCGCTCGATGGCGAAGTCCGACCCGCGCTACAGCAACGCGCGCAACGGCATCACCCTGCCGATGACCTACCCCGAACCGAACGCCGGCGCGACCACCAGTTCCAACTGGCACGGCCCGATTTGGAGCCTCACCAACTACCTCGCCGCGCTCGCGCTGAAACGCTACGGCTTCGAGAAGGAAGCGCAGACCGTGGCCGAGCGCATCATCCGCGTCCACGCCGCGTCGCTGCGCACGCTGGGCGTGTTCGCCGAAAACTTCAGCGCCGAGACCGGCGAACCACTCGCGGCCACCGGCGGCATCGGCAGTTGGTGCCTGATGCTCCGTCATCTGCCTGCGCACTTGAAGTCGGAGCCAACGTGGCTGTTGAAAGGCCTTGAACTACCGGCACCGAAAGAAGCGTGAAAGAAAACCATGAAGACTTCATCTCCAGCAAAAGCAATGCTCGCGGTCCTGAGCGCCTCCGCCTTGGTTGTGTCCGCAGCACCCCTTGAAGAGAGCTTTCTCCGCCCGCCCGATGAGGCGCGGCCGCTGACGTGGTGGCATTGGCTCGACGGCAACATCACGCGCGAGGGAATCACGGCCGATTGGGAGGCGATCAAGCGCGCGGGCCTCGGTGGCGCGTATCTGTTCAACTGCGGCGTCGGCATGCCCAAGGGCGACGTGAAGTTCATGCAGCCGGAATGGCTTGCGATGATGGATCACACCATCAAGGAGGCCGAGCGGCTGGGGCTGAAGTTCGGCGTTCACAACTGCGACGGTTTCTCGCAGAGCGGCGGGCCGTGGATGACGGCGGAGACCTCGATGAAGGAACTGACGTGGACGGCGGCCGACGCGCAGGGGTCGGCGGCGTTCGACGCGGTGCTGGAGAAGCCGCACATGAAAGAGGACTTCTACCGCGACATTGCGGTCATCGCGTTTCCGTTGCCGCAGGGTGGGCCGGTGACCGGCGCGACGCTGCGCGGCACGCTGAAACCGGCGGAGATGGCTAAGCTCACTGACGGCAAGCCGCAGACGAAAGCGGAGTTCCCGGTGCCGACAGGCAACAACACGGTCGAGTTCGTGTTCGCCGAACCACGGACGGTGCGCTCGGTCATCTGCCGCAACGCTGGGCCACACAAGTGGGAGGAGGATTTCCCGATCACGATGGAAGTCTCCGCCGACGGCAAGAGCTTCCGGCGCGTCGGCACGTTCACGGCGAACTGGGACATGCAGCATGGCGGCGCGGTGACCACGGCGTGCGAAGAAACGACGGGCAAGGTGTTCCGGCTCGCGTTCAAGAACCCGTGGCCGGTGAGCTTCGGCGAGATCGAGTTGAGCGAGACGGCGCGCGTGCATTTCGCGGAGGCGAAGGCCGCCCGCTTGCGCAGCCGCGGCCACGGCGCGGAACGGCGGCATCATGACGCGTATCCGGGGCCGGATCGCGGACGCGCGCTGGCGGCGGGATTGACGGTCGCTCGCGGCGCGGTAAAGGACCTGACGGCGCAGATGGCGGCGGACGGGCGGTTGAAGTGGGACGTGCCGCCGGGCCGCTGGCGCATCATCCGGCTCGGTTTCACCAGCAACGGCCATCATGTCGCGCCCGCGACGCCGGAGGGTCGCGGCTTGGAGTGCGACAAACTCGACGCGAAGGTCGTGCGGTTCCATCTCGACCAATACGTCGGCAAGCTGCTCCAGCGCGCCGGGCCGGCGGCGGGCAAGACGTTCGCGGCGATGGAGGTGGACAGTTGGGAATGCGGCATCCAGAACTGGACCGCCGGTTTCGAGCGGCGATTCCGTGAGCGGCTCGGCTACGACATGATCCCGTTCCTGCCGGCGCTGCTCGAAGGTTGGATCGTGGATAACGCTGACGTGTCCGAGCGCGCGCTATGGGACTGGCGGCGGTTTCTGGCTGACCAATTCTCCGAGAACTACTTCAGCGTCGTCGCGCGATGGGCCGAGGAAAAGGGCGTGACCTACGTGGGGGAGTCCACGGGGCGGCAGGCGTATCTCTACGACGTGAGCTGGATTCGCAACAGCGCCGTCACGATGGGCGAGTTCTGGATAGACAGCGGTCCCGGCCAGGGCGTGCGTGTGGACAACAAGGTCGCCTCATCCATCGCGCACACGACTGGCAAGCGCGTCATCGCGTCCGAGTCCTACACCGCCAGCCCGCACGCGGCGCGCTGGCAGAACCATCCGTTCAGCCTCAAGGCCGAGGGCGACCACGCGTTCTGCGCGGGCGTGAACCAGTTCGTTTTCCACACGTTTGCGCACCAACCGTATCGCGCCACGGGGCCGGGCTTCACGTTCGCGTCCTGGGGACTGAACTTCAACCGCGCCAACACGTGGTGGGATGCCGGCCGCGCGTGGATGGAATACCTGACCCGCTGTAACCACATGCTGCGCGAGGGTCAGCCGGTGTCCGACGTCCTATGGTTCGTTGGCGAGGACGTGCCGAACCGCATTGCGTGGCGGGACGAACTGCGCCCCGCGCTGCCCGCCGGCTACGACTTCGACGGTTGCGATACGCAGGCGGTGATGGAGGCGCGCGTGGAGAATGGACGCATCGTGCTACCGAGCGGGACAGAATACCGCGTTCTGCTGCTGCCGAATCTCCAGACGATGCGGCCCGCGCTGTTGAAGAAGGTTGCCGAACTGGCCCGCGCCGGCGCGCCGGTGCTCGGCCCGCGTCCGAGGCAGTCGCCAAGCCTTCGCGACCTCGGCGACGGCGACGCGACGGTGCGGAAGCTGGCGGATGAGCTATGGAACGGCCGCGTCGCGAGCGGCGTGTCGTTCGAGGAACTCTTCAAGCGCATCAAACTGCCACCGGACTTCGAGTGGCGCGCATCTGCATCGGACGCCGAAGTGCTCTACGTGCATCGGCGCGTCGGCGACGCAGAGGTCTATTTCTTATCAAACCAAAAGAACCGCTGCGAAGACGTGACCGCCGTGTTCCGCGTCGACGACCACGCGCCCGAGTTGTGGGACCCGGCTACGGGCGCGATCACGCGGCCAGGCGTGTTCAGCGTCAAAGATGGTCGCGTGACACTGCCGCTGCGGATGGAGCCGAGCGGCTCAGTTTTCGTTGTGTTCCGCAGCCCGTTGCCTGCGCGGCACGTTGTTTCGGTCGAGTCGCAACAGGGTGATGCGGCGGCTCGCCCGGTGCCACCAGTTCCAACAGCGGGTGTGAAAGCAGCGAAAGGCACCTTCACGCTCAGCTTGTGGGTGAAGCCCGACGACAACACGCCGTTGCCGGAAGAGCGCAAGGCGGCGGTGGCGTTTCGCGGCCAGAACTGGGCGATCTTCGCCGAGCCGGGCCACGGGCTGTATGGCGAAGGCCACGCCGGCTGTGGCATCGGCGTAGGCCGCAACGGCGTCTGCGTGCTCGAGCACTCGGCGCGCTACGCCCCTGCCGTGATCACCCACGCCGCCGACATCAAAGGCTGGACGCACCTCGCGCTGGTCTATGCTGAAAACGTGCCGCGTCTGTTCGTAAATGGCACCGAGGTCCGTAAAAGCGCCAAAGGCCCGCACATCGTCCACGCCTCGACCGGCAAGACCGGCCCAGCGTTCCGCGGCCAACGCTCGCCAATCCAACTTTTCGACCGTGTGCTCAGCGTGCAGGAGATCGCCGCCCTTGCCGCCAACGCACCCGGCGCGCAGCCCGCACCGTCCTCGCTCGAACTAGAGCGGGCTGCCAATGGCAAGCTGGTGGCGCGCTGCTGGAAGTCCGGCACGCGCACCGTGGTCTTCAACGACGGCACGCGCGTCGAAATCAAACCGTCCGCGCTGTCAGAGCCAATAGTCGTGACCGGCCCGTGGCAGGTGAGCTTTCCGCCGAACCTCGGCGCGCCCGCATCGGCAAAGCTCGACAAACTTATCTCGTTGTCAGAGCATGCCGAGTCGGGCATCCATTTCTTCTCCGGCACGGTGACTTATCGCACGACGTTTGAATCCAAAATCCAAAATCCAAAATCCAAAGTCTTCCTCGACCTCGGCGACGTGCAGGTCATTGCAGAAGTCCGCCTCAACGGCCGTGACCTTGGCATCCTATGGAAACCGCCGTTTCGCGTGGACGTGACCGACGTGCTCAAGTCCGGCGCAAACGAACTCGAAGTCCGCGTCACCACTCTCTGGCCGAACCGCATGATCGGCGACGCCGCGTTGCCCGACGATGTGCCGTGGAACCGCGAGCGTCCCAAGGGGGCGTATCCGCTCAAGTGGCCCGATTGGCTCGTGAAAGGGACACCGCGTCCCAGTGGCCGCATCACGTTCTGCACGCGCAGGAATGTTTATGCAAAGGACGACCCGCTCCTGCCGTCCGGCCTGATCGGGCCTGTAAAGCTGCGCGTGATGGAGCGAGTCGTGGTTGGCGGCAAGTGAATCTTCGCAAGCAAGCGCTCATTGCTAGATGTTGTCGGCTATCTCACCACGATCTTTGAACACAAACGTGTTTCGAAACGGGTTCCCACAATTCGCGTTCTTGGACTTGGAGATGAGAGCAGCTATACTTCGGCCACTGATTCATGAAAAACTTCTGTCATCTTGCCTCGCTGGTGTGCCTGATCGTGTTTTTGCCGGTAGGTTGCACGCTGAGACGCACTCCATCGGCAGAAACGTTGCCGCCGACGCGGGTCAACGCAAAGGCGCCGATTTCTCTAGCCCCGTCGGGTTCGGTTTTGCCGGGACGGCCTCCGGTGGTTTCTCGGGCAGGCGAATTGCGCGGCATCTGGCTGCACGACCCGCGCGGCGTGGATTGGCAGAAGATGATGGCGGAGCTTTACGCCGCGCGGATGAATGCCATCTTCGTGAAATTCTCCACCGGCGGCGCGGCTTACTATCGTAGCGAGGTGCTACCCGGCAGTTTTTACGCCGGTCGCGATGAGGCCGCTCTCTGTCTGGCCGCGGCACGGCGCTATGGGATTCAGGTTCACGCATGGCGCGTTTGTTTCCAGATGAAAGACGCGCCGGCGGAGAGCCAGCAGCGCGCCGTCCGCGAAGGCCGGGTTCAACTTGACCGGAGCGGTCGTGTGCTGCGTCCGTCTTATCGCGCGCCGGTGCTCTGCCCGTCGCATGACTGGAACCGCTCGCTGGAAGTGCGCGCGACGGTCGAGTTGGCGACGAAGTATCCGTTTGACGGCGTGCATCTCGATTATTTGCGCTGGATTGACGCGGAACCATGTTGTTGCGCCACTTGCAAGAAACGATTTTGCCGTGACACGCGTTCTACCGTTTCCTCGTGGCCGCACGATGTGATGAAGGGCGGCCGGCTCGCGCAGACCTTCGTGTCATGGCGCGAGCAGGTCATGACGCGGATGGTTGCCGAAATCAGCCCCGCCGTGCGGCGCGCCCGCCCGTCAACGCGAATATCCGCCGCTGTGTGGCCGGAGCTGGCCAGCGTCCGCCGTGATCGCGGCCAGAACTGGAAGGCGTGGGTGGATGCCGGCTGGCTGGATTTTATCTGCCCGATGAACTACTCGACCGATCCGGCGATGTTCGCCAAGCGGCTCTCGGAAGAGCGCGCGCTGGTGAACGGCCGCGTGCCGATCTATGTCGGCATCGCTGCCTACAAATGCACCAGCGGCAGCCAGCTTCAGCAGCTCGTGGCGTCGGCTCACAGCAGCCGCGCCGGCGGCTGGGTGCTTTTCAATTACGATGAACGGTTTCGCACGCAGTTCCTGCCGTATTTGCGCAACTGATGCGCCTGAATACGGCGGCGCTTGACAGCGTCGAAAGCCCGCAAATACGTTATCCCGGCGGCGCGCGGTGCAAGCAGCCGAGGCAACGAGACACGGCTTTATGAAAATGTTCAAGGTAGCAATCACGACCGGCGCAATGTTTGCGCTGGCACTACAGAGCGTTGCCGGAACGGCAGCGACTGACCCCAAGACGCTCGAAACCAACTTGGGGTGGGCGCAGATGATGGCAGAGACGCCGGGCAACGGCGCAGGCGATCAGGCGTGGAGTTCGCATTGGCGCAACGAGGCGGGGCGCTTCGCCAGCGAATTGATTCTAGCGCAACAGGACGAAAAATCTGGCCTCCCGGTCGCGTCGGCCGTCGCGTCTGATCCCAATGCAAGATTCCGTGCGGCTCCCACGCCGGAAGAGAATCTGGCACGCGTGCCTGCGCCGAAGTTGACGACGGAAAGCGACTACATTCCCAAGCTGCGGCCCGGCGAGGCGGCTGGCGTCACGGTGGATTACGCGCGGATTGAATCGCTGATCAGTCGGCCGCCTGCGGAGCCAACTTCGACCGCAACGGCGATTCCGCCGCTCATGGGCTATGGCATGGCTACTCCGTATATGGGATACGGATGGAACACGCCGGGGTGGGGCGGTTGGGGTGGCAGGGGTGGGTGGTGGGCCGGACGGCGGGGGTATTGGGCGGCGCCCTATGCGTTGGCGTCACCGGTGTATTACGATCCGTATGGCTACGGTGGTATTTCCGGCGGGTTCTTCTACAGAAGTCGGCATTTCGGAATCGGCGTGGGGTTTTGATCTGTGGTGCTTCCACAGGTGACGGCTTGACAGGCAGGGTAGAGAACCACACAGTTGTGTGGTATGGCGTTGCGTCACCAACGAATCTTGCACGTGGACGGCGATGCGTTCTTCGCCTCGTGTGAAATCGCGCTGGACCCGGCGTTGCGAAACCGCCCGGTGTATGTCGGCGGCGGGCGCCGGGGTGACGGCATTGTCATCGCTGCCAACTACATCGCCAAGCGATACGGTCTCATCACCGGCATGGCTTGCTTCGAGGCACGGCGCAAATGTCCAGAGGGCGTGTTGGTGCGACCGCACTACAACGAGTATCGGCGATTGTCGCTGGAGATATTCAAACGGTTAAAAAACTACACGCCGACGATGGTGCCCACCTCGATTGACGAAGGGTTTCTCGACTTTACCGATTCGCCGCGGGTTTTCGGCTGTCGCACGGCGACCGAACTGGCGGCGCGAATCCGGCGGCAGATTGCAACGGAGGTTGGCGTGCCGATCTCGGCGGGACTCGGCTCGTCGCGCTGGTTGGCGAAGCTGGCGACGGAGCATTGCAAGCCGGACAATTTCTTCGAAGTGCCGGAGGGCCATGAGCGGGAATTTCTCGCGCCGACTCCGGTGAAAAAACTCACGGGCATCGCCGAGCGGCGCGCGCGGGCGTTGCGGTCGCTGGGCGTGCGGACGCTTGGCGATGTGGCGCGGCTGCCGCTGGAGATGCTGCGGCGACGGTTTGGTGTGTTCGGGCTGGAACTGTGGCTGCTGGCACGCGGCGAACTCCATGAAACACTCTTGCTCGCCCATAACACCCGCACGTGCATCAGCAGTGCAACGACGTTGCCCTACGACGAGCCGGATTGTGAGGCGGCGCTGCTGTTCTTGCTGGATCAGACGGAGCGGGTGATCACGACGTTTTTTCGCGAAAACCTCAAGGCGCGGGAGATGGGGCTGTTCGTGCGATTCCGTGGCTTCGAGGGCGTCGGGCGCAGCGTGCGGTTTCCGGCGGCGCAGTTCGAGCCGCGCGCGATTGATCCGGTGGTCGAGCAGGTGTTCCGCGAGTTGGTGGCCGGCCAGCGGCAACCGATCCGGCAGGTGTGCATTCATTTCTGGAACTTCGAACCGCTGGACCTGCAGCCTGATTTGTTTGGCGATCACCCGGAATTCAAGCGTCGCGAGCTGCACCACGCGCTGGAGGAAATCGAGGCGCGCTACGGCCCGCGCAGCGTCAAGAGCGGCACGCGGCTGCTGGCGGAATCGCAGGCGGCGCACTTGCTCGGCGAAAAGGCGAAGTGTCCGTTCGTGCCGCAGCGCGAGATGGAGATCAAGGTTGGCGCGTTGCCGGAAGAACTCCGCGAGAACACGTTCGACCCGGTCTATGAGGAGGAGTGGCTGCCGCTGGAGGCGAGCGAGAGCAAAACCGGCAGCGAGCTGCCACTACCGCGCACATGGGGTCGTTCGACCAGTCGCGCGACGAAGTTTGGCTAAGGAATGCCAGTTCGTGCGCAGTTGGGGGAGGGGAGGTCGTTGCAGGCGAGGCTGACCACGTCGTGGCCTTTGCGCGCGGCGGTTCTGGCTCACGTCGGAAAAATACCAGTCTTCGTTGGCTTCCATGTAGCGCCGCGAACGTCGTGAGGCGTAGGATGCTGTCAAACCTAGCTATCGGTAAAACTATGAACTCTACTGAATCTTCCTCCTCCAAGAACTCCATCAACCGCCGCAATTTCCTGAAAAGCTCCGCCGCCGTCGCCGGCACGGTCGCGCTCGGCTCGCTCGCGTTGGACCGTAGCGTTCACGCGGCGGAGAGCAACGTCATCAAGCTCGGTCTTGTCGGTTGCGGCGGACGCGGCTCCGGCGCTGCCAGCGACGCGCTGACGGGCGATCCCAACACCAAGCTCTGGGCCATGGCTGATGTGTTTCCCGACAAGATTGAGTCTGCGCTGAAAGGCTTGTCCAAGAAGTATGGCGACCGGGTTCAGGTGGACGCGTCGCGTCAGTTCAGCGGCCTCGACGGCTATCGCGGCGTCATCGAGAACTGCGACGTGGTCATGATCGCCTGCGCTTCGCGGTTCCACGCCCAGTATGGTTTGGCGGCGGTGAAGGCGAAGAAGCACGTCTTTGTCGAGAAGCCCGCGGCGGTGGACGTAGCTGGCATTTACACGATCTTGGAGGCGGACGAGCTTTCCAAGAAGAACGGCACGGGGTTCCTAGCTGGCGTTACTTACCGTTATCACCTCGGTCGGCGCGAGGCGATCAAGCGCATCCATGCCGGAGAGATTGGCGACATCCTAGCCATCCAGTGCGATTACCTACGCACGCCTTACCGCATGATTGAGCGCCAGCCCGAATGGAGCGAGATGGAGTATCAGTTCCGCAACTGGTATCACTTCACATGGCTCTCTGGCGACGATGTGCCGCAGTCGCTCATCCACAATCTCGACTCCGCTCTCTGGGCGCTTGGCGACGTGATGCCGGACGCTGCCTACGGCATGGGCGGCCGCTCGACGCATTTCCAGACTTCGCTGGGCACGTCCTTTGATCATCACCACGTCACTTACGAATACGCCGACGGTCGTTGCATCTACGGCTCCTGCCGCACCGCCGCGGGCTGCTTCGGCTCGAACAAGGACGTGTATCATGGCACGAAGGGACGCTGTCACTTCGCGGCGTTTCAACCGCCGGTGTTCACCGACCTGAAAGGCAACGTCACGTGGAAGGCCGATCCGTTGCCGCCGGGCAACACGCCTTACATCCAGGAACACAAGGAGTTTCTGGAATCCATCCGCGCGGGCAAGCCGTTCCAGCGTGGAAAGATTCTTGCCGACTCCTCCATGGGCACGGTGCTGGGCCAGATGGTGGTTTATAACGGCCAGCGCCTCACGTGGAAGGACGCGATGAACTCCAAGTTCGCCTTCCCGCCGAAGGGCGAGATCAAGATGGACACGGAGCCGCCCGTGAAGCCCGGCCCCGACGGCATCTATCCGGTCGCCATTCCCGGCAAGACGAAGCTGTATTGACCAGCCGCTTCCAAACCATGAAGCCGAAGGCTCTGGACTGCGAGAATCGCAGCTTTTCCCGGGCCGCACCGTAATAGAGGACGTCTGTAAAGCTGTAGTTCCTACAGCAGTCCAGAGCCTTCTGGCTTCATCCAAGAACGCAATTCGGAAGATCGCCCGTTGAAGTCTTACGCTGCATGGAGTTGACATCATGAAGACAAACACAGCCTTAACTCGGATTGCCTGCTGCGCCTCGCTTCTGACCGCACTCACTGCTCTCGGCGCCAACCCGATCCAGATCGAGAACCGCAAGCCGGGTGCGGCCGACTGGCAACTCACCCGCGTGCGGCTCGACAGTCCCAGCGGCATGCGCTCGCCGTTCGTCGAGGGCTACTGCTCGCGGCAGAGCGTCAAGGCGGGCGAGGCCATTGACATCATGGTTTCCACCGACCCGCCGGCGAAGTTCGCCATCGAGATCTTCCGCACCGGTTACTACGGCGGCAAAGGCGCGCGGTTGATGAAGAAGCTCGGCCTGTTTCAAGGCAAGGCGCAGGTCATCCCGAAGCCCGGCCCGAAGGACATCCACGAGTGCAAATGGGAACCGACGACGCAGCTCACCATTCCGAAGGACTGGCTCAGCGGCGTCTATCTCGGGCGGCTGACAACGATGCCGGCGGACAAAGAGAAACCTTACTGGCAGAGCTACGTCATCTTCATCGTCCGCGACGAGCGGCCTGCCGACATCCTGTTCCAGTGCTCCGACAACACCTGGCAGGCTTACAACCGTTGGCCGACGAAGTATTCGCTCTACACGCATCCCAAGGGCGGGCAGGGGCCGTGGGCTGACGTGAGCTTCGACCGGCCCTACGGGCGGCAGTCGCAATACACTGGCATCGTCAACGACCCGCTCTCGGTCGGCTCCGGCGAGTTTCTCTGCTTCGAGCAGCCGTTCACCTACTGGCTCGAAGAGCACGGCTACGACGTGACCTACTGTTCCAACAGCGACATGCTCACGCCCGACCACGGCCTCAAGTGCAAGACCTTCCTCAGCGTCGGCCACGATGAGTATTGGGACATCCGCCTGTTCCGCAGCGCCGAGAAGCTGCGCGACGCGGGCGTAAACCTCATGTTCTTCTCAGGCAACGCCGTCTGCTGGGTCACGCCGTTCCGCGCCAGCAGCAGCGGCGCGCCCAACCGCATCATCTTCCGCGGCGGCCCGTATGGCGCGAAGCAAGAATACGCGGTGGAGCGCCAGACCCAGCACGGCCCGTTCCCGGAGAACGGCCCCGACGAGGGCTACCTCATGGGCGCCCGCAACGGCCGGCCGATCAACGGCGGCGGCGACTGGATCGTCACCAAGCCTGACCACTGGATGTTCGCGGGCACCGGCATGAAGAAAGGCGACCGCATCCCCGGCCTCGTCGGTTGGGAATACCACAACCTCCCCGCCACCGAGATCCCCGGCCTCGAAATCGTCGCCAAAGGCAACGTCTGGGTTGGCGGCGAGACACTGTCGGACTACGCGGCCACGATTTATCCCGGCCCGAAAGGCAACTTCGTGTTCAACGCCGCCACCATCTTCTGGTGTCAGGACCTGAGCATGCCGCCGGGCCACACCCTACCGTGGAGCCACTGGAGCCGTCCCCACGGCCCCGACCCGCGCGTGCAGCAGATCACTCATAACCTGCTGCGGCGGGCGGTTGGTGCGAGCAAGTAGGAGTCACGCATGAAGACGCGTTTTCTTCTTTGCTTTCTTCTCGCTTGTTCTAGTGCGCTCAACGCCGCGCAGAACAACCTCATCCTCGACGAGAATCGGAAGCCCGGCTCGACGGACTGGCAGCTCACGCGCGTGCGCACGGACAAGAACAACTACCGCTCGGCGTGGATCGAGGGATATTGCTCGAAGCAGTCGGTGCTCGCGGGTGAAACGATTGACATCATGGTTTCGACCGATCCGCCGACGAAGTTCAAGATCGAGATCTTCCGCACCGGCTACTACGGTGGCAAGGGCGCGCGGTTGATGACGACGCTGGGTCCGCTGCAGGGGACTGCACAGCCCATCCCGCCCATCGGCGAGAAGCGGTTACGCGAGTGTCGCTGGAAGTCATCCGCGACATTGAAGATTCCCGCCGACTGGCCAAGCGGCGTCTATCTTGGTCGGTTGACGACGCTGCCGGACGCCGCCGATAGACCGTATTGGCAAAGCTACGTCATCTTCATCGTTCGCGATACGCGGCGCGCCGACGTGTTGTTCCAGTGCAGCGACAACACGTGGCAGGCTTACAATAGGTGGCCCGACAGCTACTCGCTTTACACCGATCCGCGCGGCTCTCACGCGCGCGACGTGGCGGTTAGCTTCGACCGGCCCTACGGCCGCCAACCTCAATACATGGCGATCGTCAACGACCCTCTTTCGGTCGGCTCCGGCGAGTTTCTGTCGTTCGAACAGCCGCTTGCCTACTTCCTCGAACAGCACGGCTACGACGTGACCTACTGCTCCAACAGCGACTGCCTCGACACATCACAGATCACACGCTGCAAGAGCTTCATCAGCGTCGGCCACGATGAGTATTGGGACGTGCCGCAATATCACGCGACCAAGGCTGCGATTGAGGCTGGCGTCAACGTTCTTTGGCTCAGCGGCAACTCGGTCTGTGCGGTCAGCGCGTTCTCGCCCTCCGCTGACGGTCTCCCAAACCGTATCATCACTCGCACCGGCCACTTCTCAGGCATGACCGACGCGGAGTTCGCGCAAGAGGAGAAATGTTTCACTAAAGACTACCGGCGCATCGGCCCGGACGAGACCCTCATCATGGGCGCCAGGACGATTATTCCGGCCAACGGCGGGGGCGACTGGGTTTGCGTCAAGCCGAGCCACTGGATGTTCGCTGGCACTGGCATGAAGAAAGGCGACGCCATCCCAGGACTTGTCGGTTGGGAACATCACGGCGCGCCCGCGAAGCTGCCGGGCTTGGAAGTTGTAGGTGAAGGCACTGCATGGTCCGGCGGCGTCAAACCCGCGCACTGGACTGCGACGATCTTCCCCGGCCCGAAGAAAAACTTCATCTTCAACGCCGCGACGATCTTCTGGTGTCAGGACCTGAGCATGCCCCCGGGCCACACGCTGCCTTGGTCGCACTGGAGCCGCCCGCACGGCCCCGACCCTCGCGTCCAACAGATCACGCACAACCTGCTGCGGCGGGCGATCGGCAGGGGCAAGTAGGAGCAACTCTATGAAAATGCGAGGCGCGATAGTGGCGTTGTGCTCGGCTGTGGTCTGCGCGGCGGCTGCCGAGAGGTATGAAGCGACATGGGAGTCGCTCGACAAGCGGCCCGTGCCGGCTTGGTTTGCGGATGCGAAGTTCGGTATCTTCATCCACTGGGGGCCATATTCGGTGCCGGCGTGGGCGCCGGTGGGGACTTACTCGGAGTGGTATCAGTATTGGTTGCAGAACAAGACCTGCTCCGGCAACAGCCACCCGAAGCCGACGGCGGTGACGGATTACCACGCGCGGGTTTATGGCGCGGATTTCAGCTACTACCAGTTCGGGGAGATGTTCAAGGCGCAGGACTACGACCCCGCCGCGTGGGCGGAGTTGTTCGTGCAGTCCGGCGCCCGATACATCGTGGCGACGAGCAAACATCACGACGGCTTCTGCATGTGGCCGAACCAGCACGCGAACAAGGCCTTTGGCCGCCCGTGGAACAGCATGGACGCCGGCCCGAAGCGCGACCTCGTTGGCGAACTCAAGACGGCGGTGGAGAAGACGCCGGTGAAGTTCGGCCTCTATTACTCGCTGTTCGAATGGTATAACCCACTTTGGAAGGACGCGGCGCAGCGCGGGCGGTTCGTGGACGACCATTTCCTGCCGCAGGTGAAGGAACTGGTGACGCGCTACCAGCCCGCCATTCTCTGGGGCGACGGCGACTGGATGGTGGAGGACTCGTTCTGGAAGAGCCGCGAGCTGCTCGCGTGGCTCTACAACGATTCGCCTGTCAAGGACACGGTGCTGGTCAACGACCGCTGGGGCAAGAACTGCCGGCTCAAGCACGGTTATCCCACCACGGAATACCAATCCGGCACGACGTTCGCTGGACCGTGGGAGGAATGCCGCGGCATCGGGTTCTCGTTCGGCTACAACCGCAACGAGGACGCGCAGGACTACAACTCCGCGCAAGTGCTCATCCTGATGCTGGCCGACATCGTCAGCCACGGTGGCAACCTGTTGCTGGACATCGGTCCCGACGCAACGGGCAAGATTCCGCCGATCATGCAGGAACGGCTGTTGCAGATCGGCCAGTGGCTCAAGGTCAACGGCGAGGCAATCTACGGCACGCGTAAATGGAAGACGATGGTCCAGTGGTCCGCTGGCAAGCAGATGGGTGGGGAGGAATATAAGAAGCTGAAGAAGCTTCCGTATGTTGGTGGTGATTTCCTCTTGAAACAAACAGTGAACCCAGAGCCGGGCATGGCGGTGAAGGAAGTATTCTTCACCACGAAGGGCGACGCCGTCTATGCCATCGTCCCGAAGCTGCCCGAGGGCAAGCTCCTGCTCAAGGGCGTCATGCCGCAGTCGAAGGCGCGCGTCAGCCTGCTCGGCACGAACAAGACGTTCCGTTGGGAGAAGACCAAGGACGGCATGAAGATCACCGTGCCGCCATTGCTCGCAAAGGAAGTGCCCTGCGAACACGCGTGGGTGTTCAAGCTGACCAACGTGAAGTGAGGAGCCACAGACGAACGGAGAGAGAACCATGAAGACCAAACGATTTCTAGCTGCATGCTGCGTTCTACTCACAGCCGGCATCGGTCTGTCCGACGCCGCGCAATCGAACCTCATCCGTGACGAGAACCAAAAGCCCGGCGCGCTGGACTGGCAGCTCACGCGAGTGCGGCTCGACAAGAACAACTACCGCTCGCCGTGGATCGAGGGGTATTGCTCGAAGCAATCGGTGCTCGCGGGCGAGGCGCTCGACATCATGGTGAGCACCGACCCGCCGGTAAAGTTCAAGATCGAGATCTTCCGCACCGGCTACTACGGCGGACGGGGTGCGCGATTGATGACCACGATGGGGCCGTTGCAGGGAACGGCGCAGCCCATCCCGCCCATAGGTGAGAAGCGGTTGCGCGAGTGCCGCTGGAGGTCGTCCGCCACGTTGAAGATTCCTGCCGACTGGGTGAGCGGCGTTTATCTGGGACGGCTCACGACGTTGCCCGATGCCGAGGACAAGCCGTATTGGCAGAGCTACGTCATCTTCATCGTCCGCGACACGCGCAAGGCCGACGTGCTCTTCCAGTGCAGCGACAACACATGGCAGGCGTATAACAAGTGGCCCATCAACGAGTCCCTCTACACCGACCCCCGTGGTGCGCACGTCCGCGAGGTGGCTTCCAGCTTCGACCGCCCTTATGGACGCGAGGGGCAATACACCGGCGTCGTCAACGACCCGCTCTCAGTCGGCTCCGGCGAGTTCCTGTGCTTCGAGCAACCGCTGGCCTACTTCCTCGAACAGCACGGCTACGACGTGACCTACTGCTGCAACTGCGACTGCCTCGACGCGTCGCAGATCACACGCTGCAAGACCTTCATCAGCGTCGGCCACGATGAGTATTGGGATCTGCCGCAATACCACGCGACCAAGGCCGCCATCGAGGCGGGTGTCAACTACCTCTGGTTGAGCGGCAACTCCGTCTTCGGCGTCACCGCGTTCTCCCCCTCCGCCGACGGTCGCCCCAACCGCATCATCACGCGCACCGGTCACTTCGGCGGCTTCACCGATGAAGACATGGCGAAGGCCGAGAAGATCATGACCAAGGAATGGCGCCGCATCGGTCCCGACGAGAGCCTCATCATCGGCGCTCGGAGCATCATCCCGTTCAATGGTGGCGGTGACTGGATTTGCACAAAGCCCAATCACTGGATTTTCAAGGGCACCGGCATGAAGAAAGGCGAGGGCATTCCTGGCATCGTCGGCTGGGAACACCACGGCGCGCCCGCCAAACTCCCCGGCCTTGAAGTGGTCGCCGAGGGCACCGTCTGGGCTGGCGGCGAAACTCCCGCGCACTGGACCGCGACGATCTTCCCCGGCCCGAAGAAGAACTTTGTCTTCAACGCCGCCAGCATCTTTTGGGTGCAGGCGCTCTCCATGCCGCCGGGCCATACGCTGCCGTGGTCCCACTGGAGCCGTCCCCACGGCCCCGACTCGCGCGTGCAGCAGATCATGCACAACCTGCTTAAGCGGGCCGGTAGCCGCGTCACACCGTGACACGATTGCTTTCCGAGCGACATGAAACGGATTCGGTGGACGCCGCACGCAGAGAAGAAGGCCGTGGAGCGTGAAGTGGTTCGCGCAGAAGTCGAGTTGACGGTGCGCCAGCCGGACATGGTGACTCCCGCTGCGCCGCCACGCCAGATTCACACACGGCGGTTCGCGGATGCCGTCCTGCAAGCGCCGATGCTGCTACGGCGCGTTGGGATCACGGCTTCGCCGGTGGAGGTTGAGCTTCCAAGGACTGCAGCCTGTTGTAGGCCGCATTTACTTGGTTGAGCATTTCCGTCTTGCGGTTTTTCCAATTCGCGTAAGTTGCGGTGCGGAAGAAAGCGTCGGCTTCTCTTGCCTTTTTCTTTGCTGCTTTGCCCGTTCCTTCTGGAGACACCTTCACCTGCTTCGTAACCTTAGCGTTGGCAGCGGCCTGGCGGCGTTCCTGGAACGCCTTGGTGAGAAGGTCGCAGACCCAAATGGCCGCATCCAACACCCGCTGGCGTTCCGGAGTCGCGTCGACACGCTCGGAAACAAAACTGGCCCTCAGAACTCGGAGTTCGCCTTCCGCTCTCACGGCACCATCCGGTTGATTCAACCCTAACATACCATCCAACTTTTGCACGAGCGGAGCTAGGCTCGCCGAAGGAGGATTATCCGTGGCAGCTTCCTTTCTGTGCCTCCGTCGCTGCGCCGAAACATCAGGCACGAACAGGTCTACAACAAGCGCGAGGAGCACAATTAGCCAACAGATGGAGACTTTCATAAGCTGCAATCCTGGATTGCCGACGACCGTATCCTGCTACAATCTTATGCAGCCGATTGCTGACCAACCCTATCGCTTTCCTCTTCGGTTTTCCTTCTTACCTGAATGGGTGTTGTCGAAGGAGATGCCAGCTTTTACTTCCGCAATGGCTTCTCTAATAAGTTTTCTTGCCCTCACTCGATGGCCACCCTTGTCTGCGTTTGCATCATCCAGAGCATCCAATGCCTGCTCCAGGTTTTGAACAGCCTTGTGCATTTTTGGCTGCGGATCAGCATAGGCTGCCGAAGTCAAACAACATGCCAACGCTAAACCCGCACTCAGTGCTGCGATCCTGTTTCTCATACGGTCTCGCCTTTATCATTCTTTGGACGCACGTTTCTTGCCAGCCTTGCCGGCCTTGCCTGGTTGCTTCGTTTCACTTAGTCCTGCTTCCAGTTCGCTGATTACCACATCAAGCGCCTTGATGGCTTGGACCCGATGGTGAGCGAAGCCCTTCCCGGCATTGGACAGTTTTTCTCTCGCCTCGCGGATGACTTTCAAGGACCCAGAAAGGCGGTCTATTCCCGTCTTGGCTTGGATGGAGGGAGCCTCATAATAGATGGCAACGCCGACGGATTTTAGAGCGGCATCCACCTCAGTCATCGCCGATTTCAGAGCTTTTATTGCCGGCTCCTTGTGTCCACCCCATTTGCGCCCCATGCTTTCTAGGACCTAACAGGCGTTCTTCATTTCCCCCCTGGCGTATTGAAGATACGTGTATTCGCCTGCCTTTGCAGAATCCACGAACAGCATGAGACTCGCCAGAGCGACCACAGCCACTATTGACCGAGACATTGAATATCCTCCTTCATGGTTGTGAACACTCCAAGTTCCGTAAGAAGCCTCCTGGAAATATTTCTTCTGGCGCACGTTAGTTCCTTTAGCCAATCGAACGGTGCCGCCGTTTCTACGCCGAATGCCCCAAGCGGGCAAGCTTATATTTGCAAGGGCGGTTGCAAACCAACCCTCCTTCGGAGTATGAAAACGCCTGCCATGAACGCCGCGCGAAACCTTCTGTGCTTGTTTGTAACCTTGGCTGTCGCCCACGCCGCTGACGCGGGCAAGACGCTGAGCATCAAGGCTGGCCGCGGCAAGACGATCGAGATGGCCGACACCTCCGACGGGACGCGTGGGCTGGACTTGTCAAAGCTGAAGCTGGAACTGCTCTATGAAAGCGATTTCTCCAAGCCGCTGAAGTTCGTCAAGGAGGTCGAGCTATTCAGCGACGGCAAGCGCGCGCGCAAACCGGAGGGCGTGGACTGGGTGCTCGAAGGCAAGGCCAGCGCGCGCGTCGAGAACAGCCGGCTGTTCCTGAAGAACGACCCGGACCATCTCGTTTTCTGGAACACGCGCGAGTTCCCCGCCGACCTGCTCATCGAGTTCGGCGTGTCACCTGCCGACTCGAACAAGGGGCTGAACATCGTCTTCTTCGCCGCCAAGGGCCGTGACGGCGGGAGCATCTTCGACCTAGGTCAGCCGATGCGTGACGGCGAGTTCAAGACCTACCACAGCGGCGCGATCAACAACTACCACACGTCCTATTGGGCGATTGGCGCGCAGGGCGAGGCGCGCGGCACGTCACACATCCGCAAGAACCACGGCTTCCATCTCGTGGCGATGGGCCGCGATTTCATCGGCGGCCAAGGCGCTGGCCCGCACCGCATTCGCGTGCTCAAGCTCGGCAACCGAATCACCGTCGAGGCCAACGGCAAGATTGAGGTTCGCTGGGAAGACGACGGTAAGACGTTCGGTCCCGTGTTGAAGGAAGGCCACGTCGCTCTGCGCCAGATGTCGCACACCGGCGAGTGCAGCTACACGCACTTCAAGGTGTGGGCGGTGAAACCGTGATATGTGAAAAGATGAATCGCCGTGAGTTTGTCGCTGCTGTCGTGGGCGCGGCTGTTGCGCCTGCGTTGGCGGCGGAGACAAATCGCACGTTTTGCCTGTGGGCGATGGGCGACGCCCATGTCGGCACCGACCTGAAACGGAAGCGCGAAAGCCTGGCCGAGGCGATCCGGCAGTCTGAGCGAAACGAAGGCGGGTTCGTGTGGGACATCGCGCTCAACGTCGGCGACTTCTCCGGCAACCAAGGTTCACCCGACGATGACGAGGGCCGCGAGGTGGTCCGGCAATACGCCGCGGCGCGCAAGCACCGGCGGGAGGACTTCTACGACCTCGCCGGCAACCACGACGCCAGCGGGTTGGGCGAAGCGACGCAATGGTGGTTTCGCAAGTGGATTGATCCGACCGGCGAGAATACGCAGTTCTCCGGCGTGGACCCGAAACGACGGCGCTATCCGGTCGAAGGCACATGGGAGCGTTACTCGTTCCGCGTTGGCAACCTGTTGTTCCTGGTCATGAGCGACCGCAACGACGGCGGCCCGCCGGTCGGTCGCGGCAAGAAGGGCGGATATCCATCCGGCGCGGTCAGCGGTGAGACATTCGCGTGGTGGAAACGTATGGTCGAGGCCAACCGCGACTCCATCATCATCTGCGCGCACCATCACATGCTGCGCGAGACGACCGTCGCGAGCGGGCCGTGGGAAGGCTACACGAAGAAGTCGGACGGTTCATGGCAGGGGCGCTACCACGGCTATTTCCCCGACGGCGGGCCGGAGGGCGCGTCGTATCTCTACTGGGTGGACGGAAAACCGGACGCGCAGGCGTTCGAGAAATACCTGGCCGAGCATCTGGGCGCGATTGATCTCCGGATCGGCGGCCATACGCACACGAACCCGGATGACAATTTCAGCGGGCGCACCCACATCGAACGCAAGTGGGGCGTGACCTTCGTCAATTGCTGCGCCCTGAGCCGCTTCCACGGCGCATCGCATTCGCGGCCGATGAGCCGGCTGCTGACGTTCACCGAAGGCAGCGCCGAGGCGCGCGTCCAGTGTTACCTCCACACCTCGCAGCACGCGCCACAAGGCTGGTATCCGAAAGCGGAAAAGACCATCAAACTCGGCAAGCCGTTTCGCCGCTGAACAACGCAACTTTGCTCACTTCGGCCGCTGGAGGCCGCCGACGTTGATCACGCGCAGCGTCTTAGCTGCCCAGCTTTCGCATCAACTCATCCACCCGCTGCTCCATCGCGTCATTCATCTTGATGATTGGCGGCCAAGGCGCGTGTCGCGTTAGCCTTGGTGTTTGAGTTTTATCTGAATTTTGGGTCCTTGCAATTGTTCGATTCGTTGAATTCGCAGGCGACAATTTCCTTTCCCCCAATTTTGTTCCCAGCCCTCTTTGGATTCTTCTCGAAGTAATCATTTCGTTCTAAACAGTAGCGATCAATAGCCGCCATCGCTTCCTCGACTGATTGGTAATCGCTGTTGTGGATGATTGCCTTTGCCATGCCGCTGAAAACGGATTCAATGACATTCAAATACTGGGCCGATGAAGGCAAAGGAATCAATTCAACGTGTGGCGTGTGTGCATAGCGCCGATAGCCGGGCGTGTTTACGCTCTCCACCTTTTCATGCAAGGCATCCGAGGCATGCCACGAGGCCGCATCCCAAGACAGATATAGCGTGTCGCAGCCCTTGTATTTCTCCAACAGCACCTCCATGAGTCTGATCATTTCGGTGGTGTTTTTTGCCTTTGAGTAAAAGTGCGTGAGCTGATTCCGAGATAACTCCAGCGCTGCCGTTACAATGAGACAACCTTTGGTTTTTTGAAATTGCGGAACGTGTGGGTGTTCTCCTGGACCAACCAGTTTCATGCCACCCCTCATCTTGACCGTAAAAGGACCGTATTCGTCAACCGAGCAGAAACGGTCGTTTTCGCCGAGCGTGGAAAGAACAGATTTGATGCGTTCGAGTTTCTCTTGGTATTCAGGATCGTTGCTGGTGAGAACCTCCGTTGCCTTGCGCCATGTGCAGCCAGCGGTCCTGACAATCATGCTGATTCTAGTTCTTGAAAGAACAATGCCCTGCTTCAACAAGCAGCGGCGTATGTCAATCAGTCTCCAAGAAGTTCTATTGATGTTGCGCTGGAGTGGTGGCGAGTGCAGCAAAGCAAAGATGGCTTTTTCAATTGGTTCCACTTGTGGAAAGGTCGGCTTGCGTCCTCGGCCGGGCGCAATCCGCCACAACGCCTCAGCGCCGGCTGTGGCGAAACGCAGGCGTCACAGTCGACATGTGTGGCGGTTGATCGACAGCATCCGAGCAATCATCAGATCGCTTTGCCCTTCAGCAGCGGCCAATACAATCCGGCAACGCAGCGCGACCTGTTGCGGTGTGCTATAAGCCGCCAGCCAACGCTCCAGTTTTTGGCGATCCGCATCAGTTAGAGGCAGTGGAATGGGGCGACGCGGCATGCAGAGACCTTTGTTTTGTCGAAGCAGAAGACATACATAGCCAGAGAATATTATCGGCCGACAAACAGTTTTTTCATCTTCGACTTCACCGCCTCACCCATCTTGATGATCGGCGGCCAAGGTCGCGTTCGCCGGCTACTTCGATCTTCGCGTCCGGTATCGTGCGCGGGCTTCTCTGACTTCGCCGCCGAGGTCTTCCTTGAGCCGCTTGATGGCGTAGAGGTCTTTGTCGCGTCCGGCGGCGCGCTTGGAGGCGATGATGTGTTCCAGGCTGGCGACGCGGACGCGCAGGCCCTGAAAGTCGGCGCTCTGGTGTCCCTTCCACACTTCATCGAAGGACGGCCCGGAGATAGCCGTGATGAGGTCCACCGCCGGCCCGCCGTGGGGATCGTCGAAGGTGTCTGTGGCTTCCGTCGCAATGAGGTTCACCGAGGCGACTTTGGGGAATGTCTCGACCATCCCCAGTTTCCGAAAAGCTTCCCGCGCTTTGTCAAGGTGGGCTGGCTCCGGCCGGATGAAGAAGTCGAAGTCATACGACACCAGAGTGGAGCCATAAACGGAGGCGGCGTTGAGGCCGATCCAGACGTAGTCAGCGCCGCTGGCGGCGATAGCCCGGAGGATTTCCTGGTAGGTAGCCATCAGTCTGACCAATCGTAGTAGCGGCCGAAGGGGCGCGCTTTGCGCAGGGCGCAAAGCATCGCCTGCACTTCCAACACGCCGTTGGCCCGGTTCGGCAGACGGCCCTCGCACGCCGCGCGAAAAATAGGTTCCCAGTCCTTCTTCCAGGACTCGGGCGGCGGACGCTTGGCTGTCTTCGCTCGTTGCATGACGCTGCCATCATAGCCAAACCGCGAGCGACTGTCACGCGACCTCTTGCGCGGTCAGGGCTTCGTTGCGGAGAGACTGCGCATCAACTCATCCACCCGCCGCTTTACCGCGTCGTCCATCTTGATGATCGGCGGCCAGGGACGCGTGTCGCGTTCGCCGGGGAGCTTGTGGGTGGCGTCAATGCCCATCTTCGAGCCGAAGCCGAGCACCGGCGTGGCGTGATCTAGCACGTCGGCGGGGCCTTTGGTCATGACGATGTCGCGCGCCGGGTCCACGTTGGCGCAGACGCGGAACGCCACTTCGCTGAGGTTGCGGACGTTCACGTCGGCGTCCACGATGATGATGCACTTGGTGAACATCATCTGCCCCATGCCCCAGAGGCCGTGCATGAGCTTCATGGCGTGGTAGGGAAACTCTTTCTTCACCGACGCGACCACCATGTTGTGGAACGCGCCTTCCGCCGGCAGACACATGTCCACCAGTTCCGGGAAGTTCAATTTGAACATCGGAAGGAACAGCCGCACGCTGGCGTCGCCGAGATAGAAATCCTCCATCGGCGGCCGGCCGACGCTGGTGCTCGGGTAAATCGCGTCGCGCCGGTGCGTAATCGCGGTGATGTGGAAGCGCGGATACGGTTCCGGCAGAGTGTAGTAGCCGGTGTGATCGCCGAACGGACCTTCCATACCGAGCGGTTCCTTCGGGTCCACGTAGCCTTCGAGGACGAAGTCGCAGTCGGCCGGCACCTCCAGCGGAATCGTCTCGCACTTCACCATCTCCACCGACTTCTGCCGCAGATAACCGGCCAGCATCATCTCGTCCACGCCATCCGGCAGCGGGGCGGTGGCGCTGAACGTGTAGATCGGATCGCCTCCGAGACAGACCGCCACTGGCATCCGCGTCCCCAGTTCGACGTGACGGCGGAAATGGCGGGCACCGGTCTTGTGGACCTGCCAGTGCATGAACGTCGTCTGGTGGTCAATTACTTGCATCCGATACATGCCGACATTGCGCGCACCGGTGTCGGGATCCGCAGTGAATACCATCGGCAGCGAGAAGAACCGCTCCGCATCGTCAGGCCAGCATTTCTGAATCGGGAGCCGCCCCAAATCCACCCCGTCGTGCTTTAGGACAACCTCCTTGCACGGGCCGCTACCGACGCTTTTCGGTTTGGCGTGACGCAACTCCAGTGCCGTGCCGAGCAGCTTCATCGCCTCGCTGAAGCTCGATGGCGGCTTGGCCTTCATCAATGACGCCATCTCATCCGCGCACGCGGCTACGGTGCGTCCCAGCACCAGTGCCATCCGCTTTTCGGAACCCCATGCGTTGATCAGCAGCGGGAACTGTGCGCCTTTCGTCTTCTCGAACAGCAGCGCCTTGCCGCCGCCGGTGGATTTCATTTGCCGGTCAGCGAATTCGCTGATTTCCAGCACCGGGTCTGCCTCGATCGGCACGCGGATCAGTTCGCCTTCGCGGTCGAGGCGTTCGACGAACTCGCGTAGAGAGGAATAGGCCATGCTGAGTAGCCCGCCACTCCGTGGCGGGATTGCTGCTACGGTTTATACAAGGGAGCCGGCCTGTAGATCAGGTGAAGGATATTGCCTTCCGGGTCGCGGAAGAAAACGACCTTGGCTCCGCCGGCGCCTTCCTTGGGCGGTTCGATGAAGTTGACCTTCTTCGCCTGCAACACGGCGTAGGCTTTGTCGAAGTCGTCCACAGTGATGGCGAGATGGCGCAGGCCCGGATCGCTCAACGCGGGCGTTGTCTCCGGCCATGCTTTCTTGCAGGGGATGATCTCGACGAGGCTGCCGTCTTTCGTGGCGAGGAAAAAGGCCGGGGGCGTTTCCTTGTTGTCGAGGACGACGGCCCATCCGAGCGTCTCCCGATACCACCGCGCCAGCGCCGCGCTGTCACGTGCCAAAATGCCGATGTGTTCGATGCCTTTGAACATGACCGCTCCTTCCTATTCCATTTCCAGTTTGTCTCCGCACTGTAACGGCGGTCTATGACCGCCGAAACCCTCTACAAATGGACAACCGGCGGTCATAGACCGCCGCTACAGCAACGCGCTTACAGTTTCGGGTTGTCTATGAAAGCGTAGCAGAGAATGTGAGTGACGATGAAGAAACTATCCTCCAGCCGGCCGTAGTGCGTGCTGGGAATCGGCACGTAAATGTCGCTGGCCGCGCGCAACGGCGTGGGCGTGTCCTTGCCGAGGCCGATGGTGCGCAGGCCGTGTTCGCGCGCCCATTGCTGGGCGAGCACGACGTTCCTGCTGGTGCCGGAGCAGCTCATGCCGATGAGCACGTCACCCGGCTCGGCGAAGTTTTTCAACTGTTCCAGAAACACCACGTCGTAGCTGATGTCGTTGGCGAGCGCAGTGATCCACGGAATCTGGTCGGTGAGCGTGATGATCTTGAACCGCTTCGGCCGGTCCAGCGAGGCACCTTTGCCGATGTCCACGACCATCTGGCTGGCAATGGCCGCGGAACCGCCGTTGCCGGTGACGAAGACGCGACGGTCGCGGTCGCGGGCGTCGCGCAGTGCGTCAACCGCGCGCTCGATGGCGTCGCTGTCGAGGCGGCCGAGGAGTTGCTGTAAATCGGTCAGATAAGTCGAGGCGTAGCTCATGAGGGCAGGGCGGCCGTTTCGTTATGGGCGCTGCCGCGACATGTGAATGGCAACGTAGGCGGTATCGGGCAGTGCGAATTTTCTGATCTCAACTGTCACGTTGGAGAAGCGGAAGTTGGAGTGAAGGGACTGAAGGATGTCACCAGTCATGGCTTCGATCAGCCGCCAGCTTTTTTCGAGCACCAGTTGTTTCACCTTCTCACACACCCGCTGGTAATCAATGGAATGCACGAGCTGATCCGTGCGGGCGGCCATGCTGAGGTCGCGGGTCATTTCCATCGTCACAAGCAGCTTCTGACGCTGGGAGCGCTCTTCGTTGGTGACGCCAACATGACACCAGACCTCAAGGTCTTTGATGACGATGACATCCTCGAAAATCTCAACCGGTGCCGCACCGGGTCTAACTTCGCGTGATACGAGCATAGGTTTCTATCAAAATCCGCGTCGGTTTGTTCAATTCAAGCTTAAGTGCATCTTCCGTCGAAATCCAACGAAAATCTTCCAACTCCTCGTTCAGCCGCACGTCGGTCGCATCCGCCCGACAGGTGAAGTTCAGCAGCAGGAAATGCTCCCGCCGGTAAAACTCCGCCGGTTCGATGCAATCCTGTGCCATCACAAACCGGATGTCGCGCACGTCCAGCCCGGTTTCCTCCTTCATCTCGCGCGCCAGCGCCGCCTCCATCGGTTCGCCGTAGCGAACCTTGCCGCCGGGAATGCCCCACGAGCGGTTCCACTTCGGTGTGCGCACCATCAGGCACTCGCCGCGCGCGTTGAAGATGAGTGCGCCGACCGTGACGATCGGCTGCCGACGCTCTCCCTGTGGTGCGCGCGGGCCGAGCGACCTCTCAAACATCTGCCGCAGTTCGCCGAGATGCTCCACGATGAGATCGGGGCCGGCTGGTCGCAGTTTCTCCAATTTGTCGAAGCCGGTGAGCGCCACGCACGACTTCACGCCGCCGTGCCGCGCCGTCTCGATGTCGTGGACCATGTCGCCGACGTAAAGCGCGCGTGCCGGGTCGAGATTGTTGCTCTGAATGACGCGATGAATTTCCTCCATCTTGTCCATGATGCCGACGTAAGCGCCTTCGTAGAAATGATTGATGCCGAGCCGTCCGCAAAGCCGCTCAAACACCACAGGATCCATCGTCGAGAGCACAAACATCCGCAGGCCGCGGCTGCGGGCAAACTCCAGGAACTCCCTCGCGTGCGGCAGCAGCGTCACCTCGTCCTGGATGGCGTTGAACCGCTCGAAGTAGTAGTGGTCAATCTCCTCCAGCGACTGCGTCGGCAGATAGCGGCGGTAGAACGGCAGGAACGGCAGGCAGAACTCCTCGCGGAACTGTTCTTTCGAGATCGGCGCGACGCCGAACTTCTCGAAACAATAGTTCGTCGCGTCCCAGACCGTTGTCAGGTCGTCCACAATCGTCCCCGACCAGTCGAGGATGAGCGCTTCGATGTTCTTCAGATCCAACATGTCGCGCCCACGATAACCGCGGAACCGCAAAACGCAAAAGGGGAATCGTTCGCCATGTCAGCACCGTCCAATTGCTATCTAAACCCTATCTATTCAGTCGCCGCAACCCTTCACCCCGGCCCTCTCCCCGCTGCCGCGGGGAGAGGGAGAGATTCTTCGCAGTCGTGGTGGTGATTCGTGATTGCGGCGCAGCAGCACTCCCTCGCCCCATCCGATAGGGTGAGGGGCTGCGGCGGGAACGAAGATGCGAAACAGAGCTTGCCGTGCGTGGCGTTGCAGTCGCAGACTCCGGCCATGCCCTCGCAAATTACGCGTTTGTTGAGGAGGCGGCCGACGCCAGCGGAGAAGCTGCTTTGGCGCTGGTTGCGAGGCCGGCGTTTTTCTGGCTTTAAGTTTAGGCGGCAGCATCCGATCGGCGATTACGTCTTGGACTTCTACTGCTGCGATGCGAGGCTCGACATCGAACTCGACGGTGGCGGTCACAACGAGCGTGCGCAAGAGTTGCGTGACAAGAGACGTGATGAGTTTCTCAAAGCCAAGGCATTCTGGTGTTGCGCTTTCCAAATCTCTCGCTGCTGAAGAACGCCGATGGCGTGCGGACGATGATTTGGGCGGCGCTGCACGAGCGGACCGCCGGGCAGCGGCGAAACTCCCGCTGAACGCACGCGGCCCCTCATCCCGACCTTCTCCCCATCGGATGGGGGAGAAGGAGAGGTTCTCTTTGCACTCACCGTTGCATTGAGAACCTGATCGGTTTTCGGAAGGCGAAGCATCGCAATCGCTGCCAAAAACAGATTCCTTTATGTGAAGCGGAGTCTGTTTCCCTCGCCCCATCCGATGGGGAGAGGGTCAGGGTGAGGGGAGTTGTTCGTTAACGCCAGCCGCCATGCTCCCGCCTCAGACTTCTTTCCACTGGCTCTGAACCGGCACGGGGAACTGGCCGTCCGCGTTGGCCTTCGCCGGCGGTGGGCTGTTCTCGTTTAACGCGTCGGGGTTTTCGCAGAACTGAAAGTTGGACTTCATCATCTCATCCCACGTGACCATCTGGCCGGTGTGGCAGGCCGCGCGGCCCATAAGCGTCGTCATGTCGGAATAGCACGCGCGCTTGCACTCGTTGTGCGGCAGGTCGTTGCGGATGCTCGTGATGAAGTCGTTCCATTCGTATTGCCACGGGCTGGCAGTGTCCGGCGTGGGCGTCCACGCGATGTTGTCGTTGGTGGTCCGCTGGTCCTTGAAGCGGTGGACCGTCGGGGCGTGGACGTTGCCGGAGAACTGCGCGGCGCATTTGGTGCCGTGGATATACGTGGCAAAGTCGCTGCGGGCCTTGTTGATCCGGTAGAAACCGCAGAACGCCTTCGTCCCGTCGGCGAAGGTGAATTCGATGGAGTAGTTGTCCAGGTTCTGCCCGCAATCCTTGCTGTCCGCCACGCGCCCGGCCATGCCGATCGCGGAGACCGGCCACGCGTCCTTGATCCAGCAACACTCGTCTATCTGGTGGATGAGATAATCCACCATGTGGCCCGAACCGATCCAGTAGAGATGGATGCGGCCAAACTGGAGTTGCTCCAGGAAGCTGTTGGATTTCTCGCCCTGACTCTTGAGCATGATCGTGCCGCCGAGACGGTTGGCGCGGATCAACGGAATCTCGCCCAGCTTGCCCTCGCGCACCTGCTGGATCATCGCCTGCCGCGCCGGCGAATGCCGGCACTGGAAGCCGGCGGCGATCTTCACGCCCTTCTTCTCCGCCTCCTCGCCCGCGCGGAGCAACCGGTGCAAGCCGCCCGGATCGGGCGCGAACGGTTTCTCCATGAACACGTTGATGCCCTTCTTCACGGCATACTCGACGTGGACGGGCCGGATGTAGGCGCGCGTCGTGCACATCGCGATGTCGCCGGGCCGCAGCGTATCAATCGCCTTCTTGTAGGCGTCGAAGCCGAGGAACTTCCGGTCGTCCACCACAATCCTGTCGCCGAACTTCTGCTTGAGCGTGTCATGCACCTTGCCCAGCGTGGTCCCATTCAGGTCGGCCATCGCGTGGAGCTTCACCGGCCCGTAGTTCTGCACCCCCATCGCGTCGCCGACCGCGCCCGTGCCGCGGTGGCCGCAGCCGATGAGCGCGAGGCGGATCGCGTGGTCGTCGGCGGCGTGAACGGCGGGCAGCCCGCCGAGCACACTGGCGCCCGCGGCGAGCGAACTGGTTTGCTTGATGAACTCACGGCGGGTGGATTTCGGGGCGAGGCTGGCTTCGTTCATGATGTCCTTTCAGATTGATGATGACGGACGCAGAAAACCGATGCCTTGCGTTGTATCAGCTTCGCAATTCACCGCGCAAGGCGTTTCGCTGGCGCTTCGTAGCCCGCGACGGAGTCGCGGGACATCATCATCATTCCCGCCACGGAGTGGATATGGTTCCATGTTAGTCCTTCTTCTTGTTTTCGATCTCATTCATAACGTCCTCGAAAGTGATTCCGATGTGCTCACGATCCCAGCAGTCTTGTTTCTCAAGAGCTTCAAGTTTCTCGGGGTGATCCTTTGCTTGAGAAAGACGCAGCCAAGTGGAATTCTCGCGAGCTCGTTTGAGAGCGAGATTCGCGATCCTCATGCGACGAAGGCCCCAACTTAGCGAATAAAACGCCATGAGCATAAGCAGGCATGATATGATGCCGACAGCTAATAGGACTATCTGGCTCAAGTGATATGGCAGAAATCCGGGGAAACGCAAAGAAAGCGTGATGAGAAGGAAGAGCGTGCATGCAAGCAATAGTGCGTAGACTGAATCAAGCTTCGCGAGAATGATGCGGGTATCCTTCTCAAGCATGACAATGACTTCACGCATAACGAGAAGACGCTTTTGCTTGGTTTTCTTCTTTCGACCTTCCGAGAACTGCGACAGCAGACGGTCTGCCATGGGTGTAAGCAGGTTGCTTATGATATTCCAAAACACACCGCTGAGAATCCCCAGGATCCAGAACAACGGCTCATTAATCATGTTCATTGTGTTCTTTCTTTACTAACCCTCTTATTCACCTATCGTGTTGGAGCATATCCAGTTGCCGTAATCATGATGGCAAGCAGAATTCCGAACTGGAGCAGCATCGCAACCAGCGTGAAAAGCATCCAGCCAATCTTGCGAGCAACGGCCATGCTCGACGACCACACGACAGACTCGCAAACCAGCAGGGCCGCTACGGGAATGAGATAAAACAGCGAGGCGACAAAGATCTCAGGCGGGCTTGGGACATGAAATCGGTCGGCAAGAAGCAGCAACAGAAAATAAACGGTCGGGCTAAAGAATGCCGATAACCAAACCATCAGACTTCGTCGAGTTAGAGGAATCAAAGCATACATTGGCCTGACGCCGAAACTAAGCCGCGGGTCCGCCGGAGGTGGGACCGTCGGCTTGATCGCTCGGTTAGCCATCAATCGGCTCCGAATGACCAAGACCTTTGAGCCACAGTTTCAAGGTTTGCTCAGAAACTCTTAGGCCTGATCTCTCGCCCCCAAACCACCTGCCTATTGCATCTCCGACCTCGCACCAAGAACTGTGATGTTCCTGCTGCGCACGCAGTGACGGAATCTGCTTCAACAGTTGGTAAAGACGCACAAGGTTACGTTCCTCATGGACGGAGTCTTTTACGTCTGGATGAAGCAAGAGATAGACGAATTGATTCGTCAGGAGCGGCACAAGAACCGCAACATGCTCTGGGTTCTTCCGTAACAGCCCTTCAACGAGGGCTATACCGATGCTTCGCTTTTGGGTTCCACCTTCGAAGTAAGCAACCGTCTTCAGGAGCAGGTCAGCTTTTTGGCTTGCTCTGCGCTCTGCGTAGCCAAGGTAGGCCAGAAATATGGCAACAAGCCACCCGCCACAAGCGATGCCCCATTTCAACGCATTCGCGTCATCGACCATATCCATTCCTTGATGCCTAACAGTTATTAGGCTTCCTATCTGACGTTTTATAAGGCGGCAGCGGTGCGGAGGTCGAGACTTTATGGCTGTGTTGCTCGCGAGTTGCGACAGATTTGGTGCTCATATTGAAAACAGCAAAGGCAAACAAGGCCTCGGCGGGCTTGCACTCCCGCCGAGGCGCTTTAGTTTATACCAGTTTCGGGTTTACGGGGCCATCTTCATCGCTTGGTCGCTCCGCGGTCCTTTGGCCGCCGCCAGCATTTACTTTGCTGCCGGCTTCTTGCCGACCATGTCGCTTTCCTTGAACTTGAATAGCTTGATGTCGTCTTTGGGATAAACCGCCGCCGCGACGCTTTCCTTGTCCCCGAAGACCACGACGCAGTATTTCCACTTGTTCTTGCCTCGCTGGACGTTTGGATGAACGGCGAAATAAATGGTGCTCTTCTTGCCCGGCCTGTAGGTGGCCGGCGTGGACACGGACTGGCCGTCCCCGAACGAGACCTGCGAGGGCCGCGAGCTTTCCAACACCATCTCGCGCGCCTTGTTGAAGAAATACGCCTTGAGGATGGGCGTGTTGGTGCCGATGTCTTCCGTGACTCTCAACGCCACCTCCACGCAGGGCGTATTATACGTCCACGCGTTGTTGACGGTCGCGTATTGGCTCGATGTTTGCATCGAGTTGATTTCGTAACGGTCCGCCAAGGCTGATGCGCCTGCCATGAGCAGCGCCAGCATGGTGATTGTAACTTTCGTCGTGAACTCTCGGGTCATGAATGCATTCATCTTCGTCTCCATTGCCCTGTGTTGGTTTTCTTCTGCCGGCGTCTTGGCGGACGGGCACTCCCGCCAAGGCTCGGTTGATTGTTCGTTGTTGGTTTATAGGGCCATCTTCATCGTTTGGTCGCTCTAGGGACCTTGGCCGGCGGCGCCGTTGGCGGCGACGCGGAACCAATACTTGGAGCTGCTGGTGAGGCCGTTGAGGGTGTAACTGCTGCGGTTGGTGACGAGCACTTGCCGGAAGCCGCTCTTTTGCTGCGGGTCGTTGTAGATTTGCACGATCCACGCGATGCCGCGATGGCAGTGGCGTGGGCATAGTCGCGCGTGGCTTGGGTGACCGCACGGTCTTATGGGAGTGGCTTTCTGTCCCATGCCGTGCAGTGTAGGAAAAAGGCTGACATGAGTCAACGCGTAGATTGGCGCGTAGATTGGTGGGGGCGCAACTTGGCACCCGCGCCATCAAGCCGTGAGCCAGAGTTCATCCCAGTGGCCGTTGTCGCGAGCTTCTTCCAAACCATCCAAGTGGCGCAGGCCGCCGCGGGTCCAGAACCGCCCGGG
>JBAYFL010000037.1:0-47532 GCA_041667205.1 Verrucomicrobiia bacterium | reverse complement strand
TGCGTCCACTGTGCCTGAGGTCACCCACCACGGCTGATCCACTCGCACCGTTCTCACCCCCAACGCTTCCACCTCCGCATTGAATGGCCCTTCTTCCGCCAGCACAACCACTGGCTCAATCCCATCTGCCAGCATCCCTTCAAGCACTGGAAGCAAATTCAGCGATGCCCCGCCCAAACTGCCGGAATTGGTTACAAACAAAACCCGCTTGCTCATGTTCTGACACGTCATCTATTGACAGCAACCCTGATTACAACCACTGATGCCACCCTTCTCACCAAACATTGTTCATCATATCCCGCACTGCTGTTTCCTAAATCACCAACTGCCTAACACTCATCCCCCGATGATGAGATGTTGGCAACTGGATCGCAAGTATCACCGATCAGGCTAACCGACTTTCCCTAAACGATCTATGTTCGGTGGAGAGAGTGGCGAAGGAATGATCTCATCGTAGATGTAGTGACAACCCTTTTGAGACGTGCGCTTCCGACTGCTTGCGACGTGTGGCCACAAGCTCTTAAGCATACGATTTCGCCTCAGATTGGATTGAGCCTCTTGCCAGCGCCCGCACAGAACCTCGCGTATCGCGATCTTGAAGTTCAATCGGCTCATGGATCGAACCCGTCTCTGCACCTCGTCGTCCGGAATCTGGATATCAGCCAGTTCCATCACAAGACAGGTCAATATCCTGTATTCCGTCCAGACGGTCGCTGGACGATCAGCCCGGTCATGGAACACCTGCGCGGAAGGACAAACGCCAATTTCGAAGCCGTGGTAGCGCGCCCGCTGACAGTAGTTTTCATCTTCCCCATAGTGGAAAAACAAAGGGTCAAAGCCTCCGACTTTTTCCAAACACGCCCGACTGACGAGCCAGGCCGCCGCATTTACATATCGGAAAGGATAGACTTCCTGCAGACTGCGCGATTCGCAAAACAGCTTGGAAACCAAGTCAACGTCCTCCTGCCGACAAAGATTTACCCCGAAATCCTGATCCAAACGAGTCCCTGTTCCATCCAAGTGAATCGGACTAAGAATTCCGAAACAAGGGTGTTTTGACTGCAAGGCAGACAGGCGATCAAGACCCCCCTCCTCGACCCACGCATCTTGGTTGAGCAGGAACACAGAATCAGCGCCGATGTCTAAAGCAGCCCGAACACCAAGGTTGTTTGCACGACCAAACCCAATATTACCATGGCCTTGAATGAGTCTTACGGACGGAAACTCTGAAATCTGTTTCAAGGTGTCGTCAGTTGACCCATTGTCCACCACAAAGACAACACTCTCCGGTGCCCCCCCCAAGACGGACCTCAAACACCGCCTAATCCACGGTCCGCCGTTAAATGTTACAATGACAATTGCTAACATTTCTCAGAAGAAGCAATGAGAACAAAACAGGCTTGGTCACCCTGTTTTGTTCGGTTTAATTCTCGCGCCCGCTCTCCAAAGCGGCGAAGGTCCTCGGGCGCACATCCGATTCTCTCCTCAACCGAAACACTGTTGTCACCGCAATGAAGAGGTTGCCCTCGACGGTAAAGTTCACTACCAACAAACTGGAATTCTGAAGAATCATACTCAACGCGGATAATGGTGAGGCCAGCTAATCCAGCAACAATTTCCATACTGCGGTGAGTATGAAGGAACAAATGCCTTGGCGCATCAAACTGCACCCAATTAGCACCATAAAAACCCGCGGCCCAAGAATCGGCCAGCGGTATACGAATTAGAACTTGTCCTCCTCTTGCCAACAATCGTCTGACTTTGCGCAACGTCACAACCGGATCAACCACGTGCTCATAAGCATGATGCAGCATTACAAGGTCGAACTTTCCCTCCGTTTCTCCCACAGTTTGTCGCAGGACATTGACTCCGCCGTCGTAACTGATAGAAGAAGGAACAAATGGATCAACGCCCATCAAACGGTTAAAACCGCAATCTCTTAGCGTCAACAGATGTCTTCCTGCACCACACCCTACTTCTAGCACCCGTTTCCACGTAAATACTGGCTTTGGAAACAACTGAAGCCAGTATGGCAGGGTTGGGCCGCGGCCAAGGTGCAGAGCAAATTCTCTTATAAGAGAAGAACGGCTTAGCTTGAGGTTTGTCAAGCAGCGGCGGGCTAACACTCTGGCATGAGACAAACGCGGAAACAGATACTGATCTTGCTGTTCCGCATAAGCATAGTATTGCGGAGGATAGTAGCGGCCCATATCCTCCAACATGTTAGTGATCTGCACGCACCCGCACGAAGCGCATCGATAATACTCAAATTCATCATGCAGACCGAACATCATCTCGCGCAGCACCATGCGCGCCGAAATCTCCGAACATCCGCAAATGCGACACCTCAAGTGGGAAACAGGTTTTCGTTCCTCGTCTGAATTCCGAGTTCTATCAATCATTGTTCACGGCTGCGGCGCCAGAAACCAATCAGACCTGTGTCATCTCGGCTACGAAGTGTCATCAATCGGCTAACACCGTAAGCAGCGGCATACCAACTACAAGCAACAGCTAATCGAATCCCTGCTTGCACTGAGGAACCCCGTCGAAATGCCACCCACGCCTCGGTTTCATTCAATTCATAAAGAAGATCGGAGGTTGGCACCGCCACCAGCTTCTTTAAATCAAAACCCATCTCCCTCAAAAGGGGTGTGAGTGATCTTCTGGAGAATTGAAACACATGATGCGGTGGCGTCACAGCCGACCAAGGAATACCTAGCAGCCGATGAGCGCACCACGTCAGTTTATTGAACAAACAATCCAGATTCGGCGTGCCGATCACCAAAATACCTTTGGGCTGCAACAAACGTCGGCATTCTCCAAGGAGAGACCGAGGGTTGGGCACATGCTCAATGACGTCATTCAGCGTGATCACGTCAAACGAACCTGCGGCAAACTGTGCTTCAGCCAAGGTTCCCACAGACACCGTCAATCCATTGGCCTTCGCGATCCGCGCCGTTCCTGGATTCAACTCAACACCTTGCACCTGAAACCCAGCATGAGAAGCATGATACATGAATTGTCCATTCGAGCAGCCAACATCCAATAAAACCGGCCCGGCGACCATATCGCGCAACACAGATAGGATCCAACGAGTCTTAGTGTTCTGTCGCACTCGGGACAGTTCCACAGGTTTTTCTGATTGATACAAGGTGGAGATGTATACTTCCCGCCGGAGATACTCGACGTCTGGCAGTGGACTGACGAAGACGACCCCGCACGCCTTGCAGCGATACAAATCAAATCCGTTTTTTACCAGAAGCAGAACGGACTCCGCATGACAAATGTGGCAGCATACTCTATGTCCTGAACGCTTGCGCATAGAAGATTGCTTTTTTCTCCATAGGCACTTCAAAGCACGATTCGAAATGAACACTATTGCTCCAGATGCATTCCTGATCGCAGTGACAGTTATTGTCATGTAGATGACTTCACCCTCCTTGCTGTCGACCCAGATATAGTCTCCCACCTTAAATGGTCGTCTAATGAGCAATACAATTCCGCACGCGATGTTCGCCAACTGTTTGTTAAACACTAACACAAGCATCAGGGATCCCATCCCTAGAACCAACTTAATCAATTCACAATCGCAATTTGGAACTGGAAGGCTCACGCAAGCAACGCATTAACGACACCTTTTTGCCAACCTTCAGAAATCAACACCCTCTCTAGTAACCACACCACCCAACGAGTCCGGTTCCAGACCAATGACCAAAAGAGGTCAAATCAAGCTTGGGCCGTGAAATGGCACGCCATACTGCGAGCATATTCCAAAGTCGAATGTCATCTATAACTAAACACAGGGACCCACACCGATTGAGCGACTCCATATGCTTGAAGAAAAGGGGCTCAAACACCCCATCTTTCGGCGCATCCACGAACAAAAGATCGGCACTCCCAATGAGGCCAGAATACTTTGTGAATGTCTTTCCGTTTCCAAGATCAGCCAAAATCTGAACCAGTCGCCCATCGGAAAAATCCGCCGCTGTGAGGCTGGTATCAACGAACCGATCCCAAGCAACGATGTCAAAGGTGGTAATACATCCATCCGGCGGCAGATACTTTTTTAAGGCGAGTGCTGAAAGGCCTTGAGCCGTTCCCACTTCTATTACGCGCTTGGGCTTTAGAACTCGCACCAAACCGGCTAGAAGTCGGTAATGTTCCCCAGGCCACACTTCAGGATACGGAACCTCGGCTTTGGTGCGGATCGCCACATCTTTGAGATCAAGTTGCCTTGCCTCCTGCACGGCGTTCAACGCCAAGTCCATCAACTGCTTCGAAGGGCGCCCGCTGTCATCATCAGCGCTATAAATCATGGAATACTCACCATGGTGAACGACAACAGGAGAGGGCAGAAGCCTTTGCAGTAATGCCCGTTTTACACGAGATGCAAGAAGTCTCATAATAATATTACACCTCAATTTTATCCACAGGGATCTCACTCCTCTACGTAATGTCGCATACTGCCGGGACTTTTGACTGGCTGCCACTTCTCCCGCGGCTTAAGGTGGCAATGTCGGTCAAAGAAAAAGGAGGTGGTCTGCTCAACCGTGCTGCAAGGGGCAAACCCAGCCATGTCCACTTGCAGCAAATCTGCGTCCCGCAACACTTGAGCGGCCTTCACATGGCAGTCCGAGTTGTCCAAAATGATAAAACCGCCAGACGCGCATTTTTTCAAGGCCACCTCCGCCATCTTGCGGCGGTTGACGACGTTGGCGTCCCCGTCCACCACAATGATGTCAAAGAGGGCCAAACTTTCGCGCAGCACCCCTAGATACCCAGGCTCGTCCTCGCGTAAAACAAGATTCACGTTGGGGGGGATATGACTCGCTAGTTTGCCGTGCCATTCCCGATTGCTCTCCACAGTGCTTACGCTACGCGCGCGCGACGCCCAAAAAAGTGTGGAAAAACCACCTCCAAATTCAAAAACCGTCTTGTCTCGCAGGTCCAGACCGCGGATGTAATCAATGGCCGGATAGGAATACCACGGCAGGGGCTCACCCGCAGCGTCCATGCTACGGCCGGTCATGACGGAGGCAGCATAGCCGCGCGCCTGTAGAACCTGCAGAAGCGGCATACAGCAACCGATGCTTTGACGTCTGAAAACATACCGAAGAAGGGCACGAAAAGAAAATTCACGTAACATCATTTTTTGCTCTAGATCATTTACATCTATTCGAATGTCCGCGCATTTCTATCAATGCTATAAACCACGGAATATTCACCGTAGAGAACGCCGACAGGGAAATCGCAAGAATATCCGCAATAGATCTCGTTTAAGACAAGGAATAAGAAGTCTCACCGTGGGTTTATTACATTAGAATCCTATTCCGCAGGGATCTCAATACTTGAGGAAATGGAGTCTCGAAAAGTTTACGAAACAATACTTGGGTGGGCGTCGGCCAATCATGGGGAAGAAGTTTCTTATAGTAGTTATAGTCATCCGCATATTTGTGCTTCCAAAGTCGTGTTCGATACCCTTGGCAAAGCAAATCGAAGGCGGACCCAAAATCCAAGAATGACGTGGATGGGAACTGACTGAACATGTCTGCGATTAGCGCTTTGCAGGCCATTCCCGCACTAAATATCACGATGCTCTCGGAGTGCTGCGTCAAGTATTCTTGCAAGAGTTTGAAGTATTGATTGTAATGCTGATACCAACATTGCTGCGGGATCTCAATAAATGATGTTGTCCTAAAAATATCACACATTCGCCGATTCTTCTGGTTTGTGAATACCACTTTGCATTGCCGGGCACGGGCAATAGTTGCCACAAGCTCGAACATGTCGCCTTCGTGCATGTAACTATCATCATTGTGGATCAAATGATAATCGGCAAAAGGAATGTCTGCGGGCACAACGGAACGCGCCACGCACGCGTCATAATAGCAACTCGCAAGATACGTTACTTCCGGCCGATAGTGCCAGCGTCCAATCAAAATATTCTCTGTTCCATTTTGAGCCGCATCACACAATCTGATAAAGGAACGTTTTAGATGTTCCCCGAGTGCAGGGGTAAAAGCGTCGCCGTCGGTATTATAGCCAGGAGTATTCTTCATGCACAACACCTCGCCGTCTCCATACTTTGTATATACTATACGCTTGTTCTCCCTAATTGACTTTGCAACAAAGGATGTGCGCACACGCAAAGATGGCAAATCGCCCGCAACCTGCTGGCTTATATAAAGATCCCGCACAATTGGAGAACGCATAGTGAGCAAAGGTTTCAGTTATCAGCAAATTCCTACAACACTTGGTGGCCACATATCTGATCGCAGACAACCGGCCTCGGACATAGCAATATCAAACTCTACTGAATAACGCCCCCTGATAAAACGTTGTCGGAATAGATCTCCGACAGCGATGTTATGAGTGGAGAGCAGTCTCCATGCCTCTCGCCATTGTCCGTGTCTAAACAGATGTTGTATTCGCATAATTAACCAGCCACGTAAATGCATTTTCACTTCCATCTTGTTAGCGGTCGGTATCGGACAGATGTCTGCATCAATCAAGTCGAGCAACCATGAACAACCGGCGGCCTTCCATTCGGGAAACACATGTTCATAGTAGAATAGAGTGCATGGCTTGCCATAGGCATGTAATCCAAGTGGCAGCAGCAACACCCCCCCCAAAGTTGACAAGCGAAGTTGGAGTTCGCGTCCAGATGGCTCCCGTGCCGGATTGAATCCGCCGGCACGTTGAAACACTGACGCATGGACTATCAATGCCGTCGGCGATTCCAAGAAGCGAGGAATACAGGACAGATCGGACTCCCAAGCCACCTGCGGGATCAAAGACATCCCTACCTGAAATGGATATTCTGAACCCGATATCCCCAAAACCGTTTGGGGCAATTTCTCCATCATCCACGACATTATCCTCAAGCAGTGTGGATACAACAAGTCGTCCGCGTGGAGGAACTTCAAGTATTTCCCTCGCGCCAATTCTGCGCAGCGGTTGTGATTGAACCACTTGCCAAGATTGTGTTCGCTGCGGAAATAACGAATCCGGTTTCCATCCGCGTAGGAGCGGGCGATTTTGCCCGTGCGATCTGTGCTGGCGTCATCCACAATGATAAGTTCCCAGTCGGCGAATCGTTGAGCCAAAACACTCTCGATAGCTTCGGCAAGGTGAGCTTCGGCGTTGAAGACGGGAATGAGCACGCTGACCAAGGGAGAGGCGTGCGGAGACGGGAAATGGGAGATGGGAGATGGGACTGCGGACGGTTTGCTAGGAAATACAGGCCAGTTGGCACGAGCCTCAACTGGGATCGGCGGGAAAGCTCTACGCTTTGAAAGCGCAGTTCCCATGTTCCTCAAGGATAATCCACATGATTTCCAGATGGACCAAGCCGCTCGTATCTTACCTCGCCGCAAACGGTTCAAAATCAACTGGCAAATGTCACGAATCAGCCGCCGTTCGGCCTGAGCCTTCTGATCCTTGGAAAGAGGGTGGACGGGATGAGAGAGCAGTTCACGATACCAAATGAAAAGTTCAGGCAAGGTGTTATCCGGCGTCATCTGCTTTAAGACCTGCTTGTCGTGGCTACGATACCACCACAAGCCGCCCGGCAGTAGCAGGACATCAAACAACATAGCCATGCGCAGATTCATTTCGCAGTCACCAGAACGGAAACGCCCATCAAAACGACCCGCCCGGCGAAAAGCATCGGCCCGAAATATGGTGCCAGATGGGCCCTCCGAAAACATACCCGTCTGGCCGGCTACGTGCGCCCGCCATGCCTCCAGCGGCGAGAACAGGTGCGGAGCCACCCATGGCCACGGATTATAGGAAATGCCCAAGCCGGCGTCAGGGAATGCCTCCATCAGCGTGACCATCATCTCCAAGCAGTGCGGATACATGATGTCGTCCCCGTGAAAGAACTTCAGATACTTACCGCGCGTGAGTTCGGCTCCGCGGTTATGTGTGGGAAACTGGCCAAGATTACGCTCATTATGAATAACCCGCACCCGCTCTCCCTCCGCATAACGTTCAGCAATCTCCCCGGTGCTGTCGGTGGAGGCATCATTCACCACAATGAGTTCCCAATCCTTGAAACGCTGAGCCAAGACACTCTCGATCGAAGCGGCAATATACCGCTCGTAGTTCCTAACAGGAATAACTACGCTGACTAACGGAGCGTTCATGAGACACCTGGACTACAAGACCACGAGACTACGGACCAAGGACTAAGAAACCACAATGTAGATTTTCCACCTTCATTCGATGACGTAACAACTTCTACCTTATCTTATTTGTTGATTCCTGGTTTCCGGCCTGTTGCATCTTCTGGCTGTAGCTTCTCCTACAGATTCTTCAAAGCACGATTGGTGATGGCACCAATGACGGTTCAGTCTTCGCTCGCGAGTAAGCACAAATTTCGCATCAGGTTCCTGACCGACCACAAGAGCACGCGCCTCGGCGTGCCAAGCAGTCCACCAAACGGTTGATTTCGTGTCCGATGCTGGTCCACTCATACTTCTCTACCACCCATCGGCGGGCTGCCTGCCGTGTATTCTCGAAGAACGGCGCCTCCTTCAACAAGCGACAGACTGCGTCCGCGAAATCGACCGGTCGGTCGGCGATAACCAGATGCCGACCAGCCTCATAGTTCATCCCTTCCGCGCCCTTGGTAGTGCTCACGACCGGATTCCCGAGGCTCATCGCTTCCAAGATTTTCTCCCGGACTCCGCTGCCTTCTAGTAGCGGCACGACCGCCACACTGGCTTCGTGGTAGTGCGGGATCACGCTCTCCACTTCGCCGCGGAACTCGACTCGATCATCCTCCTGCCATTTCGTCAGTTCTGAAGGAATACCACCCAAACCGATGACCATCATGCGCACCGATGGCTCCCGCTGCAACACCAGCGGCCAAACCTCGTTAGCAAACCACTTCAAACCATTCACGTTCGGCGCGAATTTCATGTGTCCGCAGAAGATGAGTTTCTTTCGCAATCTCTTCCCCTCACCCGAATCCATGCTCAGCAGCGTTGTATCGACGCCGTTGGGAATGGCATAGCCCTCGACGGCCCCAACGTTCATCTCTTCCAACTTCCGTTTGTCAAGATCGCTGCACGCCCAAAACGTATCGGCGTATCGAGCCAGGCTGCTTTCCAGACGGAGACACATACGGCGCTCGTTATCCAAATCCCGGCGACGTGCATCTGAAGATGCACTTCGTATCAACTGGGTCAGAAGATCGCTATCCACGTTGTGAGCATGAAACACCACTGTTGATTCGGGACTCAGCCGGCGGATGCAGGCGGCGAGGGGAAGAGAATAGATGTGATCAATGACCACCACGTCAATGTGCTGCTGGCGGAGCACCTGTTGTATCAGGTGGTAGTTGTCCAACAACACTGCCTGAGCGGGTCCTTGTAATGATCTCCGCAGCCAGCGATATCGTAGCCCCATAGCGAGCCGACGGGGTAGCCAGTTGAAAATGGTTTTGGGAGGTGGCGTCACCAAGGGGCTAAACAACCGCACGTTTTGCGGAAAAGTATAGCCCATGCGCATCCCTTTCACGCTATCGCCGGTCTGAGGCAAAATTGCAAATAGCTCGTGCTCCCGTGCCATTTCGCGCAAGAAGAAGAACGCACGCCGCCCCCCGGTAGGGGGAAAAACGGCGTGGGGCGTTATCTGGAGGACTCGGGCCATAATGATCGGGTGTTTCTGGTCTTTGTGGTCGCAACAGGAAAAATACCCCCCCCCACCGGGGGGGGGCAGGTTGTCTCCGGTCTCCTTTCCAAGTAGGCCAACCGAGTGCCTCGGATGTGACGCAGAGCCTTAAATTCGCCTCCTGAAGCAAAGAGTTCGTTCAAAGCTAGAGTCACACCAAGGCAATCACAGCCGTAATCGTGCCAAATGATGATGCCACATCGCCGGAGCAACTGGAACGCAATCCGGGAATCACTTAAAACGTATTCGTAGGAGTGGCTACCGTCCACGAAGACCATGTCCATTTGCCCCAGAAATGGTGTGTAGTTGAATGTCGCAGAGTCTCCAAGAAGCTGGACAATTCGTTGGCTGAGTGGATGTCCCTTGAAGCGGCTGCCAGACTCTGATTTCAAAATGTAATGTCGATCCCACTCATCCAAGCGAAGCGCCGCGGTTTCGGTCTGATCGGCTGGCAGATCCAAGGTGAACAACCGGCAGTCGGTCGGAGCGTTGGCGGCCATATTAAGAGTTGTCCGCCCGTCAAAAGTGCCAATCTCAAAAATTGCCTTTGGTCCAAGTCGCCGCACGAAACTATTGATGAGGGCTAGTTCAAGCGTGGAGACGTTGCCATAGACCTCTTCTGCTTCGGTCAGGCAAACGCTCTGTTCGGAAGTGAGAAGGCTGTTTACGTGGATTGTCGGAAGAATCGAGAGTGGTCTTGTTGCTACCTTGTCTCGACGCAAACCAAGGTGGCTAACAAGATTTTGGATGAAAATTCTATGACGAGCGCGGAGCACCCCAATCGTAAACAGGTAAAGGACACCAACCCCGCCCAAAACATAGTCACACAGAAAACGCAGTTGCTTCATACTTTCAGTTCACCAATGCCCAGTTGGGCCGTTTCAATCGGTCCGTAGCAGTGGGATAATGTTCGTAGAACAGGCGTCAAACGCAAGTTCGTCGCCAATTTAAAAAACGCCAGATCTGGGAGCTGAAGCCAGCACCAAGGCTGCGTCAGAACCGCCGGAGCCAACAGTAACAGAATTCAAGCCCAAGCCAGAGAGAAAGTTTGCAAAACACGAAACCGGAAGCGGCCCATCCACGGGACTGCTATTCGCACGCCATCGGGAACCTCGTTGCCCTCATTCCCCCACCACAGCGCCCGCTCACCTTGAAAGATGACGGCGTGGACTTTGTGAAACCTAGCCAATTGACGCAACAGGTGGAAGCTCCGCAATGCCCCTCCGCCGCGAAGCGGAATCAAGTCGTAAGGACAAATGGTCAACAGGCGAGACATCGCAGAGCGATACTTTTCGATACTTACTAACGGAAAGACGTCTGAAACAGTTCAACGCGGGCATTTCCGCCTGTGAACACTGCAAGCCGGTTGTAGTTCGTTTCAACCTGCAGAAACACTTGGGGTAAGAGCCAGTGTGTGTTGATAATCCAGAAACGACGCGGACGTTCCTGCTGAACCCATGCGTGAATCTGTTCATACCCTTTAGCAGGCTTCACGCGAACTCCTTGGGGAAGATTCTTCGTATAGAAATTGAACTCATGCTCTGCAAGCGGAAGCAAAACAATAAGATCATTGCTCTGAAAGAGGGGGGTGATCTTTGAAGCAACAGATCGAAAGTCGTAGGCACTGGGGCGCCGCGTGGCCGCGTTAAGACTCCAAGCGAGGGGCAACAAGCCGCAGACCAAGGCAACGAAGAAAAGCGCCGGAAAATGACCTTCCTTCCAAAGTTGAGTGCAAAGCCAGCAGAGGCCGGCCGCAATAATGGGAGCAACTAGTGGGACGAGAAACATCATGGTTCTGCAACCGCTGTAAGGCCAACGGTGTATTACCGCAGCACAAACGGCCCCAGCGACAGTGGTCATTAAAATAGAAAGAAACCAGCCGCTGCGTTGTCCCCGAACGGCAACACCCACGCATAGAGCCAGTCCGAGAATAACGGAGTAGATTCCCGCGTAAAATGTGTATTTGTGAACCAAAATCGTCTGGAGCAGTTCCCATGACTGGCGTATCAGCCAAAGAAAATGGCCTTTGATTCCAGGAGACGGCCAAACCCACTCATCAGGATCATTCACAAACGCATTGAAGCAAGTGGAGCTTATTGCCCACCAATAATCAATGAGGGTGGCAACCAAAACCATCCCTCCCGCGAAGGCAAAACTTGGCCAGTCTTTATGGAAACGGCTCCAAACAAGGCTCCCGAAAGCCATCACAGCAAGGCATGCGGCGGCGACAAAGCAAACAGACCAGGAACAGAGGATGCCCAAAGCACCGATGGCACCCACGCTGAACATGAGTGTTTGCCGCGGACGAATCAGCCAAGCCACTGTGAGGGCGCAAACAAGAGGAGAGAACGCATTAGACAAAGCGTAGTCTTTGCCTTCCCTGGCAAGAAGCACCAACCAAGGATGACAAGCGACGAGGAAGCCAGCGACAAGGGCCACCCTGGCACCAAACATGAGCCGTGCCAGAAGCCATACCGACGCCACTGTTCCAATCCCAGCCAGACCGGAGAGCAAGCGGAATGAGGTTTCACCCGGCCCCAACAGCCAACAAAGTCCCTTCTGCAAAAAGAGATACAGCGGAGGCATCATGTGTGCCATGCCTTGATCAGAATGAAGACACGCATTGGCACGCCAAGTTTCGTCCAACCACAGCGCGGTGCGGGAGGGCCGCCAGAGGCAAATAAATGTAGCCAAAGCAAGGAGCAGGATTAACCCTCTGTCTAATCGCCAGACATCGTGAACTTCCGTGTTCGCCGCAGAAGGAATAGCGGAACCTGCACTTTCAGAGTCGTTTTTCATTGATGACAACCTCGTTGCGCCCGGTGATTAGAGGGGTGCGGTAGACAGCAAGCATGGGTGTTGTTTGAGATTGCCCTCAGAGTGAGGGCTATGGCGTCTAGCTACCTCTGCGGATTCCAAAGTGTGGGGATGATCGAAGATCACTACTCCATTTCTGTTTCGGCTCAGCACTTTTTTCATTAGATAGTCAGTGCCAGATAACGTGATACTCGCCCCCCGAACAATTGCTTAGCTCGCTTGAAGACGTCACGTAGCGCTGTTGGAATGACCAGCCTAAGACCAAGCGCAAGGGGCGGGAGCGAAAACAACGTCGCTGGGGACCAACGGATCGCCTCCAGCATGAGCTTTTTGCTGGCGGCAGGGTCGGCATAGACCACGATCGCTGCTTCGGCAAGAAAAGCGCTGACGCACTGATGCTCGAATCGAACGAGCGTATCGCGAGCTTCGCGCTTCCGAGCGCAGGCCCTGATCTCCCGCAACAGGCGAACACCGTTCAAGATAGAATTCTGCGGCAAATGACGATTCCAGCCAAAAAGGGTAACAACATCGTGTGCCTCTTGTTCATTCAACGGACGGCCAAGATAGCGTGAGAGGAGTCTTTGTGAAACGGAACAGTAAAGCTTGAATCCATCCTTCCATGTGGAGGTTACGGAGGCACTGTGAAGACGCTGCTTTGCCAGAACTTCCGGCAGATTCTGGAACGTGGTCTTATCAATCAGCCTGGCCCACAAATCGTAGTCTTCTGGTCCGTGGGTGAAACGATCATCATCATACCCCCCAACGGATCGGATTAGTTCTGGTCGGAACATGACCGTTGTGTGCCAGAACCAGCATCCAAGGCGAGTATGGAAACGGAGAACTGCCGGTTCTGTATGGAAGTGCTGGAGTTTGTCCTCTCGAGATCGTCCTTCCTCATCAATGAACTCCACCGCGGCGCCCAAAACACCCACGTTCGTATTCGCTTCCATGTAGCGCACCTGCTTCTCCAACCGTTCAGGCATGAACACGTCGTCGGCATCCGCCCTCGCCACGAGAGGCGCGCGGCAAATGGCAAGCCCACGATTGAGCGATCCGGCCAAGCCAATATTCCGGTCATTCCGCAACAGCACGATCCGACGATCCCGGCGCGCCAGAGATTCCAACAGGCGCGGCGTGTCATCAGTGCTTGCATCGTCCACAATCACCAGCTCAAAGTCGTCAAAAGTCTGGTGTAGCAAGCTCTCGATGGCCTCACCCAAGTAGCGCTGCCCATTATGGACCGCCATTAACACACTGACGCCGGGGGGCTTGATCAATTAGCAACTCCACTTCCACATGATGTGCGATTCGGACTCATCTCTAGGAGCCGCCGACTTCTGCCAACAAATCCCGGGAAAACCGAACCGCGTGGCAACGGCCACCAGTGCATAGTCATGCGCAGCAGTTCCCGAAGGCACCCCAAAGAAGTGTTCGTTTAACCTCAATGTTGCTGTCTTCGATAGAACTCCAGCATCGCCGGATTGTCCCGGAACCAAGCCACCATGGCGCGAAAACCATCTGTCAGAGTAAACCTTGGCCTCCATTCCAAATCCCGCGCAATCCGAGTCGAATCACTAACCCAAGTGGACGTGTCCCACGAACGATCCGGCATGGACTGCCAGCGAGGTTCTTCTGAAATGTTTAGTTCCTGCCGCGCAAGAGCGACGATCTGGCCGATGGAGGTCTGCACTCCCGATCCCAGGTTATAAACCGCGCCCAAAGGCGGATTCCCAACTGAAGCGGCACGGATGAATGCGTCGCAGACGTCTTCGGCGTAGATGAAGTCGCGGCAAACATCAGGGTTGACCAACGGAGGAAGTTCTCCGGCAAGTCCCTTGACCACGAGCGCGGGCAAAAGCCGGCGTGGATCCTCGAAAGGTCCAAAAGCCGAGTAAAGGCGCAGCGTGATGATGCGAGCGTGGAACTTGCGCGCAGCACAACCGCAGTAGAGCGTTGCAGCCGCCTTCGTGACGGCGTAGTCACTGTTGGGTTCGAGCAGTTCACTCTCGGTGGGAGGATGATCCTTGAAACCGTATTCCGACGACGATCCAGCATGGACTAATGCATCGCCCCCTGCCTGAAGGAAAGCCTGCACCAAGTTCATGGTGGCGAGCAGATTGGTTCGCGCCATTTCTTGGGCGTCTGTCTGAAAAGAATACGCCCCATGAGCGGCTAGGTGAAAGACCCAGGCAGGTCGAAGAGAAGACAGCACTCCTAGGACAGCAGACGGCACATTCATGTCCACCACATGGAGATGCACCAGATTCTGCACACCGGCAATCCGCCACGCTTGAAAACCCTGTCGCACCAGAAGATGCACCTCGCAGCCCTCAGCCAAGAGCCGGCGCATAAGGTTCGCCCCCACAAACCCGGTCCCACCGGTGATCAACACGCGTTTCATCTCAGCAATCCCTTATTCTGGGCAGCGTCTTGGTCGAAGGCTGATACGTTGCGTTCGAATGACTTGTTGCTCGACCTGCTGTCGTCCTCTTGGCTCTTCATGGACGTTGGGCAATCTGGAAAAGGTTCCCAAGCGGTAGCCGGACACGCCACCGGCAGATCGTCCCCGCTAACGCCCCATAGAGAAGCCTCGCCTTCAGGCCGCGAGGCAACGGGAATAGATGGATGAGGTGGGCTATGGAAATGGTGTTCAACATGGGCCCGCCGGCAAGGATCCGGAATCCGTGCTCTAAGAACAACCGGCTCATCGTGTCGGGACCGTAGAGATAGGCATGTTCGATGTCAATAATCGGGCTGGACTCGCCCAAGATTCTGGCTGAGAGAGCCTCGCTGTTGTGGTTGATGCACAACATCACCCCACCGGGCTTCAGCACACGGTAACACTCCGCAATCACCGGGCCGGGCTGCGGAATATGGTCCAACACTTGAAACATGCAGATGGCATCAAACTCGCCCTCGCCAAAAAGGCCCGGCCGCATCATGTCACAAACGATCCCGGAACCAATGGCAGCCGGTGCCGCGGCGACGGCTGTGCGACTGGGTTCCACGCCGCGCACTTTGGAGAATCCACGCAGCAACGCTTCCTCAAGGGCAAAACCATTCCCGCAGCCGATCTCCAACAATGCAGCCGGTTTGGAAACATGGTTCAGCAGTCGTGACAGGAAACGCCCATAGGTCAGGCGCAGATTGGGAATCTCGTCGGAGTAATCGAGTGTGCTCTTGCTGTAAAGCCGGGCCAAGGTCTCCCCATCCGCCACCGGATCCGAGCGGAGCAGTCCGCATTTCAGACACCGAACCATGCGATAGTGTATCCGATCTGGCACCCGGCGCGCCGAGAACACCGTCGGGTTCAAGTCCTCCAGGCTGAAGTTCGCCGGATAAACCTCCCGGGTGCCATCCGCTGTTCCGCAAACCGCGCACTGGGTCGAAATGAGTTGTGGGCTGTTCACATTTGACGGTCGTGCCGGGCTGTTTATGAACCAAATAGGTCTACTCCCTCACTCGAACAATCCCACATCAATTAGTGTCCAGACAATCTCATGAAGGTGTTTCACCGTCTGACATAAGCCTGAACGGTTTACACAAGCCCGTTGGAGTTCAAGGGCTCAGCTATACCAACCCGACTCGATAATCCACGAGGTCCGAGGACGAAAACACCAAAATATGAGACGCGCGGCTTTGAAAAGAAGGGCAGTGCTGTAACCGATTGACACTCCTGCTGCAGGATCTGAAGGCCGATCACATTCGTCAACAAGCCGGACAATTCCTCCAAATTGCGCACGTATTTGCCTCTTTCCATTTTGCGGTAAAGCTTTATGAGGGCACTATCTTCCGGTCGCGGCTGGATGGGATCGCTAACCAAAACGACTCCTTGAGGGGACAAACTTTCCTTGGAAAACTCCAACAGGCGAGTCGCGGCAGCATCATCTAGATGATGTAAAATGCCCGAAAACACGATGAAATCAAAACTGTGCTGGAATCTTTGGCAGCAAAGATCGCCGCAGATAAAAGAGAATCCAGTATGGCACCGGAATTTTTTCGTGGCGTAATTAATGGCGCTTTCATCAGTGTCTATGCCCACATACTCGACGCCTCGACCCCGAAAAGCGACGGCAATGTTGCCCACAGAACAGCCGACTTCAAGGATGCGCTTCTGATTGGAGTAATACTGCAGAACCAGGTTACGTTTTGCGACGGTTCCGCCGACGGAGAACTGAAACAATTCAAAAGCGCGGGGCATCATCCATTGTAAAACCTGATTCATGGCTGATCCATGACAACGAGCGTGGAGGGCAAAAAGAGTGGGATCATGAGTCTGTGGTCTCGTTCTCTTGCCTGTTTGATTCACCGGCCGTGGGACGCGGCGAATTAAGAATGCTTTCCACGATGTATGGCGGGCGCCTTTTTACCTCGTCGTAAATATGCGCGAGGTAGCTGCCGATAATGGCAAGGCAGAGGAGCTGGATGCCTCCAAGGAAAAGAACCAGCACGATGATGGTCGAAATGCCTCGCGGGGCAAGTTCCGGTTGCAACAGCCGCAATGCGACCTGCACAAGGATTGCAACGAATGATGCGCCAACCGTGCCAACCGCGAGCCAAACAATGAGATCGAGCGGCGCGTATGAAAACGAGAGGATGCCCTTGCGCGCCCAGTCGAGGTTGCGCAGCAGATTATTTGTCGTAACGCCAAACATTCGCTCGGGGCGGACATACGGCACGCCGGTTTGTTTGAAGCCGACCCACGCACGCAGACCGCGCATAAACCGATTGTTCTCCGGCAGGCTGTTGAGCGCATCCACCACGCGCCGGTCGAGGAGAGAGAAGTCTCCGGCATCAAGCGGCATGGGCACATACGAGGCGGCGCGAAAAACGCGGTAAAAGGCCTTGTAGGCGATCTTCAGGAAGTTTGTCGCTTCGCGCTTGACCCTCACACCATAAACCACCTCGAAGCCTTCGATCCACTTCGCGTGAAACTGTTCAATCAACTCCGGCGGATCCTGCAAGTCGCCGTCCAGCAGGACAACGGCGTCGCCAGTGGCGATGCGCATGCCACTGGTGAAGGCGTTCTGTGAACCGAAGTTTCGCGAATGGTTGATGACCACCACTTTTCTGTCGCGCGTGGCCAGTTCAGCCAGAACTTCGGCGGCATTGTCCGGGCTGCCGTCGTTCACAAAGATGATCTCGTAATCCACGCCGATCTTCTGAAACACGGTGGTAAGCCGCTGGTGCATGATGGGCACTGCCTGCGCATCGCGGTAGCACGCAATGATCGCGCTGATCTTTCGTGGGTGTGGACTCATGCGTTGCCTCCAGTCTTCAAAGCTTCCAAGGTGCGCCGCACAATAGCGGCACGATCCAGACCTGACCGCTCGTGCATAAAGCGTTGGCTGCCGGTGACTCCAATGGGCAGTTCGCGCACTGCGCAGCGGGCGAGACGACAAGGCACCGATGCTTCTGCGATGACCTCTGCCACCAGTGAGCCAAGCCCCCCGGAAAGATAGTGGGCCTCGACCGTGACACAAACCGGGAACCGCCGGAGCACCGACAGCAGACTTCGCTCCGGCGCCGGATGAATCGAAGCCACAACGATCACCTCCGCGTCCACCCCTTGTTTGCGAAGCTGTTCCGCGGCAGCCACCGCCTCAGGCGCGATACTGCCCATCGCGGCGATCACAACGTCGCGGCCGGGCCGCACCGTCTGGACTTCGTCCAACTCAAAGCGTCCTCCCAAGCCGGTCACGACAGTCCGATCATCCTTGCCGATCCGATAGTAAACAGGCCCCGCAACATTCCAAGTCCTTCGCAAAGCCGTCCGTGTCTGCTCATGATCCGCCGGCGCGACCACACGTATTCCAGGTTGGGTCCGCATGACCCCAACGTCCTCGACTCCATAATGCGTCAGTCCGTTATGCCCGTATTCAAAACCACCTCCGACACCCACGATCCTCACGGGCAGGCGGTGCATGATGGGACCGTTGCGTATGAACTCAAACGGCCGCAGCACCGCAAAAGGCACAATAGAATAGACGAACGGAATAAATCCGGAATCCGCAAGCCCGGTCGCGACGCCCAGCATATTCTCCTCAGCCACGCCAACGTTGAAGAAGCGATCCGGGAACCGGTCAGCGAACGGCTCAATGGCCAGATAACCGAGGTCCGCCGTGAGGAGCAGGATGCGCTCGTCTTGCGCCGCCAGTTCGACAAGAGTTTGTATGAAGGCGGCTCTCACGACTGCCCTCCGATCTCGCGCACCGCTTGCTTATATTCGTCATCGGACATCGGCCAATAATGCCATTTGATCTGATTCTGCATGTATGAAACGCCCTTGCCAAACGTGGTCCGGGCCAGCACCACGCGAGGCGCGCGGTCGCTTCCCGGTTTCACCGCAGCCACAATCTGCGCCACATCATGACCATCTATTTCGGCCACGGACCAGCCGAAGGCCCTCCAACGGTCTGCCATCGGCTGAAGGTCCATCACATCCCGGGTGTAACCCAAGGCCTGCTGTCCGTTCACGTCCACGATCGCCGTCAAATTCGACAGACGCTGGTGCGCGGCAAACATCGCCGCCTCCCAGCAGGCCCCCTCATTACACTCGGCGTCGCTCATGAGCACATAAACCCGCCGGGCGGATTTTTGAAGACGCGCTGACAAGGCTGCGCCTGCGCCGATGGACAATCCCTGCCCCAAGGAACCGGTGGCAAAGTCCACGCCCGGCAAACCGCGATCGGGATGAACGCCTAGCAGTGAGTTATCGGCACAATAGCTGTTCAGTTGCTCCCCCGTGATCCAGCCCTTTTGGTAGAAGACTCCGTAGAGCGCAAGGGCCGCATGTCCCTTTGCCAAGATGAACCGATCGCGATCTTGATCCGCCGGCGCCGATATCCGCAACACTTGGTGGTAAAGCGCATGGACAAGATCAGCCACGCACAAGGCCGAACCAATATGTCCCACCCGGGCGCGGAAGGATTGATCGAGAATAATCCGGCGCAATGACTGCACAGTCAATTCATTGGGATTCATGGTCTGACGACGGCGGCTCGCATAGAGATCGGTTCAACGCAGCTAGGGTGTCTTCACCTCCACCGAAATAGCACCCTCCCGTTTGTAAACCACAAAGCCCGGACCCTGGCATTTCCGAAACTCGTGGATGCGCCGAAATCCAAGCGAACCATTCTCCAAGTCGGAATAGAATCGCAACGAGCGCACAACGGGCACGAAGAACACTTCGTCGAAACAGTCCTTCGACACTTTGGCGGAACGCTCCTTCAAAGCGTCGCCCAAAACCACAAACATCGGACGCGAACGTTCGAGATGCCCGAACGGATCACCCATACCCAAACCGTGGATATTCGGAAACTCGGGCGGGATGTATGCTCCGAAGGAGTAAAGAATTGAGGCATCGTGAGGCGCATTCGCTAACAACCAACGCCCCACTTCGAATCCGTTCAATTGTCGCAAATCCACCAACGCGTCACGATTACGGGCCTTTTCCCGGGCTAGGATTTGCGTTTGCGACACCAACAGAACAATCGCCGTTAATGCTGGCGCCCATCGAAAAAGGACGGGCCAGCGTCGAAGCCAAGCCAGCCCGGCACGAACGCCAACCCAAGCGAGATAAACCAAAGCGGGATAGGCCGGATACAGGTAGCGCTCACGGGTCAAGGCAACCCCAAACAGGAGGTAAAGCAGCACTGTGGCCGACCACGTGACGGCCAGCACTTCATCTGTAGCCAGCGCGGGTTTCCTTGCTCGCCACCAAGTTACGACCGCCACCAAGCCACCCACTAAGGCCATCGCGAGAAAAACCGGGTTCGCCACATCCCAGAGGTGGAATCCAATCAACGACGGACTCACGGGGCCGGCGGTAGTGGTCACGCTCGCGAGGTGTCCGATCTCGGCAAGAAACCGCAGATGAAACCATTGGTTGGGAGCGCAAAGATAGAACGCAGCCACAAGAGTCAGCACCATCAACAATCCGTTGCATCCGAGGAACCACACGGCGCAAACCGAACGGGCGGATGGCTTCGGGAGCCTCTTCTCTGCCCACAACGCCACCAGAAGAACCAGAGCACCCGCGAGGTAAGCCGTCATTCCCACAACATTTGAGACGCCGGGAGGAGTCGGCAACCAACCCAGACTGCTGCCATGCCGGGATGCCATCCATGCCGCCGCGGACAAGAGCACCAACCATGCGACACCCGCAGAAACGACCCAGCGACTGACACGCGCCGATTGACGCGCAAGAAACCAGAGTTGGTCACGGTCGAACGAGAACGCGTGCAACGCGACCACCAACGCCAGGGCAGGCAGCACCAGCACCGCGCTGAACTTGACCGCCATGCCCATGCCCGCCACGACTCCGCATAAAGCCACAACCGGTGCCACTGGTCTGCGAATCAATTCCATACCGCAGAGGAATAGGGCCATGAAGACGCACAGGTTCATGAGATCAGGCTGGCAGGCTGTGGATCGGATCGTCAGTTCCGGGGTCACGCACAGGACGAAGAACAGGAGGGAAAACAGGAATCCATCCCGGGCACCGCGAAGACGCGCAATACCCAGCGTGGAAAGCGCGCCCACCATCACGAAACACGACAGACTCACGAACCGAAGACATACAATGACATCAGTCGTGGTAACGGAGTAAACGGTCTTCCACACATACAACGGCACCCAGGCCACCAGAAAATAGAGGTCGGGATAGACATGCATGATCAGCGGCTTGCCGAGACTCAATGCTCTTTCGACCTCACCGGCGATCCACGCCTCGTCCCCACCCATGAGAGACATCTGTAATTGGCGCAAGTCCGCCGCAGCGTAGTCCAGTCGCGACAGAAGAATCGCTGCCATCGCCAGCCACGGGAGCAAACCAAGCGCCAGATAAAGAGCCGACCACCCGGTCCAAGCTCGACCATCATCCGATCCAACTCCGGCATGTTGCTGTCCCGTTTTCATGTTTGCACGAGGTATTCAGGCCCGCTAGGCATGACTTGGCAGCAAGGACAGCCGATTTGTCACAAAGTGTGACAACTGAGTTCTAAGCAGCATAAGCCAGCAAACTCCTCATGATGCAACTTTCGCCCAAGCCACAGTCGACTCTAAGCCTTTAGCCAGATCAGTTTTTGCTGAAAAACCGAGGTCTGTGTTGATTTTACCAACGTCGGCGTATATGCCTCCTTGATCGCCGGCGGTGCCTCCAGAGATAATCACTTCTTTTTTCATTGTGGCAGCCCGCATAAGCGCCTCCAGCAACTCCTTGACGGTCGTCTTAACCCCAGTAGCCACGTTGTAAACCTGCCCAAAACTTCTCTCATCGTCCATGCAGTGCGAGAAAGCCTCGACGACATCGTCTATGAACACAAAGTCGCGGAAACGATCTAAGCTGCCTTTCACAGTAATCACATCTTTCGAAAGCAATTGGGCCAAGTAGATGCTGACCATCCCCTGACGTAAGTTGGCCATGTTCTGGCCGGGGCCATAGACGTTGAACAAGCGCAAAGCTGTCGTGCGCAAGCCCGATTGTCCATAAACATCCATGTAATGCTCAGAGGCCAACTTCCCGACTCCGTAAAATGAAATGGGGCGACAAGGATGTGTTTCAGCGACTGGACATATATCCGGACATCCATATACGGACATCGAACTTGAATAAAGGAAGCGACGACAGCCGGTTTTCGCGCAATAGTTCATCAGGATAACGGTTGACCTTGTATTGCAGTCCAAGTCTCGCGCTGGATCGTCGAAGCTGATTTCCCCTGACGATTGACCTGCTATGTGGAATGCTGCCTTGAATGTGACACCACCCAGTTGTCCAATCGTAGCCGTTGATGCGCAGTCCCCCTTAATGAAACGTGCGCCTACAGGGACATTCTCAGCAATTCCAGTTGAGAGATTGTCGATACCCCAAACCTCATATCCGCGAGCCAGCATTGCCCTCGCCAGATGTGATCCAATGAAACCCGCTATCCCAGTAATCAGAATCTTCTCATTCATAGAAAGCGTAAGGTTGGAGCGTGCGTGCGTGACTGGCGTATCGACTCGTTCGAAGCAATCCTACACAAGAATGGAGGTCAGGATCTCAAATCGCTCACCTTCGCGAAGAGCAAAGCCAAACCGCCACGCACAGGTCCACGGCATACACATGAGAAACGTCATCAGCCAATTTCGTGGATACCAAACTTGTGGCGAGCAGCAAACTCCGCAATAATGTTCCGAGTCTGCAGCGGGAGAATGCTGGAAGTTACACAAGACACTTTCATCTGCATATGGTCCTGACATCCGCTTAGCGCAGAGGAACAAGCGCCGAATGCGGTCCATCCTCGACTACAAACGAATCTTGATAACGCTTCCACGGGCACACAGGCTTCGTCAGAAGACATCATGCACAAGTTGGCAGAATCGCTGCGGACCAAGTCTCGGATAATCCGACTCTTGGCTTCTTCGTCCCGCGGATGCGGCTTGTATACGATGTGGCGGAACCCGCGGGCGGCCAAGTCGCGAATAAGCACTGAGTAGTATTCCACGTCCTGAAATGGATGAGCCAGCACCGGAGAAAGATTTTGACCGAGAACCAGAGCGCATTGGGCTGGCGACTCCCGTGTTTCAAACAAATCCCTCGCCCTACGCGTTTCAGGGAGGTCCATGAGTCTTTCGTAGCAATCCAGCAAGATTTCATCTGGAACATCCGCAGGAATACCAAACCGCTCAGAACTTGCGCGAAGGTATGATGGACCGTAAATCGGTTCCGACAAAGGTATTTCTGCCGCGATATTCCGAACTCCGCGCCAAGTCCAATCCTTCTGTTTCTCGGCAAACCCACCAAAAACAACCGCGCCGTCCGCTATGAAAATAGTGTTCGGGTAGTTGAGGCCACACAACAGAAGGGACAAGTCGTCATAAGGCTTGAATGCCATGATCAGGCTTTTTCTTTGGATTCGTTTGAGATGGCTGTTCAAACGAAGGATGGCCTGTCTGCTATATGACTCTGGAGTCCAAAACCATTTCCATCCGGACGGTTTTAACACCACTTCTTTCTTACCTAGAAAGAACCGAACGTAGTCATCCAACACCCCCCCGTAGCGTAACCCGAATAGCGCGCTCACTCGTTCAACAAAACTCATGAGAGCGTCATGCCGTGGAAAAAAAGAGAACACCTCGACCAAGTCGGCAGGAATACGCTTCATGCGCAGCAGCGCAATGGCCGTGAGCAGCTGCGTGCCACCGGGCGTCAAAACTGCCCAATCTGTAAAGCGATGTTCCGAAGACATAGCGGTCACAGGGTCGCAGACGCGGTATGCTCATGGCATGCGCGCCCGATGTCGCGGGGATCACGGCGAGGATGCCTTCTCATTCCAGTCCGCTGGCACCATGCCATGAGTGCGCAGCCATCGCTGGACATGGACTATGTCCTCCTCCGTATGGACGTCTATGCTCTCACCGATGACATACGGTTTCACTGTGCGACCCATAAAGGTCCACGGCGGATCACCGTTCGGACATTGCAATGCCCGTTCGGTGTGAAGCACCCAAAAGTTGTGGCACAAGAAATAATTGGGCAGCAAATCCTGGCGATTCGTGGAAACACGTTCGCTGCCGAAGTCGAAGAACGACTGGAGGAATCCTCCCTCGTTCAGACGCTTGGCGCGATAGGGGTGATGATCCATCTCCTTGTGAACCGGCACCACAGCCGACACCCGCGGATCCGCGAGCATGATATCGAGACAGTCGTCGATCCATTCGGTTTTCACCGCCACGTGATTAGCGAGCAAAACAACGATAATCTCGGGCGCAACGCCCTGTTTAGCCATTTCCGCCAAGGCATGACGAATGGCATCCACGTGCTGCGAATCCGGGCGGGCGAATTCCGCTGGCCGACGAATGGGCAGATAGCCCAGTTCCGCGGCCGCGTTCAGAATCTTCTCATCATCACTGCTCGCGTAGAACCCCTGTATGTGGCGCGACCCGCGTGCTGCCATGGCCGGGTAGTAGAGTAACGGCTTCCCGAATATGGGCAGCACGTTCTTGTCTTTAAGAGTGTTGTTCCCGCGACCGGTGAGAAGAGCGACAATTTTCATAATAACTCAGAATTGTTTAAGCAACCACGCTGCCTTCAAAAACACACAACCACGCACCACAATTGCCCCTCGCACTTCCTCGCTTACTCGACGACATGGCGAACCAATCGCTCCATATCATCCAAGCGTCTAATGATCAGGAAACGACCAGCCCAAACCCGCAAGGACTCGAAATAGTGTGTGCCAGTATATCCGGTATGATCATACTGATCCAATAGCGTTGTCAGCGTTCCCCCATATGACGGGAGCAATAATTACTCCTCCTCGTTTTTGGTCATATCCCTTCGAGCATGTATCCTCACTAAGCGCTTCCACCTGAAAAGACATGACGTCTCGATGCGTGTCGAACGGGCCACGTCCAACTTGTCCAGTCCCCACCGTGACAGAGTAATGTCCCGCTTTCAAAAGGCCACCCCGTAGAACCGCTCGCACATGGTAGTCCCCCGGAACGAGTGAAAAAGAATCCAAGCGCCCTTTGTCTGATTCGAAGCTGCAAAGAAGTTCCATTCCATTACGACTCACCCAGAATGCTGGACTGGCGCCCTGCAGAGGACTGCGAACGCGATAGCGCATGGCGATACAAATGTCGTCCTTGATATCAAACAACGACTGAGAATCCCCTTTGCGCCCGCCAAGGCAAACCTCCAGAACCTGCATCGGCAGGGAATCATCTAAATCAAACACCCTGCTTCTCTTTGTATCCTGCTTGCCTTCAGCCTGTTCCAAGTAAAAACGGACCCCGCCCTCTGCAGAGCCAGCAAATGCCATCTCACCAGCGCTGAGAACTAGAACAGATTCACACAACGCAGAAATGGTTCCCGTATTGTGGCTGACGAAAAGCACAGTCCTTCCACTCCGAGCCACCTCACCCATCTTGCCGAGGCACTTCTTCTGGAACGCAGCATCGCCCACCGCCAGCACCTCGTCCACGATCAGAATCTCCGGGTCGAGGTGCGCCGCGACTGCGAAGGCCAGACGCACATACATGCCACTGGAGTAACGTTTGACAGGTGTGTCGATGTATTTTTCCACCTCGGCAAAGGCAATGATTTCGTCCAGCTTTCTCCGGATTTCGGCCTTGGTCATGCCAAGGACGGCGCCGTTGAGGAAGATGTTCTCACGGCCGGTCAGTTCGGGATGAAACCCCGTGCCCACTTCCAAGAGGCTGGCGATGCGCCCCTTCACTTTGACTTCACCACTGGTCGGAGCGGTCACGCGAGAGAGAATTTTCAGTAACGTGCTCTTGCCGGCACCGTTGCAGCCAATGATGCCAAGGATTTCGCCGCGCTTCACTTGGAAGGAGATGTCACGCAAGGCCCATATCTCGTCCGAGGAAAGGGATGAGGGCTGAAAGGTGAAACCTGATGGCTGAGGGTTGGGGGATTCAGCTTTCAGCTTTCCGCCTTCAGCTTTCTCCTTTTGCCCCACAATCGCATACGGGTCCGGCTTGCCGCGGACCTGGTGCCACCAGCGGTTGAGGTCATGGCGCAGCGTGCCCGTGCCGACCACACCAAGGCGGTATTTTTTCCACAGGGATTCAACGGAAATGACGATATCGGACATAGAGATGAAGGCTGAAACCTGAAAGTTGAGAATGGAAACCTGAAACTGAAAACCTCAACTCTCGGCTTTCATCCGCGCCTTAACCTTTTTGGACATAGTAACAAAAATGGCGATCAATTCGTCAGTTTCACGGCAAAGCACTTCCATTGACTCAGATCGAACCCCGCAATCGTCTCGAAGCAGTTCAAGCCAAAGCAACGATTCATCTGCCTCCTGAGCGCATTGATCGCATTTCGAGACAAACTCGGCGTCGGAACGCGCACGCGATGCCTCGCGGTAATTGGCAGCCACGGAGGTGCCCGACCGTAGAAGTTGTTTACCCAAAACTTGAATTTCCGTTCGGCCTTTCGGGAGCGAGCAATAAAACCGGATGACAACCGAGGCGAATTTCTTGGTTCGCTGTCTGAAATCGTCTTTGTGCTGGCTAATACTCATGGGTCACTCCTGAAAACATTACGGCTGCTTGCTTCAACCTTCAGCTTTCCGCCCTCATCCTTCAAACTGTATCCATGAACGTCTTCTCGACGTGATTGAAGAGGAGGATGCCGATGAAAAGGATGACCGCGGTGATGGCAGCGCTGCATGCAAGATACGGCCAGCAAAACTCGCCAGCCCCCAAGTAAGCGTAGCGGAAGGTTTCCACGATCGGGGCCATGGGATTCAGAAGCAGGATCCACCGGCTCGCATTGGGAAAAATGGACATGGGATAAATGATCGGGGTCGCATACATGGCCAGTTGCACGCCGAATCCCACCAGGATTTGGAGGTCCCGATACTTGGTGGTGAGCGATGAAACGATGATGCCACAACCCAATCCCAAGGCGGCCATTATGATCAAAAGCAAAGGCGTAAGGGCGATGGCAAGGCTTGGATGGACGGGCGAGCCTTGGAACCAATACCAAACTAGGAACCCAAGAAAGAGAGCGAACTGGATGCCGAACTTGATCAGGTTGGAAATGACCACAGACAAGGGAGCCGTAAGCCGCGGAAAATAGACCTTGCCGAAGATGCCGGCGTTTTGACTGAACGTTGCCGAGGTGCGGTTGAGGCATTCGGCGAAGTAGTTCCAACTCGTCACACCGGCCATGTAGAAGAGCATTTGTGGCAACCCGTCTGTTGGCAGATTGGCGATCCGGCCAAAGATGAGGGTGAACAAGAGCGTGGTAAAGAGCGGCTGGAGGAGATACCAGAGCGGCCCCAGGATGGTCTGCTTGTATTGTGCCACGAAGTCGCGCCAAACAAAGAGCATCGTCAGGTCGCGATAGCGCCAGAGGTCGGCCAGATGCAGATCAAACCAACCCGTCTTCGGACGGATGATGAGATCCCAGTCTTCGGAGGGATGATGGCTGAGAGCTGAAGGTTGAGAGGGAGTGGAGGACATTGGAAAGCTGAGAATAGAAACTAGAAATCAGAAAGCAGGAATCAGAGGGCAGACGGCGTGATGGAAGCGGAAGGCTGACGGCTGTGAGCAGCGGCGATCAACGCCTCGCAAACCGCTTGCACCTGGGCCTCGGTCATCGTTGGAAACAAAGGCAGCGTGATGATGCGCTGGCAAAAGACGATGGACTTGTCCAGTCCGCCACGCGACTCTTTGCAAGCAAAAGCCGTGAAGCCGGGAATAAACGGGTAGTGCAGGCTGGTCTGTATGCCGGCGGATTTCAGCGCCTCGGCACAACGCCAACGGGCGTCCGCATCCGGGGCAACAACGGGAAGGAGATGGCAGGCGGAAGAACTGAAAGTGGAAAGTGGAAATTCGGAGGTTGAAAGCTTCCGGAAGGGCAGCGTCCAGCCGAGAGATTCGAGTGAAGCGAGATTCTGCCAGTAGAGCGCCGTCAACTCACGCCTGCGCCGGTTGTTTCGTTCCAATTTCTTCAACTGTTCCCGGCCGAGCGCGGAGTGCAGATCGTCAATTCGGTAGTTGTAACCGTGCGCCAGCACGTCGTAAGTCGCGGCATGGCCGCGATGGCGGTCCCAAGTCAGCGTGCTCATGCCGTGGGAGCGAAGGTTGCGAATCCTGTCATTCAGGTCGTCGCGACGAGTGGTCACCATGCCACCTTCGCCGGTCACAAGGTTCTTGTTGCTGAAGAAGGAAAAACATCCGATGTCGCCGAGGGCACCGGCGGCGGCGGAGCCGGAGGTTAAAGAGCATTTAGCGCCGACGGCGTGACAAGCATCCTCGACGAGGGCCAGATGATGTTTACGACAAATCTCGCGGATTTCTGTCATGCGGCAAAAGTATCCGCCGTAATGCATGACCACGACAGCCTTTGTATGCGGAGTCATCAGCCGCTCGATTCCCGCCGGATCAAGCGTCGGTTCATCCAAGCCGACAATCTCCCCAAAGATCGGCGTCGCTCCAACCGCCTTGGTCATGTTGGCCGAGGCGACGAAGTTCACTGCGGGTTGTATGACCTCATCGCCCGGCCCAATGCCGAGCGCGAGGAACGCCAGGTGCAAAGCTGCGGTGCCGTTGGAAACCGCGCAGGCATGAGGAACGCCCACGGCTGCGGCGAACTCCTGCTCAAAAGCACCGGTCTCAGGCCCCATGGAGAGCCATTTGCCCTCCAAAACACGCCGGACGGCAGCGGCCTCTTCCGCGCCGTAATCCAAATCGCTCAACGGGATTAAAAAAGACATTGTGGAAAGCAAACAACTGAAAGGCTGAATCAGAGGTCAGACGCGGTTGAAGGCGTCCTGCTTCTCAGCGAAGAGTTCCTGGGCCTTGGCGTAATCATCAGGCCGCCCAATATCCAGCCACAGGCAATCAGCAGGATAAGCGCAAACCCGCTCGCCTTTGGCAATCAGTCGCAGCACCAGTTCAGGCAGGTCGAGGTATTTTCCCTTCTCGATATGTTTGAGCACCTCGGGTTCATAAACATAGATGCCCATGCTCACGTGGTAGGTGTTCTCGGGCTTCTCCAAGTAACGTGTGATTTGATGCTTCGCGTCAAACTCAAGCACGCCCAAATCCACCTTCACCTTGCGCACGTGGGTGGCAATGGTGAGCAGCGCCTTTTGCCGACGATGGAAACGAATCAGCGCGTTGAAGTCCAAATCCGTCAGCAGATCGCCGTTCATGACAAGAAAAGTGTCGTCCAAGCCAGGCACCAGCGAGAGCGAACCCGCCGTGCCTGTTGGTTTCTCCTCTTCCACAAAACGCAGGTTGATCTTCTGGGTCAATGTCCGGCGGTGCTGAAAGTAGGCCTTTATCAACTCTGACAAATGCCCCAACGTGAGCGTGATATCGGTGATGCCAGAACGAATGAGCCGGCGGATCAAAACTTCGATAATTGGGGTATCACCCAAGGGGACCAACGGTTTTGGGAAATTCACCGTGAACGGATGCAGGCGAACGCCCTTGCCACCAGCCAGAATCACGGCGCGCACGTTCGCATCGCCTGTGCGCTTGGCCCTCGTCCCATTCTTCATACCGCGTAACCCTCTTGCCTGTATTGGCGCAAGTTGGCGCGCACGTAATCGGCTGTCCGGCGCAAACCTTCGTCCAAGGAAACCTGCGGAGTCCATTTCAGTATTTGCCGGGCCTTGGCGGCGTCGCAAAGCAGAAGACCCACTTCGCTTTTCTCCGGCCGTTGGCGTTCGGACACACTGACCAGACGCGCCTTGCTGCCAACCACATCAAGGCATCGCTGGGCCACTTCGCCAATACTCACTGCCTGCCCCTGGCCGAAATGAATAACCTGCCCTTCAATGTCCGGTGTTTCCGCGGCCAGCAGGAACGCCCGCGCTGTGTCCTCGACAAATGTCAGGTCGCGCCTGGGTTCCAAGTTGCCCAAGTGGATCGCTTCCGCGCCATTCAGGGCTTGAGCCATCACCGTGGGAATCACCGCTCGGGCGGACTGGCGGGGACCATAGGTGTTAAAGGGGCGCAGCGTCACAACAGGCAGATCGAAGCTACAATAGAATGATTCGGCAAGTTTATCGGCGCCGATCTTGCTGGCGGAATACGGCGACTGCCCTTGGAGCGGATGGGCTTCGTCAATAGGCGTGTAGCGGGCGGTGCCATAGACTTCGCTGGTGGACGTCACGACGACGCGACGGACGCGGGCTTGGCGACACGCTTCAAGGATGTTCAACGTGCCGCAGACGTTGGTCGCGATATAAGACGCCGGGGCGTGATAGGAATAAGGAATGCCAATCAGTGCCGCCAGATGAAGCACGATGTCGCACCCTTCGACCAATGACCGCACCTGCGACTGATCGGTCACATCACCAAGCCGAACCTCGGTCTTCCCGCGCACGTCGGCAGCAAGTTCTTCAAGGTGCCCCCAACTACCACGGCTGTTATACCGGACCAACGCCCTGACCTGATGACCAGCCTTGACCAGAGCTTCCACAACATGGCTGCCAATGAACCCGCCTGCTCCTGTGACAAAGAATTTCATGCGCGTGCTGTATTCTCAGGCAGTTGAGAGGTTTGGGCAATCCAAACAAACTGCAACCCAATCTCACCTGCCCGGTGCTGTTACCGCCTGTTTCGAATCACAACGTCGAACAAATGCGAAAATCGTCTTTTCCCAAAAGTTGGATGCAGCAATCAGTTCGCAACCTTTCAAATGCTTCTTCAGCGTTGGCAGGTCCCATGCGTAAACCCAGCGCAGTTTACGCACTTTGATGAACCTCCCGATCCAATCAATTCTGTCGTCGTCGTCAGTATATCTATCGCCGAAACCTGCATACGTCGTGAGCACGATGTGGCCGCCGGGTTTCACCGCTGCCACCATGTTTTGCAGGAACTTGCCGAGCTTGACCTCCTCGACAATGTGCTGCGTCACGTCAATCGAAAACACCAAGTCTGCCGGCTTCTGCGGCGCATAATCCTCCCCACCAAGATCCACTCGCGCAAAAACTCCTCCCGGCACATTCTGCTTGCAGTGCCCAACAGCCGTGGGAGAGATGTCCAAACCTGTGTATGATTGAGCGCCGGCCTCCAATACGACCTTTGCCCAAAAACCATTCCCGCATCCGAATTCAGTGCATCCCACTCCACCAGCCAACTTGATCCCTGCTGTGTCGAGGAACTTCAGCAACTGCGCTTTTTGCTTTGGATAACGGTCGTGGGCGTCATCCGAGGAATCGGCAACGGCCCTGAAATCCGATTGATACCTAGCGTGCCGGTATTCCCAAAACGCGCCTGCTTCGTAGCTGTCACCCTTGCCGAAACGAAGCCTGTTCAGAAAGTGGCTGATTCCATGTGCAAGTTTGCCAAGGGAATTCATGTGTTTCTGCGTCGTTTCTCGAAACCGTCGTTCGCTCCTGCAAACGCCGGTCTACTTCAGACGCGCCGAGCAAATGGCGTCAATAATCTCGTGGCACCGCCTCTGATAATTAGCGTAAGAAAAATACGCAAGACCCGCAGGCACTCTGCCCTTGGCCTTCTGCAAGGCAGCGAGGATCCCGTCCCGAAGTTCAACGGGATTCTTTGGATCCACCAAAACACCCAGTTCTCCATCGCGAACTGCTTCACGACTGGCGTCCAACTTGCTCGCCACCACAGGGATTCCACAGGCCATCGCTTCCAAATAAACGATGCCAAAACCTTCACCCCAACCGGCCATCACAAACGCGTCAGCCACACGGTAGTGATCCGCTTTCTCCTCCTCGGACACGCGACCGGCAAACACAACGTGTCCGGCGAGACCTTGTTGGCGCGCTTTGTCTTCCAACCGCGCGCGGTCGGTTCCGTCTCCGACTATGAGATAAACAAGATTGGGAACTTTCTCTACCAGTTTGGGAAGGATTTCCAGAACCTCGTCCACTCCTTTGTATCTTTCGTCTGCCGAAAGTCTGCCCAGAGTCAGCAATACTTTGCGCCCGCGCAATCCGTAGCGGTCCAACAGACGCGGGTTGGGCTGGCCGGGGCCAAAGTGTGATACATCAATTGAATTCGGCAAAACGTAGCTGCTGGCATTCCTGACTGTTGCCCACCCTAAGAACCGCTGCCTCGTCGTCTCGCTCACCGCAATGAAAGAACCTGCAAACCGGACAAGAAAACGGGTGAGGTGATTCGAGGCGGGTTGCCAGGCTTCCACGCCATGAAGCATCGTGACAAACGGGGTTCGAGCCAATTTTGCCGCGACAAAACCTATCGGCACAAGATTGATGTGGCCGCAAAAGATCAAACTGAATGGTGGACGCGCGAACGCGGCCCGAACCACAGCAAGCGCGAACCGCCATTTGCTGTTCAAGCCAGAGGTGATGTAGGACAGCTTCGGCGGCAACGGGCCTCCTGGTTCGAGCATCAGCCGCGGAATGGCGACCACTTCGTCACAGCCCGGGTGAGCGCACAACGCGCTTAACAGGTCGCGGTTGAACTTGGCTATGCCACCGGAACTGCCAAAGGCGTCTGTCACCAATGCCAGAATTCGCATCAGTTTTTCCAATATTGAGAATGGACGATGCGCGCCCAAGGACGAAATCCGCGTTCCTGCCTGTCAAAAGCGCCAGTCCCATCCATCAACCACTCTCGCACAGGGATGGAGAAACCTGTCTTACGACGATTCAAGACTTGTGAGGGCAACGATTTCAGCGGCGTGCGCGCCATGTCCTGCTTGGTAACTGGATTGTGTCCCACGATCAGCGGAGCCACGGACTTCCACAGAGTCAAATCCACGAACGGCACCCGAACCTCCAAAGAATGGGCCATGCTCGCCCAGTCCGAATCACGCAGCAACTGGTTGCGCATATACCAGCAACTCTCCAACGCAGAAACCTGCAAACGAGGAGAGCGCAAACCATCAACAGTTTCTTCCAAACGCAGCAGTGGCTGCAATTCCTGCCAACCGCAACGGACCATCTCGCCATCCATCAACTCTGGCAACTCCCACGGCATGAACAAACCACGGCGCAGAAGATAAGCCCCGCCACGTGTTCCACCGTATTCCAAGAGTCCGGCATACTTTGGTGAAGTCAATTGCTTCAAAACCGGCGCAGATAAAATGCGCGCCGCTCGGCCAAACCTGGGGAACCGGTTGAAGACACCCAGTGTAGTAGCCGTGCGAGGAATCTGCCGAAAGCTCGGATAGCCTCCAAACAATTCATCTCCGCCAAGACCCGATAAAGCGACTTTGAGAGAAGCCCGCCGCGCAGCCAAGCTGACATAATAAGTGTTTACGCCATCAATGGTAGGTTGATCCATGGCAGCAAAAAGCCGGTCACGGTGAGACGCAAAATCCGAACGCGTAACCCAAATGGTTTGATGATCGGCGGCGTAATGCCGGGCCACTTGTTCAGCCAAAAGAGTCTCATCTTTGAGGGTTCCCTTGAACTCAGTGAACCCCAGCGTGACCGTCCGCAGTTGTCCGCCTTCCTCCGCTGCCAGCGCGGCGAGAGTGGTGGAGTCCATCCCGGACGACAGGAAGACACCCACGGGCACGTCAGCAACGAGGTGGTGCCGCACCGTGTCACGCAAGGCCACACGCAGAGTTTCCTGCACGGACGCGGCCGGAACGTTGTCGGTCGCTTCCTCTGCCTTCGCTAGAATTTCTGTAACGCGACAGAAACTGGATGCGTTTCTTCCGCTTCGGTCCACCCACAACGAAGAGCCAGCCGGCAATGCGCGTATGCCTCGATACAACGAATGCGGTTCAGGAACGTGTCCCCACAAGAAGAAGCCAACATGGCCCGCTGCATCGGGTGAGGTATCGATTCCGCCACCGGCAAGCAAAGCTTTGACCTGAGAAGCGACCCGGAAGCTCTTGCCGTCGTCAGCGAAGTAAAGTGGTTTGATCCCGAATGGATCCCGAGCCAGAAATAAGCCGCATCGCCGAGCATCCCAGATTGCAAATGCATACATGCCGCGCAGATCCTGAACCATGGCCTCGCCCTTTTCTGCATACAGGTGGAGCAACACTTCTGTATCACTCTGGGACTTGAAGACGCGGCCCTTGCGTTCAAGCGTCTGGCGAAGTTCGCGGTAATTGTAGATCTCGCCGTTGAAGCTGATAACAAGCTGGCCGTTCTCTGCAAGCATCGGCTGCGCGCCGCTCTCCGAAAGGTCAATGATCGCCAAGCGTCTATGGGCTAATCCGACCTTGTGATCCTGTGAATACCATTCTCCAGAGCCGTCAGGTCCACGGGCAAGCATGTGATCGCGGATTCGTCTCAACTCCCGAGAATCCACCACAGTCGCATTGGGATGATAGGAAAAAATAGCAGCGATGCCACACATGGGAAACACCGGCCGGACCATCGAAATCTTCGTCAGTTCCAGTGACTGACTCGCGCTTGCCTTCTGGATCGAAGGGAATGCCGTTCGTTAACTACAATGACCAAAAATCATTAGACTGCGCGATATACCAAAGCCCAATACACAACTGCCAATGTGGCGACACCGGGAATGTGCAATGGAAAATCCACACATGCATGTAGCGCGACACCGGTTAGACTAAAGCCTAAAGCCGGCAAGACGTGCTGGTGGAAGGCATGGACCCCCGACTCTCCACCCACATGCTCCCGCAGCGGCAAGTAATTGCGCATACACCTCTGAAGAATTCCAAACATGATAACCGCCACCAGCACAAACCCTACCACGCCCAGTTCGGCCACCCACTGCAACCAGTCGCAGTGCGCGTATTGCCAGAAACCAGCAAGAGACTCGGGCTGATAATAAGGAAAGACGCGAAGAAAAGTCCCGGCGCCGGTCCCATACAACCAATGATCCCGGAACATTTCCAATGTCGCCCGATAGGCAATGGGCCGCGTGTTGCTGTTTTCACGCAGTTGCGCCTCCTCCATATTGGCGGGCGCAGCAAACCGGTCGGCAAGCGGCTTGATGCCGGAGAAAAGCAACAGTCCCGCCGCAGCCACAGACACGAGAACGACCGTCAGAAACAACCTCCTATGTCCGTCAAACGCACGGCTCTTTCCCATGAACAGCAGGTTCCACAACCAACAGACCAAGAGCAGCATGCAAATCATCAAACCCGCTCGGGAACCCGAACGAAGCACAGACGCGGCCATCACAGCTGCCATGAAATAGAACAAATAGCCGGGGTGGCCTTTAGAGTGAGTATTTGACCTCGTCTCGCCGACATAGCCTCCCAGCGCCAACGCAACAGGTATAAGCAGATTTATGTATGCCGCATAATTGTTCCGGTTTACGAAGGATCCCATGAATTCCGGAATAGGTGATTCTCTGAACCACAGCAACTTCTGCTCGCCCGACACACTCTGCAAAATAGCTACCAGCGCCAATCCGAAACCACTGACAACCAGAACCATCAAGAGGATTTTGACCTCCGCCACACGTCTGAAGCAACAGCACACGGCCCAGAAAAGCGCTACATTCGTCACCAACATGCCCAACGCCTCCCATGTGCAACTTGGATCAGCGCTGCATGGCAGCCAGTCAACATATGTCTGGGGCAAAAGGCTTCGACCAACTGATTGATAGGAATGAGATGGGTTGAACGCCTGCAAAGTGATGAAAACCACCAGAACCAGAAGAGGGGCTGCCCATCGCCAGTTCCACATTGGATTCCATGTCCACTTCTTGGGATTCGCCCTTGCTCCTCTGAGGATGCACGTTGCCAACACCAAGCCCACCAGCCCTTGAATCACTGCTTGTGACCACCGCTCAGTTGCCCCGAAAGCCCATGGAGCAAAGACCAGAATCACTGCAACAAGAGTTTGAACTACGAGAGTCACAAAGCGACGAAGAAAAACCGACTATCGCAGACTGCCACCCTCCCTTTCCAAGCCACCTACAACATCAATACTACCGACAGCAGCAAAACTTCTGCCTTAACTCGGCAGCTTGACACAAAGCTACCGCCATGACGGTGCCTCGTATGCTTCTTCGAAGCCCGCCAAATGCCTTAAATGATTCTTCATTATTAATGGCGGAGCCCAATACTCCACTTTGGTTTCTACACAGTCTCTTCCGCATTCCCCATCCGCTGACTGCCACTCTTCTTATGGTAGTAATAGGGGTAGCGGTAAGAGTAATGATAAGGATAGTAATAGTAACCGTGCTTTTTCAGATCAATGTTGTTAAGCACATTGCCAATGAGCGGCGCGCCTATTTCCCGCAGTTTCTTCACAGCACGTGCTACCGCATCCCGGCGAAGCTTCCGGAAGTGTGTGACGAAGACAATCCCCTGCACTCGAGGCAACAGAACTACCGCGTCACTGACGACCGCAACAGGAGGAGTGTCTATTATGATCCTGTCATACCGTTGGCTCTCTTCTTCGATCAGTTCACGCATACGAGCAGAACCAAGCAACTCCGCAGGATTCTTGGCAATCTTGCCGGCTATAATGATATCCAGATTGGAAATCCCGCTCTTTTGGATGACCTCCTCTTTCTTGCCTCCATCCGTGAGGTATTCTGAAAGACCCAACTCTGTCCTAAGCTCAAAACTCTTGTGAAGCGTGGGATGACGCATGTCGGCGTCTATCAACAGCGTGCGCAGGTTGTCATGAGCAAAGGCTATTGCGGTATTGGTGGAGACCAAAGACTTGCCTTCGCCAGGCGCAGTGCTGGTGATCATCAATATCTTGATGTCCTTCGCGTTTGGATTCGCCCCTAGCGTTGCCCGCAGGTTTGAGAACGCCTCGGCCGCCAATGACTGCGGATCATTGTTGACAACCGTAGCCCTTTCCTCGTTTGTCTTGGCATCTATCCGTGGCACCTCGCACAACAACGGCATCCCCAAGTAGGATTCGATGTCCTTATAAGTCTTGATCTTATCATCGTAAATGTAAGCCCCGTAACTGAGAACGAGGCCGGTAATCAATCCCATGATGATGGCGTGGATAAGATTCCTCGTCTTGTCCGGCCTGCAAGGCCCCCCGGGAACGCGGGCGGGATCAATGATGCGCAGGTTGTTCTGCTCAAGCTTGCCCGCAACCCCCGCCTCCTTCATGCGCGTCAAGAGAGTCTCATAGAGTTGGCGGTCCGAATCGCTGTTGCGTTTCAACGCCGTATAGGCCACCAGCTTCCGGCTTAATTCCATTGCCTGCGTTTCCTGCTCCGTGAGCGGTTGTTGCAGCCCATCCTCCTTGGCCTTGGCCATGAGATACCGCGCCTTGATCTTCTCAACCGCAGAAACGCATGCCTGCTTCAGCCTGCTTTCAGTTTCCACCTGCTCAGCCAACGCAGCAGCCATTGCTGGATATTTGTCCTTGTATCGCTGTCGAAGCGTTGAAACAGCTATCTGTTTCTGGGTCAAGTTTTGACGAAGTGCCGCAACTTCCTCGTCAGACGCAATCGCAGCAACCTGAGTGGGATCCTTGCTGGCTTCGAGCTGTGCCTGTGTTTGCTTCCATTCCGTCTCTGCCTCCAGCCGGCTCATTCTTGCGCCGGCCATCGCACCATTCAACGCTTTGAGTTTATCCACGACAACGTTGTAGCTGTCCTCCAACGACACATCGCGCGTCTTCTCCCGATACTCTTGAACTGCCAATTCAGATTTCGCCAGCTTCGTCTTGTAATCCTCAGATTGTTCACTGAGCCATCGAATCGCGTCCATTGATGCCGCAAGTCTGCTGTCGAGGTTCCACTTTATGAATTCCTGCGCAACACCATTGGCAATCAGCGCCGCCATCTTGGGATTGGGGTGCTCGGCGATTATGTCAATGATTCGGCTCCCCCGCCGTAGCTGTGCCGTCACGCAACCCAGCAGCGCTCCTGCAAAATCCGCCCCCTGACCAGCACCGGGCAGGAATTCAGGATTCTGGTTTAATCCAGTTGCTTTGACAATTTGCTCGGCAAGCGACCGACTCCGCAATATCTGTAACTTGGTGTTTAGGTAGTCAATATCTCGCGTATCAGTTGTTATGATATTCTGAATGTTGACGATCCTCGGAGCTTCCGCAGCCACCTCAATAGACGTGGCTGCCTGGTAAATCGGCACTGCCTTAAAATTCTGAATCAATCCCAACGTTGTGCCGATGACAAGCGTGGTAATGGTAACCCATTTCCATTCCCAGAAGATCCGCGCAAATTCCCTCCAATGCGTCTTCTGCTCCTGGGGAACGTCGTAGTCTTGATCTCGAAAGGGGCGCTCTTGCATTGCGTGCCTCAGAAGAACGATTCTGGGACTGATACCACGTCGCCAGGTTTCAATTCTATGTCCTTGCTCTTGTCGCCGCTCTTGATAATCGCCGGAACATTGACCCGAATCACCTGTTCCTTGCCATTCTCAGTTCGAATGATGGTAACGCGATCAGTTGCGGCTATGTTTGTGAACCCTCCGACACGGCCAATCAGTTGTAGAAGTGTAACCTGTTCTTGATCGGGTATCTCGATCGCGCCTGGCTGCTTCACTTCTCCGAGAACAGTCACCACTCGTCTGCTCTTGTTGGTTTCCACCGTAATCGAAACCCGAGGGTTCACCAAATAGTCCTTTGCTAATAATTCAGTGATTTTCTTCTCCGCTTCCGATGTAGTGAGACCTTTTACTTGAATGACTCCCAGAAGCGAGTGGCGGATCGAACCTGATTGAGGAACCTTGACCATCTGAGACAATTCCGGCTCTTGGAACACCGATATGTTCAAGAGATCCCCCGCTCGAATGCGATACTCCTCAGAGTCAGCCGGAACAGTCGTTTGTTGCAGTCGTGAGTTTGCTGTGGCTATTGGATTTGTCGCCGCCGCTCTTCCACTGTCAGATTGCGCTGCCACCAGTTCTCCGTTCACCAACCCTAGCCAGCCTAGAACGAAGAACATCAACAGTGATTTCGCCCACAAATCCCACTTTTCGTCTGAAACCAGCGCGTCGCCCCGCCACTTATGGCAACATCCGATTTCATTTGTTCTGCCGAAAACTCGACCTAGTGTGTCCTTAGTGTCTATGCACATTCTTACAATCAAAATGACACTCGGGTGTAAATCGACACCAAATTGTTGTCGAAATCATAAGCGGAAAGGGCGGAAACATTGGACCGGAAGCGGTAATTCGCGCCAGCTGACCACCATCTCCTAATTGCGTAATCGCAACCGACCTTCAGATAGTAATAATCGTCTGACCGATCAGACGACACACCTGAACCGGTAAACGTAGCAAACGGCTCGCCGTAGTCATCCCGCTCATATCCGCCACCCGCGGAGAGAGTGATCTTGTCGTGCCAAACTTTTTGGCGAACCGTCACATCCAGAGCCGTGCTTTCATAGTAGTTGTTAATCGCCGCTGCGGACGGATTTACGTTACGATTAACGCTTGCCATCAATGCTGTGCGGGGGCCGATTGCCCAATCCAAGTTGGCCGAAGCAACCGCAGTGTCCACGGCTGATATGGTCCCGCTATAATCACGGTGTTGGTAACCCACTCTAACCGAACCCATGATCTTCCCAGTAAGACGCGTTCTAGCACCTACTCCAAACCCTTCATAGACTTGGTTTGCCCCATCATCCATACTCGTTGCCCCAGCATTGGCATCGATGAACAAGTCAGTTTTCGATGAGAGGTGGTAATAGAAAGGGACTTTGACGTCGTATGTATCATTACCAAAAAGTCCTGGAGGATCGATATATTCCGTGAAACTCATGGCAAAGTTCAAACCCAGTGCAGTTTTTTGGCTGAGTTCATATTCTGCCCCTATCGCGGTAGTGAAATTTTGAACCTCGGTGCGCGTTCCAGGAATGCGTTCACCGATTTGTGTCACCGGGATACCAACCTGATCTCGCATTTCGCCAGCTATTGATCTCGAAAACCCTTGCGAAACTGTCACCCGCAGTTTCTCGCTGAACTCGAATGAACTTACCAAAGCCGCATTGTGATCCACCGTGTCGAACTCGCTGAGCCGGAAGAATCGCTGAATACCCGCCGTGTAGTCCAACGAGATGTTATTGCCACCTTTCTCATACTGGAACTGCACACCGGGGGTTATAAGAGCATAGAAATCCCCTTGCGGGTTATTTCCGGAAATTGCGATGTTGTCATCGTATGTAAAAGCTGTTCCCAAATGCGGATGCAAGTCAACGTCTCCGACTTTTATCCTGATGTCATCTACCTTGCTGTTATAGGCCTGAAGCTCAAGTGCCGCAGTGCCCGACGTCGGAGCATCTACGTTGGCACTCCAACTAGTAACTGGCAACAACAACACTGCCGCTGTCGCGATTGAGAACGCCTGTTTATACAATCTATTTTCCATTGCTCCGTCTCCTTGAGAAGGATTTTGAATCGCTTCCTTCCCTCATGCTCATTATTTCATTCACATTTTCACAAATGTGCCATAACCGTCTTCTTGCCATCTGCCTAAGGTGAAGCAGGCACGGATGGGCTGACCGTTGTTGGATTGGTGATATTGGGAATGACCACTATGGTGGCGTTGCCAGTTCTACCCGCAGCAGCGATCGCTGCCCGAATCACAGCATCAAGGTCAATGGGGCCTGTAGAATTAATGACCAATTCCCTTATTCCCGAATTCGTGTTGTCGGCCAAGAACTGACTGAAAGCCGGATCCATCGGGACTGGTGTTGGTTGCGTCACTGTAACCTGACCGGTTGTTGGATAATAGGTTCCGCTGATTTGGTTGCCTGCAGTCACGGTAATCGTCTGACCTCCAGGCAACGTGAGCGTCACTGAACCTTCAGGAACTGCCAAGGTGAACTGACCGGTTGTCGAATCGTATGTAATGATCAACTGCGTCCCTTTGACATTGATGTCGCCTTCCGGGGTATGAACACGAAAGATAGATCCCGGCGTCTGTTTGGCTACTTCTGTCATGAGTCGGCCTCGATGCAATGTCATTTCTGTGCGACCAATTGGCCGATTAGCCGGTTGGGGAAGTCCATTGGTTTCTTCCGTAAGCCTGTCAATACTGACAGATGTTCCTCCGGCCATACGAGCTATGGCTCCGGTGACGAACGCAAGGTCAACTGAAGCCGCTTTACCGGTCTTGAGGGAAACCCCTTCAGCCAATACCATCCCAACTTTCGCTTGGTGCCACGCGACCTCGCCCCGGACTTGGTATTCCGCAATTCCCTTAACACCGGTTACCACCACGCGTCCCGGTCGCGTTGCAGCATCGGCAACTTGGAACACAGAGAAAAACATCAAACAGGCAATAACCTGCGCCGCACGACGATACCACAAGAGTAATTTCATATCCCTATCCACCTTCTTATTTTTCCATCATGCTATTGGAGCATTCCGAAAACTGTCGTGGACCTTACATTAGAAAACTGCAATTGACAACAAAAAAGTGACGAAAGTATGGAAGGCCACAATCATTACAAAGTGATGGTTGTTGACAGGCCGGGGGATTGCATTGGGGCGCGCGTCGACGTTGCACAGAAGATTCGGCGGGAGCACAGCGTCGAAGCGAGGCCAAAGCCGTGCGGTGCTTCCGTTTTTGTCGCGTGGGGCCGTGCGACGACAAAGCTCCGCCCTGACCGGCTTGTCCTCGAGATCGAGGGAGCGCTGAAGAAAAGTGTTTCAGTGTCTTGATCCTCCAACCCTGGCAGTCGTCGCCCAAGTCCAGCAGCTTGATGGCCGCCATCAGGTTGCAGGCCAGCGCAGCGATCAGGTAGTAAACCTGATTGGCCTGAAGCGCCGAGCACGGCGGCCGGTGCGCGGGTCCAACCCGTTCAACACTTCGCTGAAGAGTTGTTCCTTCTCGCCTTTCAAATGATGCCGCTTGCCCACCCGCACTATGTCGCTCTGGTCCTCATCGCAGGCTATGAAACCCAACCGCTCGAAGCGTCCGTCGCCGCCAGCGGTTCCCGCGGCCCGCCCCTTGTTGTAGCTCACCGTGCAGTGCCAGCCTTCCGCCTTGATTGCGTCCAGATAAGGCCCCGCGCCGCACACCTCCAGTTGTGTGTCATCGAAGAACACCTCGCGCTGGCCGGCGCGCAACAACCGCCAAGGCTCGGTGTGCTGCCAGACCCACGCCATTAACTCGTGCAGCAGGCCCCGCAATGCCGCCACGCTTTCCCCGGATTGGTCGCACACCCTTTCACCCACCTGCGACTGATCAGCAAACTTGCCCACGCCGAAGAGTGCCCGCGCCAGCGGGTCGTCATTGATCGCCTCGCTGTCGGAGAGACAACCGCCGCCGGAACAACGCGCGTAGATCAACTGGCCGACGGTGACCTCCGGACCGCAACCGCGTTTGCGATCCCTGCGCGGGCCGAGGCCCCGACAGGCCCGCAGCTTCTGCCAGAGGCCGAAACGGCGGGCGAGGGCCTCCACGGCCACCAGACCGGCATGGATGGAATGATCGGCGTTGGCAACGACCTGGAGCTTGAGGCGCGCTTGCTTCTTGGTGACCGCAGGCATGTCTGTCAGACAACAGCCCGCGGAAAGCATTCATCACCCATTGCAGGTTCTCACCTCAGTCGTGATGTTTCGGGTGGAAGGTGGTTCCGGAAACGGCTGGATTAGTTCAGCGGGCGCGGTAGCATATTCGTGTGGTTGTCAGATTCGGCTGACGCGGGCAGATGAGCGCCACAAAAAGGACGCGCCGAATCACAACCGGAACAAAGTAACTCATCCATGAACGTCGTCCGGAACCGATTACTCAAGATGCTCGCGGCGGTTTGGTTTGCTTGCGCGTGGCCGGCGATGGCAGCGGAGGTTTGGCCGGCGCAGACGCAGCCGTTGAATGAAACGACGTTGAAGTTGCAGCTTGAGGCGCTCGATACCGCTGTCAAATCGCTGCCAGCGAAGCTGCTCCCGGCGCTGCGGTTCCAGAAACTTTACTGGCAGATGATCTCCGGCGCGCAGCAGTCGGCTTGGCGCGCGGAGTTGGAGCGGCGCGCGCGGCAGGATGGAGACGAGCCGGTGGTGAACGCGGTGCGCGAACTGTCGCGGGTCTGGCTGGCGCGGGCGCAGATGCAGGAGATTGACGCGGCGCTGCTCGGTTACTACCGCAACAACGTGGCCTTCCCGTTGTCGCTCGACGCGGTGATGAAGGACATTCCGGCGGCGGCGCAGAAGGACCCGTGGGGCCAGCCGTGGGTTTACAAGCCGATGACACCCGGCGGCTTGAAGCGGCACATCAACCAGCGTTATCAGATCGGCCCGACGCGGTTTCCGCAGCTTGCGTCGTTCAAGGATGCGGTCCGCAAACGCACACCGCCGGCAACGGCGTGGAAGATTTCGCCGCGCAGCATCGGCAGCGGCACGGCGCTGGATTTTCGCTCCACCGGCAACGACGCGCTGCTGGCGACGCTGCAAGCCGGCGGTTCCATCGGCGGCAACATGCTCGTGTTCATCGGCGACCACTGGGCGTTGATGGCCGCGCTCGACCAGTTCTTCATGGTGAACTTCTAGTGAAGCCTTTGACATCAAACCTTGGTAGCCCGCCACTCCGTGGCGGGTTGTTGTTTCGACCGCCACGGAGTGGCGGGCTACCAAGAATCTCGGCGCGGAGCGCGACAGAGTTTCGTAGCCGCCGACTTCAGAAGGTGGACACCTGCCTCCACATTCTCCAGCCATCGGACGACTGACCTATGGAACACGGCAGCGCCATCACCGACTTCCTGACGCCGCAGGAGATGAGCAAGCTCGACACGTTCGTGCTGCGGGCGCGGTCGGTGGTGGAGAGTTCCCGCAGCGGCATGCACAAAAGCCCGCTCAAAGGCTCCAGCGTCGAGTTCGCCGACTACCGCCAATACGTTAAGGGTGACAACCTCCGTTACATTGACTGGAAGGTGCTCGGCCGCACGGATCGCTACTACATCAAGCAGTTCGAGGAGGAGACCAGCCTCCGCGTGCAGGTCATCATAGACAGCTCCGGCTCGATGGCGTTCCAGTCGGGCAAACGGCCGCCGAAATACGATTACGCCTGCCGCGTCGCCGCCGCGCTGGCCTACATCACCACGCGGCAGCAGGACGCGCTGGGGTTGACGATCTACGACAGCGAAATCCGCCAGCACGTTCCGGCGCGCAGCGGCACGCGGCACTTGCGCACGGTCGCCGAGCGGCTCGCCGAAAACCGGCCGCGCGGCCAGACCAAGACCGGTTACGCGCTGCACAGCCTCGCCGAGATGATCCGCCGCCGCGCGCTCATCGTGATTCTGAGCGACCTCTTCGACGACCCGGAGGAAGTGTTCAACGCCATCGCCCACTTCAAGAAGAAGATGCACGACGTGATCGTGATGCAGATTCTCGACCCGATGGAGCTGGAACTGGACGTGGACCGCGTGGCGGAGTTCATTGACATGGAGACGGACGAGCGCATCGAGCTGGACCCGCGCGCAGCGCAGCTCGCCTACAAGGGCGCGTTGCAGGAGTTCGTCAACCACACCCGCGAGCGTTGCCAGGTGCTCAACGTGGACTACCGCCTCTGCTCGACCAAGCAGACCTTCGAGGACTTCGTCCACCAATACCTCATCGAACGCCGGCAGATGTCCCTCTGATGAGCGCCATCTTCCAAGCCATTCTCGGAAGCTTCCAGTCGCCGTGGATGCTCTGGGGACTGCTCTCGGTGGCCGCGCCAATCATCATCCACTTGCTCCAGCGACGGCGCGTGGTGCAGATTCCGTTCAGCACGCTGCGGTTCCTGAAGGCTATCTCGGCGAAAACCACCCGCCGCTCGCGCATCGAGAACCTGCTGCTGCTCTTCCTGCGATGTCTCATTTTCGCGCTGCTCATCCTCGCCGCGGCGCGGCCGGTCATCTCGGCGAAGGCGTCGCGCTACCTCGGCGGCAACGTCCCGCGCACGGTGGTGCTGATGATGGACAACTCCCTCAGCATGGCCTACCGCGCCGGCGAGCAGACGCGGCTGGAGCTGGCCAAGCGTCAGGCGATGGCGATCCTCGACGACCTCAAGCCCGACGACGAGGTCGCCGTCATTGCCGTCAGCGACCGCGCCGACAACCTCATCGCCGAGCCGACGGTGAAACACGAGATGGCGCGGCAGGCCGTGCAATCCCTCCAAGCGACCGAGGCGCGGACGGATTTCTCCGCCGGCTTCCGCGAGGCGCGGCGCATCGTGCTGAAGTCCGAGAAAGGCATCCGCCTCGTCTTCCTGATCACCGACAATCAGGAGACCGGCTGGCGCTTCGAGTCGAAGTCCGTCTTCAACCAGGACTGGAACTCGAAAAGCCCGAAGCTCATCATCGTCCGCACCGACGAGCTCGCGTCGGTCAACGGCTCCGTCAAGAACATCGCCTTCCGCTCGCAGTTCGCCACCGGCGGCTCGCTGGTGCGCGGAGTCGCGACGGTGGAGAACAGCGCCGCCGCGCCGCTCCACGACCTGCTGGAGATCCGGCTCGGCGAGGAGCGCGTCGCGCAACGGCCCGTGGACGTGGACGCCAACTCCGCGGTGGACGTGCAGTTCGAGTTCACCGCGCCGGCGGTGCTGAGCCGCGCGCTGCAAGGCTACGGCAAGCTCCAGGGCGACAACCTGCCGGGCGACGACCGGTTCTATTTCGCGCTGCCCGTTTATAAACCGCCGCGCGTCCTTGTCGTCCAGGCGCAGCAAGGCGGCGAGGAGCGGATGCAGTCGGGCTTCTTCCTGAAGAAGGCCCTCGCCGTCGGCCTCGACGCCGCCACCGCCGCCAGTTCCGTGAACGTCATCTCCTCGAACGAGCTCGACGACAAGCCGCTCGAACCCTACTCCATCGTCTTCCTCGCCGACCTGCCGCGCTTCAGCGACCGCGCCGTCGTGCGCCTCAACCGCTACCTCGACACCGGCCGCACCGTGGCGCTCTTCGTCGGCGACCAGTCCAGCATTGACCAGCTCAAGCGGCTCGACTTCCTGCCCGCCAAACCGACCAAGCGCTACGACCTGCCCGCCAACCGCATCGCCACGCGCGTCACCGACCCGAACCATCCGCTCTTTGCCAGCGCGTGGGGTTCCGAAATGCCGTTCCCCCCCATCCCGCAGCAGAAGATGTTCGACTGGGACCTCGCCAAGGACGCCCGCGTTCTCATCCTCATGGCCGGCCAGTATCCGTTCCTCATCGCCGGCGAACGCGGCCAGGGCCGGGTCCTCATCGTCAACGCCTCCGCCGACCGCGCGTGGGGCGACCTGCCGTTGTCGCCGGCCTTCCTGCCGCTGGTGCAGCAAATCGCGCGCTGGTCGGCGGAGCAAGTTGCGCGGCAATCCTCCTTCCACGTCGGCGACCCCGTGCCCGGCACGCCGAGCATCCCGCGCGACCAGGCGCTCACCATCACCCTGCCCGACAACACCACCGTCAACCTGCCCGCCGGCGAACACGCCACCCTGCTGGCCCGCGCCGACCGCACCGGCTTCTACACCGTCACCGCCGCCACCGAGGGCGTCGTCCAACAGTTCGTCGTCAACGTCCCGCCCGTCGAATCCCGGCTCACCCCCGTCACCCCGCCGCAGCTCGACCGCATCATCCCGCGCGACACCAGCCACGACCTTGTCACCGGCCTCGACCCCCTCAAACAATGGCTCGAGCAAAACCGCGGCCTCACCAAACTCTGGCCGTCCATCCTTCTGCTGGCCCTGCTCGTCTTTGCGGTGGAATCCCTCATCGCCAACCTCCTGGCCGCCAGCCGTTCCCAAGCCGAGGAGACCCACATCCGCACCGGCCGCCTCAACAAACGCCGCCTCTTCCAACCCTTCCGCGCCGGTGGCACCGACGCCGAGGCGGCGTGAAGCAGACTGATTGGTTGGAATTGTGGAGAGCGGTCAGCGGAACCACGGGATGCGCGGAAGGACACGGAAAAGCTGACTTGCGCGCCACGCCGTCGCTTGCAATTGCTCGCTTTCTGAAGCAGTGCGTCGCTGTAAAGGCTGGACGAGAAGTCAGGGCGCACGCACTTCCCTTCCTCCTAATATGACAAACGAATAAATTGATAGCGCGATAAGCAACGCTAGGACTGGGGCCTGCTCAGGTCCGTCGTCAATACCGTCGAATACAAACCATAAAACCGAATAAGCCACGACGATGATGAAGACAAAATAAACCATGACCCATCTGATCACTTTTGTGCGTCCAAGTGTTATTCCAGTGACAAGGCAAAGTGCGGCGAAGGCTAGAAAGATGAGATCAGGTATGCCCACGGGCACGTAATGTCCTAGCGTCGCGTGATGCCAAATATCAGAACCACCAATAGCGATCCCTGCAAATACCCACAACGCACTGACGATGCGAACGCGTTTACTCATGGTTTGTCCATGGCTTCGAAACCCACGCTCCGGCGGCGATTGATTTCTTTCCATGTCAGATGTGCTCACGCATAACAAGGCGCAACCATTTTGGAGATGTAACGCGGATAAACAAATCGCGGGCGGCGAGAGCAGAGTCGGCGAATGTGAAGAGATTTGAGGGTGCTAAGAACGGCAGAAATTCTCCTTGCTCGATTTGCACAACTCCGTTACGAATGGCGATGCAGGAATAGGAGTTGACATGATACCCTGTTCATTTAGCGCAGGAGCGCAGGAGCGCAGGAGCGCAGGAGCGCAGGAGCGCAGGAGCGCAGGAGCGCAGGAGCGCAGGAGCGCAGGAGCGCAGGAGCGCAGGAGCGCAGGAGCGCAGGAGCGCAGGAGC
>JBAYFL010000036.1:0-48308 GCA_041667205.1 Verrucomicrobiia bacterium | reverse complement strand
TTTGGGAATCAAAGCTGAAGAGGGAATTGAGGATGTTGTCAATTGGATAACCAAAGCAGCGCTAATATCGTTTCTAGTGATCTGCGCATGCCCGGCCCTTCGCGCTGCACTTTCAACAGTGCGCAAGCGAGAAGTGGGTGATTTGAGATGGTCGGGAATGAGCGGCCAGTCAAAGTGATTCACGGCGCGAGCCGGTGAATGAGATCGAGTGAATCGGAAAGATGCGGTCAACTGTGTCCAGGGTGCAGTTTCCATCTGAGGATTCAATTGATTTGTGCTTGGCATTGCTTGTTATCTGTCAGATGTCATGACGCCCAGACAATGTGACGGTGTGAACAAGCGACTTGCGAACTTGGGACTGCCCTCATCTGACATGGTTGTGATATGGAGGATCCGTTTTCGATATCCCTTTAGTGTGGGTTTTGAGGCGGACAGATGAAGGTTGCTCATCTGATACCCTATTTGGGGCGCGGGCAGGGAGGGCCTGTTTTTGGAGTGGCCGCCTGCACGGCTGCATTGGTGGGTGCGGGCTGCGAGATTGAAGTCTTTAGTGTCCACCGCGAGGATGATGGCGATCCAATCAGGCTTGATCCGCGTGTGCAAACTACAATCAGTCAGCGTCCGAGTTGGGGTTCGTTTCGCCGATGCGAGGAACTTTGGCGCATCTCGCAGTCAGCCAGTTTTGCTGCGATCCATTCACACGGCCTCTGGACGGATGTCAGCCGGCTGGCTGGCGCATTAGCACACGGGCAACGACTTCCTCACATTCTTGCTCCCTGTGGCATGCTTGCCCCAAAGGCTTTGCGGTATCGTTGGTGGAAGAAACTCCCCGTAAGGTTCTGGTTTCAGACGAGGGTATTGAAAGAGGCCAGTTGTCTGCACGCAAAATCAGAAATGGAATTTAAGGATATACGACGTTTCGGTCTTCGAAATCCGGTGGCGATCATTCCCAATCCGATTCTGTTGCCTCCCCGGAACGCCAGAATGTCGGCTGAGGAATTTCGTCGTGCTTTCTGTTTGCCCGCCGAAAAGGGCGTCCTCTTGTATCTTGGGCGTTTGCATCCAGTGAAAGGCGTGCCTCGGCTCATCCAAGCTTGGGCGGCGCTGCGCGAGTTCCATGCGCATTGGAGCCTTGTCTTGGCCGGTCCGGATGAGCAGAGCTTCAGGAGCGAGTTTGAAATGGCTGTTTCAAAGCTGGGTTGTGGAACCAGCGTGATCTTCACTGGTGAGTTGGACGATTTTACGAAATGGGGGGCGTATGCAGCAGCTCGGGTCTTCGTGATGCCGAGCGATTTCGAAAACTTCGGAAACTCGATTGTGGAAGCAATGCTGTCTGGTTTGCCGGTCGTTACAACCACGGGCACTCCTTGGAACCGACTTCCGGCAGAAAATGCGGGTTGGTGCGTTGAACCTACACCAGCCGCATTGACTGAAGCACTCCGGGAGGCGATTGAAATGACGCAGGACCGCAGGAGAACAATGGGCAATCAAGCAGCAAGACTCGCGAATGAATATCATCCACAAAGAGTGGCAAACGATCTCATTCAAGTTTACCGTTGGCTGCTTGACCGGGGTTCTTCTCCTCCATGCGTTCGACTTGACTGATTAGTAAAGCTCATCATCTGGACGTGGAAGAAAGTGATGCAGGTATTTGAAGCTGGGCGTTGTTTGACTGAAAGAACGGTATGAACCTGACCAATTTTAAGAGCGAGTTGTCGTTTTGGAATCGCGCAGGGCGCGCTCTATGGGGGATGGTATGGTTGCTGTTATTCCGTCCCAGCCCCCGTCCTCTGCACGTCTGGAGGGTGATGCTTATGCGCGCATTTGGAGCGAAAATAGGGCATGGCGTCCGCGTGTATCCCTCGGCCCGGATTTACGCACCTTGGAACCTGCGTATGGGGGAGTTCAGTATACTTGGAGACTACGTGAACTGTTACTGCGTGGGCTTGGTGGACATTGGCAGTCATGCTGTTGTAAGCCAATACTCTTTTCTTTGCACAGCGACTCATGATTACGAAAAAGCCGAATTCCCCCTTGTAGTGGCTCCTATTCGAATCGGTGGAAAGAGTTGGATTGCGGCGGATGCTTTTATCGGACCTGGTGTCAGTATAGGAGAGGGAGCTGTGGTTGGATCCCGGTCCAACGTTTTCAAGGATGTTGAACCTTGGCAGGTCGTTGGCGGGGATCCAGCCAGGGTGCTTAAGAGGCGGCAACTGTCCCGTTGACCGGTCCGATACGTCTCGTTTACAACGCGATGAACGGTAGCTTCAAAGATGGTCGCATCCATGTGAGAACAGGGGGCAATCATTAACATGCGGTTGCTTTTCTTCAATCGCTCGTTCTATCCCGATGTTGAGGCGACGGGACAACTGTTGACCGAGCTTTGTCAGGACTTGAGCCGCAACCATGACGTGGTGGTGATAGCGGGCCGTGGTTACAACATCGCACGATTCGGATCGTGGTTACCCGTCAGACGGGAACAATTGGATAAGATCCGAATCCTGCGGGCGTATAATCCGCGTCTGAATAAGAAACAGTTCTTGGGTCGTGTTGCAAATCTGCTCTCGTATTCTTGCTTTGGTTTTTTGGCGGGTTCTTTTGCCGGCCGACCGGATGTTGTGATTGTCGAAACTGACCCGCCCGTGCTGGGGTTGGTTGGGATGTTCTATGCACGTTTGTATCATGCAAAGTTTGTTTTCTACATTCAGGACCTTTATCCGGATGTGGGCGTGGCCCTTGGGAAACTCAGAAACCCTTGGCTGATCAAACTGTTGGAGGTTTGCACCCAGTGGACGTTGCGAAGTGCGGACAGGATTGTCGTCCTGGGGGAGGATATGGCAGCGAGGGTCAAGGCGAAGAGTTGCCTGCATGGCAATCGAATCCGCGTGGTCCCAAACTGGGTTGACACGACCAAGGTGCGACCGTTGACTGGATTGAACCCGTTTCGGCAGAGGCATCAGCTGGAGGGTAAATTTGTAGTGATGTTCTCTGGGAATCTTGGGCTTTCTCAGGACCTAGAGCGAGTCGTCACGATTGCGGCAAACTTGGCAAATCATGGCAGAATACAATTCGTGTTCATTGGTGAGGGTGCCGCGAAGGCAGGGTTGATGAATCAGGCAGCGGAGTTGAAGGTTAAGAACGTGCGTTTTTTGCCTTACGAGCCGAAGGAGACGCTTGGCGAATCGCTTGGTGCGGCCGATGTTCACTTGGTGACGCTGAAACGTGGGGTGGCTGGACTAATTGTGCCCAGCAAGGCGTATGGAATCATGGCGGCGGGTCGGCCTTTCATTGCAGCGGTTGAAGAAGATACCCACATTGCCCAAATCATTCAGGAACATGCGTGCGGCATTCGCGTTGATCCAGAATCCACAGAGCAATTGAGGGCGGCAATCCTCAGAGTGGCGGAGAATCCTGATGTGCTTGAAACCATGGGACGACGGGGGCGCGAAGCCGCTGTGACATGCTTTGATCGGCAAGTCTCAGTTCGCAAGTTTCGCACGCTTCTCACTGAACTCCGGCAGGAAACAAACTCATCTGATGGACAGGACGATGCAACTGGCAAGTCTGGAGAGACGTAGTCTGCTGCGGATGCAGGTCGTTAGTTAGCCGGAGTTTTAGTCTTCTTATTGTGAAACTTCGGCTAGGATTGATTATTGGTTCGAGGGTTGTAGAATTATCGAGTTGGCACGCTGTCGAGATTGGTGGTTGTCCTAGATGCTGAAATACCTGTTATTGTTTGGCGTTAGTTGCGCTTTCTCCCTTGTGTTGACGCCGCTTGTGAAACGTTTCGCGGTTCGGATCGGAGCAGTGGACGTTCCCAATGGACGGAAAGTTCACGAGCGTCCGATCCCGCGACTCGGTGGCGTGGCGATTTTTGCCGCGTTCAACCTGACGATGCTGTTGCTCGTTTCACCGTTTGGCGTTTTGGACGATCCGTTCACGCGCGTGGCGAACCAATGGTGGATTGGTTTCATTGAGGCGTCCGCAATCGTCATAGGGGTCGGTATATTGGACGATATGCGCCCTTTGAGCGTCAGGGTGAAGTTTCTGATTCAAGTGGTGGCAGCGCTGGTGGCCGTTTGCCACGGATACAAGATCGAACAAATCGGCTTGCCGGGAGGTTCATTGTTAAATCTTGGTCTGTGGGGCATTCCCGTCACTGTTCTGTGGATCGTTGGTATTACGAATGCCTTCAATCTGATTGACGGGTTGGATGGTCTTGCCAGTGGTGTGGCGTTGATTTCCACACTCACACTTGCGGGGGTAGCTCTGCTGAATCAGCATATCGAGTTGGCGCTGGTTTCCTCGGCGCTTGCGGGGAGCGTGCTCGGTTTTATGCGCTACAATTTCCGCCCTGCGTCGATCTTCCTTGGTGATTCGGGTAGTTTGTTTCTGGGGTTCACATTGGCGGTCATGAGCATCACGACGACCTACAAGGCCTCCGCAACGGCGTCCATCCTGATTCCTTTGCTGGCTTTTGGACTTCCGATCATGGACACGGCGCTGGCGATGATGCGGAGGTTTCTGCGCGTGGCGCATGTCGTGGATACAAGCAAGCAGGGGAAGCTGCGTTTCTTTTACTTGCGTGGACGAAGCGTGTTTGAGGCGGACCGCGATCACGTTCATCACCGTCTCATGCAACTGGGGATCAACCATCGCAATGCGGTGTTGACTCTCTATGGCGTCAGCGCCGCGGCAGGGTGTGCGGCCTTGGTCATATCGGCGATACGCGATGTGAACACAGCGATGGTGCTGTTGGTGGGCGGTGGAGCGGCGTATGTCGCGATCCAGAAGTTGCGCTACCGTGAACTGCAACTGTTGCGCCGCGGCGTGTTCCTGCCGGCGATGAAGCAGAGGGTGATGGGATATGAATCGTTTCAGATACTGGTGGACATAGGCATGGTGTCTGTAGCCTATTACCTGGCTTGGTTGATCCATGGAGAAGGCTCTTTCGAGGCGGTGCACAAGGCGAGTTTTATCAAAAGCTTTCCATTGCTCTTGCTGAGTCAGCTTGTCGTGTTCTACGTGACCGGTTTGTATCGAATCAAATGGAAACATGCCAGTATCCCGGATCTGCTGCACGTGATTCGTTCGGTGGTCTTGGGGTTTTTGACAGGAATGACGGTCGTTTACTACTTGTTGCCGGGCAGTTTCAGCCTGTCGGTGTTGATCATTCATTTCTTTGTCATGAGTTCGTTTGTGTTGGGTGCCAGGTTTTCTGTGCGGCTGCTCGATTACTACGCTCAAAGGGATACGACTGGGATGAGGAGAACGCTTATTTACGGTGCGGGCCGCGCGGGCAGCATGTTGCTACGCGAGATTCAATCGAACGAAGACCATGCGCTGACCGTTGTGGGCTTCATTGATGACGACCTGCACATGCAAAATAAACGATTTCACGGATATCCTATTCTGGGGACTGGCGCGGATGCTGAAGAGGTGATTCGCAAGACCAAGACCCAAGAGATGATTGTTGCCGTCAGCGACATGAGCCAAGATCACCTGACGCAACTAGGACAATTCTGTGCTCAGAACGGAATTGCTTTGCGTCGCTTTCAGGTAGGCTTTCAGGAGATCGGTGACATTCCTGAAGTCGCTGGATTTGCCAGTTCTAATAGCTAACAGCTAACAGCGGCGAAGATTGTTGCTTGCCCTCTCCCCTTACGGGGACGAGGGTTTTTTTGTTGTCAAAACTTGCTGAAGCTATTGTGGCTGTTTAGTTTGTTGTCCGCTCGAATTAGTGAAAAGAATGTGCTAAACAGTTTTCAGCAAAGAAGGCGGACACGAAAACAAATATGGTAAGTTGGTATTGCGTTCATACGAAGCCAAAGAAGGAAGCGGCAGCCGAGATCTATTTCCGTGAGAAACTGGGTTTGGAAGTTTATTATCCCCGGCTAAAACGGCGAAAAACCATCCGCCGGGTCAAGCGTTGGGTCGTCGGTCCACTGTTTCCACGGTATTTGTTTTGCCGGTTCGAATTGGTTGAGCACTATCGGATGGTGCGTTACGCCCACGAGGTGATTGGCATTGTTAGTTTTGGTGAACGCCCTGTTGTCGTCGAGTCGGCGGTTATAGATCAGGTCAAGAGTTGGGCCGGCGAAGCAGTTGATGTCGTGACCATCCACCCGAATCCGAAGCCGGGCGACTTGGTGGAAATCACTGACGGCGCGTTTCGTGGTTTCAAGGCGGTTGTTGAGCGAGACATGAACGATCAACAACGCGTGGCCCTTCTGCTGACGACGCTGGCATACCATGCTCGTATTGTAGTCAACCGTGACCAGATTGGGCCGGTCTCGTGACTTCCATGCATGGCGTTGGTGCAGCTTCGTTTCTTAACCAACCTGAATCAGAGACGGAACTGAGGAGATGAGAGAATGAGTGATGCCGCGGGCGCCAGAAAGACTGTCACGCACAATCACGTCAGTGAGGAGACGAAGAAGAGTCTGTTCCGGCTGTTATCCGCCTTGGGAGTTCTTTTGGTGGCGCCGTTGTTCATAATCGCGTTACGCTCAATGGTTGCCGGGTATCCGACTCCATTCCGTTTTGGCGTCGGCATCACGGCTATGGCGTTGCCGGAAGCGCTTGCCTTGGTGTGGGCGGGCAAAGTCCTGCGGCAGGAAAGACATGTTTGGCGCAAGGCCCATCATCGGCGACATGGTCGGAAGGTTTGGCGTGTCACCAAGAGGTTGCTCTTCTTCGCAGTAGCGCTCGCTTTTCCAGCCAGCATCGCAGTGACTATTTGGTTTCTCTGAGATCTTGATCGCGGCTACCAGCGACACCCAGCTTGTCAGTTCTCAACCGGTGGTTCTAGCGGCAGATGTAGGGAGGCTATGCTGCGTCTCCAAGTCAGTTGGGGCAAATCCGTAGGTCGCAAAGGAATTGATGTGGGGGATCCTGTCGGCGTATGAAACACGGTTGGAAAGCGTCCAGCTATGAAACAGACCACCCGACGATCATTCCTGATGTCATCGGCGCTCGGCGTCTCCGGCGTCGCGAGCGCGGCGAAGGCTTTCGCCGCCGATGAAAAACCGTCCGACTCCAAATCAACCTACCGGCTCAGCCGAGAGATTCCGGTGGAGGAAGGTTTTGATCTCGTCGTGGCCGGCGGCGGACCGGCCGGCGCCGCGGCGGCCGTGTGCGCGGCCCGGCTCGGCGCGAAGGTCGCGTTGATCGAAGCGGTGGGCTGTCTCGGCGGCATGGGCACGTCGGGATTGGTCACGGCGTTCAACCCGATGGCCAACGGCGAGCGGATGCTGGTGGGCGGCCTGATGCGCGAGATCGTGACGACGCTGCACAAGCGCGGCTTTCTCGGCCCGCAGGTCACCGAGGAGTTTTACGGCAAGCTCTTCCACTGCTGGACGCCGTTCAATGTCGAGGGCTACAAGCTCGTCCTCGACGAACTGGTGACGACGGCGAAGGTGGACGTGCGGTTCTTCACGCGCGTCGTCGAGGCGGACGCGAGCGCCGGCGACGGCCGCGTCAACGGCGTGATCGTCCACAACATCGAGGGCCTGCGTTATCTCCGCGCGAAAGCATTCGTGGACGCCACCGGCGACGCCGTGCTGTCGAAGCTCTGCGGCGTCCCCTGCCGCGAGGCGGGCCGCGACACGCGGGACATCATGCCGCCGACGCTTTGCTCGCAGTGTGCCGGCATTGATTGGTCGCGCGCCGCGCGGAGTCCCCGCGACACCGGCCCTGCCAATCAGCAAAAGCTGGTGGAGAAGGCGATTGAGGACGGCCACTTTAGCAAGCGCGACCGCCACGTGCCCGGACTGCTCCGGGTAGGCCAGACGACCGGCATGTTGAACGCCGGCCACGTGTTCCACATGGACGCACTGCGCTGCCGCAGCCTCAGCGATGGCATGATGAGAGGCCGGCGGCTCGCGCAGGAGTTCATTGCGTTTTACCGCAAGTATGTCCCCGGCTGCGAAAACCTCGAACACGTCAGCACCGGCAGCCTCATGGGCGTGCGCGAATCGCGGCGGATCGTCGGCGAATACGAGCTGAGCTTTGACGACTACATCGCGCGGCGGCAGTTCCCCGACCAGATCGGCGTGTATAACTCGGCCGTGGACATCCACGTCTATGATGCCACCGAGGCGGAGTATCAGCGTTACCATGAGGAGTTCACCAAGACCGGCCGGCTCAAGTCGGGCGAGAGTTTCGGCATTCCCTACGGCATTCTCGTGCCGCGAGGTTGGCGGAATCTGTGGGTCGCCGGCCGGTGCAACTCCAGCGACGTGCGCATGCACGGCTCTATCCGTGTGCAGCCTGCCTGCTCGATGATGGGTCAGGCTGCCGGCACTGCCGCCGTCCAATCGCTCGCCACCGGCCAGCCCGCGTGCGACCTCGACACGGCGAAACTCGTCGAAACCCTGCGCGCCAACGACGCCTACCTGCCGCAAACTGAGTTGCGCAAGACGATGACGCGGTCGAAGGCGTGAGAAAACTCCGCTACCACTTCATCACAGCCGGTGTTAGCATCCGCAACCAATGTCGCTGGTTCCTGACAGTCTTCACGCGCAAGTGCAGCGCTACAAACGCCGCGCGAGACGACTCACGTTTGCCGAGGGTGTCGCTCAAACGGCCGCGCTCTTCCTTGGTCTGCTGGCGCTGACGTTCCTGCTCGACCGCTGGCTGTTCCTGCCGCAGGCCGCGCGCCTCGCGCTGACGCTGCTGGTGTGGGCTGCGACACTCGCCGGCTTCGTCCGCTTCATCCTGCTGCCGCTGCGCAAACGCTGGGGCGACATCGAGGTGGCGTTCAACGTCGAGGCCGCGTTCCCGCAGCTCAACGAGGAGTTGGCCACCGCGGTGGAATTGGAGGCTTGCCACGATCCCGACGCGATCAAAGGCTCGCCGCAGCTCATCGCGGCGCTGGTGAACGATCTCGCCCGCCGCAGCGGCGGCCTCGATTTCGCCAGTGTCATCTCGCCGACGCGCTCTGTCGTGAGCGCCGCCGTCGCTACCGCGCTGGCGCTGGGCCTCGGCGTCTATGCCATCGCGGCGACGGAGCATTTCCTGCTGCTCGCGAAACGTTTTGCCAATCCATTCGCCGCGTTGCCGCGCGCCAGCACCGTGAAACTGCTGGTGAAACCCGGCAACGTCACCATCGAGACCGGCGGCAGCGTCACCGTCCGCGTGGACGTCTTCAACCGCCGCGTCGGCAAGGCCGTCGCGTTCTTCGCCGCTGACGGCCTGCCGCCGATGCGGCTGGAAACACTGGCCACCGCCGCGCCTGCGCCCGCTGCGCCGATGAAACCGAGCGCGCCTGTCGCGCTTCAGCAGTTCGAGATTCCGCTGCCCGCCGTCAAATCCAACGCCGTCTATTTCATCCGCGCCGGCGACGCCGAGTCGCAACGGTTCTGCATCGTGGCGCAGCGCGGCCCGCGACTGGAGCGGTTCGCGCTGACATATCGGTTCCCCGACTACACTGCGCTGCCGCCAAAGATCATCACCGCCGAGACCGCCGACATCGCTGCGTTGCGCGGCACGCGCGTCACGGTCGTGGCCGAGGCGTCGCAGCCGCTGGCGGGCGCTTGGCTGGAGTTGAACGGCGCGCCGCCGAAGCCGGTGCAGGTCACCGGCGACCGCAACGTCACCGCGGAGATCGCGGTGGATCACGACGCCGAGTTCAAGCTGCGCATCACCGACACGGCCGGTTTCAAAAACGCCGACGCCGTCAGCTACCGGATCAAGGCGTTGCCCGACCAGCCACCGACGGTGAAGCTCCTTGATCCCGACCAGGACGTCGAGGTCGGCAAACCGGAGCCGTTTGACCTAAAGTTCGCCGCGACCGACGACTTCGGCGTCGCGTCCGCCTATCTCGTCCACAACAACAAGCGCGACCAGATGCCCGTCACTGGCGCGGCGGCATTCGACCTCGTGCGGGCCGGCTACAAGCCAGGCGACGAGGTCACGTTCTGGATCGAGGTTGAGGACAACTCACCCGAACACCAGCTCGCCCGCAGCGAACAGCGCAAGCTGCGCATCAGCGAACTGGCCGATCTGTCGCTGCGGAACAAGGATTTCGTCGAGCTGCGCAAGCTCCGCGAGGCGCTCGCCCGCGCCAAACAGTCGGCCGCCGACGCGCGCCGTGGCATCGAGCAACTGCGCGGCGACTTCGGCCGCGCAGGCCAGTGGAACGCCGACCTCACCGCGCGCGCCAACGCGCTTCGCCGCGACCTTCAGACGGCGCAGGACGCCAGCCGCGCCGCGCAGGCCATCATCGCCACGAGCGTCGCGCAACCGCGCACGCCGCAGGCGTTGCGCGACTGGGAGAACGTCGCCAACCTGCTCGATCAATTCGACGACTGGCTGGCCTCGGCGCGCAACGCCGCCACCACGCTTGACCACGACGCCGCGCAGCCCGCCGCCATGGCCCCGGCGCTGGGCCAGCTCGCTGTAGCCGCCGATAGCGCCACAAAACTCTCGGCGCAGCTCGAACAGGGGTTCACCCGGCTCTACGACGCGCGCGGCATGGAAGTGCTCTCGCAGCTCGCGCGCCGGGTGGAACGTGCCGAGCTGCGCTTGCTGGAGAATATCTACGGCACGGCACGCCACTGGAAGCGCAAGCGCGACGCCGACGTTAACGACCAGACCGCCGTCGTGACCGCCACGAAATTGCTCGCCGCCGGCCTCGGCATGACTGATGCGGCATTGCCGCAGAACGCAGATATGTTGCGCGCCGCGCGCGAGCGGCTCACCGACATCGCCCAGCCGAAGATCGAGAGTCTCCAGCAGTGGCTCAAAGACGGCGGCAAGCGCGGCTGGCGCAATCGTGACTCGCTCGACCCGCTCACCGAGAGCCTGCGCAAAACGCGCGAAGACCTGACCAAGGCAGAAGCCGCCTCGGCCGACGCCGCCAATGCCGCGCGCGGCCAGTTCGAGCGCGGCCGGCTGGAACTGAGCCAGCGCATGATCGCCGCCGCGCAATCGCCGAGCGACAAGCTTCGCGAGCGGCTCGGCGATCTCATTGTCCGCGTGGACCAGCAGTCGGAACCGCACCTCACGCTGCGTGTCGGCGACTCGCGCTGGGGCAAGGACCTGCTGTTGATCCGCGACGGCCTGCGGGCAATCACAACCGGCACTGCGGCGCAGGCCGCCGGGTCGCAACTGCGGCAGCTCGGCGAGCAACTGAACCAGCTCGAACGGCAGCGCGACCTGCGGCTGCTCGTGCACGGCCTGCGCCGGCTGGAGTCGCAGCAGAAACAAGTTGCCGAAAGTCTGGATGAAGCTGCCGCGTGGCTGCGGTTGCGGCTTGGCGAACTGGCCGATGTAGAGCGCGACGCGCGCACGGAGCTTGCGCCGCTCGGCGAACGGCTCGGCACGCTGGCCGACCGCGTCGCGCCGGTGGACGCCGAGGCCGCTCGGCAGATTCAGGACGTGCGCCGGCAGTTCGGCACAAGCCAGGTGCTCTCGCGGCTGGAGACGGCGGCGGGACACGCGGAGTCGGGCGACCGGGAGTGGGCGTCGTTGGCAGCGCGCCAGGCGCAGGCGGACATCGCGGCATTGCGCGCGGCGCTGGAGCGAATTTTGAAGACGCGGCTCCAACAGGCCGAGCAGGCGCGGGCGCAGTTGCAGCAGCGTCAGCCGCCGCCCGCCGAGCGCATTGAGCAGTTGGCGAAGCAGCAGGAGGCGCTGGCGCAGAAGACGCAGCAGCAGCCTACCGCCACCGCCGAGGCGCGCCAGCAACAGGCCGCCGAGCAGCAGCAGTTGCGGGCCGATGCGCGCGCCGTCCAGCGCGGCCTGTTGGCACAAGCGCCGGATCAGCCGACATCCGAACAGATGCGCGACTTGCATGACGCCGCGTTGCGCGTCGCCGAGACCGAGCGCGAGCCGATGGCCGCCGCGACGGAGGCATTGGCGCGCGGCCAGCAGGCGAAGGCGGCGCAGCAACAGCAAACGGCGGCGGCTCAGTTGCGCCAGACGGCGCAGCAGTTGGCCGCCGCCAAGAAAGGCGACGAGATGGTCGCGCAGGCGGAACAGGCGGAGTCGCTGATGAAGCAGCAGGAAAAGCTGCTCGCCGCGACGAATGCGTCGCAGCCTGCGGAGTTGCCGTCGCAGGCACAGGCGCAACGCTCGCTCGCCGCACAGGCACAGGCGATGGCCCAGGCGACACAGCAAGCCGCGCCCGCCGCCGCACAGCCGATGACCGCGGCGCAGAACGCGATGCAGCAGGCGGCAAACGCGCTGCAACAGGCCAACAAACCAGCATCCGCTGCCAACCAGCAGACGGCGTTGCAGCAACTGCAGCAGGCCGCTCAAGCGATGGCGGCGGGAAAGCAGGTGGCCGTGGTGGAGGCGCAACAGGCGCGGGCGCAGTTGCAGCAGGCGGAGATGCCGTTGCCGAACCGGCAGCAGTTGGCGAAAGGCTACGACTGGCTCAAGAAGCTCAGCGAGGTCGCTGCCAAACAGAACGACGTGGCGCAGCGCGCCGCAGCCAACCAGCCGGCGCAACCGCTCGCCTCCGAGCAGTCGGCAGTGCGGCAGCAGATGAAGTCGGAGTTGGAGAGCCAGCCGACGATCCGCGCCGACCAGCTCCAGCAGGCGATGGAGAAATTGAAAGCCAGCGCGCAGGCCGTCGCCGAACTGGCGCGCAAGGAGCAGGAGACGGCCGGCAAGCTCGACCAGTTGCGGAGCGACCGCGATTGGCGGCAGAAGGAGGCGCAGCGCCGCGCCGAGGAGATCGCCCGGCTGGCGCAGCGCAACACGCAGCAGCATCCGAAACAGGCGGGAGATTTCCAACAACAGGCGCAAAAGATGAACGAGGCGTCCGAGGCGTTGAAGCGCGGTGACAACGAGGCGGCGCGGCAGCGCATCGAGCAGGCGTCCAAGTCGTCGGGCGACCAGAGCCAGCGGCTGGCCGACGCGGCGAAACAACAGCGCGCCCAGAAGAGCAAGGACAGGCGGCTGAATGCCGAGCGCGCGAAAGAAGCGTCGCAGACCGCGCGGGCGTCGAACGAGATGAAGCAGTTGGCGCACATGGAGAAGGAACTGGTGCGGAAGCTGGAGGAGATGGGCACCGGGCCGACGGAGCAGTTGAAGCAACTCGCCACCGGCCAGGAACAGATGCGTGGCGAACTCCAGCACATCGGCCAGGAGCTGGATCGGACGAAGTCGAAGCTGGCCGATCTTGCGCCGCAAGTGGCGAAAGCCATCGAGAGCGCGCCGGAGTCGGCGAAGGAGCGGATACCGGAGAAGATGCGTGTCGCAACCGAGGAGATAAAATCGCGCAACACACAGCAGGCGTCGCAGAACGCACGTTCCGCGCAACAGGACCTCAGCCGGATGGCCGATCAACTCACGCGCGCCGCCGCCGAGGCTGCGGAAAAGCAGCAGGCTGCGCAAACCGCGGCGGCGATGCAGCCGCTCGTCACGCCGCCGATGGCCGCTGCCGCGCTCGACCACGCCGGCGACAAGATGGAGCAGGCGAAAGGCGAGTTTAACAAAGGTCAGACGCAGCCCGGCCAGCAGCCGGCCGCCGAAGCGGCGCAGTCGCTGCAAACGCTGGTCGAGTCGAGCGCGCAGACGCAGCAGCAGCAGTTGGTCGCGGCGATGCAACAAATGGCGGCGGAGAAGGCTGCCGAGCAAGCGGCTGAGCAGGCGGCGCAGCAGATGCCCGGCAAGGAATCGCAGAGCCTGGATTCCAAGATGGGCAGCACGGGCCAAAGCACGGCGAAAGACTCGCCGGCCGAACTGCGACTGCGCGGCGAGTTGATGAACCTTGACAAGCTGCCGGCAGAGTTGCAGCAAGGGCTGATGCACGGCATGCGCGAGAAGTATCCGCCGGAATACGAGCAGTTGATCAAAAAGTATTTCGAGAAGCTGTCGAAGGCGACGGGGAAGTGAGCGCGAAGATGAGAACGGCAATTTGGAAAGAAGCTGGAAGGTCTCTTAACGCGGCAGGAAAAGCGCCAGAGGACTGCGCCAGTCCTCTGGCGCTTTCTGCCACTCAAGACAGAAGAGCGTCGCACATCGGAGCCATGAACTTGGCTGGGAGTGGCGGTTTTCCAACCGCCGCACCGTGCTCATCGCGCGGATCGGCGGCGGTTGGAAAACCGCCGCTCCCAGTTAGGGCTTCGCGATACGCCTTCGCTTCAAGACTCGTCCGCGTCGTTCTTGTCGCTGCGCTTCTTGTTTCCTCATCCATCGCGTCCGCGGCGGAGAAGACCGCTTCCACCGGCGTGGACCGTGCGGTGGAACGCGGGTTTGAGTTTCTGCGGAAACAGCAGAAGGACGACGGCTCGTTCCATCACAACAGCGCGGTCACGGGGTTGGCGGCGATGGCGTTTCTGGCGCGCGGCTACGTGCCGGGGTCGGGGCCGGACGGCGAGCGCGTGGAGCGTGCCTTGAAGCACATCATCAGCGAGCAGGCGGAGGATGGCTCGATCCTTGGCCGCGGCGGGCGGATGTATGGCCACGGCATCTGCTCGTTGTTGCTGGCGGAGGCGGCGGGCATGAGCAAAAACGACCGCGTGATGGCCGCGTTGCGCAAGGCGTGCGAGCTGATCCTGCGGGCGCAGGCCGAACCGAAGTCGCCGCAGCACACGGGCGGCTGGCGCTATGAGCCGCGCTCGCGCGACTCGGACATCTCGGTGACCGGTTGGCAACTGCTGGCGTTGCGCGCGGCGAAGGATTGCGGCGTGAAGATTCCGTCCGAAGCCATCGAGAGTGCCGTGGGTTTTGTGAAACGGTGCGCGGCGCGCGGCGGCGGTTTTTCCTATCAGCCCGGCGGCGGTCCGGGCCACGCGCGGACGGGTTGCGGCATGGTGTCGCTCCAGATGTGCGGCCAATACGACGCGCCGGAGGTCAGGCGCGGCGCGGAGTGGATTCGCTCACATGAGATGAACTGGGGCCGGGAGCATTTTTACTACGCCATCTACTACGTGACGCAGGCGATGTATCAGTGCGGCGGCGGCGACTGGGATTGGTGGCAGTCTCGGCTGGAAAAAATGCTACTCGAACACCAGAACGGCGACGGCAGTTGGCCGACGACCGGCGGCGAGGGCGAAGGCGGCCAGGTTTACTCCACCTCGATGGCGCTGCTGGCGATGTGCGTCCAGTATCACTACTTGCCGGCCTATCAGCGGTAGCGGAAACGCGTCGGAATCTTGGTAGTTTTTACCATCTTCCTTGTAGGTAATCTCCTGACAGACTTTCGCTTTTTCCCTTCTCTCGTGTCACGGTTGCTTGACCTACGGTATTGCGCAGCGCGAATGGAAAAAAACGATGGAGTTGGCAAAGCAATGGATCGGGCGAGTGCAATGCGCCGGAACATCCCTGGTAGAGTATGGGATGCTCTTGGCACTGGTTTCCATTGTGGCCATGGTGGTTGTGAAAACCTCAGGCGGCAAGACGGCGAGCACCTACGATAACATCCAGAGCCAGATGACCGCTCAAGGCATTGGCAGCATGGCGCCACAAGCTCCCAGCGGCGCGGCCGCGTCAGCGCCTAGCGACTCCGGTGCTTCCGGCGGGCATGACCGTGAAAGGAGTAACCACGGCAGCCACGACAGGAGCCATCGCTAGCGGTTCACCGTCCGCCGATGCTCGACCGGCGCGGGTGGCGCGACATCGGGGCCGTGAAGGTAAATCCAGAGCAAACGATTCAGCGTGGTGGCGCGGTCGGCCGTAAGTTGGCCGAGACTCAGGCCGCCTGACTCCGACTGGCCGAATGCATTGGACGGATTTTTTTCGCCGGTGTCGTAGGACGCTGGAATAATCCGGTGAATGCGGGGAGCGGCTTGCGCCGCAAACACATCCCACATCGGCACGGCAGTCAGGTCGTAGAGACTGGACGGCACGAGTCCGAGAATCTGCTCAATGGTTCGGGTCACAGAAGGGCCGTCGTAGCAGCGCGACACCACCGCGCCGCGCCGCGCGAACGGGCTGACGACCAACAGTGGCGCGCGATGCGCATCCAGGTGATCGAAGCTGCCGCCGGAATTTCCCGGCAGGATCAGGATCAACGTCTGTTTCCAGAACTTGCTGCGGGAGAAAGCGCTCACGATGCGGCCGATGGCGACGTCGTTCTCGCAGGCCAACGCGCGCGGACTGCCGGCGCCGAGCGCGGTGCCGACCGTTTGGTTGTTGGGCAGTGAGACCATGACGAGCCGTGGCAGCGTGCCTTGCTTCAGGATTCGGTCGAGGTCGCGAAGGAACACATCACCGCGTTTGATGTCCGCGCCGGTGCTGACGTCGCCGGGCCAGTTGGTGCATGAAGCGCCTCTGTAAGTGTCGGTCTGCGCAAACTGGCCGTAGGCGCGGCGGCTCAGTCCGGCGCGTCCCACCAGCTCCCATAACGTCGCCGTGGTCGGCCATAACAACGGCGTAGTGCCCGCGTCGCCTGGCTCCACGCGCGGTTTGCTGCTGCCGTAGCCGCTGGACGACTTGCTGGTCGTGGACTTTGTTGAGTTTTTTGTTTTTTTCTCTTCTACGACCGGCCATTTCGGCTGGCGCGGTCGCGCGGCACCCATGCCACCGAAAAACAAACCGCTGTCGCCGGCGAGCAGCGGGCCATCGAGATAGAAGTTGTCGCAAAGCGTGAAGTTGGCGGCCAGCGCGTGGAGGTTGGCAGTAATTTCGCGGCCAAAGTAACAAAGCCAAGGGTCAGCCGCTGCCTTGGGCACGTCGCCGAACACGCGGTCGAAACTGGTCCGTTCCTGGGCGATGACGATGATGTTGTGAATCGGTGACGGCTGGCCAAGCCGGCGCGGGACCGGGATCTCAGCCGGAGCGACGGTGCTCACGCGGCGGCCGGCGCGCTGGTCGTAGTCACAAGCTTCGCAGACGCGCTGGCTCTGGAGTTGCAGTTCGTTCTCGTCGAGCAATGGCAGAACTTGGAGCAGGCCGCGACCGGCGCGCTTGGCATAAACATTCTCAGCCGACGTGTTGCCCAAGTCGCGCGCGCTGGCGATGTAGAGCTTGTCGTTGTTCGGCGCCACGGCGACCGCGGTCGGGCACCAGCCCGTGGGAATCATGCCGGCGATCTTGCGGCGCGCGGTGTCTACCACGAGCAGGTCGTGATAGAGCGCGCTGGCCACGAAGAGCTGTTTGCCATCGCGCGAGATCGCCATCGCCTGCGGTCGGCACGGCTGCGCGCCGACGCCGTTGCTGCCCAGTTCGATGACTGCAAGCCGCTTGCGTGCGACAATGTCCACGACTGCCACTTCGTCGCTGCCCGCGCAGGCGGCGTAGAGCAGCTTCTCGTCCGGCGACAACGCGAGCGCCACCGGCTGGTCGCCCACCTTCACGCTGGCGGCCAAATGTTTCGTCTGCAGGTCCACGATGCCGACGGTCGGTTCGCCCCAGTGCGCGACGTAAGCATAATGGCCGGCCTTGTCGAGCAGGACCGCAAACGGTCGTGAGCCGACGCGGATGAAATTAATGAGCTTTGGTTGCGCCGGATTGCGGACATCGAGGAGCGCGAGTTGATCGGCCATGAGGTTCGCGACGCAGAGCGTATTCCCGTCCGGCGTCAGCGCAATGCCCGCCGGGAAGAACGGCGCGCCTGGCGGACCGAAGCTGAACCGTGCCAGCCGCGCTTCCTGCCACCAACTGCCCAGATCGTGGACGTTGATTGTGTTCGCCGCGCCACCGGAGGAGAAAACGCGCCGGCCGTCTGGTGAGAGCGCCACGCCGCAGAAGAACGCGTCGTTGTTGCCGGCCGTGGCAATGGGGAATGCCTTGCCCGTTGTTGCGTCGAACAACCAGAGCGATTGCTGGCCCGTGCCACCGTGCGAAATCACCACCCAGCGGCCGTCCGCCGACTGCGCCATGCCGAGTGGCAGGTCGCCCACGGGCACGAGCTTGCCCGGCGGCTCCGGCATCCAATCCCAACCGCCCGCCAGCGCCGGCGCAGCGGGGTTCGCGTCGGCCGCAAGAGCGTGAAAGCCGCTCAACATCACCATCAGCGTTGCCAAAACTCGTTTCATGGTTTGCAGAACTCCATCGGCCATCATTGCCTCCGCCCGACACTTTGGCGAAAACGGCGGTGTTTGACGAGAAAATTTCCCGGCGGTTACAAAAGGCGTCGCCAGCAACCGCCGGGCTGTGGCAGAATCGGCGGCGCAGTTTTGGAGAACAACGTCATGTCATATCGAGCCTGGTTTCAGTGCATCAATCTGGAATGCGGAGCGACCTACCCGCTCAATTCCATCGTCTATCATTGCAAGAAGTGCAACTCTTTGTTGGAAGTGCAGCACGACACGAAGCAGCTCGCCCGCCGCAGCGCCCGCGCGTGGAAGAAACTCTTCGAGGGGCGCTACAAGACCACACAGTGGCCGTTCGGCTCCGGCATCTGGGGCAAGAAGGAATGGGTGCTTCCCGAAATCGTCGACGAGAACATCGTCTCGCTCTACGAAGGCGGCACCAATCTTTTCTGGGCCGAGCGGTTCGGCAAACTGCTGGGGCTGGACAACCTCTGGGTCAAACTCTGCGGCAATACCCACAGCGGGTCGTTCAAGGACCTTGGCATGACCGTGCTGGTTTCGCAGGTGAAGCAGATGATCGCCGAAGGCGCGCCGATCAAGGCTGTCGCGTGCGCCTCCACCGGCGACACCTCGGCGGCGCTGGCGGCGTATTGCGCGGCCGCCGGCATCCCGTCCATCGTCCTGCTGCCGAAGGGAAAAATTTCCATCGCCCAGCTCGTCCAGCCGATCGCCAACGACGCGCTCGTGCTCTCGCTCGACACCGACTTCGACGGTTGCATGAAGGTCGTGCAGGAGATCACCAAGGACGAAACGATCTATCTCGCCAACTCGATGAACTCGCTCCGAGTCGAGGGTCAGAAGACCGTCGGCATCGAGGTGGTGCAGCAGTTCGACTGGCATGTGCCGGACGTGTTCGTCATCCCCGGCGGCAACCTCGGCAACGTCTCCGCCCTCGGCAAAGGCCTGCTGATGATGCGCGACCTTGGCATCGTCAACAAACTCCCGCGCATCGTCGTTGCCCAGGCTCAGCGCGCCAACCCGCTCTATCGCTCCTACAGGAAGAAGTTCAAATCGTTCGAGCCGATGCAGGCCGGCAAGACGCTTGCCAGCGCCATCCAAATCGGCAACCCGGTCAGCATCGAGAAAGCGATCCGGACGCTGAAACAGTTCGACGGCATCGTTGAGCATGCCACCGAGTCGGAACTGGCCGACGCCGCCGCGCTCGGCGACAGGATGGGCATGTTCAACTGCCCGCACACCGGCGTGGCGCTGGCCGCGCTCATCAAGCTGGTGAAACGCGGACAGATTGACCGCTCCGAGAAGGTGGTCGTCATCTCCACCGCGCACGGGCTGAAGTTCACCGAGTTCAAGGTGCGCTACCACGAGCGGCAGCTTGAGTTCCCCAGCCGCCACGCAAACCGGCCCGTCGAATTGCCGCCGCGCGTCGAAGCCGTCCGCGAAGCGCTCCAACATGCCCTCAAACGCCGCAGCCGGCTGTGCGTCTGAGGATCATTCCTGTTTCCGCTCGCCGCGCACGAGCGTCACACGCTCGATGAGGCCGCTGAACTTCGGCGGAACCGGGTCCAACACCGGACTGCCCTGGTCAGCGCCAATCTGCATCGTGTCATGCGGGTCGCTTTCAATGAAGTCTGGCAGCGGCGCGCGACCAACGAGACGGCCGTTGACGTAGAGCGCAATCTTGTGCTGGGCGGTGATAACACCTGTGAGCGTGGCCCAGTCCGCGATGGCTTCAGTGGCGGTGACGGTGTGGGGTTTGTTGCCGATGACCACCGTAAATGAGGGCCGGCCCTGCTTTAGCCACAACACATAGCCTTGCGACTTGCCGCCGCGAGAGAGAATGACGCCGTCGGGTTTGGCGGGCTTGACGACGGCTTCAACAGTCCACGCGCTGTCGGCGGGATTCAGCGAGGACGACTTCGGCACTTCGATGAAGCTCGCGCCGTCGAACGCGCGCACAGCGTGGCTGTCGCGGCCTTTCGCCGTCGTCGTGCCGCGCGCGTTGCCGTGATTGTTCTTGCCGGAGCTGTCGGTGATGCGTTGGCCTCTGTCCTTCTCGAACGTGAATTCCAGCCGCACTTCCGGCGGCGCGTTCGGGCTGGCACCAGCGCCACCGGCTTTATTCCACCAGTCAGGACGGTCCACGTAATCGGGCACGCGATAGCCGACTTCCTTCGACAACCGGGCGTGCTCTGTTTCCAATCGCGCACGTAGCGCGGCGTGGGCCGGCTCGCGGTAGAGGTTATGTGTCTCGTAGGGATCGGCCTTGAGGTCGAACAACTCGGTCCAGTCATCGTGTCCAATGTATTTGATGAGCTTGGCGTCGGTGGTGCGGACGGCGGTGATATCGGGCACGCGGCTGTTGCGCTGTTTCTCGGCGAAGTATTCGTAAAACCACGCTTGGCGCCAGTCCAACGATTCGCCGGTCAGCAATGGACGCCAACTGCGGCCTTGCATCTCCTTTGGCGCGGGCAGGCCGGCGAGGTCCAACAGCGACGGCGCAAGATCGAGGTTGAGCACCATTGCGTCCACGACGCGACCTTTCGCGGCAACACCGAACGCGGGATAGCGCACCAGGAACGGCACGCGCAGGCTCTCATCGTAGGCGCTGCGTTTGTCGCCAAGACCGTGCTCGCCGAGATAATACCCGTTGTCGCTGGTGTAGATAACCACCGTGTTCTGCGAGAAGCCGAGCTTGTCGAGCGCGTCCAGCAGCCGGCCAAGGCAATCGTCAGCGGCGCTGATGCAGCGGAAGTAATTCAGATTCACCGGTGCCTTGCCATCTGCCGCCGGCGCCGACTTGGCTTTGAGCGCGAGTCCCGGCAAATAAGGCACAAAGGTCTGGAGGTTCGGCACGACGCGGGCGAGTTCGCCAGCGAAGCGGTCCTTGGCACGCTCCGGCGGCTCGCATGGCCCATGCGGCGACTTGAACCCGACGACCAGCGACCACGGTTTCGCGCCGCCTTTTTGCTTTTGCAGAAACTCGATGGCGTAATCGGTGGAGATGTCGTCAATCCACCCTTTCGTCGGCTTGTCCCCGCCCTGCACGACGAAAGGCGGGTCCACGTAGCGCGCGTGGCCGATGAAGCTGGCGTGCCAGTCGAAGCCCGGTCGCTCGCGCTGGCTGTCCATGTGCCACTTGCCGATGTAGCCGGTGGTGTAGCCGGCCGCACGCAGCAGCGTGGCGTGCGTGACGTTATCGAGCGGGAACGGGCGGAAGTTTGACGCGATGCCGTTGAAGTGGCTGTAACGACCGGTCAGGTTGACGGCGCGGCTCGGCGCGCAGAGTGAGTTGACCACGAAGGCGTTTCGAAACCGCACGCCTTCCACAGCCAAGCGGTCCATGTTCAGCGTCTTGAACCACGGGAAGCGCGCGCGGTCACCCTGCTCACGCAGGGTTGCGCCAAGCGCGTCGTAGCGTTGGTCGTCGGTGTAGATGAAAAGCAGGTTGGGCCTAGTGTCGGCGGCTTGCGCGACCATCAGGGCGAACTGGATGAGCGCTGTTGCGATAGCGATGAGTCGGTGGCTCATATTGTTGAAGAACGGTGCGTGTTCTTGGTTACGCTTCCTTTTGCATCTGCTGCTGCTTCGGGGCGCTCTGCACTTTCCGCTGCCAGGAGTCATACCAGAACGGCGGCATGAACTTCGGCGTGAAGACGTGGCGCACGGGGCCGAGTTTGTAGATGTTGCGTTGCAAATACTCCTGCTCCGACCAGAACTTGTCCGCAAGCTTCAGCTTTTCCGGCGTCCATTCGTCGTCCTTGGGCTGGCCGATCTGGCGGTCGAGCGATTCCAATTCCATCTTGCAGCGCCAGTGCGCCAGCCGCCACGTGGGCTTCACGGTGCGGGAGAGTTGGTCCCACTGGAAACGCGCCACGCGCAGGTTCGCCTTCGTGCGGTCACCCCACGGCAGCATCCAGTCCGCCCAACGATCCGCCATGTTTGGCGGCGTGCCGAAGTAGCGCTTCGCGTAATGCCGTAGCGCGTGCGCCGGCTCCTTGAACTGGCCGCTGCCGAGGCCGGCCAGCAGCGCCTTGTTACAGTCGTCGAACACGCCCTCGCTGTAAGCCTGAAACCCGTCCGCGCCCTGCGCCGCGATGCCGGCGAGCGTCGCCGGGATGCGCGTCGGCGCGATGACCGCTCCCCACTTCGCGTAGATGTCGCGCACGTCTTTGTTGTCGCCGTGGCCGATGTGGACAAACGCCAGCTTCCGGCAACCCGCCGGCACCGGCACGTCCTTGAACCTTGTCTGGCCGTATTCGATGTGCAGCGTGATCGCCTTCAGCCAGCCGGGCGCTTCCTTCGCGGCCCAGTCGTTGAGCAGCGCGTGCTCCTCCGGCGTCCACCACCACGAGCAGAACCACGGTTCGATGCCGGGATGATGCTTCTCGGCGATGGCGTGGATTTCCTTCATCAGCCGCGCGAACGTCAGGATCCACGGTTTGCACTTCTCGCAGCCGCAGGCGCCGTAGTCGTAGGCGAACGCGGTAAACGCGCTCAGCCGGATGCCGCTTGCAGCGAAGCTGCCGAACCAATGCTCGAAGTTCTCGAAGATGACCTTGCGCGCCTCGTCGTGGCTGGGACAGATGAGCTGGCCCTGGATGCGCGGCCCCTTCACGGCGGCGTAATGCGGCCGGAGCTGGTCGAGATAGACGTGGTTGGGCGTGACGATGAGGTTCAGCGCCAGACCAAGCTCCTGCGCCGCCAGAAACGCCTTCTTCTTCCGGTCGAGTTGCTCCTTCGCCAGATCCCAGAACGCGTCGGAGGTGAAGGGATTGCAGACGTCGGTGGTGGTGATCCAGTCGCCGTAGCGGTTGAAGCCCCACCATTTCATCTCGCCGAGATACGCCGCCATCTCGCGCGGCCACATCGCCTCGTAGGCGTTGCCGAAGTGGGCCGGACAGTAACACTCGCGGATTGGAAAGATGGGTGCGCTCATGGCACCGGAGTTCTAGCCGCAACGGCGCGTAAAAGGCAGGAGAAAATGGCAGGGGCAGACACACGGAGCGGAACGCTCAAACTGCAAAACGCTTGCTGTTTCCGCGCCGCTCGCCTAGTTTTCGCGCCGTGTGGAGGTAGTTCCGAGTGGCGCGAGAGTTTCCAAAATGAACCAGGTTCCGTTCCGGAAAAGGGCATGGCCGTTGTGGGTCGGCGCGATTGCGCTAGCGGCGGCCAACGTTGGCATGTTCGCGTTCATGCGGGCCATCGGCGTGTTCCCGCAACTTTCGATGTGGGGCGCGCAGGTTTATAACCTTGCCGGCGTGAAAGTGGACGCGCCGTTCACCGTTTACCCGCTGACGCCGCTGCTTCTCGATGTCCACAGCATGATCAACTTCGGCATCGTGCTCGGCGTAGCGGCGGCGGCGCTGTTGAGCGAGGAGTTCAAGCTGCGCAAGGAGCACTGGACCGGTTACGTGGCGGCGCTGGCGGGCGGCGTGCTTATGGGCTTCGGCACGGTGATCATGCCGCCGTGCAACGTCGGCGGTTTCTACTCGGCCACGATGGCGCTGTCGTTGAGCGGCCCGCTGACCGTGCTAGGCCTGCTGCCCGGCGCGTATTTGGGCGGTCTATTGATGAAGTGGCAAACCCAACGCGCGGTCGCGGCGCTTGATTTCAGCGCGATGCCGAAAGGCGAACCGGTGCGCGCGCGATCCTCGTCAGCGCAACCGCTCATTGGCGCAGCGGTGTCGGCGGTGCTGCTGGCAGCGGCGGGTTATTATGCTTCGGTCGGCCTGACCAAACACGCCGGGCTGCTGCTCTTCGGCGCGTTGTTCGGTGTGATCTTCCAGCGCTCCCGGCTCTGCTTCACCTCCGCGTTCCGCGAGATCCTGATCAGCGGCAACGGCACGTTGATGAAATGGGTGCTCGTCAGCATCGCGCTTGGAACCATCGGGTTTGCAATTCTGAAAGCCAACGGTTACCAGCCGATGCACTTCGTGCTGCCGGTGGGCGTGCATACCGTCGCGGGCGCTTTCATTTTCGGCGTCGGCATGTCGCTCGCCGGCGGCTGCGGCATCGGCGTGCTCTGGCGCTCGGCGGAAGGCTACACGCGCGCATGGGTCGCGCTGCTGGCCGGCATGATGACCGCGGGCAGTTGGGTCCTAATCTACGGCAAGCACGTTGGCGAAGGCTGGCTCTACGGCAAGCCGGTGTCGCTCGCGCAATACGGCGGTTACGTCGGCGGCACGGCCATCGTCTTCCTGTTCCTCGCCGCCTTCTACGGTTTCATCCTTTTTGTGGAGGCACGCAAACGTGAGAGAGCTTAACGCCATCCAGGTAGACGACCATCATTATCAAGTGGACATGCGCGGCTGGGTCTGCCCGTATCCGAAATACGCCGTCGAAGGACTCGTCCGGAAGTTCGACCGCGGCCGGCTCGACCTGCTCGTGGACTGTCCCTCCGCCACCGAGGACGTGCCGAAGGTCGTCAAGGCGATGGGCTGCTCCGTGACGGAGATCAACCAGATCGGCGGCGGCGAATGGCAAATCGTGATCACGAAGTGACCGTTTCCATCTGCGGGGATCGCCTGCGCTTTCTCTTCCAATGCTGTTCGGTTGCGGCGCGCGAAGATAAACATTGCGGCAAGTTCCCGTGGAGACTTGGCATTCTGGAACTCGTGCGATAGTTTCCCGCGCGTGGAAACTTTCCTTTAACGCCGCTGACCGCCAGCACGGATGAAATTGCCCATCTACCTCGACTACCACGCCACCACGCCAGTGGACCCGCGCGTGTTGGAGGCGATGCTGCCATTCTTCTCGGAGCAATTTGGCAACGCCGCAAGCCGCACGCACGTCTTCGGCTGGCGCGCGGCGGAGGCGGTGGACGCGGCGCGCTCGCAAGTGGTGGCGCTCATCGGCGCGCGTTCGCCGGAGGAGATTGTCTTCACTAGCGGCGCGACGGAGTCGGACAACCTCGCGCTCAAAGGCGCTGCGCTGGCCAGCCGTGACAAAGGCAACCACATTGTCACCGTGGCGACGGAACACCGCGCTGTGCTCGACGCCTGCAAGCGGTTGGAGCAGGACGGCTTTCGCGTCACCCTGCTGCCCGTGGACAAACACGGCATGATTTCGCCGGAGGCGGTGGGCGCGGCGATCACCGACCGCACAATCCTCGTCAGTGTGATGGCCGCGAACAACGAGGTGGGCACGCTCTCGCCGCTGGCGGAGATCGGCCGCATCACGCGCGAGCGCGGCGTGCTGTTGCACACCGACGCGGCGCAAGCTGCCGGCAAAATCCCGCTGGATGTCGAGGCGCTGGGCGTGGACCTGCTCTCGCTCACCGCGCACAAGCTCTGCGGCCCGAAGGGCGCCGGCGCACTTTACGTGCGGCGCGGCGTTCGCTTGTCGCCGCAGATGGACGGCGGTGGCCACGAGTTCGGTTTGCGCTCCGGCACGCTCAACGTCCCCGGCATCGTCGGCTTCGGCAAGGCGTGCGAAATTTGCCGGCTGGAGATGGCCGAGGAAACCGCGCGTGTGCGTCAACTGCGCGAGCGGCTGCACGCGAAGATCGTGGAGGCGCTGGAGAATGTCTTCCTCAACGGTCACCCGACCGAGCGGCTCGCGGGCAATCTGAACCTGAGCTTCGCCGGCGCGACGGCGGAAGCGGTCATGGCAACGATGAAAGACGTGGCCGTTTCGTCGGCGTCGGCCTGCACGACGGCGGCGGTCGAGCCATCACACGTGTTGCGGGCGATGGGTGTGAAGCGTTTGCTGACGCACTGCTCGATCCGCTTCGGTCTGGGCCGGTTCACCACGGAAGAGGAAGTGGACCACGCCGCGCGTCGCGTCGCCGAGGTCGTGCGCGAGGTGCGCGCCATGCCACCGATGGAACAGTTGGCCATCGTCGCGGCGCGCGACCGGTGCTGATATTGGTTTGCGCTGCGGGCGTTCTATAGATGTTGTCGGCTGGTCTTGTCCGGCATCCGTATACGTGGGGCGAGCTTCCAAGCTCGGCCGGCGTTGAACAGAAACGTGCCGGGCGAGCTTGGAAGCTCGCCCCACTTATGAGGCCATACGCGCGTGATCGCTCGACATGGCCTGTTCTTTCCTTCAAACAAAAACTTTTCCGCTACCACCGAAAACTGGTTAGATTGCGCCATGTCTGAGGTTCTTCGATTCGCCGTCCTTGGCGACTGTCACTTCGTCAGCCCGGGGTATCACGCCGAGGAAAAGCGCGGCGATGATTACCGGCGCTACGCGTGGATGATGGAACATGTCTGGCCGCGCGTGATGGCGGAGATCGCGGCGGAGAAGCCGGCGTTCCTCGTGCAGCTCGGCGACTTTGTCGAGGGCGCGCGCGATCCGTCGCTGCAATCGGCGGAGTTGCGCGAGGCGCTCGATCTGCTCCGGGGCGGCTGCGGTTGCCCGGTGTGGTTCGTCAAAGGCAATCACGACCGCGAGCCGGCGCTGCGCGACGTGGTGATACCGGAGTTGCGCGAGCGGCTGCTGGCGCTGGCCGGTGGCAAGGGCCGGCCGTTGACGGCGTTTCACTACGCGTTCAGCCACGGCAACGCGCGGTTCATCGTGGTGGACGACGTGAATCTGCGCCCCGGCTCGCCGCAGGCAGGATGGCTGGAGGCGGAGTTGAAATGGGCACAGGAGCACGCCGCGCGGACGTTTCTGTTTTCGCACGCGCCGCTGTTTACCATCGGCCGGCCGTTCTGGAGCCACAAGCCAATGCTCGATGTGACGCTGCCGTTGCTGGACCGCTGGCGCGTGGATGCGTTCTTCTGCGGCCACTCGCACAATCATGCGGCGACGCTGCACCGCAACGTCCGCAATCCGCTGCTGCAATTGGAGACGACGATCCTCGGTTATCCGCAAGCACCGCTGGTGCCGCTGCACGAGGTGCGACCGTCGGCGGTGTCGCGTCACAGTTACGATTATTATTGGGGCTTCCTCGAAGACTCCGCGCCGTCATGGTATCTCGTCACCGTCGCCGGCGGGCAGGTCCGCGCGGAGTGGCGCTTGCTCGGCCGCGGCGCTGCGGGCGTGCTGGAATGGATCGAGGCAGGCAGCGTGGCATGCGTGAAACGACCGGAGTTTGCCCCGCGCATTGGGCTGGGCGCGTCGGAGTTACACGACGTGCGGGAAGCGCGCGTGTTTCTGGCCGGCTACAAGTGCCTCGACCCGGAGAAGCGCGTTCTGTTGAACGGCGTGCCAATCGGCACCACGCCGCCACTGACCTGTTTCGACGGCCACGTTGCAGTGCCTGTGCCGCCGGAAAAACTCAACGTCCTCGCCATGGAGAACGACGTGGTGGTCGAGAACCCGCACAGCGAAAAGTTTTTGCTCGGTGGGTTTTACATTGAAGCCCGTTTGCGCGACGGCCGGCTGGCGCGCTCCACGGCGGCGCAGGAGGTTTACGCAACGTGCGGCGACTGGGACGCGTGGCATTCGCCGATCCTGCGGCACGTGACGCCGGGGGAGCCGATCCGGGTCGAGGGGCTGATGTTCTGAAGGCGGTAACTCGCAACCGCAATCAGCCTTAAACGCTTCTCACTGTTGGGCGCATCTCAGTTTTTGGTTGGACTGGGGAAACGGACTTGGAAGTCCGTTCTACGGCTTCGCGCGCGCCACGAAGTAGAACGGACTTCCAAGTCCGTTGCTTCGACCTGTCCTAGAACCGAGATACCCCCTCGCTGTTTCGATGGCGATTCGGTGCTTGCACGCACACCGCCGGACGTTACCATGCCGTCAGGACGCGCGGGACCGCTCATGCAAAGTCTTGAAGGCCAGTCGTTCGGCGATTACGAAATCCAGGCCAAACTCGGCCAGGGCGGGATGGGTGCGGTTTATAAAGCCCAGCAAACGCTCCTGAAACGCACCGTCGCCCTCAAGGTCATGGCGCCGCAACTCGCCGAGGACCCTGCTTACGCCGCCCGTTTCGTCCGCGAGGCCGCCGCCGCCGCCAACCTCAACCACCCCAACATGGTGCTGGTCTATACGGCCGGCAAAATAGACGGCACCCACTACATCGCCATGGAGTTCGTGGATGGCGAGTCACTCCGCAAACGGCTCGACCGCGAAGGCCGGCTCGACCCGCGCGAGGCCGTCGCCATCACCGTCTATATCACCCAAGCCCTGCAATACGCCTGGAACAAGGCGCGGTTGATCCATCGCGACATCAAGCCGGACAACATCTTTCTTTCCAAAGCCGGCGAAGTGAAAGTGGGCGACCTCGGTCTGGCCAAGAGCGTCGGCAGCGCCAGCACGGATCTGACGGCCAGCGGCATGGCGATGGGTTCGCCGCACTACATCAGCCCGGAGCAGGCGCGCGGGTTGAAGGACATAGATTTTCGAGCCGACATTTACAGCCTCGGCTGCACGCTTTACCACATGCTCACCGGTCGCACGCCTTACGATGGCGACGATTCGATGAGCATCATGATGAAGCACGTCAACGATCCGCCGCCGGCGATCTTCAAGGTCTGGCCGCAATGTCCGATGCCGCTGGGGATGCTGGTGGGCAGGATGCTGGCCAAGGACCGCAACACTCGGCACCGCAGCTACGAGGACCTGCTGGCCGATCTGCTGGCGGTGCATGACAAGCTCAAGCACGTCGAAGTTCCCGCGCCGGTGGCGCCCGCGCCCGCGCCAGCCAGAACGTCCACGCCGCCTGCCCCTGTCTCCGTTGCGAAGGCGAAGGCGCGTGATTCGAAGGCCGCGCTTCGTAATTCGAAACTCGTGATTGGTAGTGCCGTCGCAGTGGTCGTGTTGCTGCTTGCCGGTCTGTTCCTCTGGTCGCCGTGGAAGAGCCGGACGGATGAACAGGGAAGACGCGAAGACGCGAAGACGGAAGTGTCCTCAGCATCGCCCCAACGCTCCACTACTCCATCACTCCAATACTCCGTCTCAGCCGCCGATTCCGCACTCCGCACTCCGCATTCCGCATTTCTTGGCTCCGTTTATACCAACTCTGTTGGCGGCGAGATGGTCTATATCCCGCCCGGCGAGTTCATGATGGGCAGCACGAAGGAGGAACAAGCGTGGGCGGTGGCCAACGGGGCGAATGAAGACTCCGTAGGACGCGAGGGAGAAGCGCCGCGCAAAACCTCGATCAAGCAGGGTTTCTGGCTGGGCCGGACGGAGGTGACTATAGGCCAGTGGAAGCAATTTGTGGCCGCCACCGGCCACGTCACCGACGCCGAGAAACGAGGCTTGGCGCACGCGATACTAGAAGATGGCAGGTTTGGAGAAACCAAGGGCGCAAACTGGAGAAATCCTGGTTTGAAGCCCGAAGACAATCATCCGGTGACTTGCGTGAGTTGGAACGACGCCGTGGAGTTTTGCAAATGGCTGACGGAGCAGGAACGAAAGACAGGCCGCTTACCGGCTGGACGCGTGATCCGTTTGCCCTCGGAAGCGGAATGGGAGTATGCGTGCCGGGCGGGAACACAAACGAAGTTCTGGTGGGGTGATACGGTGGAAGACGGGAACAATCGGTTGAACTGGATCGGGACGACTGACGGTTTTAAGTGTTTCTCACCAGTGGATCACTACGAGGCGCGAGGGCGGAACGCATTCGGGCTGGCTGATATGCTCGGCAATGTCTATGAGTGGTGCTTGGATGAATACGATGCGACGCAGGCTCATGAGGAACCATTCAGGGGCAATCCCAAGGAGCGGGTGGCGCGGGGCGGCTGTTTTTGCTACAGCCCTGGCGCCAATCGGTGTGCCTGCCGCAACGCAGCCGGCAGCTTCGCTACAACTGCTCATTACGGCTTTCGGATGTGTTGCGGCGTGGACGTGGCTGGCGCGACAACAACCACGCTTTTGCCTTCCCCAGCCGCTGCGCCGAAGGAAGGCGGCATTCTGGCGCCGGCAGAGACGCGGGTGGCGGCGTTGACGGCCAACCCGAAGGTGGGCGAGGTCTGCGCGCTTGACCTCGGCGGCGGCGCCACGATGGAACTGATGGGCATCCCGCCCGGCGAGTTCATGATGGGCAGCATGCCGGAGGAACAAGCTTGGGCGTTGGCCAATGGGGTAAAGGATGGAGCCGAGAAGCGGGAGGGGGAGGTGCCGCGCAAGACGGCGATCAAGGAAGGATTCTGGCTGGGACGGACGGAGGTGACGGTTAGCCAGTGGAAAGACTTCGTGGCGGCAACGGGCTACAAGACGGACGCGGAGAAAAAGGGGGAGGCGAACTACGCCTACGACCGGCAGAAGAAGACACGGGAAGGAAATGTGAAAGGGGCGAGTTGGCGGACACTAGGGTTTGATCAGCAAGACAACCATCCTGTGTGCTGTGTGAGTTGGAACGACGCGATGGCGTTTTGCGAATGGCTGACCGAGCGTGAACGCAAGGCGGGACGGTTGCCAGCGGGCCAAGTGGTTCGTTTGCCGACGGAGGCGGAGTGGGAGTATGCCTGCCGCGCGGGGACACAGGCCAAGTTTTGGTGGGGCGAAGCGAAGGAAGACGGGAAGGACCGTCTGAATTGGTCGGCGCCGGCGAACGGGTATGAGTTTACGTCACCGGTGGACGCGTTCGGTTCGCGCGGGCGCAACGGTTTTGCTTTGGCGGACATGCTGGGCAATGTGTTTGAGTGGTGTTTGGATGACGATGATTCGAAGCAGGCGCACGAGGAGTGTTACAAGGGCAATCCTGGCGCTCGCGTGTTGCGGGGCGGGACGTTTCCCGCCGCTCCCGGTTATTGTCGCTGTGCCTACCGCCACAGCGCCAACCCGGCCAACTCGCATTGCTACAACGGCTTTCGGGTGGCGGTTGGCGTGGATCTGTTGGGCACGACAACGGCAACGGCTACGACTCCCCCGTCCGCCATGCCAAAGGAAGGCGGCATTCTGGCACCGGCAGAAACACGCGTGGCAGCGTTGACGGCCAAGCCGAAGGTGGGCGAGGTCTGCGCGCTCGACCTCGGCGGCGGCGTAACGATGGAACTGATGGGCATCCCGCCCGGCGAGTTCATGCTCGGCAGCACGAAGGAAGAACAAGCGTGGGCGGTGGCGAACAGGATGAAGGATGAAGATGTGAAGCGCGAGGGCGAAGCGCCGCGCAAGGCGACGATCAAGCAAGGTTTCTGGATGGGACGGACGGAGGTGACGGTGGGCCAGTGGAAACGGTTCGTCGGCGCAGCAGGCTACCAGACGGACGGTGAGAAAAAAGGGGAAGCAGCCGTGTCGGATTCCCTGAAGAAAGCTTGGGCAAAGAAACAAGGCGCGAGCTGGCGCGAGCCAGGCTTTGGCTTCCCATCGAAGGACAATCATCCGGTTTGTTGCGTGAGTTGGAACGACGCGGTGGCGTTCTGCGAATGGCTGAACCAGCGGGAGCAGAAGACGGGGCCGTTGCCGGCGGGTCATCGGATCCGGTTGCCGACTGAAGCGGAGTGGGAGTATGCGTGCCGTGCCGGCACACAAGCGAAGTTTTGGTGGGGCGACACCCGAGAAGAAGGCGATGGACGGCTCAACTGGAGTGGCATGGTGGATGGGTTCGAACTCATCTCCCCAGTGGATCACTATGTTTCGCGTGGTCGGAATCGGTTTGGGTTGGCAGACATGCTGGGCAATGTGCGGGAGTGGTGTCTGGATGGGTTCGATCCAGAAGGCGCACACGAAGAACTTTACAGACATTGCGAATGGGCACGCGTCCTACGGGGGGGCGGGTTTACCAGCCCAGCTTACGGTGCTCGCTGCGCATATCGGGAACCGTTCGCGCCTGTCGTCGCGATTTCCAGTATTGGATTCCGCGTGTGCGTCGGCCCGGATGTGCTCGGCTCGGCGGCGACGACCGCCGCCCCCGTCCCTCCTCACTCGTCACTCGTCACGCCCGCCGACCCTCAACTCTCCGCTTTCTGCCGCGAAGTCGCCGCGCTGCCGGCCGAAGCACAGGTCCAGCGCGTGGTGGCGAAGCTGAAGGAACTCAATCCGGGGTTTGATGGGAAGGTGGAACGTAAGATCGAGAATGGAGCGGTGGCTGTTCTGCTGCTGAACGAAGCAGCCATCGCAGATATTTCTCCGCTGGCTGCGTTGTCCGGACTTCGAGTGTTGTCACTCGACAATACAAAGATCAGTGATCTTTCGCCGCTGAAAGGGATGGCATTGCGCAACCTGAACTGTGGTCACTCTTCAGTTTCAGACCTTAGTGTGCTGCGCGGAATGCCGTTAGAGATTCTTTATTTCACCCAAACAGAAGTTGGCGATCTTTCGCCGCTGGCCGGTATGCCGCTGGATACGTTGTCGTGCCAGGCGACGCGAGTCCACGACCTTTCACCGCTAAAGGGAATGAAACTGACGGGCCTCGTGTGTGACAGGACACAGGTGACCGATCTGTCACCGCTGACAGCTATGCCGTTGAAGCGATTGAGGTGCGATTTTGTGCCTGCCCGTGATACGGCGATCCTGCGCTCCGTCAAGACTCTGGAAACGATCAACAATCTGCCCGCGGCGGAATTTTGGAAGCGGGTGGAGGCGGGGAAAACGCCACAGCCTAGCTCCGGCCCAACGACGTCTGCGGCGCGTGGAGTGCCTGCGCAGCCGGGTGTAAACACCGTCTTCGTCCGCGAAATCGCCGCGCTGCCGGCCGAAGCGCAGGTCCAGCGCGTCGTGGCGAAGCTGAAGGAACTCAATCCGGAGTTTGATGGGAAGGCGATGCCGGCGATCGAAAACGGCGAGGTGAAGGAGTTTGCGTTTTCTCAGGAATCCGTTACAGACATCTCGCCCGTGCGCGCGCTGACGAGATTGCGCAAGCTCATGCTGATCACGCGATCAGGGCAAAGAAGCTTGGCGGACATTTCGCCACTGAGAGGTTTGCAGTTGGTTAATCTATACTGCGCGTATACCAGAGTCGCGGACCTCTCGCCGTTGGAGGGCATGCGGTTAGATGAAATCAATTGTGGTCACACTCAGGTGGCGGACCTGACGCCGCTGAAAGGCATGCCGCTGCGCAGCATCTCATTTCATGACACGAGGGTTCGGGACCTTTCGCCGCTGGCAGGGACGCGAATCCTCTCGCTCAACTGCTACAAGACGCAGGTTTCAGACCTCTCGCCGCTGAGGGGAATGCCACTTCGGGTGTTGGGCTGCGATTTCGTCCGCGAGCGCGACGCAGCAATCTTGCGATCGATCAAGACGCTGGAGACAATCAATGACCTGCCGGCGGCGGAGTTTTGGAAGCGCGTGGAGGCGGGCGAGACGCCGCAGGCGAAATGAGGGGGCGGAAGGTTGAGAGTTGAGTCGGAACGTTACGTTTTACGTTTCCTCCCCAAATGCTTCCGTCTCGAAACAATGCAGCGTGCAGCCGCTGCGCCAGGCGTCGCGGGGCAGGCCGGCCTTGAGACAGAGATGGGCGAGCGTTTCCTGCGGCGTCCAGCGTTGCTCCACCATCACCTCCGGCAGGAAAAGCGCGCGGCGGCCGTTCTTCTCCAAGATGATGCCGTGTTTGCCGAGCACGAACTCCTCCATGCCGCGCACGCGATACGGTGGCGAGAGGACGTTGACCTCGATGTGGATGCGCGGCAACTCGTCGGCGCCGACGGGGAAAAAACGCGGGTCGCCGGTGGCGGCGCTGACGGCGTTGTTGGCCACGCAGAGCGCCAGCGGCTCCTCGGCTTCGATGGTGCCGATGCAACCGCGCAACTCTTCGTCCTTGGTCAGCGTGACGAACGCCGCGCCGGGCTGCATCAGCCGGGGCGCAAGGCGGCGCGTGTCCATGTCCGGCCTCCGGGCGCGCTTGACGACAGCTTGTTCGATCGCGCGGCGGGCAATTTCCAAGAGCGCGCGTTTCTCGTCGGCGCTGAACAGTCCGGTTTGCGCCGTCACCACCGGCGACGACCTGCCGGTTTCGCAGAACGCGATGGCGGCGTAGCTGACGGAGTGTTCGTAGTCGCACTCAATGTCGCCGGAGAGCGCGTAGTCCACGAGCGCCGGCTGCGGCGGTGACTTGCGCAGCTTCGCGAGCCGCAGCAGCACGCTGATTGGCGCCTGACCGCAGATGGTATTCCGCGTGCGCGTCATGTAGCTCTCAAAACCGTCCACGTCCAGCGCCAGAATCCGATCAATGCCCTCGCGGTCGAGTTGTGCGATGTGCTCGCGATCGGTCCTGCCGAACGGCTCGAAGTCGAAGCTCGGTCCGTAGTGGCAGAAATCGCTGCTGGCCACGACGAGCGTGCGTTCGTCCCACAACGGCAGCAACGCCTCGGCAAGCGCGTCGCGATCTTGCGGCGTCACGTCACCGACGACGAGTGGCACGAGGCTGAAACGGCCGAGCGTCTTTTGCAGGAACGGCAACTGCACCTCCAGCGAATGCTCTCGCGCCTGCGGTTCGGAGCGGTCGCTCACCAGCTTGCAGACGCGCAACGCGTCGGTTGCCTTTGTGTCCACAGGCACGTCGCCGAGCGGTGTGCGGAACGTAGTGAAGCCGCCGACACTCGCACCCTGCAACAACGCGTAATGGCTCGGCGCGAGCACAACGACGCGAGCATACTGGCCGGGCCGGAGCAGTTTGTAGTTAGCGGCAGCAGTCGGCCCGCTGTAGGCGTAGCCGGCGTGGGGGCAGATCATCGCGCATGGCGGTCTAGGCAGGTTGGGCGCGGCGGGCGCGGCAGCAAGTTGTTTGCCCACCATCGCGCCGAGCGTTTTCGCGTCGCCGGGATAAAACGTGCCCGCCACCGCTGGCTCGCGGACGTTCGACGGCACTTCTTCGTGTCCGCCCGATTTATTTTTGAACAGTCTCATCGCCCTCCTCGCTTTCCAGAACGCGACAGGTCTTTCAACTGCCTGACTTAGTATCGCGCGTGTCGGGGGCGAAGGCAACCGCCACGTCGGCCGCTACGGTCCGGGCGCGGGCACGGCAGCGCGGGCGCGGTCCCAGGCGGAACTGAACTTCTCGGCGGTTCCGGTGATGCCGTCGCGGGCGGCGGAAAGGTTGCCAATGGTCTTGCTAACATCCACGGCCAGCGGCGTCTGCTTGGTGAGAAACGCGGCGAGCACGGTGTCAGACGTGGCATCGCGCAGCTCACCTGAGATCGTGACGGAACCTATGAACGAACCCTGCATGCCTGCGCCGCTTTTTAGCAGATTCAAGCCCATGCCGGCAGGCGAGAAATGGGACACCACGGCCAGCGAGGGCGTGGTTAGTTCCACATCCGCCAAGGTCAGCTTGATGCGAAGCACGCCCGGCCCGGGTTGATCCACGACACCGTATTTCTTGCCCAGCGCGCGGACGAATTCGGCGCGCGCGAACTGCGCCAGTTCCTGTTTGGCCTGTTCGGTAACCTTGCCCTTGTGCCAACTCGCGTCAGTGCCCCGGTAGATCTCGACCGGGTCAATGATGAACTTCGAATACTGCGCGAAGCTCGTGCCTTCTTTGATATAAACCAAGGCGTGGGGGAACCGGACATCCGGACGCAACTGTTCCGATTCAGGCACGCCGGAATATTTCCCGCTCTTCGGCGAGGTCGAACAGCCGACTATCAGCAAGCCGGCAACCATTAAACTAACGACGCTCAATGTTTTCGCTTTCATCTCGGTGTTCCTTTCACTTCACGGGTGTTGTTGTGGGTTTGGGGTTTTGCTTCCTGTAGAACCGTGGTTGATGTAATTGACCAAGCTCTTGGCGACCTCAGCGCCGAGGCTCCTCATGTCTTTTTCCGTCCCGCTTCGCTTGTCCATGACAAACTTGGCGGCCATCACGTAAGGGTTCATCGTCACAAGACCACCCGGCATCTTCCGCGCGCGGCTGCCGGAGCCCATGACCATGATGGGCACGCTGGGATCGCGGGCGAGATCAGACACGGCCACATCAGCTTCTGATTTGCCTGCGCCGGCGCCAAAACCGACGGTGGCCTTGACAGCAGACTGGCCTTCTTGCACTTCCTCGAACCATCCGGTGACCAGCCAGCCCTCTCTCGGCAACGGCGCATTGCTCGCAGCGAACTGAATCCGGCCGTTGGTCTGGGCCGGGTAGTATTCGGCATGGGTTTCTTGAAGATATTCGGCGCGCAGACCCGCTTTCCTCAAATCCTTGACGATCGAATCCGAGAGAATGTGAACCAACGATACGGCCTTGTCAGCCGGATCGTGGTTGCGCTGGAGCGGACGCCGTCCGCCAAGGATGCCCGGCCTCTCGCCGCCGATCAACCCCTTGTGCTTGATCCGAGTTGAATCCAAATGGAAATCGGTCACGTAGATGACCGACGGTCTTTGGACAACGGCGGGTGTCGCTGGCAGCGCCCTGACGACTTGATCCGATGTCGCGGGCTGGTTTGGGGGCTGTTGCCCGGAAACGTATCCGGGCAGGCAAGCAAGCGCGAGCCAAACGGTTGAATGAACCCTATGGCGGATGGAGGTCTTCATAGGCTCCTGTGGTTGGTTGGTTGTGGTTACGAATTCGAGTTCGTTACTTGTGGACGTCGGACTGCATTTCCTGCTGCCAGCCGCCGCCGAGGGCTTTATAAAGCTGGACGATGACCAGAAGTTGGTTGAGCTGTGTCTGGGCGAGCGAATTCTCAGCGGGGAAAAGCTGCTCCTGGGCGTCGAGCACCTCAAAGTAACTGGCCTTGCCGGCCACGTAGCGCTTCATCGAAATACTCACGGCCTCTTGATACGCGCGCACCGATCGCGCCTGTTGCTGGCGAACTGCTTCAAGCTTCTCCCGCGCGACGAGAGCGTTGGCGACCTCGCTCAGCGCGTTGAGCGCGGTTTGCTCGTAGGTGAGTCGCGCTTCGTCCCACGCCGCCTTGGCTTGACGGTATTGGGCGATCAGTCGGCCGCCTTGGAAGATCGGTCCCGATGCGTTCGCGGCAACCGACCACGTGCCGGCCGCGCCGCCGCTCATCGCCATCATGGAGAGGTCAGGGCTGATTTTTCCGGCGAGCGCCGTGAGGCCGATCTTCGGGAGGAACTCGGCCATGGTGACGCCGATCTGTGCGTTGGCGGCGCGCAGGTTTTGCTCGGCCTGGCGAATGTCGGGCCGGCGTTCGAGCAACGTGCTGGGCAGACCGGCGGGCACGTTGGGTGGCATCATCTGGTCCAGCAGCTTCGCAGTGCGCCGAATCGGGCCGGGCGGACGGCCGAGGAGAATGCAGATTTCATTTTCCTTGAGCGCAATCTGTCGCTCGGCGTCGGGAATGGCGGCGGCGGCCGTGGCCATCGCGGCTTCGGCGCGCGAAGTGTCGAGCTTCGACGCGGCGCCGCCCACCAGCTTGCGGTTGAACAAGTTGTAGCTGTCGCCAAAGGACATCGTGGTCCGACGGGCAATGTCGAGAGCGAGGTCGAGTTCGAGCAACTCGAAATAAGCCTGGGCCACCGAAGCAACCAGGCTGAGCGCGACGCCGTTGCGGGCTTCTTCGCTGGCAAAATACTGCGCGCGGGCCGACTCGTTCAGGCGGCGGATGCGCCCCCAGAGATCCAATTCCCACGCCATGTTGAGAGTCGTCAGAGCCGTGTCGGCGCTCAGGCCGTTTCTGGGACTGGCGCTTCCGAAGGCCTCGTTCTTTCCCTTGCTGGCGGCGGCGTTGTAACCAACCGTCGGAAAGAACTGGGACCGTGTCTGCGCCGCAGCCTGACGCGCTTGCTCGATGCGCGTGACGGCGATGCGCACGTCATAGTTGTTGGTGAACGCGGTCCGGATGAGTTGGTTCAACGTCAGGTCTTTGTAGATGTCCCACCAAAGCAGATTAGCAACCGAGTTGGTCGTCGCTGGACCGGTGGCGCTGCGGAAGTTGTCGGGCGAGACAACCGCGGGACGATTGTAGTCAGGTCCAATCGCGCAACCGCTGAGGAGCATCAGCAACGCGCAAACGGCGACGACAGCCACCGCACTGTGCAACGGCCATCGGTCATCGCACTTTGAAAGTTTCCTGGTCATGGTCCCGTTGGTTGTTCGTGATTCAATCACTTCGAGCCTTCCGGCGCGAGCTTTGGCGTTTCGGGGGCGACGTGTTGTTTCCCGCTCCATTTCTCGATCACGTAGAACGTCACGGGAATCAGGAAGATGGCGATCCCCGTCGCAGCCAGCATGCCGCCGATGACCACCGTGCCCATCACCTGCCGGGCAATGGCGCCGGAGCCGGATGCGATGGCCAGCGGCACGCAGCCGAGGATGAACGCGAACGATGTCATCAAGATCGGCCGCAACCGCAGGCGCGCGCCGGCCAGCGCGGCATCCGCGATGCTCTTACCGCTTTCGTATTCCATCTTGGCGAACTCGACAATGAGGATGGCGTTCTTGGCGGCGAGGCCGATGAGCATCACCAAACCGATCTGGGCGTAGATGTTATTTTCCATCTGCCGCACCATCAGTCCGGCAAACGCGCCGAACACCGCGATGGGCGTGCCGAGCAACACGCTGAACGGCAGCGACCAGCTTTCGTATTGCGCCGCCAGAATCAGGAACACAAACAACAGTGACAGGCTGAAGATGGCCACTGGCGAGATGCCCTCCTGCGCTTTCTTCTCCTGGTAGGACATGCCGAGGTAGTCGTAGCCCATCTCGCGCGGCATGGTTTTCTCGAACACTTCCTCCAGCGCCTTCATCGCCTGCGCGGAACTGAAGCCAGGTTTGGCCGTCACGTTGAACTGCGCGCAACGATAAAGGTTGTAGCGCAGCGTGAACTCCGGGCCAGCGCGCGTCTCCAGCGTTGTCAATGCCGAGAGCGGCACCATGTTGGTGGCGCTGTTACGCACGTAGAACTGGCCGACGTCCTCGGCGCGCGTGCGGTAATCGCCCTCGGCCTGCACATAAAGCTGCCATTGCCGGCCAAAGCGGTTGAAGTAGTTCACGAACGTGCCGCCCATGAAGCATTGCAGCGTCTGATACACGTCACTCAGGTTGACGCCCTGTTTGAGCACCTTGTCGCGGTCCACTTTCGCGAAGACCTGCGGCACCGCCGGCAGAAACGTGGTCATCACGTTGGCCAACTCCGGCCGCTGGCGCGCGGCGGCGGTGAACTTATTCACGTTGTCCGCCAAAAACTCAATGTCGCGGCCGGAGCGGTCCTCCAACAGGAATGTTACGCCGCCAGAGGTGCCCACGCCGGGAATCGCCGGCGGCGGAAATGCGAATCCGAAGCCATCGGGCACCTTTTGCAGAGCGCGGTTCAACCGGAACAGGATGACCCGATACTGTTCCATCACGCTCTTGCGTTCCGCCCACGGTTTCAGCCTGATGAAGAAGAACCCGCTGTAAGTGTTGGCTACGCTGCTCAACATGCTGTAGCCGACCACGGTGGTGCAATACTTCACGCCGGGGACACTGCGGATGATCTCGTCCGCTTTGCGGCACGCCTCGGCCGTGCGCTGGAGCGAGGCGGCGTTCGGCAACTGGATGCCTCCATAGACGTAACCCATGTCTTCCTCCGGCAGAAAACTGGTGGGCACCTTGTTCCCAAACCATCCCGCGGTCAGCGACACAAGCAATAGAAACAAGAGGCCGATGGACGTCTTGCGGACCAACACGCCGCACATGCCAACGTAGCCGTCGGTCGTTCGTCCGAAGACGCGGTTGAAGATGTTGTAGAACTTCTGGAGCGGCCCGCCCGACTTTTTCTTCGGCCGCAGCAGCAGTGCCGACAACGCCGGGCTGAGCGACAGAGCGTTGAACGCGGAGAGCAGGACCGAGATGGCGATGGTGATGGCGAACTGCTGGTAAAGCCGGCCCGTGATGCCGGGGATGAACGCCGTCGGAATGAACACTGCCGCCAGAATAAGCGCGATAGCGACCACCGGGCCGGAAACTTGTTCCATCGCCTTGAGCGTGGCTTCCTTCGGCGACAGACCGTGTTCGATGTGGTGCTCGACGGCTTCGACGACGACGATGGCGTCATCCACCACCAGCCCGATCGCCAGCACCAAGCCGAACAACGAGAGCGTGTTGATCGAGAACCCCATCAGCGGAAACACCGCGAACGTGCCGATCAACGAGACAGGCACCGCCAGCAGCGGGATGAGGGTCGCACGCCAGCCTTGGAGAAATACGAACACCACTATAATAACGAGCACGAGCGCCTCCAAAAGCGTGTGGATGATTTCCTTGATGCCTTCGGTCACCGCCTCGGTCGTGTCGAGAGCGACGGCGTATTCGAGGTCCTTCGGGAAATGTCCGCTCCATTCCGCCATCATCTTCTTGACGCGGTTGGCTGTGTCAATCGCGTTGGAGCCGGGCAGTTGATAGACGCAGATGATTGCCCCGGGCTTGCCGTTGAACAGGCCCTTGATGTTGTAACTCTGCGCACCCAGTTCGACACGCGCCACGTCCTTCACACGCAGCAACGACCCGTCGGGGTTGGCGCGAATGACGATCTGGGCGAACTCTTCCTCGTTTACGAGCCGGCCCTGCGCGCGCACCGCGTAGGTGAACTCCTGGCCGCGCGGCGCCGGTTCCGCGCCGATCTGGCCGGAAGGGTTCACCGCGTTCTGGGCGTTCAGCGCGTCCACGATCTCGTTGACGGTGACGCCGAGTTTTGCCAACTGGTCGGGTTTCACCCAGAGCCGCATCGCATATTGGCCCGCGCCGTAGATTTGGATCTGGCCGACGCCCGGAACGCGCGAGAGTGGGTCGTTGATATTAATATAGGCGTAGTTGGCGGTGAAAATTTCGTCGTAGGTGCCCTTGGGTGAATAGAGTGCGAAGATCAGCAGCGGACTGCTGGTGGATTTGCGGACGGTGATGCCGTAGTTGTTCACATCCGTCGGGAGCTGGGACTCGGCCTGGCCGAGGCGCATCTGTGTGAGCACCTGGTCGGTGTTCGGGTCGGTCTTTACGTCGAAGTTCACGCGCAACGTCATCGAGCCGTTGTTGGCGTTAACCGAATACATGTAGTTCATGTTGTCCACGCCGCTCATCTGCTGCTCGATGGGCGTGGCGACGGACTCCTCGACGGTCAGCGCGTCCGCGCCGACATAGGTGCCCTGAAGGAGGATTTCCGGCGGGACGATGTTCGGGAACTGCGCGATGGGAAGGCTTAGCATGGCCACGACGCCGACAATGACCGTCACGATGGCGATCACCATCGCTACGATTGGCCGGTTGATAAAAAACCTGCACATGACAGTTCAGATCTCCGTAATCATCAAACGTTCATCTGCGCGCCACCAGCCGGCAAATCCGGCAAGCCCGGCGGCGCGACGGATGCCGGCGACGGACGGTGCGCGAGTTTCTCAACCACGTAGAAAGTCACCGGGATAAGGAATACGGCAATCAGCGTTGCCGCGAGCATTCCGCCGATCACGACCGTTCCTAGAATCTGCCGCGAGACCGCGCCGGAACCGGACGCGATGGCCAGCGGCACGGTGCCCAAGATGAACGCAAAGGCCGTCATCAGGATCGGCCGCAAGCGCAGCCGGGCGCCGTCCAGCGCGGCGTCGGCCAGCGGCTTGCCGGCCTCGAACCTCGACTTGGCGAACTCGACGATCAGAATCGCGTTTTTCGCCGCCAGACCGATCAGCATGACGAGACCGATCTGCGCATAGACGTTGTTTTCCATCTGCCGGCTCATCAGCGCCGCAAACGCCCCGAACACGGCCACCGGCGTGCCGAGCAACACGCTGAACGGCAGCGACCAGCTCTCGTATTGCGCCGCCAGGATCAAAAACACAAACAGCAGCGACACGCCGAAGATGACCGAGGGTGGCACGCCCTCGGCGGCGACTTTTTGCTGGAAGGACATGCCGAGGTAGTCGTAACCCATGTCCGATGGCATCGTTTCGCGAAACACCTGTTCCAGCACCGCCATTGCCTGACCCGAACTGTAGCCCGGCGCCTGGATGACGTTGATCTGCGCGGTGCGATACTCGTTGTAGCGGACAGTGAACTCCGGCCCGGTCGCGCGCTCGACGGTGACCAACGCGGAGAGCGGCACCATCTGGTTGCTCGCGTTGCGGACGTAAAACTGGCCAAGATTCTCCGCGCGCGTGCGATACTCGGCGTCGGCCAGCACATAGACCTGCCACTGGCGACCGAAGCGGTTGAAGTAGTTCACAAACGGTCCGCCCATGAACGCCTGCAACGTTTGGTAAACGTCGCCGAGCTTCACGCCCTGCTTGACGACCTTGTCGCGGTCCACGCACGCGAAGACCTGCGGCACCGACGAGGAAAACGACGTCGTTACCGACGCAAACTCCGGTCGCTGGCGCACGGCGGCCAGAAATGTCTTCGTGTTCTCGGCCAGATAATCCAGCCCTTTGTCGGCGCGATCCTCCAGCATGAACGTCAGACCGCCCGATACGCCGATGCCCGGAATCGCCGGCGGCGAGAACGCAAACGCCTGCGCGTCGGGCAGTCGGGCCAGTTCGTGGTTCACGTGGGCAACGATGGCGGCGTATTTCTCCTCCGGCTTCCTGCGCTCATGCCATGGCTTCAGCGTGACGGAGAAGTAGCCGTTGTAGGTGGTGTTGACCTGGTTGAGGATGCTGTAGCCGACGATTGTGTTGAACACGTCCACGCCGGGCGTCTGCCGCAGGATGGCTTCGACTTTCTTGCAGACCGCGTCCAGCCGCTGGAGTGAGGCGGCTTCGGGCAACTGGATGTCGAGGTAGAAGTAGCCCTGGTCTTCTTCCGGCAGGAAACCGGCTGGAAGCTTCATGCCGAGGAAACCCGCCGCCGCGACAACCGCGACGAGAAAGAACAAGCTCCGCCCAATTTTCCGGATCAGCAGACCGCAGACGTTCACGTAACCGTCGCGCGCACGTGTGAACCATCGGTTGAATCCGCCGAAGAACCAGCGGGCCAGCCCGCGCGGCTCCTTGCGCGGCCGCAACAGCATCGCCGCCAGCGCAGGGCTGAGCGACAGCGCGTTGAAAGCGGAGATCAGCATCGAGACGGCGATGGTGACGGCGAACTGCTGGTAGAGCCGGCCGGTAATGCCGGGGATGAACGCCGTCGGCACGAAGACCGCGAACAGGATCAGCGCGATGGCGACGACCGGCCCGGAGACTTCCTCCATCGCCTTGATCGTGGCGTCGCGCGGCGACAGACCTTCCTCGATATGATGTTCTACCGCTTCGACAACGACGATGGCGTCATCCACGACCAATCCGATAGCGAGCACCAAACCGAAGAGCGACAGCGTGTTGATGGAGAACCCGATGAGCGGGAAAACTGCAAACGTGCCGATCAGCGAGACGGGCACGGCGATCAGCGGAATGAGCGTCGCGCGCCAACCTTGGAGGAAGACGAACACGACCAGGATGACCAGCAGCACGGCCTGCCAGAGCGTGTCGGCGATTTCTCGGATGCCTTCCGTGACGGCGAGGGTGGTGTCGAGCGAAACCTGGTAGTCGAGGTCGGCCGGGAACCGCCGTTTCACTTCGTCCATGAGTTTGCGCACGCCGCGCGCCGCCTCGATGGCGTTGGAGCCGGGTAATTGATAGACCGCCAGGATCGCTGCGGGCGCGCCGTTCATCCGGCCGATGATGTTATAGACTTGCGCGCCCAACTCGACCCGCGCGACATCCTTCAGGCGCACAATGGAGCCGTCCGGCGTGGCGCGGAGAACGATGTTCTCGAATTCCTCCTCGCTCACCAGCCGGCCTTGCGCGCGCAGCGTGTAGGTGAATGCCTGTCCGGCCGGCGACGGCTCGGCGCCGATCTGGCCGACGGGATTGACTTTGTTCTGCTGGTTGAGCGCGTTGGAGATTTCTGGGACGGTGATGCCGAGCTTGGCGAGCTTGTCCGGCTGTAGCCAGAGACGCATTGCATACTGGCCTGCGCCGAAGATTTGCACCTGGCCGACTCCCGGCGTGCGAGACAGTGGGTCATTAATATTAATATAGGCGTAGTTGGCGAGAAACGTCGCGTCGTAGCTGCGCTTGGGCGAATAGAGCGTGATCAACATCAGCGGGCTGCTGAGCGATTTCGGGTTGGTGATGCCGTAGCGCCGGACGCTCTGCGGTAACTGCGTCACCGCCTGCGACTGGCGCATCTGGGTGAGCACTTGGTCCACGTTCGGGTCGGTGGTCACGTCGAAGGCCACGCGCAACGTCATCTGGCCGTTGTTGGCGTTGATGGAATACATGTAGAGCATGTTGTCCACGCCGTTGATCTGCTGCTCCAGCGGAGTGGCCACCGACTGCTCCACCGTCAGCGCGTCCGCGCCGAGGAACGTCGTCTGGACCTGGATTTCTGGCGGGACAATGCTGGGAAACTGCGCGACCGGCAGGCCGACCATGGCCACCAAACCAACAATGACCATGATGATCGAGATCACCATGGCCACAATTGGCCGGTTGATGAAGAATTTGGCCATGACGGCCTACTTGGTTTGGGGCTTCGCCTCGGCGGGAGGCTGGCCGGTGACGGCAACGAATGGTTTTGGAACAACCGTCAGCCCATCACGTGCTTTCTGCACACCTTCTGCCACAACCTGTTCGCCGGGTTTCAAACCCTCCTCGATGATCCAGTCAGAACCGAAGCGCTCGCCGACCTTCACGGGCCGGACGGAAACTTTGCTGCCGGCCTCCACCACAGCGACCTGATACTTGCCCTGCAATTCGCTTACCGCGCGTTGCGGGATCACGAGCGCGCCGCGATATGTGCCGACGAGCGCCCGCACGCGCACAAACAAACCTGGTCGGAGAATCGTGTCAGGATTTGGAAACAGGGCCGCAATATGGATTGTGCCGGTCTTGTCGTCCACCTGCCGATCCACCGCACTGATCAGGCCTTTTTGGGCATACGTGCTTCCATCGGCCAACAACAGTTCGAGAGCGGGGCCTGGCCCGCCTTTGCCCCAGCCGGTGACAGCGGAGTGCTTCACCGTATAGAGGTATTCCTGTTCGCTCAGGAAAAAATTCACCTTGATCGGGTTCACGGTGGACACCGTCGCCAAATCGCCGCTGTTGGGTGAGACCAAGTCGCCTACGCCCACCTTGGAGATGCCAGCGATGCCACTGATGGGCGAGATCATCTTTGTGAAATCCAAGTTCAGTTGCGCTTGCTGAACGGTCGCTTTCGCCGCCAGCACCTGAGCCTTGGCCGCCAGATTCGCTTGGACGGCGTCGTCCAGTTCCTGCTGGCTGATGGCCTGTTCCTTCACCAGCGGCGTGTAGCGCTTCACGTCAAGCTCGGTTTTGCCCTGCTGCGCCTCGGCTTGGGCTAGGTTGGCTTGGGCTTGGTTGAGCACTGCCTCAAACGGCCGCGGATCGATCTGGAACAACAGGTCCCCTGTCTTCACCAAGCGGCCTTCCTGGTAGTCCTGTCGCCACACATACCCGGAAACCTGCGCGCGAATCACCGCGTTGGACGACCCGTCGCACGATCCGACCCACTCCCTATAATAAGGGACATCTTTCTGCACCACTGCGACCACCTGCACCTCCGGCGGACCCGGCGGCGGAATCTTCGGTTTACAACTCGTGACAAGAACCAGACAGAGCGCGGTTCCTAAAAGGAACATACCGAATCGTTTCTCAAGAAACGTCGAAACGTTCGCTATGCATTCCCTGGTCCAAACCATTCTCGGTAGGTGGGTCATGGCCGGTTCTGCATCGAATCATACCAGACATCGTCAGTTTGAAGCAATCGAGGTTTTCTGTGGAGACATGAAAACAGCAGACGAGCCGCGCCTCCGTCCTTGTCCGGGACAATGTCAGAGAAAGACTTGTTTTGCGGACGCGCTGTTGGTAGAGGAGAACGCCGTCTGAAAACTTATTGATGAGGATTGAACCATGAGATTATTTGCGATTGTCAGTTTCTGTCTGGTCGGCTGGTGGAACGTGCAAGCGGAAGCTCCGGCGCTGTTGCCTTACAAGTCGGCCCATTGGAAGCAGACGGTGACCATCGGCGCAGCCACGCCAGCGAAGGGGCAGAAGGTGGAGGCTGAACTATGGTTTCTCAAACCGGACAACATGCGCGTCGTGACGGCGATGGAGGGCAAACGACAGGTGATCGTCATCAAGAGCGGCACGGCGTTGATCTTTGAGGAAGGCGGCACGATGGGCATGAAAATGCCGCTGAAGCAGCAGATGCTGGATCAACTGGCGCAATATACCGAGGTATTTTCCAAGCTGGACACTTGGAAGAAAGCCAAGACTGGCGAGGAGAAGCTCGGCGACAAGGCGTGCGAGATTTACGGTTTCAATGACAAGTCCGGCGGCCAGACGGCGACGGGGAAGGTGTGGTTGTGGAAGGAAAAGAACTTCCCGATGCGTATGATGTTGGAGTCGCAAGGCCAGTCGGTGACGGTGGAACACAGCGACGTGCAGGTGAACGAAGGCGTGTCGCCAGCGATGTTCGAAGCTCCGGCTGGCGTGAAGTTCGTTGAGCTTCCGTCCGGCGCCGGCAAGTAGGCGGAGTTCGGCGCTAGCGCGCGGCTGCTGGCGACGGTTCTTGGTGGGCTGTTTTGAAGACGTTAAAGGACGGCAGGAAGCGGTAATAGACCTCCAGGGCCAGACACATCAGCGTCGTGTGATAGACCTTGGTGTCTTTGCCCCGCACTTTGTTCGTCGTCATGTTGTCCTGCCATGCGGCCGAGCCGGGGCTGCCCCACGAACCATCGGGGTCTTGATTCTCCACAAGTTGGTCGCGCAATCGCGTGTTCCACTCGGCCCACCAGTGACCGCCGGCATGGAAAAGAGCCTGCGTGATGTAATACCACCCGTAGGTGGAGTTGGCGTTGGCGGAGCGGTATTTGGTTTCGACCATGAGCAGGCGCGGCAGCGTTTGCTTCACTTCGGCAGCCTCGCCGTCCCCTAGCAGTTGTAGGCTGAGCACGCCGATGCCGTCCAGGGCGTCGCTGTGCATGCGGTCGGGCACGGCGTAGCCAAAACGGCCTTGTTCGCGGCTGTAGACGGCGTGGAACCAAGAGCGGGAGCGGCGCAGCGCGTCGTCGAGACCGGGAATCTTCAGGCCGGTGTTCTTGGCGGCGGCGAGCGCCTGCACGTTCCAAGCGCTGATAGAGCTGTCGCCGCTGGGACGGTTCTTGAGGTTGTAAACGCCGCCGGGGCCGGTGTTGTAATCGTAATCCCACGAGCCGTCAGGCCGCTGGGCGTTGATGATAAGCGTGACGGCGGCTTCGCAAATCGCCTTTAGCGGCGCGTAATGTGTGATCGCGTAGTCTTCGCACATCGCGTAGGTCGCGATTGGATGCTGGTATTCGAAGCGGGCCGTGCCGATATAACCACTGGTGGGCGCCTGGCTCTGGTCAGACTGCGTGGCCAGGAAGTTGAGCGCTTCCTTGATGGTCTGCTCGAACTCCGGGCTTTCGTGCGTTTCGCCGTGGCCAAGGAACGCCAGCAGCGCCAAGCCGGTCATGGCGACCTTGTATTGGCTACCCCACGAACCCATTTCCGCTTGGCCGGTGTTCTGGTTTTTCTTCAGCCACTTCAATGCCTTTATTACCGCCGCTTCGCTGGCATCGGAGCCGCCGTAGCGTTTCACGGCCCCGCCGCGCGAACTGCCGCTGCGCCGGCCGACGAACGGATCGTTGCTGGCGCCGGCCGCGCCTTGCACGCCGCTCGGCGTGGTAATGTTGCCGGGAATCTTCGGATTGAACAGCGCGATGACCGGCAGCGACCGGGTGGTGCGCGGCGCGTGGGTTGGCACCGTGATGCCGCGCGGCACAGTGGGCGTCGGGCCGACTTGCGGCGCGGCGTCCACGAGTTTGTCGAGACTGCGATTGGGCGGTGCGGGCGGTGCGGGGATGTTTTCCGGGCCGACGGGCCTGATGCCGTCGCCGACGAACTTCATCGTCGGCAAGTCAGGAGGCGGGAGACTCTTCATGATCGGCTCGTAAACCATCTTGTAACCCAGGAAGGTCAGCAGGGCGACATGGAGCACGATAGCGGCGGCGTAGTATCGCGTGCGCCACTTCGGGGCGGGTTTTTGAGCGGTGAGAAAATCCACCTCGTCGGGGAAGCGCGGTTTGAAATTGGGCGGCAAGGGGCGTCGCGCCACACGCGGTTGCCGACGCTTGGCAGCCACACGCGGCTTATCTGGCTTGGGCACGACCACGCGCGGCACTTTTCCTGGCGGTGGTTTGATCCCCGCAGGTTTCGATGGCCGCTGGTCCTGATTCTTTTCCGGATGCATAACAAAAAGACCGGCGGGATAATACCGGCATTTGCCGCTGCCGGCAACTTTTGCGCAACAGGTGGAAAATTTTTCCCTAAAAAAATCTTGCGCCCAAAAATTTGGAACGCATAATAGGCCCGTAGGTAACAAAGAGGTTTCTCGAAGAAAGGATCAACATGAAGCGAGTCATGGCATCAATCGTAGCGGTGGCTGCGGTGTCGGTGTTGGCCTTGTCCACTCCGGCTCAGGCAGCAGAGGAGCAGGACAATCACATCAGCAAGCTTGTGCGTGGCTGGACCAACATTGCCACGTTCTGGATTGAGATTCCCAAGCAAATCTATGTGGTGTCCCAGCAGCGTGACGCGGGCGCTGGTATCCTGTTCGGACCGATGAAGGGT
>JBAYFL010000035.1:0-50558 GCA_041667205.1 Verrucomicrobiia bacterium | reverse complement strand
CTGCTACTACCTCTCGAAGCCCAAGGTTCGGCCTGAACCCGTGCTCTCGCCGAGCCGGGACAATCCGCACGCGACGGACACCTTGGCCACGCACTTCTATGGCACGGTGTTGCAGGACGGCGGCAAGTTCCGCATGTGGTATTACGGCGCAAGAGTCTTCTCCAAACAGGAGAACCCACGTGGCAGCTTCCGAATCAAAGAAGGCCCCATCTGCTATGCCGAGAGCCAGGACGGCATCACGTGGACGAAGCCGAATCTGGGACAGGTGGAATACAACGGAGGCCGCGACAACAACGCCATCGCCCTGCCTGATACGCAGACGGAGGGCGTGTTTGTCATCAAGGACGATGACGATCCCGATGCCAGCCGCCGCTACAAGATGGTCTATGAGAACCTGCCCGCTCATAAACGCTGCATGTCTGTGCGCACCGCCACCAGCGCCGACGGCATCCATTGGACCGCCGGCCCCGATGCGCCCATCAGTGAGGGTCTGGAGCCATGCTCGTTTTACCGACACAATGGGCTTTTCTATATCAACGCCCAGTTCGCACCCTTTGGTGTGAGCGAGGGCGGCCATAAAGCTGGACGCCAGGGGTTCGTCTGGGTGTCGCCGGACTTTACGCACTGGATACAAGAGGCTGGCGAATCGTTCCTGCTGCCGGAGCCGACGAATCCCAATGACCGCGGCTTGGATCGTCCGGGCGAGCAAGTGCATTTGGGCGTGGCACCGATGGGCATGGGCAACGTGCTCGTCGGACTTTATGCGCAATGGCACGCCCGGCCTTATGCGGGCGACTGGTTCGGGCGCGCGACAACCTCGGCGGACTGGGGCTTGGTCGTCTCGAACGACGGTCAACATTTCCGCGAGACGGTGAAGGGGCACGTGTATCTGCACCGCAGCGAGTCCAGGCCTGTCGTGTCACCGGACATTCGACATGAAGTGGTGCTGTGCCAAGGCAACGGCATCATCAACGTGGGCAACGAGACGCGCATCTACCACGGCCGCTGGGTGAATTCCGAGAAGGTGGAGAACTACCATGCGGACATTGGCCTTGCCACCTTGCCGCGCGACCGCTGGGGAGCGCTCGGGTTGTATCCGCGCGCCACGGAAGGTTCCGTCTGGACTGCGCCCCTGACGCTCGACAAGGCGGGCTGCAAGTTGACGCTCAATGCCGATGGTGTGCAGGGCATGAGCGTGGAGATCGCCGATGAGAGGCTCAACCTGCTGCCGGAATACTCAGGTGCGAACGCGGGAACGTCCGCTGCCAAGGACGGCCTCGACTGCGCCGTGAAGTGGCCGAAGGCCAGCCTCGATGCCTTGGTGGGCAAGACCGTGCGGCTGCGCATTCATTTGAAGCAGGGCGAACACGCCGGGCCTCGGTTCTATGCGGCGTATATAACAAGCAAGTAACTGTCAGTCAGCGACGACGCAGCGATGAACTCCCGCAAACATATCCATCATCTCACCCTTGCTGTGCTGCTTGCCGTCATCGCTGCATCCGTTTCCGCGGCTGCCGAAATGAAGCCGCCGTTGGTAATCCTGCGCACGCCGGGCAACATTCGTTTTGGTGTCATCGGGAGCCAACCCGGATTTGCTGCTCCGACGTTGCTCGTAGTGGCGATGAGTCTGGAAGAAATGCAGCAACAACCGGTATTCACTGAAGTGGCTCGTCTGCTCGCGAAGCAGGGATGGATGAGCGTGGTGATCGAACCTCCCTGCCACGGTGAAGACCGCCGCCCGGAAGAGCCGGAGGGGCTGGCAGGGTGGCGGCATCACCTCGATTACGGCGAGGACGTGGTGCAAGCCTTCAACGCCAAAGCGCGTGCCGTGCTTGGCCATGTCATCGCCCAAGGCTTTGCCGATCCGGGCCGCCTGGCCATCTGCGGCACCTCGCGCGGTGGATTCCTCGCCTTTCACTTCGCCGCCATCGAACCACGAATCAAAGCCGTCGCTGGCATTTCGCCCGTCACGGACCTGCTGGCCTTGGCCGAGTTCAAAGGCACAGCCACAGACAGTGCCGCGGAAAAGCTCGCGCTCACGCATATCGCTCCGAAGCTCATCGGTCGCCCGGTGTGGTTGAGCATTGGCAACAACGACGAGCGGGTGGACACGGATTGCGCCATCGCCTTCACCCGCGCCATCGTTCATGCGAGCGCCCGGCAGAGCAAGGAGCCGGCCCCCGTGATCCCGGTCGAGTTGGTCGTCGCCCCTTCCGCAGGTCACCGAAAGATCAACCAAGCGCACGAACAACTCGCTGTCTGGCTGGCCAAAGTTCTGCCAGCCCTTTCGGTGCCACCCAAGAATAAGGAGACATCGAAGCCCTGACTGCCGCGACACGCATCTCCACCACCATGAACAACAAGAGCATCCTCAGATCATTACTGGCAGTCGCCGCCAGTTTGCTTGTGCTCACAACCAACAGTGTTTGCGGAGCCGGCACACCGCTCGACATCGGCTCGCGCCGCGAGCTGTTCGTGGACGGGTTTCTTGTGGACCAGATCACGGGGAAAGCGGAGCTTCGGTTGCATCATCCCGTGCCGCAGGAGATCGCCATCGTGCATGACGCGCCGTGGGAGGGCAGCGGCAGCTTCTATCACAGCATCTTCAAGGACGGGGATCGCTACCGGATGTATTATAAAGGGTTTCAGCTCACGATGACGGCATCAGGGAAGCTGACGGGCACTCATCCGGAGTGCGTCTGCTACGCCGAGAGCGACGATGGCATCCACTGGCGCAAGCCGGACCTGAGCTTGCATGAGTTCAAAGGATCGAAGGCCAACAACATCGTCATCGCCGGTGGAACGATCGGCAAGGTGAAGCTGGATGTGGGGAGTCCGGCCGTGTTCAAGGATGAGAACCCAAATGCGGCGCCGGATGCCCGCTACAAGGCGCTGGTGCATTCCTTCAAGCCCCATGGGCTGGTCGCTTTCAAATCAGCCGACGGCCTGCATTGGTCGCTGATGAGTGATGCGCCGGTCATCACCCACGGCGCCTTCGATTCGCAAAACCTCGCCTTCTGGGATGCACACGCCGGCGTCTATCGCGCCTACTGGCGCTACTTCACGGCCGGCGTCACCGGGGAGAAGAATTGGAATCCGGGAGGCCAGCGCGCCATCCGCACGGCGACCTCGAAGGACTTCATCCACTGGGAAAACGAGCACGATCTCACCTATGTGGATTCACCCGGCGAACAGCTCTACACCAATGCGATCAAACCCTATCACCGTGCGCCGCACGTGCTGATCGGCTTTCCCACGCGCTACATTGAGCACGGCTGGTCCGACTCTATGCGCGCCCTACCGGAGCGCGAGCATCGCGAGTTGCGTGCAAAGGCCTCCGAACGCTACGGCACTGCCATCAGCGAGGGCCTCTTCATGGCCAGCCGCGATGGTGTGAAGTTCAAGCGCTGGAACGAGGCGTTCCTGCGGCCCGGTATCGAACGTCTTGGCACATGGAACTACGGCCATCAATTCATCGGCTGGCATGTCATCGAGACGAAGCCCGTGCTCGAAGGCGCGCCCAATGAGCTGACCCTCTATGCCACCGAAAGTGCATGGACCGGCACCAGCAACGCCCTGCGCCGTTACACGCTGCGGCTCGACGGCTTCGTCTCGGTCAACGCTCCCATGAGCGGCGGCGAACTCGTCACCAAACCTCTGACCTTCAAGGGTGCAAGACTCGCGCTGAACTTCGCCACCTCCGCCGCTGGCAGCGTGCGCGTGGAGATTCAAGACGTGAATGGAAAGGCGTTGCGCGGCTTCGCCCTTGAAGACTGCCCGCCACTTTTCGGCGACACCATCGAGCGCGCCGTGACTTGGGAAAATGGCGGCGATGTGAGTTCCATCGCCGGTCAGCCGGTGTGTCTGTGCTTTGATCTCCAGGACGCGGATGTTTACGCGCTGCGTTTCACTCCATAGCCGAACCCACTCACCGATCAACAACCAACCAAAGCCAATTCACGACGAAGGACCAACCGTCAGGAAAACACAAACAGAAGCAGCCGCCATGAATCCGGCCACACCAAAAACCGAACCACCACCCTGCACCCCATTCCGGAAAGCAGTTACCGGAGGCGCCCACATGAACAAGGCATTGATTTGGTTGATTATGGTCGGCTGTATGGCCGCAACGACAATCGCGACCGCGGCAGAGTTTGAGGCGCGGCTGGCGCCGTTTCAGACGGTGCCGCGGCCGGCGGACGGCGAGACTGTCAGCGCCAATCCGCCGTGCTTCGTCTATCCCGCCGCTACGAACTACAGTGCCTACGTGATCGAGTTCAGCCGCGACGCCAAGTTTTCCGAAGGCACGACAAGGCGGCTGAGCAGTCCATATATGCTCGCCGTCGCGCCGGAACCGCTGAAGCCGGGGCGCTATTTCTGGCGCTGGCGACCGGGCAAGCTCGACGATGGCGCAACACTGTGGTCGGCGGTGCGCGCGTTCACGGTGACGAAGGATGCGCCGGTGGTGCCGTTTCCCGAGGTTGGTGCGCTCGTGAAACGCCTCGGCACGTCGCGGCCGCGCGTAATGGTCCGTGCGGACGAGGTTGCCGATCTGCGACAGCGCGCGTTGGCGAAGTTCGGCAAAAGCTGGCTCTATCAAGTCCACAAGACCGCTGAGCAGATGCGCGACAAACCGCTGCTGCCAGAGCCGGCGTTCCTGCCGCCGTCGGGCGACCCGAATCGGATAGCGCTTTACCTGAAAACTTTCCAGACGACGCGGCCGTTTTTCGGGGAAATGAGCAGGCTGGCGGAGAACTATTTGCTGACCGGCGACGAACTGTCAGGCCAGGAGGCGAAGCGGCGGTTGTTGCACATCATCGCGTGGGAACCGCGCGGCAGCACGCGGTTGTCGCACAACGATGAGGTCGGAACCGATGTCGTGCGGCATTGTCCGGTCGTGTTTGATCGCGTCTATCCCCTGCTGAACGCCAGCGAAAAGCGGCACGGCCTCGATTGCCTGACGGTTCGGATGCAGGAGATGCGCGACCGTTGGAGGGCGCGACCGTTCGAGAAGTTTCCCTACGAGAGCCACAACATGGGTTACTTTCTGCCTGACCTGTTGCAAGCCAGCCTCGCGCTGGCCGGCGAAGCACCCGTCGAGGAGATGTTGCGCTACACACTGTTGCAACTCTGGTCGCCATTCTATCCACCCTTCGGCGGCGACGACGGCGGCTGGAGCCAAGGGCCGGGCTACTGGAGCTGGATCGCCGCCGTTTGCGCGCAGACTTACCAACTTGTCGAGCGCGCGACGGACGTGCCGGTGCGTTTGCGTTCGAGCCTCCGCAAACAGTCGCTCTACAAACTCTACGGCAACCCGCCTTGTTCGCCGATGTCACCGTTCGGCGACGGACATGAAGGCCGTGCCGGTGGCGGCCAAACGATGGCGCTGCTGGCCGCGCTCTACAATGATCCGTATGCGAAATGGTATGCCGAGCAGCAGAAGACCGGGTCCAGCGGCCTGGCCGCGCTATTGTTCAACTCCGACCGCGTGACCGCGAAATCACCCGCAGAACTGCCCCAGGGTCATGCGTTCTTCGACATCGGCTTGGCCGCGATGCACACAGCACTCGCCGATGCCACTAATAATGTCTCGCTGTTCTTTCGCAGCAGCCCGTTCGGCTCCACCAGTCACGCCTACGCCGACCAAAACACTTTTGCGCTGCACGCCTACGGCGAGGCGCTCATCATCGCGTCGGGCTATTATCAGGCTTACGGCTGCCCGCACCATCGCCAGTGGACCAGCAAGACCATCGCTTCCAACTCCGTGCTGGTGAATGGCGAGGGTCAAACCGAGCACGACTGGAATGCCAAAGGCCGGCTGGCGGTGTTTCTAACCACGCCTGCCGGCGACTACGCCGTGGGCGATGCCGCGCAAGCTTACACCGGTAAACTTGATCGCTTCGACCGCCGCATCGTCTTCCTCCGACCCGAGCACACCGGCGGTTTGCCGATCATCGTGATCCGCGACGAGCTCCGCGCTCCGAAGCCGGCGACGTTCCAGTTTCTGCTGCACGCGCTGAGCAAGATGAACGTGGACGCAGCGGCACAACGCGTCGCCATTGCGCAAGGCGCGGCTCGATGCCGCGTGGACTACCTCGCGCCGCGTGGACTAAGATTCGACCAACACGACCGGTTTACGCAGCCGCCGTTCAAGCCGTCGCCGAACCAGTGGCACCTAACCGCGAGCACCGTCGAGCCAGCGCAAGAAACCGCATCACTCATTGTCATCCAGCCGTATCGTGAAGCCGAGTCGAACTTGTTGCTGACCGCGCGATTGGAAACCGGCGACGGCTGCGTCGGCGTGGTGTTGACCGGTCGCGACCGCGTGGTGACCGTGGTGTTCCGCACCGATCCCGCCGCACGGAGCGTCAGGCTTGGCGGCATCGCCACAGACGGCAATGCTGCCAGTGTGACGTTGCTGGGCGAAACAGTGCACTCGGCGCTGATGTTCGGTGGCAGCAGCCTCACGCGCGGCACAAAAGTGTTGATCAAGTCGGCAATCCCAACGAGAACCGGCGCGGCGATGAAAGCAAAGGGGTCAGTCCCACAGATTGACATTTGTCCCCTTGCTGGGTATTGCTCCCGGCTTGGCGAGAAAACTGCGCATTGAGAATCTGTGGGACCCCTTTTTTGCAGCCTGGCCCGTTACGAACAGAAGGTGCGGTTAAAGATGCTGGCACGGACCGCCGCTTGAAAAACGCAGATCAAACACAAGACGACCGACAGCCAATCAACGACGGAAGACTAACTGTCAGCAAAACGCCAATCGAAGGTGCCACCATGAAACCATCCACACCAAGAGCGCAACCCCCGCTATCAACTCAACTCAAAAGAGCAGTTTTCGGAGGTTCCCTTGGCTTAAACAAACCAGGCCAACACGCCATGACCCACTCATCCATCCGAATCAGTCTCGCTGGACTTCTGTTCTGCGTGGCCATCGCGACAGGTTCACCCCTTGCGGCGGCAGCCGAACCGTCCGGCAAGGCAGCACCATCGCCAAAGGCAGCCGAGGCACCGCGCCCGGTCGTAAAGGTTGTGCAAGGTGGCGAATCCAAGGCGCGACCGGAGGATTGTCTGGCAACACTCGTCGGGCCGGGGATCAACCAGCCCGATCCGTATCCTGGGTATGGCGGATTTGTCGGCTGGGTCTCGCCGGTCCGGCTCAAGAACGGCGACTGGCTGGTCGGGTTCAGCGCCGGTTACTGGCACGTTTCCGCGCCGACACCGCTCCACTTTGCACCCAAGACGATCGAATCGTTTCACAAGATGGGTATGCCAGCGGATGTCGTCGCGCCCACGGGTGGCCGCGCGATGATCATGCGCTCAACCGACGAGGGCAAGACCTGGAGCAAGCCGGTGACCATGCTCGACACGCCCGATGATGACCGCCATCCGGCGTTTCTCGAATTGCCCGACGGCACCTTGCTTTGCTCGGTGTTCACCTACCCAGGCGCAGCAGAGCGGGCCGATGCGCTCAAGAATCCTGCTCTCGTCCATCACGTCGCGATCATTCGTTCCTTTGATCTCGGCAAGACCTGGGACAAAGTGATCATCAGACCACCTTCACCCTTTATCAGTGACGAAACCGACGGCCCAATGGTCCTGCGGAAGGATGGCTCGGTCCTGCTTACCATCAATGGCAAGCCAAGAGACGGCGACTACCCATCGCAGGCCGCCGTGTTCACGAGCAAGGACAGCGGGACGACATGGCAGCTTCTATCCACCGTCAGGTCCGGGAATCAACTGCAAGAAGTGATCGTCAGTAAAGAGATGGACACGGTGAAGAGCCGGGTCTTGTCGAAAGCGCACCATCTCTACGAGGCGAATGCCACGGTATTGCCCGATGGCCAATGGGTCATGATGGCGCGTGCTGAGGGTGACATCTGCTGGTCTCGCGACCAAGGCCGCACCTGGACGGAGCCGGTTACCTTCGGCATGCGGATGTTTGCGCCGAGCCTCTACGTGCTGCGCGATGGCACGCTCGTCTGCCTGCATGGTTCCTATGGGCGCGGCGGCTTGCGGGTGATCTTCAGCACCGATGGCGGTCACACATGGATCGCCCCGGCCAAAGACTACGGTTTTCTCGTGAGCCGGTGCTACGGATACGGCAAGGCGATGGAATTGCCCGATGGCTCGCTGTTCATCACCGAACAAGGCACTGGCGGCCATACGACAAAGGATGCTCAGAACACGTCGCTCCGCTGCCTCCGCCTCCGCATCCGCGCCGACCATTCCGGTATTGACTTGCTTCCCGCACCGAACCGCTGAGACGCGGCGGAGAATGGCTTCACCCTTTCCACACCAACACATCATGAACAACAAGAACATCCTTAGATCATTACTGGCAGTCGCCGCCAGTTTGCTTGTGCTCACAACCAATAGTGTTTGCGGAGCTGACGCGCCGCCGCTGCCCTCGCAGGAGAAGAAACTGTTCGATCAGGCCGAGCAGGCATGGGAGATCTCCTGGTCGCGGTATTTCCGTCCTGAGACGAGCCTCTTCTACGACTATGTTTCGAGCAAGGACCCGGCCAAGAGACAGGCACACCTGCCGACGGTCGAGGAGATCAAGCGGCAATATCCGAACACCTGCGGCTGGGGCACCGGCATGGAGGACAGCGCTATTAGCGCCGGGGTGTGGATGGCAACGATCTGCGACCGCTACGACGCCACCGGCGACGTGCGGATGAGGAAGTATGCCGGCAAGGTGTGGGCCGGCATGGCGCTCCTCATGAAGGTCTCGAAAGCGCCGGGCTTTCTGCCGCGGAGCGTGTGCATTAAGGACCGGCAATCCCACTACATCGAGAGTTCCCGCGACCAATACACCCACTACTGCCACGGCCTCTGGCGGTTCTACCATTCGCCCCTGGCCGAGGAAGCGCAGCGGGCCGCGATGCGACGGATCCTCGCCGACATCTGCACCCGCATGGAGGAATTCGTCGTGCCCGGCGAACGCAACTACTCAATCTGCCGCGAAGACGGCGTGCCTGGCATCGTGGACAAGATGTGGGAGGTAGATGCCCATGAGTGGGCCCGGCTGCCAATGGTCTACCTCATCGGCTGGGATCTCACCGGCAACGAGCACTGGCGCGACCAATACCGGCGGTATGCCTGGAAAGCGGCCCGCGAATCCGTGAAGGCACCGCTCTCATTCCGCACCCCCTACGCTCACCAACAGGCGGTGTTTTCGCTGGAGCCGCTGGTCGCGCTGGAACGGGAGGATCCCAATCTGCGGTCGGCCTGGCTGCGGGCAATGGAGTTTTACGCAGGCCGCATGGAACGCTTCTCCTGGCAATGCCTGGACTACAAGCGGCTGGACCCGACCGGCTTGGATATGGATTGGCGGCACAGGAAAACGCTGACCATGAAGAGCGGGCATGTTGTCCCCCAATGGCCCGATCAGGTGCTCCGCGAGATGAAGACCGTCCGCGAACCCGCTGAGGCGCTGTTGTCGCAACTGTTGGTGCCGGGTCGGCCGTTTTCCGCAGATCAGCTTGACCTGTTGAAACACCAACTGTTACAGACCAATTTTGACGGCAGCATCACGTATAGTTTGTTTTACCCCGTTGCCACCTATTGGCGTGCGGTCAAACGCGGCCTGATAACCTGCCCTGAGGCCGCGGCCAACTCTATGAAACACTAAACCATTCCTCCGCGTCAGCTTCCGCGCAGGCGCCGGCCTGAGGCTTCGCTGACTAAAAATCTCACACCACACACCTCGATGAAGAACATCCTCCCATCTTCGCTGGCCGTCGCCGCCAGTTTGCTCATGCTCGCAACCAGCAACGCCTGTGCCGCCGACGCACCGCTCGACATCGGCTCGCGGCGCGAGTTGTTCGTAGATCGGTATCTCATCGAACGTTTTGACAACGTGCGCCTGAAACTGCACGAGCCGCGCGACGAGGGTGAGGTGTTGCGTTTCAACCAGCCGTGGGAGGGGATATACTGCGGTTACAGCACCGTGATCAAGGACGGGGAGCGGTTCCGCCTCTACTACCGGGGCAAACAGGAACTCAAGGGTGACGGGGTGGATGAGGTCACTTGCTACGCGGAAAGCCACGACGGCATTCATTGGACCCGGCCCAATCTCCGCCTGCATTTGGCGGGGTCCACCAAGGAGAACAACATCATCCTGACCGAACCGCGAGTGACGCATAACTTCAGCCCTTTCCTCGACACCCGGCCCGGCGTGCCTGCGAAGGAACGCTTCAAGGCACTCGGCGGCACAACCTACAAGAATCCCGGCGGCGGGCTTATTGCATTCGTTTCCGGCGACGGCATCCACTGGGAGAAGCTCCGCACGAAGCCGGTCATCACCAAGGGGGCTTTTGATTCGCAGAACGTGGCGTTCTGGTCGGAGGCGGAGCAATGCTACGCCGCATATTTCCGGGCCTTCACGAAAGGAGTCAGCACGGCCACCGAATGGCGACTGGACGGACTGCGCGGCGTCTCGCGATCCACCTCAAAGGATTTCCTGAACTGGACTGAGCCGCAGCCGATGCAGTTCGATCCGCCGCAGACGGAGCACATTTACATCAATCAGACGCACCCCTACTTCCGCGCGCCGCGCCTCTACATTGCCACCGCCGCCCGCTTCATGCAGGGCCGTCGGGGCATCACCGACGAAGATGCCGCGCGACTTCAGGTTGATCCGCGCTACTTCAAGGCAGCCAAGGACGTTTCCGATTCCGTGCTGCTCACCTCGCGGGACGGCCGCACCTACCAGCAAACGTTCCGCGAAGCTCTCATCCGCCCCAGCCTGCGTCTGAATGAATGGGTCTCCCGCTGCGGCTATCCCGCGCTGAACGTGGTGCAGACCGGCCACGCCGAGATGTCGCTCTATGTCAATCAAGACGCTGCTCAGCCCACCGCGCACCTGCGCCGCTACTCGCTCCGGCTCGATGGCTTCGCCTCCGTGAACGCCTCCTTCGAGGGCGGCGAGTTCGTCACCAAGCCGCTGCGGTTTGCAGGCCGCCAACTCATGCTCAACTGCGCCACGTCGGCCGCTGGCAGCATCCGCGTGGAGATTCAAGATGCGGATGGAAAACCGATCCCTGGATTCAGCGCCGCCGACTGCATTGAAATCCTCGGCAACAGACTGGAGTGGCCGGTGCGCTGGAAAAACGGCGACGACTTGGGCGCGCTTGCCGGCCAGCCTGTGCGCCTGCGGTTTGTGATGAAGGACGCGGATGTCTATGCGCTGCGGTTCGTGCCGTAGTCGAATCTCAAACCTACCAACACACCATGACCAACAAGAACATCCTCCGATCATCGCCGGCGCTTGCTGCCTGTTTGCTCGCGTTGGCAGCCAACTACGTATGCGCCGCCGAAGCACCCAAGCCGCGCAACGGCGCGAAACTCATCGTCATCAACGACGATGGCTTCAGTTCCTTTTACAGTGGGCGCTACAAGACGGCGGAAGACTTGCGCAAGCAGATGCTCGGCTTGCGCGACACGCAGGTGGCGGTGATGGAGTGGTGCGTCGTGTCGGGCAGTCGCGTGAACTATCCGTCCAAAGTCAGCGAGCTGTATGGCGCAGGAGTGACGGAGTTTCCGCGTCGCGGAGACAAGCTGGCAGCCGAGACGTTGCATCGCCTCGCAGCCGATGGCGTGGATACCTTGAAGGTGGTCGCGGATGCCTGCCACGAGGCGGGTATCTCCTGCTACGCGTCGCTGCGCATGAATGGCGACCTCTCCCCGGCCTGGATGGGCGAGACGCTGCCGCGCACGATGAACAGCTCCTTCTGGTGGAAGCATCCCGAGTTCCGCGTGCGCGGGAAGAAAGGCGAGGATCAGATGAAACTCTCGTATGCCTTTCCCGAAGCACGCGAGTTCAGGCTGGGCATCCTTCGCGAAGTCGTCGAGCGCGACATCAATGGCATTAATCTCGATTTCCAGCGGACTCCCAACTTCTTCGGTTACGAGGAACCAATGGCGAAGGCGTTCAAGGATAAATACGGTGTGGATGCGCTCACGGTAGACGCTGCCGATCCAAGGTGGGAGCCACTGCGCGGCGAGATCATGACGGCCTTCGTGCGCGAGGTGCGCAAACTGCTTGATGACGCGGGCAGGCGCAAAGGCCGGCATCTGGGGCTTTCAGCACGCGTGGATTGGAAGAAATATCGCACTTGGGGCTGCGACATCGAGACGTGGCTGAAGGATGGCCTGCTCGACTATCTCGTCGTGGGTGAGTTTACTTGGCCACCGAGGCCACCAAGGGGGGAGCTGGGCGGTTACGAGTTCGACCTCGCGCCGTTCGTAAAGATGGCGCGCGGCAGTGGCTGCGCTGTGCTCTTTGGCGAGGAGGCCACCCTCAAAGGCCACGACCGAACCGCCGAGGAGGACCGGCTCATCGCCGCTGGCAAGATGAAGCCCGTGCCCAACACCCTGCTCAGCCGCCAGCAGTATGAGACCCGTGCCGCGCGCTGGTATGCCGCCGGGGCCGACGGGCTGCATCTTTTCAACGAAACCCGCAAAGAGATGATGAGCGTGCTGGGAAATGTGAAGGCGGCCGTTACACCGCTCGACATCGGCTCGCGCCGCGAGCTGTTCGTGGATGACGCGCTGGTGGAGAAGCTCACCGGCAAGGCGGAACTGCGGTTGCATCATCCCGTGCCGCAGGAGATCGCCATCGTGCATGACGCGCCGTGGGAGGGCAGCGGCAGCGGGTATCACAGCATCTTCAAAGACGGCAATCTCTACCGTATGTATTACAAGGCATGGCAGCTTGATGTGCGAAAGGGCAAGAACGCCGGGGATGCACCTACCGATATCCGCTGCTGCTACGCGGAGAGCGACGATGGCATCCACTGGCGCAAACAGGAACTCGGGTTGTATGAATACAAGGGTTCAAAGGCAAACAACATCGTCTTCGTTTCTGAAATGATCGGGAAGACAAGGTCGGAACCTGGCGAACCGTCTGTGTTCAAAGACGAGAATCCGAATGCTCCCGCAAGCGCGCGTTACAAGGCTCTGCTCAGTGTCCGCGTCCACGGTCCAGGTTTACGGGGAGTGCTTGCCTTCAAATCGCCTGACGGCATTCATTGGTCGCCGATGAGCTACGAGCCAGTCATCACTGCTGGCGCGTTCGATTCGCAAAACCTCGCCTTCTGGGACGGCGTGCGTGGCGAGTATCGTGCCTACTGGCGTATCTTCAACGGCAAGATTCGCGCGATCCGCACCGCTACGTCGAAGGATTTTCTTCACTGGAAGAACCCGGCCGACCTGAAATACGAGGATTCGCCCCCCGAGGCGCTCTACACCAATCAAGTGAAGCCCTACCATCGTGCGCCGCACATACTCCTCGGCTTTCCCACCCGCTATATCGATCGCGGATGGTCGGAAAGCATGCGCGCCCTGCCGGAGCGCGAGCATCGCGAGTCACGCTCTGCCTCCAACCCGCGCTACGGCACAGCTATCACCGAAGGACTGCTTATGGCCAGTCGCGATGGCGTGAAGTTCAAGCGATGGAACGAGGCTTTCTTGCGACCTGGTATCGAGCGTGATGGCACTTGGGCTTATGGCAATCAATATATTGGCTGGCATTTGGTGGAAACGAAATCTGCCCTCGAAGGCGCACCGAATGAGCTCTCGCTCTACGCGCCCGAAAGCTTTTGGACCGGCACCAGTTGCGCCCTGCGCCGCTACACGCTGCGGATGGATGGCTTTGTCTCCGCGAGCGCGCCGATGAGCGGTGGCGAACTCGTTACCAAGCCCCTGACGTTCTCGGGCGGCAAACTCACGCTGAACTTCGCCACCTCCGCCGCCGGTAGTGTATGCGTGGAGATTCAGGACGCGGATGGCAAGGCGTTGCCCGGTTTCACGCTGGAAAACTGCCCGCCCCTTTTCGGCGACACCATCGAGCGCGCTGTGACATGGGAAAATGGCCGTGACGTATCCAGGCTCGCCGGCAAGCCTGTGCGCCTTCGCTTCGTGATGAAGGACGCGGACATCTATTCCTTCCAATTCCTGCCTTAAGGCGATCTCAAATTCACCGACCCATGCTTCACCTGACCTTCGCCACCCTCACTCCATGAAAAACATCCGATCCTCGATCCTCGCCGCTGCCATGCTTCTGCTCCCCGGCGCACCGGCTTTCGTGCTTCACGCGGACGACAAGCCCGCCACGCCAGCCACGATCCTCCAGCGCTTCGTTGCCATCGACAATGTGTGCTGCTGGCCCAACCTCACCCACCTGCCCGACGGCACGATCGTCGCCACGATCTTCAACCAGCCCACGCATGGCGGATGGGAGGGCGATGTGGAGTGCTGGGCCAGCCGCGACGGCCGTTTTTGGGAAAAGCGCGGCACGCCCGCTCCGCATGAGCCGGGCAACAACCGGATGAACGTTGCCGCCGGTCTCGCACGCGACGGGAGCCTGATCGTGCTGGCCTCGGGATGGAGCAAGCGGCCCAAGCCTGGCACGTTCCGCGGCCACCGGATTCCAGAGGACAGTGATGTGCTGCCGATCTGGATCTGCCGCTCCAACGACGGAGGGCGGACCTGGACACGCAGCGACAAGCCCGTGCCGCCGCCGCCCGGCGGCCCGGCACGCATCATGCCCTTCGGCGACATCGTGACCCTTGCTGACGGCGCGCTGGGGGTGTGCATTTACAGTTGGTCCGGCCCCACCAAGGAGTTCAACAACTACTTCTATGCCAGCAAGGATGACGGCCGCACCTGGGAGGCCCGCGGCCTGGTTCGCAAAGGCAACATCAATGAAACCACTCCGCTCGTGCTGCCCAATGGGCGGCTCCTGGCTGCCGGACGCACCCTCGACGACCAGCACCTGGACTTGTTCGTCTCCAATGACCACGGCGCGACGTGGAAATGCACGGGGGCGGTCACTGCGGCATCGCAGCATCCCGCCGATCTCATGGTGCTGGCCGACGGGCGCGTGCTGCTGAGCTACGGCAACCGCGTGAAGGGTCAATACGGCGTGGAGGCCAGGCTCAGCTCCGACGGAGGCGCAACCTGGAGCGGCCCCATTTCATTGGTCAGCGATCTCTCCAGCGGCGACTGCGGCTATCCCGCCAGCGTGCAACTGCCCGGCGGCGAAATCCTGACCGCGTATTATGCAGCCAGTGTCAGCAACCATCGCCGTTATCATATGGGGACGGTCATCTGGAAACTGCCCGACGCCACCGCGGCAGAGTCAGGCAGCAAGGCCGCCGCACTCGACATCGGCTCGCGCTGGGAGCTGTTCGTGGATGACTGGCTCGTCGCTGCGCGCCGCGACGTGTCACTCAAGCTCCAGGAGCCGCAGCGCCGCGAGGTCGTGCTCGTCACCGACGCGCCGTGGGAAGGCATCGCCAGCGCTTACTTCAGCGTCGTGCAGGACGGCCCGCTCATCCGCCTCTACTACCGCGGCTCGGTCGGCGGCGCGGACCATTCCGAAGACCAGGTCACCTGCGTCGTCGAAAGCCGGGACGGCATCCATTTTGCCCGTCCGAAGCTCGGACTCATCGAAGTCCATGAATCCAAGGAGAACAACGTCATCTGGAAAGGAATCGAGTCGCACAACTTCGCGCCCTTTCTTGATACCAACCCGGCAGCCAAGCCGGATGAACGCTACAAGGCGCTCGGCGGTGTGAAGCAGCCCGGCAAGAACTGGATCACGGGCGACACGCCCGGCGGGCTGTATGCCTTCGCGTCTGCGGACGGTTTGCGCTGGCGCAAGCTCCAACGCGAGCCGGTGCTGACCAAGGGCGCGTTCGACTCCCAGAACCTGGCGTTCTGGGATTCCGTGCGCGGCCAATACCGCTGCTACAACCGTGCCTATGCCGGCAACGTCCGCACGATCCAGAGCAGCACTTCCACGGACTTCTTGCACTGGAGCGACGGCACGCCGAATCGCTACGCCAAGGACGCGCCGATCGAGCACTTCTACACGAGCGCCACGCTGCCGTGCCCGGGCACGGAGCAGATGCTGCTCTCGTTTCCGAAACGGTTCATGCCGCAGCGGAAGAAGATCGCCGGGCACAAGAATCCAGGCGTGTCGGACGCCGTCTTCATGTCGAGCCGCGACGGCGTGAACTGGGATCGGACATTCCTCGAAGCATGGGTCCGCCCCGGGCGCGACGAAAAGAACTGGACCGACCGCAACAACATGCCGGCGTGCGGCATCGCCCAAACCGCGCCCGGCGAATGGTCGCTCTACATCAGCGAGCATTACCAGTGGCCGGACAACCGAATCCGCCGGCTGGTGCTGCCGCGCCACCGCATCGCCTCGGCGCACGCCGGGGCACGCGGAGGCGAGTTCACCACGCGCCCAATGACTTTTTCCGGCGGCCATCTTGTGCTGAATTACGCCACGTCCGCCGCAGGCTCCGTGCAAGTCGAAATCCAGGATGCTCACGGCCGGCCGCTCCCCGGCTTCGCGCTCGCCGACATGCCGCTGCTCTACGGCGATGAACTCGCCGCCACAGTCACATGGAAGTCCGGCGCCGATGTCAGCGCCCTGGCGGGCAAGCCCGTGCGCCTGCGTTTCGTGATGAAGGACGCGGATGTCTTCGCGCTCCGATTCGCCCCCTAATCGAATTTTAACCCCGATCCACATGACCCACCAAAGCATCCTGAAATCGTCACTGGCATTTGCTGCCAGTCTGCTTGCGCTTGCCATCAGCAATGTTTGCGGTGCCGGTGTGCCGCTCGACATCGGCTCGCGCCGCGAGCTGTTCGTGGATGACGCGCTGGTGGAGAAGCTCACCGGGAAGGCGGAACTGCGGTTGCATCATCCCGTGCCGCAGGAGATCGCCATCGTGCACGACGCGCCGTGGGAGGGAAATGTCAGCCACTATCACAGCATCTTCAAAGACGGTGATCTTTACCGCATGTATCACAATGCCATGCAGATCGCCCTCACTCCGGGCAAGATCAGCGAGTCGCATCCGCGTTTCTGCTGCTATGCGGAGAGCGACGACGGCATCCACTGGCGCAAGCCGGAACTCGGGTTGCATGAATTTCAGGGGTCGAAGGCCAACAACATCGTCATCACAAGCGGCAAGGCGATGGGGCTGGATGCGGTGCTTGAACCGAAGGCCAATAGCGAGGTCGGTGAGATCAATCCTGATGCCGCGCATCCGGCGGTGTTCAAAGACGAAAACCCGAACGCGGCACCCGACGCGCGCTACAAGGCCATCATTCGCTCAAACAGTCCGAAGGGGTTGCTGGCCTTCAAGTCGCCGGACGGCATTCATTGGTCGCCCATGAGCAAGGTGCCGATCATCACCGATGCGCCGGGCAAGACCGACAGCGGGTTCGACTCGCAGAATCTCGCCTTCTGGGATGGTGCGCGCGGCGAGTATCGGGCGTATTGGCGTTACTACACGGGAGATGTCATTGTTGGCAGAGGCGGGCAGGGCTTCCGGGCGATACGCACCGCCACCTCGAAGGACTTTCTACACTGGGAGAACCTGACTGACCTTGCCTATGGCGATGCGCCATCGGAGCAGCTCTACACAAATCAAATCAAGCCCTACCACCGTGCGCCGCACATTCTCCTTGGTTTCCCCACGCGCTACATTGATCGCGGCTGGTCCGACTCCACGCGCGCCCTGCCGGAACGCGAGCACCGCGAATTACGCGCGGCGGCAGCCGGGCAGCGCCTCGGCACCGCATTGTCCGAAGGGCTGATCATGGCCAGCCGCGACGGCGTGAACTTCAAACGCTGGAACGAAGCTTTTCTGCGCCCTGGAATCGAGCGTGAGGGCACATGGGCTTATGGCAATCAATACATCGGCTGGCAGGTCGTGGAAACGAAATCCGCGCTCGAAGGCGCGCCGGATGAACTCTCGCTCTACGCGTCCGAAAGCTACTGGACTGACAACAGCAGCGCGCTCCGCCGCTACACGCTGCGCATGGACGGCTTCGTCTCCGTCAACGCGCCGATGAGCGGCGGCGAACTCATCACCAAACCGCTGCGTTTCCAAGGCAAGCATCTCTCCCTCAACTTCGCCACCTCCGCCGCTGGCAGCGTGCGCGTGGAGATTCAAGACGCGAATGGCAAGGCATTGCCCGGCTTCGCCCTTGAAGACTGCCCACCGCTTTTCGGCGACACCATCGAGCGGACCGTGACGTGGAAAAACGGCAGTGATGTCAGCGCGCTCGCAAGCAAGCCCGTGCATCTGCGTTTCGTGATGAAAGACGCGGATGTCTTTGCGTTCCGTTTCGCCCCCTGATTTCACCGCTTGTCCCAACCACTATGACCATCAAAAACATCCTTCGATCATCGCTGGCGGTCGCCGCCGGCCTGCTTGCGCTTGCACCTACCAAAGTCTGTGGAGCCGACGCGCCAATCAATATCGACTCACGCCGCGAACTCTTTGTGGATGACGCGCTGGTGGAGAAGCTCACCGGGAAGGCGGAGTTACGCTTGCATCATCCTGTCCCGCAGAAGATCGCCATCACGCATGATGCGCCGTGGGAAGGCAGTGCCACCGGGTATCACAGCATCTTCAAGGACGGTGATCGCTACCGCATGTATTACCGCGGCTGGCACCTCACTGTCGAGGCCGGCAAACTCAAGGCCAACGAACACCCGATGTTCTACTGCTATGCCGAGAGCAAGGATGGCATCCGCTGGACCAAGCCGGAGCTGGGATTGCACGAGTTCAAGGGTTCCAAGGCCAACAACATCATGCTGGTCCCCGGCCCGGCCGGCAACATGACCCTGGATATGGAGAACGCGGCGTTCTTCAGGGATGACAACCCCCAGGCGGCGCCCGAGGCTCGCTACAAGGCGCTGGTGCATTCCAAGAAACCGAACGGACTTGCCGCGTTCAAGTCCGCCGATGGCCTGCGTTGGTCCTTGATGAGCGATGCGCCGGTCATCACGGCGGGCGCCTTCGATTCGCATAACGTCGCCTTCTGGGACTCCGTGCGCGGAGAGTATCGGGCTTACTGGCGCTACTTCACCGCAGGTGTGACCGATGAGAAGAACTGGAAACCAAGCGGCCATCGTGACATTCGCACGGCGACCTCGAAGGACTTCATCCATTGGGAAAACCAGCAGAACCTGAGCTATGCGGATTCGCCCGCCGAGGAACTCTACACCAACGCGGTAATGCCCTGCCGCCGCGCCCCTCATCTGCTGATCGGCTTTCCCACGCGCTACATCGAACGCGGCTGGTCCGGCTCCATGCGGGCACTTCCGGAACGCGGGCATCGCGAACTGCGCGCAAAGTTCTCCGAACGCTACGGCACGGCCATCACGGAAGGTTTGTTCATGGCGAGCCGCGATGGGGTGAAGTTCAAGCGCTGGAGTGAGGCGTTTCTGCGGCCCGGAATCGAGCGGCCCGGCACATGGTTCTACGGTAGCCATTACCTGGGCTGGCAGGTCGTGGAAACGAAGTCCGCGCTGGAAGGCGCGCCCAACGAACTGTCCCTCTATGCCACCGAGAACTACTGGACCGGGGCCAGCAAGAACGGCGCGCTGCGTCGCTACACACTGCGGTTGGACGGCTTCGTCTCCGTGCAGGCACCGATGAGCGGTGGCGAACTGCTTACCAAGGCGGTGACCTTCAAGGGTGGGAAGCTCGCGCTGAACTTCGCCACCTCCGCCGCTGGCAGTGTGCGCGTGGAAATCCAGGACGTGAGCGGCAAGGTAGTGCCCAGCTTTGCCCTTGAAGACTGCCCACCGCTTTTTGGCGACACCATCGAACGGACTGTGACGTGGAAGAATGGTGCCGATGTCAGCACCCTGGCGGGCAAGCCCGTGCGCCTGCGCTTTGTGATGAAGGACGCGGATGTCTTCTCGCTCCGATTTGTTCCATAATCAAACCTCAAACACATCAAGATCATGAAATCCCATCTCGCCACATCCATTTCCCGTCGTTGCTTTCTCCAAGCCGCTGGCGGTTTCTCCGTCGCCGCACTCGCTGGCTTGCCACGCCGCGTGTCAGCGGCTTCAGACGCGAAGATCATCGAAACGAAAATCATCAGTCAACAGCCGGAGTATTACCACGGCTGGCCCACCATCGCGCGGCGGGCCAACGGCGAACTCTGGGTCACGTATTCCGGCGGACGCGAGCATCACGTCTGTCCTTTCGGCCAAATCCACGCGATGACCTCGCGCGACGACGGCACGACGTGGAGTTGGCCGCGCGTGTTGCTTGATACCGCGACCGACGACCGGGACACTGGCGTCATCGAGACCGCCAAAGGCACGTTACTCGTCACCACGTTCACGTCCCTCGCCTATGAGTCCTATCTGAAGAAGCAGGAGATCTTCGGGGAACTGACAAGCAAGGGTTGGGGGACGGTGAAGATGTCGCCGGAACAGCTTGCACGCTGGCAGGCCTGTCACAACCGGTTAAACGAAGAGGAACGCAAAGCCGAGCTTGGTGTGTGGCTCATCCGCTCGACTGACGGCGGCAAGACATGGTCCCCGCAGTTGCCGACCATCGTGGGCAGCCCGCACGGCCCCATCCAGCTTCGCGACGGCCGGCTGCTCTATGCCGGCAAGCAGTTGTGGACCGACGACAAGAAGATCGGCGTGTGCGAGTCCACCGACGACGGCCAGACGTGGCGGTGGCTGGCCGAGATTCCCGCGCGCAAGGACGACAACGCGACGAAAGGCTATCACGAACTTCACATCGTCGAAGCCAACGACGGCACGCTCGTCGCGCAAATCCGCAACCACAACAAAGCCAACGCGGGCTGGACCCTGCAGACCGAGTCGAACGATGGCGGCAAGACTTGGAGCGAGCCGCATCCCATCTGCTACGGCCTCCCCTCGCATTTGCTGAAGCTGCGCGACGGACGCCTGCTCATGACCTACGGCCACCGCCGCCCGCCGTTCGGCAATCAGGCGCGCTTGAGCACCAATAACGGCAAGACTTGGAGCGAGACGATGATCATCTCCGGCGACGGCCTCGGCGGCGATCTCGGCTACCCGAGCACGGTGGAACTCGGTGACGGTTCGCTACTGACGATCTGGTATGAACAGATGAAGACGCCGACGAAAGCGGTGCTCCGACAGGCACGCTGGACTCTGCCTCCGCTAGCGCATTGACCTTGCGTCGCTTTTGATGCCAACTAACCGCGAACTCTCCATGAACGATACCATTCTCATTGTCGGCTGTGGCAGCATCGGCGAGCGACATCTGCGCTGTTTCCAACGCACCGGACGGGCGGAAGTGGCGGCGTGCGATGCCAACGGTGCGCTGTTGCAACGCGTCGCGCAACAATACAGCGTCGCCAGCTTCAGCGACTTCAACACAGCACTCACCGCTCGCCGTTACGACGGCATTGTCATCGCCACGCCGGCTCACACCCACGTTGACATCGCCCTCGCCGCGCTTAGGCACAACGCGGCGGTGTTTATCGAGAAGCCGCTGAGCACCAGCCTCGCGAAGGTGGACGAACTGCGCGGCGTGGCGGCAAAATCGGGCCGCTTCACGGCGGTGGCGTATGTCTATCACCTGATGCCGTGGGTCCTCGGAGCGCGGGAGTTCCTGCGGAGCGGCGAACTTGGCCGGCCGCTGCACGCGAGCGTCGCAACGGGCCAGCACTTTCCAACATTCCGGCCGGCGTATCGGGAGATTTATTACGCGCGGCACGAATCGGGGGGCGGGGCAATCCAAGACGCGCTGACGCACATTGCCAACGCCGTCGAGTGGTTCATCGGGCCAACGACGCGTTTGTTCTGCGACGCGGCGCATCAGGCGCTGGAGGGTGTGACGGTCGAGGACACGGTGAGCGTGGCCGCGCGCAACGGCAGCGTGCTGGTGAACTACGCGCTGAACCAGTTCCAAGCGCCCAGCGAAATGACGCTACAAATTCACTGTGAAGGCGGCAGCGTGCGTGTCGAGGGGCACGAGCAACGATGGAGCGTGTTCCGGCGCGGCGCGAGCGCATGGGAGCATCACAAGGCCGTGCCGCTGGAGCGGGACGACATGTTCATCGCGCAGGCGAATGCATTCCTCGACGGCATGCACGGCAAGCCCACGCCGCTCGCCACGCTCGACGAAGCGGCGCAGACGCTGAAGTTCAACCTCGCCGCGCTCGAATCGGCGCGCAGCGGAAAGGCGGTGGAGATCGCATGAGCAAGGAAATCCGTCTGGCAATGCTCGGCATGATCGAGGGCAACGGCCACCCTTACTCGTGGTCGGCCATCATCAACGGTTACAACCCGGCCGAGATGGCAAAGTGTCCTTACGCTGCGATTCCGAAATACCTCGGCGCACAGCCGCTCGAATCAGTCCGCATTCCCGGCGCGCGTGTGACGCACGTCTGGACCGACGATCCTGCCGACGCGCCAAAGGTCGCCGCCGCCTCGCTCATCGAGCATGTCGTTGCGAAACCGGAAGACGTCATCGGCCACGTGGACGCGGTGGTTGTCGCGACCGACGACGGCAACGATCACATTCGCCGCGCGCGGCCGTTCATCGAGGCGGGCCTTCCGGTGTTCGTGGACAAGCCGATGGCGATCAACATGCCCGACCTGCGGCAGTTCATCCGCTGGCATCGTGAGACGGGCCGTATCCTCTCCAACAGCGGCATGCGCTACGCGCCCGAAATCCGCGATGTGACCGCGCGGCACGACGAACTGGGCGACCTGCGCTGGATCACGAGTTTCACCTGCAAGACGTGGGAACGTTACGGCATCCACGCGCTGGAGGCGGTCCAGCCGCTCGTGGGGCCGGGGTTCGAGTCCGTTCAGACGAACCACTGCGACGGCTCCGACATTGTTCATGTGGTCCACCGCAGCGGCGTGCAGCTCACACTCGCGGCAATCCATGACGCTTACGGCAGCTTTGGCGGCGTGCATCTCTATGGCGCCAAGGGCCAGATCGCCCTCACGCTGCGCGACACCTACAACGCCTTCCGAGGCCAGCTTGTGGCGTTCATCGAGTTCCTGCGGACAGGCAAGCGGCAGTATCCGTTCGAGGAAACCATCGAGCTGATGGCCATCATCATTGCCGGCATCCGCAGCCGCGAGCAGGACGGGCGCGTGGTGAAGCTTAGTGAAGTGTTGGGCGAACTGGAGAAATGAGGTTTCTATGAAACGATCACTGATTCTTATTACCGTTCTGGCAGGCGCACTCGCCGGGAAACTTGGCGCTGCCGAGCCGGCTGCGCCGGTCATCACGACGCGCTACGTCGCCATTGACAACGTCTGCGCTTGGCCGAACCTTGCCACGCTCCGCGATGGCACCATCGTTGCCACTATTTTCGGCAAACCCAGCCACGGACGGGCGGAGGGCGATGCGGAATGCTGGGTGACGAGCGATGGCTTGTTTTGGTCCAAGCGCGGGACGGCCGCACCTCACGAAGATTCGGCCAACCGGATGAACCTGGCGGCAGGCGTGGCCAACAACGGTGACTTGCTCGTGCTCCCTTCCGGTTGGTCGCTGAAGAAAGACGACAAGGGCAAGGTCGTGTCGCTGGTGGAGGTGTTGGCACCGTGGGTCTGCCGTTCCTCGGACGGCGGCGCGACGTGGAAGGTTGACAAGAAATCGTTCCCGCGGGTCGCGGAAGGGCGGACGGAATATATCCCGTTCGGCGACGTTCTTCCCGGCGGTGACGGCGCACTACGTGTGGCCTGCTACGCGCGCGACAAGAAAACCAAGCAGGACGGCGTATGGATGTTCCGCAGCGCGGACGACGGCAAGACGTGGAAAGTGCAGTCCTGCATCAGCGACTCGAACAACGAGACCGCGATCTCTCATCTGGGTTCGGGCAAGTGGCTGGCCGCCGCCCGTTCGCTCGGCAAGACCAAACAGCGACTCGACCTTTTCCGCTCCGAGGACGACGGCAAGACTTGGGCCGCCTCTGAGCCACTTAGCGGAGCTTCACAGCATCCGGGGCATCTCATGCGCTTGAAGGACGGGCGCCTGCTCGTAACCTATGGCAACCGCATCAAGGGCCAGTTTGGCGTGCTCGCCAGACTCAGCGCGGACGAGGGCAAGACCTGGGGCGAGCCGTTGATGCTCGTGAACGATCTGGTCAGCGGCGATTGCGGTTATCCCGCCAGCGCCCAGAGGCGCGACGGCAAGATTCTCACCGCCTACTACAGCAACGGCACGCCCGCACATCGCCGTTATCATATGGGCGTGGTCATCTGGGAGCCGCCAGTGAAATGAGCGGCGCCGTCTTTGAGCTTTCAGCCCGAACTATTGTTTCCTAATCTACCAATCATCATGAAACTTCGCTCCAGCCGCATTCTTCGAGAACTCCGCGCCGGACAATGTCCGACGGTGTTGAAACTGAACCTGATTGACCCCCGCGTCGTCGAACTGGCCGGACTGGCCGGCGCATCCGGCGTGTGGCTCTGCAACGAGCACGTGCCGAACGACTGGCTCAACCTCGAGCACATGATCCGCGCCGCGAAGCTTTACGACATGGACACCATCGTGCGCGTGTCGAAAGGCTCCTACAGCGAATACGTGAAGCCGTTCGAGGCCGACGCAACCGGCCTCATGGTGCCGCACGTTTCCTCGGCGGAAGAGGCGCGCCGCATCGTCGAGATGACGCGGTTTCATCCGCTCGGCCGCCGGCCGATTGACGGCGGGAACATGGACGGCATCTACTGTCAGGTGCCGTATCCGGAATACATCGAGCACAGCAACCGCGAGCGACTGCTCATTCTCCAGATCGAGTCGCCGGAGGCGTTGGCAAAGGTGGAGGAGATTGCGGCCGTGCCGGGCTACGACGCGCTGTTGTTCGGTCCCGGCGATTACAGCCATCTCATCGGCAAAGTGGCGCAGGTCAAGCTGCCGGAGGTCGTCGCCGCGCGCAAGCGCGTCGCCGCCGCCGCCCGCAAGCACGGCAAATACGTCGTCACCGCCGGCATGCTCGATACGCGCGAAGCGCTCGAGGCGGAAGGTGTCTCCATCTTCACGCTCGGCGCGGATGTGATCGGCATCGGCGAGTATTTCAAACAGCTCATCGCCACGTTCCACAAAGCTGCGCCGGCCAAGAAGACGGACGCTGTTTACCGATGAACTCATTCAGTCTTGAAAACAAGGTCATCGTCCTCACCGGCGGCGCGGGATTGTTTGGCCGCGGCTTGGTGACCGCCATCGCTGCGACCGGCGCGAAGCTGGTGGCTGCGTCCCGCAACGTCACCAAGCTGGAAGCAGTCGCCGCCGAGGAAACCGCCAAGGGCCGCTCCGTCGTGGCGGAGAAGCTCGACCAGGGCGACGAAGCTTCCGTGCTGGCGCTGCGTGATCGTGTGCTGGAGCGTTTTGGCCGTGTGGACGGGCTGGTCAACAACTCAGTGGCGCGCCCGATGAAATCGCCAAACGCGCCAGTTGCCGCGTGGGAGGAATCCATGCGCGTCAACGCGACGGGTGTGTTCCTGATGACGCGCGCGTTCGGCGAGGTGATGTGCCGGCAGAAAAGCGGTAGCATCGTCAACATTGGTTCCATGCAGGGCATGATCGGGCCGAGCCTCGAACTCTACGAAGGCACGAACATGGGCGAGCCGCCGCCGGATTACTTTTTCCACAAGGGCGGCATGATCAACCTTACGCGTTACTACGCCGCGTTGTTCGGCCCGAACAACGTGCGCGTGAACTGCCTCTCGCCCGGCGGGTTCTTCAACAACCAGCCGGAGCCGTTCCTGAGCCGCTACAAGTCGCGCACGTTCCTCGGCCGGATGGCCGACGACACCGACCTCGGTGGGCCGGTGATCTTCCTGCTCAGCGAAGCGGCGCGCTACGTCACCGGCGCCAACCTGCCCGTGGACGGCGGTTACACGGCGAAGTAGGCCAGACACCCTCTGTCTGGCCATGCTGTAACGATCCAGCGGACAGCCAGACAAGAGTGTCTGGCCTGTGACGGTATACCGTTTCTTGTTGACAGCGGATTGTCTCAAACGGTATACCGTCATCCATGACTCAACGAACAAGTGCGCCCGCCCGCTCGGAATCGGCCTTGCTGGCTCTGCGGCGGGACATTCTGGCATTCAAGCTGCCAGCAGGCACGCTGCTGGCGGAAGCGGCGGTGGCGCGGGCATTGAAAGTGAGCCGCGTGCCCGTGCGCGAGGCATTGTTTGCCCTGGAACGCGAGGGATTGGTGGAGTTCAGCGAATCGGGCAGGGCGTATGTGCGGACGTTGCGTCCGGAGGATTTCGAGGAACTGTTCGTGTTGCGGCTGGCGCTGGAACCGGTTGGGGCGCGCCTGGCCTCGTCACGGCTGAGGAAAGACTCGCGGCAGCTTGAAGCGAACGTCGCCGCGACGAAGCTCGCAAGGTCCCCAAAGGAACTCACGCAGCTCGACTTGGATTTTCACGAGGCGATCCTGGTCGCTTCGGGCAATCGTCGTCTCGCGAGCTTGTGGAAGTCCTTGCGCTACGAATTGGAACTGTGGCTGGCGATGCTTCGCGCCCATCAACAGCAAACCAAGCGGGCGCGCGCCGTGACAGTCGCCTCGCATGAGAAGATACTCCGCTGTTTGCGCGAGCAATCTCCCGCAGCGGCAGAGCGGCTGATGCGCCGCCATATCCTTTCATGGCGCGAATGGCTAGCTGCCGCGGAACCATGAGTCGCTTTGCTGAATCCGTCGAATAAGAGACCCAACAAGGAGAACGATCATGATGACACGAAGGACATTTGTTGCCGAAGTCGCCGCAATGTCGGGCGGCCTTGCGCTTCTCAAATCCCAACAGGCCGCCGCGGGCGAGCGGAGTGCCGCGACGATCCTGCCGGAGCCGCGGGAGGCTCCGGAATGGGCGCACAAGGCGCGCATCTTGTCCGCCGAGTATCGTGACGTGCCGAATCTGGCACGCGCACGCGAGGAATTTCGAGCGACGGTGATGCTTCTCTATTGCTGTCCCGAAACCACGAACGGTTGGTGTCCCGCGGGCACGTGGGACCAAATCGCGTTTTTCATCCAGAAGGCGCACGCACAGAACCTCAAGGCGGTTTGCTACTACGTCACGACGACGACGGAAGAATCGTTCATGTCGCCGGAGAGGCGGGACTGGGTGCAGACGACGGTTGATGGGAAAGCGTGTCAGTTTAATCGCCGCCACGTGTGGCATCTGCGCTACGCGTTTTGTTACAACTCGCCGTGGTCGCAGCACGTCGCCCGGATAGCCCGCGGCTATGCCGCGGCGGGAGCCGACGGCATCTTCCTCGACAACCCGCAATACTACTCGTTCGTCGGCACCACGTGTTTCTGCAAGTTCTGCCGCCGAGCTTTCAAGCAAGAGACAGGGCAGGATCTCGCGCAGGCCGACGAGGCCGTTCGCATCGCATTTCACCAAAAGAGCCTGCGCGAGCACGTCAAACGCGTCTATGCAGCGGCGAGCGAAGCGGCACCGGGAAAGCAACTGGTGATCACCTGCAACACTTCCAATCCCGCGTTGCCCATGCAGCGGTTGGACAGCCTTGGCCAGGCAGAGAACGTGATTTTCCGCGAGACGTTCGCCGGCCAGAAGAACGCAAAGGAAAGCCTGCGCCGGGACGCGGCGGTGTTCCCACGAAAACCATTGTGGGTTATTCTGACGGAAGGCTCCGGCGCGAAAGGGTGGACGGGCAACGTGCAGAAAGCCGCTGCGCAATTCGACGAGTCGCTGGGGATCCTCATCGAGTTGGGCCTGTGTCCGATGGTCTGGGCGACGATACCGAGTCAGGACCCGCTGAACCCCGGTTTCACACAGGACTCCATCTACAACCAGCCGGAGCTAGCCAAGGTGGTGGCGAAACATTTCTCCAGTTGATGGCCTCGCTATGAAACCGATCCAGAAGTGCGCAAGGATGGCCGCGTGGTTTGTCCCGGTCATTACAGCCGTTTGTGTGCATGGCGCGGCTACCGCCGATGCGCTGTGGAAACCCGGCGGGCAGCGCGTCTGCATTGACGGGATCACCTTCGACAGCACCATTCACTGCGGCAACGGGCACGGCTTTGCCAGGGTCGGTCCGGATCACTATCGGTTCCGATCCCGGGTCGGCCTTGAACCCTATGCTTGGCGGTTCTATTTCAAAATCGAGTGCCCGCAGGCGGTCGGACGGACGATTACGCTGGAGGTGGCTGATTTCAATCACGCTGGGCGGACCGTGTTTCATGAGAGCGCCACGGTATGGTCCGCCGATGGCCGAAGGTGGATCGCGATGGAGCCGCAGCAAATGGAGATCGTGCCTTTCACGCCGACCGGCTGCGCTGAGTTTGACGCTCATTATGGCGACCGTGAACATGTGCCTTACGGCGTGCGCTACCGGCTGCGTCTGACCGCGCCGCAGATGTGGTTCGCGGCGCCGACTCCCTACACACTCCAGCGCCGCGATGAACTGCTTGAGCGACTGGCGGCGGCGCATCCAGAGTTGGTCCGCTCGTTCACCGTTGGCGAAACCCGCCACAGCCGCTCACACGGATATCCGATCCGCGCAGTGCGCATCGCGAAACCCGGCGATGACCCGCAGCGGCAGAACGTGGTCGTCATCGCCGGCGAGCACAGCGCGGAGACGGCGGGCATGTATGCGTGTGAAGGATGGATGGACGAAGTGCTGGCTCACCGCGAGTGGCTCGATCGTTACGCCTTCTGCTTCGTGCCGGTCGTGAACGTGGACGGCGTCCATTATGGCTCGACGTATTACAACCTGCCCGCCGCGCTGGCCGAAGGCGTGGGCGACAATGTCTCTCAAGGCTGGCACGACCGCAGACTGCCGGAGGTGAAGGCATTGTGGCCGTTGTTGGGCGAGTGGCGGGCGGTGTTCTTTGCGAGCCTGCACAACGGCCGGCATCGGACAGCGCTGGAAGCGTTGGGCCCGCCAGGTCGAGGCAGCGAGGCGCTGCTGGGTGCGTGGCGGGGCGAGCTTGGCCTTCCCTTCGAGCGGGTGAGATGGCAGGAAAAGCCGGCCGCCTTCAACGTGCTCCCTCGATCGGGGATCACGCCGCTGGCTTATACGATCGAAACGCTGTTGTTGGCGCGGCAGAAGGGCTGTGCGTCGTTCGAGGAAAGCTACCTTCAGACCGGCCGCCAACTGGCCCGGGGCACCGTGCTTGCGCTCGACGCCATGCCGCCGGACGCCAAGCGGCCCGAGGCCAGCTTGACTCACTTGCCACAAAACCAACCGGGCCAGAAGAAACTGTCGCCGGGGCCGCCAAGTGAACGCGTGCGTCTGGTAGGCGCAGATTTCACGGCCCAGCTTCCGTGGTTCTATCACAACCTGCCTTTTGAACGCTGGCAGCAGCACGACGTTTACAGCTTCGAGGTCAACGGATGGGACTTGCCACCGGGCCAATACGCCGTGGCCCTGCAACCGCGCGGCAACCCGACCTCGCTGGCGGTGGGCTTTGACGGCAGCCGTTTTCAGCAAGTGCCGGTCCGTGACGGGCGCGCCGAACTGCCGTCGGTGCGCATTGATAACCGGATGCTGAGTCTCTACCTGAAAGCGCCCGGCGCACCGGAGGGCGGCCCGCTGGAATCGGTTCTCGTCTATCCCGCCAGCGAAGACGCGTCCAGCGCCGCCGACTCGGCCGTGCCGTTCACCGGTTATCGGCGCGACACCCGCGTGCAGGAGCGGGAGATTCTGGGCCAGGACGCTTGGGGCGAGTTCTACTCGTTGTTGCGGCGCGACAGCTTCGGCAAGAAGGAGCTTCGGGCGATGTTCAACGATCTGCTGGAGTGGTGCCGGCGGCGGCAGGTCATGGAGCCGGGTGACCGGCATTACGGCGCCATCTACTCGGAAGAGGACAAATACGATTTCCGCGACGCGGCGGCCGCGGCCGTGTGCTTTACCTACGCCTGGCGTGACACGGGCGACGAGCAATGGCGCCGCCGGGCGCTGGCGGCGCGAGCTTACGCCCTCCAAGGCCAGCACGTCGAAGACCCGGCCAATCGCAATCAATACGGCGGCCTTTGCCAAATGATCCCGTCGTTCCAGCGATTGGGCGACAAGCTTCCCGATGTGAACGGCGTCGAGACGTGCATCGCGATCAACCACCTGGTCAAGACGTTCGAACTCGGCCTGGAGCCTTCGGAACAAGACCTCCGCCGGCTCGAAATGGCCGCCCGTTGGGTGGCGGCCAGCGAGTTCCAACCGGGCAAGTTCCAGCACCACGAAGGCACAACGTGGGACTGCCAGAACTCCAATGCGCTGGGCACGATGGCGCTCGCCCGGGCCTACCATGCGCTGGAGAAACGGGGCCGTCACCCGCCGGAGTCCTGGCTGGACGCGGCCCGCCGGGGAATGGGTCATTGGATGGAGGGACAAGAGGCGATCGGGTGTTGGCCTTACCGATTTGCCATGATCGGCCGCGGCCAGGCCTTCCACGAGCGGAACCTGCCGGACCAAGGGATGGGCACGTATCATTTCCTCGTCGCCTGCGGCACGCCCGTCTTCCACGGCGAGCCCAACGTCCAGGATCGCATGAGGCGGGTTGCCCGGTGGTGGCTATGCACGAGCCGGATTGATCGCCGGCCGCCGCTGGCAACCATTGATCTTGACGACCGCCAGACCACCGGTGGTTTGAAGTTCTCGGCCTTCACTTGGTGCCGCTTTATGGCCGCCGCTTCACTGATGCGGATCGCCGAGTCCAGCAGCGAGCGCGACCTCTGGCGGCAATTGGCGTTGCGCTACATGGAGCACGTTTACACAAAACTCTGGAACCGCACCGATCCGAACACCGCGCCCGTGATGCGCGCCACGCGCGAGGACATGAAGCTCCGCACTTGGATCCAGGCCGCTGAATGGGACGCTGCACTGTTGCGGGACATGGAGGAGCGGTTACCGTGAGGCAGGCATTCGCCGCGAAGCCGGAAGCTTCTTGAGATTTCCGGCCAATTTCTCCGCCTGACAAGTGAAAGCCGCTCTGCTATAAGCGGCGCGACTTTTCGACAACACAAACCTTCCACCACTAACACAGGAGACAACATGGTCAACGTCGGACTTATCGGACTCGGTTTCATGGGCGTCACCCATTTCAAGGGCTACAAGAACATCCAGAACGCGCGCGTCGTCGCCATCTGCGACAGCATTGACAAGCGGCTCACCGGCGACTGGCGCGACATCAAGGGCAACATCGGCGACTCCGGCGGAGTGCAGGACCTGACCGGCATCGCCACCTACAAGGAAGTAGACAAGTTGCTGGCCGACCCGAACGTGCAGCTTGTGGATATTTGTCTGCCGACCGGCGCTCACCGCGACGTGACCATCCGCGCGTTGCAGGCCGGCAAGCACGTCATCTGCGAAAAGCCCATCTCCGCCGCGCTAAAGGACGCCGACGCGATGGTCGCCGCTGCCAAGAAGTCGAAGAAGCATCTCTTCCTCGCGCAGGTCATCCGGTTCTGGCCGGAGTTCAAGTTTGCCGCCGAGTGCGTCGCCGACGGCCGCTACGGCAAGCTGCGCGGCGCGCACCTGCGCCGCATCATCTCGCAGCCCGACTGGCTCGTGGGCGACTGGCTCGCTTCGGCCAAGGCCAGCGGCGGCCCGCTGATTGACCTGCACATCCACGACTCCGACTTCATCGTCCACGCCATCGGCATGCCCAAGCGCGTGAGCAGCCAGGGCATCGTCGCCAAGGGCGTGGTCACCTATGTCGTCACGGAGTATTCGTTTGGCCCGAAAGGCCCGGTCATCACGGCCCAAGGCGGCGCGGTGGCGACCAAGGGACTGTGCTTCGAGCACGGCTACGACTTCTACTTCGAGAACGGCACGCTCCAGTTCAACTCGCGCATGGGCTTCCCGCTCACGCTCTGGAAGCCGGACGGCACCTCCGAGAAAGTGGACCTCTCCGGCTACGAGGACGGTTACGTGGCCGAACTGCGCCACGCCGTGGATGTCGTGGACGGCAAAGCGCCGAAGAATCTCCTGACCGCTGCCAGCTCCCGCAACGGCCTGAAGCTGACCCTCGCCGAAGGCAAGTCGGCGATGACCGGCAAGCCGGTGAATGTTTGACGTGGGCGCAGCTAGGAATCGAAGTTCCTCTCTGCGATGAGAGAGTCACCATGAATCGTCGGGAGTTCGCACGTCTTGCGATGGCCGGGATGGGAATGCCGGTGCTTCCGCTTATCGCGGGTGAAACGGCCGACTACACTCGGGCCAATACCGACTGGCTGGCAAAACGTCGTTACGGGATTGGAGTCCATTGGACGGCTCAGACTGTCCCCCGCAACGGCGATCCGTTGCCGTTTCAGCGAGCTGTTGATGCCTTCAAGCTGAAGGAGTTCGTGGAGCAGGTTCGGCATGCCGGGGCCGACTATGTTCTTTTCACGGCCGCCCACGCTCTACAAATGCTTCCCGCTCCGCACCCGGTCATTGACCGCCTTCTGCCCGGCCGAACCTGCAAGCGGGATTTGATTGGCGAGCTTGCGGACGCCCTTGCCGCCCATGGTCTGCCGCTCCTTGTGTATTGGAATCACTCCTGCAACGGCCGGAACGATCCCGAGTGGCGAAAGGCGGTTGGTTATGACGGAAAGGACAAGACCATCCTCGCCAGGAACCTGATTGAGATCATCGCGTGGATGGGCCGGCGATATGGCAAGAAGATCAAGGCGTGGTGGTTCGACAGCTCCTACTCTCTCGATCCCCGAGGGCCGCACAATTCGGTGACCACGGACATGACCGGTTTCCAGTTTCCGTGGGAACGATTCACTGTGGCGGCGAAGATCGGGTTTCCCGGCCGCTTGGTCACCTACAACGCCGGTGTCGCCCAGACCTATCTCTACACGACTCATCAGGACTATTGGGCCGGGGAGTTGGTCAACCTCAAGGTCCCGGCGACGAGCCGCTACCTCAACAACGGTCTGCAATGGTTTGGCTGGACGTGCTTGGACCACCGGGGCTGGGTTCACACAAAGCGGAACACGGATATTCCGAAGCCGCTCTACACGGACGACGAGGTCATCGCCTTTGTCCGCGCCTGCAACGCCCATCAGGCTCCGATGACCTTCAACGTTGGCATCTACCAGGACGGGACAATGGCGTCGGCTTCGGTGGAGCAGTTGCGCCGATTGGGGTCGAACCTCAGGGCATAAGCCGGGCCCTGACGGAAGTGCTCTGCCAACTATCGTGACCGCAACAGCTCGCTGAGCCGAATCCGCCAGCACGCCGCCGAGCGGTGTTTGGGGCGGTCTTCGCCGCCGAGCGCCCACAGCCAGTCGTGCGTCTTTACGAGATGGACCATTGAGCGGATGGGCAACCGCGCGCTCGGTTCGTAGCGGTCGGCGGCGATGTCGTAGATGAAGCTCTCGTCGGTGAAGCCTTCACTCTTGTAGCCGCCGACGAGGGAAATCCGCTTCTCATTCAGCGCCACCGCCGTGACGCCGCGCGCAGCGAATGGATACGGGCTGATCGGCTTCCACGCTCGTGTCGCGAGGTCGAGCGCGAACGCGGCGCTGCGGTTCACCACCTGTTTGCCAGCCGCCTCCCAAGTCGCGCCTGTGAAGGCGAAGACACGCGTCTTGGCGGCAGCCACTGCCACCAAAGCGGTCGGACCGGCGGGATAATCCGGCAGACGCTGTGCCTCCTTCGAGCCGTTGCGCCACTCGAAGCAGTGCGCCGTGACCGTGCTGAAATCGGCGATGTCCGCAGCGCCACCGATCACGAACAACCAACCATCTGCAAAACCGGCTCCCGCGAGCGTTACCGGCTGCGGCAGACGCGCAGGCTGTCGGGGAGGACGGTCAACCTTCCATTCCAGAATCGAGTCGGACGTTTTCTGCCCGTCGCTGCCGCCGGCGGTAAGAAACCCGCCACCCGCCGCATAAGCGAGCGGTGCGGGCAACGACGGCAACGGTTTCCACGAGTTCGCCTTTGCGTCAAACCGCCAGCGTTTCGCCAGCCAGTTCTTCGTGTCGTTTTCCCAGTTCGTCCCGCCCGCAACGATGATGTCCTCGCCTACCGCGAAGCAAATCATGCCACCGTTCGGCTCCGGCAGATCGGGCATTCGTTGCCAGCCTTCGGTCGCGGAGGAGATCGTGGTGGTCATAAGAGTAATCCAAAGACACGCATCAGTCAGTCTTGCGCGTCGTCTTGTTGTCGGGGTCATTGGCGCGTTCATAGACATCCATCGTTCCATTTGGCGGTTGCCAGTCGGCGCGCTGGCGGACATCGTGCTCGCCGCTCAGCTTTCCCGGCTCGCTCGGCGGCGTGGGATCGTCGCTGCGGCGCAGTTCCCACCAGCATTGGCCGCAGTGGTTGTGCTCGTGGTCCACAACCCAGCCGCATTCCTTCAGCAACGGCCCGATCCAGCCCATGCAGTGGTCGCAGTAGTCGTGGTATTGGCGGAGGCTGTTGCGTGTCAGGAAGCCTTTGGAGGGACAGGCGAACATGTCTATGCGATACACCGCGTCCGTGGCGGTGCAGTGGTAGCCAGCGCCCTCGTCGGCGAGTGTGTGGCCCCAATACTCCTTCATCCCCTCGATGCCCTTCGCGCCGATGAGCGTCGCCGCGTGGCGCTGCGAGTCATGACGAATCGCCTCATTCCAATACTCTCGCACCAACGGCTCGCCGCCCTGCTGGCGGAACCACTCAAAGGTCCACTCGTAGTGGCCGCAGAAGTCGTAGCAGCCTAGCATGACGACGCCTCCTTGATGTGCGCGAGGTCCTGCGGCGCGGACGCGGCTTCGCAACGGAGAAAAACCTGCCGGCATGAGCCGTTGCCGCCTTCGACGCGAACCGTCAGTCCGGCAGGCGCGGCCATCGTTTCGCCGATGAAGTAACAGTGCTGGCAGAAACACGGCACGATTCCCCGGCCGTGCGCACGAAGGTGTTTGATGGCGGGGCAGACTTTCACGTCGAGCGTAACGGCGTCCGACGATTGGCGGACTTCGACTTCCGCGCCCGGCTCGGCGGCAAAAAAAGCGCGCCAGTATTCCGCGACGGCGGTCAGGCCACCTGCGCTCCACCGCGCCGCGACTGGCGCGAAGTAGCGCCCACCAAGGTCGGTCCAGTATCGGCGCAAGCCCTCGATGCCGAGCTTGTTTAGCACGAAGCGGAAGGTTGCGTTGATCGCGAAGTAAAAGTCCGCCGCGCCGACCGGCTTCGTGTCGGTGTAGGGCAGTGGATTTCCGGAGGGGGGCATGGTTGTTTCCTAGCCGCATCCATGTAGTCGCCGCGGCCCCTCACCCTTGCCCTCTTGTATGTTGGGCGCGCTCGTTGCCCTCTGGAACCGTTTGCACGCGTTCGTTGGGGAGCCGGAGTCGCTCTCGCCTCTGTCCGTCACTCGAACCGTTGATGGAGCCGTCACAGCCGCGACGCGCTCGTATGTGCAAGTAGGAGCCCGAACAGCATGAATAACTTGACCGAAACAACCTCGTCCGTCTACACCGGCCTGGACATCGCCAAGGCCACCCTGCAACTCCACCTCCAAGGCCAGCAACTGAGTTTGCCCAACACGGCGGCCGGCCATCGCCAACTCATCAAACGATTGCGTAGCGTTCCCGGCGCGCACGTCCTCTGCGAAGCCACAGGGGGCTACGAACGCGCTGTGGTTGCCGCACTGCACGCGGCGCAGATCCCCGTTAGCGTCCTCAACCCCGCCCAAGTCCGCTACTTCGCCTTGGCTCAAGGCCAGCGCGCCAAAAACGACCCGATTGACGCCAGCGTGCTGAGCGCCTACGGCGCCGCCCTGCGTCCCGATCCAACCCCGCTGCCGGACGCTTGTCTGCGGCAACTGCGCGCTTTGGTGCAATGGCGGCTGCATCTGCTCGAACAACTCCAAGCCGCTCGCAACCACGCCGAACACGCCACCGAGGCTTTCGTGCGCAAACAACTCACCCAACTCATCGGCCAACTCAGCCGCCGGATCGAAGCGGCTGAAATCGAACTGGCTGCCGCCTTGGCCCGATCGCCCCAGTGGCAGGCACAAATCAACAAACTCACCGCGCTGGACGGCATCGGCACGCTGACGGCCGTCAGCGTGCTCTGTCAGATGCCCGAACTGGGTCAACTCAACCGCGGCCAAACCGCCGCCTTGGGGGGCTTGGCGCCTTGGACACGGCAAAGCGGACCGTGGCAAGGCCAGCGCCACATCGGCGGCGGGCGAGCGGCCGTGCGACGGGCGCTCTACATGGCCGCCGTGAGCGTGGCGCGCATGGCTCAGAGCCGGCTGGGCCGTTTCTACAGGCGACTGCGTGAGGCCGGCAAACCGGCCAAAGTCGCCCTGGCCGCCGTGATGAGGAAACTGTTGATCCAAATGAATCATGCACTCAAACCCGCATGAAAACATCTTGCAATCCAACACCGTTGCTCCCCATCCGATGGGGAGAGGGAATCGCTTGCCTCTATTACGAGCGCGGACGCTATCCAATGAGCTAACAAGCAGCGCGCGAAACGCCTCCCTCTCCCCGTCTGACGGGGAGAGGGCCGGGGTGAGGGACTGTTTCAGTTGAATGGTCATGACTTAGCTCTCAGTCTCAGTCCGCTTCGGCTTGATAAGAAACATCAGGCCGGCACAGACGAACAGGCTCAAAGCGGCAGCCAGGAACAGGTTGCTGACGTTCACCTGCGCATCGCGCAGCGCGCCGCCGGCATAGATCGCCAGGCCGCCGACGGCGCAACTGAACAGGTTCAACACCCCGTAGCCTGTCGCCCGATAGCGCGGATCGCATACGAGACAAAGGATCGGCATCATGTTCGAATCGGTGAAGACGCGCGCCAAACCGTAGAGCATCAGCCCGCCGATGGCGACGGGCAGCAGGGTGGTCTGTGCCGCGATGAGGACGCCGGGCGCCGCGAGGCACAGGCCGATGACTGGCACGAGGATGCGCGCGCGCTTGTTGGTGCGGCTCCAACGGTCGGCCCAACCACCGCCGACGAGGAAGCCCACCAGCGACGCGCCTTGCAGATAGCCGGTCGCCGACAAACCGGCCACGCCTTGGGAAAGATGGAAGTGCTCGTTCAGATACGTCGGCATCCACCCGACCACCGCCCAGCCGGTCATGCCGAGTAACCCCCAGAACACGAGCATGAGCAGGAACGTGCCGCTGCCGAACAAGCTGACCATCGCTTCGACAAAGCCGGCCCCACGCTTCTTGTCCGCCGTAGCCGGTGCTTCAGCTTCTTCGCGCGGCGCGTCACGCAGCGCAAACATCAACACCACGGCATAGACGATGCCGATGATGCCGAAAAGGGTGAACGCATAACTCCATCCATACCGTTCCGCGAGCCAGCCGCCGAGGCCGCCCAGCCCGGAACCGACGCTGATGCCGGTCATGTGGACGCCCGTCGCCAGCGAGCGGGTGGTGCCGCGATGATAATCGGTGATGAGCGCGAGCGCCGCCGGGATGTAGGTGGCCTCACTGATCCCCATCAGTGCGCGCACGACGAGAAGCTGCTCAAAGGTTTTTGCGTGACCCGTGAGCCATGTCAGCGCCGACCAGGCGAGCAGGCTCCAGAGAATGACGCGGCTCCTGCTGAAGCGATCCGCCAGGAATCCCGCGAAGGGACTCAACCCGGCATAGACCCAAAGAAACACCGAGGTGAGCAGGCCGAACTGCGCATCGGTCATCGGGATCGCCTCCATCAACGATCCACGCATCGTGGTGATCATCACCCGGTCGAGGTAGTTCAGGAGCGCGACGACCCAGAGCAGTCCGACAACGAGCCACGCGCGACGGAGATGGTGAGCTTGGCTCGTCATGTGGCGGCACTACTATTGGTGGTGTTGGGGCGGCGCATGGAACGCGAACTTTATAGAGCATGGCGGGTCCGTTGACAACGCTTTGCCAGCGGCATTTGCGCGTGGACGACAGCGAACGGTCAGGTTTGTTTCTGCTGACGGCTCTGCAAGTATTCTTCCACGGCCTTCATCACCGTTGCCACATCCAGTTGCTCCAGACAGAGGCTTCGCCCACTGTCGTCGCATCCCTTCCGATGACACGGGACGCAGTCCATCGCCGGAGTCACCATCCTGTGCCGGTCGTCGGCGATGCGCCATGCGCGCCAGTCCGTGGGACCGTGGATCGTGACGGTGGGCGTTCCAACCGCGGCGGCGATGTGCGGTGCCGCGCTGTCCACGCCGAGATGAAGTCTGCTCAAGGAGAGAATCGCCGCAAGTTCGCCGAGGCTGGTTTTCCCGGCTAGATTGAACGCGCGCCCTTCGCGTCCTGCGATGATGTTCGCGCACGCCGCTGCTTCCTCGCGAGAGCCGATCAACACTGCGGAGAACCGGTGCGCGTCCCAGAGCCGGTCAATGACCTCCTGCCATTTCCCACCGTCCCATTCCTTGTATTTCCATCGCGCGAAAGGATTGATCGTGACCCACGGCCCGGCGGGCGCGAGACCGCATTCGGCGAGCAGTTCCACGGCCCGGCGGGAGTCGGCTGGCGCGACGTGCAGCCGCGGCGTGGAATCTGCCGTGTCCATGCCGATGGCGCGCACCATGCGCAACGACTGGTTCGCGCCGGGATGGACGTTCGGCGGGCCGGGCGGGGAGTTGCGGATGGCTTGGGTGAAGCAAAGGCGTTTCCAGTTTCGGCCGGGGCCGACTCCCCAGCCGACGCGCTCCTGCGCCCCGGTCAGGAGAGTGAGAATGGCGCCCCGGTCGCCCGTGCGAAGGTGAAGGACAAGATCGTAGCGCGTCTGGCGAAGCCGGCGGATGAACTGCAATTGCTCGCGCAGCTTGCGAAAGAACGAGCCGTCACCTTTCGCCAGCCCGATGACCTCGTCCAATCTGGGGTCCGCGCGGAGCAAGGAGCAAAACGGTTCGCGCACGAGGATGGAAACGCGCGCGCCGGGATGCGCTTGTTTGACGGCGCGGATCGTCGGCGTGGTCAGCACCACGTCGCCGATGTCGCCGAGTTGGATGATGAGGATGTTGCGGAACTCCGTCATCGTGTGCCGCTCATTTCGTGAAATGAAAAAGCCCGCAACCGTATTTCTGAGCGGTCCCCGCCTCGGGCTTCTCATTGCGCCTGAAATGGCCGCCGTCGTCCACCAACGCGAACTCCACGAGTTTCAGTCCCTCGAAGTAACCCAGTATCTGCTCCGAGGAGTGGATGCGGTGGGCGTTGAAACAGACGCGCGGTTTCCCGACCGGCAGGCCGAAGTAAAGGCTTCCTCCCCGCGCAAGCACGCGCCGAAGCTCGCTGCAAGCTTTCGCCGTGCCCAGCGGATCCATCGGGTCACCGTAACGCCCCAACCCGACATGCTCGGCCACGTGAAGGCAGGACAGCGACGGGATCGAATCGTCGGGATAAGGCATCGCCAGAACGGAGCCGGCCTTGCCCTCCAAGGTCGGCAGGTCGGTCGTCAGTGGGCGAATATCAATAAACGTGAGATGCGTGATCGTCGAAAGAAAACCCGCGTAATCAACCTTGGAGCCGACGTCCACATGGGCTTTGACGCCGCTCTCCAGGACTTTTCGGAACGCCCAGATGTCCTGGTAAAAGTAATGCGTGTCAAACGAGGTCGTGGCGGTCCTCTCATCGAAGCAGGGGTAGAGATCGCGCCAGGCAACTTTCTCCGCCCCGGCCATCTTCTGGTAGCGCCGCAGCTCCGAGAAAAAACCGACATACTTCGGAATGGATTTGAGTCTCAGTTTCACGTTCGCACATTCTCACATTGCACGGTTCGCTTGAATCGCCCCCGGATTTGCTGGCTACATCATGCGTTCCATGCTCTCAAGAATCTGCGCAACCGTAATTGGCGCCACCGGAACTTGCAATCTGATTTCCGGCGGAGAGAAAGTTCGCAGCCCTTGTTGAAAGGCGCTTGTCTGGCACGCAGTTCCACTCTAGATTCCGCGCCGATATCGCGGAAACAAGAAACACACTTGGCAGGGAAACGCCGACTATGAGCAACTCAGAATCATGCAAGATCACCCGCCGTCAGATGTTGCAGCGCAGCCTTGGCCTCGCCGCCGCGGGCGCGTGGGGCGCGCAAGCCGGCAGCGCGTCGGCCGCCGACACCCGCCCCGCCGTCACCAAGGGCCGCATCAAGCAGTCCATCGTCCACTGGTGCTACGAAACCGCCGGTGGGAAGTGGGACATCGAGAAGATGTGCCAGATCGCCAAACAGTTCGGCGTTGCCAGCGTCGAGTTGGTTGAAGCGAAACACTATCCCGTGCTCAAGAAATACGGCCTCACCAACGCCATCGCGCAGATCAACATGAACCCCGACCCGCCGTTCATGTTCGGCTTCAACAATCCCGATCACTGGCCACGCGTGATGAAGGCCACCGAGGTCGCCATTGACGACTCCGCCGCCTACGGCTATCCGAGCGTCATCTGTTTCACCGGCTACAGCGCAAAGAACCCGAATGACCCCAAGAGCCGGCGCATCTCGCTGGAGCAAGGCACGAAGAACTGTGTCGCGGGCCTCAAGAAGATCGTGGGCTACGCGGAGAAGAAGAACATCACCCTCTGCCTCGAAATGCTGAACACCCGCGCGACTGACCACCCGATGAAGGGCCACCCCAGCTATCAGGGCGATCACGCCGACTACTGCTTTGACATCATCCGCCAAGTCGGCTCGCCCCGGCTGAAATTGTTGTTCGACGTCTACCACGTCCAGATCATGGACGGCGACATCATCCGCCGCATCCGGCAGAACAAGGAACTCATCGGACACGTCCACGTGGCCGGCGTTCCCGGCCGCGGCGAACTGGACGCCAAACAGGAGGTCAACTTCCCCGCCTGCATGGAGACGCTGCTGGAGATCGGCTACACCGGCTACGTCGGGCAGGAGTTCATCCCGACGCGCGACGCGCTCCAAGGCTTGCGTGAGGCAATTACACTCTGCGACGTGTAATGCGCGCTGATGCCAAGCACAACAAGTTCCCGGCACATCAGCTACGATGAGCTTCATCGAAATACTGTTGATCGCGGTCGGGCTGGCGATGGATGCATTTGCGGTGGCGCTGAGCGCGGGCACGAGCGGTCACGGGCGGAAGGTCCGGCCCGCGTTGCGGATTAGTTTCCACTTCGGGTTGTTTCAGTTCCTGATGCCGGTGATCGGCTGGTTTCTGGGCATGCGGCTCCAGCGGCACATTGAGGCGTATGACCACTGGGTTGCGTTCGGGCTGCTGGCGTTTGTGGGCGCACACATGATCTACGAATCGTTCCAGCGCGAGCCGGACGAACTGCCCGGCGATCCGACGCGCGGGCTGCGGCTGGTAACCTTGTCCATCGCGACGAGCATTGACGCGCTGGCGGTGGGGTTGAGTCTGGCGATGATCGGCGAGCGGATTTGGTATCCGAGCGTGGTCATCGGCGTGGTGACAGCAGCGTTGTCGTTGCTCGGTATTCAACTCGGCAACCGGCTGCGCGGCGCGTTCGGCAAACGCATGGAGCAGGTCGGCGGGGTCATCCTCATCGGAATCGGCGTGAAGATTTTACTGACGACGTAAAGGCAGGATTCGGACTGCTGATTCGGTGTTTCAAAGGCTGGCCGACATGACGACGGATTATCAGGCAGGGACAGCGCAGCAAACTGCCGTGGAAGTCGTGTCGCGGTGGTGGCAAAACCACCACAGAATAGTGAGCTGTGCAGTTTCACAGTAACGCGACTGGATGCGGCAAAACAGGAGCGGCCCACGAGCCGGCAACACCACGATCAACTTCACCACCAGCCGCGCGACTTCCCTAGCGGTAAATGTGCACGATTGCTTAATGCACCTTGAAGGTTCATTCCTTTGTGAAGAACGCGTAGCCTAGGACATCATATACACCCTTGGGATACGTCGGACGGCGTGCAAGCACTCGGCATTCTTCAATGCGTAGCGTGGGACGCACGCGGGGCGGCTCAAAGCGACAGATGAGTTTTAGGGCTTCATCCGGGTCGTCAGCCACAACATCGAATGTGGTGAAGAACCCGGGCCGTCTTCTCTCGCCCACAAGAGGCCTATGCCAAAGTCCTTGGATCAGGACACGCATGTATTTCGCGGCGGGTGAAACCTGGTGTTCCACCTCTCGCATTAGTGACATGGCACCCGCGTTTGTTCTGTTAAGCTCAATTGCCCGCATGAGATCAACCCAGCAACGCTTTCGATTGTTTGTGCCACACCAATAGGCAGTGGCTCTATCAACATAGAGTCTGGAAAGCACTTCCGCGCCAGTTTCGTGCGGACTGATTATGCTGTTTATAGCGGCCGAGAGTCGCAGCCGTTTAGCTCGCCAGAGTGTGCGATTAGCCAGTCGGAGCGCAGCCCTAAACCGTTTGATCTTGGTAAGAATCTGCACTTTCAAACTAGCGAGATTTATCGCCAGAACTCCGCTCCCCAACATCCTGATGCTGCGAATGGTTTCCAATGCTGCCTCCGGGCGGCGTTGGCGCACGTATACGAGAGCCATGTTGAACCGAACAGTAGAGATATCTGCACCGGGACAACCCCCAGCGCGCTTGAACGCCTTCATTGCTTGCCCGTATTGGCCCTGATCTGAGCAGTAGCAACCGAGTTGGTCCCAAAGGAGCCAGAGGTCAGGCACTTTCTTCACGCCCTTCTTCAAGATCACTATCGCTTTCTTGCGCTGGTCCATGGCCCAATAAGCTTGGGCCATAATCTCGAAGCCAGAGGTGTGACGAAGCCGCTCGATTTTGCGGCCGACCTTGAGCGCGCGTTTGTATTCGAATTGCTCAATACACTGTGATGCTTTTGCCCGAAGCCGCTTGACGATTGTGGCTCGTTGACTCGACTGGTGATCTAGGTTTGTTGGAGGCATCGCTCAACCGGCTTCATCGTTTTCGCTAACGCTGGGTTGTTTCAGCAATCGCATCTACTTCACTTCACGACCAATCGCGAAACTTCCTTGGCGGTGAGGGCGCGGTTGAAGACGGCGATCTCGTCGAGGCGGCCTTCCCAGTTGGAGTCGTTGTCGCTGCGGCCGCCGAAGAAGCATTGGTCGAAGCCGGCAGGGAAGTTTGCGGCGGTCTTCGTCTCGATCTCAAGCTGGCCGTTGAGATAGACGCGCACGGTCTGGCCGTCGCGCACGAGGACGACGTGCTGCCATTGCCAGCGGGGGATGACGGTGTTACCGGCGGTCACGGTGGCCGCTTCGTCACCGTGAAAGAAGATGAGCCGGCCGGTGTTGCCACTCTTGCCGCCGATGCCGAGATGGTCGCCGAACGCGCCGAGACCTTGATCATGGTCACGGGAGAAAAACCAACCACTCACATCGCGCCCGTCGTTCGGCATGCCGTTCCACAGCCACATCGAGACGGAGTAACGGTCGCCGAGACTACTGAGCCGCGCGCGCAGCCGGCCACCGACGAAATGCGGCGCACGGTTCACTTCGCCCGCCGCGCAGAACGCTTTCGAGTGCGGGCCTTCGAGGTAGTAGGTGATCTCGCGTTCATACACTGCGTCGTGACCGTGAGCGCAGGCGTTGCTGGCGTGCGGACTGGTGAACTCGTTCATGCGCCAGTAGGCGGCGGGTTTCAGCGCCAGAATCGCGCGCGCGGCTGGACCATCGTTGAGCTTCCACTCGCGCCGTGGCTGACCGCTGACCTTTTCCAGCAGACTGATGGCGGTCTCAGCGATCTTCGGCTCGGCTTGGACTTCGAGACCGGCGGAACGCGCAGGCCAGGTGTTGTAGCCACCGAAGAGATATTGCTCCGGCGGCGGGATGTAGCCGTCGCCGCCGTTGGCCAGTTCGAGCACCATGTTGTGCGGGAGCGGGCTGGCGGCTTTGATCTTCAGACCGGTGATGGCGTAGGTCTCGCACGACGTGGTGGCGATGCCGATGTCGCCGATGCGCAACGCCTGCGTCACGATCTCCGTCTTCTGCTTCTCGTGCAGGAAAATCTGCTCGCGCGCATAAACTTCCGGCAACGTCTTTGGCAGGCGGTCGCCCATCGCGGCGACGATGCGTTGCGCCCATTCGAGCCGCTGCTTGTCGGGCACGCGCAGATTCAAGGTCATCCGCCGCTCGGCCATCGCGAGGCTCACGTCGTCGCGGTAACGGATGCCCTTGTAGGCGGTCATCGCAATGTCCACCAGCCCCTTCGCGTAGTCATCAATCGTCAGCTTCGCGTCCCAGCTCTCCGGCCTCGTGTAATCACGCCGCCAGATATCGCCGCTGCAACCATGCGACATGATACCGACGAACGCCGCCTTCCCCGGCGCGGTCTCGGGCGCGATGCGTTGTTTCAGATCTTCGCAGAACAGGCCGAAGTAATCCGCGCTGATGTCCTTGTCGCCAAAGTAGTGCATGGAAAAATTCGCCAGCACCGCCAGCGGCCGGCCGTCACGCGCTTGGAACGAGATGAGGGAGAGGTCCGGATCTTCCGGCCCCGCCTCGCCCGTGGCATCGTCCCAGTTCGCTCCTGCGTGCATGTTCGCGCGGACCGTCATGTTTCCGAATGGATCCTCCTTGATACGGTCCGGCCGGCGAATCCACTGCCGCAACGCGGTGAACTCCGATGCATTGCCCTTCGCGAACCCGACGCGTGCCGACACCAGCGCGGCCTGAGCGGCCACGATGGCCTCCACGAGCTTGTCGCGCAGGAACGGCACGTAGTTTTCGTCGGCGTCCGTGCCGAGGCAGCCCATGGACGACGGCGCGCTGTGTGCGTGGACGGCCGAGATCAATATGCGGTTCGCCGGAATGCCGGTCCGTTTCTCGGCAATGGCCTTTGCTTCGTCCAGCAACAGCCGGGGCATCATGCACGTATCAACGACGACGATGGCGATCTGCTCCTTGCCGTCGCTCAGTGCGATGGCTCGCGCATGGATGGGCGTCTTGATCTTGTCCACGGAGCGGCTGGTCATGCCGCCATTGACCAACACCGGCAGCTTTGGCGGTGTGATGTCAATAATGGCGGCGCCGGCCTTGAATTCAGCGGCGCGCAGTGGAGCGGGCGGAGACAACAGCAGGGAGGCCAGCATCAGTAGAGTGATTCGTGTCTTCATAGATTGTTGAAGTCCTCACCGCAGCGTAGCACTGCCTCCCGCGGCCTCAAGCACGGAATCCGTCTCCAGAGGGTAAGTCTTGTTTTCCGTGTGGATGCTATGGCTTGAGATCTACGTTGGAGATGCCCTTCGTTCCCGGGTGCAGGAGGTTGTTGGAGAAATGCAGTCCCTTCGGCGGAGCGTAGCCTTCGGTCGCAACATGCACAGCGTAGGTGTAGCGCGGTGGAAGGACTTTGACTGCGCCATCCATCAGGACTCCGTCGCGGCCGGAATTATGGACGAGGTTGCCTTGGACGATGACATCCGTGAGCGGCGGGTTGTTCTCCGTCTGACCGGCTTCAAAGCGAATCGGAATGCCGTGGGCGTCGCCAGCCCTCATCCAGTGGCAACGACCATAGCCGAAATCCGAGATGATATTGTTGGCGACGATCGAGCCACCGTCCGCGTTGGCCTCCGTCGCCAGTTTGCTGCCTTGCGCTGGCGAGGCCGCGTGCGAGGCGGCGCCCGGCTGGAGGAGGATGCTCCACAGGTCGTTTTGTGAAAACTGGTTGCCCACGATGAGAACGTTCCGCGACCCATGCATGGCCTTCATGCCGGCCATGGTATCCTTGACGATGTTCTGCGCAACGATCACGTGATCGGCGTGGATGTCGAATCCCTGTCCCGAGTTTTCCACGTAGTTACCGAGCACTTGCGTAAAATCCGTGGTTGTCGGGCAAGCGACGTGGATGCCGGTCGCCTGGTGCCAGTTGTCGGTATAGTCGCGGTCCCAGTCCTCTTGTTTGGCGAAGCGACCCTTCACGCGGTTCTTCTTGGTGAAGTCGCCGAGGTGGAACGTCTTCTTGGCCTCGGGGGTCGGGAAGAGATGCTGTTCGATCACGCGATTGCCCTGAATCAGGGTGCCGCGGCAGTCCTTGAGGGTAATACCCGTGCCGATGAGGCACTTGAACGCGTAACCCGCGTTGTCTTTCTCACTCGTCCGGTCGTCAGCCGAGACGCACTGGTAATTCTGAACCAGACAGTTGCGGATCTGGCTCGCGTAGCAGTCGCGCAGTTCGATGGCGGCTGTGCGGGTGCGGTTGTCGAGCACTCGCAGGTTCTCCAGCACCAGATTACGGCAGTTGATCGCCAGCACGCCTTCGGTCAGCGTGTCGGTTTTGCCTTCGGGCCGCATCAGGGTGAGATCGCGGAACTGCACGCCGGTCGCGCCTTCGACGACGAGTATTGGATGCCCGGGATTGTTCTGCCGGATGCGGCCAGGCCCAAAAAGCCCCCCGCCCTGCCGACCGATATGAATCTTCCCCGATATCTCATAATCCCCGGCCGGCACATAGACCATGCGTCCGGGATTGGCACGGATGGCCTCTTGAATCGAAGGATAGTCGGCAACCGATGGTGCGTGCGTCCGCCGCTCGTGCGTCTGCGCCCGCGCGATGTCAGCAACCGCGGCCGCGGCCCCCGCCTTGGATTCCGCAGCGTGTAGCGCGGCCAGCGGAGACAGCAACAGTGCGGCGAGGAGGGGTAGCGTGGTGTGTTTCATGGATATGTCTTGGCTCATCGTGTCATCTCGATGGAATACACGGCAGTGCGCGGTGCGACGTCGAAGCGCGACACGGATGCGTCTTCCACCGGTGCGGCGCGCAGCGGAATGACGTTGCCTTGGGCATCTTTGACTTTGAGACGGCTGGTATCCAACGATTGCGGGTGTGTGACTTCAAGGGTGAGCGGTTGGTCGAAGAGTGCGGCGTCAGTCTGACAGATGAACTCAAAGGTGAGGCGCTTGGGATTTGACTGTTGAAGCTTCAGTTTCGAGGCGTTGCGCTCCGATTGATACTTGTGGATGTCCGCCATGCCGGCAATCCAGAGCTTCGACTGGTGCTCCTTGGCGACATCCAACGCGGCGCGGAAGTTCGCTTCGCTGCTGGCCCCGCCGTCACCGATGCAGTGGTAGTGGATGCGGCACCAGAGACCGCGTGAAAGATGCTGCTCCAGGACGCGGCGGAAGTTGGCGACGCGATTGCCATACGAGTCGTCCATACCAGTGGAGTTTTGCGAGGCATCGAACTGGTGGTATTTGTCCAGATAGTAGCGCAAGGTCCGCGTGGTTTCCCAACGGGTGCCGCCACCGAGATTCAGCGCCATGAGTTTGCTCCTGCCAGGCGTCAGCTTCCAGATGGCTTGCGCGGCCTCGCTGATTTCCGCCTCCATGTCGTCATCGCCAACGGCGCCGCGATGGTGTGCCGAATGATTGGCGAACTCGTGATCCCCTTGGCGCGCAGCGGCCTGCCATTCCGCTTGATGCGCCTCGAAGCCCGAACGACGCCGGCCGCCCGGCTCCGAAGCGCCGGGGTTGATCATAAAGGTGCCGCGGAAGCCATACTCGCGAAGGATGGGCATGGCCTTGGTCAGATGTGTGGGATGGGAGTCATCGAACCGGATGCTGAGAGCCGCTTTGCGTCCGTCATGCCATTTCGTGATGCCCAGACGGAGGCTAGTGGTGGCGTCCGCGAGCACGCGCTCCTTTTCGGATGGCAACGATGGTTTTCCGCCTCCCGGGTGGACTGCCTGAACGAAATAGCTGCCCGCGACCGCAGGCACGGGAATCAGCAACTTGGACCACTCGATGCCGGCGCGCCGGACCATTATCGCCTTGCCCTGCGCGTCACGCACTTCGACATCGGCAGCAGGCCATGCACGGGAACCGCTGTTGGGCAGTTCAACGCGAATCACCAGCGGTTTGGTTTCGTTGGCCGGATTCACGGTGATCTGCATCTTGAAAGGTTCGACGAGTTGCGCTGAGACGGAGGCGGGGCCGTCGTAGCCATCGAGCCTGACAATGACTCCACCCAGATCGGCAGCGTGCATCACGGGTAGCACAGCCAGCAGAGAGGCGGCACATGCGATGCACTGGAATTGTTTCATGGTTTGAACCTACTTCTTTGCACCTTCAACCTCGCGCAATAGACGGCTGGCCTCGTCGGCCGGGATGTCGCGCACGAACAGATTTCGCCAGCGAATCTCCCCGCCGTGCGTCTGGAGCATGATGGGGCCTTTGGCGGGCAGCGGTTTGGTGCGGTCCCAGAAGTTCTCCATCACGGCGCCGTCCACCACGAGCTTGTCATTGAGCCACACCCACGTGCGCGCGCCAACCTGGCGGATGCGGAAAGCGTTCCATTCGCCAAACGGCTTGTCCGCCAAAACGAGCGGGTCGCGACCGGGCGCGTCCGGCGTGTTGTTGAACAGGCCGCCGGAACCCAGGTGTGGTTTGCGGGTCGGCTTCTTGGGGTCGAAGACTTGGTTCTTGTCCCAAATCTGCACCTGCGGAGTGCCGCGCAGATAGATGCCGCTGTCGGCCTTGGCCACCGTCTTGTATTCGATGTGGAACTCGATATCACCGAACTCCTCCTCCGTAGTGGCGTAAGGCCCGGTGCCGACGTTGACCAGTTCGCCGTTCTCCACGCGCCAGTGGCTCGCAAATTCCTCGCGCTGCTTCTTCAGGCTCGCCTCGCGTTTCTCCCCTTGCAACTTGACCGCCGAGTGCGGATTCAGCCCATACCAACCCGCGAGGTCCCGGCCATTGAAAATCGCGCGGAACCCCTTCGGCGGGACCGGTTCAGCCGCGTGAAGCAAAGCCAGCGGAGCCAACAGGAGGGTGACGAGCGTCAGTAGAGTGATTGGTGTCTTCATAGATCGTTCAAATCTCTGCCGCAGCGTAGCACTGTCTCCCACGGCCTCAAGCATCGAATCCCCCCTGCACACCGCAACGTTGTTGCGCATGGAGGTGCGGCTTTCGTCGGACGGAATGTGTTTAGATTCCCGAAGGCTGAATCCAACTCGCTGAGCGTGTCGCAATCATTGCTCGTCCAACCTCGACAGAAAGCTGTCAAGAAGCAGGATTGACCTTGCACACAATTCTATCTGCCGACGGCAAGCTCGCCTCAACAGAGGCTTGAATCCGGGTAACCTCCGAAACCGCAGTAAGCCCATCGACAAGTGGTCCAGTGATTTCCTCGCCTGAAATAGTATCGAAAACGACTATTCTTCGTTTGTGTCCGGTCTTGGACCCGTGATTGATCCATTCCTCGATAGCAACTAAGCGCCCCGCATGCACCGTGGCACCGTATCGAAACCAGCGCAGAAACTTCGTATATGAGCGATGATCGAGAGTGGCCGGATCAACTCCGGGTTTGAGCAGTTCAATATCCCATCGGGTCTTTGTGTCGCTCTTCTTCCGAACTACTGACCATAACTCAAGCCGATTGTGTGCCCAACAGACAGCACTACCCCATTCAATTATCCCGGCAATCGGCACCATTTTGAAAAATGTGTTGAATCTTGGGGAGTAGGTAGCGGGGACACTTTCATGCATAGACGCCCGATCAAGCAACCTTGCAAAGCGATTGATATGGCCGAGAGCTTGACCTTGGATGGCTGCGAGCCGGCCTTGATTCTGAGCGATTAGCCACGCCAATCCAAGACCACTGCGAATACCAGTCTCCGTATGAACATCATCTGCCTCGACATAATTGCCAGGGAAGCGCGGAGCCGGCCACTTTCTAAGCCCGCAGAACATGAAGCCAGTATCCAGTGCGATAACGAATTGCGGAACTACAGCAGTAACGCCGCCACGGCAAAGTTCACACCACGCTTCTTTTAAATCCTCGGCCGAGTCTGATTGCGCCGCGAGGATGTAGCAGAACGGCCAAGGGTGGCCTTTGAGATGCGGGTAATCCTTGTCTTGGTCAGGGAAACGCGGCAATGACTGCAGCTTCCTCCAATCGCTCTTCAGCTTTTCGGTCGTGAGATTCGAAGTGACCATGATTGCCGATATCACCTGATCAACTAGCACGTGCGCTTTTCCACCCTTCGAATCGCCGGGAACAAAAACCTGTGCAAAGGCTGGGACGACAATCAAATCAACTTGGCATGATTTGTTCCCTTGATGGTCACAGATGTAGCCGCCACGCAGCACTCGAAACATCGGTCCCAAGTGTTGCTCAAGAAACTGTTGCCAGATGCGTTCGGTTTCGTTGCCGAGGTCGCTGCTTAAGGCCAGCATCCGTGCCCCAAGCATCTGTTCAAGCAGGCGGAGTCGGATATTGTGGTAGTGGGATCTGACTTCGGCCACGAATCCGTGTTCACCGGGTTTGGGCTTCAACGACTTTTCGATGCGCTCGTAAATCGAGCTGACTGATACTTGGATCGGCCTCCATAAAGATTCCGACAAGTCATCCACAATCGTTTCAATTTCCCTGGCCTCACGAGTGAGGTGAGACGTTGAGTTCACGCGATTGAAGCCATCTGCGAGCATGGTGCCCGTCTTAATTGCCAGCCCGCACAGGGATGAAAGCACCGGAATAAGTTCGTTGCTGTCCGGGCGCTTTAAGATCTTCTGCTGCTCGGCAAGGACGTGACGAAGTGCTTGCTCCATCAATGCATGTGCTTCTGGGAATCTCGGCATGTTTGTTAAAGGAGCTGCAACATAAGAGAATTGTCGTTTTTGAAACACGATCCCCGATTCCGGTCACGCGACGCGGCAGATGAATTCTTGCCTCTGTTCAAACCTTGGGCGCATTCCCGCCAAGAATGCTTCCTCGCTGCGACTTCTGTTTCGAGCGTCTTCATAAACGACAGTCACCTATCGTAGGCTCAAGCTCCAGCCTGGCAAAGTAAAATTGCTCCACGCCGGTCACACGGGGCGCAACTTGGCACCCGCGCCATCAAGCCGTGAGCCAGAGTTCATCCCAGTGGCCGTTGTCGCGAGCTTCTTCCAAACCATCCAAGTGGCGCAGGCCGCCGCGGGTCCAGAACTGCCCGGG
>JBAYFL010000034.1:0-52294 GCA_041667205.1 Verrucomicrobiia bacterium | reverse complement strand
TGAACAATTCCGCAGCACCGAGATCGTCCTGCGGGACGCGCACAGCGTGAAGTTCGGCGAGAAAGAACCCAAAACCTATGCCGCCGGCACCGAGCAGTTCTTTACCGTCGAAGTCTCGCCCGCTGACAGCGCGCCTGCCGCACAGGTGAAGCGCCACGAACTACCCGGCGGCCTGCGCGCGCTGGAAGTCGTGGCAGATGGCCAATGGTTGATGGTGATCCAGAATCCTTCGCGAAAGGCCGTCAGCGCGGAAGTGCCTGTCCCGAATTTGAAGAAGGTTCGTTGCCATCAGGCGAAGGGTGCGAAGCCCGCTTCGTCGCTGATCGGCGTGCGCGAGAATCAAGTCCGCTGCCTGATTCCTGCGGCATCGCACATCGTGCTGAGCGCGGACGGTCACTCCACGACCACAACGCCGTAGATTTTGAACGGCGGAATTTCCACGGTCGGCCGCGGATTTTGACCGACAACAAGTTTGCGTTCGGGGCCGTCGGGTGTGAGCAGGCGGGCCTTGCGGCGAGATTTCCATCGACCGCCCAAGGTCAAACTCAACTTCGCTGTCGGCTCGCTGGCATAGTTGACCAGATGCGCGACCATGCGCGGGCCGTCGAGTTCATACGCGCTCAACGTCACGCTGTCCGAGCCGCGCAACCGCGCTGGGCACCGGTCGGCGTTGGCATGCTCAACGGCGTCCGCGAGCCGTTTCCAATCCTTCGGCAACGCGACGCGGCCTTCGCTGGTCTTCGTCGCGGCACGGACCGCATCCGTTTCAACGCGGACGATTCGTTCGCCGCGGAGCGATTCAAAGGGCGGACTGTCGCCGATGAGAACTAGCGCGCCGCCGCGTCCAACGAACGCGCGGATGGCGTCGGCCTCTGCGTCGCTCAAATGCGACTGGCCCGCCACCACCAACACGTTGAACTCCGAAAGCTGGGCGATGTTTTCGCCGAAGACGACATCCCACACGAAACCGCCGCGGATGAGGACCTCCTCGGCTCCTTGTGCGAGCGCGACAGCCTCGCGATTGTCGAAGACGGTCGAGGCGAACGTGTGCAACACCGCGATGTCGCGCACGGGTTTGGCGTTGGCGCGGAGCGGCTCGGTGGCGCGGACGAAGCAGAGATGTTTCGCGAGCGCGGCTTTCAGGTCGGGCCGCTCGACGCGCATCCGGTCGCCTTCGCCGAGCGGGCGCAACGCCCAGTTCGTGCCGGGCAACGCGCCGTTGGCGGCGGACTCGGCGATCTGTAGGGCGATGGCGGCCTCGTCGTCGGGCAGGCCGAGGCCGGTGAGCTTGTTCTTCTTCCAGACGGTCGAGACGACGCGGTAGCCGACGGCGGCGGCGTGCTTGCAGGCGCGCACCTGCGAGATGAGAGCGCCGTCCTCGATGCCGGGGAAGTTGCCGTTCTCGGCGAACATCAGGTCGAGCTGCCGGCCGAGCAACGGCGCCCAGACGCTGCGCGCGTAGGCGCTGTTGGGGTCGCGCGGGTAGGCCGGATTGCCCAGCAGGATCACGTCGGGCTTGATACGCCGCGCGTGGGCCTTCAGGTCGGCCTGATACTCCGCCAGCGACTCGCAGCGCCAGCGCACCCATTCCTGCGTCACCGGGTCGGTGATGCGCTCCGGGGCTTTCTCAGTCGGCGGCTGCTTCACGTCACGGCAGTCGGGACGGCGACGCGCCATCCACGCGCGGAAGGCCGCTTCGCAGCGTTTGCAGTAGCACGGCTGGCAGTAGTTGTTGTCAAAGTGGAACCCGTCGAGTTTGACCTCCTCCAACCCGACGCGGATGGCGCGCTTCATGTAATCGCGGAACTCGCCGCAGTGGATGCACGGCGCCCAGCGAAACTTCGCGCCGCCCCACGTTCGCAACTGGCCTTTCTCGTCACGCTGAATCCAACTCTCGGCGTTCGGCACTTCGGCGAGGAACTGCTCGTGGTAGATGGAGCGCGACTGGCAGTAGCCGAGGACCTTGATGCCGTGCTTGTGCGCGAACTTCACGAGGCCGGCGGTGCGTTGCTGCTCGGCGCGCTCGTGGGCGAGGCCGAAGCCTTTGAAGAAATGCGTGCAGGCGAGGTTGACGCCGAGGCCGGACATGAGGCGCGCGATTTCTTCCGAGTGCAGCCGCTCATACCACTGCGGCATCGAAGGCAGTCTCGTGTCCACCGCGCCGACGATGCCGCCAGTGCGCTTGTAGTGGTCGAGCGGTTCCCAACCCCACCACGCCCAGTAGAGCTGCCCTTGCGCTGGCGACTTGGCGCGGTCGCTATTTGTGGCCCGCGCAAGCGGCGATTGCCACGCCAGCCATGCGCCGCCGGCCACGCAGCCGAGGAAGTCTCGGCGCCCCATTTGCCAGTTGCTGCAAACATTCGGTTTCATAGCATGAGTTCACCTTTCCAAGAGCAGGCCTTGGTAGCCAGCCGGGATCACGACGCGGTTGTTCCAGAAACCACAGGCACCCGGATGGCCAAAGAGGGAGTAGTGGCGCTTCAGGCGCGGGCGCTGGATGTCCGCGATGTCGAGAACGCAGACCTCGCGTTGATGGCGCGAGGCCAGCGCCAGGGTGTTTCCGCCGGCGCTCGGCCTGCCAACGAGGCGGAGTTTCTCCACGCCGTAGGCGGGCAAACCGCTCGCGTTGCGGCGCTCGTTGGAGTCCAGCAAGGCATACTTGCCGCGTTTGACGATCAGGAGTTTGTCGCCCAACGGGCACACACCGTCGGTCCAGCCGAAAAGGGTGGTGTCGGGAGTGTTGCCGACCAGCATGGGCTTGGCGCCGCTGATGTCATACCAAGCCGGCCCGCTTCTTTGCCAGTAGGCGACGAGGAAACGACTGTCAAAAATCCTGTCCACAAGCTGGTCGCCGTAAAACAAACCGACCTGATTGTCGCTGAAGACAAGCTTCGGTTTGGCGGGGTCTGAAATGTCGGCGATATGCACGATCGCGCCGCCGCAATGGAACAGAGCGAATCGGCCGGGCGCGGGCGCAACAACTTGTTTCACACCTTGACCGGGCATCGTCAGACGGCCCAGTTCGGTCAGGCGCAGATCCGTTCCGATCTCGTAGATCCCCATTCCCTCTTTGCCCTCGGCGGTGTAGAGCCGGTTGCCGGTGCGGTTCACATAACAGACCTCGCCGCGCCCGTGATGGACGGCTGCCGGCGTGAGTTTGTCGCCGAGCCTGACCGCGTGAATCCCGGCCGCTCCACAAGCCGCCCATGCGATGTCGCCTTGAATCGTCACGGCCTGAACCTGTCCCTCCGGGCGATAGACGCGGAAGTCAGGGTTTTCTTCCGCCGTCGCCGACAAAGAGGGCAGCACGGGCGGCTGGTCCGGTTCTGGCACGACCGGCTTGGCCAAGCCCGGCGCAGGGACCACATACAAGCCCGTGTAGATGCCGGCGGCATAGATGGTGCCTTCAGCCAAGGCCACGCCACCGACCGGGTCAAACATCTCCCTCCGAGCCACGTAGGGAAGCTGCGCGTGGGCGACGATGGCGGGTTTGGCTATGTCCCGGACGTTCACGACGAAGAGGCCGTTATTGGTGTCTGCCGTCACGCAATGGTCGCCCGCCACGCGTGCGCTCCACATGTCGTTATAGATGCTGTAGTGGACGGGGAACTTCACGCGCGAGACGAAGACAGGCTGCGTTGGCTTCGACACGTCGTAAATCTCCAGCCCGTGCCCTTTGCCTTCGGCCTTCTCTTTGCTGCGCGCACGGGAGTGATGACCGGTGGCAGCGAAGCAGAACCTGCCCCGCAGGCAACCGCCGTCACCGTAGCCGTCCAGCGGCGCCTCGCCCACGATAACCGGCTGGCGCGGATTCTTCACATCCGCAACGAGCAATTTCTTCGGCGCCCAATCCCCGATGTAGAGAAGACCGTCCTTCGCCCAGCAAGACTGTGCCTCGCCGGTCTTCAATGTGCTGACGTGGCGGACCTGGCGCGGGTTCGACACATCCACGATCTCGACGCCGTAGCAACGCGTGGCGATGAAAGCCACCCTGCCGGAAACCCAAATGCCAGTGGCCATCTCTACAGTGTCGTAATGGCTGATCAACGCCGGCTTCGTCGCATCGGACACGTCCACGAGCCACAGGCCGTCCTGCCTAGCGGTGACGTAGGCGATGTTGTCTTTGATGACGAGTTGTCGCGTCGTGCCGAGGCCGGACAACTTGCCCAACAGTTTCGGCTTCTGCGGCGTCGTGATGTCCAGTGTGTAGAAGTTGCCTTGGCCGATGGCGTAGAGCCGGTTGCCCACCACCTCCACCGCGATGCACGGCCCCACGCCTTCCACCTTGTGGTAGGAGAGGCGTTTCCCATACAGACTCTCGTTGTGTCCTGGCTGGCGCGTTTCCTTCGCTGGCAAGGCGGTTGCAGCGCCAATCATCATGAGGACTGCCGTGAGTTTTGGAATGAGGTTCTTCAAGCAAATCCTTTCTCAATCACACCAACACGCTCCAGCCTCTTATCAAATCGGCCTGCATCTGGCGAGGGCGGAGAATGACGCAACCGTTATCTGGCGAGGCCGTTCTGGCTTTTCAAATCTCTTCCTGACAACATTCCACTCGCACATGAAAGCCAACTCTTTTGCTGTGATCGCCGGCTCTTGCGGCGGCTTGCTGGGGGAGGCGGGTAAACATGTTTGCGAACTCTTTGACTGTATCGAGGATCTACAGTTTTGGATCAAAGACCGTGAGGGCCGCTATTGCTGGGTCAATCGCGGGTTCTTGCTTAACTACTCGTTGGAGGATCGCCGGCAACTCACAGGCAAAACAGACTTCGACTTGTCGCCACACCATCTCGCCGACCAGTTCCGGCTGGATGATGCGCGCGTGTTGGCCGGCCACGCCATCATCAACCGGGTGGAGCTGGTTGGGCGGTTCGATCACACGGCCTCCTGGAGCCTGACCAACAAGATTCCGATCCGGGATGCCGCGGGCCGCATCGTTGGCACGGCAGGCATCACACAGCCCGTGAAGGGACGTTCCGTCGAGCAGAACTGGCCGGACGTGGCGATGGCCAGGGTCATTACCTTCATTCGCGAGCACTGCGCAGAGCCGCTGACCAACCGGACACTCGCGCGCATCGCAAGCCTGTCGGTGCGGGCGTTCGAGCGGCATTTCCGGCAAAGCCTTCATGTCACGCCACAGCAATATGTCAAACGGGTGCGCCTGCGAATGGCCTGCCACGCGCTGGTCTATACACATCAACCGCTCGCACAGATTGCCGCCGGGCATGGCTTCAGCGACCAAAGTCATTTCAGCCGCGAGTTTCGACGGCAAATGGGCGAGACACCGCGCGATTATCGGTTGCATTACGGCCCTTCATCGCATTGATGCCGTGCCGCTCTTGTCCAAGTTTTTGGCGCGCGCATTCTAGTCATCTGGACTGCTATCAGTCATAATACAATCGCTATGAGAATTTCATCCTTTGCCGTGATCGCTGGTCTATGCGGCAGTCTGTTGCTTGTGGCTCCCGCGCAGCACGCTGCCGCCGCAGACTCCGGATTGTTCGCTCACGACAATCTCGTCGCGTGGTGTATTGTGCCGTTCGACGCGAAGAAGCGCGGGCCGGAGGAGCGCGCGGTAATGCTGGAGCGGCTCGGCATCAAGCGACAGGCCTATGACTGGCGCGCGGAGCACGTGCCGACGTTCGATGCGGAAATGGTGGCGATGAAGAAGCATGGCATCGAGTTCACGGCGTTCTGGGGAACGCACGAAGAAGCGTTCAAGCTATTCCCGAAACACAGCGTCAAACCGCAGCTATGGGTGATGTTGCCCAAGGTGGACGCGCCAACGCAGGAGGAACGCGTGAAACTGGTGGCGCAACGCATTCTCCCGGTGGTTGAGCGCGCGCGGAAGCTCGGCTGCCAACTCGCCTTTTATAACCACGGCGGTTGGAGCGGCGAGCCGGAGAACATGATCGCCGTGGCCAAGCTCCTCCGCGAGCAGCACGGCGCGGCGCACGTTGGCATCGTCTATAACCTCCACCACGGTCACGACCATCTCGACCGCTTTCCCGCCGCGCTCGCCGCGATGAAGCCATACTTGCTCTGCCTGAACATCAACGGCATGACCAAGGACGGCGATAAACGCGGCATGAAAATCCTTCCGCTCGGCCAGGGCGACCTCGATTTGCAATTACTGAAGACCATCCGCGACAGTGGTTATTGCGGGCCGATTGGCATTCTCAACCACACCGGCGAAGATGCCGAGGCGCGGCTCAAGGACAACCTTGACGGTCTCGATTGGCTCGTCCCGCAGCTCGATGGCAAGCCTGCCGGCCCGAAGCCGCAGCCGCGCAGTTGGCGTCCGCCAGCGGCGAAGTAACCGGGCATATTCTTGCCGCGCCGCAGTTCTTGGAATAGAATCATCCCACAACCAAAAGAAGCCTATGAAACAGAACAGCGATTTACGCTTCACCCGCCGCGAATTCATCCAGACCAGCGCAGCCGTCGCAGCGGCCGGCCTTGCCACCGTGCGGCCGACCTGCGCTGCCACCAGCGACGCCGACCGCGCGGAGATCAAGAAGACACGCAGCTACAACCCGGACATGGAGTATCGCCGGCTTGGCAAGACTGGCTTGTGGGTTTCTGCCGTCTGCCTCGGCGGCCACTGGAAGCGGATAGATAAGGTCATCCGCTCCAACGGCGTCGTGAACCCCTACAACGCCCCGACCGACACTGCTGTCGCCGCGCCGTTCCAGCGCAACCGCGAGGAGGTCCTCAACCATTGCATCAAGGTTGGCATCAACTGCATTGATTATGCCGGCGACAGCGAACCGGAGGTTTACAGCAAGGTCCTCTGCAAGAAGCGCGACGCGATGTATATCGGCTACTCGCATCCGGCCAGCGAACTGCGCGTGCCCGCAAATCGCACCGCCAAGAAACTGCTCGAACTCTTCGACGCCGGCCTGAAACGTTGCAAGCTCGACTACGTGGATATCTGGCGGCTCATGGCGCTGGAGCGTGGCGGCCGGCACTCACAGGCCGACGTGGACGCTATGATTGAGGCGCTCGTCACCGCCAAGAAACAGGGCAAGTGCCGCTTCACCGGCCTCTCCACGCACGACCGCGAGTGGGGCAAGATGCTCATTGAGAAGTATCCCGACGTGATCCAGGTCATCTGCACGCCTTACACCGCTGGCACGAAGGAACTGCCGGTGGACAGCTTCCTCGACACCGTGCGCAAATACGACGTCGGCATCTTCGGCATCAAGCCGTTCGCCAGCAACGCCATTTTCAAGGGCGATGGATCGCCTGACCACGCGGAGGTCGCCGAAGACGACCGCCGCGCGCGGCTCACGATCCGCTACATTCTCGGCAACCCGGCCATCACCGCGCCGATCCCCGGCCTCATCAGCACCAAGCAAGTGGACAACATGGTGCTCGCTCTCAAAGAGCGCCGCCAACTCGACCTCGCCGAGCAAAAGGAGTTGCAACAGATCTCGCGCGAGATGTGGTCGAAGCTCACGCCGGATTATCACTGGCTCAAGGATTGGGAATATGTCTAAGAAAACGTTTGGAGTCCCGGCTTTAGCCGGCTTGATCGTCGTATGCTGTGCTGCCGCTCTTGTGGCGCTGGCCGAGCCGCCGAAGTCCGCGAAGCCTGCCGACAATTCCTACTGCTACGTTTGCCACGCCAATTTTAAGACCGAAGAACTGGCGAAGAACCACGAGAAGCACGGCGTCGGCTGCGAGAAATGCCACGGCGAGTCCGACCGCCACAGCGCCGATGAAGACGGCCTGACGCCGCCGGAGATCATGTTCACGAAGGAGAAAATCCTCGACGGCTGTGCGAAGTGCCACGGCCTGACCAAACTCCGCGCCGTGGAAGACCACGAGCCGGTTTTCGCCAAGGACGCCGCCAAGCGCAAGGTCTGCACCGACTGCCACGGCAAGCATCGCATGGCCGTGCGCACGCGCCATTGGGACAAGACCACCGGCAAGCTGATCAAAGCCGAGGGCGTGCGCATGATGCAGAAGGACACGCCCGCCACCAGCGCGAAGTAGCGCCGGCATCCCTGCCGGCGGCACGTTCTCCAAAGCGAATCAGCGTTGTAGAGTCGGCCGTCTCGGCCGACTGCTTTCTGGAATCCGCTGGCACTTTTTCGGCGAACAGCTTTGTCGGCCGGGACGGCCGACTCTACAACGCCAACGCCACGCCTACCGCTCCACGCGATAAAGCGCCGTCCTCGTCCTCACGAACAGTGCCTTGCCGGAGACGGCGGAGGAGGCCATGCAACCGTCGTCGAGTTTGTTCTGGGCGAGCTGTTTGAACTCACGCGCGGCTTCGATCACCGTCGTTTTGCCTTCGCGATCGAAGAAGTAAACGCGTCCCTCGGCGGAAATGGGCGATGCGGAAAACTCCCCACCGATCTTCTGCTCCCAAACCACCTCGCCGGTCTTGGCGTCGAGGCAGGTGATGATGCCGTTGTCGCTCACCATGAACAGCAGCTCGCCGATGACGATGGGCGAGGGCATGGTCGGCACATTGCGCGGCGCTTTCCACACCACGTGCGTGTTCGTTACGACGCCGTGGCCGCCGGGCTTGATCGCCCAGACCGACGCCTTGCCCATGCCGGTGCAGGCGTAGATCAGACCGTTGCCGACCGACACCCGCACGGCGACGGAGTGATTCTTATAATCTTCGGTGCGCCAGAGTTCCTTGCCGGTCAGAGGATCGTAGGCGTAGAACGCCCTCGAACCGGGATCAATCATGATCGGCGCGCTGCCGAACGACGCGATCAGCGGCGTGGTAAATCCCTTGCGGAGATCGCCCTCTTTCGTCGGCTTTCCTTCCGCGTCCAAGTCTTTGAAATCCACCGAGCGCTTGGTCTTCCAGACCGTCTTCCCGGTGTTCTTGTCGAGTGCCACGACGAATTGGAAATCGCCGCCGTCGAAGTTCACGATGAACAGGTTGCCGAACAGGATCGGCGAGGCGCCGGCGCCGCGGACGTGGTTGATCTTCAAGTCCCGCCGCTGCCAAAGCACCTTCCCCGTCTTCGTGTCGAGGCAGGCCGTGCCCGGATCTCCGAACGTCACATAGACGCGCCCTTCCTCGATCACCGGCGTCGGCGAGGCCGGGCTGTTGAGCTTGATGATGAACTGCGGCGTCTCGACATCGAACAGCTTCGTGTCGTGGAGAATCTTCCCGGTGTCGCGGTCCACGCACACGACGAACAACTGCTTCCCGTCCTCCGTCGCGGTGGTCATCCAGATTTGGTTGCCCCAGATCACCGGCGACGACCAGCCCTTGCCGTGAATCGGCGTCTTCCACTTGATATTCTGCGTCTCGCTCCAATTCAGCGGCAGGCCGGTGGCGCCGGAATGCCCCATGCCGTCCGGCCCGCGAAACTGCGGCCAGTTATCGTCGGCGAAAACGAGCGTGGTGAATGCAACCCCCAGAGTCAGCGCGGCAGCTATCTGTTTCATCATCATGTTCTGAACCTAGCAAGCCTGACCGCTGCCAGACAACGTCATTTCGCGTCAGTTGGCGCTGCGGCTACCGGGCTGGCGCTGGCGCGCCGGTCACCGGTATTGCACGCACTGGCGGCAGCGCTTCGGCAGAGGAAGTTCCCAGTTCTTTGATCAACGGCAGCGCGCCGGCTGGCGGTCGCACTTGCCCGCTCAGGATGTCGCCGGCTTCGACAGGACGGCCATAGTAGTCGGCATTTCGATCTTTCTTTGTGATGATGACGGTGCCTTCCAACGAAACGCCCGCAAAAATGCCCTGGCTCTGGCTGTAGGTGTAAACCGCTGCCGTGGGCATCACGCCGCCCGCCACGTGCCGACCCACGGGACCGGCCGCGACGCTGAGGTCAGCGCCCAGCTCGAAGTTGCCGCCTTGTGCAAATGCCCTCACCGCCGCCGGAGTGTTCAACACTATCACGAACTCAGTGACCTGCACTCCGATTTGCAGCCCGAAACCCGCCCCGCCGGTGCCGATGCCCGACGGCCCGGACCAGCCGGTCGGCGTCCGCGCCAGCACCACGCCTTGCCCGCCGCGTGCGCTGAAAATGAAGCCCGCCTTCACCACCGTCAGCACCGCGAGGCCTTTCGCATCGCGAATGACTTCCACCGGAATGGAACTCTCCGGCATTTCCTTGAACCGTTTGATTACCGCGAGCGCCTGGTCAACCGATTGCTGTAGCGTCTCCGCTTGCGACGGCACAGCGGCCAGCACCAACGCGATGGCCAACATGCTCAAAATTCTCATGGTCGTCTTCCTTTCAGCTTGGGCCAACATACGACGAGGAACGCAAGAACGAAAACAGAAGGTTCACATTTCACCCTGCGTCAGCGTGTCGGCGGCGCGATGTTGTTTTCATCAACGGCGCGATGATGATTCAAGCGATCGCTTGACCATGCGGGTGTGGCCGCGAAACCGGAATGACGAAACCTGCCAGCCGGTTTACCGCTGCACCCTTGCGCCGCCGTCGGCGCGCCCTGTCACACCATCCGAGTTGCATTGGCATCCCGCGCGTCAACATCTCCAAGCACCTCGCCGTCCTCGTGTCGTTCGGCCTCCTCCAGCGCACCTACGGCAACCTCTGTCGCATCCCCGCCTGTTACCTCGTCCCCGGCCAGCGCGCTCTCGACTTCGGCGCCGTCCTCCTGCGGCTCGACCGGCTTGATGCGAAGTAACGTCAATAGAATGCCATGGTGCTAAAAGGGAGTTGCTACAAGACCAGAAGTCTTCATCTCCAACCTACCAAATACGGTGTTCATGTAAGCGCATGAGTATCCCTTAACAAGTTCGATCCGCTCATTTGGCGGTCCGTGCCGGAAAGGCAGGTCGTCAGTTTCTTTTCCCAACTGCCACGGTAGCACGGGCGTCATGCGGAATAGCGAACGTAACGTTGGGCACAGGCCTTTTGGCGCTGATGTTTTGACTGGGAAGACGAAATTGGTTCCAAGGCGCAAATATGGCTCAGGTTGGTCATAGTGCATCGAGAAATATCGAACGCCTTGAATGCTTGGGTCTTCTTTTACGAACTGAAGAACCATTTGTGGAATAATATACTCAGGTTTGAAGAAGTCTTTTCTGTGAAGAACTTGGATTGAGCAAGCTGCTATCAGTGGCCAGAATAGAACCATTGGTAAGAACTTATCGTGCATCTTCTTATCATTTGGGTTCTCTTTAATGTGGCGTTCAATAAAGGAAGCGAGAAACCGTGGCGTGTATGCGAAATCGAGGACGCGAATAGGCGACGTTGGTTCCAATCGAGTCGAGTAAACTTTGTCGAACGGAGGGCATCCAAGTTCACGCCAGCAAATATACATTGACCACCCAGCATATAAGCTTGGGAATCCCGGGATACTATATCGCTGCGTGTTGACTCTGTGCCGAAGTTCAAAAGGAATATGAAACATATTCTCTCGAGAAAAATCGCCCCCATCCTGAATACGCAGACGATAAAGAGACTTCAGGTAGTCAGGTTCCAAAGGCCGCGTAAAAAAAGACTCGAAATGCGCTTTGTTAGTGTTGAGCAAATGAGAGAGCTGCTGGAAAGATATGTGAGGGTTTCCTGCGTAGTATTCCTTAACAATTTGAACTATGCTTTCCGCTAGACTCCTCATAAACGGGACGTTTTCGCGCACACTCTTTGAGAACGTATCGTCCCCCTCAACATTGCTCGATCCGTGAATGAAATCGTCTAATATCGATTTTAGAAAATCTGGAAAGTCTACGTTCTCTGGCCGGGCTTTCGGCAAACTGGCAATAGACCCTTGTAGGAATTCAAATACTTCCATGTTGCCTCTTCACGATTGCTCCGTCGGCAGTGTAGCGCGCGGCGGGCACAGCACAACCGCAAAGTCGCGGCGGACTCCGCCTATTACGAATTACGCGCGGACCACTACCTCTGCACGCGCGCCCCGCCGCCTTTCATGATGCTTCTCCACCTCGGCCTTCGTCGCCATTGAGGTGTCGCCTGTTGCCGCGTGCCCGCCGAGCCTTCAGCTTGCAGCCGGCCAGGGCGTGGGCTTTGGCCAGGCTTTGTCTCCGGACGCCAGGCCTTCCTGCGAGGCAGGCGCGCAGCAGCCGACGGAGACGCGCAAGCGGTCCAGCGCGGTTCCCGGCCGGTAGCTCCACACCGACGTAGACCGTTTGGACTTGAACCAGAGCTTTGCTTTCCCACCAAGGACCTCATACACGGCCTTGACCACACCCGCATGGAATGCCGGCGGTCCCGGATACGCGGTGTTCCGATAATAGTCTTCCTCGACGTGCGAGTCGCTCTCGGCTCTCAGTTTCGGATCCAGCTCCGCATAGCTCGCGTCGCAGTCGTGCCCGCAAATAATCCCGCCAAGCTTGATCTTCGGCAGCCACGCCAGCACGTCCTGCTTCACGTAGCTGTAACCGTGGTTGCCATCAATGAACACGAGATCGAGGCTTCTGTCTGGAAAGAGAGTGCAGGCCTCGGTGCTCGGCATGACCAGCGGCCGGACGATGTCCTGCCCGTTGTAGGTTCTCACGTTGTCGGCAAAGACCTCGTAGAAGCTGCTGTGGCGCTTGCGATGTTCCTGATGATACGGGACGTTCTCGCTGCCCGCCCATGTGTCAACGCAGTAGAGCAAGCCATGGGAATCCCGGATGGCGTTGGTGATGACGCGCGTGCTGCCGTTGCCAACCCAGCTCCCGACCTCGAGGACCACCATGTTCTCGCGTTTGACCTTGTTCAGCAACCGGGTGATCACTTTGGCGTCGCCTGATCCCAACGACGGGGGAATGCCGTCCCGCCACTGTGAGGAATCGCCGAAGGGATTGAACTTCTTTCGTAACGCTGACAGTTTCAGACGCAATGTGTTCCCGGTTGTTAAGGATTTCGATTTAAGAGAATGAACAAGAGGATCAGCCTCTTTGCTTCGTTCATTCAAGTTTCTGCCGCCATGCCGAACGCCGCGTATCGTAGGCCGCGGCCTTGGTCCGTCAACGCAAAAACCTCCCTTTCGACTGTTTTACCGTTGCACCCGCGCGCCGCCGCCCTTCATGAGCTTCTCCACCTCGGTCTTCGTTGCCATCGAGGTGTCGCCGGGCGTGGTCATCGCCAGCGCGCCGTGGGCCGCGCCATAGTCCACAGCTTTCTGCGGGTCGCCGGTGGTCATCAGGCCGTAGATCAATCCGCTGGCGAAGCTGTCGCCGCCGCCAACGCGGTCAAGGATCTCCAGATCGGGATACGCGCGCGACTCGTGGAACTTGCCGTCCATCCAGCAAATTGCGCCCCAATCATTGCGCGTGGCGGTTTTGGCGGCGCGCAACGTCGTCGCAACGACTTTGAAGTTCGGGTAGGTCTTGACGGCGGCTTCGATCATCCGCTTGAACGCGGTGACATCAATGTGCAGCAGGTTCTCGTCGGCGCCCTCGACCTTGAAGCCGAGGCACGCGGTGAAGTCCTCCTCGTTGCCAATCATCACGTCCACATACTTCGCGATCTCCCGGTTCACCTCCTGCGCGCGCTTCTGGCCGCCGATGCTCTTCCAGAGCGACGGGCGGTAGTTGAGGTCGTAGGAAATCATCGTGCCGTATTGTTTGGCCTTCTGGACGGCTTCGATGACGAGTTTCGGCGTGGTGTCGCTCAACGCGGCGAAAATGCCGCCGGTGTGCAGCCAGCGCGCGCCGATCTTGCCGAAGAGGGTGTCCCAGTCGAAATCGCCGGGCTTGAGCTGTGAGGCCGCCGTGTTGCCGCGGTCGGAGACGCCCACCGCGCCGCGCACGCCGAAGCCGCGCTCGGTGAAGTTCAGCCCGTTGCGCACCGTGCGGCCCACGCCGTCGAATGCCACCCACTTGATGAACTCGGTGTCCACGCCGCCCTGGAGGATGAAGTCCTCGACGAGCCGGCCAACGTCGTTGTCGGCAAATGCGGTGCAGACGGCAGTCTTGAGGCCGAAGCAGCGCCGCAGACCGCGCGCGACATTGTATTCGCCGCCGCCTTCCCAGGCGCGGAACTCGCGCGCGCACCGGATGCGCCCCTCGCCGGGGTCGAGCCGGAGCATGACCTCGCCGAGCGAGACTTCGTCGTATTTGCAGGCGGACACTGGTTTGAGATTGAGAGCAGTCATGGCTGAAAGTGTTGTTGAGTTGTTGTGTGTCGTGAACGCGAAACGAGAAATTGCGGAAAACGCCGCGCCAACTCAAGACATATCGGTGGCCTCAACGCCCCCGCCGACGCAAAGCGAAATACGGCCGTTCCACGATTGGGCCAATGGTTTTTTCGGCGCGACGGCGAGGCAATGATCTGATGAACGATCTGTTCGACTCGTTGACGAGGTAAGGCTGCGAAGTTAAACCCGACGAGAGCTAAATCTTTTAGACGGGCTACAAATACTAAGACGCGGGAGCGTCGGGGTGTTTGTATTCGATTCGCCATTTACTTTGTGCGCCCCCCTTGAATGTCAGCTCAGTGCGATTCTCACTCTCCGGACGTGTCGCAACCAACTCTAAATCGGTCCAAGTGTGAATGAGTGGACCAAAAGGAATTTCAATTCCAAAGAAATTCATTTTCCGAAAAGATTCTGTCCTTCTAACCTTTAGTCCTTTTCCTCCAATGGGAATGTCTTTGGGTGATCCTTCCCCTGAAATCACCAGTTCTTCGCCAACCATGCCCTGTTCATGGAAGCCTGATTCAATCAACTCGACCAGCAAACGAACATCATCGGACTGAGTTTCATTTACTGCATTCGCTGCCGGAAAGGGTGGATTTGCTCCGATGCTTTGAGCCACAAGCTTACACTTTTGCAACCAATCCATCGCCCCGATTCCCTTTTCCTTTGCAGGATCATTTAACACAAGTTCCTCGGCTGGCGATTCTCGCCAGCCTCTGATGTAAGAACGCAGAAAGAATCTGTCTTGACGCAAGAATGCTTCCAGTTCAGCGAAGTAAGCCAATGCCAACAATGCTTGCCCCTCCCATGCACCCCAATTAAATTTGAAATTCAAAACCTCTGGCGTCCATCTTCCATCTGGTCCCCGCTCTCGGATAAAAGAGACAGTTAGAGGTGATTCACGCAGTTGACCGTTGAATGTGACTCGTTTTGGCGCAAGCACCCATTTCCCATCAACCTGAATGCACAACGGTTCTGTTTGCGAACCAAAGTGAAATTGCAGACATCCATCGAAGGTTAAACCGGTAAATGTAATTTCTGCATCAGCCAATTCACGAAGAAGATCTTTATGAATTGGAGAATCGTCCACTACAACATTCGCAGCCTTGACCCGAAAGGGTTGTCCTTTTTCAAGAAACGCCTTTATGTCAACTGTTCTATCTTCTTTCAGAAACTTGAACTTTGGGAATCCAGCCGAAGGATGAATGGGGCGTATCTGAACATTCGTTGATTCAGCCGTGGCTGTAATATCAAAGGACAAACGCGGATGGAGTTGTTCGAAACGTTGTTTCAGGGCACGAATCGCGTCAGTGGGTGAGCCTAGTTGCTGTTTGCGTTGTTTGTGATCAGACAGCGCTTGAATTACATGAGCGCGTAATTCAGCCGGTGACTTGAATTCGCGGCGGCCACGCCCCTTGGTGGCACGGTCCTTCAAAGCCGCAAGCTTCATTTGCGCTACGTCACCGGCTTCGAACATCTCAACAGTAATCGGATGTTCTTTGTGGCTGAGAAAAATCAGGATCGGAATTTGTCGCTCCAAAGCGCGATTGAATTCCATCTCGGTGATTGAAATTTCATATCCCTCTGGAATGTGGCCGTAACGCCACGCATAAATGCCAATGTAGATGTCTGCTTTATCTACCATCTCCAGCGAAGCATGAATGGCATCGGCATCACGAGCAGGCAGTGATTCCATGACGAGCGGGAACACTTCCATGCTGAGACAGGCTTCCCACACCTGCTTACGATGTTCCGGCAGATCAATCGCCGTGCTGCTGATTATTGCCGATTTCTGTCCGGGCTTTGTCATTCGTCACCTCTTCAAATCTCTGAATCAAATCAACTTCCTCGCGATCTGCTCGTCCAGAATCTCCCGCACCGTCTGTGGAACGATGACGGCGTGGTCGGCGAGTGTGGGGACGGCCTCAGATTTCGTGCGTGCCATGCCGCGCAGTGTAGCAGAGCGGTTAGCGGGGTCAACGGCGGCAAAAAAAGGGGGGGGCACGCTTGGCGTTGCAGCATTGTCAGCGGCGGGGCGTGGCGGTAGAGTCGCGCCCGCCATGACTTCCAGAGAACGAGTTCTGTCGGCGCTGAACCATCGCGAGCCGGATCGCGCGCCGCTCGATTTGTCGGGCCACCGCTCGTCGGGCATCGCGGCCATCGCTTACGCGAAACTGCGCGAGTTTCTCGGCCTGCCGAAGAAGCCGATCCGCGTCTATGACCCGGTGCAGCAACTGGCGATCATTGATGAGGACGTGCTGGAGCGATTCAGCGTGGATACGATCGAGTTGGGGCGGGCGTTCGCATTGGAGGACGCTTGCTGGGCGGACTGGGAGCTTCCCGACGGCACGCCGTGCCAGATGCCGCGCTGGGCGCTGCCGGAGCGCGACGGGAACCGCTGGGTGATTCGCTCCAGCAAGACCGGCCGCGTCATCGCGCAGATGCCGGACGGGGCGCTGTATTTCGAGCAGACTTACTGGCCATTCGCCGAGGAGACGCCGGATCACGACCGCATTGGCGATGTGCTGACGGAGTGCATGTGGACCGCCATCGCGTCGCCGCCGGGACCGCTGATCGCCGGGCCGGACGGAATGAATATTCTCCGCGAAGGCACGCGGAAGCTGCGGCAGCAGACCGACCGCGCCATCATCGGCCTTTTCGGCGGCAATCAGTTGGAAATGGGCCAGTTTCTCTACCGCAACGACAACTTCTTCATGCTGCTGGCCGGCGAGCCAGAGCGCGCGCACGATTTCCTCGACAGGATCACCGCGATGTATCTGGGGAACCTGGAGAAGTTCCTCGGCGCGGTCGGCGACAGCATTGACGTCATACTCTTCGGCGACGACCTCGGCATGCAGACCGGGCCGCAGATATCGCCGGCGATGTATCGGGAGTTTTTCAAGCCGCGCCACCAACTTCTTTGGAACCGCGCCAAGCAGCTCGCGCCGGTGAAGGTGATGCTGCATTGCTGTGGCGGCGTGCGCGAACTGTTACCGGACCTGATCGAAGCCGGGCTGGACGCGATCAACCCGGTCCAGATTTCCTGCCGCGGCATGGACGCGGCGGAGTTGAAGAAGGAGTTTGGTAAAGACCTCACGTTTTGGGGCGGCGGCTGCGACACGCGCGATGTGTTACCACTCGCCGCGCCGGAGCAGGTGCGCCGGCACGTCCTTGAACAACTCCGAATTCTCGCTCCCGGCGGCGGTTTCGTCTTCCAGCAGGTCCACAACACCCTCGCGAACGTCCCACCGCAAAATATTGTCGCCATGCTCGACGCCGTCGCTAAATTCAATCATTCATGAAATACAAAGCAGTCCTTTTCGACCTCGATGGAACATTGCTTGACACGCTCGACGACCTGGCCGACTCAATGAACGCCTCGCTGGCCCGTGTCGGCGCGCCGCCGCATCCGGTGGCGGACTACCGCTACTTCGTCGGCGACGGCGTGCTCACACTCTGTCACCGGGTTTTACCTGTCGACCGCCGCGACGAGGCGACGATCAAGGCCGCCGCCGCCGCGATGCGCGAGGAATACGGCCAGCGTTGGGCTTCCAAGACGCGGCCGTATCCCGGCATTCCGGAGTTGCTCGATGCGCTGACCGCGCGCGGCATCGCGATGGCCATTCTCTCCAACAAGAATAACGACTTCACCAAACTCTGCGTAGAGAAGATGCTCGGTCGCTGGAGGTTCGATGCGGTGCAAGGTCTCGACGAGACGATCCATAAGAAGCCCGACCCGTCCGGCGCGCTGTCGGTCGCGCGGCGGCTGAAGATCGAGCCGGCCGACTTCCTCTATCTCGGCGACACGAACACCGACATGAAAACTGCCGTTGCCGCCGGGATGTTTCCCGTCGGCGCGCTCTGGGGGTTCCGCACGGCGGAGGAACTCACGGCCAACGGCGCAAAGGTGTTGATCGCGAAGCCGATGGATCTGCTAGCGCTCTGAACGCGGACTGTCTCACCTGCGCGACCTGCCGCCGCTCTGCACGCGGACGGCCACCGGTTCGGCCAGCAGGAACTCATCAATATGCCGCGCGGCGCGCGCGCCTTCGGCGACGGCTTGGACGACCGTGGTGCCACCGTTGACGATATCCCCGGCGGCGAAAACGCCGGGACGCGAGGTTTCCAGCGTGTCTTCGCGGACCCAGACCAGACCGTTATCTGTAAAGCGCACGCCGGACAGCGCGGGCTTGAGCGCGTCGTCGAGTTGCTGGCCGATGGCTTCGATGACGAGGTCGGCGGGCAACACGTGCTCCGAACCGCGAATCGGCTCCGGCATACGACGCCCTTTGGCGTCGAGCCGCCCCAGCTTCGTGCGGACGACTTTGAGGCCGGTGAGCTTGCCCCTGGCGTTGGCGATGTAATCGAGCGGTGCGGTCAACGTCAGCAGATTGATGCCGGCCTCGACGGCTTCGTCGCGTTCGTGCGGCCACGCCGGCATCTCGGCGAACGAGCGCCGATAGACGATGGAGACCTGGTCCGCCCCGGCGTGCTTGGCCGAGATCGCGGCGTCAACGGCGGTGTTGCCGCCGCCGAGGACCAGCACGGTGCCGGAAACCGTCACGCCTTTTTTCGCGTGCGCCAGAAATTCCAGCGCGCTCACGACGCCCGACTTCGGCCGCTTGGCGCCCGGCAACGGCAGGGACTTGCTGAGGCCGATGGCGAGCAGCGCAGCGTGGAAACCTTCGGCCATCAGGCGGTCGAGGTTGTAGCTGTCGTTGAGCGCGGCGTTGTAGCGGCGGACGACGTTGCCGCTGGAGGCGAGCACGTCCTGGATTTCGCGCCGGAGAATCGGGTCGGGCAGGCGGTCGGCTGGAATCGCGTCCTGCGCGGCGCCGCCCGGCGTGGCGCTGCGGTCGAACAAAGTCACCGCGTGGCCGAGCAACGCGAGCTTGGCAGCGGCAGCGACGCCGGCCGGGCCTGCGCCGATGACGGCGATTTTCTTGTCGGTGGGCGCGGACGCCAGATGCGCCTCGGCAACCCAGCCTTCCTCGACGGCTTTGCGGGCGACCCAGCGTTGCAGGTGGCGGATCGGCACGGGGAACGAGTAACGCCGGTTGTTGCAGTGCGCTTCGCATTGCGTCTCCGCGGGGCAGACGTAGCCGCAGACAGCCGCGAGCGCGTTGGCCTCGCGCAGCGTCTCGTAAGCCTCGCGGAACCGGCCCGCCGCGACGTGGGCGACGAACTTCGGGATGTTCACGCGCGCCGGGCAACCGGTCACGCACGTCGGGTCGTTGCACTGGCGGCAGGTCTTCGCCATCTGGATGATGGTGTCGAGCGCCTCGGCCCGGCCCTGCTTATAAATCGGCTCGTAAACCTCGCCGTCGCGCGGCACGCAGCCGGCCCGGCCACCATCGCGCATGATCTGCGTGCAAGCGGAGCAGGTGACGCAGACCTTCAGCGGATCAAGCTGGCCGCACTCCTTCAACTCGCGGGCAAAGCCGGGATGCGCGAACGCCATCCGGCCGACGCCGACGAGCGACACCCAGCCTTTGCGGACGTTGGCCGCGCCGAGGTGCGGAAAAAACTGCCGCAGCCATGAGTTGCCGCCGCCGATCACCAGCATCTTCGGCACCGCTGCCTGCACCTCGCGCACGACATGGACGAACCGCGCGACGCCGGCCAGCGGCGACTCCGGCGGCAACGACGCACCCGCCGTCGGCAGGTCGAACGGCCGGTTGATGTAAGGATTGAAATACGGATTGCCGATGGTGATGTTCACCATCGGCGCGCCCTGGCTCTGGAGGAAGCGGACGATCTTGATCGGCTCGGCGAGGTCGGACTTGGCCGGGTCGGCCTGGTCCACGCCGAAGCCGTAGGGATATGCCATCGCATCGTAGGCGTTCAACCGCGAGGTCACCAGCAGGCCCGGCACGGCGGCGCGGATCTTCTTCACGACATTGCGCAGGAAACGCGAGCGGTTCTCAAACGTGCCGCCGTAAAGGCTGTCCTGCCGCGTGTGCGAGGCGAGCAGCTCCGACACCAGATAGCGGTGGCACGCCTTCACGTCCACGCCGTCGAATCCGGCGCGCTGTGCGCAAAGCGCGGCCTCCACGTAACGATCCTCCAGCCGTTCCAGTTCCTCGTCTGTGATCAGCGGGTAGGCCGGCGGCAGATTGTGCGTCGGGTCGAGGAACCGCGAGTGATGCGCGATAATCGGCTGCGGCTTGTTCACCGGCCGGCTGTAGCGGCCCGAATGCGTCAACTGCACGATCAACATCGGCCGGTGCTTCGCGCCGCAGGCCTCGCGCGCGGCCTTGCGCGCCTCGCCCACGAGCTGTGTGAACGCGGCCACCGTCTTCTCGTGCAACCACAACTGCCGCGGATTCGCCCGCCCCTCCGGCACCACCGCCGTCGCCTCCACCCAGAGCAGCCCCGCGCCGCCCGCGGCGAACCGCCGGTAGCGCCGGAACGTGAGCTTGTCCGGCGAGCCGTCCGCCTGGCCGTCGCAGCCTTCCATCGGCAACACCACCATCCGGTTTGGCAGCGTGAACCCTCCGGCCTTCACCGGCTCCAGCAACGGCCGCAGGTCGTCGCTCAACTCCAGGTCCAGGCCCAGCTCCGCGATGCGCCGGCGCACCTCGTCCGGCGAGTGGAAATGAAACTGTTCGTGCTCAGTCATGATTGTCAGTTCTCTGCCGCTTCTGTCGCACCACATAAACAGCGCGCCGCTCCCGCACTTGAAACCCGATCTGTTTCCGCGGTGGTTCGGGAGGCAGCGGAGGCGGTGTCATGAGTTTTCGTATCTCGCCCAAAACGTGGACGATTGCTTTCTCGTGCACATCCAGCCGGTCGGTCAGCTTCCGTTCCAGTTCTGCCAGCTTCTGCGCCAACGCATGATTGTTGGCCAGCACCTCGCGCATCTTGACGAACGCCCGCACTACGAAAACGCTCATTTGAACGGCTTGGTCGCTGTTCAGGACATTGGCTGTCATGATCGCGCCGTGTTCGGTGAAGGCATTAGGGAGATACTTGATATTCTGTCCCTGTTTCAAGGTCGCAATTTGCGACCTTGAACGCGCCTCAAACTGCGCTTCTTCCTGCGTGAGTTGAAACACGAAATCGGGTGGGAAGCGTTTCGGATTGCGTCTCACCTGTTCATTCAGCCGCTTCGTCTTCACACCGTAAATCCGCGCCAGGTCCGAATCCAGAATCACTTTCTGTCCCCGAACCACCGAAATCAGGGACTCAATCGGAACTGCGGATTGCGGTTTCTCCAGACTCATACTGCGCGCACTCTAACCACAATCTCCGCCGCGTCGGAAGTGAATTCCTGCGCCGTGGACGCTGTCAGCGCGTTGGGTGGATCGCGGCCTCCGGACGCGATGGCGGGTGCTGAGTCCAAGCAGAGCGTGCGCGGAGCGCCCGCTCCACCTTGGCTTCACAGCGTCGCGTGATACGCGGCGAACATTGGCGGCCGCGCACCACGGCACCGCTGCCGCTTTGGCCCCGTAGGGGCCATGCGAGAATAGCCCGGCGTTTCAACGCCGGGGAATGGACATCCATCCCGCCAAGTCCCGTAGGGACGGTTGAATCATCTGCCTCCGGGGCCGTCACCGCGCGTTCAATCGTCTCTACGGGACTCTGTCTCATTTCTGCTCCTCGTTCCCGCCGTTGAAACGGCGGGCTATTCTCACACCGTCCCTACGGGACTTGTCTTCGCGCCCATGTTTTTCGGCGCGCTCGCTGATCCGAAACTCTTAACTCTGCACTTTTAACTCTTCATTCGCCTTGCCCCCCCCCAACTTTTCCTTCGCCGCGCACGGGCCAACGCTCTGGCTCTTTCCACGCCCCTTGCGGAAATTGTTCTGGACGGGGCGAAAGCCAGGTTCCAAAGTCCGCCGTGTCGCCTTACTACATGTTAAAGGAGCCGTTGAATATGTGTCAGGCATATCACGCGCCATGAAGGCTTTCATTCGTAGTCACAAGAAGCTCACCGCAGCAATCGGAGTAGCTGTATTCTTGCCGGTATGGTGGCTTTCAGCACCGGTTCGCGGTTACATCGTTGCCCGCTTCGATGTCGCACGCGGACATTACGAAGTGCAGACTTGTGGACTGCCTGCCAAGTGGAGACCGGACTACGCCCGCTTGCTTCGAGAGCGTTACGATATCAAGCTTCGCTCAGTCGCGAGTTGCATTGTCAGCCATTCGCTTGGTTCTTACGTGAGGGGCTACAATGCGGCCAGTATACCAGCAGCAAAGCATAAGTTCGGTCACGATGTGTTTGCAGAGTGTGAGGCTGACGCTCGCAAGGCTTGGACGGAGAAGAAGAATGCAGGCACGAAGATCAGGTGAGTGATTGTGCAAGATGCGCCAAACCGGTGTGCTCCCGCGAACCGCAGCCTAAAACAGTCTCGAATAATCGCAAAGTTCGGCCTTGATGAAAGAAGGTCGCAGCTCAGCGGTGTGTGCGTCGTTCAGTAACGCTGCAAGAGGTCGAGGAGCTTGCGGTCGAGCTTGTGGCCTTCGAGGTCCTCGTAGGTGACGTCGGCGCGCTCGTTGTCGAGGACGCCGAAGCTGCCGCGGAAGTTCCAGAGCGCCCAGCCCCAGCCGGCTTTCTTCCAGTTGGCCAGGCAATCCTCGGCCCAGCGCAGGACGACGTCGTGCGGGGTCTTGTTATACGATCCCCATTCACCGACCATGACGCCGACGCCCTTGGCTTCGAGTTTCTTCCACGGCTTGATGTTCTTCTCCCAGAGCCACGCGCGGTCGTGTGTCTCCATGCCAAGGAACGGCACCGGCGCGCCGGCCTTGTAGGCGATGGGGGCGGGCTTTTCGGCAAACTTCTGCGCGAGCGGCAGCGCGTCCTCGCGGTCGGCGCCGGCGGGCTTGAGGCCCAGCTCGCTGACTTGCAGCCAATCGCCCCCGGTCACGAAGGCTTTCACCTGCTTCGCGCCCGCTGGAATGGTCACGGTGTAATCGCGGTCGTAGGTGCAGAAGTGGATGTTGTATTGGGCCTTGAACTCGCTCTTCTTCCACTCGCCCTCGCCGGAGCCGGTCTTGAAATCCTTCTCCCAAAGCTTCGCACCGTCGGCCTCCACAACCAGCATCGCGCGACTGGAAACGCCGAGCACGTGCAGCCGCAGCGCGGTCTCGGTCTTGAACGGGCCATCAATAACGAGCGGGTGGGAGCCTTCCTTCTTGGTCGGGCTGAGAAGCGTGCCGTTGGGGCCGAGCAGCTTGGGCCACTTCGGCAGCGGGAAGTTTTCCCCGCGGACCCAGCTTGCCTTGTAGTGGGTCAGCTCGCCGGGACTGTAACCGCGCGTGGCTTGGGCGATCTTCAGCGGGCGCAACTCGAAGATCGGCTGCTGGCCCCATTGCATGCCGTCGGAGATGATGAGACGCTTCGGGTCCTGGGCGCGGATGGCCTCGGCCATTTTGCGCACGACGGCGACGTAGAGGTTGGTGTCACAGTGGGCCGGCTCGTTGAAGAGGTTGAAGCCGAGCTGGGTGTTCGGGATGCCCTTGTAGCGGCGCGCAAACTCCGCCCAGTGCTTCGCGCAGACCTCCTGGGTCTTGGCGTCGGTGAACAGGTCGGTGGCCTCCTTCGGCTTGGCGACGGTGTAGCCGGGCGCGCGGTGGAAGTTGATCCAGACGTGGATGCCGTATTTGCGGCCCCACTCGACGGCTTGGTCAATCTCCTTGAGCTGCGCCTCGTTGAACTGCTCCCAGTCCTTGTTCTGGATCCAGCAGCGGTAATCCATCGGCAACCGCACGAAGTTGAAACCGAGTTTGTGGATGAGCTTGAAGTCCTCCTCCTTGAACGGCTCGCACTTCCCGACGTTGAACTTTTCCAGCAGGTTGAACCCGCGCCATCGCGGCAGTTTCTCCGCCGCCGCCGGCATCCATTTGATCGGTGGCACAGCAGGCTTTGTCGCGGCGGAAGAGATGAACAGGGAGCCGGCACAAATGCCGGCGAGCAGGACGAGAGTCGTTGTTTTCATGCGTTGGTCTTTTTGCGCAGCGCGCTTATCCGCTCCCGCAAGCTCGTTGTCAAACTCATCCCGTCGCGGAAAAGATGCTGGCCGCAACCAAGTCGCATGATATAGTCTCACCAGAGCGATGAAGAATCTGGCTAATCGAATCCGTTGCCGCGGTGGTTTTACGTTGGTGGAGTTGTTGGTGGTCATTGTCATCATCGGCGTTCTTGCGGGGATGCTGCTGCCGTCCATCACAGGCGTGAAGGAAAGAGGCAACCGCCTCTCTTGCTCGAGCCGCCTCAGGGAAATCCACAAGCTGGCGATTGCCTACGCGAAGGACAACGACGACCTGCTGCCTTCCTACGACGATCCCAAAGCCAACGCACCGATGCTGCTGGAGGAGCAACTCAATACATTCTGCCGGAAGAACTACACGCGCAGTCTGAAGATCTTCAAGTGCCCCAGCCGCGGATCGCCCACCGCGCTTAGCAAGGAATATCAATACGAATACAACCCGTATTTCACCGCCAGGCGCGCGCTCAGAATCCTCCAGGTGAAGAATGCGGCGGGCTTGCGTTTGGCGTGGGACAGCGACAAAGAGAATCAGGCGGGATTCTACGATCCCCAGGACAATCACGGCGAGGCTGGCGGCAATGTGGTTTACGTGGATGGCCACGTGCAGTGGATAGATGGAAAGCAGTATAAAGGCACCGAGCAGGTGAATCCCGACGCAACGCAGTAAGACCGGGCCGGATGATTGCAATTGTCGGTTTGACAGCAAGGAGAAAACACCATGAATAGAGATGGTTCCCCAACAACGAACGCGCCTGCCCGCGGTGGGGCTGAGATGTCGAGGCGCAGCTTCCTCAGTAAGACCGCGACCGTGGCGGCGTTCACCATTGTGCCTCGCCACGTGCTCGGCGGGCCAGGTCACGTCGCGCCCAGCCAGAAGACCACCATCGCCTGCATCGGCGTCGGCGGACAGGGCACGATCAATCTGATGAACTTTCTTGACTTCAATGAGGTGCAGGTTGTCGCCGTCTGCGATGTGGACCGCGAGAGCTCCGGCTTCCTTTCGTATAACTGGGGGCAAGGCAAGGAGGGCAAGTCTTGCGGCCGCGAGCCAGCGCGCCGCACGGTGGAAGAGTTTTACGGGAAGCAGCGGCCGTCCGGCCAGTATCGCGGCTGCAAAGTCTACGCGGATTATCGTGAGTTGCTGGCGAAAGAGGACGTAGACGCGGTGATGATCGCCACGCCAGACCATGCGCACGCGGTCATTACGATGGCGGCACTGAAACGGAAGAAACATGTTTACTGCGAGAAGCCGCTGACGTGGTCGGTGGCCGAGGCGCGGGCGGTTGCGGAGGAAGCCAAGCGGGCGGGCGTGGCGACGCAGTTGGGCAACCAAGGCCAGGCAACGGAGCAGGACCGCGTGACGCGCGAAATGATCATGGATGGCGCGATCGGGCCGGTGCATGAAGTCCAGGTCGGCTGGGGTCCGCGGTTCTGGAGTTACCCGGCGTTGCAGGACCGCCCGACGGACACGCCACCGGTGCCGGAAGGGTTGGACTGGAATCTCTGGCTCGGCCCAGCCCCGAAGCGGCCCTACCATCCCTTGTATCATCCGTGGGTGTGGCGGAACTGGTGGGAATTCGGCACCGGCCTGCTCGGTGATATGGGCTGCCACCTGCTTTCCACCGTGTTCAAGGCGCTCGACCTGCGACATCCGATCAGCGTCGAAGCCAGCTCGACGAAGATGTTCCCGGAGGTCTATCCGCTGGGCGTGATCGCGCGGTTTGAGTTTCCCGCCCGCGGCGACCGGCCGCCGGTGAAGTTGAGTTGGTATGACGGCGGCTTGCTGCCGCCCTCGCCGGAAGAAACGCCATCCGAGCGTCGGGGTTATGGAGTGATGTATGTCGGTGAGAAGGGCAAGATCTTCGGCCACCGGATCTTTCCCGAATCAAAACAGAAAGCCTACGGCCGTCCGCCGAAGACGCTGCCGCGCTCGCCGGGACACTACAAGGAGTTTGTGGACGCTTGCCGTGGCGGGCCGGCGCCGGGAGCCAACTTTGTTGACCACGCCGGCGTTCTCTCGGAAACTCCCTTGCTTGCCAACGTCGCGTTGCGCGCGGGCAAGAAACTGCTCTGGGACGGCCCGAACCTGAAGGTCACCAACGACAAGGAAGCCAACAAGCTCCTGCATCGCGAATATCGTCAAGGTTGGTCGCTCTAAGCCGGAATAGCATTACACCTCAGCAGTAAAGCCCCCAGCAGAGCGGAATGTTTTCAGCCACGCGCTTAGGGCTGCCGCGTCCGTTTCATTGCCGCCGAGCCGCAGCGAGAGCCAGTGACTGTAATCGAGCGCGCTGAGTAACTTGCCCAGCGTTTCCGGATTGTCGCCGAGGCATGCGCGCGCGAGTCGCACGTCGCGAACAGGCTGTGCCAGATGCTTCAGTGCCGCACCGTCGCACGCGAGGCGGATGTTTGGGTGGTCCACCTTTCGCACAAGCTTCTCCGCTGATCCAGCATCGCTGATGCTCACGCAGAGCGTCACGCGCCGCGACTCCGCCAGCGGCCCGCAACGGCGCAACACTTCGGCGGCGAGCATTCGCGCTTGGTCGGGTCGAAGCTTGCTGCGCAACAGTTCCCAGTTGGGCAACCCAAAACACATCAGCCGGGCGCCCAGCTCCGTGCAAAGCCGGACCGTCGCCTGCAGCCGCGCCAAGGCCGCTGCGCGCGACGTGTCGCCGCCGACCAACCGGTGCTCTGTGCCCGCCATCACACCGGTCAACCCGGCGATCGTTACGCCGGCGCGTGACGCCGCTTGCCGCAGCCGGCCCGCCTCCCCCTCCGCCAGTTCCGCCGGCTCGGCCGCGAGCGATGGCAACGGCAGCAACACAGCGCGCAGTTTCAGCTTCGCCGTCAGCACGAACGCCTCCTTCGCGCTGACGCGGGAACCGTTTTCAATTTCGAGAACCAATCGCACGGCAGAATTCTAGCACAACGCGACGGAGGATACTGCAAACTCCAGTGCGCTTGAGTTTCTGGTTGCTGCTGCTATCATGTCGCCCTTATGGAACGGATTGTTTTGACGCTGGTCGTGCTGGCGCTTGCCGTGACGGCGTGCACCGAGCCGGCCACGACGGGCTTTATCAGCGATGACAAGAACCCTTGGCTGAAGAAGGCTGAGGCGGAGAAGCAGCAGCGCAATTATGCGCAGGCGGTCGAATGCTACGAGCAGGCGCTGAAGCTCAACCCGGATTCGGCGGCGATCCACTGGGCCGTCGCGATTCTCGACGAGCAGCAACTCAAGGACCTCGCCAGCGCGATCTACCACTACCAGCGGTTCGTCAAACTGAACACCGACCCCGAGCGCGTGAAGATGGCCAATGTTTTTATTGAGCGCGCCAAGCGCAGCCTGATCGCCTCAATGCCAAACTCGCCGCTGGAGAACGCCAGCGAGATGAATGACCTGTTGCAGAAGAATCGCGCGCTTCAAGACGAGGTGGACAAGTTGCGCCAGCAATTGACCGAAGCCCAGATGAGGCTGGCCAACCAGCCGCAGACCGCCGCTGCCGCGCCGCCACCGCCGCCGTTGGAGCCGAACGTCGCTCCCGCCGTGTCGAACACCATCGCCATGGCAACGCCACCGCCCGCTCCGGCCAACACGACTGCCGTCGCTACGCACAAGCCTGCGCCACCGGCCCAGACGCCGTCCGCAGCTCCGCAGACGCCAGCGGTCAATCCAAGAAAGACGACGACCTACAAGGTCAAACATGGTGACACGCTCGCCAGCATCGCGCTGAAATACTACGGCGACCGCAACGCGTGGGGGGTGCTCTATCGCGCGAACCGCTCTGCCATTCCAGACAAGGACCGCTTGATGGCTGGCACCGTGTTGACCATTCCGCCGAAACGTTCGCGCTGAGCGGACGCTCCGTGCGGCACCGGATGTTTTCTTGCGAATGCGGAGCAGCACGTTTATGCTGGTGCCGCGATGAAAAGGCGTGCCATCTATCCCGGCAGCTTCGACCCCATCACGAACGGCCACCTCGACGTGGTTGAGCGTGCGATACGGCTTTTTGACGAGGTTGTCGTTGCTGTTGCCGTCAACATCGGCAAGGAGCCGCTGTTCTCCGTCAAGGAGCGGCGCGAGATGCTACAGCGTTCGGTTGGACACATGCCGAACGTTTCCGTGGACAGCTTCGACAATCTGCTGGTGGATTACGCTCGCCAGAAGAACGCCGTTGCGGTCGTGCGCGGATTGCGGGCGGTGAGCGATTTCGAGTTTGAGTTCCAGATGGCGCTGATGAACCGCAGCCTGGAGCCGCGGGTGGAAACGGTGTTTCTGATGCCGAAGGACAGTTACGCGTATTTGAGTTCGAGGATGATCAAGGAAATCGTCCGGCTGGGCGGCAGTGCGAAGGGTTTCGTGCCACCCTTTGTCGAAGCGGCGCTGCAACGTCGTTTGGGGAAAGGAGGCCGAAAATGAAGATCAATCTGAGGAATTTCCCTGCCGAGGGGCGTGATTTCGAGGGCGAGGATCCGGTTGAGATTCTGGATGTCAGCGATCCGGAGTATCGCTTTGAATCGCCGGTCGGCTACCGGTTGCACGGGCAGGTGCTTGGCAATGCGTTGGTGGTGACGGGCCGGGTTTGGACTCACGTGGGCATCACTTGTGTGCGTTGTCTGAAGGATTCCAAGCAGGCCGTGGAGGTGCGGGACTTCGTGGTGCACCGAGAAATAGCGTCAACGGAGGATTTCGCGGACTTGACTGAGAATCTGCGGGAAGATATTTTGCTCGCTCTTCCGCAGCACCCGTTGTGCAGTAAAGATTGCAGGGGCTTGTGCCCCGTCTGCGGACAGGACCTGAACGAAAGAACTTGTTCGTGCGCGAAACAGGCGGCCAGCCCCGGCTCCAAGCGAGACGAGGCCGGCAGCACGGGAACGCCTTGGAGCGCGCTCGATCGTATTAAAATCGCAAGAAAGTAGAAGTTATATGGGCACCCCAAAACGTAAAATGTCCAAGAGCCGACAGCGCAGCCGGCGCAAGGCCAACAGTTGGCGCGCTCCGCAAACGGGCAAGTGCCCGCAGTGCGGCAGCAGCGCACAGCCTCACCGTGTGTGCCCCAGTTGCGGCTACTACAAGGGCCGCCAGGTCGTCACCATCAAGGCGGGCGCCTAGAGCGTCCGCAAGGTTCGGCGGTTCGCCGTTTTCGACCTTGAAGATCGCTGTTGATGCCATGGGGGGGGATCACGGGCCGCAGCCTGTCGTGGAGGCTGCTGCTGCGGCGCTGGCGCTTTATCCGCAGATCGAGCACATCTTCCTTGTCGGCATCGAGAAGGAACTCAGCGCGAAACTCGCGGCTCTGCCGCACGACCGATCGCGCCTGAGCACCGTCCACGCCTCCGAAGTTGTGACGATGGAGGACAAAGCCGTTGAGGCCATCCGCCGCAAGCGAGATTCCTCGCTCAGCCGCGCAGTGGACATGGTCAGGGACGGCGAGGCCGACGCCGTGCTCTCGCCGGGCAATACCGGCGCGTTTATGGCGGCAGCGCTGATCAAACTGCGCACCCTGCCGGGCGTGGATCGGCCCGGCTTGGCGACGGTCATGCCATCGCGGCACGGCAAGTTCCTGATCCTCGATCTCGGCGCCAATGCGGACGCCCGGCCGCGGCATCTCTGCGACTACGGCGTCATGGGCGAGATCTACGCGCGGCAGATTCTCGGTGTTCCCAACCCGCGCATCGGCCTCTTCTCCATCGGCACGGAGGAAATGAAGGGCAACGAGCTGACCTTGGAAGCCCACAAGTTATTGAAAGACAGTCCGGTGAATTTCGTCGGCAACATTGAGGGCCACGATCTCTTCGCCGACAAGGCGGATGTAATCGTCGCCGACGGCTTCACCGGCAACGCCGTGCTCAAGAGTTGCGAAGCCACGTCGCACCTTGTTCATGACTGGATGAAAGAGGAGCTTTCGCGGAACCCGCTGCGCAAGTTTGGCGCGTGGCTGGCGACGGGAGCCTTCAGGGACCTCAAGAAAAAAGCCAACCCCGACGAATACGGTGGCGCCATCCTGCTCGGCGCCAACGGCATTTGCATCAAAGCCCACGGCAAAGCCAGCGCCAACGCTATCTGCTCCGCCCTTCGCATCGCGGCCGACGCCATCACGCGCCAGGTCAACACGCTCATCATCGAGGAAATCCGTTTGACACATGAAAAAGAACACCCCGCGCAGCCCGCGCCCGCAACTTCTGCCTAGATCCGTCTCCATTATCGGCACCGGCAGCTACGTGCCTGAGCGGGTTGTTACCAACGCCGAGTTCGAGGCGCGCAAAGAACTCGAAACCACCGACGAGTGGATTCGCACCCGCACCGGCATCCGCGAGCGCCGTTTCGCCAGCGAAAAGGAAAACACCTCCGACTTATCCGCCGAGGCTGCGCGTCGCGCCATGGCCCAGGCTGGCGTGAAACCGGAGGAGATAGATCTCATCATCGTCGCCACAATCACGCCCGACATGCCGTTCCCATCCACCGCCTGCCTTGTGCAGGACAAAATCGGCGCCAAACGCGCCGCGTGCTTCGATCTGGAGGCCGCCTGCTCGGGTTTCCTCTATGCGCTGGAGGTCGGTCAGCAGTTCGTCGCCGCGCACACCTACAACACCGTTCTCGTCATCGGCGCGGAAAAACTTTCCTCGGTTATTGACATGCAGGACCGCAACACCTGCGTTCTCTTCGGCGACGGCGCGGGTGCGGCCATCCTGCGCAGCCGCGGCGACTCCAACCACGGCATCCTCACTACCTGCATGGGTGCCAACGGTGCGCATGCCGATCTCCTCAAGATGCCCGGCGGCGGCTCCCGTTGTCCTGCGACCCACAAGTCGGTGGATGCGCGGCTGCACTTCCTGCAGATGGCGGGCAAAGAAGTTTTCAAACAAGCCGTCACGGCGATGAATTCCGCCGCGACCGAGGCGTTGGCGCGCTGCCAGCTCACCGGCCCCGACATCGCGCTGGTGATCCCGCATCAGGCCAACCTCCGCATCATAGACGCGCTCGCCAAACGCATCGAAGTGCCGGCTGACCGCATCTACGTCAACCTCGACCGCTACGGCAACACCTCCGCCGCGAGCGTGCCCATCGCCCTGGACGAAGCCGCCCGCGCCGGACGCATCAAGAGCGGCGATCTGGTGTTGATGGTGGCCTTCGGCGCCGGCTTCACCTGGGCATCCTGCGTCATCCAGTGGTGAGTTGGTCGCGTGACTAGTCGTTCGCGTCGTCGCGCCGGTAGGGTTGCAGCTCGTCCAACATGCTTGGCGGAATCTTCGCGTCGAGTTCGCAGCGGCCTTCCACAAACTTCTTCTGCAACACCTGGCCCTCGCGGTGAATTCGCGCGACCAGCGCGGTTTGGCTGGTGGGAATGGTGAGCCGCACGAACTCATGTCTTGGCGAAAGCAGGACGCTAAGCTCGCCCAGCAACGCGTCGAAGCCCGTCTTCTTCAATGCGCTAATGGCGATAGCGTTGGGCGTGTCGCGGCCCAACCGGTCGAGCAGCACTTGGTTCTCGACGCGGTCGGTCTTGTTCAGCGCGGTCACCGTGGACTTTTGCCCTGCCTTCAGTTCGTGGAGCACCTGGTTGACCGCCGCAATCTGGTCGAGCACCTGCGGATGGCTGGCGTCCACGACGTGGATGAGCACGTCGGCCTCGACAACTTCTTCGAGCGTGGCGTAGAAACTGTCCACGAGGTGGTGCGGCAACCGACGCAGGAAGCCGACCGTGTCGGTGAGCAGGACGTTGCGGTTGTTGGCGAGCCGCAGCCGGCGCGTGGTCGGATCGAGCGTGGCAAACAGTTTGTTCTCGGCGACGACGTGGGCGTCGGTAAGCGCATTCAGCAATGTGCTCTTGCCGGCGTTGGTGTAGCCGATGATGGCAACAATGGGCCACTCGTGCCGGCGTCGCCCGCTGCGCATGACGGCGCGATGCTTGCGGACCTCGGCGATCTCGGCGCGGAGGCGGCGGATGCGCTCCTCGATGCGGCGGCGGTCCACCTCCAACTGCGTTTCGCCGGGACCACGTGAGCCGATGCCGCCGTATTGGCGCGAGAGGTGGGTCCAGAGCCGGGTCAGGCGCGGGAGCATGTATTGAAGCTGGGCCAGTTCGATCTGGAGCTTGCCCTCGCGGGTCCGCGCCCGTTGGGCGAAGATGTCGAGGATCAGCTCGGTGCGGTCGAGGACTTTGCAGCCGAAGATCTCCTGCAAGTTGCCCGCCTGTGCGGGAGAAAGATCGTCGTCGAAGATGACGGACGTGACGCGTTCCGCCTCAGGAGCGCCGGTGACATATTTCGCTGCCAATTCCTCCGCCTTGCCACGTCCGATGAAGTGCGCCGGAGTCGGGTCGGTGAGCTTCTGCGTGGCGCGGTCCACAATTACCGCGCCGGCCGAGCGGGCCAACTCGGCCAGTTCGTCGAGGCTGTCGGACGCCTGCCAGCGGTCCCGGCCGTGGCGTTCCAACTCCACCAACAGGACGCGCTCTTGGAGCTGCGTCGTTGTATCAATCAGTTTTCTCGTCGTCGTGAATCTCCTGACAAACCAAACTACCGTTGTGGCCGTGCGGGGTCAATGCTGCTCAGGCTTGGATGCCAAACTCGCGCAGTTCAACCGTCAGCCGTTCCAGCGGCAGGCCGATGACGTTGGAGTAGCTGCCCTCAATGCCGGCCACGATGGGCGGGCCTTCCTGGATTGCGTAGGCGCCGGCCTTGTCGAGAACGTGAACGGCGTCCAGGTATTGCTCGATGTCGGCGTCGGCAAGCTGGCGGAATTGGACCCGCGTTTCGACGGCGAAAACCCGCTCGCGGCTCTCGCCGTGGCAAACAAGACAGACGCCGGTGATGACGGAGTGACTACATCCGGAGAGGCTCCGCAACATTTGCCGCGCGTCGTCGAGGCTGCTCGGTTTGCCGAAGACCTCCGTGCCGAGCACAACGATGGTGTCCGCGCCAAGAACCAGCGCATCGGGATGCCGCGCGGCGACGTCGTGGGCTTTGGCTTGAGCATTGTGGATGGCAAGGTCATGGAAGCTGGCGGGATGTTCGTCGCGTTCGTCCACACCCGTCGGCAGAACGTCGAACTGCAAGCCCAGCGACCGCAACAGTTCGGCTCGGCGCGGGCTGGCGCTGGCGAGGATTAGTTTCATGGCGTTGGATGATAATGCTTTGCGGCGGTTGTGGAATCGAATAAATTAAGGCGCTGGCCGTCGAAAAGGCGCAACACGGTTTAGACCGAGTGAAGATTTGAACTTAGAAGAGGTGAGCAAGATGAAAAAGCTGCTGACAGTCATAGTTGGAGCAATGATTTTGGTCGTCGGAACAAATCTGGGGCAGGCGCAACATCATGGCGGACATCACGGCGGTGGCCATTATGGTGGTGGGCACTATGGTGGGCATCACGGAGGCTATTATGGGCACGGTGGCTGGGGCTTTGGCATCGGGTTCGGGTTCCCGTGCTATTCGTATGCCCCGGCATATTACGCGCCGCCGGTGTATTATACGCCGCCTGTCGTTTATCCGTCCCCGGTGGTCTATAGCGAGCCGACAAGCGGCACTTACTACTACTCCTCGACGCCGACGTATTACTCAGCGCCTGTGAGCTACTCTTACTCGTATCCGGCTTATTACAACCGCGGCTACGTTTATCGGCCGGCCTATAGCTGGTAGGGCACAAGCAGCCGGTCTTGTTTCTCGCAAGACCGGCCCCGTTCGTTTTGCGTCCGGGGTCGGGGTTTGCTTTTGTGGCCGCCGCGGCTAAACTCGCCGGCATGAGCCATCCGGTTTCCGACCAACTGATCCCCTTCGGTAACAAACGGCCAGTGCTCGGTGCGCAGACCTTTTTGGCGGCGGGTGCGCGGCTCGTGGGCGAGGTGACGCTCGGCGAGGGCGCGAGCATTTGGTTCAACACCGTCCTGCGCGGCGACATCGCGCCCGTGGTCATCGGCGCGTTCACGAACATCCAGGACAACTCCACATGCCACGTCGCCAGCGACATCCCTTGCATCGTTGGCGCGTATTGCACCGTCGGCCACCAAGTTACGCTGCACGCCTGCACGATCGGCGACGAGACGCTCGTCGGCATGGGCGCGATCGTGATGGACGGCTGCGTCGTTGGCAACCAGTGCATCATCGGCGCAAACGCCCTGTTGACGAAAGGGCTGCGCGTGCCCGACGGCTCGCTGGTTTATGGCGCGCCGGCGAAGGTGGTCAGCTCGTTGGGCGCTGCTGAGCGCGGCAAGCTTCGCGCCTCTGCGGAGAAATACGCCAAGCTGGCACGGATTTACCTGGGCGCGGCGGCAAGCGCTTGAGGATTGTTGCGGACGTAGTGGAAAAGGTATTGCTGCGCGTAGCCTGCGTAAGGGACGAAATAACTCCGGTGAAACTCCACAAGTTGACGTCGCGTCACGCGGCGCTTGCCGGGGAAATACAGCCGCCGCAGCGCGCGCTCGATCCACACGTCTATCGGAAACGCCTCCTGCCGGCCCCAGCCGAACAGCAGCGCGCAATCGGCCACCTTCGGGCCAACACCCGGCAGCTTCGTCAGTTCCTCGACCGCGCGCGGATAATCCATCGCCGCGATGGTCTCCAGCCGCACCTTGCCAGAATCAATCAGCCGCGCCGCCGCGAGCAGGTTCTTGGCGCGAAACCCCATCTTGCACGACCAGAGCTGCTCGTGCGTCGCCCGCGCCACGGCCGCGACTGACGGAAACGCAAACCCGGCGCGACCGCCGGCTTCAAACGGTTCGCCGAGCGCGCGGCAGAGGTTGTCCACGACCTGGCAAATCTGGACAAACTGTTTCGCTGACGAGCAGATGAACGAGGCGAGGCATTCCCAAGGCTCCTGCCGCAGCAGCCTCATGCCCTGGCCGAACGCCACCGCCCGCCGCATGTGCGGATCGTTGGGAAACGTGCCGACAATGGCGGCGAGGTTTTCATGGAGCTGAAAGTAATGCGCCAGCGTCTCCTCCGGCTCGCCCGTGAGCACCAGCTTGTCGCCGGCTTGCGTCGCGCAGACGACAGTCCGGCCGATGACGCCCTCGTAGCTGCCATCGCTCCGCCGATGCCAGCGGAACGCCTGGCCGCACTCCAGCGTGTGTCCAAGATGAAAATCGCGCACCGTAGTTTCCACGCCGGCACTCTAGCCCGTCAGGCTCGCTAGGCAAGCAGGACCAGTTTGCCGCACGGAAAAACAGACTGGAAATCGAAGCCATGTCTGCGATGATGCAATGCGAAACGTCATGAAAATCAAATTGCTTGCTTGCTTCCTTCTTGTTCTTGCCTCCTGGCTGACGCCTTCACTCGCAGCCGACAAGCGGCCGAACGTCCTCTTCATTCTCTGCGACGACATCCGCTGGAACGCGATGAGTTGCGCGGGGCATCTATACCTGAAGACGCCGAACATTGACCGCATCGCGCGCGAGGGCGTGCGCTTTGAGAACATGTTCTGCACCACGTCGCTCTGCTCGCCGAGCCGCGCGAGCATCCTCACCGGACTCTACGCGCACTCGCACGGCGTGCGCGACAACTTCACCGAGCTGCCCTCAAACCTCACGCATTGGCCGCAGCGTCTGCGAGAGGAGGGCTACGAGACGGCCTACATGGGGAAGTGGCACATGGGCGAGGACAACGACATGCCGCGCTGGGGCTTCGACTACTTCGTGACGCACAAGGGGCAGGGGAAATACTTCGATACCGAGTGGAACTTAAACGGCCGCCGCCGCGAGGTGTTTAAGGGCTATTACACGACAACCATCACCAGCATGGCGCTCTTCTGGATGAGGCAAAATCACGCCGGCAAGCCATGGGCGCTTTGTGTGGGCCACAAGGCGCCGCACAGCTTTTACACGCCGGAGGAGAAATACGCGCACAGCTTCGATTCGGTGCGCGTGCCGTATCCCGACACGGCTTTTCACCTCGACGACAAGCCTGCGTGGATCCGCGAGCGGCTCCACACGTGGCACGGCATCTACGGCCCGCTGTTCGAGTGGCGCAAGAAGTTTCCCGACGACCGGCCCGAGGCAGTGAAGGATTTCGAGGCCATGGTGCGCGGCTACTGGGGCACCATCCTCAGCGTGGATGACAGCATCGGGCGGTTGCTCGCCTTCCTCGCGGACACGAAGCAGCTCGACAACACCATCATCGTCTTCATGGGCGACAACGGCCTGCTCGAGGGCGAGCACGGCATGGTGGACAAGCGCACCGCGCACGAGCCGAGCCTGCGCATCCCGCTCATCGTGCGCTACCCCGGCCTCGCGAGCGGAAAAGTGATCCCGCAGCAGGCACTCACGATTGATGTCGCGCCAAGCATCCTCGACCTATGCGGCGCAAAGCCGCTGGAGAACATCCACGGTCGCTCCTGGGTGAAACTGGCCCGCGGCGGCGACCCGGCGTGGCGCAAGTCCTGGTTCTACGAATACAACTACGAGAAACAATTCCCCTATACACCCAACGTCCGCGCCGTCCGCACCGACGATTGGAAATACATCCACTACCCGCACGGCGACGGCTCGCCCGACCGCCACATGGCCGAGCTATACAACTTGAAGACCGATCCCGACGAGGACCACAACCTCATCGCCGATCCCGCCAGCGCGAAACAGCTCCCGGAGCTGCAGGCCGAACTGGCGCGCCAGATGAAAGCCACCGGCCTCACCGCCACGACCGACAAAATGCCGCTCGACGAAGGCGTGAAGCAGGCGCTGCCCGACCTGAAGATTCGCTGAGCGCCCCGCGCGGGATTCCCAGCCACGGATGAAACACCGGTTCACATGGAGGATATGGTGGACCGCGACCTCCGGGCGCGGTGGCTGTTGTTGAGTCTGAGTCTAGCGCGCGCGGAGCAATTAGTTCTTGGATGCCGATAGAAGTTTCTGAATCCTGGACTTGAACGCTTCGAGGCGTTCCTTGTCTTCGCCCTGAGACTCCTTGCCGGTTCTGGTATACCCCAGGGTTCCGATAGCTTTGATCTGCTCGGCGTATGTCCGTTTCATGATTTGAAGGCCGATTGTGTGTTCCTCATCTTTTACCGGCGCTGTGTAATCCATCGGAACCATGACATTGATGTGCAAAGCATCGTCCTGCCAGGTGAGAACGCCGTGGATGAGAACCCCGCGACGGAGCGGAGCTGTCAGTATCTCAATTCGCGTAGGCTGCCCGCGTATTCGGACAACCTTGCGGATGAGTTCCTCGCTCTTTCCTACTGAAGAACTGCTATGTTTCTTGATGAACGACACAGCGTTCAATATTCCATTCTCAAATGAGTAGAGAATCCAATCGAAGGAGACCCCCGTCAGTTTCTCGGAAAGCCCTCTATTACTTGGCTTCTCTGGGTCCGGCTTAAGATTCGTGCCGGGCTTGGGCATCATATTGAGGATTTCCGCATTCGGACGGGAAAGCACCACGGATCGCCAATCCATCCCAATATGAATCTGTTCAAACCCTTCAGGCATGATCCCGTCATCTGGTGAGCCGCCGCAGGTAATCCCGGCCATCAAGAAACAGATCAGCAGCAAGCATTTCGTTTTCATGTCCTCCAGATGGTTTTTCGTGTTTCCGTGGCGTTGGCTGTTGTTGAGTCAGAGTCTAGCGCGCGCGGAGGACGCGCTCCACCTCTTCCTAGCTCCACCAATTGCTGACTCCCAATAACTTCCATCCGCCGTCCTGCAGTTTGACCCTGATACTTTGGCCCGCACCTTCGCGGCGTTCGGTGAATATCTCGAACGATCCACGCTCCTTCTCTGTAACAGACAGTATTGGGTATTCCCCTTCAACAGGTTCTGTGATGCTCATTGTGGCGCGGTATCCTTCTGCTGTCCGTTGCTCGTTCATTACTTTCATCGGTTCGCGTGGGTTGCTTCTAATGAAATCAACCAAGGCAACCAAATCCCCGTCTCGAATGTTTCCTGCCACCAAAAACGGCTTATCGGCCGAACTCGGAAAGGCAAACTCCGCTGTAAAAGGCTTATCGCGTGGCGAAACTTGGGCGTAGTGTTTCTGATCGCCCGCAATCCAACTTCTTGTTTCCTGTCGCGGGCGCTTCTGTTCATCACACCAGACCATCTGCCCTCTGCGCAACCGAGGTGTAGAAACGGTGGGCTTCAGATAGACCGCAACCCGCTTCGGAAGAGACTTCACCCATTTCAACTTCCCCGTCACCAACAACCATGAACTGGAGTCTTTCGTAGTCGCCAGCTTCATGATTTCCGCAACATCTTCGGCCTGCAGTTCGTTTGGACACTCACCACAGATAAGAGGCAAACGTTGTTGCTCGGCCCCTGCAACCGTCATGCACATCACGAGCACGCCCATGCCGACCACGATTATATTTTTCATGACAATCCTTTCGTTCATGATTCGTCGGTCGCCTCTGCTTGCTTGGTGGACCGCGCCCTCCGGGCGCGGTGGCCGTTGTTGAGTCCGAGTCTAGCGCGCCCGGAGGACGCGCTCCACCTTTTTCCCGAATCCCAACGGGAGTCAAGCACTCAGCCTGGCGTTGACGCGCAGCGGCTACGCCGGGAACACCATTCAATAGCGGAACATCTCTGAAAGAGATGCATCGGTGCGCCGATGCGGTGATGCAACCCCTTCGGGGTAGAACCTGTGCGGGACGCATTACCCAGGGTAGCTCGTGCCTCGCAACCCTGGGCTGAATGATGAAATCCCGTTGGGATTTCGACTCGAAAGTGATGATTTTCTTGTCGCTCAGCTTCTGGGCGAGCGCCTGCCCGCGCGTTTGCGGGCGGCCTCGGCGTTGGCTTTGTCAATCTCCTCGGCACGAACAGCCATGTCGGTCAGGATGCGCTCGGTCTCGCCCCACCACGGTGACGCGCCGCTCTTTCCCCCTTGCGCGCTGCCATCTCGCGGCGCAGAATCCCGACAGCGATGAGCGGTGTCGGCCGCGTGCCCACACGCGGCGAACATCCATCATCCGCCCGGTGTGGGCACCGGGCCGACAACACTAACCAGAAGATTTCACATGAAGCGACTCATGGTGATGGCGGTGGCGTCGGGGATGCTCGCGGCGGGCGCGGCGGCGAGAGCGGGGGACTTGAAGAGCGAGGTTCTCGGCAATCTTCAATCGGATGACCGAGCCATCCGGGAGGCAGCGGCGAAGACCGTCATCGGCACTCCCAGCTTATCAACCAACGTCACCTCCGACATTGAGGCAATCGCGCAACAGTTCATCGCTGACGATAAACGCAAGGGAACGGCCAAGACCGCAATCCTGCTGCTCGGCAAGCTGAAATCAGAGCGTTCCATCCCTTTCCTCGTTAACAACCTGAAATTTCTTGTATTCCGCATAAGCATTCAGACGGTCCAAGAAGCGTATCCATGCGCTGGCGCCTTAATGGATATTGGAGAGCCAGCTTTCCCGGCGGTGTTTGCGCGTTGGGTTAAGGATGATGACGACATAGTTGATGGATGCGTGCGAACCATGTTTCTGAAGGCCAAGGATAAGAATTGGGCTCGCGAGTTTCTGACCAAGAGCATGGAGAAGCTAAAGGCCGAAAAGGATCGGAACAAGGTGAAGGCCCTCGTGGATTTACTGTCCAAGGATTCGCTGGCGCGAGCGCCGAGCGTGAAGAAGAGCGAGCCGCAGTCAGTGACTGTGAAGGAATGCACGCCTCAGTCGGTGACAATCAATGGAATCACCTATACCGCTCCGTTGAAACCAATGCCATGAGGTGCCGAATGAACCGATTCATGGTGATGGCGGTGGCGGCGAGGATGCTCGCGGCGGGCGCGGCGGCGGGCGAAAGAAGATGAAGGGCGATGGAGCTGAAACATTCAAAGATAGGTATCGCGGCTTTTGTCATGGCCGTTGCAGCTTGGATCTGCTTCGTGGCTGCACTTCACCTTGCGGATGTAGATTGTCGTAAAGCGATTTGTTTCGACCCAAACGTCTCAGGGCATAACAGGACCTTGTATCTCATCTTGATGATCGCAGTGGCCTATCTGCTTGCCCCCTTTGGACTGGGCCTTGGCGTAGCCGATTTGCGTCACAAGAACCGCAAGCGACTGTTCGCCGTGCTCGGAGTCATATTGAATACCCCGATTGTCCTTTGGGAGTTGAACTCCCTGTCCCTCGTCATCTTGCAATACTACCACCCCTAGGACCGGCCGGCGGTCAGAGACCGCATCTACAGCAATGGTGCGGGTCCAAGCCTGAACTGCGCCGGGGCAGGGGAAGATTGTCGTTGGCGGCTGCGGGCGCGGGGGGTATAAGCCACGCCATGACTTCGCGGCACGACAGCAATGGCTGTAGAGATCGCAGGAAGTTTTCTTCCGCCAGTGTCCCGATGTGCGGGGACCCAGCCAGTTCGCCTGAACCCCACGCAACTGTCCAGCCGCCGCAGCACATTGAAGGAGGCGCATGAACCGACGGGAGTTTTTCAAGACAGGCACGCAGGCGGCGATGGCGGGGGCGTTGAGCGCGACGGGGCCGGGCGCGAGCGCGGAGGCCGCCCCGCCGAAGGGCGCGGCGCTGACGCCGGCGGTGTTGAAGGGCTACAGCGCGGAGGAGCATCGGCGGCGGTTGCAGAACGTGGCGCTGGGCGAGCGCGGCGTGCGCGCGTGCATGAGGAAGCATCTCATCACGGACTATCTGCCGGGGCACTGCGTCTATAACCTCGGCGAGTATCCGGCGAGCAAACCGTGGAAGCCGGACGATTGCGATGAGCGCGAGCTGGACAAGCTGCGCGACCACGGCATCCGGCTCATCCAGTTGCACGAGGAATGGAACGATTCGCAGCGGCTCAACGGCGCGGACAAGTATTCGCCGGTGAATCCCGCGGGCTTCCGGCGGTTCGTGGAGATGGTTCACCGGCGCGGGATGAAGCTCATCGTCTATGTTTCCACCGGCTTCTTCCAGCGGACCGACCCGGATTTTCGCGAGGAATGGGCGCGGCAGCAGGATCTCGTGGAGATTTACTTCCGCTACGCGCGTTGCTCGCCGGCGAGTCCGGCTTGGCGGGCGTATTTGTTGCCGAAGTTGATGCACGTCCTCGATGATTACGGCGTGGACGGCCTCTACAACGATTGCGGCTACGCCAAGCTTTGGAACAACCGCCAGCCGCCGACGCCCGACGAGGTGCTTGCGTTCAACGAGAGCCTCACGAGCGACGGCGCGGTGTGCGACTTGCTCGCGCTCATCTACGCCGAGGTCAAGCGCCGCGGCGGACTCGTCAAGGTCCACATCAGCGGCGCAAACAGACCGCAGACTGACTTGAAGACCTATGATTACCTTTGGGTCGGCGAGGGCGGCAAGAACGGCGACAAGCTCCGCGAGATCACCAAGAACCATCCGCCCTACGTCGCGCCGTGCCTCGACATGAGCCGCGCGAAGATCGAGCGCGAGGACGAGCTGTATCTTCAAGCGATTCCCTACATGCAGTTCCCGGTGCTACTGGCGGGCCGGCCGTTCACCGGCGAGCGCGCGCAGGCGGCCGGCGTCAACTATCCGCGGGGAGAAGCCTGCTTCTGGACGCGCCACCTGCGCGCGATGGGCAAGCATTACCGTGAGCATCCCGAAGGGCCGCACAGCTACGGCTGGTGGGACTCCTGCCCCGGCCGTCCCGAAGCGCGCCCGACCCACGCCCGCTGGCTCAAGCAATACCTGCCGCTCGTCGAGGAAGGCACATGGGCGTGGCTGGAGATCGGCGACTCCGACCTTTTCGCGCAGCCGCCGCCGAAGGACGTGGTCGTGTCGGCGTTCGCCAACCGCGAGTTTCATCTGGTGCTGGCGAACTACGGTAAAGACGCGGCTGATGTGGCGACGCGAGACGCTTACATGCTGGTTGCCGGCGCTGGGGCCGCTCCGCAGAAACAATGGCGGTTGCCGGCGCGCTCGTTGCACATCCTCCGAAAATCATGAACCGACGAGGATTCTTCAGAACGTCCGCTGCCGCCGCCGGGGCTTCGCTCCTTGCAGGCGGCGCAACTACTGCGACTGCCGCGTCGCGCACGCCGGCGATCCTTGGCGCTTACAGCGCCGAAGACCATCGGCGACGGCTGCAGAACATCGGCCTCTGCGAGCGCGCCATCCGCAAGTGCATGAGGAAGCACCTGGTCACGAGCTATCTTCCCGCGCAATGCTGCTACAACCTCGGCGAGTATCCGTGCCGCAAACCGTGGGACCCGGACGATTACGACGAGCAGGAGTTGGACCGGCTGCGCGAACACGGCATCCAGGTGATTCAGGTCTTCGACGACTGGAACGATTCCCTGCGGTTGTTCGGCGGCGACAAATACACGCCGCTCAATCCGTCGGGCTTTCGCCGCTTTGTGGACATGGTTCATCGACGCGGCATGAAGCTGTTGCCTTACGTCTCCACCGGGTTCCTCCAAGAGACGGATCCGGATTATCGGCCCGAGTGGACACGCGCGGGCGACGTGCTGAAGTCGAGCTACTGGAACATGGCGCGTTGCCAGCCGGCCAGTCCCGGCTGGCGGGCGTTCCTGCTGTCGCGGATACTGCGCATCATGGATGAATGGGGAGCCGACGGCATCTATGACGATTGCGGCTATGTGCACAACGCCCGCCGGCTCGCAGCCAACAAGCCGTTCACGCCGGCACGGGATGAGGCGCAGGCTTTTGAGGAAACAGCCGACTACGATGGCGCGCTGACCGATCTGCTCGCGTTGATCCATGCCGAGGTCAAACGCCGTGGCGGCATCTTCAAGGTCCACATCTCCGGCCCCGAGCAACCACGCACCGGCGGCTTGCAGGTTTACGATTACCTCTGGGTCGGCGAGGGCGGCAACAACGCGGACAAGTTGCGTGAGGCGACGAAGAACCATGCGCCTTACGTCGTGCCATGCCTCGACCTGAGCCGCGCGAAGCTCGCCGGCGAAGACGAACTTTACCTGCACGCGATTCCGTATCTGCAATTCCCGATGCTCTCCGCTGGCCGGCCGTTCACCGGCGAACGCGCGACGATTCCCGGCGTCAGCTATCCGCCGGAGGAACGGTGTTTCTACACGCGCCGTTGCCGCGAGATTTGGAAACATTACCAGGCCAACCCCAACCCACCACATTGCTACAGTTGGTGGGATTCGTTTCCCGGCCGGCCCGAAACGCGCCCGACTCACGCGCGCTGGCTGAAGCACTACCTCGCAATGACCGAAGAAGGCACATGGGCGTGGCTGGAAATCGGTGACTCCGACCTGTTCGCGCAACCGCCACCGAAGGACGTCGTCGCGTCGGCATTTGCCAATCGCGAGTTTCATCTCGTGCTGGCCAACTACGGCCAGAGCGCCGTCGAGGTCACCACGCGCGACGCGTATGCGCCGGTCGCCGAGGCTGGCGCTGCGCGGAAGCAATGGACGCTACCCGCGCGGTCGCTACGAATCTTGCGCCGCAGCGCGGCTTAGACTACCCATGAACCTGCCCCCGACCTTATTATTGGCGGAGCTTCCCATGTGCGTGGGAAAAGCGGCAGAGGGTTGCCGCAGTCCAAGACGCTGCCGCGTTGGAGATAGCTTCTCACGCAAATGCGCGAGCATTTTGGACTGCGGCAGTCCTCTGCCGCTTTGGAGTCTGAAGGGGACGTCCGGGTTCATGGTCCCCATGCGCGTCCAAACTTGAAGATCGAAACTTCTCATGAACACGACTCAACTAACATCACGACGCGAGTTCCTCGCCAACGGCGGGAAGCTCGTCGCAGGCGCGGCGCTCGCGGGCGTTGCGATTCCGCGAGTCCACGCCGCAGAAGACAACACCATCCGCCTCGCGCTGATTGGTTGCGGCGGGCGTGGTAGCGGCGCGGTCGCCGACGCGATGCAATCGCGCTGCGGGCCGGTGAAGCTCATCGCAATGGCGGACTTCTTCGAGAAGCGCCTGACGGCTTCGCACGGTGTCCTGAGCAAGCAGTTTGGCGAACGCGTGGATGTGCCGGCCGACCGGCGGTTCGTGGGCTTTGACGCTTACAAGAAGGCGATTGATTGTCTGCGGCCGGGCGACGTGGCGATGCTGGCCGGCTACGCGGCGTGGCGGCCGGTGCAACTGGAATACGCCGTCGCCAAAGGCGTGAATGTGTTCATGGAAAAGTCGTTCGCGTGCGATCCGCCCGGCGTGCGGCGCATCATCAAGGCCGGCGAGGCGGCCGAGAAGAAAAATCTCAAAATCGCTTCCGGGTTGATGGCGCGCCACTCCAAGAACCGGCAGGAGCTTATCCGCCGCATCCGCGACGGCCAGCTCGGCGACATCCAACTCATCCGCGCCTACCGGATGCAGCCGTGCGGCACGCTGCGACCGCGCAAACCGGAGGAAAAGGAACTGGACTGGCAGATCAGCCACTTCACGCACTTCCTCTGGGTTTCGGGCGGGTTGTTCGCCGAGATGAACATTCATCAAGTGGACGAGATTTGCTGGATCAAGGATGCGTGGCCGGTTTCCGCGCACGGCGTCGGCGGTCGGACCGCCAATAACAGCGACTGCGGGCAGAACCTTGACTCGCTTTCCATCGAGTGGACCTTCGCCGACGGCACAAAGGCGTATCATGTCACCCGCTGGTTGCCGAAGTGCTACAGCGATTTCGGCACCTACATGCACGGCACCAAGTGCGCCGGCCTTTTCCCGTGGATGTTTGGCCATCGCGACGAGACTCTCATCTACAAGGACCAGCGCACCACGCGCGACAACATCGCCTGGCAGGCCGGGAAGGAAGAAGGCACGCATTGGCAGGCCGAGTGGAACGTGTTGCTCGACGCCATCCGCAAGAACAAGCCACACAACGAAGCCAAGCGCGCCGCGTTCACCAACCTCGCCGACATCATGGGCCGCGCGGCGGTCCACTCAGGCAAGGTGATCACGTGGGACGAGGCGATGGCCTCCAACTTCCAGTTCCGCCCGAACCTCGACTCGCTCAACGAGGACAGTCCGCCGCCCGTGAAAGCCGACGCGCAGGGTCACTATCCCGTGCCAGTCCCGGGTCAGTGGACGGAAATCTGAAGCGTTCGATGAACAAGCCGTTCCATGAAATCGAGCAGCCGGAAGGCGCACCGTTGGCTCCGCCGGCGGACATGGCTGAGGTGGATGCGCACCGCCAGCGCGTCTATGAGTCTTACGAACAGTTCCTCCGCCAACGCCTCGCAGAACTGGATCGCGACCGGGAGAAGTTGTGGCGGCGCGATTACTCCAGCGTCGAAGCGTATCAGCGCTCGGTGGAACCGATGCGCCAACGCCTCGCAGCGATGCTCGGCTGGTGGATCGAGCCGCAGAATCGCCCGCCGCTGAAGACGAGAGAGGAGCAAACTGAGATTCTGTTCAAGGACAAGGACTTCGTCGCCTATCGCTTGAGCTTTGAGGTTTTGCCCGGCTTGGAGAGCTACGCGGTGGAGCTCGCGCCGTGTTCGCCCGGACCTCATCCGGGGCTTCTGGTGCAACACGGTTATGGCGGCTGCCCGGAGTCGGTGTGCGGTTTCACGGCGCAAGCCAACGCCAAGGACTACTCTTATCGCTCGCTCGGCATCCGCGCGGCGCGGCGCGGCTATCACGTCATCGCCGTTCATCATCCGTCCGGCTACGGCACGGCCACTGAGACGGTCGGCTCGCTGCCGCGGTTCCAGAACTACGGCCGGGCCTACGGCAAGAACCGGCTGCATCGTCTGGCGTTCCTGGCTGGCGGCACGTTGTTCGGGCTGGACATGATGGCGTCGTCGCGCGGTGTGGACCTGCTGATGTCGCGCGCGGGCGTGGACCGCAACCGCATCGGCATGTATGGCCTTTCGCAAGGCGGGCTGTCGGCGCTCTATCTGCCGGCGCTGGACCAACGCATCAAAGCATCGGTCTGCGCAGCGTATTTCAACTCGCGGTTGCTGAAGCTCGTCGGCCCGCACCGCGCCACGTGCTATCTGGACTCGCCCGAAGAGGACAAGTTCTTCGCCGACGTGGTCCGCTGTTTTGCCGACGCCGATCTTGTTTCACTCATCTGCCCGCGGAGCTTCGCCGTGGAGGCGGGAGAACACGACACTTCGGTGGACTTCGAGAAGTCGCGCGACGAGTTTCCCCGCGCGGCCGAGCACTACCGCAAGCTGAGGCTGGAGAAGCGCGTTGAGTTTATCGCCCACAACCAGGGGCACGTGTCGGCCACGGCGCGGGCCTTCCAGTTCTTGCAGGAGCAACTGGCGTGATGAAATCGGCGGACTCACACAAACAGATGCTGCCGCGCGAACGAGTCCTCGCCGCATTGCGCCACGAGCCGGTTGACCGCGTGCCGTGGATCGAAGGCATCGTTGGCAACGGCATCGCCTCGGCGGTGTGCGGCGAACCGGTCAGCGTGGACTGGTCGGTTGCGCCGGACGGTTTCAGCCGGCAGCCGGGCGCGGAACTCGCCGAGGAACAAAAGAAAGTCAACCGCGCGCTCGGCAAGGACAACCTCCAGTTCTGCGCGTTCGCGCCGATCTTCTGCGAACGGATGAGGAAGGCTGACGACGGTTCGCCCGTGCTGGTCGGTGAGGGGCTGATCAAGACGCGTGATGACTTCGAGCGGCTCTTCAAGCTGCCGTCGCCCGAAGACCGCGGCTTCGTTGCGAACGCGCGCGAGTTCATCGCGCACAAGGACGACGACTGCGCGTGCGCGTGCGTGCGGCTCGGCATCGGCGCGACGCTGCTCAGCATGGGGCTGGAGGCGTTCGCCTACGCGATGGCCGACGACCTGCAACTCATCAGCGACATCCACGATGGCTACGCCGACTGGACCGCGAAGGTCGTGCCGGTGCTCGAAGAGATCGGCTTCGATGTGATCTGGGCCTTCGACGACGTGGCGTTCAACTCAGGGCCTGTCTTCCGCCCGGAGTTCTATCGTGAGCGCATCCTGCCGAAGGAGAAGCAGGTCGCGGCGACCTTTACCAAGCCGCTCATCACGCACAGCGACGGCGACATGACGCCGCTGCTGGACTGCTGGCTGGAGCTTGGACAGGCGGCCATTCATCCAATCCAGCCCGACGTGATGGACATCGAAATGGTGAAGGAGCGATACGGCTCGCGCGTCGCCATCGTCGGCAACATTTTCATGGCCGACCTCGTCCAGCAGCAGCCAGAACAGATCGAGGCGCAAGTGCGTCGCCGGATTGAGGTCATTGGACGAGGCGGCGGCTACATCATTTCTTCCAGCAACAGCCTGACCGACGACATGAAGCCGGAGAACGTCCGCGCGATGGCGCGCGCGATCTCGGTAGCCCGCCACTCCGTGGCGGGATAAGAAACAACAACCCGCCACGGAGTGGCGGGCTACAAAGGACAAAGCCATGAACGGAATGACACGCAGACACTTCGTGAAGAAATCGTGTGAAGGCGCGGCGGTGGCCGCTGCCGGCGCGACCATGCTCGGCTCGGCGCGCGGGGCGTCGGCCAACAACCGCGTCGTGCTGGCGTTGATGGGCGCGGGCGGGCGCGGCATGGACTTGATCAAGAAGTTCGCGGAAGTCCCCGATGTGGCGATCAAGTATGTCTGTGACGTGGACGAAACGCGCGGCAAGAGCGCCGTCGCCACACTGGAGAAGCTCACGGGCGCCGCGCCGAAGCTGGTCGGCGATCTCCGACAGGTGCTCGACGACAAGGAAGTCCACGGCGTTGTCGTCGCGACGCCCGAGCACTGGCACGCGCTCGCCACCGTCTGGGCTTGCCAGGCGGGCAAGGATGTTTATGTGGAGAAGAACATCTCCCTCTACATCTGGGAAGGCCGCAAGATGATGGAGGCGGCCAAGAAATACGGGCGCATCGTCCAGTGCGGCTACCAGAACCGCAGCGCGCCCTACGGCTTCTCCGCGCGCGATTACATCAAGAAGGGCGATCTGGGCAAGGTGCAATACGTGAAGGTGTTTGAGATGCTGGCCGGCGTGGTCGGCGGTTATCCGCTGCGCCCCGCGCCCGACAGCGAGCCGCCGGCGGGCATGAATTGGGACCGCTGGATAGGCCCCGCGCGGCTTCGCCCTTACAACCGCAACATCCATCGCGGCTGGTATGGTTGCTGGGATTACTCCGGCGGCAACGCCTCCGATGCGGTTCACCAACTCGACCTCGCGCGACTGGTCTTGGACGACCCGCCGCATCCGAAGTCCGTGTCATGCGACGGCGGGCGGTTTCAGTTCGACGACGGCGGCGAGATGCCCGACGTGCAGGTTGTGTCGTTCGCGTTCGACAAGATGGTGATGACGTTCCACAACACCGGCTCCTCGCCCTACAACAGCAAGTCGCCACCCGAAGTGCGTCTCGGCACGAAGTGGCCTTACTGGCCGCAGAACGGCGACCGCATCGAAATCTACGGTAGCAAGCGGATGATGTATCTGGGCCGGCACGGCGCGGGCTGGCAGGTGTTCGAGGGCGGCAACAAGCTGGTCGCGGAGGACAAGGGCTACCATCCCGACAAATGGCATCTGCCGAACTTCATTGACTGCATTCGCACGCGGCGTCAGCCCAACGGCGCAATCGAGCAGGGCCATCTCAGTGCCTGCCTGGAGCACCTCGGCAACATCGCGTATCGCGTCGGCAACAAGAAGCTGCTCTTTGACGCCAAGACCGAACGCTTCACTAACTGTGACGAAGCCAACAAGCTTCTCCGCCCCACCTACCGCAAGCCGTATGTGCTGTCGGATGAGGTGTGAGAGTAATTGCTACTCTGCGTCTCGCTCGTTCAGCGAATGACCAGACATCGCGTGCCAAAAGGCTCCAGCCTCACTTCGACCTTGTCCGGTGATCGCTCCCATCGCTTTTCCTCGGTGCGATCCGTGCGGAACAGCGTTGCGCGTCTTGCTGGACCATTCAGCCGCACGGTCGCGGTCTGCGCTTGTGACGTGGCGTTGACGATGACGGTCCCGACAGAGCCATCGGCGGCGGCAAAACTGCCGGCGGTCACGACCGGCAATTTGAGAGTGGTCTTGACCACCTTCGGACCGCCGGGCTTGAGCGATTGGCCCCGCGAGTCTTGGCGGTAGAACCAGACTTCGTGGTCGGTGCATTCGACTCGGGGTGGGCGTCGGGTTTCTCCAAGCAACAAATACTCCGGAAAGCGGGCGTAGGGTTTGCAGAAGGCGAAGTAGGCCTCAGCGACCGGCGATTTCCATTTGTCGTTCACCGGCTCCAACGGCACGTCTTGGATGAACGGGCCGGGGATGAGTCCGCGCGTGAGGTTGTTCGCGAGAATGTGGCAGCGCAGATCCGGCGAGCCGCGCGTGCCGAGCGGTCCCTGGCCCTGCACACACGCCGCGCCGATGGCGGTGACGTATTCGTGATAGAGATAGGAAAAGAGTCCGACGCCGCGCGCGCCCGTCGCGCCGTGGTCCACTTCGCCAAACTGCCGGCTCCAATAGGTGGCCATGTAGGGAATCGCCAGTTCGCTGACGTTCTCCATGAACAGGCCCAGCTCTGGCTGGATTGGTTTGCCCTGACGCAGGATGTCCGCGCAGAGATCGCGGAAGCTCGTCCACATCCAGTTCCCGTAGCCGGGCGGATGGCCGTGCGTCTCGCTGTAACAAGGCTGGTGTTGGCCGCCGCCGATTTCCTGGTCGAAACTCACCAGCGGCGTGCCGAGCCGGGCGGTGTTGAGGAAAATTTCCAGCATCGTCTTGCGCGCCTCGGCGCTACCGTGGCAGAGTTTGACCGACAGGCCGCGCCATGAGGCTTGCTCCTTGGTTCTTTCGTAGAAGTCGGCCGTGAACAAGGAGCCGTTGGCGTTTCGAATCACCATCTCCTTGCGGCGCTCGAAATCAGCCGAGTCGTCGAACGCGGGACCGTTGGAGGTTTCCTTGCGCTTCACGACCCACCAGAAACCGGAGGTCAGCATCGCCACGCGATCGTCCTGCGCGCGCAACGCGGCGTTGGCCCCGCGCCAAGCCTCGTCGGAAGGCACGGCTGGAAAATAATGAATGCCAGCCCACGTGCCGCGGTTTTCCCAGCCGTAGGGCACGAACACCATGTGAGCCAGCCCCGTGCGTTTGCGATAGTCGCTCATCAACTGCGGCAGCCGTTCGAGGTTGTCGCCGAGAAAGCCGTTGTAACCTTTCGGATTCTGGATGCCGGCGATGATGATGCCCGCGCCGTCTTTGAGGAACTGCGGGATATCGTCGCGCTGCGCCAGCTTCTTGCCGCACCACGGCTGGCGCTTCGCCCATTGCTTGTAGATGTTGGCGGCATCGCGCCAATCGCCGCTGAACGCGCCGAGCACGACTTCATACGGCAGCGAAACATCGCGACCCGGTTGTTCCGGCAGCAGGTGCGCCAGAGGTATTTCGACAAACTGGTTCTTCGTCGAGCGCACACCAAGTTCCTTGCAGTGGCCGTCGGGGTCGTGCGTGGCGAGATAGAGGCCGGCCTTGGAATCGTAGAGCGCAGCAAACTGCGTGAAGGCCGACTCCGGATACATCGCCACGCGAGTTTGCGAGAGAAGACCGGGAGCTTCGATGACCGAGCCGTCGCTGTGGCTCAGCGGCAGCAACAGCCGGTCGTCCGCCGCGTCGCCGCCGAGCGCCGCTGGCGCCGCAAACTGCGGGAAAGCGATCCGTGCGACGGCCCAATCGGTTTTGTTGGCCACCGCGATGCGCAGCCGGACAAAACCGTCCGCGCCGGCCGTCGCGGTCACCCGTGCGGTAATCGGCAGCGACGGATGATCGCTGAAACTCAGTTCCACTCTTCCCGCGCCCGTTTTCACCGCGGCTGCTTTGCGGAAGTCATTGGCGCTCAGTTCGGTTGTTTTGCCCTGTCGCGGCTTCGTCAGCGAAATGCCGAACAGCGGGCGCGATTCGCGCGGTGAAACAAACTCCCGGCCCGACGAACGATGGACGATGTGTGTCAACTCGCCGCTCGCGCGGTCGAACGCCACCAGCATGGAAGCCGTCGCCAATCCAATGTCGCTGGCGGTTTCAACAACGCCGTCCTTCGGCGAGACGCGCGCCGGGTCGAGCGTGGGACGTTTTGCGGCGCTCAATTGCAACGTCGGCGCATCTTCATCCGTCAACGGCTGGAACGTGATGTCATCAAACAAGACGCGCGCCGACGATGGTTTCTGGGGCGAGGCCCAGACGCCGACCGCGAAGCCGCCCTTGTCGTGGCCGGTTGTTTCGCCGTGAATCTGCCAGCGCGGCTCGCGGGCGTCCTGAGGCCAAAGCTTGGCGTAGAAACGATCCTTCCAGCAGGCGAACTTCACATTCACCCAGCCTTCGTGTGCCGGGATCGCGGTGCCGCCAAAATGAGGGTTGTCGCCTTTCGGGCCACTGTAAGCCATGCCGCTGGCTTTGTTCCGCGCGACGGAGATCGCGACGAATCCTGTGGTCAACCGCCCATAGAAGTAAACAACGGGCGGTTCGCCCTCGAACGAGAGAACCTTGAAGCGGGCCGACACAACGAAATCTGGAGACGTTTCGCTGCCGTTGAGCCGCAACTGCGTGTGATGAGGTTGCGTGGCGACGATCTGGTAGGCGTGATTGGCCGGCGCGCTGGGTTCGGCGACGATGCCGCTGCCCGCAGGTTCGCGCCAGCCGGCGGCGTTATTCTCGAAATCCCATCTGTCCGCTGATGCCGCAAGCACGGACACCGGCAACAACAACAGAACGCCAGCAACAAGTTCCCGTATCGTATTCATAGCCACGCCACGACGTGACGCGACATCAGTTTCACCACGTTCCGTGCCTCGCCGTCAAGGAAGGCCGTGAATTTAGCTGGCCAGCGTTTTCAGGAGGCGAGACACTGCCGCTCAGCCGATGCCGGCAACGTGCAAACAAAGAACCGGAGAACCGAATAATGAAACCCTCAACCTTGTTGATCTCTCTTGGCGTTGCTTTTGCGACAACGCTTCTCCCCGCCGCCGAACCGACGCGTGTCGCTGCCGTCACACTCTCATGGGCTGACAAGGACCGGACGCTGGCGCACGCGCTGGAGATGCTCGGCCGGGCGGCGAAAGAGCGGGCGCAGATCGTCTGTCTGCCACAGGAATGTGTGCCGACGGACGGTGGAGCGGCGGCGGCTGCGGCGCTGGAGGCGATTCGGAAGGCGGCGGCAAAAGCGAAGTTCCATGTCGTCGCCAATCTCAAGGAGCAGGCCGATGGGAAGACGTTCCTCACTTCCTACCTCATCGGCCCCGACGGCGTGGTAGTGGGGAAGTATCGCAAATCGCATCGCCTGCCGGACGAGCCGGTCGCGCTTGGCGATGAGTTGCCGGTGTTCGACACGCCGTTCGGGAAGGTGGGGTTGATGATCGGGACGGATCTTTATTGGCCGGAGGTTCCGCTGGTGCTGGCGTTGA
>JBAYFL010000033.1:0-52436 GCA_041667205.1 Verrucomicrobiia bacterium | reverse complement strand
GCAGGGACGGCACTGGGCTGGGATCGGCGCTCATGTCGCTCCTTTCGTTTGAAGGGTTTGCTGCGTTCGAGGTTCCAACGGCTCACGCCCTTATTATGGCGCAGGTGTCAAGTTGCGCCCGTGCAGCGTCTGGGCAGCACGATCCGCGCCAATACGGTCTATGAGTTATCCGATGGGACACAAGTGAACGCGGTATTCCGCGTGCCGGATGGCTTGCAGTCGTTCGACGTCGAGTGGCGGCGCTGTCTGGTGGCGCGCTTGGAAGGCCAGCCGGTGCGTGTGCTGCCGCTGCGGCGCGTCATTGCAAGCAAACGCGCCTCTGATCGGGAAAAAGACCGGTTGGTCCTGCCGATCCTGAAGCGGACGCTGCGCATGGCGCGGCGGCTGCCGGCAGGCTAGAAGATGCGATTGCCGACGGAAGCGGGGGTGGAAGTATGCGTGCCTTGCGGGGACGCGGCCTGCAACGCATCGGCTTGCGCGAGGCGGATGGGTGGGCTAAGGTAGCCCGCAAAATTGCCGGAGGAGGTTGAAACATGAGTTATCCGTTTTGGGACGAACCGATTGGCTATGGTGTGTTGATGGCGGTGATTGCCGTCCTTCACGTCTTTGTGTCGCATTTCGCGATTGGCGGCGGGCTTTATCTGGTGGTGAGCGAACATCTCGCGAGGAAAGCCGACGACACGCTGCGGCTGGAGTTTCTTGAGAAACTGTCGAAGTTCTTCGTGCTGGTGACGCTGGTAGCGGGCGCGCTGACGGGTGTGGGCATCTGGTTCATCATCGGCCTGATCGCGCCCACCGCCACGGAGGCGCTGATCCATAATTATGTCTGGGGCTGGGCGACGGAGTGGACGTTCTTCGTGGTCGAGATCGCGGCGGCGATGATCTACTTCTACGGCTGGAAGACGATGACGCCGCGCGCACACATGATCGTGGGGTGGATTTACTTCGTATTCGCGTGGCTGTCGCTGTTCATCATCAACGGCATTGTGACGTTCATGCTCACACCGGGCCAATGGCTGGTGACAGGGGATTTCTGGGATGGCTTCTTCAACCCGACGTTCTGGCCGTCGCTGGCGCTGCGGACGGGCGTTTGCGTGATGCTGGCGGGTCTCTACGCGCTACTGGTGGCGTCGCGCGAACAGGCGGGGGCGTTCAAAGCGCGGACAGTGCGCTACTCGGCGGGCTGGGGTATCGCGGGTCTGGCGGTGACGGCGCTGTGCCAGTATTGGTATTGGAAGGCGATCCCCGCGGTGGTGACGGCGAAGGCGCTGCAAACCATGCCGACGCCGATTCAGTCCATCGAGGTTTCGATCTGGCTGGCGGTGGGCATCGGCGCGCTGCTGGTGGTGTTTGGTCTGCTCGCGCCGAGGAAACTTGGGTTCGCCGCGGCGGCGGTTTTGATGGTGCTGGGGCTGGTGTGGTTCGGGGCGTTCGAGTGGTTCCGCGAATCCATCCGCAAGCCCTACGTCCTTGCCGGCTACATCTACGGCAACGGCACGGAGGTGGCGAATACGGAGCGTTACAAGAAAGAAGGCTATCTGGCACAGATGGCGTTCAAGACCGGCGACGACGGCGCGGATTTGTTCTGTCACGCCTGCCGGAGTTGCCACACGCTCGATGGCTACAAGGCGCTCAAACCCGCGTTCGACGGCATGGACCGCGCATTCATCGCGGCAATCGTCCGCTCGTCGCACCTACTGAGAGGCAATATGCCTCCGTTTCTCGGCACGGCTGCGGAAGCAGACAAGATCGCCGATTATCTAAGCCAGCGGATAGACAAGCGGCCGCTGACGGAGATTTACAAACTGGAAGGCTCGAAACTCGGCCGGAAGGCTTACGAGCTTCGCTGCGGCAAATGCCACGTCATCGGCGCGGCCAGCGACAAATCGAAGTCGTTTGCGGGCCAGTCCGCCGACGACCTGAACAGCATGCTAAACATGGCGGCTGAGTTGGGTGATGGAATGCCCGCCTACACTGGCAGCGCCGCCGAACGGATCGCGCTCGTGGCGTTTCTCCAGACGCTCGGCAAAGGAGGAAGAAAGTGAATCTCCCGGACTACCAATTCATCTCGGCGCCGCTCTGGCTGGTGACGGTGCTGCATCTGCTCACGCTGAGCCTGCACTTCATGGCGATGAACTTCCTGCTCGGCGGCGTCATCATCACGCTCTGGTCGAGTGCAAAGAAGCGATGGGACGGTCCGACGGCGGTGAGGTTCACGCGGATATTCCCTGCCGCGACGGCGGCGACGGTGACGCTCGGCGTCGCGCCGCTGCTGTTCCTGCAACTGGTCTTTCACCGGCAGATGTATTCGGCGGCCATCGTGAGCGGCTGGTTCTGGCTGTTCGTGGTCGCCGCCGTGATCGTGGCCTACTACGCCCTCTACCGCGCTTCGTTCGAAGGGCAACGGACAGCCAGGGTCAGCAAGGCGGCGTTGCTGCTGGCGTTGCTTGGACTGCTCTACGTTTCGCTCGTCTATAGTTCCGTGTTTTCGATGACGGAACAGCTGGGCCTCGTCCGCGACCTCTACGCGAAGAACCAATCCGGCTGGGTCTGGAATCCTGCGGTGGGCGACTACGCCTTGCGCTGGCTGCACATGGTGCTCGGCGCGGTGACGGTCGGCGGGTTCTTTGTCGGCCTGCTCGGGCGCCACGACGTGGAGGTGTTCGCGACCGGCAAGAGGTTCTTCATCGGCGGCATGGTGGCAGCGGCGCTGGCCGGGATGATTTACCTGATGTCGCTCGAACAGCTTATCGGGGCTTTCATGCGCACGCCTGCCGTCTGGGCGTTGACGGCGTCCATCGCGCTCTCGCTCTTGTCGCTGCATTTCTTCGTCAGGAAACACTTCTGGCTCGCTGGCGTGGCGTTGTTCCTGTCGGTGATGGGGATGGTCTTTGCGCGGCACACGGTGCGATTGCTGATGCTTGCGGGACAGTTCGACCCGGCTTCGTTGCGCGTCGCGCCGCAGTGGTCACCGTTCGCCATGTTCCTGGCATGTTTCGTGGTGATGCTGGTCGTGCTGGCCTGGATGCTGCGGATGTTTTTTGGCGCGAAGAAGAGCGAGGCGTAGCCGACGGCATTTTGTGTTCGGCATAATTGCTGTTGGAGTCCGCGGGGGAAATCGTTATAAACACCGCCACCGTCCAAGGTGAAAAAATCTGCATCTTGCCGGGTGACGACAGTCTTGACAGCGATATGACACGGAGCGAACTCGAAGCCAAGTCGCGCAAACGGTTGCTCGCGATTGCGGAGCGCGCCGCCATTTCCGGCCGGCGTGAACTCAGCAAGGCTGACTTGATCGAGGCGCTTCTGTTGGCGCTGCCGCATGTTCCGGGTCCCGAAGAACCGGCGGAACTACCCGCGAGCTACAACCACACACGGTTGACGCTCGTCGAGATCGAACCGCATTGGATTCACGCCTATTGGGAAATCACCGCGCCGGACTGCGAGGCAGCGCGGGCAGCCGCCGGGCCGAAGGCCGGGGAGGCGGCGTGGTTGTTGCGCTTTTACGATGTCGCCGATATCGAGTTTGACGGCGCCAACGCGCGCGACAGCTTCGACGTGCCGGTGGATGTCTCCGCCGGCAACTGGTATGTCAATCTTTGGTCCGGTGGAAAAACATACTGCGCCGAAATTGGTCTGCGCGCGCCGGACGGAAAGTTCACGCCGGTGAGCCGGTCGGGTGTTGTGCAAGTGCCTGCGGCAACGGCCGCGCCGCGCGCAGAAGCTGAGTGGATGAAGGTCGAACCGGCCACGGGCGAAACCACGCCCGCGGAGGAGCCGGTGTGCGAGGAAGCGCCCGCGCTCGTCACGACGGCGGCGAACGAAGCCGGCGAACCGCAATCCGCGGTTATCGGAACCATTTTACTGCCGGCCGTCGAGCAGCCCGCCGCGCCTGTGGTCGCCGCCGAAAACGCCGTCGTTGTCGAACCGCCGCCTGCTGCTGTTTCGAGAACTTTTCCCCTGCCGCCACCTCCGCCGACTGTCGCCGGATTCGACGCCACAGCGTCGCCGAGCGTTGCGGAGACAAACCGGTGGTGCGAGGAGATTCACTCGTCGCCGGGTTCCAATGGTAATGGCAATGGTGATGGCCACGCCGCCATCGCCGCCGGCCAGCCGGCAGCGGAGGGCGAGACCGCGCCCTCGTCGCACAGTGTGGACCGTTTCGGCACGAGCAGCGATGGCCTCGGCGCGGCCGGGCACGCGCCTTCGATCAAGCTGGAGTTGAACGCCGAGGTCGTCATTTACGGCCGCGCGATGCCGGGCCAGACGGTGGAAGTCTGCGGCCGGTCGGTGAAGGTGAATCCGGACGGCACGTTCAGCGTGCGGATGGCGTTGCCGCTGGCCGATGACGCGGCCCACGGCAAATAACAATGTCTCTCGGATACCTCGCGCTGGTTTTGCACGCGCACCTGCCGTTTGTGCGCCACCCGGAAGACGACGATTTTCTCGAAGAGGACTGGCTCTACGAAGCCATCACCGAGAGTTACATTCCGCTGCTCTGGACGATGGAGGGGCTGGCGGCGGACGGCGTGGATTTTCGGCTGACGATGTCACTGACGCCGACGCTGGTGGCGATGCTCAACGATGAGCTGCTGCGCCAACGCTATGAGCGCCGCCTCGACCGCCTCTGCGAGCTGGCGGAGAAGGAGGTCGAACGCACGCGGCACCTGCCCGACTTCCACGACAACGCTGTCTTCTACCGCGACCGCTTCCGCGCGGCGCGCGAGGATTACTGCAATCGCTGGAAGCGCGATCTGGTCGGCGCGTTCGCTCGGCTGCAACAGGCCGGCCAACTGGAGATCATGGCGACGGCGGCGACGCACGGCTTCCTGCCGCTGCTGCGCGCCAATCCGGCAGCGGTGCGCGCGCAGGTTTTTGTCGGGGCGCGCGACTATGCGGAGACGTTCGGCCGGGAGGCGCGGGGCGTCTGGCTGCCGGAGTGCGGTTTTTATCCCGGCCTCGACGAAACGCTGAAAGAGGCTGGGCTGCGGTATTTCTTCGTCGAGAGCGACGGCATCTATCACGCCACTGACCGCGCGAAGTTCGGCGTCCACGCACCGCTCTACTGCCCGAGCGGCGTGGCGGCGTTTGGGCGCGACCCGGAAGCGTCGCGGCAGGTGTGGAGCGCGTCGGAGGGCTATCCAGGAGACCACGACTACCGGGATTTTTACCGCGACATCGGCCACGACCTCGATCTCGACTACATCAAGCCCTACCTCCACCGCGACGGCCGGCGCGTGAACACCGGCATCAAGTATCACTGCGTCACCGGCCACACCGACTGCAAGGAGCCGTATGTGCGGCAGCGAGCGCTCGACAAGGCGGTGCAACACGCGGGGCATTTCTTGGAGAGCCGTCGGCGCCAGATGGAAGGGCTGCGCGCGGCAATGGGACGCAAACCACTGGTCGTGGCGCCCTACGATGCGGAGCTGTTCGGACACTGGTGGTTCGAGGGGCCGGTCTGGTTGAACTTTCTCTGCCGCCAGATTGCCGCCGACGGAAACAATTTGAAGCTGGTCGCCGCGCCGGAGTATCTGGCCGAGTATCCGGTCAACCAAGCCGCCATGCCGGCCGCGTCGAGCTGGGGCTACAAGGGCTACAACGAGGTCTGGCTCAACGCTTCCAACGACTGGATTTACCGCCACCTCCACGCCGCCGCCGACCACATGAGCGAACTGGCCGAGCGGTTTCCCGATGCCGGCGCGCCGACGCGCCGCGCGCTCAACCAGGCCGCGCGCGAACTGCTGCTGGCGCAGTCGAGCGACTGGGCGTTCATCATGACGCGCGGCTCGATGGCGCCGTATGCGGTTCGACGGACGAAGGAACATCTGATACGGTTCCGAGAACTTTACGACATGCTGAAGGAAAACCGCGTTCACGAAGAGTGGCTGAGGGAGTTGGAATCCAAAGACAACATCTTCCCCCGGCTCGACTACCGTGTCTATCGTGCGGACTACAGCTTTGTTTCGGAACGCGAGCAGCCGCAACCGGCAACGAATCCCGACAAGAAAGGTTAAATGATGAGTTTTGCTCCAATCCCCGAAATCGTGGACGGCCTGCCCAACCTCTGCGGTTGGGAAAAGGAAATCGAGGCGGTCACGCGCGACAGCGGTCCGGTGTATGCGGGCCGCACGCTGTTCCAGGCGGACCGTCTCCAGTCGGCGTTCGGGCTGGCGCTGCACATGCACCAGCCGCTGATCCTGCAGGACGGCGACATGGCGAGCGCGCCGATCATCGGCAACCTGCAATACATGATGGAACGCCAACACGTTCACGGCATGCACGACGCGCCGGTGTTCGCGCACTGCTACAGCCGCATCGCCGACTTCATCCGCGAACTGGCCGATGCTGGCCGCCAGCCGCGCGTTATGCTCGACTATTCCGGCGAACTGCTGTTCGGGCTGCGCCAGATGGGCCGCGGCGACATTCTGGACAATCTCAAGACGATCGTTCACAACGACCGTTACTGGCCATGCGCCGAATGGCTCGGCACGATGTGGGGCCACGCCGTCGTCCCCTCGACACCCGCGCCCGATGTCGCGCTCCACATTCGCGCCTGGCAGCATAACTTCGCCGCCATCTTCGGCTGGGAGGCGCTGCGGCGCGTGCGCGGGTTCTCGCCGCCGGAGATGCATCTGCCGAACCACCCGGACCTCTGCCATGAATACATCAAGGCGCTGTGTCAGTGCGGCTACCAGTGGCTGCTGGTGCAGGAACACACTGTCGAGGAAAGCGACGGCCAGGGCTTGCGCGAGCGCTACCTGCCGCGCAGGCTCGTCGCCCGCAACTCGCGCGGCGAGGAAGCCTCCATCATCGCGCTGATCAAGACCCAAGGCTCCGACACCAAGCTCGTCGCGCAAATGCAGCCGTTGAGCGAAGCCCGCGGGATGCAACCGCGCGAGCTGGCCGGCCGCCGCGTGCCGCCGCTGGTGGCGCAGATCGCCGACGGCGAAAACGGCGGCGTGATGATGAACGAGTTTCCCAACAACTACAAACCGGCGTGGCATGGCCTCGGCACGGAAGGCGTCGTCGGCATCAACGGCACCGAGTATCTCGAACTGCTCGCGCAAGCTGGCCTGATGGAGAAAGACTTCGCGCCCATCCTGCCGCTGCATCAACACACGCTCTGGCAGCGCGTTGGCGATCGGCCCACGCCCGAGAGCGTCGCCAAGGCCATCGAGGAGGCGAAACGCACCGATCATCGCTTCCACATGGAAGGCGGCTCGTGGACGAGTAACCTGAGTTGGGTGCGCGGTTACGAAAACGTGCTCGACCCGATGAACAAGCTCAGTGCCGCATTTCACGAGAAGCTCGACGGTCGCAGCGTGGACAAGCGCGGCCACGCTTATCGCAACGTCCTCTTCCACCATCTGGTGGCGCAGACCAGTTGCTATCGTTACTGGGGTCAGGGCCGTTGGACCGAATACGCCCGCGAGATCTGCCGCCGTGGCATGGCGGCATTGAACAGCAGTTTCTGACGGCAGGATGTGAGGCAGATAGACCGTGCGCGGGAGCCGACACGGTCACGCTACAGCTTTGCTGCTTCGATCAGCTCTTTCAGCCGGACCAGATACCGCGCGCCGAACGCCCCCTCGACGACGCGGCGGTCGCAGCCGAGTGTCAGGCGCACCATCTGACGCGGCAGGATCGCGCCCGACACCACAACGGCTTGCTGGCGAATCGCACCAATGGCGAGCACTGCGGTCTGGCCCGGCCAGATGACAGCGTTGAACACTTCCACGTCATACATGCCGAGGTTGGTGATCGTGAAGTTCGCGTCGCTGGCGTCATGCGCGGCGAGTTTGCCTTCGCGCGCTTTGGATGCTAGGTCGGTCAATTCGTCCGCGATCTGCTGGAGGGTCTTGCTCTGGCAGTTGTGCAACACGGGCGACACCATGCCGTGCGCCGTGTCCATGGCCACGGCGATGTTGGCGGACGTGTTGGGTCGCCAACTGCGACCGAGGAACGTCGCGTTGATGCGTGGATGATCCACCAGCGCTTCGGCGCTGAGCTTGACCATGATGGCGGTGATGCGCGGCGCGTCCTTGCGGGCTTTACGCCAAGCCACAAGATGGGTTGCGTCGGCGACGACGGTAATGTCGTATTGTGGAATGTCCCGATGCGCTTGTGACATGCGCTGTGCCAGCACCTGTTCCGCGGGACTGAGGAGGATCTGCTTGGCCGCGGTCGCCGCCGTCTCCTTGGCAGGCGCTTCGGGGACGGTTTTCCGCTGCGCGATTGCGACTTCAACGTCCCGCACGATAATGCGTCCGCCGGGACCGGTGCCAGCCAACCCTTCAACCTCCACGCCGCTCGCCATGGCAAGCCATCGCGCACGATCGGTGATGGGGGCGCGCTGGGGTGCCTCGGCTTTCGTCTGCGCTTCCGACTCCGCTGCGGCTTCCTCGGCGGCAGGTTCTTCGGCGACTTCTTCCCCGGCAGATTGTCCCTCCGCGGTTTCTTGTTCGGCGGCCTCCTCCACCTCCTGTCCGGCTTCCACTTCGGCTTCGGGTTCCGGCTGATCATTCTCAATAATGCCGAGGACATCATCGGCGCTTACCTCTTCGCCAGCGTCGCAGAGAATCTCGCCCAGCATTCCCTCCACCTGGCTCTCGATTTCGAGAATGGTCGTGGACGTTTCCACCTCGAGGATGACATCCGTTTTCTGGATGGTATCGCCGATCTCTTTGCGCCACCGGCCGATGACAACCCGCTCATCGGTGGGGATGCCTTCTGGAAGTGTTATCTCGTATCTCATGCGCGCTAGGTGCCGCTCTGCTTTGCCGCCCGGACTCTACACCCGAAGCCGCCGCCTGCCCACAGAAATTTTTTCAGGCTTCCGCACGCGGCGAAGCAGGTTAGTCCGCCTTGTCCCACGCGGGGCGGTGGTGGGGGAACTCGGCCTTGAAATCGCCGAGACTCGACCAATGAAGGCGTTTGTTGAGATCCACTTCGGCGACGGCGACGGTGCCCCACTTGTTGGCCTGGGCGGCAGGCAGGCCCTCATGGTCGAAGACGGCGGAGATCATCCACTTCGTGGACGGGTCGGTGTAGGTGCTGCTGACGACATAGACGTGGTTCTCGCAGGCGCGCGCGGCGGCCAGCAGCGGGTTGCAACCCCAGACCGGCCACGCGATCACCTCCGCGCCACGGTTGCTCAAACGCCGCGCCACCTCCGGAAAAAACCCATCGTAACAGACCATCATGGCAACCTTGCCGAAACGCGTGTCGAACACCGGATACTCGTGGCCCGGCTGGACGCCTGCCTCGATCTCGCTGCGTGGGAGCGTCACCTTGCGGTATTTGCCGGCGAGCTTGCCGTCGGGGCCGATGAGCGCGGCGGTATTATAGATGAGGTGCCGGTCGCGCTCGACGAGGCCGGCGACGATGTAGAGGTTGTGTTGTTTGGCAAGCGCGCCGAAGTATTCCGTCGAAGGGCCGGGCACCGGCTCGGCGGCGTCCGCCATCTTTAGGCCGGTGTAGGCGTAAGTGAGCGTTTCGCCGAGCACGACGAGGTCGGCCTTCTGTCGCGCGGCTTCCTCGATCAACGGCGCGAACAATCGGTAGTTGCCCGCCGGCGTTTTGCCGCCGCGCGGCAGGAAATGCACCGTTGCCAGCCGCACGATGCGCGGCGCGGGTGCGGCGGCCTCGGTAAGCGACACGTTACTCCACTCGACCTTGCTGCGAACGGCCCAGCGCAGGTGCAACTCGACCACGGCGCGCGTCGCCGCCGAAGGCGCTCGATAGGTGTCGGAAACTTCCGTCCAGCCGCGGGCGTCGGTCGTCTTGTCGGTCGGATACTCTGGCTCAGAGCGCGTCGGTTTGCCGGCCTGAAACCCACGGGTCTCCGGCGCGTCGCGCATCGCCGGCTTGCCCTTGTCGTCGAGCCAGATCACGCGGGCCACCACGCCGCGACGCGGCACGGCGATGTTGGTGGTCTTGCGCAGCACGCAGAAGCGGTAGTGCTGGCTGCCCTTGACCGGAAGCGTTTTCGTCCACCAACCCGCGAGACCTTCGCGCGCGTCGGCTTGGATGACGAAGCTGCCGGCGCGGTCGGGGCCGCCTTTCGGGTTGAACGCAAACGCCGGCCGGATTTCCTCGCGCGGCGCGGCGGCGGTCCAACCTTCAGGCGCGGGTGTGGCGGCGCATAGCGGCACGGTTTGCGCGAGCGTGCAGACGCCGATGAGGAAGAGAATCGAAAAATGTGTGAGTCGCATGATGAAGTCCCAGTTAAGTTCGGCGCGAATCAAAACACCGAACTGCGGCCAATGTCAAACGCCGAGGGTGTGTTGAACGCAATCCGAGCCGGTCTTTACCTGGCTGCGGCCATTGTCGAGATGCCGTCGGCCGCGCGCTCCGAAAGGCGCAACTTTCGCGGCACCCACCAAAGAGATTCCCAGTAGCGTCGTTCAGTCGCGTAAACATCAATCCGCGAGTCGGGCGTCGTGTCGGCGGGCAGGATGCCGAAGCGTTGCATCGCGCGCACCCAGTCGGCGCGAGGTTGGAAGCCGGGCATGTCGAAGCGTTTGATCTGGTCCAGCCGGACCTTGGCGTCGCGGATGGCGTGGAGGACGCGCTGGTAGTCGGCGTCCGACGCATTGGCAAAGACCGGGCTTCCGCAGCGTTCGAGGCCGCCGGCGGATTTCGCTAGGGGCGCGAGCAACAGGAGCGACTTGTCCGGGCGCGAGAGATTATAGAACAGGTCGCGTGACCAACGGCGGCGGACATCGTCGGCTGTTAGGTCCGTCCACGGCGGTGCGCCGGTGAACGCCCGGCCCCAACCGCCCGGACCAACGAGGTGCGAGCAACTCAGAGGCAACGGCTTCTGCGGGTCATGGCAACTACCGCAGCGACGCTGGAGCGATTCCATCGAGAGTTTGGTGCTCGGCCATTCGGTGTCCGAACGATCCATCCGGATGGAGCGGTCCCAAATCTCGAAGCCGCCGATCATGCCGGTGCCGAGCGCGGCATACGTGCCGGGATAGGTCGCACCGGTTTCAATCCACAGCCGGACCACTCGCCGCTCGCGGTCCGTCGCCCTGGCTCCGTAATGGCTGCCGTCCATCAGCTTCAACAGCCGGCTCGCGGAACTGCCGATGGAACGCGGCGGCCGGTTGCCCATGCCGTTGCGCCCGTCGGCGACCAGCGAGCGGGCTGTGATCGTGTAGTAGCTCAGCGAAAAGATCGGCCCGCGGTCGCCGGAGAGCGTCACGCTGCCGTCGTGCCGGTCGCAGTCGTGGCAGGGCAGGCAGAGGCGGTTCAGGACCGGCTGCACGTCGCGCGGAAAATCGAGCACGTCGGGCACGTCGTTGATCGGCTGGAGATGGCTGGGCGCGCGGCGCAACGCAGCCATCTTTCGCGGCTGGTGCGGCGGCGTTTCGGTGCGTGGCTCGTGACAGCCCACGCACGTCGTGGTCTCGCCCGGCATGAGCGTCATGAAACTCTGCATCCGCTTCACGGATAGATCGTGTTCATCGAGCGCGACGAAGAACAAGCTGCGCAGCGCAGGCAACTCGGCGTGCGCGGAGCCGTCCGGTTCGACCGGGATTGTGCCGAGCACACGCTCCAGCGTGAACGAGCCGCCGTAGGTCAGCGGTTCCATGCCGCCGGTGTAGTTCATCGGCTTCGGCAGCGTTTCCAGCACGAGCAGCTTCTTGATTTCGCCACGCACTACGCCAGCCATGTTGCGGCCTTGATAAACATCGGCCATCACAAGGCGGCCGGTCGCCTGGCTGGTGTCGCTGCTGGACGGCACGACCGGCTCGCGTTGCCGCGCGCAGACCGGCCGCGGCTCGTGGCACTGGAAACCGGCGGCGACGTCGCCGGGCGGCAAGCGGTAGATCACCTGCGTGTCGCCGCTCGAATCCATCAACACGATCTCCGGGCCGCGAATGGCCATGAACGCTGTTTCTGAGAACGCCCACGGATCCCGGAAGGACGGGCCAGGGCTGATCGCCCGCGCCGAGCCGGGATCGTCCGGCCCGCGTTGTGGGTCCACCACGGTGAGCACGCCGTCGTGTTCGCGGATGCCGTGGCCCGGCGAAAACGACGCGACCACTTTCCGCGAGCCGGGGATCGGCTTCGCGTCAATCATCGTGATGCCGGGCTGCTGGTTGCCGTAATAGACCGTCTGCCGCACGCCGTCGGGCGACGCGATCCAGAGATGATGGAACTTGACCTGATTGCGGTCCACGTATTCCCAACGTGTGTAGAGCACCTGTCCGCTCGGCAGCATCCACGGCGTGTTGTCGTGCTCATTGTTGCTGGAGATCATGCGGATGCCGGAGCCGTCGGCGCGGCAGCGATGGAGCACGGCCGTCGGCGTCGTGTGGCAGTTGACGCAGCGATTGCACCGCGTCGAGACGAACAGGATGTCGCCGTCGGGCAGCCAGATCGGCTCGATGTCGTTGTAAGGGCCGTCCGTTAGTTGCCGAAGGTTCGAGCCGTCGAGATTGATGCGATAGAGGTGAAAATACTCGCTGCCGCCGCGCCGGTAGGAAAACAGGATCGAGCGGCCCTCGTAGTCGAGCTGCGGGTCGCGGATGCCGCCGCCGGGATCGTCCAACAGCACCGTCACTTGGCGCGTGTTCAGGTTCAGCCGGCAGAGCCGCGCGCCATCGAGATACGTCCGCCAGTTCGACTGCTCCAGCGTCCAGCCGAAGTTGGCATACCAGTGCGGATCCTCGCCCAGCCGCCGCACCGCAAACACAATCTCATCCACGCCAGCCATCGGCCCGGCGCGGAAGTCGGCGAGCAGGTTGCGTTCGGGCGGGACCGTGAGCGGCAACGGTTTCGCTTCGTGGCTCAGCGCGATGTAGTCGTAGATGAACCAGCTCTGGTCGTCCAAGCGGATCGAGATCGTGTTGTCGCCTTTGCGGATTTGTCCAGCCGGGACGCGGAAGAACATCGTTTCCGGCTTGCCCAGACCTGTCGGACGAAACGCCACGCGCGGGTCGCCGCTGGGCGCGAGTTGGGCCGGCAGTGCCACGTCGTTCACTGTCACGATGACTTGCGACCGTTCCTGCGGTGAGCCGCCGCACAGCCCGATGATGAGGAATAGCGGCCCCGGCAGATCGGTCTTCGCCGCGTAACGGATAGTGAACGTCCACGCCCGCGAGCCGGCCCACCGGTCTTTGATGGCGGGGTGAATGTAGGGCCAGACCTTGGCGTCGCTGCGGCCGACCGTAAACACCACCGGCTCGCGAACCTTCTGTTGGAAGCTGGCGTAGCCCTCGCCCAGTCCGGTCAGGCCGAACTCCGCCGCGCGGTTGTCCGGCGTGCCAATGACGAACAGCGGCTGGCCGGCCCGCGAATCCGCGGCGTCCACGCAGCAAGAGAGCGCGGCCAAGATCAAAACCGCCAGACCGCCGTTCATCGCCATGTGTTTGCTCATGAGCCGTCTCATGCGTGACACAGTTGAACACGCGAACTTCACAATCGCGGAGCGTAGCCCCCGCCCGCTTCAGCGCAAGCGCAAAAGCCGGCTGGCTGACTCCGGCGTGTCTTGCTGCGTTTTACTTCGTTGCCGGCCGACTCGGCTCGATATGCACCACCACGTCGGCGATCCTCAACTCCGACGCCGTGAGCGCGTCCTTGACGCGATGTGCGACGTCGTGGCCCTCGGTGACCGTCATGCGGCCGTCCACCTCGACATGGATGTCCATGCACAAGCCCAGGCCGCTCTTGCGCACGCGGCATTTCTCGATCGCGGCGACGCCGGACACGCCACCGGCAATGGCGCGAATCTTCTCCTGGACTCCAGCCTCCACCGCGCCGTCCATAACCTCGCTGAGCGCGGGCCGGAGCAGGCGGATGCCGTTGAAGGCGATGATGCCGCAGGCAAATAACGCCGCCCAATCGTCCGCGCCCTCGTAACCTTCGCCACCGATCAGAGCCACCGAAATGCCGACAAAAACCGCGGCGGAAGTCAATGCATCGGAACGGTGATGCCACGCGTCGCCTTTCAACGCGGTGCTTTCAAGCGACTGGCCGGTCTTGTTGACGAATCGGAAGAGCGTCTCCTTGACGACGATCACCAGCACCAGCGTCACCAGCGTGAACCAAGCCGGCGCGCCGTGCGGATTGCGGATTTCGCCGACACTCTGCCAGGCGATCAACGTCGCCGCGCCCAGGAGCGCTGCCGCGACGATCACGCCGGCAATTGACTCGGCCTTGCCGTGGCCGTAGGGATGGTCGGCGTCCGGCGGCCGGCTGGCGATACGCAGCCCGCTCCAAACAATAAACGAACTGACGATGTCCGTTGTGGACTCAATGCCGTCAGCGATCAGCGCGTAGGAATTGCCGACGACACCAACGACGACCTTGATGATCGCAAGGCCGAAGTTGGTGACAATGCCGATGGCGGAGGCCCGGAGGCCTGTTTCAACGGAAACCATGACTGTTGCTTAAACAAGCCGGCTGGTAATAGCAAACCGGAAATCGTCTGAAATCGTCTGTCCGCCCGTGTGTTTTCGCCTGCTTAGCAGCGGCGTCTGGTGTAGGCTCCCGGCCACAAACAACATGAGCACACACGAATCCAACGCAACCATGGCGGTGTTTCTCGACTTGGAGAACATCGCCCTCGGCGCGCTCGACGCCCATTACCCACAGTTTGACATCCAGAAGGTGCTTGAGCGCCTGCTGCTGAAAGGCCATATCGTCGTCAAGAAGGCTTACTGCGACTTCGACCGCTACAAGGTGTTCAAGCGCGGCCTGCACGAGGCCGCCTTCGAGTTGATCGAGATCCCCCACATCCGCCAGTCCGGCAAGAACTCCGCCGACATCCGCATGGTCGTGGACGCGCTCGACCTCTGCTACACCAAGGGCCACGTGGACACCTTCGTCATCATCAGCGGCGACTCCGACTTCTCGCCGCTCGTGAGCAAGCTGCGCGAGAACGCCAAGACCGTCGTCGGCGTCGGCGTCAAGAACTCCACCTCCGACCTGTTCATCAGCAATTGCGACACCTTTCTCTACTACGACGATCTCGTGCGCGTCCAGCCGTCGAAGGCGCGGCAACGCCGAGTGGCCACCGCCCCCGCCGCCAAGCCCGCCGAGGGCGAGAACACGGGGCCGTCGCTCGAGAAAGCGTTCGACCTCGTCGTGGAGACGCTGGATGCCCTCACCGAAGAACGCGGCGAGAACGACAGCATCTGGGGCTCGATGATCAAGCAGGCCATCAAGCGCCGCAGCCCCGGCTTCAACGAGCGTGCCTACGGTTTCCGTTCCTTCAACGACCTGTTGCTGGAAGCGCAGAAGCGCGGTCTCCTGAAACTGGAGCCGGACAAGAAGTCCGGCGGCTACACCGTCCGCGCCGCGGAGTGATCGCCGCGACCCCGCGCCGCGCCGATCAGGCATGGTTGGGAGAGGTGGCTTTCCAGCCGCCTCATCTTGATTACTCGCGACTCCCATCCTGAAGTTGCCGTTCCGATTTTCGCGCGATGATGGCGGCTGGAAAGCCGCTTCTCCCAACCGGTATCCCATCTGGCCGTTCCGTTTCCGTTGTTCCCGATTGATCTAGGCGAGCTGATCCAGAAAGCCGGTGTGCTGCCGGTGACGCTGGTTTGCGCGGCTGTGCTGGCGGTGATCTGGTTCGGGACGAGCCGGCTGACACGCGGCCTGCGCGACTGGAATTTCTTTCCGCTGTTCACAGTGCTGACGCTGGCACGACGTTCCCAATTCTAGTGGCGCAACGGTTTCTTTACGTGCGTCGCTGGGCTTCTGCCTGCTGCTTGGCGCGCTGCTGCAACGCGCCGATGATACCGGCTGGCCGGCGGCAGCGTTGGTCGCGCCTGAACCTGCCGCGTCGCGGTCTGGTGATGGCGACAGTCGGCGTCGTGGTGGTGGGCTACGCCATAATGACCATGTTCTTGAACTTCATGCGGGGTTTCCCCTCCAACCTCGTGCGCCAGCAGATTGCGGCGATCCGGCAGGAGTTGCCAGCGCTGCCGCGCGGGTCGTCGCTCTACCTGCTGAACCTTTGGCCGCCGGCGTTCGGAATGGAGTTCATGCTGCCACTGCGCCGGACTGAAACGGGCGCCTGCTACCGGCGCAACAGGCTCTTCGCCGCGATCAGCAGCTTCTTCCACGTCGGCAGCGAGATTCTTCCCGAGAAAACGTCGAACTCATGGCGCTCGATCTTCTTCAGCAGCCCCCGGTAGATTTCCATCAGCGCTACCAGCGTTGCGCGGCTGTCGGCGTGAATCAGCGGCAACAGCGGGTGGGACTTCTCGTAGTAATCGTGCGCGCGGTCGGACTCGAACTTCATCAGATCCACGAACGCCGGCGGCGGCTGGCACTTCAGGATTTGCTCATCCGTCACACCGAAACGGTCGAGGTCTTCCTTCGGCAGATAGATCCGCCCCATCTGCGCGTCCTCGCGCACGTCGCGGAGGATGTTCGTGAGCTGAAAGGCGATGCCGCACCATTCGGCGTATTGCTTCGCCTTCTCGTCGGTGAACCCAAACACATGGATTACCGTCAGCCCCACGCACGATGCCACACGGTAGCAGTAGCGGTAAAGTTCCTCGAACGTTGCGTAGCGCGTCTTGTCCAAGTCCATCTCCGCGCCGCTGATCAGGTCGGCAAAGTATTCCTTCGGGATTCCGTAACGCCGCACCGTATCGGCGAACGCCGGCAGCATTGCGCGCGCCGTTGCTTCCAGCGCCGATTGCACCACCGCGGTCGCGGTTCCTCCGGCGTAGGCCTCGTCGAGCACTGCCCGCCAACGGCGCAGATTGACCCGCGCCACCTCGATGCTCGGCGCATGATCGCTCAGGTCATCGCAGTAGCGGAAAAACGCGTAGATCGCGCACATCGCGTCGCGCTTCTCCTTGGGCAGAGCGTAGAACGAGTAATAAAAGTTCTTCGCCTGCTTGGAGGCAACGTGCTGGCAGTGGCGATACGAGTATTCCAAGGACGTCATCGGTAATTCCTCTGTCGCAACAGACTACTTGGTCGCTCGCCGCGTGGCAATACTGTGTTGCACCGATGCGCGCGGGTGCATGACGCAGTTTCTACGCGCGTGATTCTCGTGCGCGGCTTTCCGGACTTGTGGAACGAGCCGGGATTCGAGAGACTCTGCCGCGCTGCCCCGCGGCAGGTGAGCGACGAAGAACTTTGCCCGCTGCTTGTTCTGGCCACGGGTTGTGAGGAAAACCTATGAACTCTGTCTTCTCAAAACCGCTCGCCGCCATCGTCTCGCTGCCGTTGCTCTGCGCCGTCGCCATCGCCGCATCCGCGCCACCGCCCGCCGTGAATTACGACGAATCCAAGGTCGGCAACTACACCCTACCCGACCCGCTCCTCTGCGCCGACGGCACCAAGGTCACCGACGCCGCGACATGGCGCGCGAAACGCCGGCCGGAAGTTTTGGAACTTTTCCGGACGCACGTCTATGGCCGCAGCCCGGCCCGACCCGCGGCGATGAAGTGCGAGATCACGGCCGAGGACAAGAACGCCCTCGGCGGCAAGGCCACGCGGCGCGAAGTGACAATCTACTTCCTCGGCACGAAGGACGGGCCGAAGATGGAACTGCTGGTCTATCTGCCGAACGGCGCGAAACGGCCCGTGCCAGCATTTCTCGGCCTGAGCTTCGGCGGCAACCACGCCGTCGCGAACGATCCCGGCGTCAAGCTCTCCACGGTCTGGATGCGTCCCAGCAAGGACAAGGGCATCGTCAACAACCGCGCCACCGAAACCTCGCGCGGCACCGAGGCGGGCCGCTGGCAGGTTGAGATGCTGCTCGCGCGCGGCTACGCGCTCGCGACGGCTTACTACGGCGACATCGAGCCGGATTTCGCCGAAGGCTGGAAGGTCTCGACCCGCACCGCGCTCGCCAAGGACGGCGCGAACACGCAGTTTGCGCCGGACGATTGGGGCGCCATCGGCGCGTGGGCGTGGGGCCTGAACCGCGCGCTGGACTACCTGAAAACCGACCGCGACGTGGACGCGAAGCATGTCGCCGTGATCGGCCACTCGCGGCTCGGCAAGACCGCGCTCTGGGCCGGCGCGCAAGACGAGCGGTTCGCCATCGTCATCTCCAACAATTCCGGCGAAGGCGGCGCGGCGCTCGCGCGGCGATGGTTCGGCGAGACGACGGCCATCATCAACAAAGCGTTCCCGCACTGGTTCTGCGGCAACTTCAAGCAATACGCCGGCAACGAGTCCAAGATGCCGGTGGACCAGCACGAACTCATCGCGCTGGCCGCGCCGCGGCCGATTTACGTGGCGAGCGCCGAGGAAGACCGCTGGGCCGACCCGCGCGGCGAGTTTCTCTCCGCGAAGAACGCCGAGCCGATCTATCGGCTCTTCGGCAACGAGGGCTTGGGCGTGGACGAGATGCCCGCCGTCAATCATCCCGTCGGCAAGACCATCGGCTACCACATCCGCACCGGCAAACACGACGTGACCGCGTATGACTGGGAGCAATACCTCAATTTCGCCGACCGGCACTTCCGCCACGGGAAGTAGGCGTCGGCGCTCTCTGTAGCCCGCGACTCCGTCGCGGGACGTCATGATCATTCCCGCCACGGAGTGGCGGGCTACGAAACCTCCACCGTCAGCAACAAGGTAGAGCGCGACCTCCGGGCGCGCTTGATGTTGTGCGGATGAAGAATCGCGTCCGGAGGCCGCGATCCACCTTGGGCATACAGGCTTCCACCGTCGCACGCGTTCCAGCCTTGATGAGCGTCCCCAGTCGTGAGAGAAAGACACCGGTCAATCTATAGCGTTCGTGCGGCGCGGGCGTCTGAATCACGAGACTTCTGAAATCATGAATGGAGCGTCCACTAATACCAGACGGTGGATAATCGTCGCTGTCTTGCTCGTCGCTGTGCCATTGGCGATCTGTGTGTGGTTGCTTTCATATTCCATCCTGCAGCGCGCCATTGCGAAGGGCGCACCCGTCTCGCTGCTGACACGCAAAGCATCCATGTGGCGATGGATTTCTACAAAGGAGAGTTCGGCAAATATCCAACCGGCGATAGTCATGCGGTATTTCAGGCGCTCACAGGGAAGAATCCAAAACGCATCGTCTTCGTTGTGTTTCGCCAGGTCAGTGCTGAAGGTGATCCGCTCGACACTTGGGGCACACCTTACAGAATTTATTTCTCCGGGGACGAGTTTCTCGTTCGCTCGGCCGGGCCGAACAAACGCTTTGACCAAGGCAGCAGCAAGGGCTCTGACGATTACATATACTGACACCGCTCTCTGTAGCCCGCGACTCCGTCGCGGGATGCATCCGCAGATTCATCATCACTTCATCCGGTTTGACTCGAAACGGGCGATGAGTAAAGAATAGTCCCATGCGAATCAGTTTGATCGCCCTTTCAGTTGCGCTGGCGGCCATGCCGGTCTTTGCGGCGCAAGGGCCGTTTGTGCGGCCGCCGCTCGCGCGACCGCCGGCGGCTCCCGCCGCGCCGACGCTCACAGAGACCAACAGCGCCGGCGGCCCCGGTTTCGGCACGCGGCGGCTGGCGAGCAGTTCGGCCGAGGAGGCGACGATCCGGGAGTTGTTCCACTGCGTGGTGCGGTTGCTGCCGGATGACCGCGCGGAGTTGACCTACGACTTCAAGCTCCAGCACGTGCTGGAGGATTCGCGACCAAGCCAGGCGATAAGGCGCCCAGCGCGGTTGGCAGTCCGTGGGAGACCCGCAACGGCTTTCTGCAAAAGACGGTGGCGGAGGACGTGCCTCTCTTTCATAGCGCGCGATTCAACGGCCCGGTCACTGTTACGTTCAAAGGCTATGTCGTTCCGGGCGGCAACCAGTATTCCTGCGGCTACTACGATCTGTTGAAGGGCACGCAAATCCAGGCTGGCGTCGCCATCACGCCGGCGCAGGCGTTCAGCCTGTTCCTCGCGCAGGATGTGAACTGGCTGGCGGCTGCCTGGAAACGCACAGTAATGCTCTTAACAGGGGGCATCATATGAAGTGGAGAACTGGAGAAGACGTATGAGAAGACTGATCTGGATAACGAGCGGGGTGCTGCTGACGGTGGCGGGTCTGATTGTCAATTACTGCCAAACTAATTACACGGCCTCGTTTCGCGAAGCCAAGGGCGTGCTGCTGCGTGATTCGCAGGGCGACACGAAGACCAAGGACGGCGTCAGTTTTTACGACGTGCAGGTGTTGAACAACGGCGGCGACCGCGCGAGCGGCCGGATGAGCACGCCGGGGCGGGAATGCGGGCGGGGGCCTTGGCCGGCGGTGATCATCGTGCCTGATCTCAGTTCCGACCGGAACGTGATTGATTCCCTGCCGGTGCAGCGGACGCGGATTATGATGGCGATTGATTGTCCGCCACGGGACCGATTCGATGCCGTCAGCAAGACCAGCGCGCTGACTTCTGCTTGGAGCTTGCGCAATGCGCTCATGCAGCAAGTCAGCCACGTGTTGCTGGCGGGCGACTACTTGGCGCCGCAAGGCATCGTGCGCAAAGGCGGCATCACCTTGGTAGGCATCGGCACCGGGGCGTTTGTCGGCCTCGCAGCGGCAGCCTCGGATGAGAAAAACCGTTTCGGCCAGGTCGTCCTGATCCAAGCGAGAGGCAATGCGCGCACGTTCATCGAAGCTCAGGCCCGGTTGCACCAACTGCCTTGCAGTCCCGGCTTGGCGGGTTTCGTCGGCGACTGGTTGTTCAAGCCGCTCGATCCGACTCGTTACGTTGCCCGCGTGGCTCCGCGGTCGTTGGTCATGATCAACGGGAAGAAAGACGCGGTCATTCCGGCGGCGTCCGCCCAACAGTTGTTCGACGCGGCGTTGGAGCCAAAACAAATGGTGTGGGTGGAGGGTGCCGGGCTTGTGGCGGCCGACGGAGCCGCGCATGCCGATACGATGGGCCGCCTTCTTGCCATGTTGCCGGCCGGTGTCGCCGCTCCGACTCTTTCTCAGGAGACTGTCAAGCGAGCGATCAACGACATCGTTGCCAAGGTGAAAGACTGCAAGTATGCCGAGGCGGAGGACGCGTTGCAGAAGGCGGCCAAACAATGGGGCAACGAAGAAGAAATCAAGAAGCGCATGGACGAGCTTGGCAAACAAATCCAAACCGCCCGCGACGCGGAGGCGGCGAGGAAGAAAAAAGAGGAAGCCGAAGCAAGGGCCGCCGCCGAAAAAGAACGCCAGCAGCGGGCGGAAGCGAATGCGCAGCCGATTCTGGCAACTTGTGATGCGTGGGTGAAGCGGTTCGATTTCGAACGAGCCTGCCAGCACATTGCCGACAGCATGGCAAAGAACGACGATGCCGACCTCAAGGCAAGGCTGCAAAACCGCTCCACGGAACTGCAATTGTTGGCGGAACTCAAGACGACCCTCCTGAATAAAATCAACAACAAGGCAATCCCTGCTTTCAGTTTTGTGCCAATGCGAGGCAGCCGAATGCAGGGCCGGCCGGTGAGCGCTACGGCTGAGGCGCTCACTTTCGGCGTCTCGGCGGGCACGATGATGTTTCGATGGACCGACTTTACCGAACCGACCCGCTATGAGTTGTTGAAACAAGCCGTTGATGCCAACAACGGCCGCGCGCAGGCAGGCATCGTCATCTACGCCTTGGAAACCGGACGAGCCAACGAAGCCCGCCAATACTTCGACCAGTCCAAATCGCAGATGGGAGAACCTCTGTTGACGATCATTAAACAACATTTTGAGCCACCGGCGTCATCAGCTCCTCAACCCGCGCCAGTGCCGGTTCAGTAAGTTGTTTCGTAGATCACCAAGCTGTAGATTCAACTCAACCAAACGCCATTCAGGAGAAACCCAAATGAAAACGAATCATTGCTTCGCGTATTACATTGGCATTACTGCGCTGCTGGTCTCGGCTCTTGTCTTGCACGCGGCGGACAAGCCGGCGGGGCAAGACTTCAAGGAAATCCAGGCCAAAGCCGTGAAGGGCGAGGCCGCAGCGCAACAGGCTCTCGGCATCTGTTACGCCTACGGCAAGGGCGTGGCCAAGAACGCGGTTGAAGCGGCCAAGTGGTATCGCAAGGCCGCCGAGCAGGGGAACGCCGACGCGCAATACAGCCTCGGATGGTGTTACCAAAACAGCGAGGGCGTGGCTGGCGGAACGATTGAAGCGGTGAAGTGGTATCGCAAGGCGGCTGAACAGGGCAACATCCTCGCGCAATACAGTCTGGGCTGGTGCTGCCAGAAGGGCGCGGGCATGGCCAAAGACCCGGTCGAAGCGGTGAAGTGGTATGGCAAAGCCGCCGAGCAAGGACATGCCGACGCGCAATACAGTCTCGCATTGTATTACAGCCAGGGCGCGGCGAAGAATTACGTGGAGGCTTACAAGTGGGCGGTGCTGGCTGGGGCCCAGGGATACGAAGACGCCAGAAAGCTCAGGGATGATATGGAGCCACGGATGAAGCCCGATCAAATCACCGAGGCCCGGCGATTGGCGGACGCCATCAAGTCGCACCTGTCGTCGCCGTAGCTGGGCGACCCGGACACAAGCCTGCCAGCTTGCGCCCTGCGGATCATGTGTTCCCACTTGTTCAGGCAATCGGATATGGGCATCTCTGGAAATTCGGTGAGAAGTTTGGGATGGACGTAGATGAATCGGAGCGAGATAACCTTCCTCATGCACTTGAAATTGATCGTCCTTTCAGTCGCGCTGGTGGCTGTGCCGGTGTTCGCGGCGCAAGGACCGTTTGTGCGGCCGCCGTTCGCGCGACCGCCGGTGGCTCCCGCCGCGCCGACGCTCACAGAGACCAACAGCGCCGGCGGCCCCGGCTTCGGCACGCGACGGTTGGCGAGCAGTTCGGCCGAGGAGGCGACGATCCGCGAACTGTTTCACTGCGTGGTGCGGCTGCTGCCGGATGACCGCGCGGAGTTGACCTACGACTTCAAGCTCCAGCACGTGCTAGAGGATTTCGTGACCAAGCCTGGCGACAAGGCGCCGGATGGCAGCGGTCCGTGGGAGACGCGCGACGGCTTCCTGCAGAAGGCGGTGCCGGACGACGTGCCGCTCTTCCACCGCGCGCGGTTCAACGGGCCGGTGACGGTGGCGTTCAAGGGCTTCGTGCTCAAGGGCAGCCAGTATGCGGGCGGTTATTTCGGGCTGCGGGACAGCATGCAGCTTCAGGCGGGCGTCGCGATCACGCCGGCGCAGAGGTTCAGTCTGTTTCTGGCGCAGGAGGCCAACTGGCTGGCGCACGCCACGAACGCGCCGATTCCCGGCAAGGCGCAGGAGGTGACGTTCAATTTCGACTCGACGAACTTCACCGCCGCCGCCACGGGCGTGCCGACGTTGAGCGCGCCATGCAAGGTCGCCGGTGTCGGCCAGGCGTTCCTCGCCGCGCCGGGCACGTCGGTGGCGATCGAGAGTTTGAAAATCACCGGCAAGCTCGATCTCGACTGGTTCCGCCAGTCGGTGGACGCGCGGCTGACGACAAATTTCCTCGGCCGCACCGGGCCGCGCTACGGGCCGCCGCCGGCCACGGAAACGCAGTTGCGGCAGATGATCCGTGGTTTCCAGCGGTTGTTGCCGAACGGGCAGATCGAGCTGGCCTACAACTTCAACGACCCGGCGCAGTTTTCCGACTGGCAGGTGATGGACCCGCGCGGCCGGGCGGACCCGTTCGCGTGGCGCGTCTATAACGGCGCGGTTTATAAGAGCCAGTATGGCCCGACGACGCTGGTGTTGCAGCCAAGGCTGGTCGGCCCGATGAAAATTTCCGCGCGCGGCGCCATTCTCAGCGGCAGCACGCTCAGTCTCGGCCTGCGCGACGTGGACACGGCGGTGCGGTCCACGGTCAGGCTGGGGATGGGAGGTTTCTCGCTCGGCGATGACAATGCCAGGGTGCAACCCGTGCCCGTGCCGAACGTGATGCTGAAACAGTTCCAGCTTGTGGAAATGACGCGCGATGACGAGAAAGTCACCGCCAAGTTCAACAACGGGCGTCCGCTGGCCGGCGCGACCAAACGCGCCGAGCCGCTCGGCGTCGCGCTCGCCGCCGACGATTCCACCGCGGTCTTCGACGACGTGAGCGTGGTGGCGTATCTCGACTATGACTGGTGCGTGCGCGAACTGAAACTGCACGGCTACCAGGTGGCGACGCTGCCGATGGGATTGCGCGGGCCGGAGAAGAAGACCAATCTCGGCAAGCCGACGCTGGCCGTCGCGTTCTCGTCCTCCTCGCAGATCAAGGTGCAGGCAAACGCCGACTGGATGGACACGCGGATCATGTTGCGCAAAGGCGACACGGTGAACTTCGCCGCTTCCGGCACCTACCAATACGAGCGCAACGCCAAGTCCGCCTGCGGTCCCAGCGGCTTCTCCGGCGGCACCGGTCGCACGCCGCCCTGTCCGAAGTTGATGCCATGCGCGCTCATCGGCCGCATCGGGTTCACTGAACCGTTCGAGGTGGGCGGCGAGATGCAGATCGTCGCGAAAGAGATGGGCCAGCTTTACCTGCGTGTGAACGAACAACCGGTGTCCGACAATTCCGGCGCGCTCGACGTGGAGATCGTGGTCATCCCCGTGGCGAAGTAAGGCGGCATATTTCGCTCGTTTCGTAGCCGCCGACGCAAGGAGGCGGAAAGGGAACTTTCTGGAGGCGTCCGCCTTTCCATGAATCTGAAGAACTCCCCGGTTTTGTTCTTGGCGGGTTTTCCCAATGGCGTGGGAAAAGCGGCAGGGGTCTGCCGCAGTCCAAGACGGTGCCGCGTCATTGGAAGCCCTTGCTCAAACGTGCGAGCGTCTTGGACTGCGCCAGCCCTCTGGCGCTTTTAGGGGGATGGGCGCAGACGAGCTTCATGTTCATAGCCCTGACGCGCCAACACCGGATTGGTGAAGTTCGCCTTGAGTCGGCGGCTACAGCCTCTCGGTGATTCGTGCGGCGCGTGAAATATGCCGGTCAGCGCCGCCGGCTGGCTGGCGTTGTCTTCTTTTCTTTTTCCAGTTCGCGAACGCGTTCCTCGGCGGAAAAGGCAAACACCGACTTGCCGCGCAGCACACAGCCCCGCCGGCCCGGCACGCAGTCCGTCTTCAGCCGCAGACAACCGTCTTTGGCCGTGTCGTAATGAGGGCAAGCAAACGAACCCATTGTAATCTCTTCCAAGCAATCGGTCGCCGGCACACTACGACTCGTTCCGCCGCCGCGTCAACTTCCCCTCTGTAGCGCCGGCATCCTTGCCGGCAACGTTCTAATGGTTTGTGAAGGAACCGCCGGCAAAGATGCCGGCGCTACGAATCGCCGCTTCGAACCACGCCTCCATCTTTCGCCGTCTTGACATTGTTTCGACGGAAGACATACAAGAACCGGCAGTGGACTCACGCCATCAAACGTCCGCCGTCACCGGCCGGCTCGCTCCAACGCCGAGCGGTGGCCTGCACCTCGGCAACGCTCGCACGTTTCTCGTCGCCTGGCTCTCGGCGCGCGCGGCGGGTGGACGTGTGATGTTGCGTGTGGACGACCTGGATCAGCCGCGCGTGAAACCGGGTTTCGTCGAGCAAGCGATGGAAGACCTCCGCTGGCTCGGACTGGAATGGGACGGCGAGCCGATGTTCCAGAGCCGGCGTGGTGAAGCTTATATGGCAACGTTGGAGAAACTGCGCGCCTCCGGCAGCGTCTATCCATGTGTTTGCAGTCGGAAGGAAATCGGGACGGCCGCACGCGCCCCACACGAAGGTGAGGAAGGCCCGGTTTATTCCGGCGTCTGCCGTGGGAAATTTCGCGATGCTGCCGATGCGCAGCGCCAGACCGGCCGTGCGCCGTGCTGGCGGTTTGCGGCGGACGGTTCCAGTCCGCGCGTCGAGTTCGATGACGCGCTGCATGGCCGGTGCGGTTTCGATGTCCAGCGACAACTCGGTGACTTCGTCGTGTTCCGCAACGACGGCATTGCTGCCTACCAACTCGCCACCGTCGTGGATGACCACGCGCAAGGCATCACCGAAGTCGTGCGCGGCGACGATCTCCTCACTTCCACGGCGCGGCAGCTCCTGCTCTACCGCGCGCTCGGCCTGACGCCGCCACGTTTCCTGCACGCGCCGTTGGTGCTCGACAACGCCGGCCAGCGGATGGCCAAGCGCCGCGACTCCACACGGCTCGCCGCGTTGCGCGAGGCCGGCGTGCCCGCCGCGCAAGTCATTGGCGCGCTTGCCGCCAGTTGCGGCTGGGCCACGCCAGGAGAGCGCGCGATGCCGGCGGATTTGGTCGCGCGCTTCGACCTCTCGAAACTGCCGCGCCAGCCGGTTCAACTGGACGCGAAGCTTCGGTTGACTCGAGGCGCGGCGGGTGGTTGCATGACGCCGTGAGCGCACCCGATCCACAGGAGATGCTTCGCCGGCACGAGCGGACGACGCGGATGATCTTCGCGGCATTCGGCGTGGCGGCGGTGCTGACGGGGCTTCTGACGCTCACCGTGGACGCGTGGTGGCCGCAACGGCAGCGGCTGACACTGAAGGATGACCGGTTTTTGGCCGGCACGTTGTTCGCCTTTGGTGCGTTCAACATCCTTGTGTCGGCGGCGATCCGCCTGTTCCTGCCGATGTTCCTGCGCGCCAAGACCGACATGGCGGATGTGGCGAGCGCCGCCACGGGCTGCACGGTTCTCTCGCTGGCGCTGTGCGAGACGCCGGTGGTGTTCGGGCTGATCTACGTCCTCGCGGGCGGCGACACGCAACCGGCGGCGTTCTTCACCGGCTTCGCGCTTACTTGCATGGCGGGGCATTACGTGGCGCGGATTCGGCCGTAATCACGCGCGCCGCGTCACGGCAGGAAGGTCTTCTTCTTCAGCTTGTCGGGGAGGTATTTCTCCAAAACGTAGTTGAGGCCGTGCTTGGCGAAGGCCTGTTGCTCGATGCGGACGCCCATCTTGAGCATCTGCTCGATCGCCTTCTGCCACTCCGGGTAGTGCCTGATGAACGGGTCGTTCTTGAGCGCGTCTTGCGCGCGCTTGATGTCCACGTCCTCCAGTGGATGCGTCGCGTCCTCCAGGTCGTAATCAATGATGTCCTGCGGCGTCACACCGAGGTAGTGGGCCTGCGGCACGCAGAAGAACTTGTTGATGTGCGCGGACTGGCCGGAACCGACCTTGAGCGTGCGGTAGATGTTGCCGTAGCCGTAAGGGTCGCCGTCGGTGAACGCCAGCACCGGCAGGCTCTGGTCGTCGGCGAGCCGCCGGATGAACCGCCGGCAGGCGCGCGTCGGCACGCCGCTCATCGAGATGATGATGCAATTGGCCGTCTCGTAGTAGCGATGGTGGACGAGACGCTGGAAGAGCGAGCTGGTTTCGACGGCGAGGACGAACTTCGCCTTCGTCTCGAAGTGCAGGTGTTCGACCTGGCTGGGAATGCTCCATGCGCCGGTGCCGAGCTTGGCGCAGTTGATGCGGATCTCCTCGTGCGTCGCCGGGTCGCGGTCAATCACCACCAACGGGCCGGTCACCTCGCCGCCGCGCTCTTCCGGGATGTAGCCGAGCTGCTCGCGGTTGACGCCGAGCATTGCCTCCATGTCGTCGAGCAGCGAGTCGCTTTCCGGCTGCTCGTCAAAGCGGCACTCGCCCCAGCTCTTGGCGTTGTAATAGACCTCACGTTTGCCGGCGATGTCGTCTTTCAGCAGCAGATCGTTCTTCGTTGTGGCGAGCAGGCGCACTGACTGGGCAAAAGTTTTGACGGTGTTGTAGGTGAGCGTGCGCGTCGCCTCCTTGCCGATCATCTCGAAGTAGCCCTTCTTCGGGTCGTATTTGACGTTGGAGAGCGAGCGGATCGGGAAGCGCATCTCCGGCTTCTTGGATTTGCGGATGATGTCGGTGTGGACTTCCACCGCCACCTCGTCAATGCGCTTGGCCGCGTCCTTCTTCGAAATGACGCGCGGCGCGGTGGCGACGGCTGGTTGGGTATCTATCGGTTTGGTCTTCTTCATTGCCAACTTTCTCAAACGGTCTATCGGCCAAGGAATCTCTCAAACTCCCCGCCGAGCAGCAACTTCACGTCGCGCTCGATCTCGGCGGGCGTCAGCTTCCAGTTGGCGACAAGCAGGTCGCCGTATTTGTCGGTGAGCACGCGCGTCAGAATCTTGCGGAAGTGGTCCCACTTGTAGATGAGCTGGTCGAGGATGCGGCAGTCGGAATGCTGCGGCGTCACGCCCAGGCCGAGGAGTTCCAGCCGCATCCGCGTCATCTCCTCAATGAGGACGGGATTGTTGAGGAACCACCAGCAGCCGAAGACGTGGAGGTTGCGAAATTTCCGCGCGGCGACGCAGAGGGAATGCTGGTTCTCGCGCGAAAGCATCGTGACGAGGAACTTGTTGTCGGGATACTTCGCGCAGAGGTTGGTGACGGCTTCCACGGACGATGGCTTCACGACGCCGTCGCCGGCGAGGCGCAGCGCCGGGTTCACCTGCCGGCTGACGCCGATCATCAGCGCGAACGGGATGCCGTGGTCGCGGCAATGCGGCACGATGCAACGCTCGATGAGCTGGCCGCACGCGGAGTTGTCCGGGAACGCAAACTCCGGCGTGAGCGAGACGGCGCAGTAGAGCGGATTCATGCGCTTGGTCCAGTCGGCGAGGAAGCGGCGGACCTCGCTGGCTGTCTTGTCGTTGATCTCCGCCTCCACGTCGTAGCCGAACTCGCGCAGCTTCGGGGCGTTCGCCTGCCAGCCCATCAGGATTTCATCAATCCGCAGCGCCGCCTCGAACCGCTCGTCGCGCACGAACGACTTCTTCCACACCGGCTGCTCCAGCGGGTCGAACGGGTTGTTGGTCATGACGACGCACCGGACGCGGGCCACGTCGAGCACGCGCGTGACGAACCGTTCCGGCGTCCATCGCTTCAGTTCCTTGCGGACGGCGGCGAGGTCGCGCTTCTTCACGTCGAAGCCGAGCGAGTTCAGGCAGGTGACGACGCCGCGGCAGGCTTCGGAAATGGGCGTCCTCTCGATGAAGAGCCGCTGCCAGACCAGGTCGGCCTGCTGCGTTTTCGGCAGCTTCCAAAACTCCTCATACGGGATCGCGTCGGCGCGCGTCACCTCGGCGACGAGGTAATGATAGGTCAGCAATTCATCCACGCCCCACAGCAGCAGCGGCCCGAACGCCGGGTCGTAAAGGTGCGTATGGATGTCGTAAACCGGCGTTGCCTCGACGATTCGGCGGATGGTGGCTTGGAGCGTTCCCTTGGTGATCGCAGCTTGTTTCTTCATGTTCGGTGTCCAATCACGTCTGCAAATGCGTCCGCTCAAGCATCGTCTTGAGCTTGGTGATGATCTTGTGTTCGTCCTTGTCGTTGAGGCCGAGGATTTGTTTCAGGCCGAGCGCAAGGTGCGGAACGTAAAGCTGCATGTAGTCGCGCTTGCGCTGCGCTTCGAGATCGCGGCGGCGGCGACTGAGATAGACCGACAGGCGGCGGCCGAGTTCTTGCAAGCCGAGCGTGATCTCGCGGAGGATTTCGTCGTAGCCGGCGAGCGCCTCCTTGCTCTCGCTGGTGAACGGCACCCAGACGCTGGCCATGTGAACCAGCAGCGTCAGCGGCCCCATGGGAAGCTGCCCGCGCGGCTGGCTCAGACCGTAGTTCTTCCAATCCACACCTTGGACTGCCTTGGTGATGGAACAGGCGCCTTGCTGGTAGAGCAGCGGCACGCGGTTGGCGAAGCGCAGCAGGCGGATCGGCTCCTCGGCTGTCGGCGATTCGTTGTTACGTTCCGCGGCAGACGCGCCACGCTCCTCGCCCTTGGGCTTGCCGGGACTCTTGTAGGCGAGCGCCAGCTCGATCTGGAACGGATTGCCGCGATAAACCGACGGCGGGCGCGTGACGGCATCGTAGAAATCGGCGTCCACTTCCTTCTTCAGGCCGGCGAGCAACTGCACCTCGCCGATAGGCGAGAGGCAATCGAGCGGCGGGTTCATCAGCTTGGTGTCGTTGATCGCCTTGAACAGGCTCTCGCTCTCGCGAAACGCGACGTTGCTGGGGCGTGACTTCGGCTCCAGACTGGCGCACTGGCAAATCTCCAGCGCGACGCGGTCACTGACGCGGCTGAACTCGCTGTGCAGGAACGAGCGGACATTGCGGGCGGTGGTGTTCTTGAGCAACTGCATCAGCATGCCCAGCTCGATGCCGTGCGGGTGCGGCTTGATCTCCTGCGGTTGCGCCGGCAGTTCCTTCGCGCCGCGCTCGAAGACAATCCAGTCGGGCAGTTGGGGTGGTGGAGTAGTGGAGTTTTGGAGTAATGGGGCATCCGCGGCGGGCTTTTCCTCCTTCGGCAGCAGGATGATGCGATAGCGGAATGTCACGTGTGGGTTGGCGATGGCGCAGGCTTGCAGATACTCGTCCACGCTTTGCCGGCCGCGCTGGTAGGTGGCTTCGAGTTCGATCTCCACTCGCGTGCCGTGTGCCTGCTCCCAATGAATCTCGTCGTCCTTGACGATGTGCGGCTCGTTCTTGCGCGTGTCTATCTGCAACTCGTAATAGTGCGCCTTCTTCTTCGGGCCGGTCTTCGACGTGATCTTCGTGGCAACGCCGGTGGTGAGCTGACCATACATACCGGCGGCGGAAATGCCGATGCCCTGCTGGCCGCGGCTCATGCGGAGCCGGTGGAACTTCGACCCGTAGAGCAGCTTGGCGAAGACCTTCGGAATTTGCGCCTTCACGATGCCGGGGCCGTTGTCGGTGATGATGACGCGGTAGCGGTTCTCGGTGACCTGGATCAACTCCACGCAGACCTCCGGCAGGATGCCGGCTTCCTCGCAAGCATCGAGCGAGTTGTCCACGGCTTCCTTCACGGTGGTGAGCAGCGCCTTGCGGGCGTTGTCGAAGCCGAGCAGGTGGCGGTTCTTGAGGAAAAACTCCGAGACGGAGATATCGCGCTGCTTCTTGGCCATCACCTCCGCAGCGCTCTTCGGCTCTTCCACGGGTGGCGCGGCATCGGGCGGCGGCTCGGCTGTAGCGGCGGTTTCTGACCGCCGCCTGTCATCGCCTTTGTTTTTTTGGCGGTCAGAGACCGCCGCTACTGGTTTGGCCGGAGCAGCGGCCGCCTTGTTCGGTTCTTCCTCGTGAGCTTTCTTACCGGCAAGAGTTTTCTTGCCGGCCTTCTTGGCGTGTTTGTGCGCGGTTCGACTCATGTGTTCAAAGCGTGATGTTACCTCAAACGGCTTGTTTCTTTATGCCAAGCCCGCGTCAGCAAGACAATCTTTTGCTCACTGACCGCCGGGAGAAGTTTCCAACCAACAACTCACCAACGCCACCGTCGGCCCGATCACCAACACCAACGCCGTCCAACTGCTCGACTCCTACGCCGATCTGCCGACAGTGATCGCGACGCTGAACGAGTTGATTCAGGCGCTGAGGCGATGACCACTAGCCACTGCTCTGCCGTCAGTCACTAAAGATGGAATAGGCCGGCTTCGGACCGCGGCGTTCCTGTCGCCATCGTTTGAACTCAATGGCAGTGGGGTCGAGGAAGGCGGAGCCGTCGCGAAGCTTGGTCGTTCCGATCAGCGTCGTGTTGTAGGTCTCAGTGCGGCGGCTGCCGGTAGTGGCGTTGACCTTGCTGCCCACATAAACCCAGTCGGGCCGAGCGCGGTTGTGCCCATTGAGCACAGCAAACATGATGTGGATGAAACGGATGTTGCCGGTCTCCGGTGTGATGGCGAAGCAAGCGATACAATGCCAGCCAGAATGGCCGTTGTGGCTTTCGCCTCCTTTGCCAATCTGGATGGTGGATTTCACTTCCAAGCCTGCTGGCTTGCCCGATTCCTTCACGGAAACGTTTACAAGGTCAGGATAAGCTTGGTCGGAGTTGTGTTTGTAAGGTGAATTGTCGTTCAGCGCATCGCAAAACACATTCGAGACCAATCCGCTGAAATTGTTGCCTTGGATGTATTCCGGCAATGGCTTCGCCCCGGTCGCGATCAAGTTAGCGTTGATACTGGCAACGATAGTCTGCGTGGCACGCATTGCCGCTTCGAGATGCGCGAGTTTCAGCCCGGGCGGCAGAGGGGCTTGTGGTCGGAAGTAATCCGGGTTGACCACTGGAGCGAGCGTGGTTGTCTCGGCCGCATACGCCACGGCGATGAACTTCGGCAACGCGAAACCAAGCGATTTGGCCAATGATTCGAGCACGTCAACCGAGAAGTTTTCCCGCCCATTCTCGACGCCTGACAGGTATTGATAGGTGATGCCAACCTTTGAGGAAAGCTGGTCTTGAGTCAGGCCCTTTTGCTCGCGTAACGCGCGCACAAAACGGCCAATCACAGTCTTGGCATCCATTTCAACTATGGTTGATAACAAAATAGCTGGAAAATGTCTTTCGACTATAGTTGAATTCGCTCGCAGGTGACTGATGTATCGAATCTACAACGCTGACTGTTTTGAATGGCTGCGACAGTGCCCGCCGCAGTCGCTCCATGCTGTTTGCACCGATCCTCCCTACGGACTATTGGAGTTCTCAGAAAAGGAGGTTGCGAAGCTTAGGGCAGGACGGGGCGGCGTGTGGCGGTTGCCGCCAATGATTGGCGGCAGCCAGCGTGATCCTTTGCCGCGGTTCACTGTGCTCACTGAACAGCAGAAACAGGAACTCCGTGGATTCTTTTTTGAATGGGGAAAGCTATTGAGGCCCGCGCTTGTGCCGGGAGCGCATGTTTGTGTCGCCGGGCATCCGATCCTTCAGCACCTTGTTCAAATGGCGATGGCCGACGCGGGCTTTGAAGTCAGGTCCGCCATCATGCGACTTTACTATAGCTTTCGGGGTGGCGACCGACCCAAGAATGCCGAACGGGAATTCCCGGAAGTTTGCGTCACGCCAAAAGGTGCCTACGAGCCTTGGATGTTGTTCCGCAAGCCGATTGAGGCCAAGACCGTGGCTGAGAATCTCCGTCGTTGGAAGACGGGCGGCTTGCGGCGTCTCGCGCCCGGCAAGCCGTTGCCAGATGCGATTGCCAGCGGACGGACACCAGGGCGTGAAGGGGCAATCGCGAATCATCCTTGCCTGAAACCGCAACACTTTCTCCGCATCATCGTGCGCGCCCTCCTGCCGCTGGGCGAAGGAATAGTTCTTGATCCCTTTATGGGATCCGGCTCGACGGTTGCTGCCGCAGAAGCGTTGGGCTACGAATCCATCGGCGTGGAACTGGATCGCCAGTATTTTCACGATGCGGAAAACGCGATTCCCCGTCTTGCGACTTTGTATCCCTCTTTCCTCGGCAATGAGATGGAAATGGAAACCGACTACGGTCCGCTAGTAACGGCTGATACAAATCAACTTGGACTCATCTTGACAGAAGAAAAAGCACCTTACGGTCGAGTCGCCAGAAGAAGAAAACAATCTTCCTCATCGAAAACGTCGTCGGGGCGCGGTTCCGATTCATAGCGGATTCATTGTAGGCTATCGGCTGGTCACGGAGATTTTGCAGCGCGAGGGGCGTTGAACCCCACGGCATTCAACGCCGTTGACGCCGGCGGACGGCTGCGGCAGCATTGGCGTCATGGCACTGCGCGAGCCTATTGCGATCCTCTGCCTGCTCCTGGCGGCAGGTTGCTCGACGACGCAGCCTTCGGCGCAACGCGAGTGGATTGCTGTCGGCGGCGATGGGAAGGGGTTCGTTTGCCAGCCGTCGGGGAAAGCGTTTACGCCGTGGGGATTCAATTACGACCACGACCACAAGAGCCGGTTGATCGAAGACTACTGGGAGGGCGAGTGGCCGACGGTGGAGTCGGATTTCCGCGAAATGAAGGCGCTCGGCGCGAACGTCGTCCGCGTCCACTTGCAATTTGGGCGGTTCATGGACGGGCCGGACCGGCCGAACGCGCGCTCGCTGGCGCGGCTGGAGAAACTCGTCGGGCTGTGCGAGGAACTGGGCATTTACCTCGACCTCACCGGTCTCGCCTGCTACCGCAAGCAGGACACGCCGGCTTGGTATGACGCGATGACGGAAGCCCAGCGCTGGCAGGCGCAGGCGAACTTCTGGCGCGCCATCGCCCGGCAGTGTGCCGGCCGCCGAGGCGTCTTCGCCTATGACCTGATGAACGAGCCGGCGGTGCCGGGCGAACGGCTGGCTCCCGGCGCATGGTTGCATCCGGCTGAGCTTGGCGGGTTCTACTTTGTGCAGCGGATCACGCTCGACGCGGCCGGCCGCGACCACGCCGAGGTGTTTCGCGCGTGGGTCCATCAACTGGCGTCGGCCATCCGCGAGGTGGATCGCCGCCATCCGATCACCGTTGGGCTACTGCCGATTGCACCGGGTTATGCACGGGCCGCCGCGGCGGAGATGGATTACATCAGCGTCCACATCTACCCGGAGAAGGGGAAGCTTGATGAAGCGATACGGACGCTCCAGGGCTTCAGTGTCGGTAAGCCGGTGGTGATCGAGGAGACTTTCCCGCTGAGTTGCAGCGCGGACGAGCTTGGTATGTTCATCGAGCGGTCAAAGAAGTTAGCCGGCGGCTGGATCGGTTTTTACTGGGGCCGGACGTCGGAGGAGTTGCGCGGCTCGAAGCAGATCGCGGATGCGATGACGCTGGGCTGGCTGGAGTTGTTCCAGCGGATCAATCCGAACAAGTGAGGCAATATGGGTTTTGGACGTCTTGCGCAGCAGCGGCGGGGTCGGTAGGATTTGCCGGAATGAGCGATGTTGGAAAGATGTTGGTGCTGGTCGGGCTGGCGATGGCCGCCGTGGGCGCGCTGCTCTGGCTGGGGCCGAAGTTGCCGTGGCTGGGACGGTTGCCGGGGGATATCACGGTTGAGAGGCCCAGTTTCCGCTTTTACTTTCCCCTGACCACCTGCATCATCGCCAGCCTGTTGCTCACGATGTTGGCGTGGCTGTTCCGCCGGCACTGAGCGGCTGATGATTTTGATGAATTTGTCATGGCAACGCTAGGTATCCGTCGCCCGCGCAACGTAAACTGGTTGCGCGCGGCCGCCATTCTTTATGGCGACCTGGGCACCAGCAAGGCCTACGTCGTCGGCATTGCCTTTGCCCTGGCGGGCTACTACAGCTTCTGGCCGGTAATGGCAATGTGCGCAGTCACGGCCATCGTTGGCTTCAATTACAGTCGTGTCTGCAAATACTACCCCGACGGCGGCGGTGTTTACACCAGTGCGAAGGTCCACTCGAAACGGCTGGCACTGGTCGGCGCATTGCTCTTGTGCGCGGATTACATCGTGACGGCGTCGCTGAGCTGTCTTGACGGGTTTCATTACCTTGGCGTGCCGAATCCGGAGCGCTGGGCAATCCTGACGATCTTCTTCATCGGCGCTCTGAACTTCTTCGGACCGAAACACAGCGGCAGCATGGCTTTCCTTCTTGGCGTGCCCACCGTGATCGTGTTGGTGGTTCTGGCCGTCTTTTCGGTGCCGCATCTGGGCGAAGCGGTGAAGAACATCCAGCCGGTGCGCGGCGGGTGGACGCATTCATGGACAATCTTCGTCGGGTTGATGCTGACGCTCTCTGGCATCGAAACGGTGTCCAACATGACCGGCGTGATGGAGATGGACACGCGCGGCAAAGGCGAGCCGTCCATCAATCCCACGCTCCAGAAGACGATCTGGCCCGTGATCATCGAAGTCTGCTTCTTCACCGCGTTGCTGGCGTTGGCGATGCACGCATTGCCGGGCCTGACGCATTCGCCGCCGCTGGACCAGCCGGTGCATGGCGAATCACGGCACGTGCTGGCGCCGGATGCCGCGACTAACCCGCAGAACCGGCAATTGGAAGCCTCGATGCTGCGTTACATGGGCGAGGTTTTTGTCGGCCCGTGGTTCGGCTGGATCGTGAGCATCGTGTTTGGCGTGTTATTGCTCTCAGCGGCAAACACAGCCATCGTCGGGACCGTAAGCGTGTTGTATGTCATGGCGCGCGACCAAGAGCTGCCATGGGTGTTTACCAGCCTGAACCGGTTCGGTGTGCCATGGCTCGCGTTGTTGGTGGCGTGGATCATGCCCATCCTCGTTTTGGACGCGGTCAGTGACCTCGAGGGACTGGCGGCGCTCTATGCCATCGGCGTGGTGGGCGCGATCACGATTTTCCTCGGTTCGTCGGGCTTCAACTTCAAACTGCCGATGAAACAATGGGAGCGATGGTTGCTGGTCGGCTCCAGCTTGGTGTTGGCTTGTGTCTGGGTGACCATTGGCATCACGAAACCGCACGCGTTGGTTTTTGCACTGTTAGTGGTCGGCATCGGGCTGTTGTGCACGACGAAGCTGGTCAAAGGTCCCGCACCGGCACCGGCAATGCTCGGCGCTCTCGAAGGTTCGGGCGAAATCACGACCGTGCTGGAGCCGGTGATGCCCACAGGCGACACCGCGCCAGCGGCGACGGAGGGCGCGATCTTGGTGGCGGCGCGAGGCGTGACCGACGTGTTGAAATTTGCCATCGAGGAGGCTGCGCTGCGCCGGCATGTGCTCTACGTGCTTTATGTGCGAGAGATCGCGGTGCAGATTCCGACGGAATCGCACTGGCGCGACGACAAGGACGCAGTAGAGATTTTCAGGGCCGCCCGCGAAGCCGGCGCCAAGCGAGGCGTCAAGGTTCTGCCGGTTTATACCACCAGCGACGATCCCGCGCCGATCATCCTCGATCTCTCAGCAACGCTGGGCGTGGAGTATCTCATCATGGGAGGCACTCAGCGCAGCCGGATCGTCAACCTGCTCAAGGGCGACGTGATCGGCAAGGTGGCGCATCAGTTGCCGTCGAACATCCATCTGCTGATCTTCGGCTGAGCAGTGCTGCCCACGACGCCTAACAGAAATACGAAGTGGCGTCCCGATGAAGAGACGCCACTCCATGACTACCTCAGATTGGTCGAGCGGACGAAACCGCCCGGTCCTGACTAGACCGCCTTGCCGCCGCGCTCGTCGGTGCGAATGCGGACCGCCTCCTCGACGTTCATCACGAAGATTTTGCCGTCGCCAATCTTGCCGGTCTTGGCGCTCTTGACGATGGCGCTGATCGCCGTCTCGACCAAATCGTCGCCGACAACGATGTCAATTTTGAGCTTCGGCAGGAAATCTACCGTGTATTCGCTGCCGCGGTAGATTTCCGTGTGGCCCTTCTGGCGGCCGAAACCCTTGGCCTCGGTCACCGTCATGCCCTCGACGCCCACTTCGGCGAGCGCGGATTTCACTTCTTCGAGCTTGAACGGCTTGATGATGGCTTCAATTTTTTTCATGAATCTTTCCTTTGTTGGCCTGCGTTCAAATTAGAGCAAGTTGTAACCTTCTTCGCCGTGGTCGGTGATGTCCAAACCCTCGCGCTCTTGATCCGGCGCGGGACGCAGGCCAATCACCGCCTTAACGGTATAAGCGATAATCGTTGTTCCGACAACTGCCAAAACGAGCGTCAGGCCAATGGCCTTGAGTTGCTCCAGCCACAGCGTGTTGCCGACAATGTCCTTCAGGTTCGTGGCGAGGTTCGCGTTCACGTCCAGCGTGGCCAGCACGCCGGTCAGGAACGCACCCAAGGTGCCGCCGACTGCATGCACGCCAAACGTGTCGAGCGCGTCGTCATAGCCAAGCCAGTTCTTCAGCTTGTAGCACGCGAGAAATGGGATTAACCCGGCCGCCAAGCCGATGATCACGGCGCCCGTCGGGTTCACGAAACCGCAAGCTGGTGTGATCACGACCAAGCCCGCCACTGCGCCCGAGCAATAGCCGAGCACGCTGGGAGTGCCTTTCAGAATCCACTCCGCCGCCGCCCACGTAAAGCAGGCCACCGCCGTCGCGAGCGTGGTGGTCATGAACGCGTTGGCTGCGACGCCATCCGCAGCCACCGCGCTGCCGGCGTTGAAACCATACCAGCCCACCCACAACATGCCGGTGCCGACCATGCAAAGCACCATGCTGTGCGGCGGCATCTTCTCCTTCCCGAAACCAACACGCGGGCCGAGGATCAAGCACAAGATCAGCGCCGACCAGCCGCTCGACATGTGCACCACCGTGCCGCCCGCGAAGTCAATCGCCTTGATCGCGGCCTTCGCGTTCCAGACGCCGTTCATCAGCCCGTCAATACCCCACACCATGTGCGCGAGCGGAAAATAAACGATAAACATCCAAGCCGTCACGAACGCGATGATTGCGCCGAACTTCATGCGTTCTGCAATCGCGCCAACAATCAGCGCCGGCGTGATGATTGCGAACATCATCTGATACATCGAGAAAACGTTGTGCGACACCCAGAACGAGTAGTCGGTGTTCGGCGCAGAATCCACGCCCTTCAGGAACGCGAACTTCGTCAGGCTGCCGAAGATCGGGCCGCCGCTGGCAAACACCAGGCTGTAGCCGCACAGCCACCACAGGATCGTCACCAATCCCGCGATCCCAAGACATTGCGCCAGCACCGAGAGCACGTTCTTCTTGCGGACAAGGCCGCCGTAGAACAACGCCAGACCCGGCAGCGTCATGAACAGCACGAGCGCCGCGCTGGTCATCATCCAGCCGTTATGACCGGGGCCAGCAGTCGCAGAGGTTGGCGTCGCCAAGCCGTCGGGAATCTTGCCGTCCTTGTCTTTCAGTGAAGCCGTTGGGTCGCCGTTGTTGACGTAGGCTTCCAGCGAACCAACGCGTTGTTCCAACGTCGGCTCCGGCTTCTTGGGCGCAGCGTCAGCCGCCCACGACAGGCTGGCAGCGCCCACGAGGAGCGCCGCCAACCCGCCGCGTAGCAGCACCCGTTTGGCAACAGGTAGTTCAAAATCGGTTCGTTTCATTTTGTTCCTTACTTGATTCGGGGCTGTATTCGCGCCCGCGTTCACAAACGTTTCAGTTTCGGTTTTGTTGTCTCGACAGACCAAATTCGCGTTCGGCGAATTATCAAGCAACGCCGGTGCCAAGCTTGTTTGCGCTTGGCGAACCGATGAGGGCTGGCGAATTTTGCGCGGGGTGGTTAAAAGAAAGGCGTAAGTGATGAAAACTGCCGACTTTGACTACGTGCTGCCGTCCGAACTGATCGCGCAACAACCGTTGCCCGACCGGGACGCCGCCCGCATGCTTGTGTTGGATCGCGCCAGCGGAGTCATCCGTCACCAGCAATTCACCGCATTTCCGCAACACCTGCGCGCCGGCGAAGTCCTCGTCCTCAACGATACCAAGGTCATTCCCGCCCGCCTCATCGGCCACAAACCGACCGGCGGCGAAGTCGAGTTGCTGCTGGTCGAAGAACTCTCCGCCTTCTGCTGGCTCGCCCTCGCTCGTCCCGCCAAACGGCTTCACGAAGGCACGGAGATCGTCTTCGCCGAAAATCCAAAATCTAAAATCCAGAATCTAAAATCGGAGTCTCTCCAAGCCGTCGTCGAGTCTAAACGCGACGGCGGCGAGGTCGTCGTTCGCTTCACCGGCACCGACGACCTTTTCGCCGCGCTACAGCGTGTCGGCCACGTGCCGCTACCGCCCTACATCCGCCACGGCGAAGACGCCCCCGCCGACCGTGAGCGTTACCAGACCATCTTCGCGCGCCAGCCCGGAGCCGTCGCTGCGCCGACGGCCGGCCTGCACTTCACGCCCCGCACATTCGAGGCGCTGGCCCAACGCGGCGTGCTGGTGCACCGGCTCGCGCTGCACGTCGGCCCCGGCACGTTCAAACCGGTTGCGTCCGAAGACATCGAACAGCACACGATGCACATCGAGAGGTTCGACATCCCGCCCGACACAGCCGCCGCCGTCAACGCCGCCAAACGCGACGGCCGCCGTGTCGTTTGCGTCGGCACCACCACCGTCCGCGCGCTCGAAGCCGTCGCCGACACCGAAGGTCAGGTCCGCGCAGGCGCGGGCGAGACCGATATCTTCATCTACCCGCCCTACCGGTTTCGCATCGCCGACGCGCTGCTAACCAATTTTCATCTGCCGCGCTCGACGCTGCTGATGCTGGTCAGCGCCTTGGCCGGCCGCGAGCCGGTGCTGCGCGCGTATGCCGAGGCGGTGCGGCAGAGGTATCGGTTTTACAGCTATGGCGATTGCATGTTAATCGTGTGACCCATGAAACGCCCCTTCGTCCTTCTCAACATGGCCATGACGCTCGACGGCAAGATCTCCACTGTCGAGCGGCAGCCGACCGACTGGACGAGCAAGCGCGACAAGCGCCACCTGATCGAACTCCGCGCCACCGCCGACGCCGTCATGGTCGGCGCGCGCACGGCGGAGACCGACCGCACGAGCCTCAGTATCCCTGATGAGCGGCTTCAGCGCGCGCGCATCCGCCGTGGCCAGCCGCCGCATCCGTTGCGCGTGATCGTCAGCGGCAACGGCTCCTTCCGCGAGAACATCCGCGCCTTCGAGCGGCAGGTATCGCCGGTGCTGATCTTCACCTCGCGCCGCGCGCCGCGCGCCAAACTCGACCGGTTGGCGCGTTTGCCGGACGTGCATGTTTACATCGTCGGTAAACGCGACGTGGACGTGCCGTTGATGCTCGACATTCTCGCGCGCGACTGGAAGGTGAAGCGGCTGCTTTGCGAGGGCGGCGCGAGCCTGAACTGGTCGTTGTTTGCCGCCCGCGCTGTGGACGAAGTGTTCGTCACGCTCTGCCCGCGCATTTTCGGCGGCGCGACCGCGCCGACGCTGGTGGACGGCGCGGGCTTCCCGCGCGACGCAATCGTCAACGCGAAGCTGCTGCGCTGCGAACGCAAAGGGGACGAGTTGTTCCTGCGATACCGGATTCTGCCACCGGCATGAGCGCCTGGGAGCGTCTCATTGTTTCGATACTTTGGACGCGTGTCCTTGGATCGGCAGCCGGATGATGAAGGTGGTGCCTTTGCCGACCTCGCTTTGCAGGCGGATGGTGCCGCCGTGGTCTTCAACGATCTTGCGGGCGATGGGCAGGCCAAGGCCGGTGCCGTGCCGCTTGCCCATCGTCACGAACGGCTGCCAGACTTTTTCCTGCGACTCCGGCGGAATGCCGCAACCACTGTCGGTAACTTGGATATGCACCATATCGCCTTCGCGCACGACGTGGAGCCGCAATGCGCCGCCGCCCGGCATTGCGTCGGCGGCGTTGGTAGCGAGGTTGTAAATGACACGTTGAAACCGCCGCCGGTCCAGCGGGATGGCGTCGGTGTGATGAACCTGGGTTTCCAGCCGGATGCCGCGCCGCTCGAAATCCAACCGCAGCGGTTTCATCGCCTCGTCGAAAAAGGTGTGGAGCTGCGTCGGCTCAGGATTCAGTTGAGTCTTGCTGCGGCAGTAGTCGAGCACCTCGGTGGTCATTTCCACCAGCCTGTCCACTTCGTCCACGATGAGCTGGAGGTTTTCGGCCGTGTCAGGTTCAGGGTGTTTGGCCTTCGCCCACTCGGCCATCCCGCGGATCGTAGTCATCGGGTTTCTGAAGTCGTGGATGATGGAAGCGGCCATGCGGCCAACGACGCTGAACCGCTCGCGCTGGACCAGTTCAGCGATGTAACGATCATCGGTCCTCCGCAGCCGGTCGTTGGCGTTCTCCAGAAGGTTGCGCGTAACGCCGAGGTCGGCGCGCAGCAACACCTCGAAGGTTGTGAAATCCATGCGCCAGAGACGGCAGTCGCTTTCCGGCTCCGCGCTGGCCGAGCGCGCGTGGTGGCCGAAGAAAGCCATCTCGCCGAAGTAATCGCCCGGACCAACACGCCCCAGCGTTTCTTCGCCGCCATCAGGCAAGGACTTGAAGACGCGCACGCAACCGGACTCAACCAGATAGAGATACTCGCCGGCTGCGCCTTCCTCAAACACCTTGCCTCCGCCCGCGCGGCAATACATCGGGACACAACGCTGCGCGAACCCGGCGGCCGTGGCGCGATCCAGACCAGCAAACAATTTGTTTTGGGCCGGCGGACAAACCGCTGGCGAGCTGGAAGACGTTGGCGCGCTGCCGCTCATCGCGAAGTCAGTGCCCTCAAGCCCTTCTTGATGTCGGAGGGGCGGATGACGAGCAGACCCGTCTTGGCGGTCGTTGCGGCGGCGCAGTAGGCGTATTCAATGTTGACGTTGCGCGCCGCCATCTTCCGGCCGATCTCCGCAATTGCCCCGGGATGGTTCTTGATTTCCACCATCAGCACCTGCTGGTCCACGACCAGCGTGCCGCGATCCTCAAAAATCTCCAGCGCCTTGCGCGGGTCGGAGCAGATGAGGCGCACCACGGCGTGGTCCACGGTGTCGCTGATCGTCATGGCAAAGATGTTGACCTTCTCGGCGGCCAGCGTGTCGCAAACGTCGGCGAGCGTGCCGGGCTTGTTGGCGAGGAAAACGGAAAGCTGCGTGGCGATCTGGCATTTCATGGTCGGGGTCTCCTGTGGTTTGGTGTTGAGTCTCGGAATGATCAACGTCGGCCTCTGACACTACCAAAGTCCAAAACGAACTGCTTTGCAACTGCGAGCTGTAACAATACCGCTCAGCCCGCTCTTCTGGTTCGCCGTGGGATGGGACAGCGCCACCGACTACGGGACCTGCTCCGGCTTCGACTGGCGCGGCATGGCAACGCGGCCGGTGCGGGCGATTTCAAGAACACCGAACGGCTCCAGCAGGTGCAGGAACTTGCCCAACTTGCCCTCGTCACCGGTGATCTCCACCATCAACTCCGCGCGCTGCACGTCCACAATCTTGCCGCGGAAGATGTCGCAAATCTGCATGATCTCGCTGCGCGCTTTGGCGTCGGCTTTCACCCTCACCAGCGCCAGCTCGCGGTCCACGTATTCGCCCTCGCGGAAATCGTGGATATCAACCACGTTCACCAGCTTGTTGAGCTGCTTGACGATCTGTTCCAGCGTGGCATCGTCGCCACGGGTGACGATCGTCATCCGCGAAAAGCCCGCCTGCAACGTCGGCGCGACGTTGAGCGTGTCAATGTTGTAGCCGCGGCCCGAAAACAGTCCGGCCACGCGCGCCAGGACGCCAAATTTGTTTTCCACCAGCACCGAGATCGTGTGTCGCATAGCGGCTTCTTATAGGTCATTGTCCCGCTTCCTGCAACCCGTAACAAACGCGCCCGCCGTCCTCATCAGGAACGTCGCCGCTGCCCCCGAACAAGAAACAGCCGTTTCGCGGCCATTGCGTTTCCGAAGCTGTCAGTAGCGCCACCAAATTCGCAGGAGGTCGCGGGGGGCTTGGGAGGCGTATTGGGAGAAGAACCGGGACTTCTCCGTGTCGCGCCATTCGCGCAGATGCACTTCGCTGATCGCGCTCCGCGCTTGTTTCCTGCCCACGAATTGAATCAGGCGCGCCATCACTTCGACATCGAACAACCACGGGCTGAGGAACGGTTCGCGGAAAATGTTCTCGGCCGCCCGGCGGCGAAAGACCTTCGCGCCGCATTGGGTGTCGCGGAATCGCATTCCCAGCGCTGCCGAGGCCGCGTGCGCAAACGCCCAACTTGAAAAACGCCGCCACGCCGGGCGGTGGACTTTGTGACTGGCGTCCTGCCGGCGCACGCCAATGGCCGCGAGCGCTTCCGGCTGGTGGTCGAGCGCGGTCATAAAGTCGTGGACTAGCGTCAACGAGGTGGACAGATCGGCGTCCCAGTAGCCGATATACTCCGACGGCCAGAGCCGCAGGGCGTGCATGATGCCGTAGCGCACCGCGCCGGCCTTGCCGAGGTTTCGGCTGAGGTGAATGGCCTCCACACGCGGATGCGTCCGGACGAAGCCGGTGAGCATTTCCAGCGTGCCGTCGGTGCTGCCGTCATCCACGAACACGATCCAGTCGTTCGGCTCCTCGGCGAGGTGCGCGTGCCACGCGGCAATCTTGAGCCGGTGCGCCTCATTGTAGCAGGGCACGATCAGCGCCAGCCGGGCGCAGGGAGGCGGAGTCTGGATGGATGGATTCAACGTTTGCCTTGTGTTTGCCGCCGGTAATCGCGCGGCGTGCAGCGCATCTGCCGGCTGAAGACGTTGGTGAAATACTGGCTCGACGAGAACCCGCTCGCAAACGCGATCTCCGTGATCGTTACGTCTGGCTGGCGCGCGAGCAGGTCGCAGGCCCGCTCGATCCGCGCGTGGTTCAGATATTTCGTCGGCGTCATGTTCGTCAGCTTACGGAAGTGATGCGCAAACTGCGTCACTTTCATGTGACAGCTTTCCGACATGGATTCAAGCGTCCACGGCTGGTCGAGCGCCGCCGCCAGTTCACCTAGAAACAGCCGCAGCGTCCGCTCGGCGCTGGTCAGCGATTCGCGCAGCGGAATCTTTCGCTCGCGAAAAATCTCCAGCAACGCCAGCAGCGCCTCGTTGATGAGCACCGCCAGTCGCGAGCAACGGCTGCCGTCGCGGTCCTCGTCCGCCGCCTGGGCAATGTCGAGGCAGCACCGCCGCATTTCTTCCGAGCCGGGCCAGACGTATTGCTCGTTCTGGCGCAGACAGCGCGTCAGAAAATCCAGGTCCTGACGGTTGAGGATGATCCACGGCGGCCATTTCCATGTCTGGTGCGGCCGGCGCACACCGACGTCGAGGATGAGCCAGATCAATTTGCTGGAACCGATGCACGGGTCGCCGACCTGGTGCGGCTGCCACGGGCGCGTGATCATGAACTGGTCGTGCGTCAGCGTCTGGCGGTTCGACTCGATAAGCACCGGTGTCTGGCCGCTCGCCATGAACGCGATCTCGATGCCCTCGTTGCGGTGGATCGGCAGTCCCCATCGCTGCTTCGGCCCGGCGTCCCAATAGCCGACGCTGCGCACACCCGGTAGTTGCTCGCGTCCGAGCCGCCGTCCGGGATAACCTTCGCGAGCCAGCGCGCTCAGCCGCACTTGGCCCGCGCGCACCGCTTCCACCAGCGGCTGGCAACTGTCCGCGTAGTAAGTCTTGCCCGCTTCGCGGTAGGCTGGTTGGTGGTTAATGGCTGCTCTGCTCATGATGTTGTCGGTCGGAAACTCGCGCGGCCAGATTACCCGCAGCGCCCGGATTTGTCATGCTCTCTTGCCGCCGCGCATCCCGCAAAACCTTTGCAGGTGCAAAACGGCGTCTGACCGCGTAGAATTGCGAATTGACGAACGGGCACAAGCTTTGGATAACAATGGACTGCAAGTTGGAGCTTGCGGAGATGCATCAGTGAGAAACAGCCAGGCAAATCAATTCATCGGAGACTGAATGGGAAGCACAACTGCTGCTCTTGTTGCATTGAGGGAAACCTTGGCCGAGTCGGAAGAGCCGATTCTGAGGGCATTGAAGTTCCGAATCACTCTCCCTTTCAACGGCCGGCTTTATTCCAGGATTCCTCTGATCGGCATGAGCCGGTTCGATGTCAGTCTGTATCTTCAGGAACTCAATCGCGCCTTGTCCGGGAGTTACAAACACGGGGAGCGGCCACTGAGCACCGTGTGGCTGCCCAACACAAACATTCCCTCCCTGAACGTGACCAGCGACATCCGGCAGGGATATGTGCGGGTTCTCCAACTGTTGTGCCGTGAAGGAGACGAACCCAGGACCTACTCCAATGCGTGTCGCGGGGACTTGGATGCCCTCTGGTTCCTGTCGAAGCGGATTCACGAAGCCGGGATTTCCGTTGGCGAAAGAAAGTTGAGCGACGCGGACCAGGACATCTTGGCTCGCTACAAAGCCGAGGCTCGGCAGAAGGCCGTTGATAGTCTGATGGGGCTGCTCAAGGATGAAGAGCAGGAAAGAAACGTCATCCAGAGAATCCGATTGAAGGCCTCGGCCATCAAACTGGATCCTGACATCGCCGAGAGAATTTTCCGGGAACTGGTGTTTCCCCCGACCTTGAAGCTGGAAGCGCAGGTGATCATCAGCGCCTGTAAACCCATGTAAACCAGCGGGTGCTCGCCTGCCCAAAAAAGTTCGGGCGGGTTTGTTGTCAAACCCGCCCGAGTGAATCCAAACAGCCGTGGTTGGTGCGGTTACTTCGCACCGTATTCGCCGCACTTCTTTTCGACGAGACGCTTCTCCAGCCGCACGTATTTCGGCAGCCCGCCTTCCATTGGCGGTGTCACCTCGCCCTGAATGAGCGGCCGGGCGTATTCGATGAACTTCTCGTTCGGCAGCGTGCCCCGCTCGTTGATCCAGTCGCGCGGCAGCAGCTTCTCGTTGTTGGCGATTTCGGCCAGCGGCGCGGTGCCGGTGCCGAACTTCACGCTGTCGCCGGCGCCTTCGCGGGTGAGAGTCACCATCACATCGGTCTGGCCCTCGACGGCGAGTTGCACGGCGCGCGCGCCGGCCATGTAGGCGTTGTCGCGGTCGGTCTTGCTGGCGCAATGACCCGCTGCGCGTTGGATGACGCCGAGCTTGGCGGTGCGGCATTTCACGCGAACTTCCTCCTCGACGATTCCGCGGATGCTTTCCGCCGCCCCGCCGAGCTGGGTGTGGCCGAAGGCATCCTTGACGAACTTGCCGTCCATGAAGCTGATGAGTTTGCCGTCCGGGCCGCACAAGCCTTCGCCGACCACGATGACACAGCGGTTATACTTGGCGATGACCGCCTTCACTTCGGCGACAAATGCTTCCTGCGTGAACGGCACTTCCGGCAGCAGGATGATGTGCGGACCATCCTCCTCGGAACGCTTGGCCAGCGCGGTCCCGGCGGCGATCCAGCCGGCGTGGCGGCCCATGACTTCGATCAAGTTGCACGTGGGGGCGCTGCACATCGCCTCGGTGTCGCGCGAGGCTTCCATGACAGCGGTGGAGAGGTATTTGATGACGCTGCCGTAGCCGGGGCAGTGGTCGGTGAACGGCAGATCGTTGTCAATCGTCTTCGGCACGCCGATGACGCGCAGCTCGTAGCCCTGCTCCTGCGCGAGCTTGTTCACCTTGTCGGCGGTGTCCATCGAGTCGTTGCCGCCGGCGTAGAAGAAGTAGCGGATGTTGTGCGCCTTGAAAACCTCGAGAATGCGCTCGCAATCGCGCTGGGCCTCGGCGGCCTTGACGGGGTCTTTGCTGCCGAACGCGAGCTTGTGACGGCACGAGCCGAGCGCGGCGGCGGGCGTGTAAAGCAGGCCCTTGATGACACTGTTCTTTTCCTCGCTGAGATCAATGATTTGTTCGTTGAGCACGCCGAGGATGCCGTTCAAGGCGCCGTAAACTTCCTCGATCTGTTCGTGTTTGTAAGCTTCCTCAATGACGCCGGCGATGCTGGCGTTGATCACCGCGGTCGGCCCGCCCGACTGGGCCACGATGCAATTTCCGACTAAGTCTGCCATAAAGTTTTTCCTCTGCTAAAACGACGACGTTTGGTTCAAAACGCGGCATACTTACAAACGCTTTGCGGCAAGTCAACTCCCCGATTCCCCCGATGCTCGAAAAGGCGTCGTAAAGTCATTGTGCCCGCAGGCAAAATGGCGATGCGCACAAGAATTTTGCCAGCAACGTTGGCGCTTCATTGTGAAGATGCCATTACCAGCCGCCAATTTCTCCCGCAAACGCATACCACGCCACGTAAGCCCAGTCGCCGCCGGCGTTGCGGAGCGTCACGCGATGGCGGCCCGGCGGGACGGCAAACTCGAAGGTCTTGTCGTATTCGCAGGCGGAGTTGTCGTTCTTGCGATCCAAGTCGGGGAGGTCAACTGTCCGCGTGAGCGCACCGTCAACCAAACATTCAAGCTTCGCGCCGAGCGTGGCAACGGCGCGGACGTGGACGCTCAGCTTGCCGCCGCGCGGTATGTTCACGAGGAATGTCGGCGGCTCGCGCAACCCGGCGTGGAGGTCGCCTTGCAAGAACGCTGGCAGTGCCCACGCGTCGCGAATAGTGCCGTCCGGCTCGACGACGAACTCGCTTCGTTCCGGCCGACCCCACTGCGCAGTCGGCACGGTTCGCAGGCTGCCAACCTTCACTTTCGGCAACGTGTCGTAGTCAAGGATTGCGACGGCGTAGGCATCGAGCGACGGCATCGTGACGATGACGCGACCGTCTTCAACGCGCACCTCGCCGCGGCGTTCGCCATTCCAATCAGGCGAGACGATGCGAACAGCCTTGGGAGCGCTGGCCGCCGGCAGTTTGATCTCCACGTTCGTGCGCCGCGTTGGCTTCATGTCTTTCGCCTGACGATTGATGACGTGGAGCAGCAACGCGGGCGGATTGTCGCGTCGCCATAGTGCCGTGCTCAACAGCGGCGCATCCGACTCGATCGGCTCGAAGCCGAGCACGCGGGCGTTGAGATAAAGCGCTTTGTTCCGTTGGTAGAACGCCGTCTGGCGCGCGATTTCGTGGATGCTGCCGTCGCGCAATGCGTCGTTGCCCATCGGCCCGTGCACGGGAAAAGCGAAGAACGCGCCTGCCGCGTAAATTTCCGCGCCGCGCACGCGCATCCACAGTTCGCGGTCCGGCGGCGGAACTTCCATCCAAGGAAAGCCGCCGAAACCCCAGTCGTGGAAAAAGACCACCGGCACGCGCCCACCCGCCAGTGCACGGCCCGCGGCAACGGCCGAGGCCCAGTCGTTGATTTGACTCTCCGAGAGATCAACCGATCCGTCTTTCACGCGCCAGAGTCCCCAGACGCCGAGCACCTGCAGGTCCACGTAGCGGGCGAGACCGTTGCCGCTGATGAACACACGCCGGCCCTTGCTCGCGGCGTGGGCGCGGATGGCGTCGGTCAGCCATTTCCATGCGCGGTCGTCGCGGTCGCGGCGGAACTCGTGCCACTCCGCGGGCGGTTTTCCCGGCATGGGCGGCTTGAAGCTGTGGCCGCGTTTCTCTAGCCAGGCACGGTAATCGCGCAGCGAGTAGTCGTCGAAGCCTTCGTCGGCTTGGAGCGCGGCGTTGATCTCGTCCATGAAGAGGTAATCCACGCCGGCATCCATCTGCCGGCGGCACCACGAGAGCAGGTAATCGAGATAGGCGGGATTCGACAGCGTGCCGTGGCGGCATTTGCGCTCGCCCCACGCGTCCACGAGCTTGCCGTCCGGCCCGCGCGTGGCCATGTCGAGCACCTGCGCCTCGGTCAGGCCGTTCTCGCCGTGATAGAGCGCGCTGCACGTGATGCCGCCACCGAAGAGCGCGCCGAGGCCGTGCGCCTTCGGCACGAGATGGGCCATCGCAGCGTAGTCGAGCGCATGGTTCCACTTGAACCACGCGCGAATCCAGCAGTCCGAGCCAACCTTCGCGCCAGCGCGAATGCCGTGGTCCGAATCCATCGTCTCGTGGACCGTGTAAACAATCGCGTCGCGAAGATCGGTGACGGGTTGTTGCCGCCGCAGCGCTGCCGGGAAATCCGGCGCCGGCTTCAACCATTGCGGGTCAGGCTCCGGCGCGACGGGGCGGAACGCGCGGCGGAGTTCCTCCCCGCGCGCGGCAAGCCGTTCGACCTTGGTCGCCATTGCCGCCGCGTCGCTTTCTGCAAACGGTGCGAGCCACGCCCAAAGACCGCTGGCCGCGGCTCGCACGGGCGCGATGGCCGGATAAAGATACAAGCTCGTGGGCGTGTGGCGTTGGACGAACGAACTTACCGGCAGCCAATCCTCGGCATATCGGAGGAACACAACGCCAATGCCAGTGCCCGCTTCGGCTGCCCGCGCGATCACCGCCGGATGCCGGCTGCTGAGCCGTGCCGCCGTATCACCGCGTTGGCCCCAGGCGGACGCGCCGGCGAAGGCGTCGTTCTGGCCGAGACTGGCAATGCTGCCGCCGCGGAACTCATCCGGCTCGCGCCAGAAGGCGTAAGCATCGAAGAGTGGCTCGTCGAGCGGCAGCCGCGGCATCGCCCAGCATCGGGTTTTGTCGGAGACAGCCTTGTCGTCGAGTGCGAATCGGACGAGCACGCCTTCGTCCGCACAAATGAAGTGAAGCTGGAGAATCTGCCGCGGCTCAGGCGAGATCACGACCGTCATGCCAACGACGACGGCGTCACCACGGATGGCATGTTCGACTCGCGCGAGAAGGCCGGCCGTCGTTTGCAGGCCAACGTCGTCTAGGACGGCGAACTCCGGCTCGGCAAACTTCCTCGCCACGCGCCGCCACGCGCCTTTGGCGTCGCGCAGTTCCAGGTCGAACTCGCTGTTGTGGCGCTGGAACTTGGCGCGATAGCCCGGAGCGGTCACGCGCAGTTCCACCGGCGTCTGCTCGACCGACGGCGCGGCGCAGACGGCGGCCGCGAGCACGGGTGCAATGACAAGCGAAAGCATCAGGCGCATGAGAGCATCATGCGGCGGCGGCGGCGCGCCGTCAAACCCGCTCGCGTCCGTTTGCCGACGGGAGAAAAATCTGCCCCGCGTTGCTTTACACGCCGCCGGCGTTCATATACCATGCCGCGCGCTCCGGGGACGGAGCAATGCTACCAAGCCTTCGGGCTTACGAAAGGAGCAGATGTCACAGAATTATCCGCAGCAGCCCAGCCTTCACCAGACGCCACCAGTCGCCCGCGAGGAACTGGATGCCACACTGGAGCAGGCGCGGGAACAAATTACATCGTTGCAACGCAAGAAAGATGAACTGGAGCGGGCGAAAGGCGAGCTGGAGGAAATGCGCCGCCGTCACGACGAGTTTGCGCGCGGCCGCGTCGAGATTGTCGAGGCGCTCAACCGCGGTCTCGTCGTGCTGGAGCACGAGCAGGTGGAGACTCAGCGGATGGCGGACCTCATTGGTCGCACGCGGCAGACGTTCAAGGAGCAACTGTCGCAGGTGGAGGGCCTGACCGATGCCAACTGGAGCAGCGAGAACCTGAAGTCCGAGCTATCGAAGGCGCTGGCACTGATCGAGACGGCGCGGATGGAGTTCAATCGCGCCTGCCTGCGCATTGACGTGCTTCAGACGAAGTCGCCGGACGATATGCCGCAGACACCGCTGGAGAAGTTCTCCGGCCCGGCGAATCCGCTGGAGCGCATCAGCTTCGGCCAGGCGATGAAGCTCGGCTTCGCGTTCTCATTGCCGTTGGTAGCGGTCCTGCTGGTTCTCGTGCTCACCCTGTTGATCAAGTGGTAGTTGTATCATGGCCTGGTTTGGAAGAAGACAAAGCGTGCTGGACCGCCGGCTGCGCGAGATTGACAAGGAGTTGTCCAATCTCGATGCGCAAGTGCGCCAGTTGCGGCGCGGGCCGGGCAAAGGCAGCCCGTTCAAACCCGCCAGCACCGTCTATCCCTCCAACCGCCCGCCGCCCGCCGAAGCCGCGCCGCCCGCAGAAACACCCACACCGCCGCCCGCAGCGCCGCCGCCGGGCCGGAGCAGCGTGAGCTTTGGCGCGCCGCGGCAACGCGAACTGTGGGCGCAGCACGCGCATGAGGAACCGCCGCCGTCGCTCAGCGGATGGCAGATATGGTGGCGGTCGCTTTTCAATGTCCGCCGGCAGCCGATGGACCCCAAGCTGGTGAGTTACCTTACCACCGGCAGCTTCAAGACCGTGCGTCCGCTGCGCTACGAACGGCGCATGGCACGGTATCGGATTGCGTCCAGCTTCGCGTTATTGTTGGGCACGATACTCGTGCTCGTGCTCGCGTTGAGGAATTGTTGATGGAGGGGTGGAGATGAAAACGAAAGAAACCATCCAGAGCTATTGCCTGGCGACGCCCGTCGGACAGGTGCGCGTCGAGCTGTCCGACCGCGGCCTGCGTTCGCTGACCCTACCGCGCGGCCGCGCCCGGCGGCGGCGCAAGAGCGCGGCGGTGCTGGACGCCATGTTGCGCCGGTTGCAGCGCGACCTGCGCGACTATTTCGAGGGCAAGATCGCGGACCTGCGCCATCCGCTGGACCTGAACGGCGCCACACCGTTCCAACGCGCCGTCTGGCGCGCGCTGCGGCGGATTCCGCACGGCCAGACACGCACCTACGGGCAGATTGCCCGCGCCATCGGCCGGCCCAAGGCTTGCCGCGCCGTCGGCACTGCCTGCGGGAGCAATCCCTTGCCGTTGCTCATCCCCTGCCATCGCGCCGTGGGCTGCAATGGCAGGGGTGGATTCTCCGCCGGCCTCGGCTGGAAGAAATTTCTCCTCGACCTCGAAGCCACTGTTGCCGAGGAGAGCGCGAGCGTCTTGCCTGAATAGCCGCCGCGCACGTGATCGGTGTCCGCAAAGTTCTTGCTTTCACTTTCCGTGAATCTGCCTCCGCACGGCGAAGCCATAGGTGGAAGCGGTGGCTTTCCAGCCGCCGCTGGCAGCCGCGAGCCCCAACCCGCGCGCCGGCCTGCGGTGCATTCGTATTTCTTGACCGCTGTCTCCAAAACATCTCCTCCGCTTTGCGCAACACAGAAATCCTTGTTTCCCATCCTCCATCTTTCAACTTCCATCTGCTCGTGTGGATTCCTCAGCCCCGCCGTTGACACTGCACCGCCGCTTGCTACACTCGCCGCCAATCACCGAGAGAGGTTATGGCGGAACTTATCGGGCAAACATTCGCAGGCTACGAGGTGCTCTCGAAATTGGGCGAGGGCGGCATGGGGGCGGTGTTCAAGGCCCGCCAGCCGGTGCTCGACCGCATCGTTGCGCTCAAGGTTATCGCGCCACAGGTGGCGCAGGACCCCAGTTACATCGCCCGCTTCCAGCATGAGGCCAAGTCCGCTGCGCGGCTGAACCATCCCAACATCGTCCAGGTCTATGCCGCTGGCGAAGACACCGGCATGCATTTCATGGTCTCGGAGTTCGTTGAGGGCGAGTCGCTCCAGCAACGGCTCCACCGCGAAGGGCGCATGG
>JBAYFL010000032.1:0-53711 GCA_041667205.1 Verrucomicrobiia bacterium | reverse complement strand
CCGGATTTCAGAACGCGAAGGAAAACATGAAAGCGCAACAAGACCTTTGCCCGCTTTGCGGCGGACGCAAGACATCGGGCGAGACGACCTTTAGCGCCGACCTGGGCAGCGGCGTGGTCGTCGTCCGGCACGTGCAGGCCACGGTCTGCTCCCAATGCGGCGAGGAGTGGATTGACGACGCCACCGCGCGGCGTTTGGAGGAGATCGTCGCGGGAGCGCGGCACAAGCAGCTTGAAGTGGAAGTCGCCAGCCTGGCCGGCCCCGTCGTCGACGCCGCCATGGTTCACGAGAAGCCCGATAAGAAATACGGTTCGTGAACGCGCGGCGCAGCGTCTGCGGCGAGTGAATGACTGCGCCCCCAATTCTTCACTCATCACTCTGAACTCTTCACTGTCCTCCCCCTTTCTCGCTTGCCCCCCGCCAGCCGCCGGGAGGACTATGACCGGAGAAGGCGACAGTGGAAGAACCGAAACCAATCAAGATCGGCGACAAAGATGGTGGAAGACCTCACGCGAATGCGCTCGTTTGACAAGTTCCAATACAGTCGATTGCTCTCCGAGGCACGCAGTGCCGCTCGCAAAGCTCCCGGTGCTGAGATTTGCGGCTTGATTGTGGATACGGGTCATCACCTCTCATTCGTCCTGACGCGCAATGTTGCCAGACGTTTTGGAAGCTTCGTGTTATCACGCCGCGATGTGCGCCGGGTTGCAACTGCCGTCAAGGTTCTCGGACAGAAAATCGTTGGCACATTTCATTCGCATCCCTTGTCGCTAGCCGAGCCAGGCACATCTGATATCAAGAATACCGTGGATGACTCGCTGATGTTCATCTTCGACTGCATCGGGAGAAAGGGACGTCTTTGGCGGATCAAGCAAGGCCGGGCGCGTGAATTGAAATTCCGTTTCATTTGACCGCTGAGAGCTTCCCTCCCCCGCCCCTTTCCCGCTTGCCCCCGCCCGCCTCCGGGAGAATGATGCGCGAGAAGGAGAAGCGGAAAGGATTCCATGAAACATAGCAATTTCAAACGACGCCTTAAGGAGATTGAACAGGCGGAAAAGCGTGGTCTCAGTTCGTGCAGCACAGAGCTTGCCACCCAGCTAATCAAAGATTATCCCGACCGTGGACGTGCTTGGTTCGAGTTCGGCAGGCAGGTTTATCCTACAGGCCGTTACGACGATGCTCTCTTAGCTTTGCGACGAGCCCTTCGACTCTGCCCGCCCGAAAAGCGTCATCTCGTTCAAGGGCATTTGGGTCACCTTTATCGCAAGAAGGGTGAATTTCGTCGTGCCGAGGCTTGGTATCGGAAGGCTCTTGCAGGCGACCCACGAGATGCGACTTGGCACATTTTCCTTGGTGCGTTGCTCACGGATTCCGGTCGCCTCAAGGAGGCCGAAGCCATCTACCGAAAAGCCACTCGCTGTCCCGAAGGCTGCATTGACGAAGCGTATCTGAACTTGGGGCTCGTCCTCAAAGTGCAACAGCACTACGCGGAGGCCCGCGCATGCTTTAAGAAAGCGCTTAAGGTTACACCCACCTATAAGGAAGCTCGCCAAGAACTGAAGGAAATCGAACATCTCCACATTCTTACAGCGCGGAAGGGTTGGAAGAGGCGGCGTTAGTTTAGGCGGAGTCACGCTCCACCTTTCGGTGTCCTTCCGCACATTCCGTGGTTCCACTGCCCCGCGGCCGGCGGCTCACTCCTTCGGCGGGTTCACCTCGCGGGTGGCGGCGCCGTGGGTGTCGCTGAGGATGAGGATCGCCAGTTTCTCGACCGCGCCCAGCTCGGCGGGCTTGAGCATCTGGTAGTCGAGGCCGTTGCGGGGCGACGGCTCCGCGCCGCCGGTGGAGGGCTGGGGGTTGAGCGCGGCGGGCGCGTTCAGGCTCGCGTAGTCGAACCGGCCGCGCAGGTCGGTGTAGCCGTCCTTGAAGAATCGGACGGTGCCGCTCTTGAGCCGCGCATAGACCTTCACGTAGGCGCGCGAGACGGGCTTGTCGGTGGCGATGTCGCGGGCTTCGAGGCGGCCGTAGTTCTCGGCGAGGGTGAGCTTCAGGGTGTTGGCGTGATACGGCAAGGCCCTGCGCTGGCCGGCGGCCACGACCTCGACGAGCACGTTGGCCTTGGCGAACTCGGCGGGCAACGGCACGTCGAGCTTGTCGCTGCCCGGTGGCAACGGCTGGCCGGCGGTCTTGTTTGGCTTGATGATGCTGAAGCGGCTCGCGTCCTCGCTCACGAACGGACTGCTGCTGAAGGAGAACTCCGGGTCCATGAGGTAGTAGTTGATGGTGACTTCGCCGAGGTTCTTCCAGGTGAGCGCGATGGTCTTGTTCTCGACCTTGAAGTCGAAGGTCGGCTCGGTGGATGCCAGCTCGCTCTGCTGTTTCTCGCGGTCGGGCTTGTCGCCGGCTTTCGCGGTGGCGGTCCTGCCCTCAATCTCATTGAGCTGCGAGGCGACCTCGGCGAAAAGCTTCTGCCAGCGCGGCACGGGGTGGCCGGCGTATTGCTTCGCGATGGCGTGGGCTTCGGCGAGGTTGGCCTCGTAGAAGGCGGCGTAGCAGCGGAGGTAGTCGTGCTGGATGCGCGTCGGGAGCTGCTTCGGCTCGATGGCCTTGAACCGCGCGAGCGATTCCTCCACGCGGTCCTGAAGGAAGAGGTAGTAGGTGACGCTCATGCTGTCCATCGCGTCGAGCGCGGGTTTGTGCGCGAGGATGTAGAGCAGGTGCAGGTATTGGTCGTGCATGGCGGGGTTGGCGATGCGCCAGTCGTTACCAAGCCGGTGGGCGCGCTGGTTCACGAGCGGCGAGTATTCGAGGTGCTCGTAAGCGCGCCGCTCGACCGGGTCGAGCAGGAGGAGCTTGCAGGCGAGATACGGCCCGCACTCCGCCAGGAAGTCGTCCTTGTGCCGCAGCCACTCGCGCAACGCCGGCGTGTCGTTGTGGACGACGCCGTAGCTATAGATGGTCTCATTCCAGACGTGGTGCGCCTGCATGAACGCGGCGAGTTTCCGGAAGAAGTCCACGCCCTGCCGGCAACGCCACGCGACGCGCACGAGGTCGAGCCGTTCGAGGTTGTTCTGCTCCAGGAACGCGAACACATCGCCGTCGCTGCCGTATTGGGAGACGTAGTCCCACGAAGCCTTGTCCACCTGGCTAAGCTTGGCGACGACGTTGAACGCGAACGGTTTCGCGGCGGCGGCGCTGCGGCCGGCGACGGCGACGTTGACGGGATAGTGCGGGAATTTCGCCGCCGCGTCGGGGACGCGGCCTACAGTCGCGGGGAAGTAGAAGTAGTATTCCAGCTTCGTGGTCGTGTAAGGCTCCAGCCGCAACCGGCGCGAATCGGTCGGCTTGCTGCCGAGCACCGGCAACGCGCCCTGCGGGATTTGCAGGAGCACCTCGGCCTTCACGGGCGTGCTGGTCGGGTTGGTGACGACGACGTTGGCGCCATAAACGACGCCGATGAGGAACTCCTCGGTCACGTATTTCTCGAACTTCTCGTTCCCCTCCTCGCGGTAGCGGTCGCCCTGCCGGAAGAAGCTCTGCGAGACGAGCAGCGCGGCCTGTTGCGCGGCGGCGGGAGCGGTCGGCTTGATCTGCTTGTGATAGACGATGACCGGGCCTTTCGCGGGGCGCGCGGCCTCGAACGGGAGGTCGAGCACGGCCAGCGCGAGCATCATCTCGGTGAAATTGCGGTGCGCCTCGGCAATGTGCGGCGAGACGAACGGGGCTTTCGCGCCGTCGGCGATCCACTGCGCGTAGTCGCGCCAGAAGGCATTGACGGTGACGAGGCCGGCGTTCTGCTGGTCGAGCGGGAGGTTGTAGTAGTTGTTCTCGGCCCATTCCTTCGTCGGGCCAAGCTGCCGGTAGTAGGCGCGAACCTCCCCGCGAGCGTGTTTGGCGGCTTCGAAGCCAAAGAAGCTGAGATTCTGGGCTTTCGACTTGTCTGCCCAGTCTGCATCACGCGCGTCGGCAAGGCCGGCCTTTCTCACTGCAAGCCGGCGTTCTTTAGCCCGCTCCAACAGTTCACTTTCCTGAGGTTCCTTGGCCACCTCTTCTTTCAGAGTGGCCAGCTTGTCCATCTGCTTTGCGTCGAGCGAGAGCCGGGACGCGCGCATTCTTGCCGGCGCTGCGACCTCCAGCGATACCACTGATGGTGACGCAGGCATGGCAGCCGGTGCTGGAGCGGGGGCAGTGGTAATCACACCCCCTCCAGCATAGCTGACGGCGCCTGAAATCGTCACCGCGCCATTGCCGCCGCCGAGCCGATAAGCGCCACTGGCAATTTGAATCTCCAGCGCCCGACCGCGCAGCGCCGTCTCGAAGAGCCGGTCCTGCTCGTCGGGGTTCGGCGGGATCATCTCCCACAGCTCGCGCAGATGACGCGCGGCGCTGGTGGCTTCACCCTTCTCGCGCTGGGCCAGCAGCGCACGCTCGACGACGTTCAGCCGCGCATACGCCCACGGCTCCCGGTAGCGTGCAAGGTCGTTGCCGAGCAGATAGTCGTCCATGAACGTCTTGTCCTTCTTGTTGGCAAGGTAGGGACGAACCACCTTCCCGAAGAAGGCCGGGTCTTTTCTGGAGAGGAAGAAGTTCAGTTCGTGGCAGGCGAACTCGCTGTATTTCGCGCGCCGCTCGTCGTCCTTGAGCTTGGGCCATTGCAGCAGCCACGCGAACTTCGCGAGGTTGACGTCGTTGCTGAGCGTGGTGAAGAGCGCGTGGACACTGCCGAGCGTGTCGTAGCCTTCCATCTCTCCCGCAGCCGCGAGCTTTTGCCCGGGCGTCAGGACGGTGATCTCCTTCTTCTCTGCAAACGGCTTCACTGGATCGAGGCTCTGCGCGAGCCGCAGGTCGGCGAACTTCGTGCCCGCCTCCGGCAGCGCGAACGAGCGCCAGACGGCGTTTACCAGATCCTCGGCATACACCTGCACGTGCTGGCGGTCGCCAAGCGACTTGCGCTCGATGCGCACCACGCCGTCCTTGTCCGGCACGAGGTTGTAGATCACCGGCGCGCTCGCAGCGAGGAAGTCGAGATTCGTTTCCGCCGCCGCGCCATGAACACCGCCGGATCTCAAGGAGTCTGGTTTGCCCGCGGCAGCGGGGCCATAAGCCGCTCCCGCACGGCCACCGCGCGAGAAGCCCGCAGCCTCCCCACCTCTCTGCTGAAGCTCTTCCAGCCCTGTCTCGCGCGTCTCCCACGGGTTCAACAGCAGACCCGGCCGCGTGAGCATGTTGCCGGGGAACTTCTGGCCATAACGGCGTTCGAGGATGTAGCGATACTCGTCGCCGATCTCGCGGCCGGCGGCGTAGAGGTTCGGCTGCTTCGCCGGAACGCCCGCCGCAGCGCCATAGCGCGTAAAACCACCCAGCCCGCTGAATAATCCCCTCCCCGGCTCGAAGCGGCTCGCGGCAATGTGGACGCGTGTGAACGGAGAAGCGTTGGCGAGCTTGATCTCGACGACATCCTTCTCCGCGCTTACGCCCGTGATGTTCAGCGGCGCGGTTTCCTTGGCCTGTAGCTGCCGGTTCCTGCCGAGGAACCAACCGCTGACAAGCTTGCCCTCCGTGACTTTGATCGTCACCGTGCAGTAGTCGTCGCGGAACCGCAACGAGTAATCGCCCGCGGGCAGCCTGGGAATGACGAGCCATTCGCCATCAGCCTTCACTTGCGCCGTATGGTCTGCCACGAAGGTGCCCGCGCGAGTTTCCAGCAACGAGAACTCGCGCGACCGCAGCGGCAACGGCACGCGAATGTCCTCACCGCTTAGAGCATGAACCACGCTCGGCCACGTGCGCTCGAAGTCGTCCAGCACCCAGATGCTCTCGCGGCCATTGGGACAGCGGGCACGCACACTGCTCAGCCCGGCCAGCGAGCCAAGAGCGACCCGGCCCTTGTCATCGGTCTTAAGCGCTACCGTCTGCGGACGCGAGAACTCGCGGTGGTAGAACATAAAGACAACCTGCTGGTCAGCCAACGCCTCGCCGTTCTTGCCGAGCAGTTCATAAACGTAATCGCCGCCGAATTTCGACAGATGGCCGTCGCTGGTCGCGTCGGTCTTGTCCATGCCGTTGATGGTCCACGTGTGCGACACACTGAGATCGCGTTTCGTGCCGCCGGCACTCAGCACATCCACCTTGCCGCTGAGCGTGGCCGTCAGCCGCGCCAACCGGTCGGGAACGACAAGCGTGTGCGTCAACTCGCTCGCGGCGCTGAGCTTGAGGTCTTTGACCTCGCGTGTTGTGGAGATGCCATCGAGCGTTGTGGTGACGAGCGTGAGTTTCGGCTCCTGAATGACCGCCGGATCGAGATGCGACTCGCCCAGCATGAGCGTCGCGCGCACTGCAAGTGTCGCCTCGCGCCGGGCGAGAAGCTGCTCACGCTCGACGTGGAACTGCGCATCGAGCCTGTAGTCCTCCGCGTGATGCTGGAACTGCGTGAGCGTGGCAAACGTCCCCGCCGGATCGGCAATGATGATCTGCCGTGTGCCGGGCTGCTGCGTGAACGGCACGCTGATGCGGCCGAGCTTTTCGTCGCGCGTGAACTTGCGACCGTCCAGCCAGATAACGGCGTCTTTCACCGGCACGCCCTGCTCGTCGAGCACCGTGAGCAAATCGCCGCCGGGGCCGGTCTGCTGGAGCAGTTGCCATTGGCCGACGCGGACGAGCACGCGGCTGCTGCGACCGCCGCCAATGAACTCCACGATCCACGCGCCGCGCTTCCCTTTCAGTTCCGAGAACTTGAACACTTGGCGAACTCGCTTGAAGGGACCGGTGTCGAAAGCGTGCGTCTGCTCGCTGTTGGCGACCAGACCGTCGAGGTTGAGGTCGGTATTAAGTTGGCGGTGCTGCGTGAGAAAGAAGTTCAGCGCGTTGATCTCGTAAATCTTCACCAGCAGCTTCGGCGTGTTCTTGACGACCACGTCCACCGCCACGTCGGCGCCGGGCGTGGTGAACTGCACGTTCGTCGGCAGAAACTCGATGTCCACGCGTTCCTTCAACCGCTGAAACTCCGTCGGCGTCAGCAACGACGCCCACCGCTCGGCCGCGCCGATGCCGTTGATGATCATCGCCTCCGCCAGCAGCGGCTTCAGCCACGTGTCGCGAACGTAATCAGTCCACGGCGCGAGCAGCGCCTCCGCCTCGGCATCGGGTTTGGCGGCGGCGAAGAGACGGAGGAAGTAGTCGCGCACGAGCGGCTCGTCGTTGTGAATCGGCCGGGCGACAAGCAGCGGCTCGGCAAGGCTGGCGCTGAGGTCGCAGAGCGGCTGGCCGGTCTGAGTGAAGGACTGGAGCCACTTCGGGTTCACGTAGAACAAGCTGCGGGGGAGCTTGAGGTATTCAAGGAACCGTTCGCGGTCATAGACGCCCTTCTTGCGGTCGTGGTCGAGGCGCAAGTAAAGCGCGTGGGCCTTCAGCGTGTTGAAAGCCGGCGGTAACGTCTTCGCATAGCCCCAGACGCGCTCCAGCCACGCCTCGCGCTCGGCGGCGTCGAACTCCATGTCGGCATCGGCGGAGGGCGCGAGTTTGCGGAGCTTGGTGAATACGAACGGCTCGCTCGTCGCCAGCGATGGGACAGCTTGGACGAGGGCGTCGAGTTGTTCTGGCAACAGCGTGCGGTGAATGGCGAACTCGCCAAAGCCGCGCGACTCGCGCGATTTCAGGTCAGTGGCGATCAGTTCCACCAGATTCGGCACGTCGGGTCGCTGGAGTTTCGACAACAACGCCCGCCGACGCTGCTCGTCGAGCGGCACGCGATGCTTCACCAATTCCTCCAGCGCCTGCTGCGACAGGCTGCCGAGCGCACCGTCGTGAACCAGTGCGTCCCGCTCGAAGACACTGCGCGCTATCCGCTTCGAGTCGAGCGATGACGGCAGGTTGGGCTTCTTGTCGCGCGCCTCCTGGACGTGGTTGAAGTGAAGATTCAGCCGCTCGCGCAGATAGGCCAACGTCTTCTGTGGGTCTCGCTCGTAACTAATCAGCGCCTCGCGGTTTTCAATGATGCGCCGTCGCTCGGAGTCGGGAAACCGCTTCTTCCACTGCGCCATAACCTCCGCGAGCTTCTCCGCGTCGCGGCAGCTCTGATAATGAAGCGCGTGGTAGTAATAGAAGTCCTCGCTCCCCGGCACGAGTTCGCCGAGCGCCTTCGCGCGGTCGGGCGCGAGAGCGAAGCGTTCGATGAACCCGACTTCGTTCTCGGCGCGCGCGACGCCGGGCAGATAGGTAAGGGCCAACGCCGCGAGCGCGGCAAGGAATCGAGCGTGTGTTTTCATAAGCATCATGGGTTTGGTCTCCATGTTGGTTTCGCTGGCATTAGACGGCGACAACAGGAAAAAGCTCCCTGCAAGATCATTCCATCAGACAGTAGCCGGCAGATTACACACCTCCGGACGAGAAAACCATCCTCCACGTGAATCAATGTTTATCTGCGACTGTCCTGCCCCGCCTGCCGCGCAGACAACCATCGCTCCACGAGCATCGCGGCGGGGATCATCAGATAGACATCCAAAGGCATCCGGTAGCGATCTTTGGAAAGGGTCACGGCCGCCACGGCTATGAAGGTGGCAAAATAGATGGCAACGATGGCGGCGCGGCGGCGGTCGAGTCCCCCGCGCCACCAGCCGAGCAGGCCCAATAAAAACACGGGACCAAAACTCAGCACGCCAACCAGTTTGGTAAGCCATGTGGTGTAGATATTTTGAGTCTGGGTTTCGGGCCAGAGGCGGAAGAGGTTGGCGGCTTTGCAAAGCCAAAGCCATGCCGTGCGGCCAGGATGCTCGCGCACGTAGCGCAACGCGTCGTCGCGCAGGAAGTGTTCGCCAGCCAGTTCGTTGGTCCGGAAAGAGTCGCGGTAAGGCACCCAGACAGTTGCGCGCGGCTCCAACCGAATCACGCTGCCGGATGAGCCGGTTGCCTTGGGGTTGTTGCCATACCAGAAGCAAAGCCATTGTTGCGTGCCCATGACCGGCTCACCCAGAACCGCCCAGTTCCGCAGCGGCCACGGTGCAACAATAACCAACGCCAGCGCCATCACCCCCAGCGCCTTTCGCCAATGTTGCCGTCCCAACCAAAGCGGAACCAGCAGCACTGCCGGCAGCAGATATGGGATGGTCAACGTGCCCACGCCCAAGCCGACGCCCGCGAGGATGACGGAGGGACGGCCCGCACCGTTGTAAATCCGCAGCAAGCCCAGCGTCCCCGCCAGCAGCGCCACGGTAAAGAGCGTCATCGGAAAGAGCGTGCCCGCCGCATAGACATAGACCGGATAGACTGCCACGACCACCGCCGTCCACAAGGCTGCGCGTTCGGAAGCGCCCAATTCCCGCGCCACCCGGAACGCGAGCCAGATGGCCACGCCCCACAGGAGCGATTGCCAGACGCGAATGCCGGCGAGGCCGCGATCAAGACTGTAGGCGGCGGCAAGGAAGAGGGTCTGGCCCGGAGCGCGAAACGCCGTGGGATGCGTGCCGTCCATCGAGTAGGTGCCGTGGTCGAGCAGGTTGCGGGCGATGGCGTCATATTCCTGCTCGTCCTGCCACACAAACTCGCTCGGCAAAGCACCGCACCAGAGCAACCGCAGTGCCACACCGACTACAATGATTGCCCCCAACCATCGCGCAATCGTCCTCGTTTCCGCCAGTCGCTGCCACATGATCACCACCGCCGCGCTCGCAAACACGATGAGTATCGGGTCGGTCGGCAACCGGAACCTCGTGCAGGCCGCCAACACCGGCAGACCCAGACCAAACGTCCCCCACACCAAATAGAACGGCAACAGTTGACGCCAACGCCGCGCGTTCGCCAGCAAACCACACAAGCCCAGCAGCAACACCGGATAAAATGACGCCGCAGCCAGGTATTGATTGCGCCGCGAAGTGTGGTCATTGGACTGGTTAGTCTGACTAAACGCCGAGTGAAGCGTCCGCAATTTCTTCAGGTAAAGCAACGCGCAGTGGAGCGGCTGCTCACGCAAATAACGCCACGCCTCCCCCGCCAACAACCGGTCCGCCTCAATCTCATCGAGCTTATCCAGACACGCGCACAACCTGTCAAACCGCTCGCGCGACTCCGGTATCGTAGCGCGGCCCAGACAGTTCGATTCCATGCCAACCGGCCCCAAGAAGCGATCATCGGCATCACCCCGGCTGAACTCGCAATTACCCCGCCAGAGCGTGCCGCCAAAACCCAAGGACACGGGCACTACGTGATGAAACACAATCCAGTTGCGCAACGTCCACGGCGCGATAGGAACTGCCGCAGCCATCCACATCGCCAGCACCCACATCGCACGTTGCCGCCAGCCTGCATTCGTCGCTGTCACCAGCAGCGGCACCAAGACCGCGACAGGGATCAACATCAACGCCACCGAACGGCTCAGGGCCGTCAAGCCAAGGCATAATCCGGCAATCACCGCGTTTCGTATGGAGACTTCCTGGCTAAACCGCACCATCCAGTAGGCGCTGAGGACGAGCCAGAACGCAAAGAAGTTCTCCGTGTAAAGCACCCCGGCGAGGTAAACGATGGGCGGGTAAAGCGCCATAATCGCTCCGCTGCACCAAGCCACGCGCTGATTGAAGAGTCGCCGCGTGGAGGCTACGGTCAAGAGGCATGTGGCGGCGCCAATGACAGCTTGCGCCAGGCGCGCGACAAGCAAACTTGGCCCGAACACCTTGTAAAGCAGAGCCAGAAACATCGGCCACAAAGGTGTGGAGTGATAGCCGTCGGCAACAAAACCGCGCCCCTCACTGAGGCCTCGGGCGATATCGTCATAAACCTTCTCGTCGGGCCAGTAGGTGTGCGCGTCGAGCGTGAGAACGAACGCACTGCGGACTACAAGGGCGAGGAGGAAAATCGCTATCAGCATGGCGCCTCCCGTTAATGTCCTGCCGGCCGCTTCGCAATCGCGATCACAGAAATGCCGATCGGTGGCCGGCGCAACGGCAGCGTCCGCAGCAACGGCACTGCCCGGTCAAACCCCCGTAGGGGCGTATCAGGCACCACAGCGCGTCCAAGAAGTTTACCCATCACAAACCAGCCGAAGATTGCCGCGGGATTGAAATAGAAGTCGTCCTGAATCTCCATGCCCGTCGCCGTGATTTGCCGGCGGAAATCAGTGCGGCTGTAACGACGGTAATGTCCGAGATTGACATCGAGCTTGCAGTAAAGCCACGGATGCGCCGGCGCCAATAGCAATGCATAGCCGCCGGGCTGGAGCAAATCGCGGATGTGCCGCAATGCCTGCACATCATCCTGGACGTGCTCGATCACATTGAGGCAGATCACGGTGTCAAACAGCTCGGCCAGCAACTCAACAGGGGGCGTTTGAGAGACATCGTAGTGGACCGCGTGAACGTGCGGCTGGCCGGCGAAACGCGCGCGCAGCAGGGCGATGTAATGCGTTTCGGCGTCACTGAGCACGAGGCGCTCGCTGTCGAGAAACAGTTCGCTCAGATTGCCAATGCCCGCGCCAATCTCCAAAACCCTACGACCCACATGCGGCCGGAGCGTGTCGGCTATCCAACGATTATAATTCTGCGCCTGTTCAAAACGCCGCAGCGTCTCATGGCCGACGTGAATAGACGACTCGCTCATGCCATCAAGGCGTCCTGGCGGCAGTGGCGGGCGGTGGCCGCCAGAACAGGCTGAATTTGAGGATGAAGTAGAAAGCAGCCACGCCGTCCCGCCAGTTGATCTTTTTTCCTTCTGCGTAAGATCGGCCGTGATAGGAGATCGGCACTTCGTAAATCGGCACGTTCAGCTTGGCCAACTTGGCCGTAATCTCTGGCTCAAACCCAAAACGCGAGCACTCCAACGGAATGGACTTGAAAACGCTTGCTCGGAACGCCTTGTAACCGGTTTCCATGTCCGTGAGGTTGATGTTGGTCACGATGTTCGACAGCAGGGTCAGGAACTTATTGCCGACCATGTGCCAGAAAAACAAAACGCGGTGAGGACCGCCCAGAAAACGGGATCCAAAAACCGCGCCCGCCTCTCCGTCACAAATCGGCTGAATCAGACCCGGATAGTCGGCCGGATTATACTCGAGATCCGCATCCTGGATGATAACGATATCGCCATTGACGTGCGACTGTGCTGTGCGGATGGCGGCTCCTTTGCCGCTGTTGATTTCATGAAAGAAAGCCCGCACTTCCGGCAACTTCAGCGCTTTCAGAATATCCCGTGTGCCATCGGTGGAACAATCATCCACCACCAATATCTCCTTCTCCATCGGCACGGCGCGCACCTGCTCGATCAGCGTTAACACGGTGCGCTTCTCATTGTAAACCGGGATGATGACCGACAACTTCATAAAAGGATGCAGCGTCAGATCAAACGTTCAACTGCACGCGCTCGTATTCGATAACCCTCTGCAAAATCTCCGCAAGCTGCGTGCGCGGCTGATAACCAATACATTGTTTGACCTTGGTCAGGTCAGGAACGCGCCGCGACATGTCTTCAAAACCTGTCTCGTAGGCCTCGTCGTAGGGAATGTAAACCAATTTACTGCGGCTACCGGTCATCTTCTTCACCAACTTGGCAAGATCCTCGATGCTGATCTCTATCTCATTGCCGACATTGAATACTTCTCCATTGGTGTTTCCGGCGTCCATCAGGGCCATCAGCGCGCCGACAACGTCTCCCACGTAGCCAAAAGCGCGCTGTTGCTTTCCCGACCCGTAAATGGTGATCGGCTTGTTGGTCAGCGCCTGCCGCACAAAGTTGGGAATGACCATCCCATAGCGCCCGGTCTGGCGCGGACCGACGGTGTTGAATAGCCGAACAACCACCACGGGCAGCTTGCGCTCCTTCCAGAAGGCAATCGCCAGAAACTCATCCATTAGTTTCGAGCAGGCGTAGGACCAACGGCCTTTGTTCGACGGGCCGATCAATAGATCGTCGTTTTCGCTGAACGGAATCTTCGTGCTTTTGCCATAGACCTCGCTGGTAGAAGTCAGCAAGACCTTCTTCCCTTTCTTGGCGGCGGCCTCAAACACGACTTGCGTCCCTTCCAGATTCATCTCAATGGTGCGCACAGGGCTTTCCACCACCAGCTTCACTCCCACCGCCGCTGCCAGGTGATAAACCACATCCGCATCGTCCACCATCTCAGCCAACAGACGCTGGTTCAGCACGTCGTCCACGACATACTCGAAACCCGGCTGCTTCTTCAACCCTGCGATGTTCTGCATGCTTCCGGTGGAAAGATTGTCGAGCACCGCAACCTTGTCGCCCCGCACCAGCAGCGCCTCAGCCAAATGCGAGCCGATGAATCCAGCACCGCCTGTTATCAGTGTCTTCATGTCGTTGTTTGGCATTCATGCTTACACGTGTTGTTACCGGGCTTCAATCCCAAAACCCGGCGCAGGTTTAACCGTCCAGAATTCGATCTTTCTGAGTTGCAGGAGACGTGAGCGGAAGGAACTGCATTGGGGGCTAAACAAAGAGCCGCCGTTGCCCCACGCTATCGTCGCGATGAGATCCATCTCGACGGGATCCACGCCCGCGAAGAACGGCCGCCTCCAGGTCCGGCTCATCACCAAACCCGCCGACTGCCAGCGTTTCGACCAACCCCTCCAGTGACAACACTTCCTCGGCCCCCGCCCCCCCACCGCGGCGACGCTCTCCGCCAAGTCCTCGCCCGCGACGGCCGATGGGTGGCCTTGCTGCTCCAGCGCCCTCTGCCTGAAGGATCGCGACGGCTTTATCGGCTGGGATCCTCTCACCCGCGCCCGGCGCCTCAAGCTCATCGCCCATAACGCCCGCTTCCTCGGCGCTGGCGTTGCTGCGGACGGCGTTATTGTCGCTGCTGATTCCGCAGAAGCGTCCCGCTCCCGAACTGTCCGCCAGTGTGATCGCCCATCCCGACTCTGGCCTCCAACGGCTCCGTTCCCAATGATTACCAGTCAGAACCCGGAAGTTCTGGCCGAAAGATATATGAAGCACCTCTGGATTCACCGCAACGCACTGGCAGGCTTAGAGTCAGCAATCAAAATGCTCTCCGCCTTCGTTAGACAACATCAACCCTGATGAGTCACCGCACTACCAATACCAGGAATAATGCCAATGATGTGCGTGGCACAGAGACTTGTAGTGTTCAAATATCTCATTCATATCAGTGCGCTCTCTTGTCGCGAGGTTTATGCCCTCACCAATCAGTTTCGCGAGTGCAGGCTGTTTTCCACTGCGGATATTCATGGCTATCAGCTTGTTTCCCGCCGAGTTGAGATCAGACATCTTACGTGTAACTATCAACTGAATGTTTGCCCATTCGCTCTTGGACATATGATCGCCATGCCGTCTAGCCTCCTCCAAAATCCTGTCGATTGAAGGATCACGATATTGAATCACATGCTTGATATAATCCATCTCCAGAAGAGTGAGATTTGGATCCTGCATATGCCTGCCCCAAAGCGAAAGCCAGTGCCGCAAGCTGTCAATACGCGTCGTTCCTTGCTGATTGAAACCCAACAAGTAAGCCATCTGCGCTTGTGCGGGCAGGCTCCGCACCCAATCTTCAGGCTTCAGTTCGCCTAATTCTACGCTTGCAGAGGAAGATTGTGGCGCTGCAACAGCGGCTGCAGATGGCGCCGGAGCAGGCGCAGCCTCTGACGGTGCTGGCATTGGAGCAGGAGCAGGCGCAGGCGACACCGGCGTGGCCGGAACCGTGCTTTGAACCCGCTCAGTTCCTGAGTTTGACTGCGAGTTCAGGGAAGCCTCCACCTGCGTGAGTCGCACTTGAATGGCAGCGATCTGTTGGTCGAAAGCGATGATTTGCGGTTGATAACGGCTTACGATATCCGTTTGCTTCTTCACTTCCTGCGAGTCCGTCATCACCTTGATCTGCAACCCTTGGATGACAGATTGAGCTGAACTATCTCCGGTTCCTTTTCTCGTATTATACACCCACCGCCCGTTAAACCAGCGCCCGCCGGAGGTTTGATAGATCCTCTCCTCATCTGCTTTCTTTTTCTCTAACGCCTTGGTGTCCTGAACCAGTTGGTCCTTGGCGGCTTTGAGGCGATCTTCAACCAGTTTGCACTGCGCCTGCCATTGCTGCTTCGTTGCCTGAAGCGATGAGAGTTGTGCATTGAGCGCCTCTTTCAGGGGCGCTTGAGCTTCGGCCACTACGGCAGGGTTCGTCGCGGAAGCGACGATCTTGTCCAGGGAAACGATTGCATCTTGATACTTGTTCTGCGCAATCAGGAGCCTGGCCTGTTGGATTGCAGGGTTCGGCGGAACAGAGACAACACGGGCTACTACTTGCGCTGCAACGGAAGGTGAAGCCACAGATTCCGGCACGGCTGCTGGAGCCGTGGAAACTGGCGGCGCAGGTGAAAGAGATGCACCGGCAGTGGACTGCGGCGGCGGCGAGGCGGTATCTCTCAGCGCACGCAACGAAGCCTCCTTGGCGTTGACAGTCTGAGGCGAGTCGTCGTTCGGGTCCACCTTGCTGAGCTTCTGATACCACCAATAGCCGCCATAAGCCAATGCCACGACTGCCGCCAATTGCACGAGCGTGAGCACGGCAGATTTGAACGACGATCCTCGCGCCGCCGCCGGGACACCTCTGCGTTGTGGCCAGGTTGGTTGCGTCGGAGGCGGAGGGAGAACCGCCGTCTTCGGCATGTGCAGCTTCACTTCGGTGGTTGTGAACTCTGCTTCCACGGACCCGAAGGCGACTCTGTCGCTGTCTTCAAGCGTAACCACAATGATTTTGTTTCCGCGAACTGTCGTGCCCTTGGCTGATTGGAGGTCGCGCAGAATGCAATTCCCGTTCTGACGGTTGATGACGGCGTGGTGATCCGATATGGAGTCATCACCAATGCAAATGCCGTTGTCCGATGCCCGGCCGATGGTGATTTCCTCTCCGATCAACTCCGCGGTCGCGCCTTGGAGAGGCCCCGTAAGGAAGTATAGCTTATCCATTTTTCTCGGTTCCTTGAAGTTCTGAAGGCGTCATCAGCCCAACTGCGTCACCATGACCTCCGGGCTGAAGGGGCCTTCGTTGGTGTCGTTGACATCGCGGACTTTGAGCTTGTCGCCAGTGGTAAGGCCCTCCAACAGGATTTCTGTCATGCCGCCAGTGTGGGCAAAGAGTTTGAAGATGATGCGGCTACAACATCTTTCAACGGCCCAAACTACTATCGACACCTCCATGGAAAGCGATCTCCAACGACTTTGCTTTAGCAATGCGGATGCTATCATGGGCAGCGCATACCGCCAATATCAGGAGTTTCCTGATTTTGGCATCAGGGGACTCCTGATGCCTCCCGGTCATCACGGACGGCCACTACAGGCGGCGCCGGGGCGGCTCAGAAGAACGGATACAGGAATGGGGCGAGGGCCGAGGACTGCGCGAAAACAATCAGGCCGCCAATGAGCACCAGGATCACCAGCAGAGGGATCAACCACCACTTCTTCTCCCGCATCGCAAACTGGACCAGTTCCTTGATCAAAGATTGTTTCGCCATGATCTTCTTTCCTTCAAACATCCGCTCAATCCGCCGGCACTGCCGCCGGGGCGTGGCTCCATTCCAGGCTCACGCTCTCGCGCATGCCCTTCTCGAAATCCACGTTCTGGTCCTTGTGGCGCAGCACGAAGCTGCCCATCACCAGCACGTCTATGCCCGTCTTCACGAAGGTGTTGTAGGCGTTCTCCGGTGTCGTCACGATCGGCTCGCCGCGCACGTTGAAGCTGGTGTTCAGGATCACCGGCACGCCGCACACCTCGCCCCAACGTTTGATGAGATCGTAGTAAAGCGGCGCAATGTCCCGTTCGACGGTCTGCACGCGGCCGGTGCCGTCTTCGTGCGTGACCGCCGACAGTTTCACCCGCCACTCCTGCCGCACCTGCGGCACCAACAGCATGTAGGGCGAGTCAAAACCTTCCGGCATCTCGAAGTAGAGGTGCGCCGCTTCCTTCAGCACGCTCGGTGCGAACGGTCGGAACCATTCGCGGAACTTCACCTTCGCGTTGATGATGTCCTTCATCTTCGGGTTGCCGGGATTCGCCAGGATGCTGCGGCTGCCGAGAGCGCGCGGGCCGAATTCCTGCCGGCCTTGGAACCAACCGATAACCTTGTCGCTCGCGATGGCCTTCACGGTTTCTTCAAGCAACTGCTCGCGCGAGAGCTTCTCGTATTTCGCGCCGACGCGGTCCAACGCGGCCGCGATTTCCTCGTCGCTGTATTCCGGCCCCCAGTAGGCGTGGCGCATCGTAAACTTGCGCGGCTGGCTCAGCACGCAGTTCCAGACCCAGAACGCCGCGCCAAGCGCGCCGCCGTCGTCGCCCGCCGCAGGCTGGATGAAGATGTTTTTGAAACCGCTGCCCTGCTTGAGAATCTTCCAGTTGGCAACGCTGTTGAGGCCGACGCCGCCGCCGATGCAGAGGTCATCGAAACCGTAGCGTTGATGGACGGCAGAGGCCATGCCGACCATGATTTTCTCAACGACCGCCTGACCTGAGCGCGCGATGTCGTAGTGGTATTTCGCCAACTCTGTTTCCGGCTTGCGCGGTGGCTGACCGAAAAGTCGTTCCCAGCGGTTGAGCATCGTGCTCTCGCTCCAGTGGTGCGCGTAGTAGTCCATGTTCAGCCGGAAGCTGCCGTCCGGCTTGATGTCCACCAGTTGCATGAACTGGTCCACATACTTCGGCTCGCCGTAGGGCGCCAGCCCCATGACCTTCCACTCAGCGTCGTTGACCTTGAATCCGAGATACGCCGTCAACGCGCTGTAAAACAACCCGACCGAGTGAGGGAACTCGATCTTCTTCTCCAGCACCAGCCGGTTGCCGTCGCCATAGCCGATGCAAGTGCTGTCCCACTCGCCCACGCCGTCGGCCGTGATGATCGCCGCCTTCTCGAAAGGCGACACTAGGAACGCGCTCGCGGCGTGGCTCATGTGATGGCCGCAGAAAAGGATGTCCTTGTCCGTTTGCAGCTTCTTTTGGATGTAGGCGCGGAGACGAATCTTGTCCTTCATCCAGATCGGGATGGCTTTTAGAAAACCCTTGTAGCTGTGCGGCCAAGTGCCCAGCGCACAGCTAAGGATGCGGTCAAACTTCACAAACGGTTTCTCGTAGAAAACGATGTGGTCCACCTGCTCCAGCGTGATGCCCGCCTGCTTCAAGCAGAACTGGATCGCCTGTTCGGGAAATTCGGAATCGTGCTTGTTGCGGCTGAATCGCTCCTGTTCACATGCTGCCACGAGTTGGCCGTCGCGCACCAACGCAGCCGCCGCGTCGTGGTAGAAGAAGGATAGACCGAGAATCGTCATGGAAGCTCAGAATGGCCGGCCGGCGTCTTCGATCGAGTTCGATAACGGCTTCACATCTTCCCAGTAACTGGCGGACGTCGGGTCCAGTTTCAGCCGCAATCGCTTCCTGCCGGCGATCAACGCAAATATCGGAAGGATGAGAAAGTAAACCACCGTCAGCAGAATGTTGGTCTGAATCACTCCCAGCTTGTGGGCAATCTTCTTCCACCCCTCCCAAATCTGCCGGAACGGCATGAACAACCGCAATACCAACACAACGGTCGCCAGAGCGGCGAAAAAGTAGAGAACCAGTAGCAGATGCTTCAAGCCCGCCGCCCCCGTTTGCCCGTAGCAGCGATGTTCAACTTTTCCACGCGCGCTGGGTTGTTCATGTGCTGCGGCAGGCTACACTTCCTCCCCGACGCCGCACAAGCGATAAAGTGATAGTGCCAGAACTCCAAGAGCATTTACTTGAATTGCACGCTGGTGACGACGTGACGGATACCCGCCGTAACCACACTTGCCTTTCTGCCCGGCGGCGAATTCCTTGAAGCCCGGCGTCAGGATGACCGTGCCCACCGCACTTGACCGTCCGCTCACACAAGTCAACCTCGAAGCCCATCGCGCAGGGCGGTGAAGTCCGAGAACCGCGCGACATCTTCGACCTCCGCCAGCGAATGGAACCGCACTTCGGTGTGCGCTTCGCACAACGCCGCCACGGGGTTCAATCCGCCGCTCACGATTAGCCCCGCCCGTCCTTCCTCGACGGGAATCTCAAACAGCGGCTGGTTCGGATGGCCGATGGCCAAGATGCCATCCAGCCCCTGGCGCTCCATCTCTTTCTTGATCCGGCGGACCTCCGGCACCGCCGCCGCCGGGACTTCTCGAAAGCTGACGCCGATGACGCCGTTGCCAGTGCGGGCGCAGTCGCGCACCCGCGTCATCCGCGCGTGGATGAACAGCTCCAGCGGGTCCAGCGTCGTGCCGCTGTATTCGATCAGCGCCGTGAGACGCACCGGCTTTCCCTCCCGCATTTCCATCAACCCGCCAAACCGTGACGTCACAGGAATCCCGTGCTTCAGCAGGACCCCGCTTGCTGTGATGTTGCACACGGTTCCCAGCGCCACCATCTCCGCTGGCACGGTCGTGGCACCGAATGTTTCGCCTTCGCGCGCAATCGCCAGCCGCGTCCCCATGCCCAGCCGGCGCGCGAACACGGGCTTCATGTCCTCCACCGCGCGAATGAGGAACCCCTTCGGGATTAGTGCCAGGTTCGCGACAATCGTGCCCGCCGCCGCGCGCGAATCGTAGGTCATGCGATAGAGCAGCGAGTCAATCCGCGAGGCAACGAATCCGACTTTCTCGATGATGTTGGCGTGCTGCAACTCGCCGTGTCCCCGCTCCGTCACTTGGCGGCCCGCCCGGCGGCTGACTGATTTCGTCAACCCCTCGCGATCCATCTGCAATAAATAGAAACGAACCGTTCGCGGCTGCAGCGCCAACCCGGAGGCCAGAAGCCGTTGCCGTATGCGGGCAGCCCCTGCTGGACCACGGATTTCCTTGAGCGCCTTGAGGATTGCAATCTTGTAGGCGGCATTTTTGTTCTTCATACGATACGGCAATCATGCCGTAATGTTTTTCACATGCAAGTCATGTTTCTTGTTGCTGACGCTGAACACATCTCTATCATACGGCCAGCAATTGCCCTTACGGGCGAACCAACGAAACCTCTAACAGATAAGATCAATACCATGAGCTACATCGGAGAAGTCCTACAACAGGTCGAAAAACGCAATCCCGGCGAACCCGAGTTCCTCCAAGCCGTCCGTGAAGTTCTCGAGTCCCTTGAACCCGTCATCAAACGCCACAAAAAGTATCAAGATGCCTGCATCCTCGAACGCATTGTGGAGCCGGAGCGGCAGCTCATGTTCCGCGTGCCGTGGCAGGACGACAAGGGCAACGTTCACGTCAACCGCGGTTTTCGTATTGAGTTCAACAGCGCCATCGGACCTTACAAGGGCGGTCTGCGTCTTCACCCAAGTGTCAACATCAGCATCCTGAAGTTCCTGGGCTTTGAACAGGTCTTCAAGAACTCGCTCACCACGCTCCCGATGGGCGGCGGTAAGGGCGGATCGGACTTCGATCCCAAGGGCAAGTCGGATAACGAGGTGATGCGGTTTTGCCAGAGTTTCATGACCGAACTGGCGCGCCACATCGGCCCGGACACCGACGTGCCGGCAGGCGACATTGGCGTGGGCGGCCGCGAGATCGGCTTCATGTTTGGACAATACAAGCGGCTGCGTAATGAGTTCACGGGCGTGCTCACCGGCAAGGGCCTCAACTGGGGCGGCTCGTTAATCCGTCCTGAAGCAACCGGCTACGGCGCAGTCTATTTTGCCGAGGAAATGCTCAAGACACGCAATGAATCTTTTGCCGGCAAGGTTTGCGCGGTCTCCGGCTCAGGTAACGTCGCCCAATACACGGTGGAGAAGCTGTTGCAACTCGGCGCCAAGCCCGTGTCGCTTTCGGACTCGAATGGCACGATCTATGACAAGGACGGCATCAACGCGGAGAAGCTCGCGTGGGCCATGGAACTCAAGAACGTGAAACGAGGCCGCATCAAGGAATACGTGGCCAAGTTCGGCGGCCAGTATCTGGACGGCCAGCGTCCCTGGAACATCAAGTGCGATTGCGCGTTCCCAAGCGCCACGCAAAATGAAATCACCAGCGACGACGCGAAGGCGCTGCTCAACAACGGCTGCAAGCTCGTCAGTGAGGGCGCCAACATGCCCAGCACCCCGGCGGCGGTGGACCTGTTCGTCGGCAACAAGATCCTCTACGGACCGGGCAAGGCGGCCAACGCCGGCGGCGTGGCGACTTCCGGCTTGGAGATGAGCCAGAACTCGATGCGGCTTTCGTGGTCGCGCGAGGAAGTGGACCAGCGCCTCAACGGCATCATGAAGGCGATCCACACGGCTTGCTGTGGGACGGCCAAGGAATATGGCCAACCGGGCAACTACGTGATGGGCGCGAACATCGCAGGCTTCGTGAAAGTGGCTGACTCGATGCTCGACCACGGCCTGGTGTAAACCAGCACTGGCCGCAATGGACGCAAGCTAACGAAGAGGCCCTGGTCATCCAGGGCCTCTTCTGTTTGCGGCGTAATACCTGCGAGGTTCCGTTTTCTTCGCAAGCAGTTCGGCGACAAGAAGTGCCTGACAAACATGTCGAGGCGTGTCACGCTGTTCTTAAGATAGCAAACCGATGACCTCCACGTTAACAACCGGATTGCCCGGGCTGGACGAAGTGCTCAAGGGCGTCATGCCCGGCGACAATATTGTCTGGAAGGTGGAAACCATCGCCGACTACAAAGCCCTGGTCGTGCCGTATGTGGAGGCCGCTCATCGGTTGCGCCGCCGGCTGATCTATTTCCGTTTCGCCTCGCATGAACAACTGGTTCCCGACAACTTGGGCGCGGAAATTCACCACCCCAACCCTGACCTGGGCTTCGAGACGTTTGTCACGCAGGTGCATCGCGTCATCGAGGAAGCCGGCAAAGGTGCCATCTACGTTTTCGACTGTCTCTCGGAGTTGGCCGACAAATGGCAGTCGGACCAAGCGCTCGGCAATTTCTTCGTGTTGACGTGCCCGCGGCTTTGCGATTTGGAGACCGTCACCTACTTCGCGCTGTATCGGAACTACCACTCGACTGACTACGGGTTGGCCCCCATCACCACGACGACGCAGTTCCTGCTGGATGTCTTCCGGCACCAAGGCCACCTCTATATTCGGCCCATCAAGGTCCAGTATCGCTCAACCTCTTCCATGAACACGATGCACGTGTGGGAGGGCGACGCGTTCAAGCCGATCACCAACAGCGCCATCATCGCCGGGGTGCTCACCGCGGCCAAATGGCCCGGCTTGCACGCGAGCGGCCGCCTCGGGTTTTGGAACCGGATTTTCGCCAACGCCCAGAAGGTCCACGAAAGTTTCAAAGCCGGCCATTGTCCGGCGGGAAAGGAGCAGGAGGCATTCGACCATCTGAGCAGCATGGTCCTCTCCCGTGATGAAGCGATCCTGAAGTTGGCGGCCAAATACTTGACGTTGGAAGACGTCCTTGCCATCCGGGATCGCATGATTGGCGTGGGGCTTATCGGCGGCAAGGCTGTGGGCATGCTGCTTGCCCGCGCCATCCTCAAGAAAGCCAATCCACGCTTTGAAGATCTGCTGGAAGCCCACGATTCGTTTTACGTCGGGTCCCACGTGTTTTACACCTTCCTCGTGCGCAACGGGGTCTGGCGGATTCGGCAGAAACAGCACAACCCGGAAACGTTCCTCGAAGGTCTTGACGAAGCGCGCGCCATCATCCTTGGCGGCAAGTTCCCGGATTACACGGTGGAACAACTCGCCCAGATGCTCGACTACTTCGGCGAGGCGCCCTACATCGTGCGCTCCAGCTCCCTGCTGGAAGACAACTACGGCAATGCGTTCGCCGGAAAATACGACAGCGTCTTCTGTGTCAACCAAGGCACGCGCGAACAGCGGCTTCAGGCGCTGCTCGACACGTTGCGGCGCGTCTATGCCAGTGCCATGAGCGAGAGGGCGTTGCGCTACCGCCTGTGCCGCGGGTTGCTGGATCGGGACGAACAGATGGCGCTGCTCATCATGCGCGTCTCCGGCTCGGCCTACGGCACGGCCTTCTATCCGCAAGTGGCCGGTGTTGGTTTTTCCTATAACCCGTATGTCTGGAATAAGGAGATTGACCCGAAAGCCGGCGTCGTGCGGCTGGTGTTCGGCTTGGGCACCCGCGCCGTGGACCGCGCCGACGACGACTACACGCGAGTCGTGGCGCTCAACGCACCGGAGAAACGGCCGGAAGGCAACTTCGACGAAGTCTGCGAGTATTCACAGCGCCGCGTGGACTATCTTGATCTCGCCGCAAACCGGCTGGTATCAAACTACTTCTGCGACCTGTTGGATGACAAGCCGGACCTGCCGCTCGACATGTTTACGAGTCCCGACAGCGGTCAAAATCTCGTGCTCACTTTCGACCGATTGCTGAAGCGAACCAATTTCGTCAAAGACCTCCGCGACATCCTCGGAATCCTCGAAGGTGCTTACCAATACCCCGTGGACATTGAGTTCACCGCCAACTTCGTTGATGACCAAAACTACAAGATCAACCTCCTTCAGTGCCGGCCCCTGCAAGTGCAAGGAGCGGACCAGGCCAAACTGCCGAAGATCAGCATCCCCGCCGAAGACCGGATTATCGAGGCTCACGGCGCAGTGATCGGACAGAGTCGCATTGTCAATGTCGAGCGCATCATCTACGTAGTGCCGGCGCTCTACGGCAAACTGCCCATCTCTCAACGGTATGAAGTGGCTCGCCTGATCGGGCGCATCAACCAAGCCGGCGTCGCCGACTCGCAGAAAGTCATGCTGTTGGGTCCCGGCCGTTGGGGCACGACCAGTCCGGAACTGGGCATTCCGGTGAACTTCGCAGAGATCAATCGTGTAGCCGTGTTGTGTGAAATCGTCGCGATGCGCGAGAATCTGGTCCCCGATGTCTCTTTAGGCACCCACTTCCTCAACGAATTGGTCGAGATGAATATGCTCTACCTCGCCCTGTTCCCGCAACAGTCTCAGAATCATCTCAACGAGGACTTCTTCCTCAATGCTCCGAACCGGCTGCTGGATCTGGTCCCGCAAGCCGGCCAATGGAAAGAACTCGTGCGCGTGATCAACGCCACGGATTTGCCCAAGGAACGCCAGACCATCACCATCCGCGCCGACGCCCTCGAACAATGCGTCGTCGTCTATTGGCAGCCCGCCCTTCACTGACCGCTGACCGCTGACTGCTCCGAAACTCTTCACTCTTCACTCGCTTCGCCCCGTCGCAGCAGCAGGGTTCGGGACAGGGAAGTTAAGAGTGAAAAGTTGAGAGTGAAGAATTGGGGATTCCGAAAACTCATAACGCTTAATTCCTCACTCTTCACTCGCCTCGCCCTCTCGCAGCAGCAGGTTTCGGCTGATCGTCTTCATGGCTTGCTCGTTCCTTTCGCGTCCGGCTTCGGGGAGCATTCTCCGTCTGCGGTTGCATCTAGCAACGCCAAGATTTGCTCGAAGACATCCAACGCCTCCAGTGAGTTGGTAATGGTCAGTGTTTCAGAACTCTCATTGTAGGCCAACGAAGCGCCCGTCGGAAACTCCACACCGGCATCGGTCAGGAGTTCTTTGATTTGTTGGCCGGACACTGCGCCTGCACCTGCTCCAAGATGGGGGACGAGTAAGTCGCGCTTCCACTTGTAACTGCGCGTCACCAGCTTGCCGGCGCCTTTCAACTGCCGCCAATTCGCAGGCAGAATAACAACTTTGCCGGGCTTAATCTGAAACGCCACGCCTGCAATGTCCGTGACGTAGCGCATGGCGTCGCGCAACGGCACATCCATCAGATTCAACGTAATGGGAGATGTATCCTTCAGCACAGGAATCAAACTGTCGTCGAGTTCAATTCTGACGCCGGAGCCTCCCCGCTTCCCATCAATCTCACGGCTCTGTCCGACCATGAACTTGACGGCGTCAGCAAGGCTGACATCTTTAAGCTCGATCTTTGGAATGACGATGCCTTCGAGTTTCGCCTCGATCTCACCCGTTTCTTTACGAAGCCCGCGTTGTCTCAACAACGCCTTCCCGGTGCCTCGCGCCAACTCGCGCTGGATCGCCATTATAAGATGGTGACTGGGAGAGAGAATGTTGAGCTTCGCCAGCAGATCCTCCAAAGCATCAAGATTCTCCCCCGAGTTTGTGACGAACAACAAGTGTCCTTCAGTGTAAGTAACAGACGCCCCTCCCGGAAACGGCACACCAGCCTCCATGAAGAACCTCTTGAGACCCTCGCTTGATGCCACAGTATGGCTTGCCGACAGCGCCTTTTCCAAGGCGGCTGGCTGAATCTTGTAACTGCGCGTGCTCGGCAGAGTGCACGCTGGCAAGTAATTGGCCGGCACGATGAGCAGCCCTCTTGCGTCAACGTGAAATTTGAAGCCGGCCATGTCGCATATGCGCCACAGCGCGTTACTGAGGGTTACGTTGCGCAGACTCAGGGTGATTCGTGATGCGTCAGCATCCCCGCCTAGCACAAAGCTGACACCTACACCGCTGCTTTGTTTAGCACCAGCCCAATGGCTTCCGTCAGTGAGGTAACTGAGTGCGTCAGTGAAACTGGCGTTCTTGAATTCGATTTTGGGTATGATGATGTTTGCGAGCTTCGCTTGGGCTTCCTCTTGTCGCTTGCGAAGCTCTTCTTCCTCTGGCGGCACCCGCGCCAACAACTGCTTCATCTTTGCCACATTTCCGGTTTTCACAGCCTCGTGGATTTCGCCAGCGAGCACCGGCACGGAAGAAAGCACCGCCCACACCATCGCCAGCAGCAGCAGGGGTCGGGACAGGAAAGTTAAGAGTGAAAAGTTGAGAGTGAAGAATTGGGGATGCCGAAAACTCATAACGCTGGGGTCCTCGTTCTTCATTGGCCGGTCGCTCGCAGCAGGGTTCGGCAGATCGTCTTCATGGCTTGCTCATTTGTTTTGCGTCCGGCTACGCGGGCATTCTCCGCCTCGTTCATTGGATTCAGACTTAACGTCTTTTGGTTTTGAAGGTCACAATCCATGTTCCGTTGCTGCCGGTTTCAAAGCGGATCGGATACGCACTGTTATCATCAGGGTTATACTGAAAGAGAGTGACGCCCGTATTGGTCTCCACCACCTTGGCGAGACCGAAACCCGAAACCATGCTCACATAGCGCTCATAGCTCGTCGGCCAGTCAGGCGGTGTGCGAACCTTCTGCTCACGCAGGCAGAGCCACGCGAGGAAAAGAACGACCAATATCAAGATCACCTTGCTTGTATGCGTTCTCATCGCTTCTCAACTTTCTGACCACTGACCGCTGACGGCTGACCGCTTGCTTTCCATTCCTTTCGCGTCCGGCTTCGGGGCTTCGTATCGCTGCGGCTCCTTCTTTTTCAGAAACATCTGCTTGTCCCTGCCGTCTTCTTTCAACTGGTCCCAGACGATTTGCGGCCATTGCATGTATTTCTTCTCGATGATCCAATACCGCACAGCGTGCTGCTCAGTGAGCCGGACGCCGATGGGAGTGCGCAACAGATAAAAGAACATGGACGCAGGTCGCGGTATATATCCTTGCACTGGTCTGTCGAGAGTCAGCACCCCGCCGTCATACGAGCCTGTGCGTCTGAGCGTCCAGCCCGCTAAATCGCCGCCCGCGTGATACTCGATGTCGTATTTCCCGTCATTACGCTTCTTGAGTTTGAGCGCAACGGCGTCGTCATGCACGTTCTTGGCCCATTCCCCCGTGAGATCAAATGGCTCCTTCACGAGCCATGCGCTAACGTGGCTGACCAGATTCGTTTCATCCCACTTGCCTTTTCTACCGAGGTCGGTTAGTTGCGGCTCGGTATACACGCGGGCGTAATCCGCCGCATTTGTCACGCGAAGAACGGGCGCTTCTGTCTTCTCCTGCCCCGCTTCGTTGGCAGGCGTAACGACCGCCTTGCGAGCCAGAAGGATTTCGACGATCTGCTTATTCTTCGGCCAGCCCATAGCCAATTGGAGCGGCGTATAGCCGTTCTTGGCCTTGATGTTGATGTCCGCCTTATAGACCAACAGAAGCCTGACCAAGTTCACCGACCGTTGCGCGGCATAATGCAAGGGTGCAAACCCGTCCTTGTCCTGCGCATCAGGATTAGCGCCGGCGGCAAGCAACACCCGCGACACGTCCATCTCCCGAAAACTTCCAGCACTATGCAACGGCGTTCTGCCCGCCTCGTCCTTCGCCTCCAGCTTCGCCTTATAGCGCAACAGAACCTTCGCCACTCCTCCGTTCCAAGCTTTGTGCAACGGTGTATCACCGTAATGGCTCACAGCATTTACATCGGCCCCGTGCGCCAAAAGTGTCTCCGCCACCGCCCGGCTCTTTGCCTCATGCAATGGCGTGCTGCCGGAGTTGTCGCGTGCGTTCACATTGGCCCCGTGTGCCAGCAGGATTTCAGCCACCTCCTTGGTTCCAACCTCATGCAACGGCGTTTCGCCGCTGTCATCTTTCGCGTTGACGTCGGCTCCGTTTGACAACAGCAACTTCACCATCTCCTTGGGATTCCCCCACCGCGATTGGGCCGCCCAATGCAGCGGCGTCATACCCAAGATGGTCTTGGCATTCACATCGGGTTTATAGCGAAGCAACAGCTCTGCCACTTTCGGCTGTGAAGGCAATGCGGCGACGTGTAGCGGCGTATGCGCCCACCCGTCCACCTCTTTCACCCACTCCGGTCTGGCATCCAGCAATCGCTTCACCTTTTCCAGATCGCCCGCTTCCACAGCCTTGTGGATTTCTGTCGTGAACTCTTTCGGACGGCGTTCGCCCGCAACGACCACCGCCCACGCCATCGCCAGCAGCAGCAGGGTTCGGCTGATCGTCTTCTTGGCTTTGCTTGTTCCGAGCGAGGCCATTTCATCCTCGTGATTCCTCTTCCTTTGCATTCTACCCATCGGTGGATATCAGTTTCCTTCTCAAACACAGATAAGTTCTTGGATGCAATATCGTAAGCGACCTGACATTCCATTCGGATTGCGTCGGATGGGCGTCGTTTTTCAGGATGAGCGTTCAAGAAAGTCGGGGTTGAGACGGTTGTCCGGGTTGCCTCGTTGGGTTTCAGAATAATGCAGTAGTCCACATCGATAGGAGGGGCATCTGCGAACACACGTAAAGCATGAACCTTTAGCCGTCCACCGCCAACCTCGCGGAACTTCGCGTTCTTAACAATTCCTCCCAGGCAGAAAGAACTCACCAATAACGTCTTTGGATGTTGGCTCGTTAACAGAAGATCAAATTCCAAGGCTGGTTCATCGGATGTCATGCGAATCTGCTCGATCTGCACATTGATGCAGACTTGCACACCGTGTTCAGAGTCGTTGCTGCGGGTGCTACCCGACTTGGCAGCCCCTGCCTTGCCTAGCCTTGCGCAGCCCGCCATCGCGCACGCCATCGCCAGCAGCAGCAGGGTTCGGAGGGTTGGGGTCATCGCGCTGAATCCTTGAGGCTCTGCCATGACTGAAACTGCAAAAACTCGCCGATGCGCCATCCGCAATCCGTAAAACTGCCACCGCGCTCTTCAACTAACAACCGGGCATCTGGAACAGGTCCAGCAGGCTCGCCAAGCCGCAAGAATATCATCATCGCCGCAAGATCAACTTTAGCGATGTGCTCCCGCACCGGATCATTGCCGCACCAGTGGTGAATTCTCACAAGCCCCCACACTCGTCCGTCCGCTTGAACTTCCACGCCGCGCTTGGTGGCCTCCCTCAACCCAGCCGACTCGCGGGGTAACGAGCGTAATCCGGGAAGCTGTAAAGTCCGACCATCAACCAAGTGCAGGCCATCCGAACTCCAGCTTGTAACGGCGACAGGACTCTGAAGGGTCTCAATCTTCTCAATGGGCGAGAAACGCCCGGTGAGCCTATAGAAGCTGATGCGCGGCCATGCAACAATGACACCGAAAAAGAACGCCGCCATCGCCAGCAGCAGCAGGGTTCGGCTGATCGTCTTCATGGCTTGCTCTGTCTTGTTCGAATCACCCACCGAATACCCGCCACATAAAGCCACGATTCAAACCACACGATGAGCAAGTAGTAGATGGGACGAAGGGTTTCACGCCACAGCGTCGTGTCCAGGAAGGATATTTCGAGTTTGCGTTCCACATGCAGAATCAAAGTTCCCGGTGGGTTCGCAACCTGCAATATCCACGTCAAAACCCGGACCTTGTTTTCCAAGGTTCCGCTTTGCTCCGGCTTCACGTTCATCTGCATTCTTGCCCCGTGGATGAAGCCAGCAATCAAGATGTTGAATGCCAGCAAACATAAAAATGTTTTGAACATCAAAAATGAGTTCATGCTTCACTCATTCCTTTCGCGTCCGGCTACGCGGGCATTCTCCGGCTGACGACGCATTAAGAAAAGCCACTGATGAACACAGATTCACACCGATGAAGATTATCCCATCCGAGTTCATCTGTGTCCATCTGTGGTTTCACTTCTTCCTCATCGCCTCAACGCATTGATCAACTCGTTGAGCTTCGCTATCGCCGTTGGCAGATCGGCATAGGTGTCGAGTGTTTGCACGGTGTTGGTGTTGGCGCTCGTGCCGGCGATGGCGTCGTTGAGTTGTTGGTTGCTGACTTCTCCCGGCGAACCTTGCGGGCCTTCGGGGCCGGGACTGCCGGGGCTGCCGGGATCGCCTGCGGGGCCTTGACTGCCTGCGGCACCGGCGGGGCCGACGATGGTCAACAGTTTCCATCGCGGGTCTTGATCCGGCGGCGGGCCGGAGACGCCGTCGGCAAATGAAACGTAGATGTTGCCGTTGTAGGCCACCACGTCGCCACGACTGTAGCCGCTCCATGCTTCCCAGTCGCCGCGCATGTTGAAGTTCGGCCCCGGCTCGCCCGGCCCGCCTGCGGGGCCTTGGGGACCGCTCGCGATGGCGTAGGGGCCGTAGTTGGTGCCGTCGCTCATGACGATGACGGCGCGACCGTCGCCGTAGTCCATGACGTTGCTGACGTGCCTGCCTTCGGGGCCGGGCTGTCCGTCATTGCCGGCAGGTCCGGGCGCGCCATCATTGCCGGGAGCGCCTTGCGGCCCGCTGGCGATGGTGAACGGCCCGTAAGTGGTCCCGTCGGTCATGCGCACCATCGCGCGCCCATCGCCGCTGTCATAGACCTCGGCGATGCCGCGGCCATCGGCACCGGCTGGGCCGGGAATGGTGGAATCCGCTCCCGGCGGCCCTGCAGGTCCGGGTTCTCCTGGAATACCCTGGTCGCCTTTTTCTCCTTTGTCTCCGGGAGGCCCTGCGGGCACGGCGTCTATGAGGGTCTTGAGGCCGTTGAATTGGCCGCGCATCTTGGTATCGCTGATGACAACGTCGCCGGTGGGCCATGTGGGGTCGAATGTCATGGGATTCCTTTCAGTCGGAGGTCAGATACGGTTTTGGGGTCGAACACTCGCGTAAGTGTCGTGTTTTCTAAGGCTTGCGCCATTTTCGGGTTGTTGCGCGGACTTTCCGCGCAGTTGCGCGGGGGTTTGGAGCAGGTGCGCGAACTTCCCGCGCAGATGCGCGGAGGAGGGGCGCAGGTGCGCGAGGGTTCCGCGCAGTTGCGCGGAGAGTTCGAGCAGTTGCGCGGACTTCCCGCGCAGGTGCGCGCAAGAGGGGCGCAGATGCGCCGGGGTTTCGCGCAGGTGCGCGGACGGTTGGAGCAGTTGCGCGGAAAGTCGGCACGGGAGGTGGGCGGTCCGGCCCGCTGGTGGACCGGACCGCTTCGCTGTCTCTATGGGGTCGGCGGCGTGGGCGGCGTGGGCGGCGGATTGGAGCCGCCGCTGTTGCTGCGCAGTGTGCTGCGCAACCGGGCGCCCTGCTTGCCCTCCGGCGTGGTTTTGCCGAGTTTGCCTATGCCGGTGTCCAGCAGGGTGCTGGCGTCGGCGTAACCGGTGCCGGCCTTTTCCTCGACGAGAACGGTTTGTCTTTTCAAATCGCTCTTCAGGGTTTCCTGCGTCTGGTTCTCCCTGCTGATCGTGGCGGCATCGGCGCGCAGTTTCGCGATGTCGTCGGTGGGATCATACTTCTTGGTGATCAGCAGGTCCTTGTGCTCTTCCAGGTAGTCCGCAACGCCGATCATGAAACCGGCGGTGACGGGAACTGGCAGTGGCATGTGCGTTTTCCTCCGTTGTGGTCCATCCGCAGTGACGAAGCGGGCCTGATTGAAGCAGCACTGATTGAAGCGCGCCACGTTGCCGGATGAAGCCATGTGTTTTTTCGTTGTGGCCGCGAGACCCCCGGCGCTGCGACTCCGAACAGCACTCACCAACCAAGTGGCACCCGCCGTTTTCCCTGCGACCGTTCCAGGCGCGGATAATGCCGAACCGGATTCATCCTGTCTATTGGGAGCAGCCCTGATTTTGGCATCAGGGGATTCCTGATGCCCTTGCCCGGTCGCTTGGTCCACATCACGGCGGCGCAATCGCCGCCCATGCCCCCCACAACGGCATTACGGCAGATCGGTCGCGCCCATGAGCCAGCGGTCGCACTCGCGGGCGGCGGCGCGGCCTTCGTTGATCGCCCATACGACGAGGCTCTGGCCGCGACGGCAGTCGCCCGCCGCGAAGACGCCGGGAACGTTCGTCGCAAACTTGCCCAGCTCCGCCTTGAAGTTCGAGCGCGGGTCGCATTCGAGCTTGAGCGCCTTGGCGATGGCGTCTTCGGGTCCGAGGAAGCCCATCGCCAGCAGCACGAGTTGCGCGGGGATGACGCGCTCGGTGCCGGCGACGTTCTTGGGGATAAACTGGCCCTTGTCGTTCTTCGTCCACTCGACGTTGACGATCTCGATGCCGCTGACTTGGCCGTTGGTGTCGCCGACGAACCGCTTTGCGGTGACGAGGTAGTGGCGCGGGTCTGCGCCGAACTTTGCGGCGGCTTCCTCCTGGCCGTAGTCCATCTTATAGACCTTCGGCCACTGCGGCCACGGGTTGTCCTCGGCGCGGTCCAGCGGGGGCTTGGCGAGGATTTCGAGCTGGTGGATGTCCTTGCAGCCGTGGCGGAGGGAGGTGCCGACGCAGTCAGTGCCGGTGTCGCCGCCGCCGATGACGACGACGTGTTTGCCCTCGGCGCTGATGAAGTCGCCCTTGTAGCCGCTGTCGAGCACGCGCCTGGTGTTGGCCGTGAGGAAATCCATCGCGAAGTGGATGCCCTTGAGGTTGCGGCCCTCGATGGACAGGTCGCGCGGCTTGGTGGCACCGGTGCAGAGGACGACGCCGTTGAACTCCTTCAGCAGTTTCTCGGCGGGAAGGTTTTTCCCGATCTCAGTGTTGGTGACGAACTTGACGCCAGCCCTGGCCATGAGGTCCACGCGACGCTGCACGACGCCCTTGTCGAGCTTCATGTTCGGGATGCCATACATCAGCAGCCCGCCGACGCGGTCCGCGCGCTCAAAGACAGTGACGGTGTGGCCGGCGATGTTGAGTTGCTCAGCAGCAGCGAGGCCCGAAGGACCGGAACCGACGACGGCGACGTTCTTGCCGGTGCGCTTCGACGGCGTGGGCACGGGCACCCAGCCTTTCTTCCACGCGCGGTCAATGATCTCACACTCGATCTGTTTGATCGTGACGGGAGGCTCGTTGATGCCGAGCACGCAGGAGCCTTCGCACGGCGCGGGGCAGACGCGGCCGGTGAACTCCGGGAAGTTGTTGGTTTTCAGCAGCCGCTCCAGCGCCTCCTTCCAGAGGCCGCGATAGACGAGGTCGTTCCATTCCGGGATGAGATTGTTGATTGGGCAACCCGACGCCATGCCGGCCAGCAATCGGCCAACGTGGCAGAACGGCACGCCGCAGTCCATGCAGCGCGCGCCTTGCAATTTGAGTTTCTCCTCCGGCAGATGCTGGTGGAACTCGTTCCAATGCTTGATGCGTTCCAGTTCGGGCTGGTCTTGCGGCAGCTCGCGCTTGAACTCCATGAATCCGGTTGGTTTGCCCATGTGCGTGAAACGTAAAACGTGAATCGTGATGCTGCTCAGTTGCCGCCGACGCGCGCGAGGTCTGATTTGTTTTCCTCGAACGCCCGCATGACCGCGTCGTCGCCCGTAAGGCCGGCGTCCTTGGCGCGACTGAGACACTCCAGCATGCGCTTGTAGTCTTTCGGTATGACTTTGACGAACTTGCCGACGATGCCTTCCCAGAGTTCGAGAATGCTCTCGGCCCGGTGGCTGTCGGTATGCTCGAAGTGGCGCTTGATCATCCGGTAAACCTCGGCCTTCTCCTCCGGATCGGTCAGTGCTTCGAGGCTGACCATGTCCTTGTTGCAGCGCGTCGCAAAATCGCCGGGCAGGTCGAGCACGTAGGCAACGCCGCCGGACATGCCCGCGGCAAAATTGCGCCCCGTGCTGTCGAGCACGACGACGCGCCCGCCGGTCATGTATTCGCACCCGTGGTCGCCCACGGACTCGACGACGGCGTGGAGGCCGCTGTTGCGGACGCAGAACCGCTCGCCGGCCATGCCGCGGATGTAAGCCTCGCCGCTGGTGGCGCCGTAAAACGCCACGTTGCCGATGATGATGTTTTTCTCCGGCACGAACGTGGAGCCTGGCGGCGGGCAAACGACGATCTTGCCGCCACTGAGTCCCTTGCCGAAGTAGTCGTTGGCGTCGCCTTCCAGTTCCAGCGTGATGCCGCGGGGCACGAACGCGCCGAAACTCTGGCCCGCCGAGCCGACGAACTTCAGGCGGATGGTGTCATCGGGCAGGCCGTTGGCGCCCCAACGCTTCGTCACCGCACTGCCGACCTGAGTGCAAACAACGCGATTGACGTTCTTGATGGGCAGCGTCGCGCGAACCTTCCTGCCCTCTTCAATGGCGGGCGCGCAGAGCTTCAACAGCACCTGCTGGTCGAGCGATTCCGCCAATCCGTGGTTCTGCTCCATCTGCCGGTAACGGCCGACTTCGGGGCCGGCGGGCGGCTGATAGAAGATGCGTGAGAAGTCCAAACCCTGCGCCTTGTAGTGGTCGAGCGCCTTCGCCTTGTCGAGCTTGTCGGTGCGGCCGACCATCTCGTTGAGGGTGCGGAAGCCGAGCTTTGCCATTTCCTCGCGCAGGTTTTGCGCGATCATGTGGAAGAAGTTGACGACGTGCTCCGGCTTGCCGGCGAACTTCTTGCGAAGCTCCGGGTTCTGCGTCGCCACGCCCACCGGGCAGGTGTCGCTGTGGCAGACGCGCATCATGATGCAACCCATGACGACCAGTGGCGCCGTCGCAAAACCAAACTCCTCCGCGCCAAGCATCGCGGCCACCGCGACATCGCGGCCGGTGCGAAGCTGGCCGTCGGTTTCGACATAGACGCGGCTGCGGAGGTTGTTGAGCACGAGCGTCTGGTGCGCCTCAGCGAGGCCGAGTTCCCACGGCGTGCCGGCGTGCTTGATGCTCGTAAACGGCGAAGCGCCCGTGCCACCGTCGTAACCGCTGATAAGGATCACGTCGGCGTGGCCTTTCGCAACGCCTGCCGCGACGGTGCCGACGCCAACCTCGGCCACCAGCTTGACGCTGATGCGTGCTTCACTGTTGGCGTTCTTGAGGTCGTGAATCAGTTCCGCAAGATCCTCGATCGAGTAGATGTCGTGATGCGGCGGCGGCGAGATAAGACCGACGCCAGGCGTGGAGTGCCGTGTCTTGGCGATCCACGGATAAACCTTCCGACCCGGAAGCTGGCCGCCTTCGCCGGGCTTCGCCCCTTGGGCCATCTTGATCTGAAGCTCGCGCGCGTTCACGAGGTAGTTGCTTGTGACACCGAAGCGGCCGCTGGCGACCTGTTTGATGGCGCTGTTCTTGGAGTCGCCGTTCGGTTCGGCTGTGTATCGCGCCGGGTCTTCGCCGCCTTCGCCGGTGTTGCTCTTGCCGCCGATGCGGTTCATGGCGATGGCGAGCGTCTCGTGTGCCTCCTGGCTGATGGAGCCGTAGCTCATCGCGCCAGACTTGAACCGCTTCACGATGCTCTCGACCGACTCGACCTCGTCGAGCGGAATCGGCTTGTCGAGATACTTCAGGTCGAACATGCCGCGCAACGTGCAGAGATGCCGCAACTGCTCGTCAATCTCATGGCAGAACTCCTTGAACACGCCGTAGTTGTTCGTCCGCGCTGCGAGTTGAAGCTTGTGGATTGTCTCCGGGTTGAAAAGGTGATACTCGCCGTCGGCGCGCCACTGATACTGGCCGCCCGGCCGCAATGTCGGCGGTTGTTGCCCGCGCTCCGGATACGCCGCGTCATGGCGCAGGCGCGCTTCCTCAGCGATGGCGTCGAGGCCAACGCCTTCCACCTGCGAAGCGGTGTTGGTGAAGTATCTGTCAATGACGCTATGATTGAGGCCAATCGCCTCGAAAATCTGCGCGCCTCGGTAACTCTGGATGGTGGAGATGCCCATCTTCGACATCGTCTTCACCACGCCCTTCACGGCGGCCTTCACGTAGTTCTTCACCGCCTTCTTGTGGTCGAGGCCGGTGAGCAATCCCTCGCGAATCATGTCGTCGAGCGCCTCAAACGCGAGATACGGGTTGATCGCCGTCGCGCCGTAGCCGACCAGCAGCGCGAAATGATGCACCTCACGCGGCTCGCCCGACTCCAGCACCAAGCCAACGCGCGTGCGCGTGCCTTCGCGGACCAGATGATGATGCAACCCCGCCACAGCCAGCAGCGCCGGAATCGGCGCCTGCACGCTGTTCACTCCGCGGTCGGATAGAATGATGATGTTCACTCCCCTGCCGATGGCGGCGCTGGTCTTCGCGAACAACTCCTCCATCGCTTTTTCGAGGCCCTTGCCGCCGGAATTCGCAGGGAAAACGATCGGCAGCGTCGCCGACTTGAAGCCGGGCCGATCAATATGGCGCAGCTTCTCCAGTTCCTCGTTGCTGAGGATCGGACGGTCCAGTTCGATCATGCGGCAACTCTCCGGACCGGGCTTGAGCAGATTGCGCTCGGAGCCGATCAGCGTGTGAGCCGACATGATGATCTCTTCGCGAATGCAATCCACCGGTGGATTCGTGACCTGCGCAAAGAGCTGCTTGAAGTAGTTGTAGAGAAGCTGCGGACGGTTCGACAGCACCGCCAGCGGCGTGTCGTTGCCCATCGAGCCGATCGGCTCAACGCCGTCGGTGGCCATCGGCCCCATGATCTTCCGCAGTTCCTCGAACGTGTAGCCAAACGCCATCTCGCGCTGAACCATCGTCTCGTGGTCCGGCTCATAGACGTGCGGCGGGTCGGGCAGCTTGTCGAGAGGGATCATCTCCTGATCGAGCCACACCCGATACGGCTGGCCGGAGGTGATCTTGTTCTTGATCTCCTCGTCCGCAACGATGCGGCCTGCCTCGGTGTCAATGAGGAACATGCGGCCGGGCTGAAGCCGCCCCTTTTCGAGCACTCGCTCCGGCTCGACAGGCAACACGCCAACCTCGCTCGCCATAATGACCAGGTCGTCCTTGGTGACGTAGTAGCGCGACGGGCGCAGGCCGTTGCGGTCAAGCACCGCGCCGATCTTCCGGCCGTCCGTGAACGCAATCGAGGCCGGGCCGTCCCACGCTTCCATCAGGCACGCGTGATACTCGTAGAACGCGCGCTTCTGGTCGCTCATGCTCTCGTGGCTCTCCCACGGCTCCGGGATCATCATCATCACCGCGTGCGGCAGTTCACGGCCAGAGAGCACGAGAAACTCCAGGCAGTTGTCGAACATCGCCGAGTCGCTGCCGTCATCGCAGATAATCGGCCGCAGCTTTTCGATGTCCTTGCCCCAGAGATCGCTCTCGAAGAGCATCTGGCGGGCGTGCATCCAGTTGATGTTGCCGCGCAGCGTGTTGATTTCGCCATTGTGTGCGAGATAGCGGTAGGGATGCGCACGCGGCCAGCTCGGGAATGTGTTCGTGCTGAAGCGCGAGTGGACGAGACAGAGCGCGCTCTCGACCGCTGGATCCTTGAGGTCGGGGAAGAATTCCTCCACCTGCTCACACATCAACATGCCCTTGTAGATGAGCGTCTTGAACGAAAGGCTGCACACGTAAAAATGTTCGCCGCCCGCGATCTTCCGCCCACCGCGGCCGTAGCGGATGATGTGCTCGGCGCGCTTGCGGATGACGTAGAGCTTGCGCTCAAACGCCGCGTCGTCATGGAGCTTGGAATCACGACCGATAAAGACCTGCCGCACAAACGGCTCGGAAGCTTTCGCGGTCCCGCCAAGCGTGTTATTGCTGGTCGGCACCGTGCGCCAGCCAAGCATCGCCTGTCCTTCTTCGGCGACGATCTGTTCAAACGCCTTCTCGCACTCCCGGCGCTCTGCCGCATCTTGCGAAAGGAAAATCTGCCCAACGCCATATTCGGCAAAGCCCGGCAACGCGATCTTGGCGGCACCAGTCGCATTCTTCAAAAACTCGTGTGGCATCTGTATGAGGATGCCGGCTCCATCGCCCGTGTTGTTCTCGCAACCGCACGCGCCACGGTGACGGAGGTTGACCAGCGCGGTCAGGGCATCGCGAACGATTTTGTTGGATCGCTTGCCCTTAATATTGACGACAAAGGCGACGCCGCACGCGTCGTGCTCATAACGCGGGTCGTATAACCCTTGTGCTTTGGGAGCCTGTAACATGTTCAGACCTTCAACCTTTCTTCGCCGCTGCGCTTCCACTGCCGTTCTTCAGGACTTCGATGAACGCTTCGGTATTCGCGTAAAGTTTTCTGCCACGCCGATAGACAATGCCCAATGGGCGCACAAACGGGTGCCTCGCAAACGGCACCGCCGCCAACGTGCCCAGACGCAACTCGTGCTCCACGCTGGGCAGCGGCAACACGGAAACACCCGAACCAGCCTCCACCGCGCGCTTGATCGCCTCGATGTTGTCGAACCGCAGCACCGGCTTCACATCCGCGCCGCGGCTTCTCAGATAGCGCTCGATCTTCTTTCCAACCACCAGTTCGGCGTCAAAACCGACGTAGGGTTCGCCCGCAAGCTGTGCAAACGTCACCGTCTTCTGCCTCGCAAGCGGATGCCGCGGCGGGCACGCGAGCACCATCGGCTCCTCTCGCCACGAAATCACCGCCAGACCTGGCCGCCCCTGCGGAAAAGAAATGATGCCAAGATTCACCTCGTCGTTCAGCACGCGCTCGCAAACCCGCTCCGGGTGCAGGTATTCGATCTCCACGCGTGCCTCCGGGCGCAGCTTACTGAATCGCTGCACGCACTGGCTTATGTCACGCATGTTGACCGAGTAAATGGCCGACACACGGATCACGGAATCCACGGCCGCGCGCGTCCCGCGCACCGCCGCCTCCACCTCATGATACCGCTCCACGACCTCGCGGCTGCCCTCGTAAAACACCTTGCCCTCCGGCGTCAGCTCCCACGGCCTGCACGAACGGTCAATCAACGTCACGCCGAGGTGCCGTTCCAGCCGATGAATCGTCTGGCTCGCCGTTGCCTGCAACACGCCGCTCGCTTCCGCGCCTCGCGAGAAGCTGCGAAACCGAACCACGTCGCAATAAATCTTTAACGCATCTATGTGCATTACTATTTCTAATACAGCAGCTATGCCGCATTAGGGAATTTGATAATACAGAAACCGTATCTCGTCAACTGTTTATCTCAACACATGGGAAAAACGAAAGGTCTAGCGATCTCCGAATTCTTGCCACTCCGGCTCGTTCTGAAAAATCCAGCGGTAGTAGGCCCTACCCCGCAACCGCTTCGCGGCCGCTTCGTCCACAATGACCTTGCAATCCGCATGAAGTTGCAACGCCGAAGCAGTCACCATCGAGGTAATTGGTCCCTCGACGGCCTTGGCGAGAATGGCGGCCTTCTCCGCGCCGGTGACCAGCGTCAGGATGTGGGACGCGTCCAGAATCGTGCCGATGCCCATCGTCAACGCGCGGCGCGGCACTGTTTTCGCCCCGCCGCGAAATAAGGCCGCGTTCTGGCGGATTGTCGCGGGCGTGAGCGCCTTCTCGCGCGTGCGCGACCGCAGCGCCGATAACGGCTCATTGAAGCCGATGTGGCCGTCGGCGCCAATGCCGAGCAGTTGCACGTCTATGCCGCCGCAATCGTGAATCATCTCCTCGTAATGCCGGCATTCCGCAGCGAGGTCGCGGGCTGCGCCGTTCGGCAGGTGCGTGTTCCGCCGGTCAATGTTGACCAGGCTGAACAGATGCTGATTCATGTAGTAGCGATAGGAATGGGGATCCTTCGGCGCGAGGCCAACGTATTCGTCGAGGTTGAACGTGCGGCAAAGCGAGAAATCAAGCCGGTCACGGCGGTGCATCTCGGCCAGATACCCGTAAACCTGCTCCATCGTCCGGCCTGTAGCCAGGCCGAGCACCAACGTTGGCTTCTCCCGCAAACGTTTCGCGATCAGCCGCGCCACAAGCTCTGCGGCCTTTTCTGTTGTCGGTTGAATAATGACTTCCATGCCGAAAAGTTAAGCACGAATCGCCGTGGCTGGACACGAAGAAAACGCGGCCGGAATACAGTCCGAAAGCCGACCACATCACTTCGGATAATCGCGCCACATCCAGCGCATCACGTCGGGGAAGATGGCTGTGCCGTGCTTGCCACTGTGGACTCCCTCGCCGAAGACAAACTTGTGGTCGTAGCCCTTTTCCTGGAGCGCTGCGGCCATCGCCTTGTTCGCCTCCGGCCACGAGCCGAACTGGTTGACGATGTCGTTCGCGCCGTCCTGCTGGAACATGCGGATCGGCTTCTTCGGCGAATTGCGGACCAGCTCCGGATATTTGTTGCCGCCACGGATGTTGGTGAAACTGCCAACGGTAGTGAAGCATTTGCGAAACGCGTCCGGCCGCTCCCAGCAGACGGTGAACGAGCAAATGCCACCACTGCTGCTGCCGGCGATGCAACGGCCTTCGGGATTCTTGGTCAGGTTATGCTTCTTGCCGACCTCCGGCAGAATTTCCTCGATCAGGAACCGTGCATAGGCGTCGCTGAGCGTGTCGTATTCGACGCTGCGGTTGGCGCGCGGCGCGGGCCGGCCGTCGGGGCGCTTGGCCGGCGGCTGGCCAGGCTTGAGCAACTTGCCGCCCGGCTGGATGAAGATGCCGATGATGACCGGCAGCTCGTGCTTGGCGATGAGGTTGTCGAACACCATCGGCGCGTTGTAGAGAATGCCATCCTGACAGACAAACACGGCGGCCGGCTTGTCGGCTTTGTATTGCGCGGGGACATAAACCCAGTAGTCGCGCACCGTGCCGGGATAAACCTTGCTCTCGTTCCACGAATACTTCGTGACGGCACCTTTCGGCACGCCCTTCTGCTCCAACGAGTCGGGGCCGGGTTTGTATTGGTCGTCGGGCGACGGTTTCTTCTCGGCGGCTTGAACGATCACAGCGGCGGCCATGACGGGGATGAGAACGCAACGAAGGTATGGTTTCATATTCAATTCACTGTCGTCATTTTGACGACTCATTTTCCACCACATAAACCTGGCTCCAGCCGTTGCGGTCGCTGGTGAAGACCACGCGGCGGCCATCAGGCGAAAACGCCGGATGCGGATGGCTCCATTGCGGGCCATAAACAGAGGCGGGATCGTCGGGACGCGGCGGACGGTCGAGTTCGGGCCGCTCGCCGCGGATGATGCTCGTGTCAATGCCCGCGCCCTTTGCCGGCTCGGTGAGCTTCCACTGTGTGCCGCGGCTGGTGGCGCGCGGATGGCAAAGCGTGCGCCGCTCGCCGGTGCGGGCGTTGACCAGTTGCAGGCCGATGTCGGGATGATTCGTGTCGCCCACAATCCACCGTCCGCTCCGGTCGCTGCTCTGGTGCCATGTGTTGAATGCCGCGATGCTGCGCACGCGCGAACCGTCGCGGCTGACGGCGCGCAACGCGCGCGGCCAATGCGTGAAGATGATCTCGCTGCCATCGCCGAGCCAGCTTTCGTGGACGATCCATTCGCCGGGCTGCTGCGGGTAAAGATTGCGGTCGCCCGTGCCGTCGGCGCGGATGGTCCAGATGCGCGCGCCGGGCGTGCCGGAGTATTCGAGGATGTTGTCGTCGGCCGGGCAGAACTGGATATGGCCGACCTCGGCTTTCTCCACCAGGAAGCGCGTCTGTCCCGACGCCAGCTCGATGAGCGCGAGCCGGCAGCATTTAGGCAGGCGCACGCCGATGGCCAAGCGCGTGCCGGCGGCGTTAAGCGAACAGTTGCCGAGCTTCGCGCCGTCGAACTTCGCCACCACCCGCACGCGCAACGTCTCGCGGTCCACCTCCACCACGCAGTCCCGCGCGGAGAAGTAGAGCCGCCGTCCGTCGCACGTCACCGCCGGCGAGAACGGATTGATGTCCACGCGCGCGGTCAGTTGGGTGATCGCGCCGGTAGTTTCCGCAGCGGTGAAGAGGTTTGGAAAGCCGGTGCGGTAGCTGACGAAGTAAAGCTCACGCTGATCGTCCGGCCACGACGGGTTCGTGAAATAGAAGTGATGATGCATCGCCCCCGCCGCCGTCATCTGCCAGAGCCGCGCGCCGGTCTTCTCGTCGCGCAACTCGCGCCGTTCGGAGGGAAATCGCCGACCCGCCGCAGCCGAGCTGTTTCTCGCCATCAGCAAGCCCGCACCGACCAGCACGCTATTCTTCAGGAACATCCGTCGTGTGGAGGGTCGGATCATTCGCGGCTTCAGCGGCTGACGTAGTCGAAATCCATAGACTGGCTTCAAACAATGCGCGTTTCTCCCACCGAGCGCGAGCCAAAATCGGCGTCCTGAAACACAGCGTTGCTTGCAGGCGTGGCAGTTAGCGCAAGCGAAGCCGTCATGGAAATCGCCGTAGCGGAGATACCTCACGACGGTGTGGATGATGACGGGCCGCCAATGGCTGTGGGTGGTGGCGAAGCGTTCGGGATGGAACCGCTCGCAGCTATTTCCGCAGGTGAATGAAGCTGTTGAAGTTGTTCTTCTCCACCACCGTTTTCAAGACTTGGAATCCCACCCGCCGAGCCAGCAGTTCCACGCTCTGCGGATGGTGACAACGCAGCGGGTGCCCGCTGAAATCCGCCGGGCACATGTCTGCGTAGCTTTTGAACGCTTCGTCACCCAGCATGGATGCGAAATGGATGACCACCGTGCCGCCCTTCTTGAGAACACGATGGGCTTCGAGCAGGTAGCCGTATTGGGTTTCGATCTCGATGTGCACGAAGGTGGCCAGAGAGAAGAACAAATCCACGGAGCCATCCGGAATAGCAGGCATCCGGCAGTTGGTGGTGAAGACAGGTGTCGCCTTGGGCTCGTTCCGGTATTTGTCGGGCAGCAGGAGGAAACAGAGCATCTCCGAGAAGTCAACCAGATAGGCCCTGCCGCAGTCGGCCATGTAACGGTCGGTGAAATAGCCGTGGCCGGGGCCGACCTCTGCAATGGTCATGCCGGGCTTGAGGTAGGGCGCGACCTCCTCCCAATACGTCTCCCAAACGGGAAGCGGGTCGCGGGGCGGCCAGGAATGCGGCCGATACTCAGCGGGGATCCCGGCCTTGCGAGCCTTCCGATAGAGGTGATGTTCCAGCAACGGAATATCCCATGTCCGCAGCGTCTTGATGCGGCACACTGGCGCCGGCACCATCCCGGGAAAGCGCCGCTCCAGTTCCTTGAATTCGTCCCGCACGGGATCATGAAGTCGTCCTGCAATTCCTCTCAGCAGCCAGGCCAGTTTTTCAAGTGGTTTCATAGTTATTGAGTTGAGGAAAAATAGTTCATTTCTCCACCACCAGGGAAGGAAAGCTGGTCTGCCGCCGGTGCGCAAGCGTAAAGCCTCCCCGGCGCAATTGGGGAATTACCCATCACAAATTTTCAACCCCGAAAGTTTTTGGAGTCAACGTCAGGAATCTTCGGGCGGGCTGACTGCACTGTCCGCTATCAACACAAAAGGCGCAAGAGACGGGAGCCTCCTGCGCCTTATTGTGAGAGCAAGACTGGTTACGCCAGGCCGAATTCCTTCTTGTTCGCTTTGCGGGAGGCGAACACGGGCTTGTCGGAGAGCTTGGCCTTGAGCAACGCTTGTTCGTCCGCGCCTGCGGTCAACGGCAGCGCAATCTGGTTGATCAGCGCGTTGAGACTGTGATGCCGGCGAGTTTCCAGCGAAAGTGAAACAGCATCGCCAGAAAGATAATCATCATGGCTGGATACCAGAACAACGCGAGGTGATTACCGAACAGCGGCCGCAGCAAGGTGGGCAGCAAGCCCATGGAAACTCCCATACACGCCAGAACCCATCCAAACCGTCGCGTTTCCGGTTTGCTCAAGGTCCACACTGCCCACAATCCAATCGCAGGTGCGACAATTACATAGCTGTTGGATTCAGTCATCGGGTTGAATAACATGAGATAGGAGACAGCCAGCGCGTGCAGCCACATGGCGCGAAGCGGATCAGCCCACCGCCGCGCGCCCATCCACCAGACGCCTAAAACGGCACCACCCGCCACCACGCGCACCAACTTCGAGATAACATTGTCAAGTTCCCCACCGAAGGTTCGGATGATGCCACCCAGGTCTGCATACTGATGTCCTGCCACCACAACGCATGCCTGAATATGCTCGAACATTTGGCGATACTGGCTGGATACGTAGGCAGGACTGTTGAAGAGGAATGGCAGACCCGCCAGTGCCGCCAAGGCAAGCGCAACGCGCCAGCGCAGCGGCGCGTAAACCACCGCAGCAAGGGCCACCAAAACAAGACCAATCGGTTTAACCGCCACCGCGAGCATCATAAATACCGACGCCGCCCACCACTGCCGCGGATACAAACGCACCGCCGCCTGTAGCATCAGCGCGCCAAACACAACGTTCGCCTGACCGTTGCGTAATGCCCCCAAGCTCAATGGCATCGCCAACAACGTAGCCCCGAGAAAGGCGCGCGACACCTCGCTTCCAAACAGTTGCCGCGACCATCGCCACAATCCATCCACCAGCAGCGCCAATGAGACGAAACGCCAGAGCAGGTCTCCCAGCGGCGATGGCAGGAGGTGGAACGGTGTAAATAGCACAGCAAACTGCGGCAGATAGTGATACGACCAGCCGTCGTAGAGATTCTGTTGTGCCCACCAGTCCGCCACCGCCTTGTGATAGACCGGAAGCACTGATCGGCGGCAAGGATCCGCGATCACCATCCCCGCGATGACCAGCAGCGGCACCGCCCAAAGTGTGAAAACCAGCCACGTTTGTGCGTAATGACTCTCAAACCACCGCCTTGATTTTGGCGCAGACTCCGAATACATCAAAACATTCTTGCTATGCTACGGCCGCTTTTGCAACAGACAAGCAGAGATGAACTCCAACCGCCTCGAAACAATAAATGAGTTGATCACCATTTCGGGATAATGAATTAGGGCCGAGTCTCCGAAGTTCAGGCATTATCTTTTTTGACTCGACGAGCACGTTGCCGGTGGTGCTGGATATGTGGAACAGACGATTCGTCTGTATTCAATGAAACAACTGATCATTACTGGCGACGACTTTGGTTACAGCCGGACAGTGAATGACGCGATCATCCGCGCCTGCCGCGAGGGCATTCTCACCAGCGCCAGCCTGATGCCGTGCGGGTTTGATTTTGAATATGCCGCCAAACTGGCGCGTCAGACGCCGGCCCTGAGCATCGGCATACACCTGTGTCTGCTTCAAGGGCGGGCGGTTTTGCCGCACAAAGAAATCCCCGCGCTGACCGACGCAGACGGCAATCTGCACAACAATCCATTTTGTTTCGGCCTGAAACTCTTTTTCGTCCCCGGCATCCGCCAGCAGATCGAGCGTGAACTGCGCGCCCAGATGGCAAAGTTTCTCGCCACGGGTTTGCGACCATTCCACATCAACACCCACATGCACTTGCACGCGCATCCGGTGGTGTTTCCCATTGTCGCCCAGCTCGGCCATGAGCACGGCATCCGGTTCCTGCGCGTGCCGCGGGAGGACCTTTACTCGCACCTGCTGATTGACCGCCGTTCTTTTGCGCGCAAACTGGTGCGCGGATTGTTCTTTCGGGCGCTGAGCATTGGTCTGCAAGCCAAGATCGAACGCGCCGGCTTCCAATCTCCGCACGCGCTTTACGGCTTGCTGCAAAGCGGCCATTTGGACGAGATGTATCTGACAAAGGTGCTTCAGCATCTCGATGACGGCGTGACAGAAATCTACTTCCACCCCGGCGCGGACGGGGATCCTGTTCTCCAGCGTTGGCAGCCTGATTACAACCACGCCGCCGAGACGGCGGCACTGTTGAGTCCGCGGTTGAAAGAACTCATCTGCCAACTCAATCTCCGGCTTGCTCGTTTTGAAGACGTGATCCAGCCTGAAGATGAAGGACTGTCAGAGGGGCCTGCGGTAAGTAAAGGCGCCATTTCCATCCCTGCGACGCTGAAGCAAGACATCCGGTGAGGCCGGCGATCCACTAGCGACTTCGGGGATCTTCCGCGGCAAAATCATCGGCGTGGACAACAAACTGCGTTACCTCGACTCCTCCAGCAACCCCGACTACATCGCCGAAGGCCAGCCCGTCGGCAAGACCGTCGAGGTAACAGTCGCCGCCGCCAACGCCAACGGCGACCAAGGCCCCGCCGGCCCCGCCGCGCAAGTGGTGGTGACGTGAGTAACCCAAACATCCGGAGCCGCCGCCCAAGCCAAGAGCCAGCCGGCGTAGGAAGACGGCGCGAGCCGCACCAATAGTAGATGGCAAACTTGAGCGGCGCGCGGAAAGCTGATAAGGCTTTCTCGTGCGCCGCTTAGGTAAATGGACGCAAAGCGAAGGCGGTATCAAATGAGCAAACAGACAGATGCCACGGATGAAGAGTTCAAGAAGCTTTTCTGGGCGGTTCGTAAGGAACATGTCCGGCTGAAGAAGAAAGCCACTGCGAACGATCCTGCCCACAAGGCAGCCGTCGCTTTCGCCCAAGCCCATAACTGGAAGTGGGCCGAGGAGTTGGTCGAAACAAGCCGACTGGGTCAGTCGGGCAAAGAGGATGAGGCGCTCAAGGCGGTGGCGGCATGCGAGGCATCTGTTCCGGAGGAATACAGCGGTCACCTCTACTTCATTCGCGGATCTGCGCTCGACGCCAAAGGCGATCACGACGAAGCCATCAAGGCATATCGCAAGGCGCTGGCCATGCCGGGCTTCGACAAGCCCGGAAGCGCGTGGGGTAACATCGGCCTCGCGCTCGACGCCAAAGGCGATCACGACGAAGCCATCAAGGCTTTCCACAAGGCGCTGGCCGTGCCGGGCTATGACAAGCCGGGAAAGGCGTGGGTTAACATTGGAATCGCGCTCCACGCCAAAGGCGATTACGAGGAAGCCATCAAGGCTTTCCACAAGGCGCTGGCCGTGCCGGGCTATGACAAGCCGGGAAACATTTGGATTTACATCGGCCTCGCGCTCGACGCCAAAGGCGATCACGACGAAGCCATCAAGGCATACCACAAGGCGCTGGCCGTGCCGGGCTTCGACACGCCGGGAGGCGCGTGGAATAACATCGGCGTCGCGCTCCACACCAAAGGCGATCATGACGAAGCCATCAAGGCATACCGCAAGGCGCTGGCCGATCCAGGCTTCGACACGCCGGCGATGACTTGGGCGAACCTCGGTCTCACCTATATCAAAGCAGGGAAATCCGAACTTGCTCGCGAGGCATGCAACAAGGCTCTCGCGGCACCCGATCCGAGTGGCTCCGATCACGCACGGGCGCGCATGGGGTTGGGACTATTGGAGAGCAAGCTGAAGCCTGCCGCACTCTCGGCCGACGACCGTGCTCTTGTCGAAAAGTCACTCGTTGAACCAACCGCGGACAATCCTGAAGCCAGGCTGATCGGCAAAATCAAGGAAGCGGGAGATACTCAATACGACCGCTACCTAACTGAGAGGAAGGATTCCAAGCGCGATGATACGCTTAGCATTCTGCGCGGCTGGAGCAGCGCGGTCACGCTGCTGGAAGGCTCGGAGCGTCGCTGGCGCGGTGGCGGCTATTTTCTGAAATGGCGCGGCTGCGGCATCGTAATTGATCCGGGTTTCGATTTCCTGCGCAACTTTCACGACGCCGGTTTCCATGGCCGCGAAATCAACGTGGTGGTCGTCAGCCACAATCACCCGGACCATAACGACGACCTCAAGCCCATTGATGACTTGCGTTACGAAATCTACAAGCGGCGTGCCGCCCAAAAAGGCGCGGGTGTCTCACCGTATGTGATCCTGTGGGATGAGGATACTAAAGCGGCGACCAAGTTTTCCGCGGAACATCCAGAGCATCATCATCCTCCTATTACGTTTTCGACCGGCTATCCGCAGCCTTTCGACCTGTCGAAACATCCCGCCAAGTTTCCGGTGCGCGTAGCTCCTTTCAAAGTAAAGCACAGTGATGACGCGCAAAGTGCAATGGGAGTGATGATCGAACTTCTAGACCAGAAGGGAGGTGTCGCCCTCCGCATCGGTTACACGGGCGACACGGCTTACTTTGATGACCTCCCGATACACCTCTCCAAGTGCGACGTGCTAATAGCCCACATCAGCCAACCGACGATTGATGAGCTTCTAGATCCGGCAAAAAGGAAGAAAGAGCATTTGGGCTACCGGGGAACAGCAGCATTGGTAAAGGAGTGCAAACCGAAGCTGGTGTTGCTTGCCGAGTTTTGGGCCGGCTATACCGACATCAGGATTGATCTGGTCAAGGGATTGCGCATGCGATCCGGCTGTGAAGCCATCCTGCCCACTGGCATCGGAATGCATTTGCACCTGCCCGACCTCAAGGTGGAGTGCACGGCGTGTCACCAGCAAACAGCGATCTCTCAAGTGAATGTCACTCCGCCGACGGATGATTTCGGGAATCTGGCATATCTCTGCCCGACCTGTCTGCTGCGCTAATGTCAAAGCATTGCCCATGAACGACCCGGCGGATGAATTGGAAGTGGCGTTTGCGAAGGCGGCGCGGGGGCCGGAAGCGCACCCGAAGTTGTTCCGGCAGTTGCGGAAGTCGGAGCTGTCGTTCCTGCTGCCCTACCCCTAGACACAACAGGCGCAAGAGACGGGAGCCTCCTGCGCTTTGTTGTGAGAGCAGACTTGGTTACGCCAAGCCGAATTCCTTCTTGTTCGCTTCGCAGGACGGGAGCACGGGCTTGTCGGAAAGCTTCGCCTTGAGCAACGCCTGTTCGTCCGCGCCTGCGGTGAGCGTTGGTTGTGCCGCTGCGACTTGAGACCGGCGAGTTCCTTGCTTTCATCTCAAGACGAAGCGGAGCGGGTCTGCCAGGTCAGTGTTTTGTGCCGTAGCTGGCAGGCGGCTCGGCGACCATTGCTACGGACGGGGCGGCAACAACTTCGCGGTAGAGGGTTTCGGGCGCAATGTCCAAGTCCTCACCCCAGCAGATGACGCCAAAGTCGGGGTTGATGCGAAAGTCCTTGAACGCCTCGATTTTGAGCAATCGCTTGAAGACCGGCGCGCGGCGGAGGTGCTTTTCCAAATCCACGACGCCCGATTTGCCGTCTTCGAAGCGGACGTGCAACCGGTAGCCGTCGAGGTGTTCAGCCGATACAACAGACCAATACATACCTGAGTCCTTTCTTCATGCCAACGGCTCAATCTTGCTCATGGGCCGGCCCGTTTCAATCGCCTGCCAGTTTTTCAACAGTTCTTTGCGGTGCATGGCGGCCCATTCGATTACCAGTCCAAGCGTGCGCGGCGGTAGAGATCCTTCGGACAGCACGAGTTCGTTGATTTGAATCACGGCCTCATGCGAACCATAACGGACATGGAAGTGAGGTGGCCGGTGTTCATCATAGAACATGCCAATCACAATCCCGTAGAATCTGCTGATCTCTGGCATCGCTTCCAGCAAAAGGTTTGGACGCCGACGGGTTATTTGCAAGCCATTTCATCGTCGTCATCAGGGCCGTGCATGCCGTTACCCGCACCAACACAAAAGGCGCAGAAGGTTCGCACCTCCTGCGCCTTGTTGTGAGAGCAGACTGGTTACGCCAGGCCGAATTCCTTCTTGTTCGCCTCGCAGGACGGGAACACGGGCTTGTCGAAGAGCTTCGCCTTGAGCAACGCCTGTTCGTCCGCGCCTGCGGTGAGCGGCAGGGCAATCTGTCCGCCTTCGGCCGCGGAGCGTTGGAGGGCAAACATGACCTCGGCGCCGAGCGCGGCATGGGCGAGGTTGCAGGGATGGACCTTCGTGCCGTCGAGCCAGTCGGCCATGTCCTGGATGTAAGGCGGCATGTCGGCGTCGTAGTTCATCACACCGTCGCCGCTCTGGCAGCCGCCGCTCTTGGTGACCGCGCGCCAGCCGCCGTTGGTGAGCACTTCGACGAAACCCTCGGTGCCTTGCGCGCCGATGCGGTTCTTGCCCCACCACTTGGCGACCTCCGGCTGGTCGGGCGCGCCCGCGCCGCTCTCGTAGATGCCGCGCACGCCGTTGGCGAACTGCACGAAGCCGGCGATGTAGTCGGGCGAGGGATGGTTGTCGGCGAATTTGGACTTGCCGGCCGCCTGCGCCGTGGCCCAGACGCCGGGCGCGTAGTCGTTGAACCACATGGAGTAGTCAATCATGTGGCTCAGCATGTGAGTCATCCAGCCGGTGGCGGTGCCATAGACAGTGTGGATGCGGCCGAGGGCGCCGCTGGCGGCGATCTCCTTCACCTTCTGGTAATGCTTGCCGTAGCGGTGCTGGTGGCTGACGACGGCCTTGGTGCCGGTGGAATCGAGCAGCTTCTTCATCTCCATCATCTCGGCGCTGGTGAGCGAGACGGGTTTCTCAAACGCGATGAGCTTCGCGCCGCCCGCGACGCCAGCCTTGATGAAAGGCATGCGCAGGTGCGGCAGGGTGCAGAAGCAGAACACGTCCGGCTTCAGTTCGGCAGCGAGGGCGGCGGCGTCCTTGCTGGTCTTGGGATTGCCGAGCTTGGCCGCGGCGGCGTCGAGGCGTGCCTGGTCAATATCGCAAATGCCGGCGACCTGGAAGCGGGGGTTGGCGTTGAACGCGCCGGCGTGATGCATGCCGCGCTTGCCCATGCCGACGACGATGACGGAGTATTTTTTCATTGGGGTAATGGAGTGTTGGAGTGATGGAGTGTTGGGTCCGGGAACAGAGCTTTGGAGTCAGGAGTATTGGAGCGCCGGGTTGCACCAAACAACCCATAACTCCAATACTCCACCACTCCATTACTCCAAGCTGTCGTCCTACTTCTGCGCCTTGTCCCACTCGAGGGACTTGGCGATGACGTAGTCCACTTCCTCGGCGGTCAGCTCGGGGAACATCGGGAGGCTGACGCAGGTCGCGGCGTTGTGCTCGGCGTTGGCGACCGAGCCGACGATGCGCGCGCCCTTGCCCCACGGATAACCTTCCTGCTGATGGATGGCGATCGAGTAGTGGGTCTTGGCATCAATGCCGTTGTCCACGAGGAACTTCACCATCGCGTCGCGCTGTTCGGCCTTCTTCGTCTCGATGGCGTAGAGGTGGAACACGTGGCGATAGCCCGGCACTTCGTAGGGCAGCGTGAAGCTCTTCGCGCCTTTGAGACCCGCGGTGTAACGCGCGGCCCACTTCCGGCGGAGGTCGCACCACTCGGTGATGTGCTTGAGTTTGGCGCTGAGGATGCCGGCGTGGATGTCGTCGAGCCGGCTGTTGAAGCCGAAGCTGTGGACGTTGCGCTTGGCCGAACCGTGGTTGCGCAGCTTGCGGACCTTCGCGTCAATGTCGGCGTTGTTGGTCACCAGCGCGCCGCTGTCGCCGAACGTGCCGAGGTTCTTCTGGATGATGAAGCTGGTCGTGGCCGCATCGCTCAGTTCGCCAATGCGGAAGCTGCCGCCGTTCGCGTCAATGGCTTGCGCGTTGTCCTCGATGAGCTTGAGCTTGTGCTTGTCGGCGATCTTCTTGATGGCCGGCATGTCGGCGCACTGGCCGTAGAGATGGACCGGGATGATCGCCTTGGTCTTCGGCGTGATGGCCGCCTCGATCTTGGCCGGGTCAATGCACTTGGTCTTCGGGCAGCAGTCCACGAACACCGCGGTCGCGCCGGCAATCCAGATCGCCTCGGCGGTCGCGAAGAACGTGTTCGGGTGCGTGATGACCTCGTCGCCGGGTCCAATACCGAGCGCCATCAGCGCCATCCAGATCGCGTCGGTGCCGTTGCCGAGGCCGATGGCGAATTTGGTGCCACTGTATTTGGCGAACTCCGCCTCGAACTGCTTGAGCATCGGGCCTTGGACATATTCGCCGCTCATCAGCACCCGCTGGATGTTGGCGTCAATCTCCGCCTTGATGTTCTGGTATTGCTTGACGTGACCGTAGAACGGAACCTTCATCTCTCTCTATCTCCTTATGGTTGTTTGTTCGGATATGACTACGTAAATAGCGGTTTCAGCTCATCCTGACAAGAAATCAGCTTGCCGCCGTCGAAAATCTTTTCCATCTTGCCGCCAGACCATCGCTGCAAGCGATACAATGTCGCGAAAGCATAGTTCGGCGCCTGGCCACCCTGCCCGCCCACGATCTCCGCGCCGCGGCGGACGTTGTCCTGCATCCACGCCGGCTGGCCAAGGTGGTAGGGGTTGCGCCGCACCTCGCCGACGTGGAACGATGTCGCCGCGACCATGTCAGCCACGTCGCGTGCGCTGGACTCCACCATCAAGTTTGGCGTCGTCATCGCCGCCCAGAATTCCGTTTCCACGACGAGGCACGAAAACGCCGGGCCGAGCTTGGCCATCGCTTCCAACACCAGCAGGTTGGTGCCGATGTGCGTGCCGTTCAAATCCTGCGCGTGCGGCATGAAGACGACGCGCGGTTGTTGCGCGGCGAGAATGCCTGCAATGATGTCCACCGCAGCGGCCCAGTTCGCCGGATCCTGCTCGCGGCCTTTCGGGCTGATCTTCTCGAGGCCGTTCTCGCGCGTCGTGAGCAAACCAAAACCAAGGAAGTCGCAGGCGTTGCGAAGCTCAGCGAGTCGCGCCGGCTGGCGCTCCTTGCTGCTGCCTTGCGTGACAGCAACGTTGATGACGTTCATCTTCACCTCCCGTAAAAGCCGCAGCGCCAGCGCACCGATGATGCACTCGTCATCCGGATGAGGCGCAAAGATCAATACCTTCGGCGCCTTCGCGCGCAGCTTGGGACGCTTGGCCGGCGGGATGCCGCCGAGCGGGCAGGCTTTGCCCTTCTCCACGGCGCGAAGGTAAGCAGCAACGAAAGATTTGTATGGATTCTTCATGTTCGCCTCTCGCTACCGTTTTGGAACCCACGGCAGGCTTGCCGCGGCAATAGCCTGCCCGTGCCGCTTGTCCCGCTCGTCCGGCACCCGCAGCAGGATTTTCTCGGCCAGTTCCGGGAACTCCGCCTTGAGCACCTTGCTCGTGTGGTCGAGCAGAATCTCGCCGCCCGCGCCCGACGTGACGCGGCCGAGCACCAGCACGTTCTTGATCGTGTAGAAGTCCGCGTAGTGCGCGATGGCGTAGCCGAAACAGGTGCCGATAGTCTGGTAAATCTTCTCCGCACGATAGTCCCCCTTCTCCATCAACGCCTGCACATGCTTGAGCTTCTCCGGCAACGGCAGCGCCGGGTCCACCTCGATGCCCGCGACGCCGAGCAGCCGCCCGACGGCCTGCTGCGAGAAATACTGCACGCCGCAGCCGCGGTCGCCGGACCATTCGTCGGCGGGCGCGTTCGGCGCGTAGTCCACCGGCGCGAACGCCAACTCGTTCAGCCACGACGTGATGTTGCCGTCGGGCGTGACATAGCCCGCGGCGAGACTCGACCCCATCGCAATGCCGAGCACGGCGTTGTCGTTCATGGACATCGAGCCTGCCAGCGCCGTCACCTCGCCGTCGTTCACCACCTCAAACGGAATGTCGTGCCACGCCTTCCGCATCTCCAGGAACAAATCCTTCACGCGGTTGTCGAACAGCTCCCGCGGCACGCCCCGGAACAGCGACGCCACCTTCACGCGGTTGTTCACATAGACGCCCGCCGAGCTGCCGCCGATGGCGTCCACGCGCGGCAAATGCGCCGCCGCGCTCTTGAGCGACTCCATGATCTGGTCGAAATGCCACTGAGGGTCCTTCTGCGGCACAGGGTTCCACACCGTCTCCTCGCTGAACACCACCTTGCCGTCCACCACCGCCGCCACCTTGCGGTCGCTCGCGCCGAGGTCGAACCCGATGCGGCAGCCTTCCAGATGCCGACCCAGCGGCTTTGTCGCCTCGCGCGGCGCGGGCACCTTGCCGCGCCCGACTGTGACCACCTCGAACGGCCGCTCATACACCCGCTCGCCCATCAAGTCCGCGTCAAACCGCCCCGTCGCCTGCCCGCGATAATGCCCCTGGAGCTGCTCGCCGAACGTGCTCGGTCCATCAAACCAAACCCGGAACCCGCCGCGCGACCAGAGCGCGAACTTCACCAGCCGCTCCAGATACGTGGCGTTGGCCACCGCCTCCGGATGACCTTCGGGGAAGATGGCGGTGGGAAAATGAAACACGGAGCCGTCCGCCTGCTCCAACGCGACCGTCACCGCCAACTCATTGCCCGACGCCCGCACCCGCTGCCGGAATGCGCGATTAGCCAGCACCGCTGGCCGGAAAAAGGGATCCAGCACCGGCGTCAGCTTCGGCGTCACCAGAGGCAAACCATGATTCTCATTCATGCTCACGTCCTCACTTCACATTTTGCTGCTCCTCGCAGCCAAACAATCGCAAACTCGAAGCCGGCCACGATAAATAATCGCGCCGCGATTGCAATGTTTTTTAGCAATCTGGTTGTCAGGAGGGCGCAACTTGGCACCCGCGCCATCAAGCCGTGAGCCAGAGTTCATCCCAGTGGCCGTTGTCGCGAGCTTCTTCCAAACCATCCAAGTGGCGCAGGCCGCCGCGGGTCCAGAACCGCCCGGG
>JBAYFL010000031.1:0-60434 GCA_041667205.1 Verrucomicrobiia bacterium | reverse complement strand
TTTTAACCATAAGTCCGTCTCAGTTCTTTTTTTAGGTCGTCTTGGATTCCAAAAATTCTAGAAGGGGATGTCGTCCTTCTCCTTGCTTGCAGCCGGCGCTTCCGGCGTGATGTCTTCTGCTGGCGCCTCCGCGGGCGCGCGCTCGGCACGCTCCGGCGCAGGGCCGCCCTCGCGGAACTCCTGCCCACCGGCGCGCTGGCCGCTGCCAAGGAACTGCACGCGCTCGGCTACGACGCTGATCTTGCTGCGCTTCTCACCCTTGTCGTTCTGCCACGACTCATACTTCAGCCGGCCCTCAATGAGCACCGGCCGGCCTTTGCTCAAATATTGCGCCGCCGCCTCCGCCTGCTTGCCCCAGACCACGATGTCGAAGAAATTCGCCTCTTCCCGTTTCTCGCCAGATTCGGTGGTATAGACGTGGTTGACGGCCATGCCGAACTTCGTCAACGCCATTCCCTTCGGCGTGTAACTGCGTTCGGGATCGCGCGTCAGATTGCCCACGAGAAAGACTTTGTTCAACGACGCCATAAAAACTCCTATCAGGCCGCGGCCGGCTCTTTCGTTTCGGCTTTCTTCTCGACTGCTTCCAGGAACATGACGCGAAACACCGTTTCGTTCAGCGTCAGCTTCGCGCGCAACGGTGCAATGGCCGCCGGTGGCGCGTCGAAGACGAAATTGACGTAATAGCCGGCGGACTGTTTCTTCGTCGCCCGCGCAAACGTCCGCTTATCCATCTTCTGGATGGCCTTCACCTTGGCGCCGGCCGTTTCCAGTTCCTTCTTCAGCGCCTCGATCAGGTCGGGCGCCGCGTCGTCCTTGCCGCCCGTATTGATCACAAACAATGCTTCGTAATGGTTCACTTGACTCTTCCTTTCACATCCGGTCGCCGCGTTCTCATTCGCGCGGCGATCAACCGTTAAATTCATTCATCGCGGCTGCCATGCCGCGCTCGATGGCGCACGCCACCGCTTCCGCTGCGCGCGCGACGGCTTCGTCCACCGCCGCCAGTTCCTCTTTACGGAACCTGCTCAGCACAAAATCCACCAGCTCGTTTTCCGGCGCGCCTTCGCTCCGCCGCATCGGACGGCCGATGCCGATCCGCACTCGCGGAAACTGCTCGGTGCCAACCAACTCGCCGATGCTCTTCAGTCCGTTGTGGCCGCCACTGCTGCCTTTCAACCGCAACCGCAACCGGCCCACGTCCAGGTCCGCATCGTCCGTCACCACCAGCATCTGGTCCGGCCCAAACTTGTTCCAGTTGACCAGCGCACCGCACGTTCGACCGCTCAGATTCATGAAGGTCGTCGGCTTGGCAAGAACAATCTTCCTGCCTGCCAGATCCGCCTCTGCAATCTCGGCCTCAAACTTCGCGGCCCGCTGCCATCGCGCGCCGGCGTCGGCCGCCAGCTTCTCCACGACGCGATAACCGACGTTGTGCCGCGTCTCACCGTATTCGCGGCCCGGGTTGCCAAGTCCAACCACCAACCGGATGTCGCCCATGGCCAATCCAGCGCCCGTTGCGCCGCTTTACTTCTTCTTCGCTTCGGGCTTGGCCGCTTTCGCATCGGGCTTGGCTTCGCCCTTGCCGGCTTCGGCTTTGCCAGCCTCGGCCTTGCCCTTCGGTTTCTCGCCTTTGCCTTCCTCGGCAGCGCCTTCTTCGCCTTCGACCTTCTTCGCCGTAATGACTTCCGGCTCGGTCGCTGCGCCCTCGGCCGGCGCGGCAACTTCTTCTTCAACCTGCGGCGCGACGACAATGAACACCGGCAAATCCTTGCGCTCGATCGTCTCGACGCCCGCGGGCAACGCCACCTCGCCGACGTGGATCGTCTGGCCGATCTCCAGTTTCGTGACATCCACGCTGATCTGCTCCGGCAAATCCTTCGGCAGGCAACGCAGGTGCATGTAGCGCATCGCGAATTCAAGCACGCCGCCGCTGTTCTTCACACCCGATGGCTCGCCCACCGCGTGGACCGGCACCCGTGCGGTGAACTTCTCGTCGCTCTTCAGCTCGTGGAAGTCCACGTGCAACACCGTGCCCGTGAGGTGATCATGCTGCACGTCCTGGACCATCGCCAGCCGCTTGTCTGCGGCGGCGCCGCCCGCGAGATCCAATTCCACCAGCACGTTCTCGCTGGTGGAGCTGTGCAACACCTTCCCCAACTCCTTGCCGGAAACCTCCACGCTGACCGGCTTCGTGTGGGCGCCATAGACCACTCCCGGCACAACACCGGTGGCGCGCAGTTTCTTGACCTCGCCCCGACGGGTGGTCTTCCGATAGTTTGCTTTCAATGCGACTTGCTGCATCCGTGGACTCCCTTACAATTTTTCCGCGTTGTTGATTTCAAAAAGTGAACTCACCGACTCGGCGTTGTGGACGCGCAAAATGCCTTCGCCCAACAAACCCGCGACGTTCAGCGCCGTCAGCTTGAAGTTTGGCACCTCACGCGGCGGCACCGAGTTCGTCGTGATCAATTCGTCTATATCCGACTTCTGTAACCGCTCCACGGCCTTCTCGTTCAGGATCGTGTGCGATACACCAGCCAGAATCCGTTTGGCACCCTGCTTTTTAAGGATTCGAGCCGCCGCCGTCAACGTCCCAGCCGTCTCCGTCATGTCGTCCACCAGCAGCACGGTCTTGCCGTCCACCTCGCCGACAACATACAGCGCCTCCACTTCCTCGCCCGATACGCGCCGCTTGGCCACGATCGCCAGGTCCGCATGGAGCATCTGCGCGTAGGAATACGCCATCTTCATCCCGCCCACATCTGGCGACACCACCACCAGGTCCGGCAGGTTCATCTCCTTCAGATGCTTGTAAAGCACCGGCGCCGCGTAGAGGTGATCCACCGGCACATCGAAAAATCCCTGAATCTGCTGCGCGTGCAGGTCCATCGTCAGCACGCGGTCCGCGCCGGCCGTGGTCAACACGTTCGCAATCAGCTTCGCCGTGATCGGCACCCGCGGCTGATCCTTGCGGTCCTGTCGCGCATAGCCGAAAAATGGAATCACCGCCGTGATCCGCGTCGCGCTCGCCCGCCGCGCCGCGTCAATCAGGATCAGCAGCTCCATGATGTGCTGGTTCGTCGGCGGACAGGTGCTCTGAACGATATAAACATCCCGGCCGCGGATGTTCTCGTTGATCTTCACCATCGTTTCCCCGTCGGGAAAAGAACTCACGGTGGCATCACCGAGCGGCAGGCCGCAATACTCGGCGATGGCCTGTGCGAGCGGCCTATTTGAATTTCCGCTAAAAACCTTCATTTCCGATAAATCGTTCACCACAAAACCTTCAAAAAAAGAAAGAAGCGCGTCATGACCTCGCGCTTCTGATCAACCGTGAGTCACTTCAACGCCATCTTGGACCTGCCAACAGCGCGGCGAAGGATACTGAAAGACCTAGGGGAAGCAAGCGGTTTTTTCCATTCCGTCGCACTCCTCCACCTCATTCCACCGCGCCCGGATGATTTCCAGCCTTGTGACCCCAAAAGGTAGCGTGTAGCATTTGCGCCCGCTTGGAGAGGATGACGAACAAGGAACAACCTATTCGCGTTGGCGTGATCGGCTGCGGGCACTGGGGGCCGAATCACGTCCGTAATTTTTCCACGCTCGCCGGCTCGACGGTGGCGGCGTGTGCGGACACGAATGCGGAACGGTTGAGGGCGATGAAGCGGATCTTCCCCACGTTGACGACGACGGGCGATTACCGGCAACTGCTCGCCAACCCGCATGTGGACGCGGTTGTCGTGGCAACGCCGACGGTGACGCATCACGCCATCGCCTCCGAGGCATTGCGGTGCGGCAAGCATGTGCTCGTGGAGAAACCTCTGGCGCTGACGGCGGCGCATTGCCGGGAATTGCGCCGCCTCACCCGTGCGCGCCGGCGTGTGCTCATGGTCGGCCACACTTTCCTGTTCAACACCGGCATCCGCAAACTCAAGGACTGCATTGCTTCGGGCGAGATCGGCAAAGTCTATTACATGGACTCCACACGCACGAACCTCGGCCCCATCCGTCGCGACGCCGGCGTGGTCTGGGACCTTGCGTCGCACGACGTGGCGATTTTCAATTTCCTGCTTGGCGCCCAACCGCTGGAGGTCAGCGCGCGCGCGGAACGGTTCTTTCGCAAAGGCATCGAGGACGTGGCGTTCATCTCACTGAGCTATCCGGGCCGCGTGATTGCGAACATCCACGTGAGCTGGCTCGATCCGAAGAAGGTGCGGCAGATCGTCATCAGCGGCTCGAAAAAGATGCTGAGCTGGGACGACCTCGCCGCGACCGGCCCGGTGATGATCTACGACAAAGGCGTTTTCGCAGACGACCACGGCAAATTCCGCGAGCCGTATTACGCGAGCTACGGCGATTTCCAACTACTGCCCCGCGAAGGCGACGTCGTCATCCCGCATTTGAAGCTGCAAGAGCCGTTGCAAGCCGAGGCGCGACATTTCCTGGAGTGCATCCGCGGTGGCGCGAACAAAATCAGCGGTCCTGACACTGGTGTCGCTGTCGTCAACGCGCTCGTCGCCATCCAGAAATCCATCGCCGGCAACGGACGCCCTGTAAAGGTGAGCCGCACATGAAACGCCGGATCTCCATAGCGGCGGAGAACGCGGATCAGGTCTTCATCCATCCGCTGGCCATCGTCGAGAGCGACCGGATCGGTGACGGCACGCGTATCTGGGCGTTTGCGCACGTCTTGAAGGACGCCGTCATCGGCCGCAACTGCAACGTAGCTGACGGCACGTTCATTGAGGGCGGCGCGCAGATTGGCGACAACGTCACCATCAAGAACCAATGCCTCATCTGGGAAGGCGTCACCATCGGCGACAACGCGTTCATCGGCCCTAACGTCGTCTTTACCAACGATCTGCACCCTCGCTCACCACGGCTGGAGCTGGCGCGCGGACGTTACGCGTCGAAGAAATGGCTCGTGCCGACCGTCGTTGGCGAAGGCGCGTCACTCGGCGCGAGCGTCACCGTTCTCGCGGGCGTCACCATTGGCGAATACGCCACCATCGGCATCGGCTCGGTGGTCACTCGCGATATCCCGCCCCACGCGCTGGCGCACGGCTCGCCGGCTCATGTGCGCGGCCACGTCTGCCGCTGCGGGCAAAAGATCGAATTTATCCGTGGCAAGGCCAAATGCGCAGCCTGCGGCAGTTGTTTCCAAGAGCGAAACCGTGTGGTGAAGTGGTTAACCCCGAAAACAAAATGAGCAACACAAAAAAAATCCCGTTCGTTGACCTTGCAAGCCAGTATCGCAGTATCGCCGACGAGGTGCGCGCCGCCATCGAGCCGGTAATGGCCACCACGCGTTTCATCCTCGGCCTGGAAGTGAAGCAGTTCGAGCAAGAGTTTGCGGCGTATTGCGGCGCGCAACACTGCGTGGGCGTTGCCAACGGCACCGATGCGCTCTATTTGAGCTTGTGCGCGCTCGGCATCGGCGCAGGCGATGAGGTCATCACCCAAACCAACACATTCATCGCCACACCGCTCTCCATCTCCTACACCGGCGCGCAGCCGGTGCTGGTGGATTGCGATCCCCTCACCTACCAGATTGACACCAAACAAGTCGAAGCTGCCATCACGCCGCGCACCAAGGCGATCATTCCCGTCCATCTCTACGGCCAGCCAGCCGACATGGACGCGATCCTCGCCATCGCCACGCGCCACAACCTGCGCGTCATCGAGGACGCCTGCCAGGCACACGGCGCGGAGTATCGCGGCAAGCGCGTCGGCACATTCGGCGACGCAGCAGCGTTCAGCTTCTATCCTGGAAAGAATCTTGGCGCCTACGGCGACGGCGGCGCGATCACGACCAACAACGAGGCGCTAGCCGTGAAGCTGCGCGCGATGCGCGAATACGGCCAAGCCGCCAAGTATCACCACGACTTCCGTGGCTTCAACAGCCGTCTCGACACCATCCAAGCCGCGATCCTGCGCGTGAAGCTGAAGTATCTCCCCGACTGGACCGCTGCCCGCCAGCGCGCAGCCGCCGCCTATGCCGTCGCCCTCAAGCGCATCGGCGTTGAGCCACCGCGTCAGGTCAACTACGGCACACACGTCTGGCACCTCTACATCATTCAGGTCGCCAATCGCGCCAAGGTCCAGGAGCAACTCAGCGCCGCCGGCGTCGCCACGGGCATTCATTATCCCATCTCGATCCACCTCCAGAAAGCCTACGCCGATCTCGGCTACAAGCGCGGCGCGTTCCCGGTCGCCGAAGCCGCTGCCGACCGCATCCTCTCGCTGCCGATGTTTCCGGAACTGACGCAGGAGCAGGTGGACTACGTCGCGGAGAACTTGAAGCGTTGTCTCTGAGCCACGAGGTGGATTTCAGCGGCTCTGCGTTTCGCTCCGCTGCCGGGCTTCTTCACTCGCGCTGGCCAGCGACTCGAACCGCGCCAAGCAGATCGCCTTCGCCGTCCAGAGCAGCGCCGCCGTCACGCACACTGGCGCCAAGCCCATTGCGATCAGCCACGGCCAGCAACTGCCCAACAACGCATCCGCTGCCGCCCCCACGTCCAATCCCTCCCGCCTCACAATCATCCACGTCCCCACGCCGCACGCGCCCACTGCGAACGACAGCGTCGAGTAGCAAAACAACTCGCTTCCCCGCGCCAGCACCGCCAGCAGCCTGGCACTGTAAGACTCCGCTAGCAAGAACGTCAGCCGGTTCGCGTTGCAGACGAACACGGCGCTGCTCAGGTTAAAGAAGGCGAAGTTAAACGTGAGATAGTCCACCGACGGCGCGCTGTGCCAGAGATAGGCGAACGGCGACAAAAAACAAACGCACATCGCCGACCAGAAACAGCGCCTCGCGGCGACCCTCCAAGCCCCGCCGGGCGTCGTCACGCGCCGCAGTGTTGCCGCGCCGAACCACAGCAACGCGCCCGCCAGCGGCAGGCCCAGCAGATGCCGTCCCAGCAGCGCCGACAGCGACGAAATCTGGTTCAGCGCCACGCACGCGACCCCGACCACCAGCCCCGCAAGCACGAACGCCAGCCCGCGCACGAGCCAGATCATCTCACGGCTTGAACATTTCGGCGATTCGATCACGATGCCGCGACACTACAACGGGCCGATTCGGAAATGGAGAGGAAAAGCCGCCGTCTCCATCAGTCCGCCCAACTTGACAGCGACCCGTCGCGGTCTATACTTCGGAAAACAAAGCCCATTGGCCAAAGGCAGCGGGCGTTTATTTTATGGAATCCGAGGAATCTTCATTGTGCGACGAGCCGCCATCGGCGGAGGCGTTACTGAAGGAGTTCATTTCGCCCGGCAAAGGCCACTGGCGCGACGTCAACGATGACGATTGGAACAACTACCGCTGGCAGCTCCAGCACCGGCTGACCAACCTCAACCAGATCAGCGCGCTGCTCCGCCTCACGCCCGAAGAGGAAGCCGGCTTCAAGCTCTCCGGACACAAACTCGCCACGGCCATCACGCCTTACTTCTTCAACCTCGTCGAAGCCGACGATCCCGGCGGGCCGATCCGCCGCCAAGTCATCCCGCGCATCGAGGAAACACATGCCGCGCGATGGGAGATGACCGACCCGTGCGGCGAGGACAGCCACTCACCCGTGCCCGGTCTAGTCCATCGTTATCCCGACCGCGTGCTGCTGCTCGTCACGGACCGTTGTGCCTCCTACTGCCGCTACTGCACGCGCTCGCGGCTCGTCAGCGGCGCTAGCGATTATGATTTCCATCCCAAGATCGAACAGGCGCTCGCCTACATCCGCGAGCACAAGGAAGTGCGCGACGTGCTTGTCAGTGGCGGCGATCCGCTGCTGCTCAGCGACGAGAAGCTCGACTGGCTGCTCGGCCGGCTCCGCGCCATCCCTCACGTGGAGCTTGTGCGCATCGGCTCGCGCATCCCGATTTTCCTGCCACAACGCATCACGCTGGAACTTTGCGCCACGCTACGCCGGCATCAGCCGCTCTGGATGAGCATCCACACCAACCATCCGCGCGAATGCACGCTGGAGATGAAGTCCGCCTGCGAGCGCCTCTCCGACGCCGGCATCCCGCTCGGCAACCAGAGCGTCCTGCTCCGCGGCGTCAACGACGACCCCGTCACCATGAAAGCGCTCCTCCAGAAGCTGCTCATGATGCGCGTGCGCCCCTACTACATCTACCAATGCGACCTCATCACCGGCTCCGCACACCTGCGCAGCAGCGTCGGTCGCGGGCTGGAGATCATGGAATCGCTCCGCGGCCACACCACCGGCTACGCGGTGCCGTCCTACGTCATTGACGCTCCCGGTGGTGGTGGCAAAGTGCCCGTCAGTCCCGAATACGTCGTTTATCGCGACGAAGAGCGCGTCATCTTCCGCAACTACGAGGGCAAGGTCTTCGAGTATCCCGAAACCCTGCCCGACGCCGCGCCCCAACCCGCCAAGCGGCGTCAGGTCGAAGCGGTGTAGGCCGAACGATGCGGTTGGAGTATTCGCCGCGCGCGCCGGAACCGGTCACGCCTGCGAACATGAGGGGGACGACCTCCGGGCGCGATGGCGACTGCGACGGAAAAGATGTCGTGCTTCAAGAAAGGGAATCTCAAAACAAACGCCATGTTCTATCTCCACAATCACTATCGCGTCCGGAGGTCTATCCACCTGGCTCAACACTGCCGTCCAGTTAGTGTGCCGGCTTCAACCGTTTTGAGATAGAGCAAGGACTACCTAAAGCGGGACACCAACGACTGGACACTGCCGATCGCACTCTTTTTCATTGTGGAAGGTTCCGCGCGTGGCTAGAGATACTCGCAATGACGCGCGAATACGTTTTGAAACCGGTCGAACATCATCGCCCGTTGCAGATTGACTACGCCGCGCAACTCAATCCGCAACAGTTGGCGGCGGTGCGCGCTGCACCCGGCCCGGTGCTGGTCATCGCCGGCGCGGGCAGCGGCAAGACGCGCACCCTCACCTACCGCGTCGCGTGGCTCATCGAGCAGGGTGTGCCACCGGATCGCATCCTGCTGATGACGTTCACCAACAAAGCCGCGCGCGAGATGCTCCACCGCGTGGAAGCGCTGCTCGGCGGCGACGTCGGCGGCCTCTGGGGCGGGACGTTTCATCACGTCGGCAACCGCGTGTTGCGCCGGCACGCCAGCCTGCTTGGCTACCGCAACGATTTCACCATCCTCGACCGCGAGGATGCCGGCGACCTCGCCGGCGCGTGCGTTTCAGACGCGAAAATTGACACGACGAAGGAGCGGTTCCCGAAAGGCGACTTGTTGGTGGAGATGTTCAGCATGGCCGTCAACACCGAGCGCACGCTCGGCGACGTGCTGGCGGAACAATACCCGTATTTCGAGCAGTTCAAGGAAACCATCGCCTCGCTCCAGGAGCGCTACCATGAGCGGAAGCTGAAAACCAACGCGATGGACTACGACGATCTGCTGTTGAACTGGCTGCGCCTGATGCGCGAGTATCCTGATGTGCGCGATTTGTATCAGCAACGGTTCCAGCACGTGCTCGTGGACGAATATCAGGACACGAACACGATCCAGGCGGAGTTGATTGACCAGCTCGCCCACGCGCATCGCAACGTGATGGTGGTCGGCGATGACAGCCAGAGCATTTTCTCGTGGCGCGGCGCGAACTTCCGCAACATCATCTCATTTCCCGACCGCTACCCCGGCACGCAGGTCTATAAGATCGAGACAAACTACCGCAGCGTGCCGCAAATCCTCCGCGTCGCCAACGAGGTCATCCGCGCCAACACCCAGCAGTTCCCGAAGGCGTTGCAAGCCGTGCGCCGCAGCGGCGCCCGGCCGTGGCTGGTCGTGGCTGGCGACGACAACCAGCAGGCGCAATACATCGGTCAACGGATCCTGGAGCTGCGCGACGAAGGCTACCGGCTCAACGACATCGCCGTGCTTTACCGCAGCCACTTCCACTGCATGGAGGTGCAGATGGAACTGAAGCGTCGCAACATTCCGTTCCTTGTCACGAGCGGCCTGCGATTCTTTGAGCAGGCGCACATCAAGGATGTCGCCGCCTACATGCGCTTCGCCGTCAATCCCGGCGACGAGGTCGCGTTCAAGCGGCTGACGCAACTGTTACCCGGCATCGGCGGCAAGACCGCGGAGAAACTGTGGAACGCCTTGCTCGGCGGCAGACCGCTGGCCGCGCTGACCGCCACCGTGCCAGCCAAGGCGAAGGGCGCGTGGGAGCAGACTGCTGCGACGATCGCGGAGTTGCGCGACGAATCCGTCCGCAACCGCCCCGCAGAGATGATCCGGCTCGTCATCGAGTGCGGCTACGATGATTACCTGAAGGCGCACCACACCAACTGCGCTGCCCGGCTGGAAGACCTCGCGCAACTCCAGCTTTACGCACAGCCGTTTCCATCCACCGAACAGTTCCTCAGCGACCTCTCATTGATGACGAACCTCGAAGTCGAAGACGAGACCGCACCCGCACAGGAGGACGGGGAGTATCTGCGGCTCAGCACGGTTCACCAAGCGAAAGGCCAGGAATGGGGCGCGGTGTTTGTCATCTCTCTTGCCGACGGCATGTTTCCATCCGGCAAGGCGCTCGACAACATCGAAGGCGAGGAGGAAGAACGGCGGTTATTCTACGTCGCCGTCACGCACGCAAAGGACGAACTCTATCTGAGCTACCCACTGCTCCGCCGCACCAGTGGCGGCCAGGACGCGCTTCAGAAACCCTCGCGCTTCCTTGGCGAAATCCCCGCCGGCCTGATGGAGACGCTCAGGCTGCGCGACAGCTTCGGGAGTTTCTGATGCGCTGGAGCGACCTCGATTCCACGACCAAGTCCGCGCTGGCGCTCGGCGGCGCGCTCATCGGCCTCGGCGCGACGGCGGCGTGGCTGTCGTTTCAGCTCCAGGAGCGATGGCCGCTGCTGGTGTTCCTGCTGGCGTTTTTTGGGGTCGCCCTCTTCCTCGGCAGCGTCAGCGCGTGGCAGCATTTTAACGAACCGAAGGAGACAAATCTGGAGACTTTCAAGCAGCGCGCGATCTTCGGACTCCAGAGCGGCCGGCGGCGCGGCGTTCACAGCGGCTGGACGACGGCTCGCGACATCTGCTTGCTCGCTCTGATCGCCGTTTCGGCGGCATTCGTGCTGCACAGCCTGTTCATCGGCGGCGACGCCTTCCGTGGTTACGTGGAGCATCAACGATACTTTGTCCGCCTCACTGGCGTGACAGAAGTCTCCGCCAACCAATGGCGGATGAACTGGTGGCTGGAGGCGGCGGTCTTCACGTTGCTACCGCTATCTCTGCTCATCACCGCCGTCGCCGTCTTTCGGGAACGCCACGACCGGTTCCGGTATGACGACATGGATCGGTGAGGCGCAGAGCGTGAAACGTAATGCGTAATACGTAAGAGAAACAACCGCTTCCCAAAAGCTGCTTCGCCTCTTCTTACTTCACCACCGGCCGGCCGCCCGGCCGAACAGGCACTGTTTCGCGCACCACACCCGGCGGCAATGCCACGCCCGGCTGCGCGGCTCCGCCACCCAACGCCATCGGCAACGGTCCACCCGCAGGTTTGCCCATATAGGGAGCCGCGGCGTTGTAGAGCGCGACCAACGCGCCTTGCGCGCGGTTCCACTTGTCCATCACCGGCGGCGGCGCTTGAAGTTGGGGGAAAGTCACGTCCACGTTGATCCACGCGTCGAGGAGAGTCTCGCTGCAATACCGCAGCCAGTCCGGCCTCGGCCAGCGTGACGACACCGTCGCGTCGGCATACTTCTTTGCCGCGTCGCGTAGCGTGCGGATTGCCGCTAGCGCCTGCCCCTGCTGCGAATCGCGGATCGAAACGCGCTTGGCGTCGCTCAGAAAGAACTCGCAGTTCCGCGCCGCTTCCATGGCGACCCCGCGCAACCCCGCGAGCACCTGCGGTGGCACCGGCGGTGGTTGAGGAACTTGAGCCGTCACACCCATGGCAAATCCTGCGACAACAATCATTGAGGTGAAGAAACGAGAAGCATTCATGGTCAATCCTTGTTGGTTATTTCTACTACCGTGCGAAAACATAACGCGCCCGCTCCGGGAAGCAACATTCAAAGTCACCTCATTCCTCAAGCGGCAAAGGAGCGGAGCCGGGCGACAATCCCCGGCATTATGTTCAACACCGCATCCACGTCGGCTTCGGTGGTGCCGGCGCCGAGCGAGAAGCGGACGGCGGCGTTGGCCATCTCCGTGCCGAGGCCCATCGCGAGCAGCACCGGCGACGGCTTGAGCGAGCCAACGGCGCACGCAGAGCCGCTGGAGACGGCGATGCCTTCGAGGTCGAGCGACATCAGCAACGCGTCACTCTTGCAGCCCGCAAAGCTCACGTTGAGCGTGTTCGCAACGCGCCGGTCCGCGGGACCATTACGGCGAATCCGTTCAATGCGCGTGCTCAATCCCTGCCACAACCGCTCGGTCAGCGCGCGCAGCCGGGCGTCTTCACTTTCAGTCCTCGTCGTGGTGATCTCGGCCGCGCGAACGAAGCCAACGATGCCAACGACGTTTTCCGTGCCAGCGCGACGGTCGTTTTCGTGACTGCCGCCGTGAAGCAGCGGCTCGATCTTCACCCTCGGCCGAATCCACAACGCGCCGACACCTTTCGGGCCATAGACCTTGTGGCCGCTGATGCTCAGCAGGTCCACCGGGACATCATTGACATTCACGGGAACCTTGCCGAACGCTTGCACGGCGTCGGTGTGGAACAGCACGCCGCGCTCGCGGCAGATCGCGCCGATCTCGCGCACTGGCTGGAGCGCGCCGGTTTCGTTGTTCGCCCACATCACGCTGACCAGCGCCGTGTCGTTGCGGATGGCGCTGCGCACGGCGTCCGGACTCACCACGCCATCGCCATCCACGGGCAGCACCATGACCTCGACGCCTTCGTGTCGCCGCAAATGTTCGCAAGAGTGCAGCACGGCGTGATGCTCAACCGCAGAGGTGATGACGTGCCTGCCCTTTCCAGCCAGCGCACGCACCGCGCCGAAGATGGCGTAGTTGTCGGATTCGGTGCCGCTGCCGGTAAAGACAATCTCGCCGGGTTTCGCGCCGAGCAGTTTCGCCAGCCGCTCCCGCGCGTTGTCGAGCGCGGCGCGCGCCTCGCGACCGAGGAAGTGCATGCTGGAAGGATTGCCGTAGCTCGCTTCGAGAAACGGCAGCATCGCCTTCAACGCATCGGGATGCACCGGCGTGGTGGCGTTGTGATCGAGATAGATGCGCCGCATGACAGACTCCCGAGATGCCAAAGTTACCCGCCTAGCCCTTCTGCGGCTTGATCCGCAACTGTTCGTTCTCGAAATAAACAAGCGACCGCGGCGGCACCGACTGCATCACCCAGACGTTCGAGCCAATGATCGAGCCGCGACCAATGACGGTGTCGCCACCGAGGATGGTCGCGCCGGCGTAGATGACCACTTCGTCTTCGATGTGGGGGTGGCGCTTGATGCCTTTGACAATCTTGCCTTCCGCGTCTTTCGCGAAGCTCTTCGCGCCGAGCGTCACGCCCTGGTAAATCTTCACGCGCTGGCCGATGATGGTCGTCTCGCCGATGACGACGCCGGTGCCGTGATCTATGCAGAAGTGGCTGGCAATCGTCGCTCCGGGATGGATGTCAATCCCCGTGCGGCTGTGCGCGAACTCGGTCATGATGCGCGGGATCAATGGCACGTGTTGCCGGTAAAGCACGTGCGCCATCCGCTGGACGGCGATGGCTTCCAAGCCGGGATAAGCGAGGATGACTTCTTCGTTGCTAATGGCAGCGGGGTCGCCTTCATACGTCGCCACCACATCGGTCTGAAGCAGTCCGCGGATGCCCGGAATCGCTTCCATGAACTCCAGCGTCAACCGCTCCGCCTCATGGTCGCGCTGAGTCCCGTCCAAGGCATGGCCAGCCCGGTATTGCAACGCCTTGATGATCTCTTCCTGCAACCGCCCGCTGACGGACGCAGCGAGCACGGCGACAAATTCGTGGACCTGTCTGCTGTAGATCACGTCATTGTCCACGAAGCCCGGAAACAGCAGCCGCATCAAGTCGCGCGTGATCCCGACCACGGCCTCCTTTGATGGCAAGTTCGCGCCGTCAATATGGTTGATGCCACCGTAGGTCTTGTAGGACGCCACGATTCGCTCGGTAATATGCTCCAATCCTTTTTCGCTCATGTTCTCACCTGAGGGGTAACACGATCCGGTGCAAAAAACAAGGAACGCTCTCTGCTACCAAACGCCGCTCATGCCACTGGCCGGTCGGCTCGCTGATTGACAAAGATGTGTTCAACAGAAACAATGTCTTCCTAGGAAACGTTCGTGGTTTTCAACTGGCGCGTGACATGGCATCACTGGAAGGTCAAACATTTGCGTGCTACGAAGTCCTGAAGAAGCTCGGTCAGGGCGGGATGGGCGCGGTCTATAAGGCCCACGACATCAACCTCGACCGGTTGGTGGCCCTCAAGGCGCTCTCGAACGACCTGGCACAGGACCCGGAGTTCATCGCCCGTTTCCGGCGCGAGGCGACCCTGGCCGCCAAGCTGGACCATCCCAACCTCATCCGGGTGTTCAGCGCCGGCGAATCCGAAGGCACCCACTACATTGCGATGGAGCTGGTGGAAGGCGAGTCCGCGCGCGACCGGCTCGCCCGCGAAGGACGGCTGCCGCTCACAGAGGCGCTGGCGATCGGCGTGTTCGTCGCCGAGGCGCTCGACCACGCATGGCAACATGCCAAGCTCATCCATCGCGACATCAAGCCCGCGAACATCTTTCTTTCCAATACCGGCCAAGTGAAGCTCGGCGACCTCGGACTCGCCAAAAGCGCAAGCGAGACCAGTAACGGACTGACCACCACCGGCCAGGCGGTAGGCACGCCGTTCTACATCAGCCCGGAACAAGGGCGCGGCCAAAAGGAGATAGATTTCCGCGCCGACATCTACAGCCTCGGCTGCACGCTCTACCATCTCATTACGGGCGAACCGCCCTACAGCTCCGGCGACTCGATGGCTATCATCCACAAGCACATCTACGACCCGCCGCCAGGCATCCTGAGCAAAATGCCCAACTGCCCGATGCCGGTGGTGTTCCTGCTCGGCAAGATGATGGCCAAGCAACCTCATGCCCGGCACCAGAGCTACATCGAGTTGATTGCCGATCTGCGCCGTGTGCATTATCAACTACTGGAACCAGTCACACCACCGCCGCACCCCACGGCTGTTTCCACCGTTTCCCGTGCGCAGCAAACACAGCCACAATCACATGTCTTGGTTTACTACGTCGCGGTCGCGGCGATCATCATCATCGGCGCCGGTCTGTGGATATGGGAACCTTGGAAGTCAGGCTTCGGTGAGCCGGTTCCGCCCCCGGCCCACAACCAAACTGAAACGCAAAGCCAAACACCGCCATCTGCGATCGCGCCATCTGCCACTGCCGCCGGCACGCAAGCCGCGCCAACCTCCGGTGACCCGTTCGTCGCGGAAATCGCAGCTCTTCCAGCCGAACAACAAGTCCAACGCGTGCTGTCCACACTCAAACAACTCAATCCCGGCTTCGACGGTCAAGCCACTCCAAGAATAGAAGGCGGCCAAGTCATCGAATTGAAACTCTCATCAGTAGCCGTCAACGACATCTCGCCGCTGCGCGCCTTGACCGGTCTGCGACGACTCGATTGCCACGGCGGCAAGGATGACCACCCACTTGCCGATCTATCCCCGTTGCGCGGCCTGCAACTGGAGGCGCTGGACTGCGGTGACAGCCAAGTGAGCAACCTGACACCGCTGGCCGGCATGCCGATCCAAGAGTTGCGCTGCTCCAGCACCCCCGTCAGCGACCTTTCGCCCCTGAGGAATGCCCCGTTGACCCGGCTTGATCTATTCCACACTTCCGTCAGCGATCTGTCGCCGCTGGCCAAAAGCTCGTTGCGCTGGTTGAACTGCAAGACAACGCTCGTCGAAGATCTTTCCCCCCTGCGCAACGTGCCGCTGGAGGAACTGCACTGCGATGCACCGCTGCTGGCACAGCACGCCGTTTTGCTCCGCGCCATTCCCACGCTCAAAATCATTAACGGCAAGCCGGCAACGGAGCTTCTGCAAGCGGTCGCAACCGACACGCCGGCCACGCCGCCCCCAGCTTCTGTCGCGCTGCCCACGGCCACCGCTGCGGTCCTGCCGCCAGAACAGCAACTCGCGCGCGTCATCGCGCGGCTGCGGCAGCTTAATCCCAGCTTCGACGGCCGCGAGACGCACAAGATCGAAAACGGCGCGGTTTCAGAACTGGTGTTTTCCACTGTCGCCGTGCGCGACCTCTCGCCACTGCGCGACCTGAGCGGGTTGAAACGGCTGCATCTCTCGCCGTGGCCCGGCCAGACCGGCAAAGGCGTCCTGTCCGACCTCAGCCCGCTCAAAGACATGGCGTTGAAGACGCTCAACTGCGCCAACACGCAGGTGAGCGACTTGTTGCCGCTGTATGGAATGAAATTGGAAGTGCTGCACTGCAACAACACGGCCGTGAGCAACCTGCTGGCGCTGGAAGAGATGCCGCTGACGCTGCTGAATTGCAGCGGCACGCGAGTCACCGATCCCTCCCCGCTGCGCGCAATGCCACTGAAGGAGCTGCTGTGCGATTTCGTTGCCGACCGCGACAGCGACTTGTTGCGCGGCATCAAGACGCTGGAAAAGATCAACGGCTTGCCTGCTGCGGCGTTCTGGATGCGCCTGAATGTCACGCAGCCCGCGCGGTCCAAGTCCATCAACACCACAGCCGCCGTCAAACCACGACCGGTGGATGACGCCTTTATCCGGTTCGTGGCCGTGTTGCCTCCCGAGCGACAGGTAACGCGTGTTGTGGAAACACTCAAACAACTCAACCCAACCTTCGACGGCCAGGAAACCCACATCATCGAAGGCGGCCAAGTGATCGAGCTTTCCTTTTCGTCCGCCGGTGTGACGGACATCTCAGCCCTGCGCGCGCTGCCGCGCCTGCGCAAACTCCAATGCGCCGGCTCCCCTGATTCGCGCACGCTGACCGACCTGTCGCCTTTGCGCGGGATGGCGCTGGAGTTTCTGGATTGTTCCTACAGCCAAGTGTCAGATTTGACGCCGCTCAAGGGAATGCCGCTCCAGCATCTGAATTGTGGCGGCAGCCATGTCACAGATTTGACGCCGTTGAAAGGTGCACCGCTGACCCGCTTGAACCTCTGGGTCGCGCCCGTCACCGACCTTTCGCCGCTGGCCGGCATGCCACTGGTGTGGCTGAACTGCGTTGACACTCGTGTTGCGGACTTCTCGCCGTTGAAGGGAATGCCACTAAAGGAGCTTTATTGCAGCGGCGCGCCCGTCCGCAATTTGTCCCCACTCGCCGGCGTGCCGCTGGAACAATTGAACTGCAATCCGACCCTGTTGACCCAGCACACGACTCTCCTCCGCAGCATCTCCACACTGAAGAAAGTCAACGGCCAGCCCTGGCCGCAGCCATAGTCCTTGGTTCCCTCCAACCGGCCTACACGAACGTGCCGTTCTCCTGCCAATGCTTGCAGATGACGCTGCCAGATACCATCACCTGCCAGCCGTTCTTGATCACGTCATGCATCGCCGCCCAGTCATAGGCGCAATTTAGCACCGACCAGTCGCGCGTGGGCCGGAACGCGAGCGCGTCCCACACCGGCCGCCGAAACAACGCGCAGTAGAAACCGGTGGCATCCACGGGAACGTAAGCCAGCCTCGCCGGCGGCGCCGGTAGCGCCGCGTCACCGGACCACAACAACCACCGATTCTCAAACCGCGACCGCGCCGCGCCCGTCACCACTCCCGCGCGCTTGTGTTGGAACATGCCCAGACAAAGATGATGCAGCGCGTCGGCGGGCGGTTCGATGTCCTCCTCGACCGTCCAGATGAAATCCGTCGCCGCCGGCACATGCTGACGCGCTGTGGCGTAGAGCCGCGCGAGATGTGCCGCCAGCGCGTAGGCGTGCCGGCTCCGATGCAGGCGGCTGTCTGTAAACCGATCCGACGAAACCTCCGGCACTGCACGGCTGCCGTCGCGCATGTAGCTGTAGGCCAGACCCGAACGTCCCAGCATGGCCCGCAACGCCTCGCCGTAAGCCGCGTCGCCGGAGTTGTCCAGAGCCGCGACATGAAGGCTCGGCCTCTCCCACTGTAGCGCGCGCAGCCAGCGTTCGTAGCGTTCCAGCACCCATCGCCGCCCGGAAAACAGCGTGACAATCGCCGTCAGGCAGGAACGGCGCAATGGATCAATATGCGGCTCCCACAAACCGAACCTCTCCCAACTCATCTGCTGCTCGTGGACGCGATAATTCAGGATCGCGTTTGGGATGAAGCGCAGGTGCCATCCATGCCGCGTCATCTCCAGCCACATCATCCAGTCCGTCAGATACGCGCCGTCCGCCCAGCCACGCATCTGGTCGAACGCTTCACGCCGCATCAACGCGCAAGCATCTGCATAGTTGTTGATGCGGAGTTGATGGTAATCATGCGGCTTGATGTAAGGCGAATAGCCGATGAACTCGCCGGCGTCGTTGAAGTAGTAAATGTTGCCATAGACCGCGCCCACGTTCGGCGCGTTGAATCCCGCCAGTAACAGTTCGTGGTAGCTCTTCGACAGAATATTGTCCGCGTCCACAAACAGCAGGAAGGCCGTCCGCGGCAACGCCGCCGCGCCCGCGTTGCGAGCATGCGAGAAATTCTTCCACTCGCCTCGAAGATAGCGGACGCCGCGCCCGGCGAAACGTTGCGCCACCACCCGCGTGTCGTCCGTGCTGGCGTCGTCCACCACCACAATCACCGCAAACGGAACCGTCTGTGCCAGACACGACTCCACGCAAGCCGCCAGGTAGCGCCCATAGTTGTGGCAGGTGATGACGCAGGCCGTCTGCTTGCCCGGCGGCGGCAACGGCTGCTGCGGCATTCCACCGGAAGACAGGATCTTCACAGCCGCAGCAGGCAGCGGCGATGGCGATTTCCCTGCCGGCAGCGACGGCGCGCGGCCGACCTTGGAGCGTCGAATGATCATCCGCAGGAGCGTTCTAGTAGATCAACTCCGGCGCCCCCCACAGGCCGTCCACCGACGAACCGCCGGTCCAGCCGGTGCCGCGAAGTTGTCCCGTCAGCGTCACATTGATGGTCGTCTGGTAACCATCATCGGGCACGTAAATGACCCACGCACAGCGCTGCTCCGTCTTGTAATTGGCGTCCTCTTGAATGACCGCCTCCGGACAGTAAGGCGCGGTCAGCGAGGTCATATACATCACGCTGTCAAACTGCCCTGCGCCGTTCGGTGCCTGCGAAAAATCGAGTGGCAGCCGGTAGTTGGTGCCGCGCTGGATGGTAACGGAGGTCGTTTCGATGTCCACAGTTGCCCACAAGTCCTGCGACGACATCATGGCCGACTTCACCGTTGGACTGCCGTTGGTTTTGGCACTGGCCGTCTTGCGAACGGAAGGTTTTGTAGCGGAAGTTTTCTTTTGACTCGGTTGTTTCTTCTTCATGCGATTTCCCTTGCCCGATGTATCATTTACGAGGGCCAGACGAGCTTAGAACTCTCTGCAACACCCATTGCAAGCCGGGCTGTCAGCGCGCGGCCGGACGTCATCTGCAAACATCCGCCGGCTTGGGCAACAACCCCTTGATCAACAACCCACGGTTGAGTCTCAAGTCTCCACATGGCGCCCTACCGACCGCGCAGTCTATCGTCTTGCGTTTCCACGTCAAGCACAGTCCGGCAACTGTTTTGTTATACGGAACGGCGCTGTCGCAGAAGCCAACGGCGACGTGACTCATGCCGGTTTCTTGAGCAAAAAAGCCGAAAAACTGCTTGCATGGCCGGCTCGAATGCCTACAGTAGCGCGCCTTGAACGTCCCCGCGTCCTGCCTAAGCGGGATCACGGGACACAATAACAATAAACAGAACCCCGGCAAACAGCCGGGGTGTCCCGCGGCGCGACTGGCGCGGTGGGATGCAACAGACGGAGGATACATTGGCCGCTACAATTAAAGACTTGTTGGAAGCAGGATGTCATTTCGGTCACCAGACCAAGCGATGGAACCCGAAGATGAAGCCGTTTATTTTCGAGGCGCGCAACGGTATTCACATCATTGACCTCGTCAAGAGCGCGGAGTTGCTGCAGGAAGCCTGCGAGTTCCTCCGCAAGACCACTCTCAAAGGCGGCAAGATCCTCTGGGTCGGCACCAAGAAACAATCTCAGGAAGCCATCCGCGAGGCCGCCGCGTCCACCCAGATGCATTCCGTCACGGAGCGTTGGGTCGGCGGCACTCTCACCAACCTCGTCACCATCCGCCGGAGCGTGAAGCGCCTGCTCTACATCGTGGGCCTCGAAACCAGCGGCGAGATGGCCAGAATGCACAAGAAGGAAGTCTCCTCAATGCGGCGCGAGGCCGCCCGGCTCCACAAGAACCTCGACGGCATCGTCAACATGGAGAAGCAGCCGGCCGCGATGGTGGTCATAGACATCAAGCGCGAGGAAAACGCCATTCATGAGGCCAACCGCCTCGGCATCCCCGTCGTCGCCATCGTGGACACCAACTGCGACCCCGACCGCGTCCAATATCCGATTCCGTCCAACGACGACGCCATCCGCGCCATCAGGCTCATCATCCACAGCCTCACCGAGCCCGTCGTTGAGTCGCTCGTAGAACTCGGCGCCAACCTGCCGCCTCCGGCAGCAGCGGCAGCGGCACCAGCGCCCGCGCCGGAAGCTCCCGCCGCCACTGCGTAAAGGGCGGTCGCTTCAAAACGTTCTCATCATCAACAATCATTCAAGTTCAAGACCATGGCTGAAATCTCTGCTCAAATTGTAAAGAAACTCCGCGAAGAAACCGGCGCGGGCATGATGGAATGCAAGAACGCGCTCGGCGAAGCAGGCGGTGACTTTGAAAAAGCCAAAGTCATCCTCCGCAAGCGCGGCATAGCCATCGCCGACAAGAAGTCGGCGCGCGCCGCCAAGGAAGGCATCATCGCCAGCTACATCCACGTCGGCGACAAAGTCGGCGTGCTCGTCGAGATCAACTGCGAGAGCGACTTCGTCGCGCGCAACCCGGACTTCCGCGAGTTCGTCAAGAACATCACGCTCCAGATCGCCGCGGCCGAGCCGCGCTACGTGGCCCGCGAGGACGTGCCCGCCGCCATCGTCGAACGCGAAAAGGAAATTGCCGCCGCCCAGGTCAAGAACAAGCCGCCGCAAGCCATCGCCAAGATCGTTGAAGGCAAGCTCGACAAGTTCTACCAGACCATCTGCTTGCTCGAACAAGGCTACGTTCGTGACCAGAACCAGACGGTCAAAGACTTGGTGACCACCACCGTTGCCAAGCTCGGCGAGAACATTCTCATCCGGCGCTTCATCCGCTGGAAGGTGGGTGAATCGCTTGACACGGTGTTGCCCGCGGCGGAAACTCCCGCCCAACCGGCACAAAGCTAGACACCATGAAAACAGCGCCCCGCTACCGTCGCGTGTTGCTCAAACTCAGCGGCGAGTCATTGCAGGGCGAGGATGGTTTCGGCATTGATTGGGCGGTGGTCAACCGCATTGCGCGCGAAGTCCGCGAGGTGCGTCGCACAGGTGTCCAGCTAGCTCTCGTCATCGGCGGCGGCAATCTCTGGCGCGGCATCACCGCCGAGGGGACTGGCATGGACCGCGTCACCGCCGATTACATGGGCATGATCGCCACCGTCATGAACGGGCTGGCGTTGCAGAACGCACTCGAAAACGCCGGCGTGCCGACGCGTTTGCAGACAGCTATTGAGATGCAGAAGATCGCCGAGCCGTTCGTCCGCCGGCGCGCCATCCGCCACTTGGAGAAAGGCCGCGTCATCATCTTCGGCGGCGGCACCGGCAGCCCATTCCTCTCCACCGACACCACCGCCTCCCTGCGCGCGGCGGAGATCGAAGCGAATGTCATCCTCAAAGCCACGAAAGTGGACGGTGTTTACGACAGCGACCCGAAGAAGAACCCCAAGGCCCGACGATTCGACCGGATCAGTTACGCCGAAGCCATCGCGCGGCGCTTGAAAGTGATGGATACGACGGCGTTCAGCATGTGTATGGAGAGCCGCATCCCGATCATCGTCTTTAACATGTTCCGAACCGGCAACATCAAGCGTGCTGTGCTCGGACAAAAGGTCGGCACCCTCGTTGCCGAGTAATGCCATGCCAGAATGCGTTGACGAAATCCTGCTGGAAACCGAAGAGAAGATGCTCAAGACCGTCGAGGTCTTCGAGCGCGAGTTGGCCGGCATCCACACCGGGCGCGCCTCCACGTCGCTGGTGGAGAACATCCAGATCGAAACCTACGGCACCATGATGCGCCTCCGCGATGTCGCCGGCATTTCCACGCCCGACGCCCGCACCATTGCCATTCAGCCGTGGGACGCCTCCAACGTCGCCCTCATCGAGAAGGCCATCCAGAAGTCCAGCCTCGGCGTCTCCCCGCGTATTGACGGCAAAGTCGTCCGCATCTTCCTGCCCCAACCCACCGAGGAACGCCGGCGCGAACTCGACAAGGTCTGCAAGAAATTCGCCGAGAACAGCCGCGTTGCCATCCGCAACGAGCGCCGCGAGGGCCTTGAAGCTGTCAAGAAGACCCAGAAGGACAGCAAGATCACCGAGGACGAACTGGCCACCGCTGAAAAGGAAGTCCAGAAGCTGACCGATCAATACGTCGCCGAGATCGAACGCCACCTCGCCGAGAAGGAAAAAGAAATCATGACGGTGTAGGCGCGCCACCGGCGTCGGGTGTTTTTTGCCCACGTCGCGAGCGATTTCCCAAACTTCCGGCGTGACATGGGGAGATTGTTCACTATATTCGTGCGCTCGTTCTTCCTGCGACCCTGTCGTCTAGTCAGGCCTAGGACTCCGGGTTTTCATCCCGGCAACACGGGTTCGAATCCCGTCGGGGTCGCCATTTCATTCCGCGCGGCGCGTGGTGGTTCATACGGAACCACGGGCCGCACGCTATGAAGGAGGATTATCTCGCAAGATGGTGGTAAGTTTTTGGTAGGATATGCTGTTTCCGCTGAAACTGAACGTCTTCGAACGCTACATGTGGGCCGATGACCGGCCGACATCTCCCATGTCGTTTTTCGTCCGCGTGCTGTTTTCCGGCACGCTCGACAAGGCGGCGTTTGCGGGAGCACTGGAAGCGGCCCTGCAACGACATCCTCTCCTGCACGCGCGGGTCACCGGCGGCCACAAACGCGACCTCACATGGGTCATGTCGCCCGAACTGCTCCCGTGGCTCGATCACGCCGACGAAGACGTTCCGATGCTTTTTCCGGGCAGCTTCCGCATTGATCTGCGGAAAGAAAACGGCCTGCGCATCTGGGTCCGCCACAGTAACGACCGCGGGGAGGTCCGGTTCCAGTTTCACCATGTCTGCTGCGACGGCGTGGCGGCAAACCAGTTCATCGCCGACGTGCTCTGCGCTTACGACTGGAAGCGTCGCGGGGCGGCGGAGACGACGCCCGCTTTTCGTCCGCTGGACTTTGATGGGCTTCGCCGCCGACATCGCTTGGGCACACGCCAGCAGAACCGACTGCTTCATGGACTGGTTGCCGCCTGGGCCGCGTTTGTCAGGCTGCCGTTGTTCTTTCTTACGCGGCCAACGCCGCTGCATGCTCCTGAAGCAGCCAGCGAGTTTGGGGCCGAAGTCCACGATACGGTTGTGCCTGATCTCCTGACATGGCGGTTCAGCGACACCCAACTCGGTAGCCTGCTGGCCACAGCAAAGCAGAGCGGCGGAACGCTCAACGACCTGATGATACGCGATTTCTTCCTGGCAATGCATGAGTGGAACCAGCGCCACAGCAGGCAATGCGGGCAGTTTCTACGAATCCTCATCCCCTTCAATCTGCGCGGGCCTGAGCACAACCGTCTGCCCGCGACCAACGTGATGGGAATGATCAACATTGATCGCCGTTCAAGCCAGATCTCGCGCGTGAATCCCGAGTCTCTGCTGGACGGCATCCGAAGCGAAACCCGGTTTCTCAAGACCTCCCGGTTGCCAGCGGCGTTCATAAATGCAATGGCAGTCGGTGAAAAAGCGATGGGTAGCCTGGAGAGAATCTTCCGGACCAACCGATGCCTGACCACGGCCGTCTTGAGCAATCTGGGAAGAATCTTCAACGACACACCACTGCACCGCCACGACGGGAAGCTGCTCGCCGGCAATCTGGTTGTGGAGGCGATTGACACCGCGCCACCCGTCCGCACCGGCTCCGGAATCTCTTGCACGCTCTACACCTATGCCGACCAGTTGAGCCTGACGATGCTCTACGACCGCCGCAGCTTCTCGCCCAACGCCGCCAAACAACTACTCAATCGCATCGTCGCGCAAATCGAACAGACGATCCATTGCACGCCCATGAGGGTTCAAGCAAAGCCGACGCATGTCGCAACGGAGTTGCGGGTCAGGAAACTCCCGTCCGACTCCTTCCCAAGTCCCCACTAGGACATAACCGGCCAGACAAACTGACATCTTGAGTCGCTTGGGGCAGGCGAGAAACTGCCCTTTATTTGTCAGCAATCACATAAATGATGTTGAATTAGTTCTTCCTATTCTCCAACATTTTGGTTTAGTTGAGGTAGTTAGCGCTTGTTGATCCCGAAGGTAGAACACGAGCGCTTTTTCATGCTAAAGAACGTTTTTACTGTAAATTTCGGCAAACGATGTGCGTAAGCAAGACGCGTTGATCGAACCTATGACGGAAGCCAACATACTTATTACCGGAAGCACAGGGCTTGTCGGCATGCATGTGCTGTATGAACTGCTGGGAGATCTGAATAAAGGCTCGCTTGCCGGCAGGGTTTTTCCGGTTCTAAGAGGTTCTTCGTCCTTCACCGCGTCCCAGCGTATTGATCGGGTTCTGCATAACAAGTTCGTCCCGCACTTCCTTACGGGCTGCGCTCCCTTGGCCCGGCAATCCATCCACCCGATCTCGGCTGATCTTTGCGACTTGGCCGGCTTGAAGGAAGCCATTCAAACCTCAGTTCCTACGCGCAAGCCTTTGACGGTCATCCACAGTGCCGGATCGGTCAACTTGGAGACCACGCAGGAGGCCAGAGACGACGTTTACGCGCACAACTACGAGGGCACCCTCAACCTTCTGCGCGCGCTGGACGGATATGCGATCCGGTTCATCTACATCGGCACCGTGTTTTCGTCGGGCATTCAGCAGGGACGCATCGGCGACGATTATCTGAGTCTGCCGTCGCACACCTACCGCAACCCCTACGAGGAATCCAAAGCCAAGGTTGAGTTCGAAGTCGCCCGCTACTGCGAGGAGAAAGGGATCAGTTTTCAGATACTTCGCCCCAGCATCATTTGCGGAAGGGTGATGGACCAGCCGTTATACTACACGCCGAAATTCGATGTCTTCTACGGGTGGCTCAAGTTCTTTTGGCAGTTGAAGAAGGCGGAACTTCATAGCCCGCTTCGCCTGTGCATCCACGAGACGGCTACGATGAACGTCGTGCCGGTGGATTTCGTCGCCAAAGCCATCGTCAAGTCCGTTCATTCGCACGTCGGGCAACTCAACATCGCCAACCCCGAAGCTGCCAATACCGTGGAAATAACCAAGGCGGCCTTGGAACACATTGGCTATGAAAACGCTTCCTTCGTGAATACCATCCCCACGGACCTCAACAGAATCGAGCAGTTTTACTACAAGACCGTCGGTGCCTTGTTCGACAGCTACATCAACAACGACGCAAGCATCTACGACTGTAGCAAGCTCCTGTCGTTCATCTCCCCAACCATGATGCCTTCCATGAGGGAACATATCGGCGGGATCGTGGATTTCGCCAAACAGTTCAACTTTGACGAGCGGAAGATTGACGAGGCGGCCCACAGCGGGAACGGTTGGTAGCCCGCCCGCCACACATATTGCTTGAGCAAGAACCAACTTTATGTCACGAAAGATAGTGTATGAGCGAAAGCAGCACCGCCAATCCTGAAGTATATCGGCAAGTCGTGACGGTTATCGCGAAGGTTCTCGGTATTGCGCAAGACATGATCAAGCCCGAGAGCAACTTCGTCAATGACCTTGGCGCCGATTCCTTGGACCGGGTCACGTTGGTCATGGCCCTCGAAGACGCTTTTAAGCGGCAGATACCCGAAGAGGATTTGGACAAACTGACGACCGTCAACTCGACCGTCGCCTATATCGAGAAGAACTTCCTGGCCAAGAGCCAACCGTAGTCAATGAGCCGCCGAGTTGTTATTACCGGCTTGGGCGCGTTCACGTCCATCGGGACAACCGTTGAGGAATTCTGGCGTGGGTGCCTCAACGGCGTCACATCGGTTGCCGACATCCCCTCGAAGTGGCACGACTTCTATCATTTCAACTCGCGCGTGTGGGCTCCGCTGCCACCACCAGCCCAAAACAGCAAGATCGTCAACGATATCGAAAGAACCAAGCTCGACACTGCGGCCGTGATCGCCATGGAGACAGCCGCCGAGGCTCTCAACAACGCCGGTCTGACACCATCCCTCGTGGATGTGAAACGCAACGCCTATGTGTTGACGAATGTTGACTCCATCCGGACCGGCATTTTTCTTGGCACCGGTGTCGGCGGCATGAACTCGCTGCTGTCGAATGCCGCGTATCACATGCTTGCGCAGCAGCCGCAACGGTTGCAGGAACTCACGAAACTGCTCGACCCATCGGACACACCCGAGCAGGCCCGGCAACTTGTTGAGCGCGTCGCCTCCGACATTCTCATCCCATTTCGGGCCAATCCCTTCGTGGTTTCGATGATCATGCCCAACGCCGTCTCGTCGAACATCGCCATCAAGTTCGGCATTCATGGCCCGGCGCAAACAAGCTGTTCCGCCTGCTCGTCCGGCACCGTGGCTCTTGGAAACGCCTTCCAAGCCCTGCAAAGCGGCGGCATAGACATCGCCATCGCCGGCGGGGTCGAGTATCTCTCCGATGACTACGGGATGATTTTTCGCGGGTTCGATGTCGCCAAAACCCTGGTCGCGCAAGGCAAGCAGCCTTTCAGCAACGACCAACTCAACCGTCCCTTCGATCGCGACCGATCCGGGTTTCTCTTCAGCCAGGGCGGCTGCGGGATCATGGTGCTGGAAGACCTGGAACACGCGCGCAAACGCAACGCCAACATCATCTGTGAGGTCGCGGCTTACTCGGAAACCTGCGACGGCTACAACATCATGATGATGCAGCCGAACGGCGAGCAGATCACACGAATGCTCGCGCAATTGCTTCAATCCGCAGGCTGCGCGGGACAGGATGTGGATTACGTGAATGCCCACGGCACCGGCACGCTTCTGAACGACACCACCGAGGCGGAGATCATTGAGCGCGTTTTCGGAAAGCAGGTCTTGGTGAATTCCACCAAGTCGCTGCTAGGCCACACCATCGGAGCCAGCGGCGCGCTTGGAGCGCTGGTGGCCGCGCTTTCCATTCGGGACAGCACAACCCACGTCTGCAAGAACCTTCAGAACCCCGTCCGCGATCTCAACTTCGTGCGTTCGGATGGCAGCCACACCATCCAAACCGCCGTGACCCAGTCCTTCGCATTCGGCGGGCACAACGCCGCGCTGTTGCTGAAGGCTGTGGCATGAAAATCCTGTTCATCGGAGGGACGGGCAATCTCTCGACGGATTGCGCAGAACTCCTGCACCGGCGTGGACACGAAATTATTGTTCTGACGCGCGGGCGCTCGTTGGTGCCGCCGCAGTATCGCTCGGTAGCGGCAGACCGCAAGGATGCAGCCTCCATGCACGCAGCGTTGAGCGGCGTGTCGCCAGACGTTATCATCAACTTCCTCGGTTACGAACCAGCGGACGTGCAGTTGGACCACGCGCTTTTCTGTGGCAACATTCGCCAGTATGTTTTTATCAGCACCGCCGCAGCCTACGTCAAACCGGCGCAGCGCCTGCCGATCACGGAGGAAACACCGCTGGGCAATCCGTTCTGGGATTACGCGCAAAAGAAGGAGCAGTGCGAGAACTGGCTGCGCGAACAGTGGCACACGTCGCGTTTTCCTGTGACCGTCGTGCGTCCGTCACACACATATTCACCGCGCTGGTTTCCAAACCCTGTCTCCAGTTCCGGCTACACACTCGCCGCCCGATTGGAAACTGGCAAACCGGTCTTCGTCCCGGGCGACGGGGAGAATCCATGGACGCTGACGGCGACAAGTGATTTTGCGGTCGGCGTGGCGGGACTGGCCGGAAACAACGCGGCCATCGGTGAGACGTTCCACATCACCAGCGACGAGGCGTTGACGTGGAACCAGATTTACGCCGAGACCGCCGCCGCGCTCGGCGTGAACTCGCCGCGCGTCCTGAAGGTTCCGGTCGAGTTCATCTGCCAACAGTGCCCGCGGCTCATCGGCACGGTTAAAGGAGATAAAGCCTACCCGGCAATCTTCGACAACTCGAAGATCAAGCGGTTCGTGCCCGACTTCCAGTGCCGCAAGCCATTCCGCGCGGGCATCCGCGAGTCGGTGGACTGGTTCCACCAGCATCCCGACCGGAAGGTGGTGAACCCCGAGGCCGACGCTGAGTTTGATCGGGTCACCTCCGCGTGGCTGGCGCAAGGCGGCAAGTAGCTCGCGCTCGACTAGAGCGTTCCCTTGAGGCATGTTTCACGCAATCGCTATCTCATGAAAGCACATCCACTGGCAGGAACGACCGCTCCGGCGGAGATGTTGATTGATGTCGCGGCTCTCGAACGGGCCTACCACGACCGCACACCCGATCTTGCCGACCCGAACCAACTGGTCAGCTTCGGCACCAGCGGCCACCGCGGCACGTCGCTGGAAGGAACGTTTACCGAAGCGCACGTGCTGGCCATCTCACAGGCCGTTTGTGACTACCGCCGCGCCAACAGCATCAATGGGCCGCTGCTCATGGGCAAGGACACGCACGCCTTGTCGAGCGCGGCCGAGCGCACTGCACTGGAGGTGCTTGCGGCCAATGGCGTCGAGACATGCATTCAACAAGACGACGGCGTGACGCCGACGCCTGCCATCTCTCGCGCAATCCTCGTTTACAATCATGGCCGGAAGAATGGCCTCGCCGACGGCGTCCTCATCACGCCGTCACACAACCCGCCCGCCGACGGCGGCATGAAATACAATCCGCCCACCGCCGGCCCCGCCGACACCGATGTCACCAACTGGATTCAGGACCGCGCCAACGCGTTGCTCCGCGGCGGCAACAAGGAAGTCAAACGCATCCACTACTCCACCGCGTTGAAGGCAGCCACGACGCATCCCACCGATTTCGTCTGGCCCTATGTGAAGGATCTCGACGCGGTGATTGACATGGACACGATCCGCGCCGCGCACATCAAGATCGGCGTGGACCCGCTCGGCGGCGCTGCCGTGGGCTATTGGGAGCCGATTCGCGAACACTTCGGCCTTAACATCGAGGTGGTCAATAAGAAGATTGATCCGACGTTTGGATTCATGACGCTGGATCGCGACGGCAAGATTCGGATGGATTGCTCCAGCCCCTACGCGATGGCCGGCTTGGTGAAACTCAAGGACCAGTTCGACATCGCCTTTGGCAACGATCCCGACTCTGATCGCCACGGCATCGTCACGCCATCGGTCGGGCTGCTGAACCCTAATCATTATCTCGCCGTCGCCATCCGCTACCTGCTCACGCATCGGCCCAACTGGCCCGCGACGGCAGCGGTCGGTAAAACGCTTGTCAGCAGCAACCTCATTGATCGGGTCGTCGCCAGCCTCGGCCGCACGCTCTGCGAAGTGCCGGTAGGATTCAAGTTTCTCGCAGCCGGACTAATTGACAGTTCATTCTGTTTCGGCGGCGAAGAGAGCGCCGGCGCGAGCTTCCTGCGCAGGGACGGCACGGTCTGGACCACCGACAAGGACGGCCCGCTGCTCGGTCTGCTAGCGGCGGAAATCACGGCAGTTACCGGCGAAGACCCCGGCCGCCATTATCTGGAGATGACGACGGAGTTTGGCACGCCGTATTACACCCGCATAGACGCGCCCGCCACGTCCGAGCAGAAGCAAAAGCTGAAGAAGCTCTCACCCAAGGCCGTCACCGCCACGACGATGGCCGGCGAAGCGATCACCGCCCGGCTGACGAAGGCCCCCGGCAACAACGCGGACATCGGTGGGTTGAAGGTCGTCACGGAGAACGGCTGGTTCGCCGCGCGGCCGTCGGGCACGGAGAACATCTACAAACTCTACGCCGAGAGCTTCAAGAGCCAGTCCCATCTCGACGCCATCGTCGCCGAGGCCCAACAGATCGTCAGCGCCGCTCTGAAGTAACGGGTGCGCCGCGCGAGCCGGCCATGCATTGCGAGAGACTGCTCCAATGAACCTTGCACTACTGTGCTCAGGCGTCGCGCGGTGACGTTGGTTTGGGCGTTTTCGCGAACTGAATGATTAGCCCAGAAGCGATGGCGGCGCAGCCGGCTGCAAACGCGTAAGCTAATGCCCATTGCTTTTCACTTCCTACTTCCTTCGGACCAACCAGCGCAACCAATGGCGCGGCGATGATGGCGGACACCAGCAGAAATCCAATTCTCCACTTCCTACCCGATGGCCGATAAACGAACCATTGCACGGTTGCCGCGAGCGCTTCGGGCACTAGGAAGAACCAGCCAAAAACCGATAAGATGGGAGCGAAGAAGACAGCGGTTAATCCGCTGAGGATACCGAAGAGAACTGCGCTGCCGACCAGGTGAGCGGCTATTGTTGCATAGGTTATAGCTGCTGGCGCTCTCACTATTCCTTGCTAAATGCCATCTACCAGCTTCTGCATCGCTTCTTCCTGAGCGGCGATGGACTGGACCAGTTTGAACTGCGTGCGGCAGCGGTCCAAGTTGTGATGAGGCCGATGGACGCGGAAATAGGTGTCGCCTGCCAGATAATCGGCGAGGAAACGAATTCCGATGGTGAACGTGATCAGCTTGCCGGAAAACGCCAGATACGATTTCTCCACCGGCGTCAGGAAGCCTTTCGCGGCGCCAACATAACCACGCGCGAGCGCCTCGAACATTGGCATCTGCATCGCCACTTTGGAAAGGTCTTCCTCGTCCTCCACCGTGGGACTGGTGGTCGTGCGAATCATGTCGCCGAAGTCGTAGAGGACCAGGCCCGGCATCACCGTGTCCAAATCCAGCACGCACATCGCATGGCCGGTCTCCCAGTCGAGCATCACGTTGTTGAACTTCGTGTCGTTGTGCGTGATGCGCTCCGGAATTTTCCCGGCCGCATGAGCATCCAGCAGTGTGCCGATCCACGGTTCCTGCTTCAGCGCGAACTCAATCTCTTTGACCGCCGACGCGGCACGGTTGCAGCGATCATCCGCAATCGCTTGCTGCAACGCGGCAAACCGTTTCCGCGTGTTGTGAAACTCGAGGATCGTCTCGTGCAACCGCGGGCCTCGGAGATCGGACAACTGACTCTGAAACACCCCGAACGCCTTCCCCGCTTCCAGCGCCTGGTTGGGCGTATGCACCGACTCAAACGACTGCACCTTCTCGATGAACACAAACGTGCGCCAGAATTCGCCGTCGCCATCCTGACAGAACGACTTCCCATCGCGCGTCGGCACCACCGTTAACACCCGGCGCGTCATCTCGCGCGCCCCCTGCGCTTCCAGTTTGTCCCAGATGTGTGTCGTCACCCGCATGATGTTGTCCATCACGGCCGCGGGATCTTTGAAGACCGTCTGGTTCACCTTCTGGTGAATGTAGCGGACCAGCACGCCACCCTGATTGTAAGTGGCGGTGTAGGTCTCGTTGATGTGCCCGATTTTGCATGCCTCCGCGTGAAGAATCTGGCCATAAATCTGAAACCTCCGGGAAATCTCCTGGAGATGCTGTTCGCGATAAAGTGGCATGATTACTCCTGTTGAATCCTCTCAATCTTAAAGCATCGGTTGCACGTCCGTGTGCGACGCAAAGAGGGTAAACGGAAAACCGTCGTTATGGCAAGGCAAGCTGAGCATTTCGCGCGCTGGACGCGTTTACTGGATGGCATCCCCGTCAGAACCAGTTGTTACCGGTTTCACAGTGGCGGCCGGCCGCCGAGATCATTTCGCCTTCGACAAAGCGCCCGCTCTCAGGACAAACACCAGCAATATCAACAAAGTGAACGCCCCCTCCACGAAGTTTGCCCACCAGTGGCGAGTCAGATAATGGCTGCCGGACATCACCATCACAGCGACAGCCAGCAGAACTGCATTCCCAAATCGCGCTCGCCCTGAGGCAACTTGGGCAGATGCACCGACCTTTGCCAGCCATTCCTGATAAACAAGACAAACCCAGATAATGCCCACAAAGGAACAGAGATACCAAAGGATGTGGCAAACCCGAAACGTGCGGTGCCCATGCTCGTAAAGAGGGAATTGCAATACAGCCAGATGCTCCGTCATCCAGCCGTCCTTGTGCGTAAAAGAATCCAGGAGCAAATGTGTCACCGCTCCAATCAGCAGCGAAACAATGAGAATCCATGGAGAGCCGAGCGGATGTTGGCTTAGCGGCAACAACTCCCGCCGGTAAACATCCGGCAGGCATCTGACAACCAGGGGGCACAGACGATGAAACACGATCAAGGCCAGCAGACCTGCCGGCAAACAAAACAAGAGGCCATCGAACAACCGATGGGAGAAATCCTGCACACGAAGTGCTCCAAAAGCGTAGCCCATGTCGGGACTGAGACTGCCAATGATGAGGGCAGGAAGACTCAGCCACCGAGGGCAATAGCGCCTCAGGGACAGCACGGCTGCCGGATGTGCCAGTGGAAAGGGCATCAGTTTTTAGAAACTAACTAGTAAGGCGTTCGTTGTCCAACCGTAAGCATGCCGGCTTGGTTGGGCGCAACCTCGCCCCAAGAACGCGACAGCCGCGTTGGCGAAGAACCCTTCCTTCACCACCACGGCTGTCGGCACAGTCTGCTCTTGGCGACTAACTTCGCGCCCTTTTACTTGTTCTTGTCCTTCTTCTTCCCCTTCTTGCCCTTCTTAATGTCTTTCTTGGCCTTCTGGTCCGGCGCGGGTGTCTGAGCGACGACGATTTGCATCATTGAGTCGCTCCACTTGCCGGCAACGTCAGGTTTCACATTGGCCCAGATGTCTTCCGGGTTCCAAGAAAACCCGCCGGGCAAAGCCTTGCCTGCCAGCAGATCCTTGATGGACAGCGGCGCGGCGTGGCTGAAGTAGCAGGCGCACTTCTGCACGTCGCACATCAGGTGTGGCGTGGTGTGTTCGTATTCGATCGAGAAGACACCCTTGAAACCCTGGCGCTTCAGTTCGGCCAGCATGGCGGCGGGATTGGAAATACCGCTGCCCCACGGCACGTCATGGGTCTTCGGCGATTTCTCGGCGAGGTCCTTGAAGTGCAGCGAGATGATGTGGCCCTGCAGCTTCTTCAGGCTCTCAAGCGGGCAGAGACCCGACCGCACCCAGTGGCCAGTGTCCGCGCACGCGCCAACGCGCTTACCGCACCCCTTGATCGCCGCAAGGACGGCGTCCGGGTTCCAGTAACGCGACGGTTGCGGATGGTTATGGATCGCGACGTTGATCTTGTATTTGTTCGCGAGCTTGTCTATGAGCGGCAACTGCTCCGGCGCCGGCTCGGACACGATGGTCTGGATGCCCATCGCCTTGGCGAACTCGAAGAGCTTCGTCCAACCTACTTCATCCTTCGCGCCCGTGACGCCGAAGTTCACCAGCGTAACGCCGGCTGACTTCAACTTCGCGAGCACTTTCTTCTGCGTCGCCGCGTCCAGATCGGGTGTCAGCTTGCCTTCCATGTCTCCGCCGACGACCTGGCCGGGAAATGCCTCGATATACTTCAGACCGAGCGCCTTGGCCTTGTCCACCGTGTCGCAGAACGTGTCCTTGTTGAACGTCCACGCCTGGAGCGCGAGCTTCCAGTCCGCCGACGCGGCCGAGGCCGTCGTGACCGCGCCGCTCACCAACGCGGCACCCAGCAATGCAATGAGTGATCGTTTCATGTGTTGTCTCTTGTTGCTCGATGAATTCCTGTTGGTTTAGAACACGCGATAAGCCTTCGTCACCAGCTTCTGCGCTTCGGGGAGATCGGCCTTCAACTTCTTGCCGTCCCACATGACTTTCTTGCCGACGCGAACGGCCAGGTTGCCGAGCAACACCATCTCCGTGAACGGCCCGGAGTAGTCGAAGTTCGAGCCGGGCTTCGGGCCACCGAAACAAGCGTTGACCCACTCGATGTGCGGGTCGCCGTTCGGCACACGCGGAATCGTCTTCGCCGGGCGCTTGAACGCCTGCATCGCCGACTCTGGGATCAACCGCGGGCTGCGGCAATAGTCGGTCTCGTCGAAAACCGTGCCTTTTTCGCCGACGATATACTGGCCCGAGCTGGGCATCTTCCGGCTCTCCTCCAACCCTTTCGGGCGCGGGCAGACCTGGCTGCTGTTGTCGCCGTCATACCAATACAGTGTCAGCGGCGGCATCTTGCCACGCTTCGGGAACTTGTAGATGATCTTCGAGCGCTTCGGCGCCGACTCGTCGGTCATGCCTTCCTGCGTCGCCTCCACGCTGATCGGATACTTCAGGTCGAGTGACCAGAACGCCGCGTCCATCTGATGGCAAGCCATGTCGCCCAGCGCGCCGCAGCCAAAGTCCCACCACCCGCGCCATTTGAACGGCTGGTAGCAGCTATTGTAAGGCCGCTCCGGCGCGACGCCGAGCCACGCGTTCCAGTCGAGCGTCTCCGGCACCGGCTCCACCTCCGTCGGCCGGGTGCAGCCTTGCGGCCAGATCGGACGGTTGCACCAGATATACACCTCACGCACTGCGCCAATGCCGCCGGACTGAATCCACTCGCGCACGAGCCGGATGCCTTCGCCGGCGTGGCCTTGGTTGCCCATCTGCGTCACCACCTGGTGTTTGCGCGCCGCCTCGGTCAATGTGCGCGCCTCCCAGATCGTGTGCGAGAGTGGCTTTTGGACATAAACGTGTTTGCCCATCGAGATCGCCATCATCGCCGCCGGGAAATGCATGTGGTCCGGCGTCGAGACCGTCACCGCGTCAATCTTGTCATCCATCTCCAGCAACATCTTGCGGAAATCTTTATACTTCGGCACATCGGGGAACTTCTTGAAGACATCCATTCCGCGCTTGAAGTCCGCGTCGCACAACGCCACCACCTCCACGCCGGCGGCCACGCTGTTCATGATGTCGCTCTGGCCCTTGCCGCCGCAACCGACCGCCGCCAGCCGCAGCTTCTGGCCCTTCTTGAGGATGCGGCCCTTGCGCACGCCGCCCTTCGTGGCGGCCTCCGCCAGCGCCACGCCGAGGTCGGTCATCGAAACCGCCGCCGCGCCCGCGCCTGCCGCTTTAAGAAATTCTCTTCGATCCATCGTGAGATATGACATTGCTGGGTTCTCCTGTTTCCGCGTCTCCGTCTCTGGAGCTTTATCCGTTGTTACGTTGTGGTTACGTCTGCGTTAATCATTCCTCTCGCCTCTGAGAATGAAATCGCGTCGTGTGATACCAAGCCCCCCACCCCGTTGCAAGCCCTCCGTTGCCCGCCGCCCATCCCACCATAGTATCACTCGCCCGCCGCTTTGATCCTTCCTTCGCATTTCCCCGTGCTCCCCTGGCCTCTGCATTTAGAAGCCGCCATTTCTCAATACGGAAACGGCTTCGTAGCCCGCCACTCCGTGGCGGGAATATTGATGATGTCCGCGACGGAGTCGCGGGCTACGGTGGCGGCCGAGGCGAAGGCGTTGTCACCGCGTTCCTTCGGATTGATTCGGGAGAAAAGATCGGTATGCTCCGGACCACCATGAGAACCCATTGTCTGCTGCTGGTGCTGCTCCTCTCTCCCGCCCTCGCCCGCGCTGAAGCGCCGCTGCGGCCGCCGTCGGTGCCGCTGGTGGCGTGCGACCCGTATTTCAGCATCTGGTCGCCCGCCGACCAGTTAGCCGCCACGAACACAACCCACTGGACCGGCAAACCGCACCGGATCGCGAGCCTCGTGCGAGTTGATGGCAAGACGTTTCGCATCATGGGCGCAGAACCGGCTGGCGTGCCTGCGATGGAGCAGAAGAGTCTGACGGTGCTGCCGACCCGGACGATCTACACCTTTGAAGGCGCGGGTGTGGCGCTGACGCTTACGTTCATGACTCCCGCGCTGCCGGACGACCTCGACGTTCTCTCGCGCCCCGTCACGTATATCACGTATGAGTTCCGCGCGACGGATGGTAAGGAGCACCGTGCCATTGTTTGCTTGAGCGCATCGTCAGAATTAGCCGTCAACACACCTAACCAAGAGGTTGCCTGGTATCACAAAGATACAGGCGACCTTGCTGCACTCAAGATTGGTTCCAAAGAGCAACCCATACTTGCAAAACGAGGTGACGACATCAGGATAGATTGGGGTTATTTCTACATGGCGGCACCCAAGCCGTTTATTGAGGAGACTAGTATCGTGCCGAGAGAGCTTTCCTTGAGTGATTTTGCAGCATCTGCATTGCTGCTCAAAATGGGGCGAGAAGTCTCTTTCGACAACCGAGGTAATTCGACGGCTGCGGCAATGGCTTTCTTGTTTGGTAAAGTTGGTGCTACGCCCTTCTCACGCTGGCTGATGCTCGCCTACGACGATCTCTATTCGATCCAATACATGAAGCGGAACCTGCGGCCTTACTGGCGGCGGAACGGCTGGGAAGCCGCCGACCTGCTCAAGGCCGCGGCGCGCGATTACGAGTCGCTGCGGAAACGCTGCGAGGCGTTTGACGAGGAGTTGATGAGCGACCTGCGCAAGGCCGGCGGCGAGAAATACGCCAAGCTCTGCGCGCTGGCCTACCGGCAGTGTTTTGCGGGAGGCAAGTTCGTCGCCGACGCCAACGGGAAGCCGCTCCAGTTCTGCAAGGAAAACCATTCCAACGGCTGCATCAGCACCTCGGATGTGTTCTACCCGATGGCGCCGCAGTTCCTGCTCTTCGGCCCGACGCTGGCGAAGTCGTTCCTGGTGCCGTTCATGAACTACGCGGCCAGCGAGCGGTGGCGGTTCCCGTTCGCGCCGCACGACCTCGGCCAGTATCCGCACGCCAACGGCCAGCGTTACGGCGGCGGCGAGCGCACGGAGGAGAACCAGATGCCCGTCGAGGAGAGCGGCAACCTGCTCATCCTCATGGCGGCCATCGCGCAGATGGAGGGCAACGCGGATTTCGCCGGACTCTATTGGCCGCAGCTCGAAAAGTGGGCCGAGTATCTCAAGGCGAAGGGCTTCGACCCAGAGAACCAGCTCTGCACCGACGACTTCGCCGGCCACCTCGCGCACAACGTCAACCTCAGCGCGAAGGCCATCTGCGGCCTCGGGGCGTTCGGCAAACTCTGCGAGATGCGCGGCGACAAGGCGAAGGCGGCGGAGTATGCGAAACTCGCGAAGGAGTGTGCCGCGCGCTGGGTGAAGGAAGCCAATGACGGTGATCACTTCCGGCTGGCGTTCGACCGGCCCGGCTCATGGAGCCAGAAATACAACCTCATCTGGGACCGCATCCTCGGCCTGAACCTCTTCCCCGCCGAGGTCGCGAAGAAGGAGATGGCCTACTACCGGAAGACGCAGAACAAATACGGTCTGCCGCTCGACAACCGCAAGGACTACACCAAGCTCGACTGGATCACCTGGACCGCGACGCTGACGCAGGACCGCAGCGACTTCGAGGCGCTGATTGACCCGATCTGGAAGTTCATGAACGAGACGCCTGACCGCTCTCCGCTCACGGACTGGTATTGGACGCAGGACGCGAAGAAACGCGGCTTCACCGCCCGCCCGGTCATCGGCGGCGTGTTCGCGCAGATGCTCTACGACAAGGTTGTCTGGAAGAAATACGCCAACCGCGACAAGACGAAAGCCAGCGGTTGGGCGCCGATGCCTGAGGCTCCGATTGTCCGGATGGTTGTGCCGAATGCGCGAGAGGACGCGAACATCACATGGCGCTACACGACGCAGCAGCCGGCAAGCGGCTGGCTCAAGCCGGGTTTCGACGACGCGGCGTGGCAGCAAGGCGAGGCCGGCTTCGGCACGCCGAAGACGCCCCGCGCGAAGATGCGGACGCTGTGGAAGACTGCCGACATCTGGCTGCGGCGCGAGTTCGAGCTGCCCGCGAGCGCGACGGGCAACCTGCTGCTGACTCTTCACCATGACGAAGACGTGGAGGTTTACATCAACGGCGCGCTCGCCGCGCAAGCCACCGGTTACGCGAGCGATTACGAGGAAGTGCCGCTGCTGCCCGCGGGACGCGCCGCGCTCAAGCCCGGCAAGAACCTCATTGCCGTGCATTGCCATCAGACCAAGGGTGGGCAATATATTGACGTCGGAATTGCAGAAACCGTGACCAAGCCGGAAAAGAAGCCATGATCATTGCCGATTTATCGAAAACCGAAGGCCGCACCTACCCAGCGGGGCGGCGCACGCAGAACATTGTCGGCGGCGCGTCGCCGATCCAGGCGAAGAGCTTTGCCCTCGGCAATGTCACGCTCGAACCGAACGGCGGGCAGGTGCCGTGGCACAATCAGGAACAGGAGGAGGTCTATTTCATCGTCGAGGGCACCGGCGAGATGTGCCTCGGCAACGAGCGCCAAGTCCTGACGACCGGCCAGGCCGCCTACATCCCCTCCGGCGTCTTCCACCAGCTCACCAACATCGGCGACAAGCCGTTGCGGATGATCTATTGCTATGGCCCCGCCGGCGATGTCGTCCACTGGAAACAGGAACTTGCCGGCACGCTCCCGAAGGCCGGCGTCGAAGCTCCGCCGTTGCCACCTGGCGCGCAACCGCAATGCACCGAGAAACCGCGGTGAATTAGCTCTCAGCTATTAGCTTTCAGCGATCAGCCAAACAAGGAATCCACATGGAAAACGCAACCATCCACAACATCGGCATCATCATGAACGGCGTCACCGGGCGCATGGGGACAAACCAGCATCTCCTGCGTTCCATCGCCGCCATCATCGCGCAGGGCGGCGTCAAGATCAGCGACGCCGAGCGCATCATGCCCGACCCGATTCTCGTCGGCCGCAATCCCGCCAAGCTGGCGAAGCTCGCCGCGCAGGCCGGCGTGAAGCGTTGGACCACCGACCTCGACGAGGCGCTCGCCGACAAGCAAAACGTTATCTACTTCGACTCGCAGACCACCGACCGCCGCGTTGCTGCCGTCAAACAAGCCATCGCCGCCGGCAAGCACATCTACTGCGAGAAGCCCATCGCCACCACGACGCGCGAAGCGTTGGAGCTATACAAGCTCGCCCGCAAGGCCGGCGTGAAGAACGGCGTCGTGCAAGACAAGCTCTGGTTGCCCGGCATGTTGAAGCTCAAGATGCTGCATGAAACCGGCTTCTTCGGACGAATCTTCTCCGTGCGCGGCGAGTTTGGTTATTGGGTGTTCGAGGGCGACAGCGTGCCCGCCCAGCGCCCGTCGTGGAACTATCGCAAGGAGGACGGCGGCGGCATCATCATTGATATGCTTTGCCACTTCCGCTACGTGCTCGACAACCTTTTCGGCAACATTCGCGCCATCTCGTGCCTCGGTGCGACCCACATCCCGAAGCGTTGGGACGAGGCCGGCCGCGCCTACGACGCCACCGCCGACGATGCCGCCTACGCGACGTTCGAGTTGGACGGCGGCATCATCGCACACGTCAACTCGAGTTGGTGCGTCCGCGTCCGCCGCGACGACCTGTTCGTGTTGCAGGTGGACGGCACCCACGGCAGCGCCGTCGCCGGCCTGCGTGATTGCTGGGTCCAGCCCTACGGCGCCACACCGCGCCCGGTCTGGAATCCCGACATCGAGCAGCCGATCAACTTCTACCAGTCGTGGCAGAAGCTTCCTGACCAGCAACACTACGACAACGCGTTCAAGATACAGTGGGAACTCTTCCTGCGCCATGTCGTGAAGGACGAACCGTTCCGCTGGTCGCTGCTCGAAGGCGCCAAGGGCGTCCAACTCGCCGAAAAAGGAGTCGAGTCGTGGAAGAAGCGGAAGTGGGTAACCATCCCGGCGTTGAAGGCGTAGCTCAAACCTTTTAACCGCTCTGTCTGATATCAACGCGCCAATGGTTTGCTCGTGATGAGGCCAATGCCGCGGCCGCCGGTGGCGTCCTTCTTTCCGGGGACGGCGTTGTAGAACATGTAGAAGGTGTCGTTCTTCGGGTTGTAGATGAGCGCGATCTTGTGGGCGAATTGCTTGTCGAGACCGCTGGGATTGCCGCCGGATTTGTAGAGCGGTTCGGGATGGGCGGTCCAGTTCACCAAGTCGCGCGAGAATGCCACCATGATGTGCGCGCCGCCGCGGCCAACGCCGAAGTAGAACATCGTCCAGTGGTCGCCGTCGCGGAAGACCTTGCCGTCGGAGCTGAACCGTTCGTCGTAGCCGCCCGCGCGGTTGCGCACGATCGGGTTGCCGGGATGGCGCGTCCAGTTGAACAGGTCGTTCGAGAACGCCACGCCCATCTGCTCGATGCCACCGTTGGCGGCGTTGTAGAAGTTGAAGAACCGTCCCTGATGCTCGACGAGCCACGGTTGGTAAATGCAGTCCTTCTCCCACGTGCCGCAGTCGGAGTCGTAGACCGAGAGGATCGGCTGGTTCTTTGCGCGCCGCCACGTAAGGCCATCGTCGCTCACCGCCACGCCCTCGTAGCCGGGACGCAGTTCGTAGCCGCCCTGGCGTGGATACGCGCCGTAGCGCGTCCAGAATTTGCCGTCGCGTCTCTTCAGCAGGCGCGGCGCTTTGATGTCGTAGCTCTCGTAGAGGAACGCGCCAATAACGCGGCCGCCGTGATCGAATTCATTCGCCGGCCCAAAGCCCATCGCGAGCCGGTGGTTTCCCCAGTGGACAAGGTCGTCGCTCTCGGCCACGAACGATTGGTAGCCGTGCCCGTCGAAGCCAATGAAGCTCATAAAGTATTTGTCGCTGCCCGGCACCTGATAGACCGTCGGCACGTCCGTGCCCAGCAGGTTGGTGACAGAGCCGATGACCGGCCGTGCCGGCACGACATGATCCGGCCAGTAATGCCAGCCACGATAAGGCGCCGACCAACGATCAAGAGTGGCGCTATCAATGACCTCAGCGCCAGCCGAAGCCACGGCAGCCACCGTCTTCAAGAAGCCAACCGCCGACCGCGGCGCGCGAAAGATCGTGCCGTGACGCGGATTGTTCGGCGGCATGACCAGTTCATCCGTGCGATCGGTCCACGTCTGGAGGTCGGGCGAGGTAGCCATCGAGTAGTGATGGCTGGCGAAGGCGTCCGTGTAGAGATGCCACAGGCCTTTCCATTTAACGAGACAGGCACCTTCCACCATCTCCTTCGGGCGAATCGGTGAGCCGGGGCCGAACACCGGTGCGCTCGCGGGTGACCACGGCTTCGAGAGATCGAGGGGCGCGAACGTCAGTCGCAGGTTCTTGCCGCCGATCGGGATTTCCTGCTCGTGCTTGATCACCATCACCCAACGCCCGCCGTCGATCGCCATCTGCGCGTCAATGACGCTGAAGCCTTGGTCGAAGAAGAGCTTCGCCGGCGAGAACGTCTTCCCGTCGGCGGTGCGTGTGATGTAGATGCGATGATCGTTGCCGGCTTTGCCATTGTTGTTGCTGCCGTCGCCGTCGCGGCTCTCGCGGTCGGTCGTCGTGGAAAACAGGATGGCGTGGTTCTTCTGTGCCGGGTCCCAGTGGATCTCCGGCGCCCAGACGTTTTGCGGCTGGTCTTCGGCCGGCAGCGAATCGGGAAACGGCTGCACCTTCACCGGCTCGGACCAGCGCACAAGGTCGGGCGACTCCGCGTAAGCGAAGACGCGTCCCTTCCAACTGGATGTCCAGACGGCGTGGAACCTGCCGTCGTGATAGATGATGGAGGGATCGCGCGTGAGATTCTGTCCCGGCCACGGCGCGGGCGTGAAGATCGGCTTGTCGTCGTTGAGCGGGGCGAACTTCACGCCGTCCTCGCTCCAAGCCAGATAAGTGCCCGCCTCGCCATTCCCTCGGAAGAACGAAAAGAGCAGCACGTCGTCATCCGCCGCTACGGCCGAAGACAGCGGCAGAAGCAGCAGGACCGCGAGAGCGGAAACTGTTTTTATACGTGCGCAGCGTGCCACCGCACGCAGTCCGCGCGCCACAAGAAAATCCTTGTGGCGCATTCTTGCCAGCGTAGCATCGGCACCATGCTTTCGCACACCGGCAGCGATCTGCCGACGCGAAGCGAGATGTAGGCCGTCGCAAACGAGATTGATGAGTTGGTTCAAGCGATGAGGAGATGAACGTGAGCAGCGAAGATAACGAAGGCAAAGGTTTTCCGATCTACCAAGATCCAAGAAAGCGCAAGATAGTTGATGCAGCCGGTGACAAACCGGAGCCGGACGAGTGGCACCCGATGAATAATCCGGCGAAACGACTCTGCAAAAGCGTCGAGGGGCTTCGTGACCTTGAGGAAGGAATTGACCACCTGCTATCTGCATCAGCCGTTAAGAAACGGCGGCGGCGCCTTCGTGGTGTCATTGTGCCGCTGCATTCGCTTTGCGTAACCATCGTTGATCTGACGAACTGTATTCAGTCGGAGAAGGGAATCCATTCACGACTGCCCCCAAACAGCACAGTGGAGTTGACGGAGTTCCGCAACAAATTTCAGTCAATGGTGCCATTTGAACGCGGAGGAAAGCTCAAACGGCTGCGGGACAAAATCTGCGCCCACTTGGACAAGAACCTCTCGCCTTCTGAAATGCGGGACCTGCACAACAGTGCGGATTTCACGGAGGTAGGTGAGTGGATCAACGTCTGCCTCGCAGCGTTGTGTGACTTACTTAAACTTGACGCCTACATGTGGACGGCGGCGGGACCGGACGAGAAGACGACGGCAATTTTGTGCGATGGCAGAATACCGATAATGAGCATCTTGGAACTTACTGAGGGTGATGGTCCCGCACTGCGCGTTTCCGGGATCAGGGGAATGTATATCACCACAGACCCAAGAAAGGATGTCTTCGCTACGATTATGAAAGTGGCGAAAGCGGCTGATGCTCTATTCGAACGTCCATCTCGATACAGAATCACTGGCTTCTCTGAAGACCCTCGCGGTGTCGGCTGGTCTTCGGTTCTCCGCTCGGCAAAGACTGAACCACAAGAACCTCCAAATTAGTGTTTGCGTTCCAAGTTTAGCTTCAAGTGACGTTTGCATTGATCACTTCAACCGCATCACCGTCACCGAGTTACCGGGGAAGGTGTGGCGGAAGGACGGGCTGGTGATGTTAAGCGTCTGGGTCTTCGGCGCAACCTTCGTCGGCTCGTCGAGTGTGTTCTCGTCGAGTCCGCTGGCGGAGGTCAGCACGATGGCGGTGGCGGTTTTCACTTTGGACAAGCCCTTGAGGTTGATGGCGGTGGCAAGCGGCTGGGAGTTGCCATTGACGACTTTGAGGATGAGTTCGCCGGTCTTCTTCGCGCGGCTGGCGCTGGCGTAGAGCGACGGCAACGGCTCGCGCGTCACGTCGTGGATGAGTTTGCCGTCGAGGTAGCAGCGAACGCGCGGGCCGAGGCACTCAATCTTGATGTCATACCAGCGGCCCGTCTCGATCGCGCCATCAACGTGCTCTGCGTGGATGCCGGGCACTTCAAGGCCGTGCCGCTTGTTGCCCCAGCCGCCGAGGTTCCACCAGCTCTTCTCCTTGTCGCGCTGGACCTGGAACGGAATGAGGAAACCTTCCGCGCCATCGAGTTTGCGCGCCTTGAGCGTGAACGTGTAGTCGCGCCAGGTCTTCTCGCCGACCATCGCATGAACGCCGTTGTCGAGGCTGGTCTGGCGCAGCGCTCCGTCGGCAACTTCCCACTTGCCGCCGTTGAGTTTCCAGCCGCGCATGTTCTTGCTGAAATCGCTCGCAAACAGCACGCGGCCGTCCTTGCCGGTGACCTTGATGTCCTTGAACTCCGCCTGCGTGGCCCACGTGCCGACGCCGACGTTGCCGGCGCGCGCGAGCTGGTCCATCGCGGGTGATTTCACATCGAGCGGCACAGTGACATCACCGCGATGTTCGCTGAACAGCTTCTGCACGTAGTAGCCGGGCAGGCCGAACGCGCGGCTGCTGTCGAAGTTGATGAGGTTGATGGGCCAGCGTTTGTGGTTTGCGTTGCAGAACAGCGGCGCGTAAGCGGCCATGATGACCACGTCGGAGTTGCGCTCCATGCCGGTCATGAACGCCGCCTCGCCGACCGCGCCGCGGAGGTTGCCGAGGCCGCAGTCGCGCGTGACGGCGTATTCACCGACGAAGACCTTCGGCCCTTTGCGGTCGTATTTGTCGTATTTGCCGGCCTGCGCCATGAAGAACTCCGGCACGTTGTAGTAATGCTCGTCAATGATCGCGGGCGGCGCGTTGGAGGGATAGCCGCCCCAGACGTTGGCGATGAGTTGCATCTGCGGATACTTCGCCTTGATGGCGTTTACGAACAACGGCCAGCGTTCGTGATAGGCCGGCCCGCCGTTCTCATTGCCGATCTCCAGATACTTCATGTTGAACGGCGCGGGATGGCCGTTCTTTGCGCGCCGGCCGCCCCAGACGGTGTTGGTCGGGCCGTTGGCGTATTCGATGGCGTCGAGCGCGTCCTGCACCCATTGGCCCATCTGGTCCATCGGCACGACCTCCTTGTGCGACATGCCGACGTTGATGCAGAAGAGCGGCTCTGCCCCGAGGTCTTCGCTCAACTGGAGATACTCGTGGTAGCCGAGGCCGTGCGTGGCGTTGTATTGCCAGATGTTCCAGAGCGGCGTGCGGTGCGCGATGTCGCCGATGGTGTTCTTCCAATGATACATCTTGGACATGTTGTCGCCTTCGACCCAGCAGCCGCCGGGGAAGCGCACAAACGACGGCTTCATCGCCGCGAGCATCTCACACAGGTCGGCGCGCAGCCCGTGGTCCTTCCACGTCTTCTTCGGCATCAACGACACCATGTCGAGCCACACGCTTCCCTTTCCCGCCGCGCCGATCAACAACCGCGCCTCCGAGTCCGTCCCCGCGGCCTTCAGGTTGAGCGCGAACATCTTCCATCCGCCGCCGATGCCTTCGATCTTGCCCTGCGCGAGCGGCTGGCCGGCTTTGCTCTCGACCGTCACGTCCAGCGCGCCGCTGAAACCATTCGTCGCCCGCGCCGCGAGCGAGAGCCGGTATTCCGCGCCCGCCTTGATGCCCATCCCGTAATAGCCTTCGTTGACGAGACACGTCGCGCCGTTGACATCCCATCGCAGGCTGCGCCGGTTGAACGGATTCAGCGGCTGACTGTCATCAATCGCAACGCCGGCTGCCGCGCTGCCGTTGGTGCGCACGCTCCAAAACAGCAGCGTCTTCGCCATCTCGCTATCCTTGGCGTCACGGAGTTTCTCGTCGCAATCCTCGAACGACCGGTTGCGGACGAGTTCCGGGTAGATGCCGCCGTCGGCGGAGAGGTTGATGTCCTCGAAGAAGATACCCCACAGCGTTGGCGCGATCTTGTGGCCGGGCTTGTTGGCTTGGACGGTCAACGTTGCGGTTTGTTCCGCGCCACAGTTGAGAATGGCGCCGCACACGAGCAAGGAACAAATGACAAAGAGGCTGGTCTTCATAGAACGATTCCTGTTGCCTGTTTCAGCTTTCACTACTGAGCTGGCCGCAGACTACCGGAGCCGCCTTTCTACGCCAACGCCAGATTGCGTTCCAGTTCAACCATTTTGCGGCTGCCGTGGCAAATCCTGGGAGCGCGGGCATCCTGCCCGCCTTGGGTAGTTAATCGGGTGGTCCGCACACTGAAGAACATCGCCGGTGGCCTGCGTGGCTTGGCGGGCAGGATGCCCGCGCTCCCAGCCGAAGCTCCCAGACCGCAGCTTGGGATTGACGATGCCGCCGAGGGAGTTCAGACTCCTCCCGCTTTTTGCCAGCGTTGAATGAAACATTGAGAATGCCATGAAACACCTGACGAGAATCCTCACCGCCGTCCTGTTGATCTTCGCCGCTTGCCCCGTTCGCGCCTCTGACACGCTGCCAAATCCGTTTTTCCCGTTCTGCATTGACTGGCACGACGCCAAGAAGCGCTCGTTCAAGGAGCAAGCCGACATGCTCAAGGAGCTTGGCTACGCCGGCGTCGGCCACATCTGGTTGGACAAGGTTACCGAGCGGTTGAAGACACTTGATGACGCCGGGCTGAAACTGTTCCAGATCACGATGAATGTGAACATCGCGCCGGATAAGCCCGCCTACGAGCCGCAGTTCAAGGACGTGCTGGCGCTCATCAAGGGCCGCAACGTCCAGTTCTGTCTGCTCATCAGCGGCATGAAACCCTCGGATACTGCGGGCGATGCGCGCGCGGTGGAAATCCTTCGCGAGATGTCCGACCTCGCACGCGAGTCTGGCGCGCAGTTGTTGCTCTATTCGCACGTCAACGACTGGATCGAACGCATCGAGGACTCGGTGCGTGTCGCGGAGAAAGTGAACCGGCCCAACGTCGGCTGCATGTTCAACCTCTGCCACTGGCTGCGCGCGGACAAAAGCCGCGACTACAAGCCGCTGTTGGTGAAAGCGATGCCCAAGCTCTGGGCGGTCTCGATCAACGGCGCGGACGAGCGCGATGAGAAGCCCGGTTGGACAAACTACATCCAACCGCTCGGCTGCGGCTCGTTCGATGTCTGCGGGATGCTGAAGACGCTGAAACAGCTCGGCTACAAAGGACCGATCGGGTTGCAATGCTTCGGCATCCGTGGTGATGCGAAGGAGCATCTCGCCGAGTCCATGAAAGCGTGGCGTGAGTATTCGGCGCGGCTGGTTGCGGAACAGAAGTAAAAGGGGACCAAACCTATGAACTGGAAGCAATCAGCAGCAGCAATCGTCGGCTTCGCAGTCATGTCTGCCGCCGCGTCCGGTCAGTCACTGCCAAACCCGTTCTTCGCGATGGACACCGGCACGCGCGACGCCACGCACAAGACGCCGGCAGAACAGGTGGCGATGATCAAGGAGCTTGGTTACGCCGGCATCGGGCCTATCTACCACGGTGTGGCCGACCTACAGGAGTGGTTCGCTGCGCTCGACAAGGCCGGACTGAAAATGTTCGCCCTCTACGTGCCACTGCGACTCGACTCCATCGAAGCCTCGGTCGCTTCTCTGAAGGAAGTCGCCGCCGCGCTCAAAGGCCGCGAGACGATGCTCTGGCTTTATGTCACCGAGAAAGGGCGTCCACCCTCCAGCACGGACAACGACGATGCGGCGGTGAAGGCCTTGCGCGAGGTTGCCGCCATTGCACGCGAGGCCGGCTTGCGCGTGGCGATGTATCCGCACACGGGCTTCTACGTGGCGCGCGTCGAGGATGCCGCGCGGCTCGCCGACAAGGCCGGCTGCAAGAACCTCGGACTGACGTTCAACCTCTGCCACTGGCTGAAAGTGGACGGCAAGGACTTGGACGTCACGCTGAAGGCGGCGCAGCCACATCTGTTCTGCGTCTCAATCAACGGCGCGGATGCAGACGGCAAGGACTGGAAGGTGCTAATCCAACCGCTTGACCGTGGCACCTACGATGTCGCCCAACTGCTCCGACGGCTGAAGAAGATGGGCTACACCGGCCCGATTGGATTGCAGCACTACGGCATCAAGGGCGACGCCTGCGAGAACTTGAAACACTCGATGGACGGCTGGAAGAAGCTCTCCGCCGCTGCCGCGAAGGAATGACACCATGAACCAGACCCATTTCTCCCGCCGACACTTCTTGAAACAGGCAGCCGTCTGTGGCGCAGCCGCCGCGGCTCCAAGCATTCTGCCGTCGTCGGTCTTCGGCGCTGCCACGAAGTCGTCGCCATCGAACCGCGTCACCATCGGCATGATCGGCGTCGGCGGTCATGGCGTGGCAATGAACATGCGGAGTTTCCTCGCCAATGCCGACGCTCAGATTGTCGCCGTGTGCGACGTTGACAGCGACAACTGCAAGAAGGCGCAGAAGATTGTGAACCAGCGTTACGGCAACAACGACTGCGCCACCTACGGCGACTTCCGCGAAGTCATCGCGCGCAAGGACATTGATGCGATCTGCATCTCCACGCCGGACCACTGGCACGTGCCGATTTCGCTGATGGCCATCCGTGCCGGCAAGGATGTGATCTGCGAGAAGCCGACGCTAACCATCGAGGAAGGTCAGGTTCTCATAGACACTGTGAAACGGCACGGCGTCATTTTCCAGACTTCGACAGAAGACCGCGCGTTGCCGGTTTATCACCGCATGGCCGAACTGGTGCGCAACGGCCGAATCGGCAAGTTGCAGACCATCCACGTCGGGCTGCCCTCCGGCGGCGGACGCAACATTCCCATCGAGCGGCAGCAACCGGAACCGGTGCCGCCCACGCTTGATTACGAGATGTGGCTTGGCCCCGCGCCTTGGGCGCCCTACTGCGCGGCGCGCTGCCACTGGAACTTCCGGTGGGTCTATGATTACTCTGGCGGCATCCTGACCGACTGGGGCATGCATCTCGTGGACACAGCCCAGTGGGGCAACAACACCGAGCGCAGCGGCCCCGTGACGGTTGAGGGCAAAGGCGAGTTCCCCACCAGCGGCATCTACAACACGGCGACAGAATGCCATCTCGAATACACCTACGCCAACGGCGTGAAGATGTTCATCGAGACCGGCGGTGTCGCGTTGCGCTTCGAGGGCACGGACGGATGGGTCGCCAACAAAGGCTGGATTGGGCCACTCGAAGCCGGTTCACCGCGCATCCTCACCAGCATCATCGGCCCCGATGAGACGCACCTCTACACCTGCCTTGGCGGCGAACACCGCAACTTCCTCGACTGCGTGAAGTCCCGCCGCGACCCGTATTTCCCGGCGGAGATCGGCCATCGCTGCGCGTCGGTCATGCACATCGGCAACGCCGCCATGCTGCTTGGCCGCAAGCTGCGATGGAACCCGGAGAAGGAAGAGTTCGTCAACAACGAGAGCGCCAACCGGATGCGGTCGCGGGCCATGCGCGCGCCGTGGACGTTGTAAAGTTCGCCTACTTCTTCGGCATAGCCCACTTGACGCCGTTGCGGAGGATCTGCTGCACGTTCTTCTCGTAGTAGTGCTTGCAGGTCTCGTGGCCGGTCTGGAAGTAGAACACCTTGCCTTTGCCCACCGTCCAGCAGAGTCCCTGCCGCGCCTTTTCCGTGTGGCCGTCCGGGAAACGATACTCGCACTCGAACGGCACCGCCTCCGGCTCCGGCACGATGAACTTCTCGCCGTATCGCTCGGTGTCGCCGAGATCGAAGCATTTCTCCACGCCCTTGCAGATCGGGTGATCAGCATCCTTCACAATCACCTTGACGGCGCTGTCGCACTTGTAGGCGCCCCAACTGCCGACCCGCTTCTGCATCTCCTCGTCGCCCGGCTTCGCGATCTCCAGCAGCACCGCCTTGAACGGCTTCGCGTAGTGCGCGGAGTGCAGCGAGACGAACCCCATGCCGTCCTCCTTGACGCGCTTGACGATGCGCTTGACCAGACCGTCGTCCACCTTGCCGTGCTTCTTGTGGCCCCACCACACCAGCACGTCGGTGCTCTTGAGCAACTCATCGCTGATGCCTTGGTCGGGTTGATCGAGATTGGCGGTGATGACCTCCCAGCCTTTCACCGTCTTCAACGCATCGGCGACCGCGCCGTTGATGTCGTTCGGATACAAATTCGCCGGCGCGGTGCATTCGGACCAGACCACAACGCGCTTCTTGCTCTCCGCGGCAAACACGGCGGTGTCGCAAAACGATGTCGCGACGGCGACAGCGCACAATCCCAAAACGATGTTCTTCATGTTTGATAGTTCCTTTCTGTTGTTCTTGTCGTTGCTGGTAACGCCGCCGTCAAGACAAGCCTGCGCGAAGCACATCCAGCACACCGCCCGTGCCGGAGGGCGACATGAGGTAGAGACCGGCCCAGCCTTCGCTCCGGACACGCCGTATTTGCTCGGCGGCTATCTCCCGGCCGATTTTCGCTTGATCGGCGATGTTTGGCGTTGCGCTGAGGCGTTGCAAGATGGTGTCTGGCAAAACCACGCCAGGAACCTGTGCGACGCGTTCCGCGTGTTCGAAGCTCGTCAGGAGCATGACCCCGACCAAAATCCGATGACGCGCGCGGAACGGCTCCAGCGCGTCCAGCGGTTCTGGACGGAAGGCCGGCTGGGTCATGACGTAGTCGGCGCCGTTGTCGAGCTTCTGGCGCAGGCGATCCAACTCGCGCCGCGTATCGGTCGCTTCCGGCTCGAAGCCGGTGCCGATGGTGAAGTGCGTGCGGGGGTCGGCTTGCTTGCCCAGCGGCGCGCCGCCAAAGTCCACGCCGGCGTTCAGGCAGACGTGCGTGAGGCGCACCAATTCGATGGAGTCGAGGTCGAACACCGCCGTGGAGCGCGGATACGTCGGCGACATCTTGGGCGGGTCGCCGGTGATAAACAGCACATTACGGATGCGGTTCGCGTGGTAGCCGACGAGCCGGCTCTGGACGCCCATGACATTCAAGTCGCGGCCCGTGAAGTGCGGGATCATCTCCAGCCGGTCGCCGCCTGCGGCCGTCCAGCCAAGCCGTTCGCGGGCCAGAAGAATAAAATCGCCCGGTGGCATCAGCGGAATGCCGCGGGAGCCGTCGGTGACATCCACGGCATCCGCCAGACCGCTCTCGGCCAGTTGGCGAATGAACTCGATCTTGTTGCCGTGCAACTTCTCGTCCGTGCCGCGCGGCGGCAGCATCTCGACGCTGACGACGAAGCGGCCTTCCTTGAGCTTGCGCGAGAACGGCCCGTTCTGCTTCTTCTCCTCATCGCCGACCGGTGGCCGGGAAACTTGGACGCGCGCCGCAGCAGTCGCCGCGCCGGCCCGGCGAGAGCGCAGGTAGTTGTGCATCTCGCGGATGTGCGGCGGATGCACTTCGCAACAGCCGCCGATCAGCCGCACGCCGCGATCCAGCAGGCTCCGCGCGAACTTGCCGATGAACTCCGGGTTCACCGAGGTCATGAAGCGGTTCCCGATGCGCTGGAAACCGCCGGCGTTGGGCATCACCACGAGCGGCAACGGCGCGTCCTTGGCTGCGTCCACGAAAGTGCTGGCGTCCCACGGCGCGCAGCAGTTGACGCCGGCCACCGCAGCGCCATGCTCCGCCATCCGCCGGACGAACACGGGCGGCGACATCTCCGGCCGGTAGGTCATCTCCGCGATGACCGGCGGCGCTGAGGAAAAAGAGCGGATCAGCTCGATGAGCAACTCAAGCTGTCGCTGCGAATTGAATGTCTCCAGCAACAGCGCGTCCGCGCCTGCGGCGATCAGGCTCTCGATCTGTTCGCGGTAGCACTCGGCAACCGCCGCCGCCTCGCTCAATGGCTGCGCGGTCGGCCCCAGGGAAGCCAGCACAAAGACCGGCTCCGTCGTGGCTTCACGCGCAAGGCGGACGCCGGCGGAGTTCAACGCCGCAACGCGGTTCTCCAATCCGAATTGCTGCAACTGATGCCGGTTGGCGCCAAACGTGTTGGTCTTCAGGCACTGTGCGCCGGCCGCCAGGTAATCGCGGTGGACCCGGCGGACGAGATCCGGCTGGTCCACGTTGAACGATTCATAGACGTGGTTCGCCTCCGACAGCCGGCCGGTCAACTCGAACAAATACGATCCCATCGCACCGTCGGTGAGCAACGGTTGCGACTTCAGTGTGGTTATGAAATCAGCCATGCGCCGCTTTTCTATCATCCCGCGGGACAACAGTCAAAAGCATGGCGAGCAGAAAACCAACCGCGAGAAGGCCCGCGCCGGAAGCGAAGGCGTAAGTGGAGGCTTGCGCGGCGTGGCTGTCCTTCAGCCAGGCGATGACCTGCGGCCCGACGACGCCGGCGGCGGACCACGCGGTCAGGATGCAGCCATAGAGCACGGGCATCAGGCGGGGGCCGAAGGTGTTCAGCACGAAGGACGGCATGACGCCGAAGCCGCCGCCGTAGCAGAGCAGCACGTAGCAAATCAGCGCGCCGAACAACCACGGGTTCCCGACCATCATCAGCGCAACGAACGCCACCACCTGCGTCGCCAGCATCACGCGAAAGGTCGTCAGTTGGCCCAGCCGGTCGGACAGGCCGCCCCAGAAAATCCGGCCGAGGCCGTTGAACACCGAGCTGACCGCGATCAAGGTCGCTCCGGATGCGGCCAGCGCGGTGGGCGACATCGCCGGGTTCACCTTTTTCCACAAGTCCTGGAGCAACGGCGACTGGAAGCTGATGATGGCGATGCCGGCGGCGATGTTGCAGAAGAACACCAGCCACATCAGCCCGAACTGGCGCGAGCGGATTTCCGCCAAACCGTCCAGCGTCACCGAACCGGGCGGCGTGTCGGGCGGATTGCGCAGGCCCGCAGCGGCGGCCAAGCCGATCACACCGACAATCAGGCCGGCGCCGGCAAAGGTGAGCGGCAGTTGGTTCTGGAACAGCGCATCGAGCGCCGGCGCGATGACTTTGCTCATCAGCAGCGCGCCGAATCCGAACCCCATCACAACCATGCCGGTGACCAAGCCCTTCTTGTCAGGGAACCATTTCGCGACGGTGGCGACCGGTGTGACGTAGCCCAAGCCCAGACCGATGCCACCGATGACGCCGTAGCCGATCCAGAGCAGCGCCAGCATCTTCAGGTGCAACGCCAGCGCGGCGAGCAGATAGCCCGCGCCGTAGAGCAAGGCGCCAGTGACAGCGAGTTTACGCGGCCCCAGTTTGGGCAACAAGACGCCGCCGACGGCCGCGGCGAGGCCGAGGAAGCCGATGGCGAGGCTGAAGGTCCACGCGACCTGCGTGTTGAGCCAGCCATAGCCCTCAACGAGCGGCTTTTGGAAGTAGCTCCACGCGTAAACCGAGCCGAGGCACAGTTGCAGCAACGTGCCCAAGCCAGCGATGAGCCAGCGGTTCATTAAAACAGCCCGACGGTGTTGCCGTTCTCGTCCACGTCCATCGCTTCAGCGGCGGGAACCTTCGGCAAACCGGGCATCGTCATGATGTCGCCGAGCAACACCACCACGAAACCGGGGCCGGTGCTGAGCTTGACGTCGCGGATGTGAACGACGAAGCCGCGTGGACGCCCGCGCAGATTCGGGTCGGCGGAGAGCGAAAGCTGTGTCTTGGCCATGCAGACCGGGAAGTTCTTGTAGCCGGCTTCCTCGAACTTCTTGAGCTTCTCGACGATCTTGTTCTCAGCCACGATGTCATCGCCACCGTAGATTTTCTGGACGATGGTGCGAATCTTCTCCAGCAGCGGCATGTCGTCGGGATAGAGGACCTTGAAGTTCGCCTTGCCGGCCTCGACGGTCTTGATGATCATCTGCGCAAGTTCAACCGCGCCTTTGCCGCCCTCGGCGAAGTGCGTGGACGTGGCGACGGGCACGCCGAGTTTGGCGCAACGCTCGCGGATGGCCTTCATCTCCGCCTCGGTGTCGGTGCTGAAGACGTTGATCGAGACGATGACCGGCAGGCCAAACATCTGGAGGTTCTCGATGTGCTTGGCCATGTTGTCCAAGCCACGCTCCACCGCCGCGACATCCGGCTTGGCGAGGTCCGCCGTCTTGACGTTGCCGTGGTATTTGAGCGCCTTGACGGTAGCCACCAGCACGACCGCGTTGGGCTTCAGACCGGCCTTGCGGCACTTGATGTTGAGGAATTTCTCCGCGCCGAGGTCGGCGGCAAATCCACCCTCCGTGATGGTGAACTCCGCCAGCCGCATCGCGAGCTTGGTGGCGGTGACGCTGTTGCAGCCGTGGGCGATGTTCGCGAACGGTCCGCCGTGGACAAACGCGGGGTTGTGCTCCAGCGTTTGCACGAGATTCGGCTGGATGCCGTAGCGCATGAGCACCGTCATCGCGCCGTCAGCCTTGAGGTCGCGAGCCGTCACCGGTTTGCCGTCGTAGGTATAGGCGACAATGATGCGGCCAAGGCGCTCCTTCAGGTCGGGCAGCGATTCGGCGAAGCAGAGCGTCGCCATGATTTCTGACGCCGGTGTGATATCGAAACCCGACTCGCGAGGGAACCCGTTGGCGTGACCGCCAAGTCCGAGGACGACGTTGCGCAGCGAGCGGTCGTTCATGTCAATCACGCGCCGCCAGACGATGCGCCGCTCGTCAATGTTGAGCGCGTTGCCGAAATGCAGGTGGTTGTCGAGCATCGCGGCCAGCAGGTTGTGCGCGGAGGTGACCACGTGGAAGTCGCCGTTGAAATGAAGGTTGATCTCCTCCATTGGTGCGAGCTGCGCGCGACCGCCGCCGGTGCCGCCGCCTTTGACGCCGAAGCAGGGACCGACCGACGGCTCACGCAAGCAAACCATCGCTTTCCTGCTGAGCAGGTTGAGCGCGTCGGTGAGGCCGATGCTCGTCGTGGTTTTGCCTTCGCCGGCGGGCGTCGGTGTGATCGCGGTGACGAGGACCAGCTTGCCGGCCGGCTTGTCTTTGAGCCGGTTGTAAACGGCGGGCACGATCTTCGCCTTGACCTTGCCGTAGAGTTCGAGGTCATCCTCCGTGAGGCCGAGTTTCTCGGCGATCTTCGTGATCGGCAGCAACGGGATCTGTCGTGAGATTTCCAGCGAGTTCAGTTGGGCGGCTGTGGCCATGGGAACAGTCCTTTCGTAAGGGTTAAGCGTAGTATTCTTGGACGCGCATGATCACATCGAATCCTTCGAGCTTGAGGCAATCCGTAAGACACCGCACCGCAGCATGATCCGGCGTCAGGCGTTCATACTTGCGCTTCACGGAGCCGATGACGTGATCGAGGCCGAGCGGCATCGCCAGCGTCAGGAACGCGCTTTCCAGCGGTCCCTTGGTCGGCGAACCGTCGCCGCGCTTCGGCGGGAGCATGACGCTGAAATTGCTCAGGCCCACCGACATGTGGACACCGTTGAGCGCGGGGTCGTCGTGGATCATCTGGATCGAAGTCATGAGCCGCTTGAACTGGCTCTCCGAGTCCGCGCCGATGGGCGCGATGCCGGGGTCAATGATGCAATCGCTGACGGCGATGCCGTGCTTGGCGGCTTCGGCGACCATCAGTTTGGCACTGGCGTAGGTTTGATCGGCGGTGTGGTTCGGCTGACCGACGCCGTTTTCGTTGCGCTCCGTGACGAGCAGGATCGGCTTGAACGGCACAATCTTGTTCAGGCCGAACATCTGGACGCGCAGCGGCGAAATGGAGTTGAGGACCGGAATCTGTCCGCCTGCGCGGTTGAGGTCGTAGGCCTTGAGCGCCGCCTCGGCCATCGCGGGGTCGGGCGTGTCTATGGATAATGGCTTCGCCGTCACGCTCTGAACCTGCCGCACCATCTCGGCCAGAAAATCAGCCGACCGTTGGCCGACGTTGACGTCTATGTAGGTGGCGCCGCCTTGGTCCTGGCTCCGCGCCAGTTCCTTCAAGCCGGCAATGTCGTTGGCCTCGTAGAGCTTGTGGGTCGAGGGGACGGAATCGTTGATGGATTCGCCGATAATGGTCAGTCCGGGCAGTGGCATAGTCTTTACTCCTTCTGCTTTTCGTCTTTGGGTGGCGCGGCACGATGGTGGTCGCGGCCAAGGAAAGTATTTGCCCACGACGACGTGCCTTCAAGCTTCGCGTTATAGAAAACCGCCGGACCGTCGAGCATGTGCTCGGTCTCGCCATAACTCTTCAGCCGCTCGTAGGCGCGCGCCCAGAGGCACTCCTTGTCGTCCAGTTCGCAACGGCCATCGAACGAGCCGCCGCATGGGCCGTTGCGGCCAGTCTTCGAGCACGATGCCCGCGGGCAGAGATACGACGTGTCGGGCAGCGAACAATCGCCGCAATCCTTGCAACCGAACGACATCTCCTTGGAGACGCGCTCGATGGCATGCAATGCCCGCGATGCCAGGTTGTCGCCGTTCTTCTCGAGCCGCGCGTAAAACTTCTGTAGCGAGGGGAACATGCCCTTGCCCGGCGTGAACGCCATCTCGTGGACCTTCCGCGTGAGCCGGTAAGCGAGGTTCGCTTGGGCCGACTTGGGCGGGTGCAGAAGCGACTCGCGATAGGCGCGGTTGAGTTGCGTGATGTCGCCGAGGCCGGTTTCGGGATTCTGCTCGAAGAGATAGAACTCGTCCGGCTTCGGGAACTGGATTTCCTTGGCGAACGCCTTCCAGTCGTTCGCGCCAAACTTTTCCGCCATCTCGATGATCTGGCCAAAAACCTCCGCCTTGTGGATGCCGCCGAGGTAGCCAGCGGCGAAGCCCATGCCCTTGAACACCGCGAGCTGCTTCGCGGCAAGTTCGAGGAAGAACGCGCGGCCCTTGTCGGGACCGGCGGCATACTTTTCCACAAGCTCGTAGAGTTTGGCGCTGACGACGCAGCCGGGAATCTTGTTCTTGTGGAACAGGCCGGCGACGGTCTTGTTCAGCACATAGACGTTGCCGATGAGCGGCGCCTGGACCCGCGCCCAATCCATGAAGAGCTTCAGCTCGTAAAACTTCCGCATGTCGTAGCCGAGCTGGGAGATCACCCACTGCGCGCCACAGTGGACCTTGCGCGCCAGCTTGAAATACTGCGGCATCAACTCGCGCTCATACCGTTTGAACGGTGACGCGGCGCAACCGATGAAGAAGTCCGTCTTCGGCAGCCGCTCCAGCTTGCCGCCCGGCTTCGGCACCTCCAGCCCGTCGTTCATCGCCTTGAGCAGCGCGATCAGGCTGACCGAATCGAGATCGAAGACCGGTCGCGCCAGCCCGCCATAGCTGGTCACGGGATAGTCGCCGGTCATCGCCAGGATGTTGTCGAATCCCTCCTGCGCGTATCGCCAAGCGGCAGACTCCAGACCGTTACGGTTGAGGTCCTTGCAGGCGAGATGGATGACGACCCGCCCGCGGTGCGCGGCGAGTTTCTGCGCAATCCAGTCCGCCGGCAGCATCGGATTGCCGCCGGGGTTGTCGGTGATGGAGATCCATCCAATCCGCTTGTCAACCGCGAGAGCCTCGCCGAGATCCACCAGCTTGGATCGCTCGCCCGGCGCGGTGATGCCCCGCGTGCTCACGATCTCAGCGCCGTAGCGGAACTGGCCGCTGCCGAGCATCTCACGAAACGTCAGACTGTCGCGCGCGTCCGTCATGGCAGCCAGCCTATCACGGTCAGATTGAATGGTGAGGAGAAATTTAACGCCAACCGCGAAGCAAGCATGTCATATTGCCGGGCTGACCCAAAACTGAAACGGTTTCTCTGGCTCACCAACGCTTCAGTCAGTTTCTGCTGCTCAATCATGGTTCGTTTGTGGTTTTCTGCGATTAACATGCTGCGATGCGCGGCATTTTCCGCTGCCATCCGCAATTGCGTTGTATTTCCGGCGAGGATAGTTGTTTCCACCGCCACTTGACAATGTCCAAGACTTGCGGAAACATGCCTGTTATTAACCTTATGAACAGTGCGCTGATGGATAACCTTCTGCTCGGCCAGTCGGGCATCGCCGGCTACCCGCCGGGGGCAACCTTCGGACCACGGCTGCTTTACGACTTCGAGTTCATTTGGATCATCAAGGGTTCCGCGAAAGTGGAACTGGACCAGCATCGGTTTGAAGCCCCGCCGGGCGCCGTGTTGCTGGGTCGCCCCGGTATGACACAACGGTTCGACTGGGACACCCGCACGCGAACCATCCACGCGTTCCTTCATTTCAGCTTCGACTACTCCTCGCCCGACTGGCCGCCGCTGAACCAGTGGCCCATCGTGCGCCAGATCGCAAGCGAGGACATCGTGCGGCCGTTGTTTCGTTACGTCATCGGGCTGGCGCAAAGCACGCCATCGAACGCGCCGCAGTTGGTGGAATCGGCCGTGACACTGATGCTGCAAAGTTTCCTCTCTGGACGCACCGCCATCGTCTCCGAGCCACAGGAAGACCTGCCGCCCGCCGTGCAGAAGACGCTGGCCGCCATCCGCCACGCCCTGGCCCAGGATCCGCCCGCGCCGCTCACGCTCCGCCATCTCGCCCGTGCCGCACACGTCACGCCGGAGCATCTTTGCCGCTTGTTCCGCCGGCATCTCAACATGGGGCCGCTGCAATGCGCCGGCCTGGCGCGACTGGAGCGGGCCGCGTCGTTGTTGGTGCGCACGAACCTGCCCATCCGGCGGATTGCCGACGCGACCGGTTTCGTTTCGCCGTATCACTTCTCCAACAAGTTCCGAAAAGTCCACGGCTACTCGCCGCGCGATTACCGGATGTCCATGCAGTCGGGTTTCTTCATCCCCAGCAACCCGGTGATTCAACAACTCTTCGTCCCAACGATCAAACCCGCGTAGATCGGGACGCCACCGCCTCGATCTAGATATGGACCCCCGTTCTGCGATGATGTTTCCCCGCTTTTGAAACCCGTGTCACACAGACCACAGTTTGACACGCAGGAGTGCCTGTCTTACGACGGACTTCGATTTACAGCTTTAAGGCTGCTTCGTGCCGGCGTCGCCTTGTTGTGGCGATTTTGGCTTCGGCGGGGGCGCCTGGCCTTCAGCGGCGATCTCGCCGAGGAAGGTCTGAAAACCCTTGCCGACGGCGAATTGCTCCTCCACTAGGCGGATGGCGGTGCCGAAGCCGGCGGTGACGGCGCATTCGGCAACGAAGGTGAACGGGCCGACCTCCAGCTTGTCGCCGTTCTGCAAAATGGCGCTGGTGACGGGCCGGCCATTGATCCGGGTGCCCGTTGTCGAGGCGAGGTCCTGAACGTGGATGCCGTTGGGCGAGACGGCCACGGTGCAGTGATAGCGGCTCACGGCCGCATCTTCGAGGATGATATCGGCGTCTTCGTCGCTGCCGATGACCTTGGGACGCGAACCGAGGGCGATCTTCCGCGTCGTTCCGTCGGGCAATTTGATATGCAAGCAGTTCATGGCGAGGTTGGGATGGGGTTGGGTTGGACAGCCGCAACGACTTTCGAGACCCGGAGCTGCGTCGTGGTCTTCTCCGCACTCAGCTTCTGGTAGATCTCGAAGAGCGCGTCATAGACGGCGCACCAATCCGGGGGCCTGCGGGCCGGATCCAGGTCCAGCATTTGCAGGAGGAGAACGGCAAACTGGTGATTGAGGCCGGGCATGGCGTCGCGGGGATCACGGACCGGCTCGGTGGCCTGTTTCATCAACAAGCTGAATTCGTTCTCGGCTGTATGAATGGTCTGGCCCGTGATGGCGTGAAAGAGCGTGGCACCCAGCGAATAGATGTCCACCCGGCAATCAAGCTCCTTCGCGCCTTTTAACTGTTCCGGGGCGATGTAATGAGGCGTGCCTAGCATGTAGCCGGTCCGCGTCAGGGGGGCGTCGCCGGGCTTGCTGGCCATGCGCTTGGCGATGCCGAGGTCGCACACTTTCAGCCGGCCATCCTGGGCCACAATGAGGTTCTCCGGCTTCACATCGCGATGGATCAACCGCACTGTTTCCCATGCGTAGTGCAGGGCGGAAGCGACGCACATGCCGATGGCAGCCACCGTGGACTCACTCAACGCGCCTTCGCGCCGGAGCATCTCGCGAAGGTTGAGGCCCTCGACATATTCCATGCAGATAAAATGCGTCAACCCTCGCTGCCCGTAGCCCATGACCTTGACCAGATTCGGGTGGTTCAGGTGCGTTGCGGCTTCGGCTTCGGCCTTGAACCGCTGCAGGTAGGTCAGGTTGCCCGCAAGAATCGGGTAGAGCACCTTGAGCGCAACGATCTGGTCGGTGAAGAGATGCCGGGCGCGAAACACGACACCCATGGTGCCCTCGCCCAATCGCTCGTAAAGCTCGAAGCCCTGGACATCCACCGCCTCCTGGCGGTGCGTGGTTTGTTCAGCAGCCCCCATGATGCGCTCGCTCTCTGGTCCTGCCAATCATCGAACCCAATCCAAAATACAAACCTTGGACACCGTCCGCCAATGCTCCCGGCGGACCGGCGTCATCCATTGCGCGCGCCGGATTCTTCGGGAACCTCGTATTCACATTGCGCAGCGTAAACGCCCGCCTCGCGATCCGTCCAGCCCAATCCACACGCGGGCATCCACCCGCCGTGGCGGTCACTGGAGCCGACAATCTGGCTGCTTCTTCCGCCGACGCGAACCTGCCAGCGCAGCCAGGCCCAGGCCCAACAACACACCCGTCGAAGGCTCAGGCACAAACACGATCTGGCCACCGCTGTCCAAGTGCAGGTTCACCATGTTGTGGCTCACCGCAAACGCCTGATCAATTACTTCACCCTGGCCCAATGCATACCTCTGGTTGTTGACCCCGTCCTCGTAAATGAACTCCATCCCAACGTAAATCGTCAGCTTGCTCAACGTCATCGTGGCGCCTTCAAACAAGTGCAGCACGTCCACATACAACACCTCCGTGTCGTTGCCCCCGCCGCCGTTGTTGATGTTATCCACAAAGCGGACGTGGTTGGTCATGTTCAGCGTGCCCAACGCCATGTTGTTCGCAAAGCCCGCAAAGACCGCACCCTTGTTGGTGCTCGCCACCTCGAACGTGTTGGTCACGCCCGCCACCGTCCCGCCAAACAC
>JBAYFL010000030.1:0-63164 GCA_041667205.1 Verrucomicrobiia bacterium | reverse complement strand
GGCGAAGGTCAAAGCTGCCGAGATGCAAGCCAAGGGGCAGAAGTTCACCAAGGGGCAGGCGGCCGGCCGCGTGCGGCAGCTCAAGTTGCTCTTTGACGAGGGGCTGTTCACCGACGATTTCTACGGCGAAAGAGTCGCAGAGTGTGAAACCGCCCAGTGACCGCTGTCTGCGAGGTTCAAGGGAACCACGCAGATCGGTTGAGGCAAGAACAGCTCACGATGGTGACTAGTCTTGCGGTAGTGGAATTGTCCGCCTTTAGGAAACCTTCAAAGTTTGTAGCTTCTCTGAATAGTTGTCCGGTTTCAACGTGTCAAATGTCACTGCATGCGTTGCGTTGTTGCCGTGCGGTGGCGTTTCGCGTTACACTGCCGCGCGTTGCACGGCGCAACAATGACTATCGAGTAGCTTGGCGCAGGATGACAGCATCAGAATAACGGGCATAGAAAGGCTCGGATATTGGAGCCGGATTAACAGCAGGAAAAATGATGAAGTTCTTCGCAAGCAGCATCGCGCTTCTGGCCATCACCTGTTTCGTTTCACCATGCCTTTCGGATGACACGATTCCCGGATGGGCATTGTCCTCAATAGACGATGTGAAAAAGGCTGCTGACGGCGGCAATGCCGATGCTCAAACATACATGGGGCAATGCTGTTTCCACGGACGCAGGGTGGTCAAGGATTTGTCTGCTGCAGTGTTTTGGTTTCGCAAGGCAGCAGAACAAGGAGATGCCAAAGCACAACGCAACCTTGGTTCCTGCTATGGCAAGGGTCAAGGCGTGGAGAAGGATCTTGCCGAAGCGGTCAAGTGGATTCGCAAGGCAGCAGAGCAGGGAGACGCCACTGCTCAATGCGACCTCGGAATCTGTTACTTCCTGGGCGAAGGTGTGACTGAGAACGCGGCAGAAGCGGTCAAGTGGTATCGCAAAGCCGCCGGGCAAGAATATGCTGCGGGGCAATTCAACCTCGCTTGTTGCTATACCGATGGCAAAGGCGTGGAGAAGGATCTCGCAGAAGCGGCGAAATGGTATCGTAAGGCCGCTGAACAAGGAGTTGCGAGGGCTCAATACAATCTTGGGATGTTCCATGAATACGGATACGGCGTGGCCCAGGACTATGAAGAAGCGGTGAAGTGGTATCGCAAGGCGGCTGAGCAAGGAAATGCCAGAGCTGAAAACAGTCTCGGCAGTTGCTATGCAAGGGGTCAGGGTGTGGCCCGGGATTTGGTGGAGGCTTACAAGTGGCTGAGTTTGGCCGCAACGCAAGGAGATCAGACAGCCAGGCAAGGTCTTGCGGAAATAGAGCGGAAGATGACTCCTGACCAGATTGCGGAAGCGCAACGATTACCCGCGAGCCTTTCCTTGATTTCACCGGTAGAGGAACCTCCAGGCCAAAATGAATCGGGTCTGGAACTCACCCTTGAAACGTTCGAGAGCGTTGTAGAAGTCTCGGAAGATATTGCGTTTGCCATTTGCTTCCATAACAACAGCACCAACAATCTGCTTCTCAATGGTGGGGCATTGTTGGGCAATGGCACCCAGATATGGAGCAGCCTGGAAGCTGAACTCAAAAGTGAGAGCGGCCAGCGGATACCCATGACGCTGGGCTTGGGAGGTCCTATGTCGGGCCAGATTTACTTCCTCGGAGTGCCGTTGCGTGCAGGAAGCAGCTACAAGCTACCTGTGCGTGTGTATGATCATCTCTTTGGCTCCGGGGCACGCTTGAAGCCCGGCAAGTATGAAATTCGCTGTGTTTATCGCGGGCGACAGTCTCCTTACCGCGATTCGACGCAAATGCCTGCTTGTTGGGAAGGTAAGGTGCAATCAAACATTTTGAGGGTTAAAGTGCTTCGCCCCAACTTGCTATTCCGTTTGTGGGATTTCTTGCGCTGATGTCATCCCGCATTCGGAATACGAAGGAAAAGGCCGCATTGCACTGGGGTTGGAAGCTCACCGAGCCGCTTCGACGATGACGGCTCCGCCGAGGCCAGCCTGTTGACCGCGCTTGGCTTCGATCAGCATGCTCAACGTCGCCTCGCCTTTGCGAGGCGGGAGATTGACCGTCAGCGGGCCGCTTACCATTTTGTCTTTCTTGCCAAGCAACCTGTTGTCCAGCCACACGGCGGCTTTGCCGGTGATTTTCTTGAACACGATCCGGCCGCCGGACTTCTCGATGGCGGCGGGTGCTTGAAAGCGCGCGCGGAACACAGCCCAAGAGCCTTCGGTGAACGGCTGGAGTTTGCCGGGTTGCACGGACGCCCAACTGTTCATGTCGTTGTCGGCGAGCTGCTGGTTCGGGTCCGGCGCAGCGGCCGTCACGGGCGACATGCGCCACTTGGTCAGCGAAAAGACCGGCGGCAACACTGGCACGAACGGTCGTGAGGCGGCGATGTCCACGCGGATTGTTGTCTCGGCGGGCTTGAGTCCTTCGGCTTTGGCGCGCAACACGAGCGTGCCGGTCGCGCCGTGGCGTGTCTGGACGATCACCTGCGCAAGGCCGTTGAAGAGGCTGCGGCATCTGGCCTTGTCGGGTTCGTGCGAAACCGGGTCGCCGTTGCCGACGCCGATGATCACGCCGGGGCCGACGAGTTCGAACTCCACCGGCAGATTTGCGGTCGGCACGGCGCGGCCGTTGGCGTCGAGTGTCTGCACGGTGATCGGCTGCGCGTCTTCGCCGTCGCCCTCGAACGACGGGCGGTCGGGTGATAGTTGCAGGGCGACGGGCGCGCCGGTGGTCTCAACGGTAGCACGGGTGATTTCCTGACCGTTCTTCTTGGCGACAGCTTCGAGTTTGCCGGCGGCGTAGGGCACGTCCCACGCAACCATTTCAAACTTGTCCACCGGTTTCTCGCCGATGAGCTTGCCGTTGAGGCTGAGCGCGACGGTGTCGGCGTTGGAGAGCGCCATGACCTTGATCGGTTGGCCTTCGCGGCCAAGCCAGTTCCAATGCGGCACCAAGTGCAGCACGGGCCGGTTCTCGATCCACTGCGCCTGATGCAGGTAGAACGCTTGCTTCGGAAAGCCACACAGGTCCACGCAGCCGAACACCGAACTGACTGACGGCCATGTGAACGGCGTCGGTTCGCCATGATAATCGAAACCAGTCCAGATGAACCCGCCGGCCAAAAACGGTCGCTCAGCGATGGCGCGCCAAGCCTTGCGGTGCGTGGTGCCCCACGATGCGGCTTGTTCGTCGTAGCAATCCATGATGCGGCGTTCCTTGTCGGTGTGGTATTCGCCGCGCGTCTGGAACGCCGAGGTGTCCTCGGAGCTGGTCAGCGGCAGCTTCGGGTTGGCGGCGTGGAACTTGTCGTAGTCGCGAATCTGGTAGTTGAAACCGACCACGTCCACGGCATGCGCGACGTTGAGGGCGCTGAAGAAACCGCCGTTCATCGCGGCGGTGACGGGGCGCGTGGTGTCGAACCGCTTCACGATGGCGGCCATGCGGCGCACCATCTCGTAGCCGTTTTCGGTGCCTTGCATCGGCTCTTCGTTGAACACCGACCAGAGGATGACGCTCGGATGATTGCGGTCGCGGCGCAGCATCCACTCCAACTGCCGCATGTATTCCGGCGTGCAGTTGAAGTTGCGGTTCTCGTCCATCACCAGCACGCCGAGCCGGTCGCACGCGTCGAGAAACTCCGCGGCGGGTGGATTGTGCGAGCAGCGGTGCGCGTTCGCGCCCATCTCCTTCATCTTGCGCAGACGAAACTCCCAGAGCGAGTCGGGCATCGCCACGCCGACGCCAGCATGGTCTTGGTGGTTGCAGACGCCTTTGAGTTTCAGCGGCTTGTCGTTGAGGAAAAAACCCTTGTCGGCATCGAAACGGAGCGTGCGGAACCCGCAGGCCGTCGTCGTCTCGTCCACAGGCGTGCCATCGCGCGCGACGACGGTGCGCACGCGGTAGAGCGTTGGTTTGTCCACCGACCAAAGCTGCGGCGCATCCACTGGCAGCAGTAGTTTCGCGACGCTCTCGCCGAGCGGCTCGACCGCGGTCTTGGTGCTGCCTCGCGCGACGGTTTTGCCGTCGGGATCGGTGAGTGTGACGGCGATCTCGACGGAGGTCGAACCGCGGCCGGAGTTGACGAGCGTGGCCTCGACCGGCAACGACCAGCGGCCGTTGGCGTCGCGCACTGGATTCGCGAACACGCCGTCGGTAACGATATGGACGGGACTGCGTTTCACGAGCCACGTGTGCCGATAAATGCCGGCGCCTTCATACCACCAGCCTTCCATCACGGTGGCGTCCACGCGCACGACGATGGTGTTGGCGTGGTCGCCGAACTGCGCGAACGGCGTGATGTCTATGTAGAACGAGGTGTAGCCGCACCAGTTACGATGGACGACCGTGCCGTTAAACCAGACCGTGCAATGCGTGGCGACGCCGTCGAACTGAAGCTCCAGATGCCGGCCGCGGTCAGCGGGATCAAGCTTAAACTGCCGCCGATACCAGCCGAAGCCGCGCGGGCGGTAGCCTTGCGAGAGATTGGCTTTCTCGTCGAACGGTCCCTCGATGGCCCAGTCGTGCGGCAGATCGAGTTGCCGCCAACCCGCGTCGTCAAATTCCGGCGCGGCTGCGCCCCAGGCTTTGCCGGCCTTGGCGTTATGGTAGGTGTCGCCGTGCCCTTGGATGACCGGAAACGGCACATCACCAAGAAGGAACCGCCAGCTGCGGTCAAGCGACAACCGCTCGCGCACGGCGGAGGATTGCGGTGAGTCGGCGGCAAGCATGGTCAGATTCGAACCAAGCAGGGCAGCAGCGAGGAGAATGGGAAGGTTTCGTTTCATGGCGTGAAATTGTTCCGGGCCGTTTATCACGCAGAAAAGCCGCCGCCGTCAAGCGTGGCGAGGCGGATCGCGATCTCCAGACGCGCTCTCCCTGCGCTGTGGAGATGGACAAAACCCAAACAATCAGTCAGCATCAACCCCGGCCACAGACTAACCCTCCCAGTGGTCCAAAAAGCTCAAACCAGTCATCTGTGACTGGCTTGTCAGGTTTGCCTCATGGTTTGGTCAAGTTGCGGAAAAGAACAGAATGCCGATAACGACGGAACAATCACAACGCGACGGGGAATTTTTCTCCGGCGCGATCTTGCGCGGACCGAGGCGATCCGCAGGCCGCCGCCCCTCCTTGGGCAGCCCAAAACGAAAACTCCGTCCCTCCGCACAGCGGATTTAACAAATGCGTAATGGAATAAAGCCATCCAATGTCCTCTGCCTCTACCCCTATGTGAAAGAGGTGCCCATCTACGAGTTTTTCCCACCCATCGGTCTTGAATATGTCGCGACCGCTGTCAGCAATATGGTTGAGAGCATCAAGATCGTGGATTTCAGATATGCAAAAGACCCGATGAGCTGTTTTGCCGCTTCTGTTGATACTGCTTTGGTCAGTGTGAACTGGAATTACTCATACGATGAAGTGTGCTCGGTGATACGGCAAATTCCGTCGCATGTAAGGGTCATTGTCGGAGGAAGGCAGGCCACGGATTACGTCGAAGACCTGTTTCACAGGTGCCCGAATATATCCGTCATCGTGAGGGGGGAAGGTGAAGCAACCATGAGGGACCTTTTCAGCGGGAGACCCGTGGAAGAAGTGAAGGGGATATCGTATGTGAACGACGGAAAAGTCGTTCATAATGGATCCAGGCCGCTGCTTTCTGTTGATGATGTAAAAAGACCGGACAGAAAACTCAGGACAACGGCATACCGTGCGACCATCAGGGGAATTGATTTGGGATTGAGTTTCGACGCCGTCATGAGTTCGCGGGGATGCCCTTACAAGTGCAAGTTTTGCACCTTCAAGCTCAACCCTTTGGGACAGATGCGAAAATGGGAGGCCAGAAGCCCCGAATCCACCGTTGAAGAAATTGAAGCCCTGGATGCGGATTTTGTGGCGTTTGTGGACGACAATTTTGCCGCTGACATGAACAGGGTCGAGAAGATCTGCGACCTCATTATTTCCAAGCGGATAAAGAAGATGTTCCTGTGCAACGTAAGGATTGATATCGCAAAGAAACCTGCACTGTTGGAGAAGATGAGGAAGGCGGGTTTCAAGGTTCTGATGGTGGGGTTGGAATCGGCCCAGGACAAGTCACTGGTGGCAATGCAGAAAGGTTTTAAGACAGCCAGCGTAAGAGAAGCGTTCAAGGTGCTGGCACGATCCGGTATGCTGATCAACGGGTATTTTATTATCGGGATTATCGGTGAGGATGAAGACGAGATGCTCATGATCTCGCCGTATGCCAGCGAGATAGGCCTGGACTTTATTTCACTCAACAGGCTCCGGTGGGAGAAATTCTCCCCGTTGGAGGACATTGTTAAAGCAACTGCCGGGTATTACATAGGTCAGGACAACGGCATATACTCGGAGAAGTATGGCCGGAAGGAGCTGACAACAATCCTCAAGAGGATTCATCGGAAGTTCTACACCCCCGGCCACGTCATGCAGATCCTGGTAAAGGCACTGAAACTGGGTGTCCTTTCTCCCCGGCGGCTGTTCACATTACTGTATTACGTGCCCTACATTCTTCTTAAGACGAACGCAAGCAGACGAAGACTAAAGAAGGTGATGAAGCGTTAATGCCGCGACACGATCGTTCCCGGTTCACATAAGGCTGCCGCCGTCAAGCATGGCGCGGTGGATCTGGGCGCGATCTTCTGCCTGCGCAGACAAAGTGGGACAGGCATCTTGCCTGTCCATTCGTGGATGATCGGACAGGCGGGACGCCTATCCTACTCTCCGGGACAAAGGGGGCCTTGCACGTTCATCATCCGCCCGCTGATGTCAAAACTCTTTAGAAATGATCATCCGCCCGCTGATTGACCTTGGCGGAATGTTCCGATAGATTTCACCGATTTGGAACTTGGCATTTGTGACTACCACAGACTCTTCTGCGTCGCCCGTCGTGTCTCCTGACGCGATGCCGCCCGTGCCGCCGCCGGTTGTTGCCGACGGCGCAGTGGCCGTTGATGGCCGTTTTTTTCGCGTCGAGGCACGGAAGTTCTACGCCAAGGGCTGCACCTATGGCCCGTTCGCGCCGAACGATGCCGGCGAGCCCTATCCGGCGTGCGAGCGGACTCGATCGGATTTCAAGCTGCTTCGCCAGCTCGGCGCCAACGTCATCCGCGTTTATCACCCGCCGCCGCTGTGGTTGCTGAATCTTGCGGGCGAGGAAGGCCTGAAGGTTTTCATAGACATCCCTTGGCGCAAACACACGTGCTGGCTGGACGATCCCGTGGCGATGCGCGAGGCGCGCGAGGCGGTCGAGCGGGCGGTGCGTAGCGCGCGCGGGCATCCGGCGGTGTTCGCGTTCAGCGTGGTGAACGAAATTCCGCCCGATATCGTCCGCTGGTATGGCGCGGAGCGGGTCGAGGAGTTCGTTGACTCGTTGGTGGAAGCCGGCAAGCAGATTGACCCGACGCGGTTGTTCACGTTCGCCAACTATCCGCCCACGGAGTTCCTGCGGCCTCGGCTGCTGGACTTCGTCTGCTTCAACGTCTATCTGCACGACCAGCGCGCGTTCGAGAACTACCTCTCGCGCCTGCAAATCCTCGCTGGCGACAAGCCGCTGATGCTCGGCGAATTTGGCATAGACAGTTTCCGGGAGGGCGCGCAGCACCAGGCGGAAATCCTGTCGTGGCATGTCGAGACGGTGTTCCGCAGCGGGCTGGCGGGCACGATCCTGTTTGCATTCACTGACGACTGGTTCACAGGCGGCTACCAGATCGAGAATTGGGCGTTCGGGCTGGTGGACCGCCAGCGACAGCCGAAGCCGGCGTTCGAGGCGGTGCGCGAGCGGTTCACACAGGCGCCGCACTTCGCGCTGGCGGGTCCAGGAGCGCCGCCGCGCGTATCGGTGGTTGTCGCGAGCTACAACGGCGGGCGCACGCTGCGTGCTTGTTTGGAGTCGCTCACCAAACTGAACTACCCGAATTACGAAGTCATCTTGGTGGACGACGGTTCGACTGACGGCTCGCCGCAGATTGCCGCTCAGTTCCCGACCATCCGCTATATCCGGCAGGAAAACTGGGGTCTCTCCTACGCGCGCAATGCTGGCATTCTCGCCGCGACGGGCGACATCGTGGCGTTCACCGACTCCGACTGCCGAGCGGACGAGGACTGGCTCTACTATCTCGTTGGTGATCTGCTCAAGACTAGCGCCGCCGGAATCGGCGGGCCGAATTATCTGCCGCCGGAGGACAACTGGATCGCCGCGGCGGTGTCGGTGTCGCCCGGCACACCATGCCACGTGCTGCTCGACGACCGCACGGCGGAACACATCCCTGGCTGCAACATGGCGTTTTGGAAATGGGCGCTGGAGGCCATCGGGGGGTTCGACCCGATCTTCCGCAAGGCAGGCGACGATGTGGACGTTTGCTGGCGGTTGATGCAACACGGCTGGAAGATCGCGTTCTCGCCGTCGGCGTTTGTCTGGCACTACCGGCGCTGCACGGCCAGAGCGTATCTGAACCAGCAGAGCGGCTACGGCGAGGCCGAGGCGCTGCTGCGCAACAAGCACCCGGAATATTTCAACTCGCTCGGCGCCTCGATCTGGCACGGCGTCATCTACAGCACAGCCCGCGAAGGCATCCAGATCAACCGGCCGATCATCTACCACGGCATCTTCGGCTCGGCTCTGTTCCAAACGCTCTACACGCCGCGGCCGTCGGGCGTGTTCAGTTTGCTCACCAGCATCGAGTATCACGCGCTGATGACGTTCCCGCTGGTGGTGCTGGCGTTGCTGGTCCCGTCCCTGTGGCCGCTGCCGCTGGCGGCGTTCCTGGCGAGCGTGGCGGCCAGCGGCATCGCGGCGTATCAGGCGGATCTGCCGAAAAAGAATCGGCGGTTCTGGTCGCGGCCGCTGGTGGCGCTGTTGTATTTCCTGCAACCGATTGTCCGCGGCGCCGAACGCTATGAAGGCCGGCTGCGACGGCACAGTTCTCCGCTGGCGGCGATGGCACGAGAGACGGCGGCACCAACGGCCGTGCAGCATGTCGGCCAGAACGCGGAGTTTCAGCTCTGGAGCGAGGACGGCACCGACCGGTTGCAGTTGCTCGACGCGCTCTTCGCCCAGTTGAAGCGCGACGGCTGGCGACACCGCTGCGGCGGCGCTTACGACCCGTGGGATCTGGAGGTTTATGGCGAACGCTGGAGCAAAGCCCGCGTCCAGACCGCGAGCGAGAATCACGGCGGCAACAAGCGGCTCATCCGCGTGCGGTTGAGCTACCGCTGGCCGTTGGTCGCGCACGTTTCCTTTGCGTTGTTTACAGCGTTCGATGTCGCCACTCTCGCGCTGCTGCGAAAATTCACGCCGTATCATCTCGCGTATCTGCTGTTGCTGCTGATTCCGCTGGCACGGTATCTCATCAACCGTCGCGCACAACGCCTGCAGCGGCTGGTTGGCACGCTCATCGCTTCCGTGGCATCGAAGCTCGGCTTCGTCTCGGTGCCGCCCAGTGGAAAACCCGCTGCCGAGCCGACTCGCCCGGTTGGCGCATCGCCCACGGGATCCGCATGAAATACCTCCGGCGAGTCCTCAGCTACTTCACCAAGGACTGGCCTCTGACGGTCGCCATTTTCCTGCTGGTGCTGGTCGGCATCGGTGCCAGCCTGCTCAAGCCGTGGCCGCTGAAGGTCATCATTGACGAGGCGCTGATCAAACGACCACCGGACGCCGCAAAGCTCGTCGCTCTGATGGCGGCGGCGCTGTTCGGCCTGCACCTGCTTGGCGCGCTCATCGGCTCCGTGCAAAACTACTTGCTCATCGCCGTCGGCTTGCGTGGCGCGGCACGCGTGCGGCACGATTTGTTCCGGCGGTTGCAACGGCTGCCGATGCGGTTCCATACGCGCGGCACGCTCGGCGATGTCATCTACCGCATCACCGGCGACACGTTCGCGTTTCAAACGTATTTTCACCACGGCATGGTGACGGCACTGGTCTCGCTGCTGACGCTCGCCAGCATGACGGTGGTGATGCTGCAAATGAACGTCGCGCTGACGCTGGCGTCGCTGCTGGTGATGCCGGCGTTGGTGGGGGTAATGCGGATATTCTCCAAGCGGATGACACAGCGTTCGCTGCGAACACACGAGGCCGAGAGCGCGCTGACCTCGCAGGTGCATCAGGTGATGTCGGCGTTGCCGCTGGTGCGCGCCTACGTCCGCGAAGACGAAGAGGAGCGAAAGTTCTCAACGCGCAGCAACGCCACCGTCACCGTCCGGCTCGCCCAACACCGCGTCGAGATTCTCTACTGGCTCGGCATCGCGATGGTCATCGGCGCGGGCACCGCCGCGATCACCTGGCTCGGCGGCCTGCGTGTGCTCGACGACCAGCTTTCGGTTGGCGTGCTCATCGTGTTTCTTGCCTACCTCGGCATGTTGTATGAACCGCTGTCGCAGCTCAGCACCGTCGGCGGCACGCTCCAAGAGGCGGCGGCCGGTGTGCAACGCGTGTTGGAGGTGATGGATCAGCCGGAGGACATCCAAGACGCGCCCGACGCGAAGGCCATCGGCCGCGCGCGCGGCGAGGTGGAGTTCCGCAACGTCAGTTTCTCCTACGAGCCGGGCAAGGAAGTGCTGTGCAATGTCAGTCTGCGCGTAGCGGCGGGCCAGCGGCTGGCAGTGATCGGCCCCAGCGGCGTCGGCAAGACCACGCTGTTGAACCTGCTGCTGCGGTTCTACGACCCGACGAGCGGTGCGGTGTTGCTTGACGGCCACGACGTGCGCGGTGTCGCCAGCCGAAGCTTGCGTGAGAACGTCAGCCTTGTGTTGCAGGACGCGATCATCATGCCGGCGACCGCCGCCGAAAACATCGCCTATGGCAAGCCCGGCGCGACACGCGAGCAAGTCGTCGCCGCAGCGCAGGCGGCCAATGCGCATGCGTTTATCTCAAAGCTGGAGCGTGGCTACGATACATTCATCGGCGAAGGCGGCGCGCGGCTCAGCGGTGGCGAGCGCCAGCGCATCGCCATCGCCCGCGCGTTCCTGAAGGACGCACCCGTGCTGGCGATGGACGAGCCGACAAGTGCGCTCGACGCTGAAAGCGAGGCAGCGATCGTGGACGCGCTTGCACGACTGATGAAGGATCGCGCAGTGGTGATCATCGCCCACCGCCTCACGACCGTCCGCGACAGCCACCAGATCGCCGTGCTGAGCCACGGCGCTGTGGCCGAGCTTGGCTCGCACGACGAGCTGATGGCGCGCGGCGGCTACTACGCGCGGCTCGTGGAACGGCAGAGGAAATGAAGTCAGTCATCAGCAATCACTGATCAGCCATGCGCATTATCACGAGCGGCCTGATCGCGACCTACCCGCTCGGCGGCGTGGCGTGGGATTACGCCCAATACGCCGCTGGCCTCCAGCGGCTCGGCCATGACGTGCTTTACCTCGAAGACACCGGCCACTGGCTCTACGACGCGGCCAACCAGACCTACACCGACGACGCCAGCCGTAACGTCGAGTATCTTGCCGGCGTGATGCGGCTGTTCGGCCTCGGTGACAACTGGTCATTGCGCGACCCAAAGGACCGCTACTGGGGCCGCAGCGAAACCGAGGTTGACGACTGGTGCGCCAGCGCGGACCTCGTGCTGAACATTTCCGGCTCGCTCTGGCCGCGCGACGCCTACCAGAAGGCGGGCTGCAAGGTCTATCTCGACAGCGACCCCGCCTACACGCAGGCAAAAATCCGCCGTGTGCTCGAAGGCCATCCGGGACCGAACGAAACTTACTCGCTCGAATGTATGAGGCTTCACGACCGCTTCTTCACCTTCGGCGAGAACATCGGCCAGCCGGATTGTTCCGTGCCGACGGACTTGTTTGCATGGCGGACGACAAGGCAACCGGTGTTGCTCAACGAGTGGGGAAATCCAAAATCCAAAGCCGAGTCCGCGAGACGAACGGAGTTAATCCAAAATCCAAAATCTCCCTGGACGACGGTGATGAGTTGGAAGATAGACGAGCGTCCGCCGGAGATCGCGGGGCAAAAGCTCGGCGCGAAGGATCAGGAGTTTGAGAAGTTCATGGAGTTGCCGCGGAAGGTCAACGTGCCGCTGGAACTGGCTGTGAGCGGACGCGCTCCGCATGAGGCGCTGGCGGCGAATGGCTGGTGGCTCGTGGAAGGCCACGCGGTGTCGAGCGACGCGGAGGTTTACCGCAACTACATTTTACGCTCGCGCGGCGAGTGGAGCGTGGCTAAGCAAGCCTACGTGGCGACGCGTAGCGGCTGGTTCAGTTGCCGGACGGCGTGCTATCTGGCCGCCGGCAAGCCCGCCGTCGTGCAGGACACCGGCTGGAGCAAGTTCTATCCGGCCGGCCGAGGTCTGCTCGCGTTCTCGACGCTGGATGAGGCGGCAACCGCCATTGCAAGCGTCGAGCGCGACTACGTTGCGCATTGCCGTGCCGCGCACGAGGTCGCCGCGGAGTATTTCGACGCCGGCAAGGTTCTGAAGAAACTGCTGGCTGACTGCTGATGACTGAAAGCTGAGAGCTTCAACTATGAAGATCATCGTTGCCGGCTACATGGTCGCCTACCCGCTGGTGGGCATGTCGTGGGGCAATTTGAACTTCCTGCTGGGGCTGAAGAAGCTCGGCCATGACGTGTGGTTTCTGGAGGACAGCGGCGAGTATTTGATGCCTTTCGATCCGGTGCGGCAGGTCACCGATGCCGACAGTGGCTACGGCCGCCGTTACGTTGAGGAAACCCTCGCGTGCTTCGGCTTGTCGGGGCGCTGGTGCTACTACAGCCAGTTCGAGAACAAGTTCTACGGACTCACCGAGTCGGAACTCGACAAGCTGTGCCGCAGCGCGGATTTGTTCATCAACGTCTCGACAGTGAATCCGGTGCGGCCGATGTATGCGCAGGCCCGGCGGAAGGTGGCGATTGACACCGACCCTGTCTTCACGCAGGTGCGGCTGGCGCGAGGCGACGAATATCTGCGGGGGCTTTATGCACCGCATGACGTGTGCTTCACGTGCGGGATGTTCATCGGCGAGCCGAAGTGCGACATCCCGACCGGCGGTATCGCATGGCGCAAGATGCCGCTGCCGACGTATCTGGATTTCTGGCGCGTCGCGCCGCCGCCGCCCGCGGACGCGCCGTTCACAACGGTGATGAACTGGAGCAGCTACAAGTCGGCGGAGTTGAACGGCCGCACCTACGGGCAAAAGGACGTTGAGTTCGACAAGCTCTGGGACCTGCCGAAGCGCGTGGCCGCGCCGATCGAACTGGCCATCGGGCGCGGCGCGCCGGAGGAAAAGCTCCGCGCGCACGGCTGGCGGTTGACAAACTCGGTCGCCAAAACGCAAACGCTCGACGCCTACAGCGCCTACATCACCGGCTCGCGCGGCGAACTCGGCATCACCAAGAACGGCTACATCGCTGGCCGCACCGGCTCGTTCAGCGACCGCAGCCAGCTCTACCTCGCCAGCGGCCGGCCAGTGCTCGCGCAGGAGACCGGCTTTAGCGACTGGCTGCCGACGGGCGAAGGGCTGCTGGTGTTCAACGACATCAAGAGCGCCGTCGAAGGCATCGAGCGGATCAATCACGACTACGCGCGCCACGCGGCGGCGGCGCGGCGGATCGCGGAGGAATACTTCGACTCCGACAAGGTGTTGGGCGCGATGCTGGAAGCGTGCGGTTGATCGTCAACGTAACACAGTGGCCAGATCGGTGTCCGGCCCCATCGCGAGGCGCGTGAGGCGGCAGGGATCGCTCGCCGGCAACGTCACCGGTCCGCCGCCGTAGAGGCACGCCGCCGCGTAGCCGGTCTTGCGCAGCAATTCCGTCGTCTGCTCCGGGTTTACCCCGCCGTCGCCATAGGGAAACGCAAACACGTCCACGGGTTTACCAAGTCCCGATTCGAGCGCAAGCTTCGACGCGCGCAGTTCCTCCTCCATCTGCGCCGGCGTCAGCTTGGAAAAAGCCGGATGACTGACCGCGTGCGATTGCACCGATACACCGCCCTGCTCCAGCGCGCGCAAGTCGTCCCAGCCGGCCATTGGTTCGTCGGGTTCGTTGCCGGCGTCGAACGTGTTCATGCCGCCGATAAATGCCGTCGGCACGAAGACGATGGCGGACGCGGCGAATCGTTGAAGAATCGGCATCGCCACGGTCCGCATCGTGCGGTAGCCGTCGTCAAACGTCAGCAGCAGGGCGCGCTCCGGCAGACTTTCCGGCTCGCGCAAGCCGCGCAGGAAGGCAGCGCAATCAATCGCCTGCCAGCCGTCGCTGCGCAGCCACGTTAACTGTTTCTCGAAGATGGCTTCGGAGACGTAATACCACGTGTCCCATCCGCCGGGACCGGCGCCAATCTTGTGGTAGGAAAGAATCGCGAGCTTGCGAGGCGGTGTCATGTTGTCTCCTCGTTCAAGCCAGCGCGCGTTCCAGCAGGCGCGCGGCGACTTTGCGCGCATCGAAATGCTCCTCCACCAAGGCGCGGGCGAGCCGACACTGGCGGTCGTAGTCGGCGGCAACGGTTTCGAGACAGCGCACGGCTTCGTCGGGCGTGCGGAAGCGAAACATGCCCGCCGCATCGGGCAGGAGGCGGCTGGGGCCGGTGTGTTCGATGATGACCGGTTTGCCGCTGGCGAGATAGCAAAGGCTGCGGTCGCTGACCCAGCCGTTTTGCAGCCGCACGCACGACGGTTTGACGCAGGTGAACTCGCCGCGCGATTGCTGGACGTAGCGTCGGTAGTCCTCGGGCGTCGTGACCGCCTGCCGCGAGTCACGCAATCGCCAGCTGTGGTCGCGGAGCTTTTTCTCCTCGGCGGGATCGCTGCAAGCGTCGGTGGCCAGTTCCATCGGCGTCTGCACGCGGCGGGCCACGTCGAGATACGGCTGCCAGGCAGCGCCCTTGGTGTTTTCGTAGGTGGTGCCGTCCGCTTCCACGAGCCACGCGCCGGAATACCAATGCGCCACGGTCGTGAACGGCGCGTCGGCTGGCGCGGGACAGATCGGCCACGCGTCGAGCGCGACGCACGGCGGGGTGTATTGCCACGGCAGGCCTGCGTCGGGGAATTTCGCGGCCGGCGTGCCGACGGTCTCGCCGATGGTGAAGTAGAGGTCGTGTGGCGCGACGTTAATCTGCTTGTGCGTCAGCCAGGTTTGCAGCAGCCCCGGATCAATATCCATCTGCGCCGAGCGGCGGAATCGCCGGACGAGTTCGGGCGAGAGGTCGTAACGGAAGTCCAACAGCAAGTCCGCGTCCTCCACCGCTTCGAGGCCGGGACAGCCACTCCACTGCTCCGCCGGCAAAGGCTCGCCAGACTGGCGCGTCACGGCGATGGAGTTCGCCAAACCGAACGGCGCAAGGCGGCTGCGAAGCAGATCAAGGTTGGCCCGCATCCGGGCCATATCGTCGGAGGGGACGATGATTTCCAGCAGCCAGACGTCGTAACCGAGCGCGCGCAGGCCAAGCGCCCAGTTGAGGAAGACCCACATGTGACCGCCGCCTTGGGGATAACCAAGCGTGTAGTAAGAAAGACAGACGCGCATGATTATCAGGGCGACAACAGACCGCGACGCGCCATTGGGATTTCAGCGGCGGCACGGGGCGGGCGCGAACCGGCTACGGTTACTTCTTTCCATCAGCTTTCTTTTCACCGGCGTCGCCGCCTCCTGTGGAGAAGTCAATCTTGGAAGCGGTGCGCTTCTCGCTGCCTTCCTTGGTCGTGAACGTCACAGAGGCCGTGTCACCCTTCTGGACATCCTTCAACTCGCACGGCTTGCCATCGCGAGTAATCGTCGCGCCCTTGATGGAGAAACGAATGTTCTGGAGGTTCGGCTTGGCCTTTCCGCCGGAGCTGTCCTTATCGGGGTGTGCCAACTGGACCTCGCCCTTAACACTCAAAGAGGTGGGGGTGATGGTTGACACCACGCCTTTGAACGGACATTCAACCTTAAAGGCATAAGGATCGGCTTTGCCAGCAGCCATCACCCCGGTGGCTGTCAAGCCAAGAACCACGGTGGCAATCACGATCATGGATTTCAAATGTTTCATAGGCGTTTCTCCGGTTCGGGCCGTTTCATACGACGATACCCGCCTTATGTCCACTCAAAACTCGTCCTGAAACTCGTCCTGAAAGCCGAAATGCGCCGGGCGAACCGTCATCCGGTTGAACCGCCGACAGGCGGAAGCGTGGCGGCCTTCGGCAGTGACTTGGCGCAAGGGCGGCGCGCCCCGTAGTTCCGGCTTTATGCGTGACGCGCAACGTTCTACCATCGGTTCGTGCTCCAAGCGCATCGACTGCTGGCCGCTTACTGCAAAGGCATCTTCCCGATGGCCGTGGGCAAACGCGGCGACATCGGCTGGTTCTCGCCGGACCCGCGTGCCGTCATCCCGCTCGACGAGTGGTTTCACGTGCCGCACGGTTTGCGGCGGGTGCTAAAGAAAAATCCGTTCGAGATCACCGTGGACCGCGAGTTCGAGACGGTGATGCGCGCGTGCGCCAAGCGGCACGAAGGCACATGGATTTCCGACGAAATCGTCGAGAGCTACAGCAACCTCCACCGGCTCGGTTTCGCCCATAGCGTTGAGGCGCGGCTCGGCGACAAGCTCGTCGGCGGCCTTTACGGCGTCCACATTGGCGGCGCGTTTTTCGGCGAGAGCATGTTTCACCGCGTTACGGACGCGAGCAAGGTGTCGTTGGTGGCGCTCGTGGAGCGACTGCGCGCGGGTAGCTTTGCGTTGCTGGACACGCAATGGACAACGCCGCACCTGGAGCAGTTCGGCACGACAGAAATCCCGCGTCGCGATTATCTGCGGTTGCTCAAGAAGGCGGTGGCACTCGACTGCAAGTTCTGAACTTCGCGCGGAAAAGCCGCCGCGGTTCGGCATTGTCCCGTCGTCGCCGGTGTGATAGGAAGCCCGCGCTGTCATCGGGACGGCGGGAGTCGAGAGAGTTGATAGGGACGCATGAAAATCTTCTGCGCGCAAAAACCGGAAGGCCAGCACGCTTCGCAGCAGGCAGCGATTATTTTGACGCGGGGGATGACGCTGGCTGCCGTCGCGACGGTTTTCTTGTGGGGTTATACGGCCACACAGTTCAACGGGTTGCGGCATTCGGAGGCAATGGACCAGGCACAGGTGGCCCGCAACCTTGCCTGCGGCGACGGCTTCACGACGCAGTTCATCCGTCCGCTGAGCATCTGGCGGTTGGTGGAGCGGTCGGCGTCACGCGACGCGATGCTGGACCGCCATCCCGACATCATCAACCCGCCGGCGTATCCTGCGCTGCTCGGCGCGTTGTTCTACGTCGTGGAGAGGGGCGATCTGAATCGCGGCAACGCAGCGGAGTCGGGCCCAAGACCATCCTCCGCTGGCTGGAAGTCGCTGGTGGCGCGCGGCGTCTTGAGCCTGTTCGGCTGGCCGATTCTCTGGGCCGTGCTGGTGGCGGTGTGGTTGTTGGTCGTGGCGCAACAAGCGTGGTTCCTGCGTGTGCCAGCGGAAACCTTGCCGTGGCACGCCGCGGGAATCCTGGTGTGCGTGGTGATGCTCGCGCTGTCGTGGATGCCGGCGACTTCGTTCAAGGTCGGCTCTGAAATCGCCTTCACGGCGTTCGGGCCGGATCGTTTTCTCGTCTATGGTCTGGGACTGCCGCTGGTGTTGTTGAACGGCTTGTTGGTGTATCTGATCGGCCACCGCTTGTTTGACCGGCGCGCGGGCACGGTCGCCGCGCTGCTGTTTATCGTGTCGGAAACGACCTGCCAGTTCGCCATTTCCGGCCTGAGCACGATGCTCGCGATGACGTGGGTGTGTCTGGCGACGCTGGCGTTGGTGGTGGCGGCGGAATGGCGTGAGGCAGGTCGCAATCCGCGCGCGGCGGTGGCGCTGGCGATGGCGGCGGCAGCGTTGGTGGGCGCGATGTTTCTGACGAAATACGCCGCCGGCTGGTTGTTGTTGCCGGTGTGCGTGCTGTGCTGGCGCTGGTGGGGCTTGCTGCGCGGCGCGCTCGTGGCACTGGGCATGACGCTGACTTTTCTGGTCGTGACGGGACCGTGGTTGGCGCGAAATTACTCCGTATCCCACAGTCTCCTCGGCCTGGCGTCCTACAGCATCATGGAACGCACGCCCACCACGCCCGGTGACAAGCTGCAGCGGATGCTGGAACCCAAGACCATGTCTGTGACTGCAGCCGGGATGCTCCGGAAGGCAGCCGCCAACGCCTACCAAACATGCACGGACAGCCCGTGGGCGGGCGGAGCTGGTTTGAGCCTTGCGGCGTTTGTCGCGGCGATCTGTTACCGATTCCGACGGCCGCAGGCCAACCAATTGAAATGGTTCACAACGAGCGGCGGGTTGCTGCTGTTTGCGACGATGTGTGTCGTCGGCAGCGAACCACGGCCCGAAGGTTCCCTTGCGCAAGCCGGCAATCTGCTGGTGCTCATGCTGCCGCTGATGGCGGTGTTTGCAGCGGCGATGATCTGGGTCTGGCTCGACGCGCTTCGAAGCGCGGAGATTCTCCAACGGCATGCGGCGATCGCCGTCCTCGTCGTGGCAGCAATCTTCCCGACAACGGCGCACATGGCCGGATCGCCAGCCGGCCGGTCGTCATATCCGCCGTATCATCCGCCCGTGCTGGCGCAGATCGCCGCCGGTCTCGAACCGCAGGAACTCATGGTCAGCGACCAGCCGTGGGCCGTGGCGTGGTATGGCGACCGGCGTTGTGTCTGGCTGCCTTACACGATCGAGCAGCTTTACCAGATCAACGACCTGCACAAGCACATCGCCGCGATGTTGCTGACGCCAGTCACGCTCAACAGCCGGCTCTTGACGGACGTGCTGGCCGGCGAATGGCGGCCGTGGTCGCCGGTGCTGGGATTTCTGGAGTTCCCCACCAGTTTTCCGATGCGCTCCGGCCGATTGTTTGTCGGCCCTGACCTGACGCCAGTTTCCTGGCAGATGTTTGAGGCCATGAAAATCAAAGATCTCTCCGGCGGCATCAACATGGTCCTCATCTGCGATCGCAAACGCTGGACCGACAAGCCCGCCCCGTAGCAACGTCGCCGTTACGCGCCGCGCAAATACGGAATAGTCAGCGGCCCCAGCGGCAGCACCGCCACACGCGCGCCGGCATCCCGCGCCAGCAGCTCGCGCACCGTCGCCGCGATGTCGGCGCACGGCTGGAGTTGGGCGCGGCGCACGAACTCGTCGGGGAGCGAGGAGCAAACCCGCACGACCGCTTTCTTCTGTATCTGCGCCTGAATTTGCATCTGCCATTGCTCGGCGCAGGAGAAGTCGGGTGAGTGAATGAGGGCGAGCAGTTCCTCCGGGCCGCTGACGCGGGCCAGCAGATCATAGAACGGCCCCGTGCGGCCCTGGGGGTCACCGCATTCGGCGGCGATGATGATCGTGCCGCCTTGCTGGACGATGCGCGCGGCGGCGGACATGCCTTTGACGGCTTGGTAGAGGTTCAGGTCAAGCGGGTGGCCGCTATTAGTCGTAACGACGATCTCGAACGGCGCGTCCACCGGCTGCATCGCCGTCTGTTTGACGAACGCACAGCCCGCGCGATGCGCTTCCACGAGGTCGCCCGCAAACACGCGCGTGATCTGTTTCTTCTCGTTGAGCGTGACGTTGATAAGGAACAACCGCCGGTTCACCGTCTGCGCCACCTCCAGGATTTCCTCCCAGAGCGGATTGCCGAACGTGACGCCCCACGTTGAGTTTGGATGGCCGATCATCGCCGCGCCGTGGTTGCGCTCAACCGTGTGCTGGCCGGCGACGCCGGGCATGACGCCCTTTGGCCCGCCACTGAAGCCGGCGAAAAAATGCGGTTCGATGAAGCCGGTGATGATGCGCACGTCGGCCTCGACAAGGTGGCGGTTGAGCAGGATTTCGTTGCCGGTGCGCGTCACGCCAAGTTTCACCAGCGCCTGCGGATTCGACGGCTCGTGGTTGATGACGCGGTAGTTCGCAACGACTTCCGGCGTCAACAGCGTCTCCAGTTCGGCCTTCGTGTTGGGCCGGTGCGTGCCGAGACCGTTGAGCAGCGTGATGTTCTCGCGCCGCGCGCCGCACCGCTCCAGTTCGGCGAGCAGCCACGGAATGATTCGCTCGTTCGGCGTGGCGCGCGTGATGTCAGAGAAGACGACGCAAATCTTGTCCGCCGGTCGGACTGTCTCGCTTAACGGATTCGCCTTGATCGGCCGCGCCAGCGCCGCCGCGAACGCCGCGCGCTCATCCGGCAGCCCGGCGACGTGCGAGGGCGTGATGACGGTGGTGCGGCCTTCCGGAAATTCCACATCCAAACCGGTCTTGCCGTATGCGAGGTGAACATTCATGGCACGCGACTATAGCCGGACAAACGAAGCATCACCAGTCTGTTGCGTCAGGCGTTCGTTTCTTGGAGGCAGTCCAGCAGTTTCCACATCGTCTTGTTGATGCGGTCGAACCGCCGCTTGTCTGACAGCATCGCCTCGGCGGTTTGGATGAACGGACCGACAACCAATTCGTCGGCGCAGTGCTGCGCGAGCAAGCGCGCGCTGTCCGGCGTCGTCTCCAGATGGAACTGCAACCCAACAACCCGCTCATCGAAAATGAACGCCTGGTTCTCGCACGCCGCGCTCCGGGCGACGTGAATCGCGCCGGACGGCAGCACAAAAGTGTCGCCGTGCCAGTGAAACACCTCCAGTTCTGCCGGTAGCGCCTCGAACACGCGCGAGCGGGCCGCCGTCTTGGTTTTGCGGACAGGAAACCAGCCGATTTCCTTATGCGCGTTCTTGTGGACTGGCCCACCGAGCACGTCGGCGATGAGTTGCGCGCCGAGGCAGACACCAAGCGTCACTTTGCCGCCTTCGATGGCTGTCTTGATGAAGCGTTTCTCCGCCACGAGCCATGGGAATTTGTCCTCCTCGTAGATGTTCATCGGCCCGCCCATGACGACCAGCCAATCAAACTGGTCAAGGCGCGGCAACGGATCGCCGGCGTAAAGCCGCGTCACCGCGACTTGGTGGCCGCGGGCGGCGGCCCACGTTTCGATGCTCGCCAGTCCTTCAAACGGCACGTGCTGCAAATAGTGGAGGTTCATCGCTGGATGTCAGCCACCTTATCACAAAATTCCGTCGGCGCCACTTCTCCGACGGTTGCTTGTTGCGCGCCGTTATTCTACGTTTGCAAATAGAAATCGAAATCAGGAGGACGATGCCACTCGAAGACGAATTTGGCGACGTGATCCGCAAGGCGCGCGTGGGATTGGCGCTCACTCCTGAGATGGTGTCGTTGCGCGTCGGGTTGTCGGTGCCGGAATTGGAAAAGGCAGAGCGTTATTTGTCAGTGCCCAGCGACGAGATTGTCGAGAAACTGGCCAACGTGCTGGATTTGAAGGCGCCGGCGCTGCTGGATCTGGCGCGGAAGCGTTACGAGCCTGCGCCAACGGCGTTCGAGTCGCTGGGCGCGGTGGCGATGGTCAGCAGCCGTTACAGCAGCGGCGTCGTGAACTGCTACGCCGTGTGGGATCCATCCAGTCGGGAGGGCGCGTTCTTCGACACAGGCGTGGATTTTGCGGCACTGGAACGATTACAGGCGCGGCACGGCTTCGAGGTGCGCTACATTTTCGTGACCCACACGCACGGCGATCACATCGGCGTGCTCGGCGATGTCCAGCGTCGTTGGAAACCGATGGTCGTCGTTGGCGCGCACGAACCATTGCGCGAGGCGAAGCTGGTGGAGCGCGACACGGAGTTTGCGCTGGGCCTGCTCAACGTCGAAGCGTTTCCGACACCGGGACATTCGGCGGGCGGGTTGTCCTTCTACATCGAGGGTTTTGGCGCGGGCGGGCCGGCGCTGTGCATGTGCGGCGATACGTTGTTTGCCGGCTCGGCGGGCGGGCCGATGCACTCTTACGAGGCGCTGATGCGCTCGGTGCGCCGGAGGATTCTGGCGCTGGAGGACGATACGATTCTGTGTCCGGGCCACGGCCCGTTGACGACGGTGGGCGGTGAGAAGTGCCATAATGCGTTTGCCTGAAGGCACCTTTCATTTCAACCGTCTTCGGTGTTGACTTTTCCGCCCCCAAAAGTTTAGCGTGACACACAGTAAGGAAGCTGCGAGGAGAGCGTTTATGAAAATGCGTTCATGGTTTTTGGTTGGTGGATTGGTCGCGGTGCTGGCGTGTCTATCAAGTGCGCCCAATGCATCCGCCGACGACGCGTTGCGCCGGTTCGGGCGCGGCCTGAGCAATCTGGTGTGGGGTTGGACGGACGTGCCGTTGACCATGCACCATGAGGACACGCTCAACGGTCCGGCGGCGGCATACACCTACGGAATCGTCAAAGGTGTGGCCAAGCTTGTCAGCCGCACGGCTGTTGGCGTGTATGAAACCGGTTTCTTTTACCTGCCGTTCCCCGATGCCTACTGGCCGATCATCAAGCCGGAATTCCCACTCGAACAATATAATTTGAACGTCCTGATGTATGAGTAGCCCCCCCCGACGCCGGGCGAGACGGCGGCGGTAGGAAAATGTTCGGTAGCAGCAGGCGCGCGGTTCTGACGAATCTCGCGCCCCTTTCTTGGGGCTGTGTTGGCGGGCGGATCGCAGCAGGCTTTGTTAGGAGGAGTTTCATGAAATCAGTGGCGATAGCGTTGGGTCTGATGACAATGGCTCTGGCTGGCTGTGAGAGTCCACCTCCGCAAGGACCGCGTTCGATTCTGGAAAAGACCACCATCACCGACCAATACGGCACACGCGTGGAGAAACCCGCTTTCCTGACGCCACAGGCTCCACCGCCGCCCGCCGTGCCGTAGGAAGAAAGCTATGAATCGCTGCAAGGGGTCGGCGCAAGGATGGTGCGGCGTCGGACTGCTGTTGGCAGCGGCGTTGGCGCTGCGGGCGGATGTGCTTGTTCTGAAAAACGGCACGCTGCTGCTGGGCCGGCCGATGGCGACAACCGCCGATACCGTTTCGCTGACAATCGGCGCGGCAGGCACGATCAACGTGCGGCTGGCCGACATCCGGCAACTGATTGCCTGCCCTCCTGAGGGGGAACCGGACAACTACCTCAAGGCCGCGCAACGGGCGGAGCGCGCCGGCTGGTTCACGGAAGCGTTTGCTTGCTGCGAGAAATCCATAGCTGTCGAGCCCGCCACCGCCGCCGCGGCACAGGCGTTGCGCGCTTCGTTGCAGCGACGTATGCTGGCCGAGGCGCGAGCGAAGGTGAAGACCGTCAGCCATCCAGCCGGCGACGCGGATCGTCAGCGAGCCGAAGCCCAGAAGCTGATTGCCGATGGCGAGCAGTTGTTGCGTGCGGCGCAGCTGGCCGCCAACTTTGACGCGAAGAACCGCGGATCGAGCGCCCGGCTCATCCAGCAGCAGGGCGTGGCGAATGTGAAGATCGCACAGGCGAAGATTGACGAGGGCAAGGCGATGCTAGAAAAGACCGAAAAAGCAATGGCACCGCAGCCGCCGCAGCCGCCGCCACCTCCTTCAATATCGGAAGAGATCACCCAATGGGCCTGGTTGATAGGCATTGGCGTGGCCGTATTGGTCGTCTTGTGGTTCGTGCTGTCTCCGTTTTTATCCCGCCGCTGAGCCGGCAACGCATGGCCCCTGCAACGGTGGCGTGGCGTGCGCCAAGCTTTCATTACGAGAACCGAAATTGGCTGCGGCAACGTGAAGGGTTTATGGCGCATCAGGCGTCTGGTCTGCCAGCGCATCACCGAGTTTCGGATCGAGAACCCTGCTTCCGTAACACTGTCTCATAAACCGCCAGCGTCTGTCGCGCCACGCCCCTCGGCTCCCATTGCCGCGCCCATTCGCGGGCGGAGGCGCCCAGTCGCGCGCGCAACGCTTCGTCATCCAGCAACCGCACCACCGCCTCCGCCAGCGCGACCGGTTCGGCCGCCGGCACCAACAGCCCTGTGCGGCCATCCGCAATCAGTTGCGGCAACGACCCAACCCGGCTCGCGACGACCGGACGGCCCACGGCCATCGCCTCTGCCGCGACGTTGCAGAACATCTCCTCCAGCGACGGCACCACCACAACGCTCGCGCGCGCCATTTCGCGCGCCAGTTCTTCGGGCCGTTTGAAACCGAGATACTCGACAGACGCCTCCAAGCCAAGCTGACGCACCTGCGCTTGGACCGCCGCAAAGTAATTCTCGCTGCCGCGGCCGGGCACGCCAATAATGCCGAGCCGCGCACCCGGCCGTCGCTCCCGAATGCGAGGCAGGGCTGCCACCAAGTGCTCCATGCCTTTGACCGGCGCAATAACGCCTGCGAACAACAACCTGTCGCCCTCCGGTTCGCCCGCCGCCCGAAGAAACACCGGGTTCATCGGATTGGGGATTCGATGGAAAGTCGCCCGTAGCGCGAGCGGGCCAACGGCCTCCACAACGTGCTCGCTCTTGGCGATGATGTGCGGCGCGCGCCGCAACGACCAGCGTTCGAGTTTTTCGATCACCCAGGTCCGCGACAGCACCGGCCGGGGCACCTTCTCGCTGATGCGGAACATCAGCCCCTGCATGGTCATCACAAACGGATACCCGGACGTGCCCGCCGCCAGTGTGTAGGCGTCCTCGGTGCCGTGGGAGTGGACAATGTCTGGCCGGATGCGCCGCAACGCCCGATGCAGCCGCCGGCAGTCGAACATAAACAGCGTCGCGGCCCGCAGCCGGCGTGGGCAACGCACGAAATGCAACCGCACGCCGCCGGCTTCCGCCTCCATGTCGCGCTCGACCTCGTCGGTCTGGGTAACAACGTGGACCTCGGCGCCCTGTTGCGCCAACGCCTGCGCGAGGCTGGCCACCCACGGCGCCGGATGGCGCTGCGGGTCGGGCCGGTAGCCCGCCCGTCCTTCCAGCGTCCACGTCGCATAATGAGAAAGGATCGCAACTTTCATTCGCCACTCATCATCCGTCAATGTATCGCCTCATCCACCATTCGGTGACCGTCAGCAACCAGAGGCGAGACCAGTCGTTGGGCTTGTGGGCAAATCGTGCGCGCAACACGGCGACCGCTTCGGGGTTGAACAGCCCGCGTTTGCGCACGGCCGTTTCACTAGTGGCCTCTTCGACACGGTCGCGCAGTTCACGCTGCATCCACGCGCCGATGGGCATGTGGAAAAACGCCTTGCGCCGGCGCAGGATGGCCGGCGGCACCAGATCGCTCACGGCCGCCGCCAGCAGCGGTTTTAGAAATCCTTTGCTACTGACCTTGACCCAGCCGGGCAGCCGGAGAACAAACTCCACCAGCTTGTGATCGAGGAACGGCGGGCGAACCTCCAATGCGTGTGCCATGCTGACGGCGTCCATGTCGCGCAGCAGCATCGGCGTCATGTAGCCTTCGATCTCCAGCCGGGAGATGTGGTTGATGAGATCGGCACCGCGGCGCAGCGTGCCGTCCGTGTTCAACAAGGCCGACAGCGGCACGGATGCGTCGTCCTCGTGCGACACGTCCAGCGCGCCAGCCGTCAGCAACCGCGCGCGTTGCTCCATGCTGAACATCTTGCGGCATCGCTCGTATTCGTCCGACAAGTTGGACGGGGCCAGTTCCAACGCCGCGAGCCAGGGGCTGAGCCGGCGCAAACGGCCCACCGACAGCGATCGAGACAGTTGTTTCACGAACGGCAGCGCGGTGCGCAATTGCATCGCGCGTGCAATTGTCGTGACGTGCGGATAGCCCGCGAATAACTCGTCGCCGCCGATGCCGGACAGCGCCACCGTGACGGCCTGCCGCGTCACTTTGCTGACCATGAAGCTGTTCAGTCCGTCCACGCTCGGCCGGTCCAGGTGCCAGATAAAGTTGTCAAACTCGCGCGCCACGTCCGTGCCACTAACGATCGCCTCCGTGTGGTCGCAGCCGAAATGCTCCGCCGCCATTCGCGCATAGGCCAGTTCGTTGAACGCCACGCCCTCGGAACCGTAGCCGATGCAGACCGTGCGAATCGGTTGGTCCACCATGCGACTCATCAGTCCTACAATAACCGTCGAGTCCATGCCGCCGCTGAGAAACGCTCCCAACGGCACGTCGCTGATCATGTGCAGCCGGATGGATTCCTCCAGCAGCACGCGCAACTGCGTCGCCACCTCCTGCCGCGTGTGCTCCAACTTGCCTGCGGGAGGCTGCACAACATCCGTCGGCAGTTGCCAGTAGCGTTCGATCACCGGTTCGCTGCCGTTCTCCACCATCAGCGTGTGTCCGGGCGGCAGCATTTGCACGCTGCTAAGCATGGTCCAAGGAGCGCCCAAGCAGCCATATGCAAGACAACGGTTCAGCGCGTTCATATTCAACCGGCGCTCCACCAACCCGCTGGCCAGCACGCTCTTCATCTCGGAGCCAAACACCAGCGTGCCGCCCGTGTGACACCAGTAGAGCGGCTTGATACCCAGGCGGTCGCGCGCCATCCACAACCGCCCGCGGCTCGCGTCCCAGATGGCGAACGCAAACATGCCGCGAAGTCTTTCAACACAGCGCGTGCCCCACTCCTCGTAGGCGTGGATGATGACCTCTGAGTCAGTGCCGCTACGGAATTGGTGTTTACCTTCCAGTTCCCTGCGCAATTCGGCGAAGTTGTAGATCTCGCCGTTGAACACGATGCAGACCGAACGGTCCTCGTTGAACATCGGCTGATGGCCGCGCGACGACAGATCGAGAATGCTCAGCCGCCGGAAAGCGAGCGAGACCGCCGGCACCTCGGGCCGCCCATCCGCCGCCGGTTGCGCCGGAAAAATCTCAATCCCCTCATCGTCCGGTCCGCGATGCGCGATAGCCGCTGCCATCCGCTGCACCCGCTCGCGGTTGGCCAATCCAAGAATGCCAGCAATGCCACACATGGTCAGCCCACTTGTTTCGCCACATACTGTGCCACCCGCCGGCGGTCCCGCCAGCCCACATACAATGTGTGGGGCAGCGCCAACAGGTTCCAGCCCAGTGCCGCCAGCGCCAGCCCGGCGTTGACAGGCAAACTCGACGGCCGGTAGCGGCGCAATGTGTAATCGGCATCGAAATCCAAGTGCAACGACAGATTGCAGGCGCGGTTAAAAACCGTCGCCACCGTGCGCAGCCCGCGCCACAAGCCGTCGAGCTTCAGGCTCATGCGGATCAGATTGCGCATGCTGAGGTAAGCCCGCCGCAGCCCCATCTTGCACGTGGACGCCTCGCCCATATGCCACACCGGCACGGTCAACTCCACCATCTGCCAGCCGGCGCGCATGGCTCGAAGTTCCAGGTCGTTCTCTTCCGCGTAGAACCGATAGGTCTCGTCAAACAGGCCAACCGAGCGAAACAACTCGGTGTCGCAGAAAAGCGAGCAACCGGAGATATGAGCCACCGGCCGCCAGTCGGTCTGGCCGAGTTGCCGGCACGCCTGTTCAAACGTCAACCGCGTGACCTCCTGATTAAAGACGTTGAAGCCGATGCAACCGTGCTGCGGGTGCGCCATCGCGTGCGCCACCGCCTCGCGAATCCAGGCAGTGTGCGGCTCGATGTCGTTGTTGGCGATCACCACGTAACGGTGGCCCTTCGCCATCGCGTAGCGGATGCCGACATTGTTGCCGCCCGCGTAGGCCAGGTTCCGCTCCTGCCGCAACAACGTCACTTGCGGCCAGCGCGCCTGCAACCAGCCGCAGGAATCATCCTGCGAGGCGTTGTCCACTACCACCAGTTCCAGCGGCTGGTAGTCTGTCCTGGCAATCACCGGCAGAAACCGGCCCAGCAGTTTGCGTCCGTTGTAATTCAGGATCACGACGCAAACCGATGGCGCCTGCGCAGAAGATCGCGGTTCAGGATTGGTTGTCGGCTCGGCCACGCGTTGTTTCCAGTAGTTCTTGAAGGGCAACTCTATCGGCGGCTGAGATGCGGGGCAAGCGCGGAGAGGCGACAGCGCGGAGAGGCGAAGCCGTTACCCTGTGGCGATCATCGCCGGTGAGCAGAGGACTTCTCCAGCATCAACACGGCCCCGCCGCCGGCCGGCAGCTCCAGCGGAAACGTCGTGGAAAGCTCCGTCAACTCGCGCGGCAGCGGGTTGGCGCCGCCGTCGGCGCTGAGGTTCAGCATGCGGCTGAACCGGTCGTTGGCGATCACGAACGTTTTCACCGGCACGTAAGGCGAGAGATTGATCGCGACGGCGAAGAACGCCCGCGGGTTTTCCGTCGGTCTCCAGTCGAGGTAGAGGTTGCGCTCCGGCGATTCGATGTCGCGCTTCACGCGGTCGTGAAGCTTCCACGGCCAGTAGTCGCGGAGTTGCTTCACCTCGCCAAAGGGCGCGAGCGATACGACGATCTCGCCGCGGCCATGTTGCGCCCGCACCGCCAGCGGCTCGCCCGCGTCGTCGGAGGCCATGATGACGCAGCCAGACTTCAACTGTGCCGCATTCACGTGCCAGCGCCATGACGACACCCGGCGTTCCAGCCGCGCCTCGTCAATACCCAGCGTTTCCCACATCAGCTGTGCCAGTCGCCGGCCCCACGGATCGAACAATCCCGGCGGGCCGGAACAGAGCAGCGTGCCGCCGTTCTCCACCCACGCTAGCAGCGCGTCCTGCAACCAATTCGGCAAATGGGTCGCGCCACCAAGCGCCAACACGTTGTAATCGCCGAGCGCCTTCGGATAATCGCGAAACATCTCCTCGTAGATCACCGCCGGTTGCCAGCCGCTGCCCCAGAAGGCTTCGAAGAACCGGCTCTCCTCCCCTTCCGCCATCGCGTTCATCAGTCGCGATGAACCCGAGCACAAGATGCCGAGCTTAGGACTGACGGACCGCGTCGCCACGAACACCGGCCACAATCGCTTGATCTGGCGCGCTGTTTCCTCCAGCGCCGGCGCTGCCTCCGGCACGCTGACGCCGTCTTTGCCAGCAGCCAGTTGCAACCAGAGGTTGCGTGTGGCGACGGCGTCGAGCCAACGCGCGGCCGGTCCGCGTAGCCAGCGACCTTCCGGCGCGCTCCAGTCGAACGAATCCGCCCAGAGCCTCCGGTTGATCTGCGTCGCGAACGTCGAAGTTAACGCCCGCGTCTCGGCGCCACTGACGAACTGGCGCGAGTCGCCGCCGCCGTCGGCCAGCGAGTAGTGCGAGCAGCCGACCGTGCGCTGGATGGCGTAGTAATCGAGCGGTCGCTCGCGCCACGCCGCGCCGGACAGCCGATCCAGCCTCATCAGCAGATAAGCGCGCGGCGCGCCGCGCCGGGCTGCCAGCATCGTCTCGCGCAGCGTTCGCGTGACCGACTCCTGCCAGAACGTGACAGCGTCGCGCCACGCAGCGGTCTGCGCGGCAGTGGGCCATGCCGCGTCGTCAAACCGTCTCAGCTTCGTGTCCCACCGGCCGTTCAGGTCGCCGACGGTGACGTAAGCGTTCGTCAGCCAACTGCGAAACGCCACCAGCTTCAGCGGCAAGACATTGGCGATCGGCGGCACGGAAACGGTGAATGAGATGCCGATGAGGTTCGTCTGGCTTTTCAGCGCCGCCGCTTGCGCCTCGATGCCGCGCACGAAGTCGGTGTGAGCCAACGGATCAAACAACACGTCGTCAGTCAGCGGCAGCGCAAGCCGTGCGAGCAGGTTTGTGCCGACTACGATGCGGAACTTCTCGACGATGAGGTTCTGCGGAAAAATCCGGCCGAGACTGACGCGAAGCTCCGGCGCCGGCTGCGGGCCGGGACGCTCTGCGGTTTCGGCGGGCGGCGTTTTCGTCAGGAGCCGGATGTCGGCGAGGTGGAATCGCGCTTGGCGCGAGTCGCCACTGTCCATGCCGCGGGGCCGGTCGAGGCCGATGGCCAGCGACCGGAGCCGCGAGAGATCGAGCGCGCCGGCTTTGGAGAGATTTACGTCGAATTCGTTCCAACCCGGCGCTCCGAGCGCAAGCGGCGGCGCGGTGACGAAGCTGTGGCCGGCCTGGTCGGTGATTGCGAGATCAAGCGGCGACTCGAACGCTCCTTCAGCGAGCGCGCGGACACGCAGCGTCGTGAAGCCGTTCCAGTTGGTGTGAGTCAACGCGAGCGTTGCCCATCGCGGCCCGTCGCCGCTCAGAGGCAGGATCATCCGCAACGCGATGGCGGATTGGCTGCCGGCGGCGACGAACGCCGTGCCTCCGACACGCACGCGTCCGGTGCCGCTCCAGTTCTGCGCCTTCGCCGCCTCGTCGAGGACGAGCGTTTGGGCGGAGGCGGAGAGGGAGAACAAAATCATGGAGCACAGAATCATGATTTTGTGCTCCATGATTTTGCCTCCCATCTGTTTCCCCGTCTGATTGCGGCTCCGCCAGACTGTATTCATTCGTGGCTTCAAACCGCCGACCGTTCGCTACGAGACGTTCAGTTCCTTTTTGATGCCAAACTTCTCCATCCGCTTGCGCAACGTGGCGCGGGTGATGCCGAGCAGTTTGGCGGCTTGAACCTGGTTACCGTTGGTTTCCGTCAGCGCGCGGCGTATCAGCTCGCGCTCAACCCACGGGATGATCTTGAGCTGCGATTGACGCCGTGCGTTCTCGAACAGGACGCAGGCGGCTTCGTTGACGGCGGATTCCGGCGTCGCAGCGGCAGGCGCTGTCGTCGCGACGGCGGCCGGCTCGGCCGGCTTCGACGCGGCAGTTTGCAGGACCTCCGTCGGCAGGTCGGTCAGCAAAATGTAATCGCCCTTGGCCATGATGGCCGCGCGGTGGATGACGTTCTCCAGTTCGCGGACGTTGCCGGGCCACGCGTGGTTTTCCAGCGCGCTCAACGTGTCGGGCGCGACAGTGCGGATGCGGGTCTTGCCAGTTTCGCGGAGGCGTTGCAGGAAGTAGTCCGTCAACACCGGGATGTCCTCGCGACGCTCGCGCAACGGCGGCAGGTGGACGCGCACGACGTTGAGCCGGTAGTAGAGGTCTTCGCGGAACTGTTTTTCCGAGACGAGTTGCTCCAACGGTTTGTTGGTGGCGGCGATGACGCGCACGTCGGCGCGCAGCGTCTGCGAGCCGCCGACGCGCTGGAACTCGCCGTTTTGCAGGAGGCGCAGAATTTTGCTCTGCGTCAGCAGCGGCATGTCGCCGATCTCGTCCAGGAAGAGCGTGCCACCATCGCATTGCTCGAACTTGCCGATGCGCTGCTGGGTGGCGCCGGTGAACGCGCCGCGCTCATGGCCGAAAAGCTCGCTCTCAAGAAGTTGCTCCGGGATGGCAGCGCAGTTAATGGCCATGAAGACCTTGCCGGCGCGCGGGCTGTGATGGTAGATGGCGCGGGCGACAAGCTCCTTGCCCGTGCCGCTCTCGCCGGTGAGCAGGACGGTAGCGTCGCTGTGCGCGACCTGACCGATGCGTTTGAAGACGGTCTGCATCGCCTCGGAACGGCCGACGATGCCTTCGGTGTGGTCCTCGGACCGGAGCAACGGCTCGTAGGAGACGACCTGCCGCATGTCGCGCGCGGCCTTGAGTGCGGACTCGATGAGCGCCTTCACCTTCGGCACATCGAACGGCTTGAGGATGTAGTCGAACGCGCCGCGTTTCATCGCCTCGATGGCGGTCTGCGAGGTGCCATAGGCGGTCATGAGGATGATCATCGCCTTGGGATCAAGCTGCCGGATTTGCGTCAGACCGTCGAGACCACTTTCGCCACCGAGGCGGATATCGCAAACCGTCACGTCGGGCTTCTCCTGGCGGAAGGTCTCGATGCCTTCGGCCAGCGAAGCGGCGGTGAGCACTTGTCGCTCCGGCGATTCGAGGTTTCGCCGGAACGAGTAGAGCATGTCCTGCGCGTCGTCTATGACTAGAATTTTTTCCATGACCGGGTTGAATTCGTGCCGTATGGTGTCGCGGCTTTTTCTGCCGCTTCACCGCGGTGCCGGAACTCTAGAAGTCGGGCAAAGTGATGTAAATTGAATTCATGAACATAGTCAGCCAATGAAATGGTCGCTTACCATCGCCAGAGTGTTTGGCATCCGGATTCGGGTGCATTTCACGTTCCTCCTGCTGCTGCTTTGGATCGTGGTGGAAGCGCGGGCGGCGGCGGGTTGGGGCGCGGCGGCGTGGGGCGTGGCATTTATCGTGGCGACGTTTGCGTGCGTGGCGCTGCACGAACTGGGCCACAGCGTGGTCGCCCAGCGGTTTGGAGTGAAGGTGAGTTCCATCACGCTCTTGCCCATTGGCGGTGTGGCGGCGCTGCGCTCGATCCCGCAGAAGCCGAGCCAAGAGATTGCGATCACTGTGGCCGGACCGCTGGTGAACGTGATGATTTTCGCTGTGCTTTATGTCGTCAGGGCTTTGGTGCCCTTTGAAGTGCCATATTATACTGGGCTGGTGACACTGCCGGAACTGCCGATTGGCGTGGCGGAACTGATGGGCGCACTGTTGTTGGTAAACAAGTGGATGGTCGTGTTCAACCTGATTCCGGCCTATCCGATGGATGGCGGCAGGTTGTTTCGCGCGGTGCTGGCACAGTGGCTGTCGTATCCACGCGCAACGGCGATTGCAGCGGTGGTCGGACGGGTTTTCTCCGTCGGTTTCATCGTATTCGGCGTGCTGAACCCGGTGCCATTCTTGGTCATCATCGGCGTGCTGATCTTCTTTGCCGCGGGCGCGGAGGAGAAGACAGTGCGCCTGCACGGCGCGTTGCAGGATGTGGAGGTTGGGAAGGTCATGACTCCGGTGTTCATAGCTGTCGGGCCGGACGACGCGGCGGGCGACTGCCTGCCGTGGATTTTTCAGCGCGGCCAGGACGATTTTCCAGTGATGTCCGACGGCAATCTCATGGGAATGCTGACGCGAGGCGCTGTGTTGGAGGCTGCCAAGCAAAACGGCACGGCGCGCGCAGCAGACTTGATGACGAGGAATTTCTCCTGCACGCGACCGGATGCGCAGGTGGCGGGAGTGCATGACGCGATGCTGGCCAGCGGCCAACGCACGGTCCCGGTGATCGAAGACGGCCGGCTCGTCGGGTTGCTGACGCTCGACAACATCAATCGGTATTTCTCGGTCCATCCCGCCGGGGCGGGAAAGGCTCGGGCGTAGCGTCGCTACGCAGCCTTGACTTTGCCGCCGTCCGCCGCAACGCTCCGCGCTCTATGAAACGAATCGGCGTCTATACCAGCGGGGGCGACGCGCCGGGCATGAATGCCTGCATCCGCGCCATCGTCCGCACGGCCATCACCCGCGGCCTCGAAGTCACCGGCATCGAAGGCGGCTACGCCGGCATGATCGCGGCGAAGTTCCTGCCGATGAACATGCGCTCGGTCTCCAACATCATCTGCCGCGGCGGCACGATCCTGAAAAGCTCGCGCTGCCCGGAGTTCAAGACGCAGGAAGGCAAGGCGAAGGCGGCGGCGAACCTGCGCGCGGCGGGCATTGACGGCCTCATCGGCATCGGCGGCAACGGCACCTCCGAAGGCGCGCACAATCTCTGGCTCCAGGAGCGCGTGCCGCTCGTCATCTGCGCCTCGACAATTGACAACGACCTCTACGGCACCGACTACACGCTCGGCTTCGACACCGCCATGAACACCGCGCTGGAGGCGATTGACCGCCTGCGTGACACCGCCGCCGCCCATGACCGCACGTCGTTCATCGAGGTCATGGGACGCAACAACGGCTACCTCGCACTTTACGCCGGCCTTGCGGGCGGCGCGGAGGAAATTGTGATTCCCGAAGTGCCGACCGACGTGGACGCGCTCTGCCAGCGGCTGCTCGACGCGCAAAAGCGCGGCAAGACCAGCAGCATCGTCGTCGTCGCCGAAGGCCCCGTCACCGGCGGCGTCGTGGCGCTCGCCGAGAAAGTCAGCGCCCGCACCCACCTTGACGTGCGCGTTACCGTGCTCGGCCACGTCCAGCGCGGCGGCGCACCCAACGCCCGCGACCGCATCAACGGCAGTCGGCTCGGCGCGGCGGCGGTCGAGACGTTGCTTGCCGGCGAAACCGACAAGCTCATCGGCCTCGTCAGCGGCCAGACACACCTGACACCGCTGGAAGAAGCCTACACGAAGAAGAAGCCGATCAATCAGAAGCTGATGGACCTCGCCTACATCCTGGCGAGGTGATGGGAAGGAGACTCCAAGATTATGAAACCATTTGCACTGCTCACCATTTTGCCGGCGTTGCTGTTCGCCACGATGCCGGTTCTTGCAGACAACAAAGCGGGATTGATTGACGACTGCCGTTACGCGGACGACGCGGCAGCCCAAAAAGCCTGGCACCCGATGGGCGGCAGTGCGCCCGCCGTGGCGGTGACGCTCGACGGCCGCAAGGCGCTGCGCCTGCCGTGCAACTTCGCCGGCACAGCCATCGAACGCGCATCATGGGACCGGAAGGTGAAGCTGGATCTCGTGCCGTGCCAAGGCATCCAGTTCAAGGTCTTCTGCAAGAACCCCGCGCCGATCTCGCACTTCAGCGTCTATTTCCAAAGCGGCGGCGGCTGGTATTCCACCGGTTTCTTCCCCGAAACCGCCGGCTGGAGCACCATCACGATCAACAAAGCCAGCACGCGCTCGGAAGGAACGCCGGCCGGCTGGGGAAACATCGAAACGATTCGCATTTCCGCCTGGCGTGGCAAGAACGAGGACACGGAGCTTCTTGTAAACGATCTCCGCATGACTGGCGTGCTCGGCGTTGACGCCAGCGTTGCTGTGGTGCGCGGCGAGTCGCTGGCCCGCAGCCGTTCCGGCGAAGCGAAGAGCACCGACCAGTTCGCGGAAGGCGTGACACAGAACCTCGCCGCGCTTGGCATTGGTTGCTCATTGATCAGCGACCTCGACCTCACCGCCGAGCGGCTCGCCAAGGCCAAGCTCGTCATCCTGCCGCACAACCCAGCCATGCCCGACAGCGCGGTAGACGAGTTGATCAAGTTCGTCAGTCGTGGCGGCAAACTGCTGGTGTTCTACTGCCTGCCGGCAAAACTCCGGCCCGTGGTGAAAATCGAAGGTGGAGCGCATACCAAGGCGAAGCATCCCGGCCAGTTCTCCACGATCCGGTTTGCCAATGGCGCGTTGTCCGGCGCGCCCGCGCTCGCTGGCCAGCGTTCGTGGAACATCAACGACGCAAAGGCCATTCCCGGCGCGAGCCGCGTGCTGGCGGAATGGCTCGACGACAAGGGCCAGCCGACCGGCCACGCCGCCGTCATCGCTTCCGACAACTGCATGATGATGACCCACGTCCTGCTGAACGACGACGCCGTCAACAAGCGCCGGATGTTGCTCGCGATGGTGGGCCATCTCGAACCCGACCTCTGGTGGCAGACCACCAACGCTGGCATCGCCCGCATCGGCCAGATCGGCGGCTGCAAGAACTTCGACGAAGCCGCCGCGCTGATCACGAAAACCGCCAAGGGCAACCGCAAGGCTAAAGCCACGCTCGAAGCCGCGCGCAAGCTCCGCGACGAGGCGGTCGCGCTTGGTGTGAAGGAGAAATACGTCGAAGCCTCCGAGAAAGCCGCGGCGGCCACGCAGCGCCTCTCCGAGGCGTTCTGCATGGCGCAGCAGCCGCTCCGCGGTGAGTTCAGGGCGTTCTGGTGCCACAGCGCGTTCGGCGTCGAGGGCATGGAGTGGGACGAGGCCATCAAGCGGCTCGCCGACAATGGTTTCACCGCCATCGTCCCGAACATGCTTTGGGGCGGCGTGGCGTTCTACGACAGCAAGACGCTGCCAGTCGCGCGCGACATTGCCGAGAAGGGCGACCAGATCACCAAGTGCCTCGCCGCCTGCAAGAAATACGGCGTCCAGATTCACGTCTGGAAAGTGAACTGGAACACCGGCCACCGCGTGCCGAAGGAGTTTCTCGAAAAGATGCGAAGCGAAAGCCGGCTCCAGATGAGTTCGAGAGGCAAGGAGGAACCGTGGCTCTGCCCGTCGCATCCGGAAAACCAGAAGCTGGAAATCGCTTCGATGGTCGAGGTGGCGCGCGACTACGACGTGGACGGCATCCACTTCGATTACATCCGTTATCCTGGCGGCGACCACTGCTTCTGCGCTGGCTGCCGCGAGCGTTTTGCGAAATCGGTGGGCGTCGAGATCAAGGATTGGCCGAAGGACGCGCTCGGCAACGGCCCGCTCCGCCAGCAATGGCTCGAATGGCGCCGCAGCAACATCACCGCCGTCGTCAAGGCCGTCAGCGAGCAAGCCCGCGCCGTAAAGCCAAAGATCAAAGTTTCCGCCGCCGTCTTCCGCAACTGGGTGACCGACCGCGACGGCGTCGGCCAGGACTGGAAGCTCTGGTGCGACAAGGGCTGGCTCGATTTCGTCTGCCCGATGGACTACACGGAGAGCGACCGGCAGTTTGACAGTTGGATCGCGCTCCAGAAGGACTGGGTCGGCACGACACCGGTCTATCCCGGCATCGGTGTCAGCTCGTCCGGTTCGCGACTCGGCGCCGATCGCACCATCGGCCAGATCGCCATCACGCGCCGTCACGACACGAAAGGCTTCATCATCTTCAACTACGGCGCCACCGAAGCCAAAGACCTCGTGCCCATGCTCGGCCTTGGCATCACTGCCAAACGTTGACTGGCCGCTCCGCACCGGGCACCGTCGAAGACAGCCAAAGACCTCGTCAAGCAACGGGAGTCAGGTTAAGCTACGGACATGTCACTTCGGGTTCGCGTTTTGATCATCACGGTTTCGGCTGCGCTACTCTTTGGCGCGGCGCTGACGGTGTATTGGAGGACAATCCCGCGCGGCAGCGTCGCGACGTCGGCAGCAGCGCTGGGAGGATTGAAGGTTCGGGTCATCCGCTGCGAGCTTGGCGCGAGGGAAACAGAAGCGGTGATCAAGGTCCATTTGCGTCTGCGCAACGACGGGACCGCGCCCGCGCGGTTCGGACCGGGATCGTTCTGGTTGCTCGACGCGGAGGGTCTGCCGCATCTGGACCACTACGCGGCGGAGAAACCGGACGCGCCGTCGTTGAAGTTGGAGCCGGGTCAGACGGGTTCGGACATGGAGCTGAAGTTCTCCCTGGCACCCAACCTTCTTGCCCGGTCGCTGGTGTTATTGATTGGTGAAGCACCCACCGGAAAGGTGGCGGGCAGCCCGCCGCCAAAACAAGGGATTCGCGTGCCGGTGAAAGAGGACGGCGCACCCAAGGGACCATTCAACGAAGGAGACTGGAAAACCTTCGTCGGCACGCGCTGGCGTTGAGGTCGAACGGCTGAAGCGCGACGCCGCCGATGAAGAGGACCATGATGACCTTGCTGCGATGGATGCTGGTGACGGTCGTGTGGGCCGTGCTGGGCGGGTGCGGGACGGTGGACAAGAACGACCCGACTTACAACACAAAGCAGGTTCTGATCCGCGACACGCGGCCAAGCAACTGACCGCCGGCTACCACGAGCATCATCCCTTCCCCATCTGCTCGCCAAACTTCTGCAACACCTTGAGAAAACCGGGCGTGAACTGCTGCGCGTCCACCTCGATCATCCGCAAGACCTCCGCTAGTGTGAAGAACTGGCCCGATTCGATCTCGCGCGGGTTGGGCATCGGAGGCGCGTCGGTCTGTAACGTGTAGAACGTAACATGTTCCCAGCCGGTTTCGGCGCAGGCGGGAATCTTGAACAACCGCGTCAGCTTCGCGTCGGCTTCGATGCCAAGCTCTTCGCGCAATTCGCGACATGCGCAGGTGTCGGCGTCCTCGCCCACATCGTTATGGCCGGAGGCGGAGGAGTCGTAGCAGCCGGGGTGCTTGTCTTTGGTCTGAGACCGTTTTTGGAGATACAACCCGCCGGCGGAGTTGAACACGAAGATATGCACGGCGCGATGCATGAGACCGCGGCGGTGAACCTCGCCGCGCGTAGCTTGACCGATTACTTCGTCGTTGGCATTGACGACATCGAAAAGCTCCTGCTGGTTGTCGGTGGTCATGGTGATGCGGTGAATGATCGCTATTCTCGTTCCGCTAACGTGGGCGAGACGAGACTTCGTGTCAGCAACAACCACTGCGCCAGGCTCAGTTCTTCGCCCCGCGCGGTCGGGAGGATGCCGAGCGGTTTCAACGCAACTTCCAACTTTTCAGCCGTGACCGACACGCTTGTTGCCAGCTTCGGCAGCACGCCGCGCAGCATCTTGCGACGTTGGCCGAAGCCGGCACGGACCAGGTCCTTGAAAGGCGCTTCGAGATCCGGCTCCAGCAACGGATGCGGCGCGAGCCGCAATGAGACAACGGCGGATTCGACGGCCGGTGGTGGAATGAAGCAGCGCGGCGAGATGATGTGTTCGCGCCGCACTTCATAGTAAAGTTGTGTGAAGAGCGTCAGCGCGCCGTAATCCTTGGTGCGTGGCTTGGCGGTGAGCCGGTCGGCGACTTCGCGCTGCACGGTGAGCACCATGCGCTGCGGCCGGGCGGGCGAGTCTACGAACCGTTGCAGCAACGGTGTTGCGACGGAGTAGGGGAGATTGGCGACGACCTTGAACGGCGCCACCGGCGCGAAGTCGAATTCCAACGCGTCGGAGTGGACCAGTTGCAGCTTCTGGCGGTGGCCGAAGCGTTCGCGGAGAAACTCGCAAAGCCGCCCATCCTTCTCGACAGCAACAACGCGAGCAACGTGCTCCAGGAGCAACTCCGTGAGCGCGCCGAGACCGGGGCCGATTTCCAGCACGGTGTCGTCGTCGTGCAAGCTGGCGGCGTCCACGATGAGATAGGCGATGTTCCGGTCCACCAGAAAGTTCTGCCCCATCGCCTTGCTGGGTTGCAGCGCCAGTCGCTCCAGCGCGGCGCGAGTTTCGTTCGGTGTCATCGGCAGAATGATTGACCAACCGGTGTCCGGGCGCAAGCCGGAGCGTGCAACTTTGTAAAGAGGCTGGTGTTCATCTTCTCGCACCGGCAAAATAGCCAGGCTGATTCTTGGAAGACAACCGGGAGACATCATCTATGAGAACATCAGTTCTGAGGACGTTGGCATTGGGCTGCGCGCTCGCGTTGGTTGCGCCGTCATTTGCGTTCGGCAAGGACAAGGGAGCGGGCGGCAAACGCGGCGGCGGGTTGGCCCCCATCGAGGAAGCGCTCGCCAAACTGGTGCTGACCGCGCAGCAAAAGACCAAGATTGAAGAGTGCAAGACCAAGTTCAACGACTACATGCGGGCCAGTCAGGAAGAAGCGAAAGCTGCAAGACGGGACAACGATCCAGCCAAGAAGAAACAGGTCGCCAAGGGCCTCGTCGAGAAACGCCATGAACTGATGGACGGCATTCGCGCCGTGCTGACCGACGAGCAGAAAAAGACTTTCGATGAGGCGATGCCGAAACCCGCCGCGCGCGGCAAGAGTGGCGCGAAGGCAAATCCCAAGGCCGGCGGCAGCGTCATACAATAACAGCGGCACCAGCGCGCGCCCACTGCCCTTGCGCCACGCGGAGGAAAGCCATGACCGCCACCGTCAAGAAAATCGGCCACGCCACGCTCGAACTCCAACGCGGCGACATCACGGCGCTCGCTGTGGACGCCATCGTTAACGCCGCAAACATCCACCTCCAGCACGGCGGCGGCGTGGCGTGGGCCATTGCCCGCAAAGGCGGCGCGATTATCCAGGAGGAGAGCGACCGCATCATCGCCGCGCGCGGACGGTCGCTGGAAACCGGCGAGGCCGTCATCACCAGCGGCGGCAAACTGCCGGCGAAGTTCGCCATCCATACCGCCGGGCCGGTCTGGGGCGACGGCGACGAAGACGCCAAGCTCCGCCGCGCGTGTCTGTCGTCGCTCAAGCTCGCTGACGAGAAGAAGTTGAAATCCATCGCGCTGCCGGCGATCTCCACTGGCATCTACCGCTTTCCGCTCGACCGCGCCGCGCGCATCTTGCTCGCCGCCGCCGCCGAACATCTCGCCGGCAAAACCGGCCTGGAGCGCGTCGTCTTCTGTCTGTTCGATGAGAAGACTTTCAGCGCTTTTGCCGAGGCGATGGCGGCGATGTGAGCCTCTCTGCGGCCGACGCGGAGAAGTTCGATTGTTTCAGTAATGCCTACTTGGTTTTCTTCAAATGCTTGTCGAAGAAGCCGAGCACGAGGGGCCGCAGGTCTTGCTGTTTCGGTTGGAGGTGGAAGGAGTGAGGCCCGCCTTCGACGATCACCAGTTGGTGCTCCGCGCCCGCCTTCTTCAACGCGGCGGTGAATGCCTCGGAGTCTGAGACGGGCACGGTCTTGTCCGCCGTGCCGTGGAGGATGAGGATGGGTGGGTCGTTCTTGTCCACATGCGTCATCGGCGCGGCCTGCCGATACAGTTCTGGCGCTTCACTCCGCTTCTTCCGAAACATTGCCAGGTCTCTCGTTGAAAACCACATCGTCGGCCCGTAGAGGTCCACGGCCGCTTGCACGCGACACGAATACTCCCCATAAGGCCCGGCCGGGTCCAATCCCGACTCCGGGCCGGTCACTGCCAGCATCGCCGTCAGGTGCCCGCCCGCCGAGCCACCTATGGCACCGATGTGGTCTGGGTCGAGTTGGAGCCGCTCGGCGTTCTTGCGCAGCCAGCGGACGGCGGTCTTGCAGTCGTGAAGATTCTGCGGCCATGTGGCGGTGATAGTGCCCTTGGTAGCAAGCACGTAGTTGATGTTCATGCAGACGTAGCCGTGCTGCGCCAGCGTCGTGCCGATGTTGATCTCACGCGCCGCGTCCTTATCGCCGCCGGACCAACCGCCGCCGTGGATGATGACGACGCCGGGACAACGCCAGCCTTTCGGAACCTCTGCTGGTAAATAGAGGTCCGCTTTCTCTTTCCGGTCGGGGCCGAGGTAATCCACGTCCTTCTCGATGCGGACGCCTTCCGCCGCAGCCGCGACAAGCGCGCAGCCGGCGAGAGAGAATACGGCGATGATGCGGGCGATGCGTTTCATGGTTCCTTTCGTGCTAATCGCGGTCAGTCTGCGGGCTGACGACGTTGCTGGTGACGCGGTTGCGGACACCCGTGATGAGGATGTCTTTGCGCTGTCCCGGCTTGGAGGCGCTGTTGTCACGGCAACGGTTGCCGCGAATCTCGCAGTCGCTGCCGCTGACGATGATGCCTTCTTTCGCCGAACCGGTGACGGTGTTGCTGCTCAATGTTTGATGGGAGCCTTCCAGGATGATGCCAACACTGCCGCAGTTGCGGACGATGTTGCCGGAGATGACGTTGGAGGCCGTGTTGGGGCGGATGAGCAGAGCGGAGCCACGCGTGTTGAGGAACTGATTGTCGAGGATTTGGTTGCGCGTGTTGAGGTCCGGCTGGCGGCACCAGCGCCAGAGGTTGATGCCGCTGTCGCAGGAATCGAACCGGTTGCTTCGCACAAGACTGTCGTTGGCGTCGTTCAGTTCCATGCCCGCGCGGCAACCGACGATGGTGTTCCCGATGGCGCTGCAACTGACGGCGAAATGGTCGAAGTCAATCGCCTCGTCCATCGTGTCCTCGATCGCGCACCGTTCCACGACACTGTCGGCCACGGAATACATCGCCACGCCACGGCCGAAGCAATGCCGGATGACGCAGTCCCGCACCACCAGCCGCCGGACCGGCGTTCCGGTCGGGCCGCGCTCGTAGCTGTAGGGACCTTCGGCCAGCACCCCGCAGCCGATGACGTGGCCGGAAATCTTCGGATCACCGGCGCGGCGGCCGCCATCCAGCGTGAGCCGCTCGATGACGACGTTTTGGGCCGCGCCCCGGATGCTGAAAACGTTTGGGGCCTTCTCGCGATAGAGCCGCGTCCCGGCGGGCGCGGGGAACTCCAGCGGCGCTTTGAACTCCAGCCACCCCGGCTCCACCCGCGCCACGGTCGCAAGAAAATACGGCGCGGGCTTGCCGGTGAACGGATGGACCTTGCCCGGCGCCACGAAGTGCAACTGCATTCCCGGCGTAAAACCTTCGACGCGGTCCGCGCGCAGCGAGGTCGCGCCGGCGGAAGCGACATCGAGCGACTGCGCGTAGGGCAGCGGCGGCAAGCGCAGCACAGCGCCCAGCTGGCCGCGGATGGTGAGATTGGTCGCGGCGACAATCCTCAAACTCGCGCCGATGAGGTAATCGCCTTTGGCGATGACGACCTCGCCACCGCCCTGCCTCACGACGCGATCAATGGCGACCTGAATCGGTTGGTGGTCGCTCCCTTTGAACTGTCCGCTTCCGTCCTGCGAGACCATCAGCGGTTCAGCCGATGCGACGCAGATCGCGAGGGCACAAACGGCAGCGGCAGCGACGGTGTTACGGCTCATGGGTTCTCGGCCTGGCTGACCAGCGGCTTCTCACGCGCGCCTTCGGCTTCCTTGATCGGCCAGCTCGCGCGCAGTGGCGACTTGTAGGGACCGATCTTCTCGACCGAATGTGCCTTTGGCATAGGGAAGCATTCACTGCACGGGGAGTATGGTGACAGCCGCGTCATTCAGTTTTCCTGTCAGTGCGAGACGTAGATCCCATGTTCTGACAGTTCCGTCTTCGCCTGCAAACACCAGCCTCGACTTATCAGGCGACAGCGCAATGCAAAGAATCCTACCGCCATGGCCGGTGATCCCGGCAAGTTCGCGTCCCGTGGAAAGCGACCAAAGTCTGATGCTCTGATCCCACGACGAACTCGCCAGGAATTGTGTGTCGCGCGAGAATTCGAGTCCGGTAACTTGTTCCGTATGCCCCCCAACCTGAACGTTCAACGGCTGGCCATTAGGGGCACTAGATAACCTGATCGCGCCGGCTACGTCGGCTGTTGCCAAGATCCTTCCGTCGGAAGAAAAAGCAAGTCTCTGACACGCGTTGGAGTGCAACCGGTCGCGGAAAGAGTGGTTGGTGAACCTTCCACCGGCAACGTCCCAAAGCATCACCCAACTGCTTTGCGGGAAGGCCCAGAGCCTTCCATCGGGCGAAAGGGCGATGTCTGTCACCAGACGTTTGAGTTGATAGTCCAATCGCTTGCCGCGAAATGTCGTGAGATCCCACTGATAGATTTCGCCGCAGGTATTTCTTCGCCCTCCTGCGGTCACCAGCGCTCTGCCATCGGACGCAAAGTTCACCCTCCAAACCGGTTCTGCGTAGCCGACGAGACGAGCAAGCTCCTTCATCGTGAAGGTGTCCACGATTCTGACTTCGCCCCGTTGGGTTTCGTCGCTAAATGCGCGTGCGGCAACGGCCAGCAATCGCCCGTTGGGTGAAAAGGCGACGCGGCGGGCATCGCATGGCAAACCGGAAATGCGGGCTCGCGCTTTCTGGAGGGTGATGTCCCATAGAACCACATCGCCACCGCGAAGAGCCACAGCCAGGGTTCTGCCATCAGTCGAATAACGCAGATCCACGATGCCGGCCGAGGGACGAGGAACGGGCGGGGACGCGACAGATGGAAGTGCAGCAGACGTGAGTGCTTGTCTTGCAGCCACAGGTGTTGAAATCGCCGCTGGAACCGAACTCAAGTCCCAAAGCCTGACGGTCCCGTCCGAACTCGCCGTGGCCAGCGTGCGGCCATCTGGTGAAAAAGCCAAGTCGTGGACGCGATCATAGTGGCCGACGATGTTGAGGAGTTCTTGTCCGGTGTTTACATCCCATAGCTTGGCAGTTTCATCGTGGGAACAAGTGGCCAGTGTCTTGCCATCTGGTGAAAAAGCTATCGTGTTGACTCGGGCAGTGTGGCCTTTGATTGAAGCCGGCAACAGTTCCCCAGTGGCGGAACTCCAGAGACGGACGGTGCCGCTGTCGTCTGCGGTGGCCAACATCCGGCCATCTGGAGAAAAGGCGAGGCAGGAGACCAGTTTCACGTGCGTGCGTTGCTCGTGGCCGTTCGGGGGCAACTTGTGGAAGACAGACCGGTTGTTCTTAAGATCCCAAACCGCTGCGCACTGACCGTAAGTGTAAGCCAGCAGTTGGCCATCTGGAGAAACTGCGATGGATCGCACGATACGATTCAGATTGAGATCAAGCGGCTGGCTCCTGAAGCTGGTCAAATCCCACAAGACAACTTCGCCAACTTTATCTGGGTGTCCACCGCCCGTGATCAGTGTTTTGCCGTCTGGTGAGAATGCCAACGCGCAAGCCGGGTTTCGCTGGCCACTAAACCTCACCATCTCTTTCCCAGACGCAGCCTCCCACATTCTAATCTCACCGGGATTGGCCGCATCACGGTCATCGCTAATCGTCACGGCCAACAAGCGGCTATCGGGGGAGAATGCCACATAGCGGCCATTGCCGGGCAGTCCTCGCAAGTCGGTTTTGACTTTTTGTGCGCCCACATCCCACAGGACCACCGCACCCTCCCAATTCGCCGCCGCCAACGTCCGGCCATCGGGGGAATAGGCAATGGAGGTAACCGCGTCCCATACGATACCCCGATGCCGCAACGTGGCACTCGCGGCGGTGCGGACACGCGGCGTCGGTGGAGCGCTCCAAACGCGCCATTTCTCGAAGCTGCCCCATGTCGTCCAGACGTCGGCATCCCAACGATCGCCGAGCCGGGCAAACAGAGATCTCGCGGTGTCCGCGTCGCCAGCCAGACATGCAAACTGGCAAAAGGTGTTTACCGTGCGCAGCGATCCCGGATAGCGTTTCTCGATGTCCATGAACCCCTGTTTCAGCTTCGGCCAGGAGATTCCGTTGCGGGTGAAAAAACCTTCGTCCTTCTTGAACTCCAACGTCCCGCCAACCGCATTCATCATGAACCATACGATCCGCGCGTAAAGACTCTCGCCTTGTTCGCGCCGGGTCATTTCGGCCGCCTGCTCTGCAAATTTCACCCACTCGCCCGGTTTACCATGCCACCGCGGCAGCAAGTTATAGGCCTTCACGAAATACATCTGATACCAGTCAGGCTCGATGGCGATCCCTTTCTGAAAGAGCGCCTCAAGCTGTTCGCGCGGCCAAGACTGGCCCAGCGCTACACGACCAAGCGTCCAGTAGACGGCGGCATCTTTGGTGGACAACCGCCCCGCAGCCTCCAAAACCTCACGCGCCTTCTGCAACCGTTCTTCGAACAGCTTCCGTCCATCATCCGTCACCGTATAGGCAAATCCAGTGCCGCGCGCGACCCAAGCGTAGCTGGTGTAGGCCTCGCCTAACAGAATCCGGGCGGCGACCGAGTTCGGATTGCTCTTAACCCACAGCTCCAGCCGTGAAAAATGCCGTTGCCACTCGTCTTCACTGTGTATTGTCCGCTGGTAGGCGGTGTAAAGGAATTCCAACTTCAGCGTGCCACCGGGCCATCGCGTTCTTGTGCGTCGCAATTCATCTGCGAGTTTGTCCACCTCGGAGAAGTTCTCCGTGTCCACCAGCGCCCGGACTTGCGCCTTGAATTCCTCCCACATCCTGCTTTCATCCTCCAACACTGGGCTGCCAGCCTGTTGACACAAACCTGACGCGTTGATGAACACGGTCGCCGCCAGCACAAGGATCCATGCAAAGCGTCGCCTGCTAACAACAGTCGAATGGATTGTCTTGATCAGTGTCATTGGTTGGTTCTTCCTGTAGTCTGCCAACGTTTTTACTCGCTCACCAGCGGATGTTCGCGCGCGCCCTCGGCTTCCTTGATCGGCCAGCTCGCGCGGAGCGGTGATTTGTAGGGGCCAATCTTCTCGACGGGGATCAGCTTGAAGCCGAGTTTGAACGCGGGCGAGTTCTTCTTCAGCCGGTAGTCGTCCTTCTTTGCGTTGGCGAAGAGCGGGTCGGCGACGAGCGAGTGCGTGTCATTGCCGGCGGCCTGCCACGAAGACCACTCGTCCATCACAACGGCCTCGCGCACGGTCACGTCGTCCACCCAAATCGTGCCGGCGGGCTGGCGCACATCGAGCCGGACGCGGATTGACTTCATCTGCTCCTTGTAATCGCGGTCGCCTGGCGCGGGGAACTTGAAGATGACCTCGTATTCCTTCCAGTCGGTGCCGGCGGCCGTGGAAGTGTCCTTTGCCCAGAAATAAACCTTGTCTATGTAGGACTGCGCCATCAGCGCGATTTTCGTGTCCGGCTCGGCGGCGCGGATGCGCGCGGAGAGACGGTAGAACTGGCCGGTCTTCGCGAGGATCTCGCCGCTGACGAAGTTGGGCGAAAGTTTGGCGCCTTTCGAGTCGGTGGCCGTGCCGCGGCCTTCGAGGCGGAGCGAGTGTTTCCCGGCAAACTTCACGCTCGTGTCGAGCACGGCCTTTGAGTCGTTCGGCTTCACCTGCCATTTCCAATCCTTCGGCGTGCCACCGGACTCGCCCTCCTCGAAGCCGGCGTTGGGCGCGAGGTTCGGTCCCGTGGACTCCTTGATCTTCTGGATGCCGGTGACCATCGGCTGGCCGTAATGCCAGAGGAGATTGTAATCGCATTCGTTGCGGTCGAACGCGACGTTGCGCATGCCGTAGAGCTTCGGCTTCGGGTCGCGGTAGGCGATGATGTTTCGCTTCAGCACGTTGCCGCTCATGATCGTGTGGTCGGGCAGGACAGCCTGCGTCGGGTGGGTCTGCATATTGCGCATGTGTTTCCACGCCGGCTGGCTCGCGACGGACTCGTAGCCTTTGATCATCGAAGGCAGGTGGTTGGTCCAGTAACGGTGCTTGTCGGTCCAGCCGCTGTATTCCACCTGCACGAGCCGGCCTTCGACGAAGACGTTGTTCTCGACGAGGTTGTCGCGGCCGTTGTGGAGGTGGAGGCTCGCCCGCGAGCAACGCGCGACGATGTTGCCGATGACGTCCACGCCGCCGGTGTTGTCGTCGAGATAGACGCCCCACGCGAAGTGCGGCGAGAACCAGCGGCCCTTGTCGTCGTGGCCATAGCCGAGCATGTCGTGGAAGTAGTTGTAGCGGATGACCGAGCCGCGCGAGCCGATCCAGTCGCGCCCGCCGGTATAGACCGCGCCGGTGTCCTCGGTCTCCAGGTTCATGTGGCGGATGTGATTGTATTCGATGACGAGGTTGTTGCCGCCGAACATGATGCCCATGCGCGGGCCATCGTGGATGTAATTGTGCGAGGCGCGGTTGCCGCAGCCGCTCATGGCGACGCCGACGCCCTGTTTGTAGAAAACGCCGACGTGGTGGATGTAGTTGTTGTCGGCGTAGTTGTTCGCGGGCGTGAGCGTGACGCGGTCGCCACCGTTCAAGCCGACACCACTGCTGCCAACTTCGTAGATATCGCAACCAATGACACCGTTGTCTTTGCCGCCGCTGACGGAAACACCACTACCGTTGTAGTCACCAACATTGCGGATGACGTTGGCGGCAATGACGCAGTTGGTGGTGTCCTTGAGCGTGATGGCCGTGCCCTCACAGCACTCGAAGGTGAATCCTCGGAAGGTCACGTCCGTCGTGCCGGGGCCAAGTTCGAGGATTGTGCGCATCGTTGGCGCGTAAACCTCGCGCTTTTTCAACGGCGCAGGCGGCCAGAAATAAAGCGTCTTCTCCTTCTTATCGAGATACCACTCGCCGGGTGCGTCGAGTTCCTCCAACAAGCCGCGCACGTAGTAGCGGTCAAACGTGCGGATTGGATACGAGCAATCGCCCGTGAGCGTGATCGTGCACTGCTCGCGATCCACGCTCTTGATGCGGACGATGTTGTTCCACCAATTGTAGCGAGCGAACACGAACACTTCGCCTTCTTCGGGCCGCGCCCACTGGCGCGCGTCGGCGGCCTTGTATTGCAGCGTGCGCCGGTCCTCGCCGAGCCGCTCGGCATACATCGGCCACGGCTTGCCATCAGCATAGGCCCAACCGCCGCCATAGGGATTCTTCGGGTCAAAGTTCGGATAGCGGGCGAGATGCATCCGTTTGCCATCGAAGAAGAGCTGGCGGAAGAAGTTGGTCACGCCCTGCGCGCCGACATTCGCCTTGAGAACCTCACCTTTCCACAGTTCAAATCCACCAACGGTTTTGCCGCCGATGATGACAGGTTTCTCGTTCTTGTAAGCGCGCCACGTGACGCCGCTGTCCCGCGCATCGAGTTTCAGCATTTGCGGCAGTGCATACGTGCCGCGGCGCACGAAAACAGTGACGCCGTCGCGGCTCTTCAGATCACGGACAGCATCGCGCGCCCGCTCCAGCGTGGCGAACGGCTTCGCCATCGAGCCAGGATTAGTGTCGTTGCCGTTCGGCGACACGAAAACCTCGGCCGCATGCAGCGAAACCAACGATACCAGTAACAGAGAGGCGAGAAGGAAGGTCTTGATTTTCATCATACGTCCATCAAACTCGCGACCGCCTCGGTTTTCAACTTCGGATTTCAACCCGATACCAAAGTCGAACCGGCCAGGACACCGGCGCTACGGCACGTCTTCTAGATGGACTCCATCCTTGTGCAACTGCGTTTGGAGCTTGCGAACGTCGAGCTTGGCCATGTCCACGCCCGCGTTGAGCGCGAGCGCGGCGCAGGTGCCGACGCCCTGGCCCATGACCATGCAGTGGGTCTGCACGCGGACAGACGAGTGGCCCTCGTGCGTCGAGGACGCGCAGCGGCCAACGACGGCGAGGTTCGGCATCGTCGCGTTGAGACACATGCCGAGCGGGATGTGGTAACTCTGACCGACCGGCACCATCGTCTCCGGCTTCTGGTCGGCCCACGTGGTGTGGCCGCTGCCTTTGGGGTCGTGAATATCAATCATCCAAACACCGTGGCCGATGGCGTCGGAGTGTTTGACGGCCTTGACCACCATTTGGGCGTCGAGCGTCTTCAGCCCTCGGACGCGCCGCGATTCGCGTATGCCTAAGCTGAAACCGGTCTGCACGACTTTGGCATCCTCGAAGCCGGGCATCTCTTTGCGCCACAGTTCCACATACTGATGCACCTGTCGGCGCGCCTTCGCCGTCAACCGCGTCAGTTCCTCCTCTTTGAGCGCATTGCCGGCCACGGGGCACATGTTGTAGGACACGTCGGGCGGCTGCGGACTGCGCAGGTAATGGCGGGCGGCCATTTCAAGGAACTGCGGAAACTTTCCTTCGTCGCGAAGCTTCTTCATCAGGCCCACCACGCGATCCGCATCCTGAGGATGGGCCTTGACGATCTCGGGGGCGACGTCGCTGAGCCGGAACATCATCGTCATGCCCTGCACGAGGCCGTCGCTGGCCCGGCCATATTCAAACGGCAGGCCCACCTTGGCAGCGATGTCGCCGTCACCGGTGGCGTCAATCACGATCCGCGCCAGGATCGCCCGCGTGCCTTCTTTGGTCTCCACCACAACGCCGCGGATTGTTCCGTCCCCAAGAATCGGCTCGCCTGCCACCAGGTAACAGAACGTCCGCACGCCGGATTCGTCGAGCATGTCCTGATAGACGACCTTCATTCCTTCGGGGTCGAACCAGTGCGTCTCGAACGCTTTCGGGAAATTCTTCACCTGTTCGATCCAGCCGCGTTTGCGGGCGCGCTCTGCGGCTTCCTCGACCAGACCATTGATGACCACCTTCGTCCGGTCGCTGCGGTGCCAGCCGTTAACCAGCGCGGCGGTCCCCATGCCGCCGACGCACGGCCAACGCTCGATCAAAACCACCTTCGCGCCATGCCGCGCCGCGCTGCACGCGGCGGTGATGCCCGCGGTGCCGCCGCCGCAGACCAGCACGTCGGCTTCGACAAGCACGGCAACTTTGCGTTCGGGAATGACAACGACACCGGCTTGCGGTTTCGCGGCCTGAGCAGTTGCTGCGAAGGCGCCGAGACCGCCACTGGCGGCGGTGAGGATGAATTTGCGTCGTGTGGTTTTCATAATGCGTCAGCTTATCTTTGAGCGATGGTCATAGCGTCCACGGCGCGCGCATGGGACGCGTGAGCAGCTTATTGGCCTCGTCGTTGCCGGTGAACTTTTCGGCGGCGGGATCCCACTTCAGTTTCTGGCCAAGCTTGGCGGCAATCCAGCCGATCTGGCAGATCGTCGCGGCGCGGTGGCCGATCTCGGCGGTGACGATGGGTTCTTTGCGGCTGCGGACGCAGTTGATGAAGTCTTCCTTCTCGCTGATGCACGGCAGTTGGATCTCGGTCGGGCCGGGCTTCCACTTCAGCAGCGCCGGATCGCTCGCCTTGAAGCCGCCGGACTGGAACCATGTGTTCTCGATCCAGCCTGTCGTGCCCTCGACGCGCACGAACGGACGGTCGGAGACGTAAAGCATCTCGACGCCGTTGGCGTAGCGATAACGGAACTCGTGGTTGATCGGCGCGTCCCAGAAGGCTTTCGGGAACTCCGCGCGTCCCTCGACCTCGACGGGGCCGGTATGCTCGGTGTCCAGCGCCCACTGCGCGATATCTATGGTGTGCGTGCCCCAGTTCAGCAGGTTGCCGAGGGAATAGTCGCTGATGTGGAACCAGCCCGGCCCGGTGCCGGCGGTGTAGTCGAGGCCGCCCTGCCGCGAGTGGACGCGCTTGAACGTGTAGGGGTGCTCGGGCGCGGGGCCTTGCCAGAGGTCGTAGTCCAACTCCGTCGGCACCGGCATCGGATCGGGTGTCTCCACCAACGGCGCGGGGTCTTTGGGCACGCCGACCACCACGCGCTTGACCTCGCCGATGCGGCGGTTGCGGACGACCTGGCAAAGCTGCTGAAACCATCGTTGCGAACGCACCTCGGTGTCGGTGCGGCAAACACGGTTGTATTTTTTGACCGCGTTCACGATGGCGCGGCCCTCCCGGACCGAGAGCGAGATGGGTTTCTCCAACGCGATGTCTTTGCCGGCCTTGGCGGCTGCGATGGCCATGCAAGCGTGCCAGTGGTCTGGCGTGGAGATCATCACCGCGTCCACGTCCTTGCGCACGAGCACCTCGCGGAAGTCGCTATGCGTTGCGCAGCCTTTGTAGCTGCCGAAGCCGGTTTTGTTCGCGTAGTTCGCCTCGACCTTCTTCTTCGCCTGCTCCATGCGCCAGGCGTCCACGTCGCAGACCGCGACCACCTGCACATCGTCGGACCAGAGGAACCACGGCAGGTTGGCATAGAACACCTGCCGGCCCGTGCCGATCATGGCGACGTTGATGCGGTTGTTGGGCATGACAGCGCCATCGGCGCCGAGCACGGAGGCGGGGATGAGATTGGGAAATGCCGCGGCCGCTCCGCCGAGCGCTGTGCGTTTCAGGAATTCTCGTCGCGTTGTTTTCATGGTTGTCAGGGGGCGAAAAGTCTTTGCATCACTATCGGGTTATCTTTACCGGCGGAGTTAATCAGAACCACCGGCTCGGCGACAAGCGCATCGGCCAACTCGGCAGCCGAAGCGAATGAGTTGAGCTTCTCGCGCCAGACGAGATCGAACTGGAACTCCATCACGCCGTGTTCGTCGGCGACGAAGTTTGTATACCAGAAGTTGTTGAAGAGCATCGCCATCACTCTCTCCGGATGCGCTGGCGGCGTCTGGCAGCGCGTCCAGATTTGCGGGCTGTCGAAGCTGGCCAACGGCACGTCGCGGCTCACCCAAAGCCAGTGGCCATCCGGCGTGGCATAATCGGCCCAGCCGTCGAGTGCGATATGGTCGCGACAGGCGCCGGGAATCTGCTCCTTGAACGGCGTGAACGGCACGCCGCCGTTGCTTACGCGCGGGAGCGTGCCTTCGCAGGGCAGTGTGAAGCTGGCGTAGAGAATCTCCGGCGCTTCGGAGGAGAGGCGGTTGAATCGCAGCGTGACGCGGGCGCGTGGCTCGCGTTTCCAGAGTTCCAGCCGGCGCTGCGCCCATTCGAGACGCGGATGCTTCAACCACTGCACATAGACCCGCGTGTGGGCCGTTTCCTCGACGGTCACATGGCCTTCCTCCGTCGCTGGCACGGTTTCGATGTGTTTCTTGCGCAGTTCGTTGCCGCGAGCGGAGCTGCCGGCGGCGCAGATGTCTTTGAGTACCCAGCGCGGCGCGAACGCGTTCACCTTCACGGCGGAGAACTCGCCGATTCCCCCGGCGAACAGCGGCTTCTTCATGCCGGCCCATTGCGCGGAAACCGGCCAGCCGGTCTCGTCGAGTTGGACCGCCGGACCGCCGCTCGGTGCTGGCTCGGCGCTGACAGTCTGTTTCTCCAGACGCAGCCGCACGAAACCGTCGGCTGGCAGATCTTCGATCCAGAACTTCACGGTCTGGTTCGGCACGTTGTCAGGGAAAGTCGCTGCCGTATTCTCGCGGGTGAGTTCGCCCGGATTCTTCGGCGCGCTCCATGAGCGGATGCCGTTCTCAAACAGCAGCGGCAGCCGCGTGCCAGTGGCCGAGTTGAGCAGCGAGTGGTAATCGTCGCGCAAGCAGGTGGCGGGCATTCGCACCCAACCGCTGAACGGTCGCCGCGATGGGTTCGCCACGAACAACCCCTCGCCCTCGCGTAGCAACCGTGAGCGGGCGCGCTGCGAGAGCAGCCATTCCGCCAGGCCCATCGGACGCCACGCAAGCATCGCCTTCTCAGCCCACTGCGCCTGCGTGTCGAGGCTCCACGGCAACGCCACGCTCCAACTCGATCCCCACGTGTGCTCGTCGAACAGGCAAAGGTCCTGATAGAGGGAGTGCGCCTTGCCCGCACCACTGGCGGGCATCGGCCCCCAAAGCGGCGATTGCGAGGCGGCGAGCAGCCGCTTCGCGACACGCGTGGCGGCGACCTCGCGCGGCCCGGAGGCGGCACCGTTGGCCCACCAGTCGGAGAATTCGCCTTCGTGCTCCGTCACGTTCTTGCCGACGGCCTTCTCCATTGCCTGCATCGCCTTCGTCGCGGTGGTGAAGACCAGCTCCGGTTTTAGTCCAAGCTTGTTCCACGCCGCAATGAAATCGGCCAGCGCCAGGAACGGCGGATCGTTGTCCATGCGCCAATGGTTCGTCATCGAGATGGTCAGCACGTCGTGCTTGTAGCCGCCTCGCTTGAGACCCTCGATTTGCCGGAGGCACTGCGCGTGCGCCGCCCGCAGCGATGCCTCGTCAGTGCGGAAGAAATCGCCGGCGCGCGGCGGGCGATAGCGTGTGTCCGACGCGAACGGCACCGGCCCGCGCCGCCAGTGCGTGCTCTCGAAGAAATCGTAGCCGTGGGGATAGGTTTCGTTCAGATAGACGAACAGCCGACGGCCATCCGGCATCTTCCACCAGAACGCCGACGGCCGGAATAACGGCGGGCCGCCACTGTCGCTGTTGATGCTCATGCAGAGCCGCGTGATGCCGCGGTCGAGCAACGCCATCGCGCCGGCGCGCGGGAAACCGTTCACGTCGCTTTGCAGCGCGACGGCGGGCTTAAACTGCCGCCAGAGGTCCTCGGGAACCCAGTGCATCATCGTCCACCACTGCGCCGCGTCGAGGAATGGCGCCTGGTTGCACGGCAGCGCCGCGACATCCAGTTGGCCACTGCGCAGTGCTCTCAGGAAATCCTTCCGCCGCGCCGGCGATGCCGCCTGCCACCAATCGTCCACCGTGATCAGCGATTCGCACGTCCATTGAAACCTCTGCCCCGCCAGCTTCGACATCGTTGCGAGCACGCCGTCGAGCGCGATATCGAGATAGCGGCATTGCAGTTCCCGGCACACGCCCGGCATGTCGGTGAACCCGATGTCGGTGTGCGAGAAGTGGATGATGTAGATGCGTTGGATGGAAGGCTCTGCCGGTGTCGGTTCCGCGCTTTGAGTTGTGGTGGTGATGACTGCGGCTGCCGCCAAGACCAAGACGAGTTGCCTAATCGTTTTCATATCGTCCTCAAGCTTAACGCGCGAAGCGCCCTGGACTGCTGTGAGAATCACAGCTCTTGTAGCGCGGCGACTCAAGCGTCGCCTACGCGGAGAGCGGCAATTCTTGCCGCAGTCCAGAGCCTTCGGCGTCATTGCATGCGAGCCATCATGATGCCGTCACGCGGAGCGTGACGACTACTTTGCTGGTTTGAACTCGACGTTGTCGAGGTAGAACACCGTCGCCGCGTTGGCGGGCGACATCACAACAACGCAGTTGAGCGTCTTGAAATTTGGCGAGCAGGCAAGGCCGTGGAACTGTTGCGGGGCTGCGCTGGCCGGGCGGACGGTGAGGTCGTAGGTGGCGGTGGCTTTCGGACCGAGGGCGCAGACGATGTCGAAGCGCACCCATTTGCTGCGCGGCAGTTGGAGCAGGCGCTTGTTGTTCGCGGTGAGCCAGCCTTGCGCGTCCACGGAGAGGCGCGGGCCGAGGTTGTATTTGTGGGGATCGTCGCGCCACTCGTAAACGAACTGCGCGCCCGGCTCGATGCGCAGGTCGAAGCCGGCACGCAGGCGGCCTTCCGCGATCTCCAACATGTAGGTCACGTATGGCATGTAGGCGGGTTTCTGGCCCGCGCCGTCGGCGACCTTGAGGCTGCGCTTGCCGGACGCGGTGGTTTCGTCGGTCACGGCCACGGAGTTCACTCCCGCCTCGATGCCGACGGCTGCGCCGCGCTCGGACTCGCCGATGGCGTAGTCCTCGTAGTCGCGCAGCGCGGGCTGCTGCGGAGCCAGCGAGCGAGCCGGACGGTAGTCGGCCGGTTCGCGCAACACTTTCATCTCCGGCCGCGGCCACGTGCGGCGCTCGGGGCTGGCGTAGTTGCCGACACTGCTCAGGTTGATCGGCTTGAAGCCGACTTTCAGCGCGGGCGAATCGGGCCTGAGCCGATAGTCGCGCGCGGCGGCGTTGACGAACTTCGGGTCGGCCAGCAACGAGCCGCGGTCCTGGCCCATCGCGAGCCAATCGTTCCAGTTCTCCTGCTTCGCGCCGCGCGGGATGCCGGCGATGCGCGGCAGGCCGCTCGCGCAATAGACGAGGTTGCTGGAGAAACGGCAAATGCCGTTGGTGATCTGGCGAACGGTGTAGAGGCTCGCCGCGCCGCCGTTGTAGCTGATGATGTTGCGCTCGCAACGGTGGCCGGACATCGGATACTTCGGCCACGGGTTGAAGTAAACTTGGTTCTGTTTGCCGCCGACGAAGATGTTGTTTTCGACGGTGTTGTCGAGGCCGGCGTTGAGCATGAAGCCGCCGAGCACGGTGTTCCAGACGACGTTGTCGCGAATGCTCCAGCCGCTGCACGCGAGGTCGAGGTAGATGCCCCACGAGTAATGTGGAAACTCGAACTTGCCGCCGCGTCTTGGGCCGTAGCCGCCGGAATCGTGGAGCAGGTTGTGGTGGACGACGTTGTTCCAGTTGAAGCGGCGGTTGCGGTCGAGTTGCTCCTCGATGGAGAACCGCCAGTCGAGCGCGGTCGCCGCCTCGATGATGCTCGTGTCGCACGTGGTCAGGTTGACGTGATGGCCGTGGTTCCAGGCGATCTCGCAATCGTTGCCGACGTCCATGCCGATGGCGTAGCGCGGGCCGTCGTGGATGTGGTTGTGCGTCACCTTGCAGCGCGAACAACGGTGCATATAGACGCCGCCGCAACGGTTGTGGATGCGCCCCCAGCCGAAGTCCCAGATGTAGTTGTTGTCCACGACGTGGTCGCTGACGCGGCTGTGGTCGGTGCTTGTGCCAATGATGCTGACGCCATCGCCGAGCGTCTGCGTCATGTCGCAACCGGCCACGCGGCAGGCGTGCGTGTCGTCGCCGAGGTAAACGCCAGAGCCGACGTTGCGCAGGTCGCACGCCGCCACCGTGCAGTTGCGCGCGGCTTTCATGTCAATCGCCCTGCCGCGGCAGTCGCGAAGCGCAAGGCCGGCGATGCGGACGTTCTCGACGAACTTCCCCACCTTCGCGTCGCCTTGCAGCATGAAGAGCGAGTCCAGCGCCGGGATGATGACGGAATCGCGCTTCGGAGTGCCCGACGGTGGCCAGAAGTAGAGCGTCTTGCTGTCCGGGTCCGCATACCATTCGCCTGGCGCGTCGAGTTCCTCCAGCAAGCCGCACACATAATAAGGACATCCCGGCGCGAGAACATAAACCCCGCGCGCCGCCTCGATCACGCGGTTCGCCACGTCCACATTCTTCAACGCCGCCCACGTCTGCTCATAATTCAGCGAGTCGTGAAACACCATCGTCGCGCGCTCCAGATGCGTCCACTTCGCAGGATCGAGTTCGCCCGCGCGATAGCCGAACTTTGTCTTGGTGCCCGGCTCCACGACGCGGTCGTTGAACAGCACGCCGCCGATGCGCGGATGTTTCGGATCGTGGTTCGGCACGCGCGCCAGTGGTTGCCGCCGGCCCTTGAAGTAAAGCTGCTGGAATTTGCAGTCAGGCAAATCCAGCTTGCCCAGGTCGCTCTGCAACACCTTGCCGCGCCATGGCCGCCACTCGTTCACCGCCCGCCCGCCGCTGATAACGACCTCCTCGCCCTTCGCCGCCTCGATGGTCAACCCAGATTCCTGAGGTCCGAGCATCAAAGGCTGCTTCAAGTAGTAGATGCCGCCGCGCATCACGATGCGCACCGCTCCGACTGCCTGCCGTGCCGCATCCCGCGCACGCTCCAGCGTCGCGAACGGCTTCGCCTTAGTGCCGGGATCGGCGTCATTGCCGCAGGGCGCGATGTAGAAGTCGGCGGCAATCGCGCCGGTCGTTGCGATGGTGACAAGGATGATTGCGGCAATCGTTTGTTTCAGCGGGTTCATTGGTTTGTATTTCGGGACGCCGGCGCCAACTCCACACACACCACGTCGCCTGCGGCGTTGCGGGCGTAGAGGCGGCCGTTGGCGAGAACGGGGACGGTCCAGCATTTGCCCGGCAGGATCGTTGCGCGAGCGCGCAATTTGTAGCCGGCGGGCGACGCTTCGATGATGCTCAGGTCGCCCTTGTCGAGAAGGATCAGTTTGCCGTCGGCGGCCATGAGAGCGCCGCTGCCAAAGCCCGGCTCGGACCATTTCACGTCGCCGGTGGCCAGTTCGATGCAGGTCAACTTGGTCGGACTATGCGTGGTGCCGTTGATGCCGTAGAGGTGGCCGCCGAGCAGCACGCACGGGTTGAAGTAGTTCCGCATCGCCTTTGCAGATTTCCAGACGATCTCCGGCTTGCCGTCACGCAACCGGAGCAGCGCGCAGCCGTTGCTGGTCGAGACGAAGAACCTGTTGCCGTCGAAGATGGGATCGGGGGCGTTGACGGCGCGGCTGGTGTGCCACGCATGTCGCCACAGCTCGCGGCCGGTTTTGAGTTCCACCGCGGCCACCGAGTCGGCGCTGAGGACGGCGATGGCGCGTTTGCCGTCCATGATGAACGGCACGGGCGTGGAGTAGCCGCAAACGTTCGTGCCGGTGCTCCAGACGACTTTGCCCGTATGCTTGTCGAGCGCCGCGCCCGCGCTGCCGACGTTCAACGCCAGCAAGTCGCCCTCGATGAACGGCGATCCTGCGAGATCCCATTCGGGCAGCGGCAAGTTCAACTCGTCGGCGATGTTTTTCGACCACGCGACCTTGCCTGTGGCTGCGTCAAGCCGGTGCAGATGGCCTTTCTTGCTGATGGTATAGACGCTCCCGCCATCCACGGTGGGCGTAGCGAGCGTGCCGCCTTCATAGAAGCGCGGCGCGAGCGGGCAGGCATACGAGTGCCTCCAGATCACGCGACCGCTGGCCGCGTCGAAGCACCAGACGCTGTCCATGCCATTGGTGTTGCCCATCGTGAACACGCGGTCCCCGCTGACGGCGAACGACGAAAACCCCGTGCCGACCGACGCGCGCCAGAGAATCTTCGGCCCTTCCGCTGGCCACGGCTTGAACCATCCGCGTTCGTCGGAGATGCCATTCAGATGCGGCCCTCTCCAGTGGGGCCAGTCGTCGGCATCGAGCGCGACCGGGAAAGCCAGCAACCACACGGCGACAATCAGCACTGCGAGATGCGGGAGTGTGGCTCCGAAATTCACGACGGCGTGAGTTTCCTAATGCTTCGCGGCGACGTCGCCGAGATAGTTGCCGTAGGTCAGCAGCAACACCGCGCCGATCAGGACGGTGAGCGCGATGCCGATGGTGCGGTGCGTCAGGCGGCGGCACTGGCGCCATTCGCGCAGGAGGATGCCGACAAGGTTGCTGATGAGCACCAGCATGATCATATGAATAGCCCAGCTCGTGAACTTGTAGTGGCCCATCCGCACGTGGCCGAGGTTGTAGAAGAAAAACTGGCCATACCAGAACAACCCCGTCACTACCGCCATCGCCCAATTCAACGGCAGACTCTCCTTCTCCGAACCCGCCGGCAGTTCGACCAATTCGCCGAGTGTCTTGTGCCGTGCGTGCAGCCAGAGGCAGTAGATCGAGGTCGTCAGGAACGCGCCGGTGTTGGAGAAGATATAGACGACGTTGCCGCGCCAGACGCCCGCGCCGTGCGCGCTGGCCACGTCGGCAATCGGCTCGCCCGACTCCAGCGCAAAGCCATACACCGCCGACAACACACCCGCTAACAGCGAGAGCAGCAGACCCTTGATGAGCGAGAACTGCCCGGTCAGTTGTTGCGCGCTGAGGTCGCGCTCCTTCAACCGCCCGGCCCAACCGGCGCCGGCGATGCCGAGCGTGCCGATGACGATACCCGCGACGATCCACTCCGCGCCCGGTTTGCTGAGCGTCGTGCCGAGCGAACCCTTCACCAGCGGTGGGATGAGCGTGCCGAGCACGCTGGAGAGTCCGACTGCGATGGCATACGTCAGCGAGAAGCCGATGTGGCGGATGGAGATGCCGAACGCCGTGCCGCCGATGCCGTAGGCTGCGCCCAGCCCGAATGACGCAAGCATCGCGCTCGTCGGCGCCTCGCGCAGCACCGCGCCGAGTTCCGGGATGGTCAGCCATGCGCCGAACAGCGGCAGCAGGAACCAGCAGAACGACGCCTGCGTGAGCCAGTAGCTCTGCCACGACCAGCCACGCACGCGCTTCTCCGGCGTGTAACAAGTCGCGGCAAACGTAGCGCCGACCGCGTGCATCGCGACGCCGAGGAGGGGATTGGAAGCGATCGAGTCCATTTGGTTTACAGAATCATTTTTGGATGGTTTGCAAGGTCACGGTTTGGCGGTTGAGATTGATCCATTGGATGGCGCGCAGCAGGGTGTGCTGAAGAAAACGGCGATGGTGCTCCATCACGACTTGAGGACGGTGAACGGAGGCTGTGACGGAGAAAGCAATGTCGTCAGCAAGGTGGTGGACTTTTTGCGTGCCGAGAAGGCCGTGTTCGGAAGTAACCGTGACTTCGCGGATGACCTTGGCTTCTCCACCGAGGAAGTGCGTTGCAGCATCGCGATAGAGCGCAGGATCGAGGCCACTGCCCCAATCCGCGAGAGCACGCTGCATGGTGCTATGGAGCGTCTCGCACCCGGCGCTGAGAGGCTTCCAATCGCCCAGGTTCCACAACACTTGACGGCACTGCTCTGGCGTGAGGCTGCTGGAAACGAACTCATGCTGAACGCGCTCGGTTCGGAAGTTCAGCAGCGTCGCGTGATGAAGGCCGCAGAGATAGAGGTAGTTCAGCACCTGTGCCCGATGCGCGGGAGCGAGAGCCTCGGCAGTCTTGGTTTCGACGATAACGCCACCGTTGATGAGGATGTCCACTGAGTAATCGCGGGTGAAACCGTCGAGTATGAGCGTGATTTTCACCTCGCGGATGACGGCGAGCCTTCGGTCCTTGAGCCGCGCCGCCAACTCGGCCTGGTATAGACGTTCGTCAAGATAGCGGCCTATCTCGTTATGAATGTCGAATGCACACCCCGTTGCGATCTTGTCCACGGCGTGGAAGGACTCCTGGTCAAAGACGGTGATCGGAGCTGAAGTGAAGATGGGCATGGGCGGAGATTACAGAATCATGGTTACAAAATCATGACTCCTAGAACAATGATTCTGTAATCATGATTTTGTGACAGCCTCGTCAAACTCGCCGAGCCGCAGCGGATACCGGCCATACTCACGCACCAGCTTCACGACGTAATCGTAGGCTTGGCCGGAGACGGAGCTGGTGACGGAGTGGTCGCTCTGGAAAATCAGGCCGCCGCCTTTGGCCGCGTTGAGCTTGCGCAACACCTCGCGTTTGATCGCGTCGCGGTCGCCGCTCTCCCACGTCTGCACGTCAATGCCGCCGCAGAAACCGATGCGATGACCGTATTGGCGGCGCAGCTCCACCGCGTCCATGCCAGCCTTCACTTCCAGCGGGTTGTAGGCGTCGAGGCCGATCTCGATATAGTCCTCGAAGATCGCCTTCACGTTGCCGCAACCGTGATAGATCGTCGGCAGGCCGTGCTCGTGCGCCAGCGCGATCATCTGCGCCACCCACGGCTTGAAATACTTCCGCCAGTAGGCCGGCGACATGAACGTGCATTTCTTGTAGGCCACGTCGCCCCAGATCGTAAAGCCGTCGAGCAGGCCCGCGCCCGCCGCGATTTCGGCCTTCGCCATCGCGAGGTAGAACGCACCGATACGGTTGATGACCTCGCCCATCTCGTCGGGATACTCGCCCATCCACATCATCATGTTCTCCTGGCCGACGAGCCGCGTGAGGCATTCGCTCACCTCCATCATGCTGCCATAGACCGGGAAATCCGGCCGCAGCGACTTCACCGTGTCAATCCACGGCGGCGAGTTGCGCTGGAAACCGTCGCCGACGCCGGCGATCTGGTTGTCGCCCGCGCTGAAGAACCGCCGCCGGTCGTCGGGCGGATCGAACTCGGCGCGCTGGAGTTTCTCGAACGTGTCGGTCTCCCACGCGCGCATCTCCGGCATCGGGTAGGAGAAATGTTTGTGCATGATCGCGCCGAAGCCGGTCTTCACCGTGACCTCCTCCGGCGTTTCCTTGAGCGTCTCGAACGGCCGGATCCACGGGTCCATGTTCGGGATCGTGACGATCCAGTCGAGGTCGTAGTGGTAGTAGGGGTTGGCGTCCGCCGCGAGGCCGAGTTCCTCGCGCCAGCGTTTGGTGAAGCTGCCCCAGAACCAATCGCTGATCGGCACGCGATCCGGCTCCTGATGCCGCAACGTCTTGTTCATGCGGTCAAGTTTCCGCAGTGTGTTCTCCTTGCGCGATGTGGTGTCGGCAACCTTCAGTGTCATGTCGAACATGCCCATGTGTGTGTCTCCGTGATGAGTGGCGAGTGATGGCGGCTATTTGAGGGCGTTTTGGATTGCTGCGGCGACTTGCTTGCCGAGCAGGTCGTAGCCATCGCTGTTGAAGTGGACGTCTTTTGGCGGCTGCACCTTCGCGAGGTGCGGGGTGATGAACGCAAAGAGGTCGTTGATCGTGACGCCTTGCTTCTTCATGAGCGCAGCGGCGGCGGCGTTGCGCTCGACGATAGAGGCGGCAGTTTGCTTCTTCGGCGGGTCGTCGGGGATTGGCGTGGTGCTGGCCCAGATGAGTTTCGCGCCGGCCTTCTTCATACGCTCGATGAGTTGCTCCAGCCGCTGCGTGTAGTCGTTCAGCGGCGTGTTGCGGTCGTGGATGCCGAAGTTGAAATGGATGACGTCCCACTTCCCGTCGCCGAGCCAGACATCCATCTTCTTGATGCCCGTGGCGGTCGGCCCACAATTGGCCGGGGCGCGATGGACGTTCGCTTTGCCGGCGAGCGCCTTGCGCACAGCCTGCGTGTAGCCGCGCGAAACGGAATCGCCGATAAGCAGGACGCGCGGCAGCTTCGGGTCGTCCTGCACGAAGTCCCATGCGTTCGACCGGCCGGCGATCTTCTCGCGTTTGTGGATGGGCAGATAGAAGCCGCCGAGATTCTCTTGTAATGTTCGTTCCCAAACCTGTTGTTCGGGCGGCAGTTTGGCGACGAGCGCGGCGTAGCGTTCGTCAACGAGCTTGTCGGCGGCGGCCTTCTGTGCGGCAGCTTCCTTGGCATTGGTCGGCTCGCCTTTCGGCGGCGCTTTCTGTTGTGCGTGTGACGCCACGAGCGAAGCGAGCAGCAGAAGTGTGATGGTTAGTTTATTCATAGTTCAATCTCCAAGTGTTCACCGCCTTTGGTTTGATGCCCAACCAGAGTGATCTCCTACCGGTGCCACGACGGCGCGAGGATATCGATGGCCTCATCGAAGGTCGCTTTGCGCCGGAAATTCGCCGGATCGTAAGCGGGGTCTTTCGGGTCGGCCTTGGCCCAATGCGGATGCTGGCGGCCAAAGTAGCTGCCGTAGAACTGATAGTTGCTGTCCACCCAACGACTCAGGACCATCAGTTCCGTCGCCGTGAGCAGCTTCGTGTGGTCGTTCCTGGCGTTCTTCGGATTCGCGGGGTCGGTCAGCATCGCAACCAGCTTGCTGGCGTGGCTGCCGAGACTCCGCGGCGGCAAATAGGCGCCGTTGTAGTTGCCCCGGTCACCCTGCCGAAATGACGTGAACTCCGGAATGATCGGCCCGGCCAATTCCTTGGAAGCAAGCTCTTCGTAGGAGGTGTTGTAGAACTGAGTGACCTCGCCCGTGAGCTTGAGGTTGCCGGCGGGTTCCTTTCCGCTGTGGCACTTCACGCACTTGGCGTCGAAGATCGGCTGGATGTCGGTCGGGTAATGAATGACCTGGCCGGCGCGGCCATCATCGCACGGCTGCGGCTGGGGCGTGCTTGGCTTGCGGGTTAGCGCGAGTAGCTTCGCCGTCGCGCCGCCCGTTGCGCCGGTGTGACTGGACTGGCCGTGGCAGCCCGTGCAGGAACGCATCTCGCCGGGCGCATAGTTGACGTAGGTCCTCTCGCGCTGGAGCTCGCGGAAGTTCTCGTCGAGCGCCTGGAAGAAAATGCTGCGACCGGCCGGCACGACAAAATGAGCCGAGCCGTCTTTCTCGACCGGCACGACTCCCCACTGCACGCGCGGCCAGAGAGCGGCTTTCCACGCCGAGCTGCTGTTGGACGGCGACCATCGGCGGCCGGTGGACCAGTAACGCGGCAGAGCCTCGTTGATGCGCAGCCATTTGACCTCGCCCGGCTTCACACCTTCCATGCCTTGATAGACGTTCGCAACGACGCAGACAGCTTGGTTGCTCGCGGCGTATTTTGCATCGCGCTGCGATGAGACCGCCGGCGGCACGCGGCGCGAGACCAGCGGCGTTGGATGCCAACACGACAGTTCTGCGTCGGCGTGAACCGGACGGTGGCGGCCTTCAGTGTCAATCAGGTAGAGGGCGTAGGCGTTGGCGACGTCCTTGTAATGATCGGCGGGATTGACTTTATAAGAAACCAGGAACTCGTGATCGCTGACAGGGAACGGATGCGTGTAGAGGTGGCCCGATTTGCCCATGCGGTCGCGTGTGTATTTGCCGTCTTTGGTATGGAAAGCCCAGCCTGGTTCCTCGCGGCGCGGGATGAAGACTTGCGGAGTGATGTTGACGACCGGATAGCGGGGGTCGCCCTTGATGAAGCCCGGCTCGTCTGGATCGGGACCGCGCTCGCGCATGCCCATGCCGAAGTCCACCAACAGAATCGCGCCGAGACAACCGCCCTGCGGGTAGTGGCACGTGCCGACGCTCACGAAGCGATGGCTGCTGCCCGACAGCGGCTGCGGATACATATAAACGGTCGTGTCGTCGTCGGCCAAGCCGTAGAGTTCCTGCGGCCGGCTGCCGTCGGGGTTCATCGCCCAGACGGTCTTGGCCACGCGCGCGCCCTTGTCCACGTATTCCCAGCGGTGATACATC
>JBAYFL010000029.1:0-89818 GCA_041667205.1 Verrucomicrobiia bacterium | reverse complement strand
TGGGTGGAACGCTACATCATCAAGAAACCGAAGGCCGGCGTGATGATGGCTCGCGGCGAGACGGTGGTGGACTCGCCCAACGGCAGCATCGGCGGGTTTCCGCTGTCGCCGGTTCCGAAGCAGGAAATTCTGAAATCGTTTTTTGTCCCAAAGCTTTGCAACCTGTGCCGGCATTCGCCCTGCGACCAAGCCTGTCCGGTTGGCGCAACGTTCCGCTCGCCGGACGGCGTGGTGCTGGTGGACGTGAAATACTGCATCGGCTGCGGCTTCTGCGTGCAGGCGTGTCCGTATGGCTGCCGATTCATCAGCCCGGTGACGCACACGGCGGAAAAATGCACGCTCTGCTATCACCGCATCACGCGCGGGCTGAAGCCGGCGTGCGTGGAGGTTTGCCCGACCGGCACGCGCATCTTCGGTGATTTGAAGAATCCGTCGCCAGACAATCCGCTGCGCAAGTTTTACGAGAGCCGCAAACTGCAAACACTCAAGCCGCACCTGGGCACAGAGCCGCGCGTGTTTTACGCGGGGCTGGATGGAGAGGTTCGATGATGCTGTCACCGATTTTGCTGGAGACCCACATGTATTTCGACGACCTGCTGAAGCACATGCAGGGATTCATCTACCCGAACGAGTTGAATCTGCTCTGGAGCGTGTTGATCGTCTGCTATCCCTACATCACGGGATTGGTGGCGGGCGCGTTCATTATGGCGTCGTTGGAACGGGTGTTCCGTGTGAAGTCGTTGCAGCCCACGTATCGGCTCTCGCTGCTGACGTCACTGGCGTTCCTGTTGGTGGCGCCGTTGCCGTTGTTGTTTCACCTCGGTCACCCGGAGCGATGCTTCGAGGTCATGCTGACGCCGCACCTGACATCGCCGATGGCGATTTTTGGTTTCGTCTATGCGTGGTATCTGATGGCCGTGCTACTGCTGGAGTTGTGGTTCGATTACCGGAAGGATTTCGTCGAGTGGTCACACACCGCGACGGGCTGGAAGCGGCTCCTCTACAGCTTTCTGACGCTCGGGGTGCGCGACGTGTCAGAAGACGCGCTGCGCTTCGACGACAAGGTCGGCCGCGCGATCACCATCATCGGCATTCCGTCAGCGTTCCTGCTGCATGGCTACGTCGGATTCATTTTCGGCTCCGTGAAGGCCAATCCATGGTGGGGCACGGTGCTGATGCCGATCATTTTCATCTTCTCGGCGATGGTTTCCGGCATTGCGTTGCTGATGTTCTTGTATCTGGTGACATGCTGGATCCGTCGTGTGTCCGTGGACATGGCCTGCCTTGAGACAATCGGCAAGTGTCTCTTAACGGCGCTGGTGATAGATTTCTCGGTCGAGGCGCTGGATTGGATTCACCGTCTTTACATCGCGGATGAGTCGCTGGATGTGCTGGTGTTGCTGGCGTCGGGCAAGCTGATCTTCTCGCTGTTCGTGCTGCAAATCTTCCTCGGCATGATCCTGCCGGGCATCTCGCTGGCTAGCATGATTGTTTACAAAGAAGGCTCCAGGCGGCGTCAGGTGGTTTACTTCTTATGCAGCCTGCTGGTGTTGATCGGCATCTTTGCAATGCGTTGGAACGTGGTCATCGGCGGGCAGCTTTTCTCCAAGAGCCTGCGCGGCTTCACAACCTACAAAATCGAACTCGTCGGTCAGGAAGGTTTGCTGACCTCGCTCTTCCTGCTGGCGTTGCCATTCATCATTGTCAGCGTGATGATTTATCTTTTCCTGCCACGATCAGAAATGGCGGCCCGGAAACAACCGCCAGCCATACAAGGCTGAGAACTCAGCCAGCGGCGGTATCAAAGAGTGAAGGATGCTTTTTCAACGAGCACGGATTGTTCTCGCTGATCCGAGAACAGCGTGACGATCCGGGGCAAGCATTACCACTTTGAGTTGTTATGGATTGCCTCACCCGGCAAAACCTCCGGGCAAGTGAAGAACTACTTGCGGTTTACAGACCCTGTGTGAATGGTATTGGCTGCTTGGTCAATGCGTAAACCGATCTGCCTCGTTGTCCGTTCATGCAATCGCTAGGAAACAAATTGGGAATGATGTTACGCGGCAGCCTCACCGCGAAGACGCTTCTTGCGGTTGGCCTGACTGTTGCGGTGGTCATTGCCATCTACACCTACTTCGTGATCCGCATCCAGAGCACATGGTGGCATGAGCGCACGCTGGCGCAGAACGCGCTGACCACCAGTCTGGTTCACGAATACATGCAAGACGTCATGCTCAGCGGCCGGCATTCTGAGGCGCAACGCTTCCTGCTGGATTTGAAAGGCTCCCATGAGATCGTCCATGGCCGCATCATTGACGTCAGCGGCCGGGTCGTCTTCTCCGACAACTCGCCGGAAGTCGGACTGACAACTCTTCAAACGCCGACCGGACTGTTCACCAGCGACCACATCTTGCATGGCACACGCGACGAGCGAGGACAACGTCTGGCTGTCACCATGCGACCAGTGCGGAACGACGCTAAATGTGAAAAATGTCACGGCAAGGACAAACCGTTTCTGGGCGCGATTGTATTGGAGAAATCCATGGCACCCGCCGAAGCCGCCATCGCCGACAACCGCAACCTGTTGATCATTTACGGCGTTATTATCTTCGTGTTGGTCAGCGTCGTGCTGTGGTTGCTCATCGTGCGGTTCGTCACCCAACCCGTCAGCGGACTCCTCCAACAAATGCGCAAGGTGCAGACGGGTGATCTCACTGTCCGCGTCAGGCCGGAGGGGCAGGACGAGATCAACGAACTGGGCCGCGGGTTTGATTCCATGGTGGGCAGCCTCGACACCGCCCGGCGTGAACTCCAGGAATCCCACGAGAAACAGATCCAGCAAGCCAGCAAACTCGCCACCATCGGCGAGTTGGCTTCCGGCATTGCCCACGAAATCCGCAACCCGCTGGCCGGCATCGGCGCAGCCGTGGAAGTGTTGTCAGAAATCAGCGACAGCAAGAGCCAGTATGGCGAGGTGGTTCGCGAGATTCACCAGCAAATCGCCCGGCTGAACTCCACGCTTCGCAACCTGCTGGACTTCGCGCGCCTCCGCGAACCTCAAATCGCGCCCTGCGACGTCTGCGGAATGATCGAGCCAATGCTGGCGCTCGTGCGGCCCGACGCGCAAAAGCAGCACATCCGAATTATCGAGAACTGTCCGTCGGACTTGCCGCCGATCTGTATTGACAGCCAGCAAGTGCAACAGGTCATCCTGAACATCATGATCAACGCCATCCAGGCGATGCCCGACGGCGGCACGCTGACGGTGGGCGCCGAACTGATCGAGTGGCCGGCTGTTGCGGGTTCTTTGCTGGCTCCGAACAACGATGCCCCGGCCGGTCGCGATGCCATCAAACCACAGCCGGCGGTGCGGCTGACGATTCGCGACACCGGCATCGGGATTCCCGCCGATCACATGGACCGCATCTTCTCGCCATTCTTTACAACGAAACATCGCGGCACGGGCCTGGGACTTTCCATCACCCGCACGATCGTGGAAAAGCACGGCGGCAACATCTCCGTCAAAAGCGAGCCGGGCAAAGGCACGGAGTTCACCATCGAATTCCTGGTTTGCAAAGACTCCGTCTGCGATGCTTATCATGAGGCTGTGGCGACGCTACAGGCCGCCAAGACAACTGGGCCGCAGCCGGCTGGTCCGAAACGCTGAAGAAACTCTTATGCCGAAGGCCAAAGTATTGGTGATAGACGACGAGAAGCTCGTCCGCTGGTCGCTCGAACAGAAACTGTCGCGCGACGGTTACGAGGTGGAGTGCGCGGCGAGCGGCGAGGAAGGGCTGGACCTGTTGCGACAGGACGGCCATGACGTGGTGCTGCTGGACATGCGCTTGCCCGGCATGGACGGCGTGCGGGTGCTCCAAGAAATCAAGAAGCTGGAGCGCGAGGTGGCTGTGATCGTGGTGACCGCTGACACGGGCGTGGCCCGCGCGGTGGAGTGCATGCGGCTGGGCGCGCACAACTACCTGTGCAAGCCGTTCGAGTTTGAAGAGGTGCGGGTCGAGTTGGAAAAGGCCATCGAGGACTTGAAGCTGCGCCGCGAAGTGACGCGGCTGCGCAGCCAGCAACACCGCACATTCGACGTGAACAACCTTGTGGGCGACAGCCCCGCGATGCGAACGGTGCGAGAACTGATCACCAAGATCGCCCAAAGCAACGCGACCACCGTCTTCATCGAAGGCGAGAACGGCACGGGCAAGGAACTGGCCGCGCGCGCGATCCACTTCGACAGCACACGCGCCAATCAACCGTTGATGGACATCAATTGCTCGGCCGTTGCGGAGAACCTGTTTGAGAGCGAGTTGTTTGGACATGAGCGCGGCGCGTTCACCGATGCGAAGACCACCAAGAAAGGCCTGATGGAACTGGCGGACGGCGGGACGCTGTTGCTCGATGAAATCGGCGACATGAAGCTCTCCATGCAGGCGAAGCTGTTGCGCGTGCTGGAAACGCGCCAGTTCCGGCGCGTCGGCGGCACACGCGACATCAGCGTGGATGTCCGGATGATTTCCATGACCAACAAGAACCTTGAAAACGCCGTCGCGCGCGGCGAGTTCCGGCAGGACTTGTATTACCGGCTCAAGGTCATCTCGGTAAGAATGCCAGCGTTGCGCGAGCATCCGGCGGACGCGGTGCTCCTGGCGCAGCATTTCTTGCAGCGATTTGCGCGGGAATTCAACAAGCCGCTCAAACAGCTGTCACCCGAATCCCAAGACGCACTGCGACATTGCCGTTGGCCGGGTAATGTTCGCGAATTGCGCAACGCCATCGAACGCATTGTCCTCCTGGAAGCCGACGAGGTGGTGGTGCCAAGGCATCTGCCGCCGGAGATTCGATCGGGGACGAAACCCAGTGGTCAGACCGCGGCGGAGTTGCCGGCGGAAGGCATCAAACTGGAGGACGTGGAGCGGGAACTGGTCCGTCAAGCGGTGGAGCGTGCGGGGGGCAATCAGACGCAAGCCGCGCAACTGCTGGGCATCGAGCGCGACGCATTACGGCGCCGTTTGCAGAAGTTCAGCTTGATTCCGTAGCTGGTCGCCTGTCCTTCGTCCAAAGACTCACAGTGGCGGCAGCCAGCTCGCGCGCCAAATCATGTAGGCCGTGGCCAGCACGATCAACAGCACTATCACCACCAAGATGACCCCCATTCTCAGTCGCGTGATCATGAAACACCGTCGGATCGTAAAACGAACTACTGTGGCGGGCTGCAGACGACGCGAAACCCGAATGCGCTGACTTTATCCAGAGGAGCGCTGGCCCCACGAGGAGCCGACCCGAGGAAACCCTGCGCATTCGGGAACGCGCCGCCACGACGCACACGCTTGGAACCGGTGGCGGGACCCGTCGGGTCCACCGCGCCGCCGCCATGATAAGGTCCATACCAGTCGGAGCACCACTCCCATACGTTGCCGATCATGTCGTAGATGCCGAACTTGTTCGGTTCTTTCTCGCCGACCGTATGTGGGTTCTTGCCCGCGTTGCCGCCATAGAGCAACACACGCGACGCGCCATACCATGCAATGCGCGCCAACTCCACCTCGCCGTTGCCGTTATAAAACCGCGTCGTGCTGCCCGCGCGGCAGGCGTATTCCCACTCCGCTTCTGTTGGCAAACGGCACGCGGCGCCCGCAGGCAGGATGCCCATGCCGTTGAGCTTGGTGGCGAAGGCAACGGCGTCGGACCAGTTCACGTTCTCAACGGGATTGCGTGCGCCTTTATAGCCGGAGGGGTTCCTGCCGGTGACAGCTTCGTATTGTTCCTGGGTGACTTCGTATTTGCCCATCCAGAAACCCTTGGTAAGCTTGACGTGATGGACGGGTTTGGCGTCATCGCCGTCGTTGGTGGCGCCCATGTCGAATTCGCCCGGCGCAACCCAGACCATCTCCAGCTTGACGCCTTTGCCGAGATCCACAGCAAGTGGCTGGCCGGCGGCTGGCTCGGCGAAGGTGGCAGTGGTAAACGAAACCAGTGATGCCAGAAGGAAGGTTGGGGTTGCTTTCATGGTTGTTGGTTCCTCGAAATGTCTGTGTCGTGGTGTGGAGGACGTATCAAAACCGAATCGTGCAAGCAGCGCTAGCCAAATGTGCTGTGTAGTCGTTGATGCCGCCTGTGTAGTCTTCCTTGTAATTGTAGAAGCCATACTTCAAGGCAACCGAAATGGTGTCAGAAATGCGACGAGTCAACTTCAGGCTTGCTCCCTGCAGTTGATTGTTCAATCCATAGGAAAGACTGTAGTCGCTGGTTTGTGTGGAAAACGTGCCGTAGCCGTTCTCCGTGTAGTTATCCGTGCGGGAATAACTGTATTCCGCCGTCAAATCAGTCTTGTCGTCGAGCGCGTAACCAGCATAGCCGAGCACGGACAACACACTGCCTTTGTAAGGAGTCGCCACCGAAGGCGCGCCATTGTCAAAGGCGCTTGACTTGCTGTCCTGATAAGACACCAACCCCGTAACGTAGAGGCGGTTCATCGGCGTTACAGTGGCGCTCGCGCTGTAGATGTTTGCGTAGTAATTGAATGCTTGGATGGTGCCTGCGGGGGTCGCCGTGAAGGTGCCACTACCTGCTTGAGCAGGGGTCGTGTTATAAATATCCTCTGAAACCAATTGATATTTCAAAGTGAGAGCGACCTTCGAAAAAGGACGGTATGTCAGCTTGGTGCTGATTTCGTCTTCAGTGAATTCCTGATCCTGAAGCGTTCCCGCATAACTGGACATACCCGCAATGTTGTAACGGGTATTCGTCAGATTATCTATGCGCTTATGCCGATACTGGGTCGTCCAAGTCATCCGTGCCCAAGGCGACGTGGCAAACCCCGCCGTGTATTCCTGGCGGATGGTCTGGAGATCAAGCCCAAACCCTCCTCCAGCTCCGGCCGGACCACCAAATGGGGAAACAAACGCCTGCTGGTTTGCGTCATCGTTGTAGTCCTCCTGGGCCCATTTTGCCTCCGTGTATATAGTCGTATACGGGATCTTTGTATAACGAAGGCCCACATGCTCCTCCAAACCTTGTTTGTCCACGGTCGTGACAATCCTGCGAACGGGACCAGGAACCAAGGGAGCAAACGGAGCGTTTGCGGGAACTGTGCCGATGATGGGGCTGCCGGCTGGGATTTCAGGATAATAGGTAAAAGATGAAGTGTCGGTGTCCTCTTTCTCTGCCTGAACGCCAACGCTTGCCATGAGACCATCGAAGGGGCCTACCATCAAGTTGATGTTCGCGGTATGCGAGTCCTGACTGAGCCTTACCCCAGGATCGCCCGAAAGCTGCGTGCGGAAGAACTTGTCGCGCTGGGCTGCGGTCGTCCCGGCACCGTAGAACGTATCCACCTGAGCACCTGCGTCACCGCCCATGGATGTAAACAAGTAACCCAACGACCAGTAAACCTTGTCGTTTACATAGTGATCCGCATGGAAAGCGTTCGAGAACATATCGTGATGATACTGTTCCCCCACCGACACGGATTTCAGCGTGTTGGCAGGCAGGGTATACGTCGAATCATCCAGGCGATACGTGCTGTTGGCATATTGCTCAAAGTAAAAATCGTCACCCAGGTTAAGCCCGCCGATGGTGTGCTCTACCCCCAACTTGAAAATATCAACCCGTTCGTCAATGTCCTTGAATGCGGGGTAGATCTTTTTTGTTGTGGATCCCGCAGGATAGGGCGGCCCCGCCGGCAAGGTTTGCACAACCGAGCCGGATTCCAGCAGGCTCTTGGAACCATCCTTGAATTGATGCTCATACCCGATCGTAATTTTGGGCATGTTGGGCAACGTCAACCCGGCATCGAAGAAGATTTTGCCAATATTCAACGAAGGCTCGTCACCCAGCGCGAACGACGGCGTGCTGAACCGCGAATAATACATGCCCGTGTCATTAAAGTATTTTGGGAACTGGGAGAAACCGGCTCTCACGAATCCGAAGTCCGGCCTCACCAACTCCATGCGGATATCATAATCGCGCTGGTTGTATAAGGCGCGGCCTTCGACGTTGAAGTCCGTATCTTTGTCAACCTTCCCGTGGAAATTGAATTTATCAATGCCTCCGCTCCAGCCATCCTTCATCCACCAATGTTCGCGGAAACTGGACTTGTTGCCGGTCACGTCCACGTAGGTCACCACGGGCGTGACCACGACTTCCGTGTCTGAATTCGATTCCTTCTTGGCCGCGTCTTCGGCGGCAATGGCCCCCGCGGTCAACCACCAACAGGAAAGCACAACGGCTGCGATGATACGTGAGATGTTTTTCATGGAAGCTTTCCTTTCAGATTAATACCGGAACGCCGGATTCAGGTTGGAGCCGTGAACCGCTGTGTGACAGCCCGCGTTCCAACAGTTGCCCTGTGCCAAACGGCTGCCAGCGGAACTATTGTGATTACCACCACCAATGAGGAGCGGTCTCACTGGGTTACCGCCCGCGGGATTAGCGCCCACCTGTGCGTGGCACTTCAGGCAGAGATTATTGTCACGCTGCACCAGCATCTTCGAGTTGATCGAACCGTGAACGGCATGACAGGTCGTGCAACCCTCGCGAAGCGCTGCATGCGCGAACACATGAGGCCGCGTCTGCTCCCGGTGGCACTGTGAGCAGTTTTCGTTGAGGCGACCAACAACCTGCCCCTTGCCAAGCTTGATGTCATGGCCATGCGGGTTATGACACGTGGTGCAGTTCATCCGGCCTTCCTTGACCGGATGGTGATACGGCAGGCTGAACTCAGCCTGTTTGTCCAGATGGCACTGGAAGCAGGCCTCGGGGTTCTTGGTTGGATTGATGATGAACTTGCCGCGCTCGCCGCCGGCCTCGACGTGGAGGCTGCCGGGGCCGTGGCAGCTCTCGCAGCCCTGGCCTTCGCGCTTGCCTTTGCCGTCGGGAATGGCCACGCGCGCGTGGGCTGCAAACTTAAAGTCGCGCACTTCCTTCTCGTGGCACGGCTGGCACGTTTCCATGCCGACGTATTTTGCGCCGGGAATCATCGGCGGGGCGACAATGACTCGATCTAACGTCGCGCATGAGAACGCGAAAATCGAAAGCCCCACTATCGCAAGAAGCGCGGCGATTGTTATTCTGAAATTGGTTTTTTTCACAGCTTGCCTTTCTTACTGCCGATCTCTTCAACCAGACTTTTCACCTGTGACACAGTTTATCTGTCCCGAAGCGTAGTCAGATAAGTCCTTCTGCCTACCTTGCCACTCGTTGCCAGGATAGAAGCAGGACGCGTGCCAACAGTCCGCCCAGAAACCGCAACCAGCAAATTCATCGAGAGTTAACAAGAAAGTCACAGAACAATTGCCACCGATCCCAACCCAGCTTCGCGCAGTTTCGCGCACTCAATAGAGTGTTTTCACGCGCAGCCAGCTGTCCGTAGCGGTAAGTGAGTGTGGATGCGCGTTCCCGCCATCGGCCCGCTCGGCCCCGGCGGGTGGAGCGACGCGGCCAGCAAGATGGGCCGTAAACGCAATGAACAACATCTTCATCGTCCGGGAAGCCCCGTGTCGAAAAACGCGGGGCTTTCGCTTTTAGTGATGACGTAACGGGTGGGCCGCGTTCTCCGAACGTGGTTGTCGTCGTGGGTAAGGACGGCGAGCACGTTCGGAGAACGCACTCCACCGTCAGCGCCGGACGGTCGTCGTGGGCGGGTTCACAGAAGCGAGCGAGGAGGAGACGCCGTCGAGGACGCGCGCGGGGAGCACGCCGAGGGCTAGGATGCCAGCCATCAGCAGCACGCAGAGGGCGCGCGTGGACCCGTCGAGCACGATAGCGGCGCGGTTGCCGGCGTCGCGGAAGCAGGCTTCGCGGATGATGCAGAGGTAGTAGTAGATAGCGATGGCGGTATTCACCACGGTAACGATGACGAGAAAGAGGTGGCCTTTGGCCAGCGCGGCGGAGAGGAGCGTGAGTTTGCCCATGAAGCCCACGAACGGCGGCACGCCCGCGAGGGAGAAGATGCCCACAACCAATGTCAGCGCCAGCAGCGGCGAGCGGCGATGCAGGCCGGCCAGTTCGTCCATCGTGACGTTGTCGCCGTCACTGGAGACCTTGCAAATGACGACGAAGCACGCAAGCACCATGAAGAGGTAGCCGACGATGTAATAGAGCGCAGCCGTGTAGCCGGCGTTGTCGAGCGCCACGAAGCCCACCAGCGCGTAGCCGGCGTGGGCGATGCCGGAGAATCCCAGCAGACGCTTGAGGTCCTTCTGAACAAGCGCAATCAAGTTGCCATAGAACATGGACGCGACGGCAAGAAGCGTCAGCAAGATGATGAGGCTCTGGCTATCCGGCGACGCCAGCGAGACGAACCGCACCAGCACGGCCACCGCGCCGATCTTGGAAAGAGAAGCGATGAGGCTTGCGGTTTCGTTGGACGCGCCTTGATACACATCGGGCGTCCAGAAGTGGAACGGAAACACAGCCAGCTTGAAGAACAGACCACAGCAGGTCATGGCAATGCCTGCAATGACCAGCGGCGTGTGGAGGATGGGCCGCAGTTTCTCTACCATCACCGGCAGCGAAGTGGTGCCAGTCAGACCGAAAAGGTAACTCAAACCAAAAAGCATGATGCCGTTGGCCGCGATGCCGAACATAATGTATTTGATCGCCGACTCCATCTGGCTTCGCTGGCCTGGGCGCTCGCGGCGCATCGGCACCAGCAGATAAAGGGGGAACGACGACAACTCCAAGGCGACGACGAGCGTGATAATGTCCACGCAGCTCACGAGCATGACAAGCCCGCACACACTGAGCGTAAGGAAGAGGTAGTATTCGGGCTTCACGTCGTCGCGGATATCAGAGAGTCCGCCGCTGAGCAGCAAGACCAGCGTGAAGCCAAAGGCGAAGACGAGTTTGAGGATTTGGGAAAACGCGTCCACGCGATACGCGCCATTGAAGAGAACCGCCTGCTGCCCCAGGCAAAGCCCACATGCGATGATCGCGGCAACCGAAACGATCAACGCGGCGAACCTCGCCTGTCGTGCGCGGGAATCGCCGAGGCAGATGAGGAACAAGGCAAACGCGCCTGCAAGCAGGACCAACTCGGGAAGAAAGGCCGTGAAAGTGCAAGTGGTCATGGCTTTTTACCGGAGCGCGACGGCAGCGTGCGCCAACGGGCCGTTGGCTTGTTCCAGGAGGTGTTGCACGCTGGCGTGCATGACGTGGAGGAACGGCTGTGGATGAAGGCCGATCCAGAAGACAAAGACCAGCAGCGGCACGAGCGTGACAATCTCGCGCAGGTTCAAGTCAGCCAAGTGCGAATGGTCCGGATTGTTCACGTGTCCGTAGGCGACCTTCTGCAACATGCGGAGCATGTAGGCGGCAGCAGCGACCACGCCGGGCACGGCGCAGAGCACCATTAGTATGGAAACCTTGAAGCCGCCTGCCAGAACAAGAAATTCGCCGATGAAGCTGTTGGTGCCGGGAAACGCCAATGACGACAGGCAGAAGACGCCGAGAAACCCGGCGAACACCGGCATGAACTTGCCCATCCCCGCCGTCTCGCCGAGGTCGCGCGTGTGCAGGCGCTCGTAGATGATGCCGACAGCGATGAATAGCGCGCCGGTGGTGACACCGTGGTTGATCATCACCAGCGTCGCACCCTCGATGCCGTTTACGTTGAGCGCGAAGATGCCGAACGTCGCGAAGCCCATGTGGCTGACACTCGAATACGCCACGAGCTTTTTAAGGTCACTCTGCGCCAGCGCAGTCAGGCCGCCGTAAATGATGGCGGCAACCGACAGCCAGAGGATGTAAGGCGCGAAGACCTGCGTGGCGTGAGGCGTGATCGGCAACGAGAACCGCAGGAAGCCGTAGGTGCCCATCTTCAGCAGGACGCTGGCGAGCAACACGCTGCCGGCCGTAGGCGCCTCGACGTGGGCGGCGGGCAGCCACGTGTGGAACGGGAACATCGGCACCTTGATCGCGAACGAGATGAAGAACGCCAGGAAGATCCAGCACTGGAAATCCGCCGGGTAGTTGCGCCCCATCATGTCGGGGATGCTGAAGCTGCCAACCTTCAGATAGAGCGCGATGATGGCGACCAGCAACAACACCGAGCCGGTCATGGTATAGACGAAGAACTTCATCGCGGCGTAAATTTTGCGCGGGCCGCCCCAGATGCCGATGAGCAGCGCCATCGGAATCAGCATCGCCTCCCAGAAGACGAAGAAGAGGATGAAATCCAACGCGCAGAACACGCCGACCATCGCCGTCTCCATAATCAAGAGGCAGACCATGAACTCCCGAACGCGCGTGGTGATATAGCGCCACGAACAAAGCACGCACAGCGGCATGATCAGCGTCGTCAGCAGCACCAGCAGCAGGCTGATACCGTCAATGCCAACGGCGTAATTGATTTTCAGCGACGGAACCCACGCGGCGTGTTCCGTGAACTGGAACGCCGCCGTCGTTGCGTCGAACCGCTGCCACAGCAGCAACGAAAACGCCGCCGCGACCGTCGTGAACGCGAGCGTCCACCAGCGCAGGAGGTTCTCGTTGCGGATCATCGCCGCGACGGCAGCCGCCGCGAGCGGGCTGAAGATCAGCACGCTGAGAATCGGGAAGTCCATGTTGGAGGCTGGGAGGGTCATCTTGCGAAAGCGTTATGCGACAGGAGAAAGAGAACAATGAGAACAGCCGCAACGACAAAGGCCAGCGCAAGGCTTTCCTGCATCTGCCCCCGTTGGACAAGCCGGAGCCGGCTGCCGATGGCGCGAATGGTTTCCGCCAGCCCGTCCACCGCGCCATCAATGACACGGTTGTCGAACTTGCCCGCCAGCCGCGCGGAGATCATCAGCGGGATGAGGCCGGCGATGCGATAGACCTCACCGACGAAGTTGTCCGCGAGCTGGATCGGCTTCCGCGCGATCGCAAGGAAGATGCGGCCGCCCATGCGATAGAACCAATCCATGTCGAGGCTGATCGTCGGCTCCGGCTCCAGTTTCTTGACGAGCCAGAAGAAGCCAACGGCGGTGAACAGCAGAAGCTGAAGCGTCTCGGAGACGTGGTAGGAGGTGTAAGGATGGAATGCGCCGGCCACTTCGGGATACGGCAGCATCTTGTAAAGATACGGCGTGTAACAGCCGATAAAGATACAAAGCACGGACGCGACAATCATCGCAGCGTTCATGTTCCACGGCGGCTCGGCGGCGCGGTCCCACGTCTCCTTCTTGCAGTTGTTTTTCCCAAACCAAATGAAGTAGGGCACCTTCAAACCGGTGTGCAGGAACGTGCCAACCGACGCGAGCATGAGAAGGAAGCCAGCCCACAATTTGTGTTCCTCAAGCCCGGCCGAGACGATCATGGACTTGCTGACGAACCCGCTGAAGAGAGGGAACGCCGAGATCGAGAGGCCGCCGATGAGCGTGAAGACAAACGTCCATGGCATCTTCTTGTAGAGGCCGCCGAGTTCCGTAAACTTGCTCTGGCCGGTCATGTGCAGCACCGCGCCGCAGCCCATGAAGAGCAGCCCTTTGTAAAGGATGTGCGCGAACGCGTGGGCGCACGCGCCGTTGATGGCCATCTGCGTGCCGAGGCCGACGCCGGCCACCATGTAGCCGACCTGGCTGATGATGTGATACGCGAGCAGCCGGCGGCAGTCGTTCTCCAACACCGCATAGACGACGCCATAGAGCGCCATGATGACGCCAAGCGGCACGAGGATTTCCATGCCGGGGAAACCGCGGCAGAGCGCATAGACCGCAGTCTTCGTCGTGAACGCGCAGAGGAAGACGGAGCCGTTGAAAGTCGCTTCGCCGTAGGCGTCCGGCAGCCACGCGTGGAGCGGCGGCACGGCGGCGTTGAGGATAAAGCCGGCAAGCACCAGCCACGCCGCGAGCGTCGGCTGTTGCACGTCGAACGCAACGAACGACCAATTGCCCGTCGCCTTGCAATGGATCACCATGCCCGCCAGCAGCAGCACGCCGCCCGCGACGTGGACGAGCAAATAGCGATAGCCCGCGCCGAGTGATTCCGGCCGGCGGCGGAGCCAGATCAGGAAGACCGACGAGAACGCCATCAGTTCCCAGAACAGGAACAGCGTGATGAAATCTCCGGCGTAGATGCAGCCAATCGAACCGGCGACGTAAATCCACGCAGCGACATGCTGGGCGTTGTCTTTCACGTGCAGCCCGTAGAGCGTCCCAACGACGCACATCAGGCTCATGATGTAGCCGAAGACGGAGCTCAGCGCGTCCACGCGCCCGAACGTCAGCGTCCAGTCGAGGAACTGCACCACGCCAAACGTCCCCTTGGCCATGCCGACGATGCGCGCGAACACCAGCACGGGAATGAGGAAGAGATACGCCTTCTTCAAGCGCGCCGGCACCAGCGGAATCAGCACGCTTCCGAGAATCAGGATCAGCGCGGGATGAATCCAGAGGTCACTCATCGTAGTAATCCTCCCGTGTCATGATGCCGAGGTGACCGAACCATTTCGACGCAATGATCAGCACCGCGCAACCGATGAAACCCCAGAGCGCCCAGAAGCCAGGAATGTGTTCGACCCATGTGTGAGCATGCTCCTTGTCCACGATGGCCGGGATCGCGTCCATCAACACCAGCACCGCCAGCAGCGCGAAGCAGACGCGCACGACGGTCTTCAGCCGGTTCCGGAGATAATCTATGAGAGCAACGAGTTTCATGGCAGGACCGCCTTTACAAACTGCATGAAGAAGTCGGGGTAAAACCCGATGACAGCCGAGATGGCGGCAGTGATGCTCAGCGGAATCACCATCGCCGGATGCGCTTCCTTGAAACGGTGCTTCGCGTCCTCCGCCGACGGTTTACCGAAGAAGGCGTCGAACACCACGGGCGCAAAGTAAGCGGCGTTGAGAACCGTGCTGGCCAGCAGCACCACGATGATGCCGATGGAGCCGGCGTCGAACGCGCCGTTGAGCAAATACCATTTACTGACGAAACCACCGACGGGCGGCGCGCCGATCATGCTCAGCGAGGCGACGGCAAACGCGCCAAAGGTGAACGGCATCGCGCGCCCCAGACCGCTCATCTCGGAGATGTTTTTCTTGTGCGTGGCGACGTAGATCGCGCCGGCGCAGAAGAACAGCGTGATCTTCGAAAAGGCGTGGTTGGCAATGTGGACGAGGCCGCCTTCGATGCCCGCGGGCGTCAGCAACGCCACCCCGAGGATGACGTAGGAAAGCTGGCTGACGGTGGAGTAAGCCAGCCGCGCCTTCAGGTTGTCCTTGCTCAGCGCGATGATGGAAGCGACGAGAATGGTGAACGACACGAAGTAGGCCGTGGGCAGGCCGAGGTTCAAGGCACTCATGCTGTCCACGCCGAAGACGTAGAGCATCACGCGCACCGTCGAGAACACGCCGACTTTGACGACCGCGACGGCGTGCAGCAGCGCGCTCACCGGTGTCGGCGCAACCATCGCGCCCGGCAGCCAGTGATGCAGCGGCATGATGCCGTTCTTGGCGAAGCCCAGGATGCAGCAGACGTAGAGAACGGTGACGATGCCGCGATGAACGTCCGGCGGCAGGATGCCGCTGCGGATGTTGGTGGCGAAATCGAGATTACCCACCAGGACATAGATCAAAACCATCGCCGGCAGGACGAGTCCCTTGGCGGTGGCGGTCAGATAGACGAGGTATTTCTTCCCGCCTTCGTAGCCTTCCTCGTCCTGATGGTGCGCGACCAACGGATAGGTGGTGACGCTGACGATTTCGTAGAAGAGATAAAGCGTGAGCAGGTTGTCGGAGAACGCGCAGCCGATCGCGCCGAACAGCGCCAGCGCGAAGCAGGTGTTGAACCGCGTCTGCGCGTGTTCCCCAAGCCCGCGCATGTAGCCCGCTGAATAGAACACGGTGACGATCCACAAGAACGACGCCGAGACAGCGAAGATCATCGAGAGCGCGTCGGCGCGCAGCGTCACGCTCAGCCCCGGCAGCAACGCGAACACGGTAAAGTGTAGCGTTTTGCCGGCGCGGATGTCAGGCACCAACGAGACCGTGACAGCAAACAGAGCCGCGGCTGCAAGGAACGAGCAGGCTTCGCGGACGTTGGGCCGCTTCCCGCTCGCCATGACGAGGCCCGCGCCAATGAGCGGCGCGAGGATCGCGAGGAGCAAGCGGATGTCTTGGGGTGTTTCCATGCGGCTATCCGTTGAGATCGGCAAGCTCGTTGGCTTTGATGGAGCGGTAATTGCGATAGACCGCAATGATGATGCTCAAAGCGATGGCCACCTCAGCCGCCGCCAACCCCATGATGAACAACACGAACACCTGTCCAGCCACCGGGTCCGGCGCGTGGAAGCGGCTCAACGCCACAAGATTCAGCGAGGCGGCCGAAAAAATGATCTCGCCCGAAATCAACATGCCAATGAGCGTGCGCCGCCGGATCAAGCCGTAGATACCGACCGCCAGCAAGAACGCCGCGATGACGAGGTAGATGTCCACTTGTCCGTATAAGTGCAGGAGGTTCATTACTTGCTCCTCCCGGTGCGGGCGGTCGCCAGTGCCCCGAGGATGGCCACGAAGAGCACGAGCGAGATGAGTTCAAACGCCATGCTGTAGGTGGTGAGCAGCGAAATGCCGATTGACTTGACGGAACTGTCGGCAACTTGAGCGACCGGGACGGGCCATTTCCCCTGAAGACCCAGCCGCGACAAGCCCCAGCAGATCGCCGCGCCCGCCAGCAACGCCACCCCGCTCCATAAAATCGCAGCGCCGCGCGTCTCATCCGGGGCCGGCTCGTCCGGTTCGGCCAGCATCACCGCAAACACAATGGTCACGCAGACGGCGCCGATATAGACAAGGATTTCCATCAGCGCGAGAAACGGGCTGTGGAGAAAATAGTAAAGCCCTGCAATCCCGATGCAGCAAAGCGCCAGACCGCAGACGCTCCGGACAATGCGCCCCGTGAGCACAGCAAGCAGCGCGCCCGCAACCGTGGTCGCGACGCATATCAAGAACACCGTGCCGACAATCAAGTCCGAGGCTGGAAACGGGTTCATCGCGCCTCCTCCTTGGGTTGTTCCGCCTGCGCCTGCAGCGGCTTCGGTTGCTCCGACTCCAATCGCTTGAACAGGTCCATCACGTAATCGTCCTTGTTGACGCTGGCAAGGTTGTAGGCTCGCGAAAACCGTATCGCTTCGCTCTTGCAAGCTTCGACGCACGAACCGCAAAGGCTGCATTTGGTGAAGTCGAGTTTGAACTCCGTCACCGATTTCTTCTTCGCGCCTTCCAACTTCGCGCCTTCGACGGTGATGCAATCGCTGGGGCATGTCTTTTCGCAGACCTTGCAGGCGAAGCAAATTGCCCTGCCCGTCTGCTCATCCCGCACCAGTTCGATATGGCCCCGGAAACGCGCCGCCATCTTCAAGGACTCGTGCGGGTAATGCACCGTCACCTGCGGCTTGAAAAACTGTCCCAGCGTGATGCGCATCCCCGTCACCAGGCTGTGGAACCCGCTGCCGATTTCTTTGAGAAGCGTCTTCATGTCTTCAAGACCTTCATGACGACGGCAGTCAGGATGAGGGTGAACAACGAGACGGGAATGAGGAGCTTCCAGGAAAGATTCAGCAGGTTGTAAAACTGCGTCCGGGGAAAGGTCCAGCGCACCCAGATCACGGTGAAGACCAGCGCATACATCTTCAGCAAAAACCAGAACACCCCGGACCAGACACCGAAGGGGCTTTGCCAGCCGCCCAGAAACAGGATCGTCGCGAACGCGCAACCCAGGATGATGTTGGCGTATTCGGCTATGAAGAACACGCCGAACCCCATGCCGGCATACTCGGTGAACGCGCCCGCCACCAGTTCGCTCTCCGCCTCGGCCATGTCGAACGGCGCGCGGTTGGTTTCGGCCAGCATGCAAACGAAGAAGATGAAGAACGTCAGCGGCATCAGCGGATTCACGTCGAGGCGGAACAGGTTCCAGTGCCAGAACCAGCCAGCCTGTTGCTGGACGATTTCGTTGAGGTTCATCGTGCCCGTCACCATCAGCATGGTGATGACCACCAGCAACATGGGAATCTCGTAGGCCACGTCCTGCGAGACAATGCGGGCGGCGGAAATGATGGCGTATTTATTGCGGGAGGACCAGCCGCTGAGCATGATCGCCATCACGTTGATCGAACCGAACGCGAAGATCATCAACAAGCCGACGTTGGTGTTCCGCGCCACGAGCGTCTCGCTAAATGGAACGACCGCCAGGCCGATCATGGCGGGAATCATGACCAGCAGCGGCGCCACGCGGAACAAAACTCCGTCGGCGCCCGGCGGAACATGGAGCTGTTTGGAAAGAAGCTTGATGCCATCCGCGATGGGCTGCAACAAACCGGCATAGCCGACTTCCGTGGGACCGGGACGCCGCTGAAACCGGGCGGCGCCTTTGCGTTCGACCCAGACCAGATAGGCTGCGTTGAGGCCGATGAAGGCCATGATACCGACCAGGAACAACAACAAGCGAAAAGGTTCGATGATGCTCATGCTGGTTCCTAGCGATCAATATCGGGAATCACGAGGTCCAGACTGCCCAGCAGCGCCAGCGCGTCGGGCAGCATCATTCCCTGGCTCGCCTCCTCAAAGAGACTGAGGTTGGAGAACGATGGCGTGCGCAACCTGACGCGATAAGGAATCTCCTTGCCGTCGCTGACGATGCGCACGAGGAACCGCCCGCGCGCGGCTTCCACCGCGAAACAATAATCGCCGACCGCCGGCTTCAGAACGCGAGGAACACCAGCGGTCAGCGCGGGACCACCAGGCAGTTTATCCAGAGCCTGCTCGACGATGCGCAGGCTCTGCACCATCTCCTCCATGCGCACCAGGTAGCGCGCCATGCAGTCGCCTTCAGGAAATACCGGAACATCGAAATCGAAGTCGCGATAGACGGAGTAAGGCTCGTTCTTCCGCACGTCGTAGGCAACGCCCGAACCGCGGATGACCGGGCCGGTGGCTCCGTATTTACGGCACATCTCCGCACTGATGTGGCCGATGCCGATGAGCCGCTTGCGCAGGATGATGTTGTCGGTCACCAGCTCGCGATACATCTTCATTCGCGGCCTCATGCCAGCCACAAACTCGCGAGTGCCCCGGATGAAATCGTCATCCACGTCGTTGCAGACGCCGCCGAAACGGTAGTAGCAATAAGTCAGGCGGGAACCGGTGAGGGCTTCGAGGAGGTCGAGGATTTTTTCCCGATCGTCGAACGCGTAGAGCAACGGCGTAAAACCGCCGAGATCCAGCAGGAACGCGCCAAACCAGACCAGATGGCTCGAAATGCGGTTCAACTCGGACGTGATGACGCGGATGTATTCCGCGCGCGCCGGCACCACAATCCCCGCAGCGCGCTCCACCGCTGCCACGTAGGCGTGGCCGTAAGCCATGGCCGCGAGATAATCAATGCGGCCGGTGTTGGGCAGGAACTGCGCCCACGTGCGGTTCTCGCCCATCTTCTCGTGCATGCGATGGATGTAACCGCAGACCGGCTCGGCGCGTGTGATGTATTCGCCGTCCATCGTCAGCTTCAACCGCAACACGCCATGCGTGGCTGGATGCTGCGGGCCGACGTTGAGAATGAACGTCTCGTGTTCGCGCTCGCCGGACGATAAGAGGCTCAACGCGCTCACGCTTTGAAATCCTTCCTGAGCGGATGATAGTCCGCGTCCTCCGGCAGCAGCAGCGGTGTCAGGTTGGGATGGCCGAGAAACACAATGCCGAAAAACTCGTGCGTTTCGCGCTCGTGCCAGTTGGCGCCCGGATAGACTTGCGAGATCGTCGGAATCTCCGGTTTGCTTCGCGGAACGCGTGCCCGGACGACGACCCGCCAGGAATTCGCCGGATGAAAGTAATCGTAAACCACTTCCATCTCACCTTCCGCGATCCAATCCACGCCGGTGACGGCGTCCGTCGCAAAACCGTTCTCGTCCAAGAGCGCGGCGGCGGCAACAACCTGATCGGGCCGGGCACGAACGTCCAGATGCCAGCCTTTGATCGCGTAGTCCACCATCTGAACCGGGTTCGTCGAAGCCTGACTCGCCACGCCGCCATGCGCGCAAGAAGCGCCTGCGGCTGCCGGCGTCTCAGGGAGCGGCGCATCCTGCGGGATCAACTTGCTGAATTGATCCGCGAGTTCTTGGAGGGAACTGATCACTGCGGTATGACCTCGGGCCAGCGGCGTTTGCCGGTAAGTTTTTCTTCAAGCTTCAGAATCCCCTCGATGAGCGCCTCCGGCCGCGGCGGACAGCCGGGAATGAAAACGTCCACGGGGAAAAGCTTGTCCACGCCCTCGATCACGGCGTATTGGCCCGGATACACGAACGGGCCGCCGGAGATGGCGCAGTTGCCCATGGCGATGACCCACTTCGGTTCGAGCATCTGGTCGTAAAGCGTCTTTACCGCGGGCGCCATCTTCTTGTTAATCGTGCCGGCTACAATCATCACGTCCGCCTGCCGCGGCGACGGACGAAACACTTCCGCGCCGAACCGCGAGATATCAAAACGCGACGCGCCCGCCGCCATCATCTCGATGGCGCAGCAGGCCAAGCCAAACGTCAGCGGCCAGAGCGAGTTGGCACGCGCAAGCGACAACACGTCGTCCAGCATCGCAAACTTTACGATTTGGGAGAGGTCTTGGGTGCAGGCTTTTTCAGGTTCCATTCAAACACGCCCTTCTTCCACGCGTAAACGATCACAAGGGAAAGAATCCCCACGAAAATCAACATCTCGACAAGATCCCGGATGGCAAACTCCCTGTTGTAAACCAAGGCCACCGGAATGAGGTAGAGCACGTCCACCGCGAACGCGACGAACACCAGCGCATAGAGATAATAGACCGCGCTGTAGCGAATCCACGCGTCACCGATCGGATCCACCCCGCATTCGACGAACTGCCCCGTCTTGTTGAGGGTCTGCCGCGTCCTCCGGGCGCCCAAAAGGCGCGCAATGACAATCGGCCCAAAGGCGAACGCCAGTCCGCCCAGGCAGAAAGCAAAAACATAAATCAAATCGTAAAGTTCTTCAGTCCGCATCATCTACAGTCTTTAAGAAATCACATTCACCGCAAAGAGGGTGAACCTAGTGTGACAATCGCCCGTCCGCAAGTTCTAGGGGCTTGAGTGGCAATTAACGTGCCACTGATCGAGAAAACCACACACAACAACCGCATGTTCAGCGCATTGCGCACAAACGCGCTCAGACAAACTACCACGCTACAACCAGTATTGTGCGCAGTTTCGCTCACCAAAATGCGCGGCTTCACGCAGAACCGAGCCTTTTCGCCAAAACCAACAGTAAGGCGGGGTGCCCCTGCCAGGCCGCGCCCTCTCTCATCGCCCACCGGCGGCTCAGCGGGACGCTTCGCCATACCCAACCGTCGCGCGCCTTTTTCATCCCCCGCCACATGGCCCGCATCTTTCCCCTCACAAACGGCATGAAAGATGATATGTTCCCCGGCAATGGCCTCGGAACCTTTTGAGAAGCGCAGTGGCGACCGGCGGAAATTCTTCCGCGCGTTGCTGAATCATGTCGTCGAACCGTTGGCGGAAACGATGGAGCGACCGTTGGAACAATTCGACCAACTCGTCAACCCGCCGCCTCCGCCGCCTCCGCCCACGCCGTGGCGTCCCACGCTGCTGCGTCCGCCCGGCGCGCTGTCGGAGAACGATTTCATCACCATGTGCTCGCGCAGCGCCCAATGCGTGAATGTCTGCCCCGTGCAAGCCATCAAGCTCTACCAGAGCGACGACCCGCAACTGAGCGGCACCCCTTACATTGACACAGAGCAGCAAGCCTGCGTCCTCTGCAACGACGTCCCCTGCTCCACCGCCTGCCCGTCCGGCGCGCTCACGCCCACGTCCGTCGAGTCCGTCCGCATCGGGCTGGCCGAATGGGCGCAGGAGCTTTGCCTGCGGACGATGGGCCAGGAGTGCAACACCTGCATCGAGAAATGCCCCGTCGGCGAACGCGCCATCGGTGTCCACGCCGACAGCTACATTGAGGTGAAATCCGACGGCTGCACCGGCTGCGGCGTCTGCCAGTTCCATTGCCCCGTCTATCCCAAAGCCATCGTCGTCAAGCCGCTCTGATAACCGACCTCAACCACATCTGATCACTCAAAGCGGACGGCTGACCGCTTGCCTCGCATCTTTTCGCGTCCGGCTTCGAGGCCATTCTCCGCCTTATCGTCGCGCGCCGAGCTTTACACCGAGTCGGACGAAAGAACGGTTCAAGAATATGTAGTAGAAACCAGAGCCTAGGATCAGTAAGACCGTCAGATAGATTGGAATCCTTTCCCACACCGCCCGGTAATGGCCTCTGAGCGACCCCTTCATTACGACATAAGCCAAGATGAGACTAATGATGATCAGCACATATTTGATCGTCATGGGGAAGTTAAGGAGGATGAACCGTTCGATGAAATTGCTGTTGTCTATCGTTTCATTTGTGCGATAGCAGCGTTTGATTCCCAGAAAGGCGACGATCAAGTTCGCGACCGATCCCAGCATTGAGGACATATCCACGGAGTCATTGGAAAATCGTGTGCCTAAGGTTTGCATTCCGAATTCGAAGGGGTATGAGATGAGGCAAATGACAACGGCAAACACCAAATACTTGGTCTTCTCCCGTTGCGACAACTTGTTCCCCGCAATGGCTTCTTCCAAGTTCGAGAATATCATGTGTTGTTCATTCTCCTTTCATCGCCTTTTCCCGCCATCGCCAGCAGCAGGGTTCGGCTGATCGTCTTCATTCGTTCCTCATTCCTTCCGCGTCCAAAGCCCAGTTTACTACTTCGTAATCTTGAAGCCTTTTTCCAGAAGAAAGAGGATTGTTCGGAAATGGGCCAGTTGGTCGTCAAGGTTCCGAATGCAAATTGCTTTGCCGTCCTCCGATATGGAAGCATCGTAATGCTCCCTGCTAAACTCGATGCCGAAGCGTTTGAGCGCGCTGGTAACGTCCTTCTTGGAGGATTTCGTGTTCAGGCCGAGAGCTTTCAAGACCTTCGGTGTGACAGGATACACACCATCGCCCCAGTCCTCATTTATTCCAGTCAGCCCTATCAGCTTCAGAGTGCCGGAAGTCTCGTTCAGTTTGTAGCCGCAAATGTCCGCGATCATCCTTAGCGCGACGAGGTATGGAACGTTCTTCACATCCAAAGTGACACCCAACGTTTGTGGCTCAGCCTTGCCGGGCGCGGTTTCCGCGAAACGAACCGGGTGGAAACATCCCACTCCAAACAGGAACGGCATGTCTGGATGGCTCTTCTCCCAAAGAACTCTCACGGCGTCAAACGCCTCGAAGAAACCAGCGTTGCTAAGCTTTAGATGCGGTATCGTGTCATGCTTGAAACGCTCATACACCTTCATCTCAAATGGCGGGTCTGCCTGCGCCGTTTCGCAAGCCAACGCCGCCCACGCCATCGCCACCAGCAGCAGGTTTCGGCTGATCGTCTTCATTCGTTCCTCATTCCTTTCAGATTCTGACCGCTGACCGCTGACGGCTGACCGCTTGCCTCGCACACTTTTCGCGTCCGGCTGCGCGAATTCCTTATTACCGTTGTGCTGGACGCCGGCATGCTCGGTCCGGCGATGATGTTCAGAAGTGATTGCCTCTCCTCTGGCTTCAGCCGATCTTGCCAGCGATTAAACACCACCACAACTTTGTCGCGCTGCACATCCCAAGAACTGTATCCTTTGCTGATGGCTTTTCTCAGCAGCAGCGTTGCGAACATCCAACGTGGAAGATGTATGGATGTGAATGATTCGCCCAGAGCCTGATAGAAGGCCAACAGCTCGCCCGCAAAGAAACCGACGGAATGCCAATCAACCTTGCTGACCGCCCCATTCCAGATATCGCGGAGCATTTGGTCGGTCAGACCAGCGCCATGAAAGTCGTAACCGGCATCGTCAATGCATCCTCGAAGCAAGTTATCCGCTTGGAACTCGTCGGAGAGGACGACGCGCCACAATCGTTGCACAAGGGATCGGTCTTCTTCTGTCATGGTATTCGCGCGATGGACGGCAGGGTCGCCACCATCGCCAGCAGCAGCAGGGTTCGGCGGATCGTCTTCATTTCTTCTTCTCCTCGTTTTCCTTCGGCAGTGCACCCAAGGCGAAATCCACGACGCCGTGCGACTTCAACATTCCGAGAATATCGAACAGCTTGGCGCATGCCATGTCTTCGGGCACTCCAAGACACAGCGCCAGCTTTGGGTAACGCTGCGTTAGCCCGGTGATGAGGCGCTCGAATTCAGCGCGGCTCATCTTCTGGTCGAGTGTCTCCAGCGAATCCTGCCGCATAGACACCGTCAGAAGTGCGCGACCGGGTAGATCAGCCCGCGAATAAACAACCTTCGACATCGCGGCCCTGCTTCGCCAATCATCAATCAACCTATACCAAGGGGCAGACTCATAGCCGTCCGGCGCTGGAAATACCAAGCGGTGAAGGTTCGGTTTTGAAGTGGAGGTCAATTCCCCAATCATCGGGTCAATAACGAGGCCCCAGTCCGCGAAAGTGCACAATGCCCTATCAAACTTCTCATACCTCGTTTGGGGATCGCAGAGAAAGGTGGTCGGGCCTACGGAACCGAATTTGGCCGTTTGAGCACGAAGGAAATCGGCGAACTCCTTGTCCGACATCTTCCGGCCACGGCAATGGACCGCGCCCGTTCTGTCCACGGTGATGGTGAGTCCTGCGCCCAAGCAGCACGGTGAAGCGAGACTGAGCCAGAAGAACGCCGCCATCGCCAGCAGCAGCAGGTTTCGGCTGATCGCCTTCATTCGTTCCTCATTCCTTTCAGGTTCTGACAGCTTGCTTTCCATTCCTTTCGCGTCCGGCTTCGGAGCCATTCTCCGCATGGCGATTCTCTGTGCGTCAGCAAATAGTCCCTGTATCACACCGCATCAGGTTCGCAAAATCCTTTGGGCTTCTTGGCTCCCAGTCGAAGCAAGACGTTAAAATTTTGCCACGCACGGACACGCGCACGCTCGGATAAAGCTTTTGCTCTTACATGATTCCCCTCGGCTATCTCACGTTGAACGAGAGTATTCAGATGGTTAATTCGCAAACAACTCTCAGCCAACGCCGATGCCTGTTTGATGGTTATCGTAATCATCTGTTTCTCCGATCGCATTCCTCATTCCTTTCGCGTCCGGCTTCGGGGGCATTCTCCGCCTGCGGCTACATCATGTAAAGCTGGTTGCAAACCGTGTGCCCTCACGCGGCCGATACCTCTTTTCATCTTTTTTCGGCGCGCTTTTGCTCTGTCAACCATGTCAACTCATCTAATTCCTGCTGGCGCTTGATTTCATCCTCATGCATTCTTTCCGGCGAGTTTGCATCCAGGATGACGGGCGTTGGCGTTCCATCAATGAAGGCGCAACCGACAAACAAACTCGAAATCCCCACCAACATCAGCAGCAGGTTTCGGCTGATCGTCTTCATTCTTTCCTCATTCCTTTCCCGTCCGGATTCGGGGCCATTCTCTGGCTGCGGCTTCACATCGCCGCCGGCTTCTGCTGTTCGGCATCCAGATGCTTCTTGGTCAGTTTCACTGCCCACGATCTCCCCTTTACCAACATGAGGATTCCAAACGCTAACGGAACAAATGCGTTAAACACATGTTGGAACTCTATCTGCTGCATCAATGGTCCTGACGTCGTAGCGGCTATTTTCAAATACTGATAAGCCGCGCATATGGCTCTATCAGCGGCGCTACCGATGTAGAGCAAGCCGATGCCAAGAAAAGCCGCCGAATAGCCGTCCGCCAATGACAACGATATCATGGATGCCTCTTGCGGAAGCTGGCGGGTGGCTATTCGCGCCATCGGCGCGGCCAGCAACCACAATACCCATGCGGAGAAACAGGCAATGACTGTGATAGTCAATCCCACCGGAACGATGATTGCAGGGGAGCGGCCCAATTGCGCCACGCCAACCGAATATGGCAGCGTATAGGTCAATTGAGATATACCGGCGTAGATCGCCAAGACTCGAAGGGCAACTGTAACAAAAGACTGAAGGCTCATGCTGTTCCTTTCCTTGCTATACGAAAACTATCGCATCCGGCTTCGGAGCCATTCTCCGGCTGCCGACGCATTAAGAAAAGCCACTGATGAACACTGATCCACACCGATGAAGATTATCCCATCCGAGTTCATCTGTGTCCATCTGTGGTTTCACTTCTTCCTCAGCGCCTCAACGCATTGATCAATTCGTTGAGCTTCGCAATGGCCGTGGGCAGGTCGGCGTAGGGGTCGAGTGGTTGCACAGCGTTGGTGTTCGCGCTCGTGCCGGCGATGGCGTCGGCAAGTTGTTGGTTGCTGACTTCGCCGGGCGCGCCGGCGGGGCCGGTGATGCTCAACAGTTGAGAGTATCCGAAAGTTTGTGTAACGATAGAGGAAGCCTGTCGGCTTTTGCAGGTAGGGCGAGGCGTCCCTGCCGAGCCGCTTGCGTCCAATATGTGTGGCCCGCGGCTCAGCGGGACGCTTCGCCCTACCAACAAGCCGCACGATTCGCCCCGCTTGTTGTTTCCCACACACACAAATATCCGGACAGGCTCCCTTTCCGTGTCCTTCCGTGCATTCCGCGGTTCCACTGGCTGCTGACATCTCTCCGCAAGAAACATCTCCGACGGACGCGGGTTGAAATGCAGGCAACGGCTTGCTACGTTGCCGAGCCTTATGGAGAGCCGATACCTCGAAACCGTCCGCCGCCGCGTCGTCGTCTTCGACGGCGCGATGGGCACCAGCATCCAGTCGCGGAAACTGGGCAAGGACGATTACCTTGAAGGCCGCGAAGGCTGGAACGAGGGCCTTGTGTTTTCGCGGCCCGATGTGATCACCAGCATCCACGAGTCGTTTCTCGCCGTCGGCTGCGACGTGCTGGAGACGGACACGTTCGGCGGCTCGCGCCTCAAGCTCGGCGAATACGGTCACGGCACGGCCGAGGATGTTTACAAATTTAACTTCGCCGCCGTGCAGCTCGCGCGCCGCGCCGCCGACAAGTTCAGCACGCCGGAGCAGCCGCGCTTCGTCGCCGGCTCGGTCGGGCCGAGCGGTATGTTGCCGAGCACCGACGACCCGGATCTGGGCAAGATCACCTTCGACGAACTGGCTGCCATCTACGCCGAGCAGGCGAAGCCGCTCATCGAAGCCGGCTGCGACCTGCTGCTCATCGAGACGTCGCAGGACATGCTCGAGGTGAAGGCCGAGATTGTCGGTTTCCGCAAATGTTTCCACGACCTCGGCCGCAGTGTGCCGATCCAGGCGCAGGTGACGCTGGATATGACGCAGCGGATGCTGCTCGGCACCGACATCGGCGCGGCGATGACCACGCTGGAGGCGTTGCGCGTGGATGTCATCGGCCTGAACTGCTCCACCGGCCCGAAGGAGATGCGCGACTCGGTCCGCTTCCTCTGCGAGAACTCGCGCCTGCCGATCAGCGTCATTCCCAACGCCGGCCTTCCGGAGAACCGCGACGGCCACGCGGTCTATCCGGAAACGCCCGCCGACCTCGCCCGCCATCTGCGCGAGTTCGTGGAGGAGTTCGGCGTGAACATCGTCGGCGGCTGTTGCGGCACCACGCCCGACCACCTCAAGGCCGTTATCGAATCCCTCCGCGGCGTCACGCCAAAGAAGCGCGACCTAAACTGACCTCCGCCAATTCTTAACTCTTAACTTTTAACTCTTCACTGTCCTGATGTCTTTCACCCCATACGTCTCCAGCGCAATGAAGCGCGTGGCGCTCCTACAAGACCCGGCGCCGACACTCATCGGCGAGCGCGTCAACGCCCAAGGCTCGCGCAAGATCAAGCAGCTCCTGCTCGCTGACGATTACGCCGGCATCGTCCAAGTCGCGCGGCAGCAGGTCGAGAGCGGCGCGCACCTTCTGGACGTTTGTGTGGCCGTCACCGAGCGCAGCGACGAGGCGGAGCAGATGCGCATTCTCGTCAAGAAACTCGCCCAGAGCATCGAAGCGCCGCTGGTGATTGACGCCACTGACGCGAAGGTGTTTGAGGCGGCGCTGAAGGTTTATCCCGGCCGCGCTGTGCTCAACTCCATCAACATGGAGAACGGGCTGGAGCGCATTGAAACCGTCTGCCCGATCGCCGAGGAGCACGGCACGGCGCTCATCGCGCTCACAATCTCGAAGGAAGACGGCGGCATGGCTAAGACAGCCGACCTGAAGTTCCGCATCGCCGAGAAGATGGCCAACATCGTCACCAAGCGCTGGCGCATTGAGACGCACGATCTGATCTTCGACGCGCTGACGTTCACGCTGGCCACCGGCGACGCCGAGTTCAGGAACTCTGCCGCCGAAACCATCGAGGGCATCCGCCGCATCAAGGCCGGCATTCCCGGCGCGCTAACCAGCCTCGGCGTCTCCAACGTCAGCTTCGGCCTCGGCAAACCCGCCCGCGCCGTCCTCAACTCCGTTTTCCTCCATCACTGCGTGCAGGCCGGCCTCGACACCGCCATCGTCAACCCGGCCGAGATCAAACCTTACGCCGAGATTTCCAGTGAGGAACGCGCGCTCGCCGACGACATGGTCTTCAACCGCCGCGACGACGCCCTGCCTCGGTTCATCGCTCACTTCGAGCAGCAGAAAACCGTCGTTGGCGGCGGCCCGTCGAAGGAGGACGAGGAACTCGCGAAGCTCGACGCCGCCGGCAAAATCCACTGGAGAATCCTCCATCGCAAACCCGACGGCGTCGAGGCGCTCATCAACGAGGTGCTGTTTGTAGAGTCGGCCGTCTCGGCCGACACGCCCAGATCGTCGGCCGAGACGGCCGACTCTACAACCGCACAGCAGTTCGCAGCGGAGTTTCTGGCGCAGAAGCAAATCAGCGCGCAGAACGCTTTCGCGGCGGTGAAGTCGCGCTTCGCCCGCCAGCCGGTGGACGTGCTGAACAACGTCCTGCTGCCAGCGATGAAGGAAGTCGGCGACAAGTTCGGCGCGGGCGAACTGATCCTGCCGTTCGTGCTGCAATCGGCGGAGGCGATGAAGCGTTGCGTCGCGCACCTGGAGCAGTTCCTCGAGAAGCAGGAAGGCTCGACGAAAGGCAAGGTTGTCCTCGCTACCGTCTTCGGCGACGTGCATGACATCGGCAAGAACCTCGTCAAGACGATCCTGAGCAACAACGGCTACACCGTCTTCGATCTCGGCAAACAAGTGCCGGTCTCGACCATCATCAACAAAGCCGTCGAGGTTAAAGCCGACGCCATCGGCCTCTCGGCGCTGCTCGTCTCCACCTCGAAACAGATGCCGATCTGCGTGCAGGAACTTCAGAAGCAGGGCCTGCGGATTCCCGTTCTCATCGGCGGCGCGGCAATCAACCGCAACTTCGGATTCAAGGCCGGCTTCGTGGACGAGGCGCGCACGCAGCTTTATCCCGGCGGCGTCTTTTACTCGAAGGACGCCTTCGAGGGCCTCAACTGGTGCGACAAGCTCGTCAATCCGGCGGCGCACGCTGACACCATCACCGGCCAACATCAGGCTGCGCGCGAATCGCTCGATATGATCCAACGTCTCGAGCAACAGCGCGCCGCCACCGCCGTCGGCCCGCACGTGTTGCGCAGCAAGGTGAAGCTTGGCGTCGAGCCGCCTGCGCCGCCATTCTGGGGCTGGCGCGTGGTGCCCTACGTCAACCCGCGAGAGATTTTTCCGCTCGTGGACAAGAAGACGCTCTTCCTGCTCCAATGGGGCGCGTCGAAGGAAAAGGACAAGGAGCGCCTCATCAAGGAGAAGTTCGAGCCGCTGCTGCGCCAGCTTGAGGACGAGTTTCTTGCCAGCAACTACCTGACGCCGAAAGCCATCTACGGCTACTTCCCCTGCGCCAGCGAAGGCGAGTCGCTCATCGTTTACGATCCGCATGAAGCGACCGAGGGTGTGCCGCTGGCCGATCTTACCGAGGTCGCGCGCTTCAGTTTCCCACGCCAGCAACCCGGCGCGGCGCAAGGCAAGAACCTTTGCCTCGCCGACTACTTCGCGCCGACACCAGCGTTCGCGCGACAGCTCGGCGTCAAGAGCAGCCGTTGCGACGTGCTGCCGCTCCAGCTCGCCACTGTCGGCCCGCGCGGCACGGAAATCTGCGACGCGCTAGACGCGAAGAACGACTACACGCAGAGCTATTTCGTCCACGGCCTCTACGTCGAAACCGCCGAGGGCGTTGCTTCGTGGATGAACGACCGGATCAAACGCGAGCTGCGCCTCGACGCCAAGCGCGGCCTGCGTTACAGCTTCGGCTACCCTGCCCTGCCCGACCTCGCAGAACAGGAGAAGATTTTTGCACTGATGCCGGTGAAGGACGAACTCGGCGTGGAGCTAACCACCGGCTACCAACTCAACCCCGAGGCCAGCACCGCCGCCATTATCCTGCATCATCCCGAAGCGACGTATTTCGTCATCTGATCGGGTCCGCAGCTCGGCTGCCAATGGTTACGGTCTTGCCGGCGCCTGCCAGACGCGAATCCAGTCCACTTCCATCTTCGTCTTGCTGTCCGCGAGGGAACCGTAGCCTTCGGCGGGGCAGTTGCCGGCCCAACCCTCGGCCGTGATTTCGCAAGTGAGCAGGAGATACTCGCTGCGGCGGGAGACGGCGTTGGTCGTGGTCCACTGTTCCTTGCCATCGTAGTAGAACGTGTATCGCTCCGGCGTCCAATGCAGCGCGTAGGTGTGCCATTCGCCCGGAAGCGGCATCGCGCTGAATGGCGGCGTGATCTTGGTGCCTTCTGTCTTGTGGCTCTTGCCGTAACCATCCCAGTGGAGGTTGATGACATACATGTCGCGGATGTCCTTGCCTTTGTTGTCGCTGGCGCGGTGCTCGACGATGTCAATCTCCGTCCCAGCCTTCGCGGGATCACCCAGCGGCTTGCCGATGGTGGGTGACATCAGCCAGAAAGCGCCCCATTCGCCGGGCGTGGTGTTAAAGCGGATGCCCGCCTCGAAGTAACCGTAAGTCGTCTCGAATCTGCCCTTTGAAGTCAGGAAGCCGGTGCAGTGTTTGCCGTCCTTGGTGTAGGTGGTAATCGTCAACGCCCCGTTCTTCACCGACACGGCGTCGGCAACAGATTGCCCGCCTTTGCGTGGGCCGACCACCGCCGCCCATTTGGACAGATCAAGATTGTCGCCGTCGAAGTTGTCCTGCCACAGCAGCTTGTAACCCATCGGCGGCTCGGCATGCGCGACAAGTGTTGAACAGAGAACGGCAGACGCCATCAGCAGTCGCTTCATAATCATACTCCTCGACTTGAAACCATTCGCTCAGCTTGCCGCATAGATCGATTTCCACGCTGTCTTCCCGGCCTAACTTGCCCGACGTCCTGCGAAATCCCTTAGGGCGATGGCGATGGACGGGAATTCCCGCAAGACCAAATCGTCTGCCGTCACCAAAGGCACGCCAAGGTCATCGGCCAGTGCCACAAATTCGCAGTCGTAAGCCGAACAAGCGGATTGAGCGACCCGCTTCATCACTTTGTCGGCGGGCACCGTGTATTCCTGGCCTTTCAACAACGATTCCGCGCCTTCGATAGCTTTCAATGCCGTTTCCATCGTCATGTGGCCGCGCCGTATGCAACCGGTCAGCACGCTCCGAAATTCCGAGCGCCACAAGAACGGCGCCGCCCACACCGGGTCTATGCGCAGCGCCTTCTCGGCGTGATGGGTCATCTCTCCGGGAATCCAGAGATACGCAAGGACGTTGGTATCCACCACGATCACGGCCGGCCCACCGTCTTGAGCGCCGTCAAGTCCCGTTGTGTGAGCCGCACCTTGACGGACTCGCGGACGGCGCGCGCGTTCTTCAGCACGGATTCCACGTCAACCAAGCCGCTGTGAACACTGGCTTCCAAACAGGCGATTGCCTCCGTGTTGAGGCTTCGGCCGTGCGCCTGTGCGCGCACCTTCAGTTCGCGGTGCAGTCGCGGAGGAATGTCTTTCAACGTAATGGCTGCCATGCAGCAACCATAACGGAACCAAAATGGTTGTCAAGCCAGCAACTGCGTCCTTACTCAATCGAGTAACTTGCGTCGCCACTCGTTTTCCCGCCCTGCCGCCGCACGCCGCGCTCGTTCGCCGCGAGATGCTCGCAAATCCGAAACACCGTCTCAACCTCACCGGGCTGTTTGATCGCTTTCGCGATAGCAGCAGCGGTAAAAGCTCGCCCGCGGTGGGCGCGCAGATGAGTGAGAATCTGCCGCTGGAGACCGAGCACGACATCGGCGGCTTTCTTGCCGGCCTGGACGCCGGGCTGGTGGTAGGCATTGATGCCGACGAGCGAGGCGTAAAAGCCGACGGCGCGTTCGTAGAGGGCAATAAGCTTCCCGACAGAGCCGGGACAGACGTGGCGAATCGTAATGGTGATGCTCTCGCGGCCGTTCTCGTAGAGCGCGCGGCGCGTGCCGAGGAAAAAGCCGCTCAGAAAATCGCCACTGGTGGCGTCAGGCTCGACTTCGAGCGTCGCTCCGCCGTCCTTGAGCACCTCGATGAAGGTGGCAAAGAAGTTATTCACGCCGTCGCGGAGTTGCTGGACGTAGGCATGCTGGTCGGTGGAGCCTTTGTTGCCATAGACCGCGATGCCTTGGTTGACCTTGCGGCCCTTGAGGTCGCGTTCCTTGCCGATGGACTCCATGATGAGCTGCTGGAGGTAGCGGCTGAAAAGTTCGAGCCGATCCTTGTAGGGCAGGATGACCATGTCTTTCTTGCCCTTGCCGTTGCCAGCCCAAAACCACATCAACGCAAGCAGCATCGCCGGGTTCTTGCGGAAGTCTTTCACGCGCGTCGCCTCGTCCATCAGCCGCGCGCCCTTGAGCAGGCTGTCAATGTCGAAACCTTGCAGCGCGGCGGGCAACAAGCCCACGGCACTGGTCTCGCTGGTGCGACCGCCGACCCAGTCCCACATCGGGAACTGCGCGAGCCACGACCGCGATTGCTTGTCGAGCCTGCTGCCGGTCATGGTGATCGCGACGGCGTGCTTGGCGAAATCCAGTCCGGCGCGCTTGTAGGCGTCGGCGGCGACGAGCATGCCATTGCGCGTCTCCGGCGTGCCGCCGCTCTTGGAGATGACGATGGCAAGCGTTTTGGCCAGATCGAGCTGCGCCAGCGTGCGCTCCATGCCGTCGGGGTCGGTATTGTCGAAGAAGAACGACCGCAGCTTGTCGGCGGGCGTGGTGAGCGCGTTGGCGACGAACTGCGGACCGAGCGCGCTGCCGCCAATGCCGATGACGAGCAGGTTCTTGAACTTGCTCTCTGCGTGGACGCCGGCCGCAAACTGCTTGATGCTCGCGAGGGTGTCCTCAATTTCCTTCCGCATCTCCGGCTGCGGCGCGAGTTGCGGCGCGCGAAGCCAGTAGTGGCCGACCATGCGTTTCTCGTCGGGATTGGCGATGGCGCCGGCCTCCAGCACATCCATGGCCTTGAAGGCTTCCTTCACGCGCGGCTGCATTTTCTTGAGGAACGCCTCGGTGAAGTTCATGCGGCTGATGTCGAGCCGCAGGCCGAGCGCGTCGTTGTCGTAGAGATACTTCTGATATCGCTGCCAAAGTTGAACGGGCGAATTTTTCATAAATGAGTCTTCTGGTTCCGTAAATCCTACCCGCTCGCCCCGTCCCGCGCCTAACAAAAAATTCCGCCGAGTAGTTGGACGGCGTGCCAAGGAGGCAAGAAACCTACGCGAACAAAGCATCTTCTTGCGACTTCCGGTGTTTTTTGTCCATGCGATCACGTGCAACAAATGACTGGAAACGATTGATCTGGGTCGCTATTTGATTTCATCATCTGAAGAACCATCGCGAGGACAAGACCATGAAGCCACACAACCATCAACTCTGCCGGCGCGAGTTCCTGAAAAGGGCTGCGCAGATAACCGCAGCCACACCATTCATCGTCCACGCTGGCGAGGCGGCGCGTCCGCGTGCCTCACGGATATCGTATTTCTGCAACGGCGAAATCCATGTCAATGAGGTCGGCAAACCGGAGGGAAAACCGTTGACCACGGGCCACATGGACTTCAAACCGTCCTGGTCCAAGACCGGCAACATGCTCGTCTGCTTCCGCCGAACCAAGAACGATCCCGCCACCGTCAACTGGAAGAGCGCGATCTTTGTCATCAACGTGGACGGCACGGGATTTCACCAACTGAGCAATGGCGCCCGCACGGATTTCAATCCCACTTGGACGCGGGACGGACTCAACACGCCGATCTGGAACCGGAAGAACGACAAAAGCGGCGGTTTCCACGTGATGCAGAGCAAGGTGGGCAACAAACCCGGCCAGGAGATCGCCCTCACCGATGGGAGCTATCACAACTGGGCGCACTCGTGCCTCACCGACGGCCGGATTCTCGTGAACTCCGCCCACCCGACGCTCGGCTGGGGCGTTTTCCTGATGACGCGCAGGGATGCCGGCAAGCCACTCTATGAGCGCGTCCAATGGGAACTGAACGCAAAGGGCCAAATGCACCGGGCCAGCATTTCGCCGGGCGAAAGGAAAATCTGCTTTGAGTTCCTAACGGGACACAAATTCACGGAACCCGGACACACGCTCTACATCGCGGATTTTGACGCGCGGCAGCGCACGATCACAAACCTCAAGGTGATTGCCAACGAGGCCGGCAAGCGGATTTGGTTTGCCTATCCGCGTTGGATTGATGGCGGGGCCGGGGTGGTTTACCACTCCGGCGAAACCGGGAAGAACCAACTCTACGTTTACCGGCTGGAGGATGGCTCGACCAAGCGCGTGTCCACGAACGCGGCCGCCGACTACCGCTATCCGCATGGAGAAGCGGCTCCGTGCTGAAGACATCGAGGACCGATGAAGGCAGCGCAGGCGCTTGCCACGGTGGCAGGTGAACGGGCGGGATGGTGTTTTGGGCGGCCAGCCATTCGAGGAATTCCACTTTCCACTCTTCCCACAACGGAAGCTCCGGCAACCGGCGGACGTTCGGAAACATTGACCGAGAGGGGCGATTTCGGCTAGGAAAGTGCGAATCATGACAAACCAAGAATTGTTGCAGGCGTTCCGGGAGACGGGCGCGTTGCTTGAAGGCCACTTCCTGCTGCGGAGCGGGCTGCATAGCGGCCAGTATTTCCAGTGCGCGCTGCTGCTCCAGCAGATGCCGCTGGTGGAACGGCTCGGCGCGGCGCTGGCGGCGAAGTTCGACGCGGCGAGCGTTGACACCGTCATCGCGCCGGCGATGGGCGGGCTGGTGATCGGCCAGGAGGTCGCGCGGCAGCTTCGGAAACGGTTCATCTTCGTCGAGAAGGACGACCACGGGAAGCTGACGCTGCGGCGCGGGTTCAAGATCGCCAAGGGCGAGCGCATCCTCGTCGTCGAGGACGTCATCACCAAGGGCGGCCGCGTGCAGGAGACGCTCGACATCGTCCGCGCCAACGGCGGCCAGGTCGCGGGCATCGCCGTGGTCGTGGATCGGAGCGGTGGCACGGTGGATTTCGGCGTGCCGACGCAGTCGCTCGGCCAGCTTCAGGTGGAAACGCTCGATCCCACCAACTGCCCGCTCTGTAAACGGGGCTTGCCGCTGGTCAAGCCGGGGAGTAAGTAAGACGGTTCCGCCGCGCCCACAAAGGGCATGGCACGACGTTAGGCACTATGATCCAGTGGACTCTAAAGAAGATTTTCGGTGACAAGAACCAGCGGGAGCTGAAGAAGCTCTGGCCGGTCGTTCACCGCATCAACGAAGTCGAGAAGCAGTATCAGTCGCTCTCCGACGACCAGCTTCGCGCCAAGACGCAGGAGTTCAAGGCGCGGATCGAAGAAGAGCGCCAGAAGCGCGGCATCAACGATCTGCTTGCGCAAGCGCGCCAGCTTCAGGCCGACCTGCGCAGCGATGACGCCAAGCCGGTCCTGCGCAAGGCGCACGATCTGGAACAGGGAATCCTGAACGAAATGCTGCCGGAGGCGTTCGCGGCGGTGAAGAACGCCTGCCGCCGGCTCTGGGGGCAGGACATCATGGTCCGCGGCCACGCGATCAAGTGGGAAATGATCCCGTTCGACGTGCAGCTCATCGGCGGGATGACGCTCCACGCCGGGCGGATTTCGGAAATGGCCACCGGCGAAGGCAAGACGCTTGTGGCGACGATGCCACTCTATCTCAACGCGCTCACCGGCAAAGGCGCGCATCTCGTCACGGTGAACGATTACCTCGCCGCGCGCGACAGCGAGTGGATGGGTGCGGTCTATCGCTTCCTCGGTCTCACCATCGGCTGCATCCAGCACGACCAGCCGCCGCCGTTGCGCCGCCAGCAATACCAGTGCGATATCACCTACGGCACCAACTCCGAGTTCGGTTTCGACTACCTCCGCGACAACGGCATGGCCACGTCGGTGGAGGACCAGGTGCAGCGCGGGCATTTCTTCGCGATCGTGGACGAGGTGGACTCGATCCTCATTGACGAGGCGCGCACGCCGCTGATCATCAGCGGGCCGGCCATCGCGTCGTCGAACATCCAGGTTTACCAGCAATACCGGCCGCAGGTGGCCGAGCTTGTGAGGGCACAGACGTTGCTCTGCAACCGCCTCGTCAACGAAGCGCAGCAGATACTGGAGAAAGCCAAAGCCGCGACGCCCGGCAGCGAAAACGACGGTGCATCGAGTCAGGCGGGCCGGCTCCTCTGGAAGGTCAAGCAGGGCATGCCGACCAACAAGCAGCTCACGCATCTGATGGAAGACCCGGCGATGCGGAAGCTGATTGACAAGACCGAACTGGAACTGCACGCCGACACAAAGAAAGAAGAGCTGCACCTGCTCAAGGAGGATCTGCTCTTTGCGATTGATGAGAAAGGCAACGAAGCCGATCTCACGGCAAAGGGCCGCGAGTTTCTCAGCAAGGACCCCGAGTCGTTCGTGCTGCCCGACCTCCTCAACGCCTTCCACGAGCTGGACCTGGACGCGTCGCTGCCGAAGGAGGAGCGCGAGAAGCGCAAGACGGCCGTGCAGCACGCGTTCGACGAGAAGAGCCAGCGCATGCACACCATCAGCCAGTTGTTGCGCGCGTTCTGCGTCTATGAGAGGGATGTCGAATACGTCGTGCAGGAGGGCAAGGTCATCATCGTGGACGAGTTCACCGGCCGCCTCATGCCGGGCCGGCGCTGGAGCGACGGGTTGCACCAGGCGGTCGAGGCGAAGGAGAACGTTTCCGTCGAGCAGGAAAACCAGACGCTCGCGACGATCACGATCCAGAACTATTTCCGCCTCTACAGCAAACTCGGTGGCATGACCGGCACAGCCGACACCGAGGCGGCCGAGTTTCACGACATCTACAAGCTCGATGTTGCCATTATTCCGACGAACCAGCCGTGCGCCCGCGACGACCACAACGACGTCATCTATAAGACGCGCCGTGAGAAATACAACGCCATCGTCAGCGAGATCGAAGCGGAGCACAAGAAAGGTCGGCCCGTGCTGGTCGGCACCGTCAGCGTCGAGGCGAGCGAATTGTTGTCGCGCATGCTCAAGCGCACCGGCGTCGTCCACAACGTGCTCAACGCCAAGTATCATCAGATGGAGGCCGAGATCATCGCCCGCGCCGGCCAGCGCGCCGCTTGCACCATCGCCACCAACATGGCCGGCCGCGGCACCGACATCAAACTCGGCGCCGGCGTGCCCGACATCGGCGGCCTGCACGTCATCGGCACCGAGCGACACGAGGCACGGCGCATTGACCGACAGCTCCGCGGCCGTTGCGCGCGCCAAGGTGACCCTGGCAGCAGCCGGTTCTACGTGTCGCTCGAAGACGACCTGATGCGCCTCTTCGGCTCCGGTCGCATCGCGAACATCATGGAGAAAGTCGGCATGAAGGAGGGCGAGCCATTGGAGTCGCGCCTCCTGAACCGCTCCATTGAGACGGCGCAGAAACGCGTTGAGCAGCACAACTACTCCATCCGCAAGCGCACGCTCGAATACGACGACGTGATGAACAAACAGCGCGAGGTCATCTACGGTTTCCGCAACGAAGTGCTGCGGACCGAGAACCCGCGCATGATGATTTTCGAAGTCATCGAAGAAGTGATCGCCGACCGCGTCGAGACCTACATGCCCCTGGACAAGTCGCCCGACGAGTGGGACGTCACCGGTCTCGTCAACTGGGCCAACCTTACCTTCCCGCTTGGCCTGCGCCGGCAGCAGTTGGACCCGGTGTTGCAGCAAACGGCAGGGAACAAGGACGAGAATGAGGCCGCCAACCGCATGGCGGCGTTTCTGATGGAGCGCGTCAAGAGCGCCTATGCCGCGAAGGAAGCGAATGAAGACCCGGCCGGCCTGAAGACGCTCGAACGCTACGTGATCCTGAACGCGATAGACCGGCTCTGGCAGGAACACCTCTACAACATGGACAGCCTGCGCACCGGCATCGGCCTGCGCGCCTACGGCCAGCGCGACCCGCTGGTGGAATACAAGAACGAGGCTTACAAGCTGTTCGAGGAAATGCAGCTCCAAGTGAAGAGCGAGATCGCCAACAACACCTTTCGTTCCTCGACCACGCTCGCCGCGTTCGAGAAATTCCTCGCCGCGCTGCCGAAGCAACTGCTGCACGCTCAATCTGCCGCTTTCGGTGGAACTGTCGCGTCGCCCGCGCCATCGCAGGGCCGCCCGGCGCAATCCATGCGCACCGACGCCGTCGAGGAAGCGATCGCCAATGTCGCCCGCCCCGTGCGCCGCGACGCTCGTAAGGTTGGCCCCAATGAGCCATGTCCCTGCGGCAGCGGCAAGAAATTCAAGAAGTGTTGCGGGAAGTAAACGGATTGAACCGAGCCGCCGACGCTGAAGAGGCGGCAAACACGCCGTGCTGAAACTTCTGCTTAACTCCATCACGCGCCCCGACCTCGCGCTGCCGCGCTTTCTCGCCGTCCTCTCCGGCGCGTTGCTGGTGTTCGCGTATCCGAAGTTCGACCTCGGATTCCTCACATGGCTCGCGCTCGTTCCGCTCTTCTACGCCGCGCGCGGGCAATCTGTGCGGCAGGGCTTCTGGCTCGGCTGGCTCGCGGGCTTCGTGTTCTTCTTCTTCGTCTTCAACTGGATCTGGCACGTCACCTCCGCCGGCTGGCCGGCGCTGGCGCAATTTCTAGCCGTGCTGGCATGGGTGTGGGGTCAGGCGGTGGTTGCGCTGTTGGCGGGCTATCTCGCGATCTACTTCGGCCTGTGGGGCGCGGCGGTCGCGGCGGCGACGCGACGTTTCAACTCCGGCGGCATCAGCGCGAACCTCGCGATCATGTTCCTGTTGTCGGCGGCATGGGTGACGCACGAGTGGCTGCGCGGCTGGGTCATCACTGGTTTTCCGTGGAACAAGCTCGGCGACAGCCAGCACGCAAATTCCGGCACGGCGCTCGGACTTGCACAGATCGCGGAGATCACCGGCGTCTATGGCCTCTCGTTCGTTCTGTGTCTCTTCAACCTCGGCATCGTGCTCACCATCGAAAGGTTCCGTCGCGACCACGGCTTCGGCCGCCGGCCGCACGTCGAACTCTTCCTTGCGATAGGACTGGTGCTGCTGGCATGGCAATACGGCATGCGTGCCGTGCTGCGACATCAACCCGGCGGCGAACCGCTCACCGTCACGCTGATCCAGCCGAACGTCCCGCAGGAGGTGAAGGAAGACAAGGCGCTGTCCGACCTGTCGCGCAAACTGTTGCGCGACCTGACCGAAAAGGCCATCTCGGTGTCGAAGCCGCAGCTGATTCTCTGGCCGGAGACGGCGACGCCGGAGTATTTCCGCTGGGACAAGGAATGTTTCCAAACCATCAGCAACGCCGTGACGCGCACCGGCGCTTATCTGATGACCGGCTCGATGGACCTCGACGGCTACGAAAACCCGACGACGGCGCGCGCTTACAACGCCGTCTTCATGGTCCAGCCCAACCTGCGCCACCAAAAGCCGTATTGGAAAATGCACCTCGTGCCGTTCGGGGAGTTCGTCCCGTTTGAGCGCTGGCTGCCGTTCATGAAATACCTGACGCCGATTCCCGGCAGCTTCGATTCGGGCACGGAATACACGTTGCAGCACCTCGACTCGCCGCCGGTAAAAATCGCGCCGCTGATCTGCTTCGAGGACACGTTCCCCTATCTCGCGCGGAACTTCGTCAAGCGCGGCGCGACACTACTGGTCAACGTCACCAATGACGGCTGGTTCAAGACATCCGCCGGCGCCTACCAACACGCGGCCTGCTCCGTCTTCCGCGCCATCGAGACGCGCACGCCGATGATTCGTTGCGCCAACAACGGCCTCAGCGGCTATGTGGACACGCTCGGTCGCATTGACAAAGACAATTACATCCACGGCGGTCCGAACAATGACATCTTCATCGCAGGCTGGAAGACCCTGACAGTGCCAGTGTCGCCGGCCAACGTCTCGCGGCCGTTGACTTTTTACGTGCGCTATGGTGACGTGTTCGCCTTCGCCTGCATCGGCCTGACGTTGCTGTGGGCGACTGTCGAGATTTGCCTGAGTATTTGGAAACGAAGATTAACGAGTAATGCGTAAGTTGAACATTACGTATTACTCATTACGTATTACGCACCATGTTGGACGACCTAACCATCCGCATAGCCGCCCAAGAGGAGCGCCTCGCTCATCTGAGGAGGTTTCTTTGACCTCGACGCCTGCCAGAAACGCCTGACCGAGCTGGAAACCCAAATGGCCGCCCCGGCCTTCTGGAACAACAAAGACAAAGCCCGCGAAGTCCACAACGAAGCCTCCTCCCTGCGCCGCCGCATCGAGTTGCTTTCGGACGCGGTCAAGAAACTGGAAAGCGCCCAGTTGATGGTGGAGCTGATCGCAGCCGAAACCGACGAGGCGCAGCGCGCCCAAGCCCTCAAGGACCTCGACAAGGAAGCCGCCATACTCCAGGCCGACCTCGACGCGCTGGAACTACAGGCGATGCTCGGCCAGCCGCACGATCGCAACAACGCCATCGTTTCCATCCACGCCGGCGCGGGTGGCACGGAGAGCTGCGACTGGGCCAACATGCTGCTGCGGATGTATCAGCGCTACGCCGAAATACGCGGCTTCAAGACCGAACTTCTCGACATCCTCCAGGGCGAGACCGCCGGCATCAAGAGCGCCACGCTGCTCGTCACCGGTGACTACTCCTACGGCTACATGAAATGCGAGCGCGGCGTCCATCGCCTCGTGCGCATCTCGCCGTTCGACTCCAACGCCCGCCGCCACACCAGTTTCGCCAGCGTGGACGTCATTGCCGAAATCGAGGACACCGACGTCGAGATTGAGATCAACCCCTCCGACCTCAAGACCGACACCTACCGCTCCGGCGGCAAAGGCGGCCAGAACGTCAACAAAGTTGAAACCGCCGTTCGCATCACCCACATGCCGTCCGGCATCGTGGTCGAATGTCAGGCCCAGCGCAGCCAGCACCAGAACCGCGAGACGGCGATGAAGGTGTTGCGCTCGCGGCTTTACGAAAAAATGATGGACGAGAAGCGCGCCGCAATGGAGAAGTTCTACGGCGAAAAAGGCGAAATCTCCTGGGGCCAGCAAATCCGTTCCTACGTTTTCCAACCCTACCGGATGATCAAAGACCTCCGCACCGGCTGCGAAACCAGCGACATCCAGGGCGTCATGGATGGCAACCTCGACCCATTCGTCACCGCCTGGCTGAAGGCCGGCTGTCCGACAAAGCGAATGCAGGCGAAGGATTTGGAGTAAGTGAACATCCTCGACACCATCGTCGCGCAGAAGCGCGTCGAAGTCGCGGCGTTGCAACCGCGCGCGGCGGAGCTGAAGCGGCTCGCGGCGGCGCGGAGCAAGCGGCGCGACTTCGCGGCGGCACTGCGGCGATCAGACGGCCGCGTGGCGCTCATCGCAGAGGTGAAGAAGGCGTCACCGTCAGCGGGCGTCATACGGTCAGACTTCGATCCGGTGTTCATTGCGCGCGACTACGAGCGCGGCGGCGCGTCCTGCCTGAGCGTGCTCACCGACGAGAAGTTTTTTCAGGGCCATCTCGATTACCTGCGCCGCATCCGCGAGACAGTGAATCTGCCATTGCTGCGGAAGGATTTCATCGTGGATGAGCTTCAAGTCTATGAAGCCGCCGCAGCCGGCGCGGACTGTGTGCTGCTCATCGTCGCCTGCCTCAAGCAAGACGAACTGGCGCATCTCTCCCGCGTTGCCGCCGAGTGCAAGCTTGATACGTTGGTGGAAGTCCACGACGAATCCGAGTTGGAGCGCGCGATGGCGGCGAATGCCAGAATCATCGGCGTAAACAACCGCAACCTGAAGACATTCAAGGTGGATCTTGCGACGACGGAACGGCTAGCGAAACGAATCGTGGAGCGTGGAGCGTGGAGCGTGAAACATGAAAAGGACACGCGCCCAACGCCCAACGCCCAACGCCCAACGCTCCTTGTCGCCGAGAGCGGCATCCACACCCGCACTGACGTGGAACGGCTGGCCCGCTGCGGTGTCAACGCCATCCTCGTCGGCGAGTCGCTTATGCGGAGCGACGACATTCCGGCGAAGGTGAGATCGCTCTTGGACCTGTAGCGGCGGTCTATGACCGCCGAATGATTGAATTGATAAAGGGCGGCGGTCATAGACCGCCGCTACAGCTATGTTGGTCAAGATTTGCGGCATCACGAACGAAGATGACGCGCTGGCGGCGGTGAAGGCCGGCGCGGACGCGCTCGGCTTCGTGCTGTGGCCGCAGAGCAAACGGTTTGTGCCGGTCGAGATGGCGGCGCGCATCACGGAACTGGTGCCGCGTCATGTTCAGCGCGTGGCCGTGCTGGTGAATCCGTCCCGTGAGGAAGTGGAACGGCTGCTCGCAGCCGGCGCGTTTGACACGGTGCAGCTTCACGGTGATGAGACACCGGAGTTCTGCGCGCAGTGGAAAGGCCGTGCAAAGGTGTGGAAGGCGTTCCGTGTGGCAGACGCGACGAGCTTGGCACCGTTGGCTGGTTACTCGGTCGTTGACGCAGTTTTGCTCGATGGCTACAGTCCGGCCTCTCGCGGCGGCACGGGCCAGACGTTTGACTGGTCGCTCGCACGCGAGGCGAAGAAGTTTGGACGGCCGGTGATCCTGTCGGGCGGACTGACGCCGGCGAACGTGCGCGAAGCCATCGCCATCGCGCAGTCCGACGGAGTGGACGTGAGCAGTGGCGTGGAGCTTTCGCCCGGCAGGAAGGATCACGAGAAGGTTCGCGAGTTTATCCGTAATGCAAAAACTGAAATCACAACCTGACAAACAGGGCCACTTTGGTCCTTACGGCGGCATGTTTGTGCCGGAGACGCTGATGTCGGCGCTCCAAGAACTGTCCGCCGAATACGACCGGGCGCGCAAGGATGCCAAGTTCAAGCGCGAGCTGGATTACTACCTGCGCGAATACGCCGGGCGGCCGACGCGGCTCTATTTCGCCGAGCGACTGACGCGCGAGCTGGGCGGCGCGAAGATTTACCTCAAGCGCGAGGACATGCTCCACACCGGCGCGCACAAGATCAACAACTGCCTCGGCCAAGTGTTGCTGGCGCGGCGGCTCGGCAAGCGGCGGATTATCGCCGAAACCGGCGCGGGTCAGCACGGCGTGGCAACGGCGACGGTGGCGGCGATGTTCGGCATGGAGTGCGTCATCTACATGGGCGAGGTGGACATGGCACGCCAGGCGCTCAACGTCTATCGAATGCGCTTGCTCGGCTCGAAGGTCGTCGGCGTCAGCGCCGGTCAGCGCACGCTCAAGGAAGCCATCAGCGAAGCCATGCGCGATTGGACGACCAACGTCCGCACAACGCATTACATCCTCGGCAGCGCGCTCGGCAGCCACCCGTATCCGATGATGGTGCGCGATTTCCAGAGCTGCATCGGCCGCGAGGCGCGCCGGCAGATTCTGGCGAAGGAAGGCAGGTTGCCCGACGCGATCGTCGCGTGCGTCGGCGGCGGCTCGAACTCCATCGGCATTTTTCATCCGTTCCTCGCTGACAAGAAGGTCCGGCTCATCGGCGTCGAGGCCGGCGGGCGCGGCATCAAGCCGGGCGATCACGCGGCGCGGTTCGCAGGCGGATCGCTCGGCGTGTTGCAGGGCACGCGGACTTACGTGCTCCAGAACGCCGACGGACAAATCGAGTTGACGCACTCGGTCAGCGCGGGCCTTGACTACGCGGCGGTCGGGCCGGAACACGCGTGGCTGCGCGACCTCAAGCGCATCGAATACACCTACGCCACGGACGACGAAGCGCTGCGAGCGTTCCGGTTCCTCGCCGAGAAGGAAGGCATCATCCCGGCGTTGGAGAGCGCGCACGCCGTGGCACACACGATGAAGCTGGCGCCGAAGATGAAGAAGCGCCAAGTCGTCATTATCAACCTTTCCGGTCGCGGTGACAAAGACGTGCAGCAAGTGGCGGAGATTGTGAAGCTATGAAAAGCATGACTGGCTATGGGCGCGGCGAGTGTTCGCGTCACGGCGTGAAAATCACCGTCGAGTTGAACTCGGTCAACCGCAAGCAGAGCGACATTACCATCAACCTGCCGCGTGAGCTGATCGAACTGGAGCCGCGCATCCGCGACATCATCAACACGCGCGTCGCCCGCGGCCGGCTCAACGTCGCCGTCGGTTATCACCCCGCCGCGGATCGGCCGCGCGCGCAAGTGCAGGTGAACATGACGGTGGCGAAGGCTTACCTGCAAGCGACGAAGAAACTGCACCGTGAACTGGGTATTGACGGCTCAATCACCCTCGATTCGATCCTTCGCGCGCCGGGTGTGGTGAACGTGGTCGAAGCGGAAACAGACACCGGTTCGTTGGGGCCGTTGGTGGAAACGGCGTTAAACCACGCGCTGGATCGGTTGGTGAAGATGCGGGAACGTGAAGGCAAACATCTGGCAGCCGACCTGAACAAGCGGCTCACTCTGCTGCGCGACGGCGTTGTCAAAGTCCGCGCCGAAGCTCCGAACGTGGCGAAACGTTACCAGCAACAACTGCATACGCGCATCAAGAATTCCGGCGTGGAGTTGCCGCTGGATGACGAGCGGTTGCTCAAAGAAGTAGTGATCTTCGCCGATCGCGCCGACATCACGGAGGAGTTGACGCGGCTGGCGAGCCATCTCGACCAGTTCGCCGACTGCCTCGCCTCCGGCCAGCCGGTGGGGCGCACGCTGGATTTTCTCTCGCAAGAGATGGGCCGCGAGATCAACACCATCGGCTCCAAGGCCAACGACATCGCCATCACGCAAACCGTGGTGATGCTGAAAGCGGAGCTTGAAAAAATCCGTGAGCAGGTGCAGAACATCGAGTAGGCGCTCATGAAACCCAAGGAGGGTCTTTTGATCTTGCTATCCTCGCCTTCGGGCGGCGGCAAGACCACGCTCTGCAACCGGCTGATGGAAGCCGACCGGAACGTTGTGCGCTCGGTCTCCTGCACGACACGCCCACCGCGAGGCGCCGAGCAAGAAGGTCGTGATTACTATTTTCTAACGCGTGACGATTTCGAGCAGCGCGTCGCCCGCGGCGAGTTTTTGGAACACGCGCAGGTTCACGGCCACTACTACGGCACACTGCACAAGACCGTCGAGGAACTGCTGGCGGCGGGACGTGACGCGCTGCTGAACATTGACGTGCAAGGCGCGGCCATTGTCTGCAAGCTTGCCAAGGCCGACCCGCGCCTCCGCCGGGCGCTAGTGAGCGTGTTCCTGATGCCGCCGGCGCTGCAACTGCTCGAACAGCGCCTGCGAAAACGCGGCACCGACGACGAAGCGACCATCGCGCGGCGGCTCTCGGAGGCCCGGCGCGAGATGACACACTGGCGCGAATACGATTATGTGATTGTGACCGGCCCGATTGAGGACGATTATCGGCAGATGCGCGCCATCGTGGATGCCGAGCGATGCCGGTCGGCGCGGCTGAGTTTCAAAACGGAGTAATGGGGCAATGGGAAAGAAGGCAACAATTCTGGTCGGCGTGACCGGTTCGATCGCGGCCTACAAAGCCGCCGATCTGGTCAGCAAACTCGTCAAAGCCGGACACACCATCCACGTCGTCATGACGCGCGAAGCGACGGAGTTGGTCACGCCGCTGACATTCGCCACGCTCTCCCGCAATCCGGTGACGCTCAACCTCTTTGAAGAGCCGGCGGAATGGAAGCCGCAGCACGTCTCGCTGGCCGACGCGGCCGACCTGCTCGTGATCGCGCCCGCAACAGCCAACGTCATCGCGAAGATGGCGCTCGGCCTCGCGGACGACGCGCTCAGTTCAATCGCGCTCGCCTGCCAGGCACCGCTGCTGATTGCACCGGCGATGAACGGCAAGATGTGGCAGCATCCGGCGACACAACAAAACGTGGCGACGCTGAAGAAGCGCGGCGCGCAGTTCATCGGACCGGAGGCCGGCCTGCTGGCGTGCGGCTATGAAGGACTGGGGCGGCTCTGGAACGTGGACGGCATCGTGGCGGCGATCGAACGGCTCGTGAAGCGTGGAGCGTAAGGCGTGAAGCGTCGAACTCATTCACTCTCCACACTCCATGTCCAACGCCGCACGTCCGTTCTCGTCACCGCCGGGCCGACGCGCGAATGGCTCGACCCGGTGCGGTTCTTGTCCAACCCGTCGTCGGGCAAGATGGGTTACGCGTTGGCGCAGGCCGCGTGCGAGGCAGGCGCGGTCGTGACGCTGGTCAGCGGGCCGGTGACGCTCGCGGTGCCGCGGGGCGTAGAGTTGGTCAGAGTCGAGACCGCCGAAGAAATGGCGCGCGAAGTGTTTCGGCGTGCGAAACGGGCGGATGTGGTTATTCTATCCGCCGCGGTAGCTGACTGGACGCCGGTAAACCGGGCGCGGCAGAAGTTGAAGAAGACGGAAGGCGGAAAACAGAAGGCGGAGTTTGTGCTGCGATTGAAAGCGACGGTGGACATTGCGGCGACGATTGGAAAATCACTCCGACAAGGACAGGTGCTGGTTGGTTTCGCGGCGGAAACGCAACGCGTTGAGGCGAACGCCCGCGAGAAGCTGGAACGAAAGAACTTCGATATGATCGTGGCGAATGACGTGAGTCTGCCCGGCACGGGCTTCGGCTCCGACCGCAACGAGATTATCATCATTGGCCGCGACGGCGACGTCGAACGGCCGCGGCGCGCAAGCAAGCTGACGCTGGCGCGACGCATCTTGAAACGGGCCTGCGCGATGCGCGCGGACAAATTGGAACGGTCATGATTTTGACGCTGACGTTAAACCCGTGCATTGACGTGGAGGTTGAGGTGCGACGGCTGATGCGCGACGACGTGAACCGCATCATTTCCAAGAACCGCGAGGCCGGAGGCAAAGGCATCAATGTTTCCCGTGCCGTGCAGGCGCTCGGCGGCAAGACACTGGCCATCGCGCCCATCGGCGGCCACATGGGGATGGATTTCCTGAACCGTTTCAGCAAGACGCGCATCCGTGCCAAGCTGGTGTCGATCGCCGACGAGACGCGCGTGAACATCAACATTCACGAAACCGGTGGACGTGCGCACACACGGCTGAATGCACCGGGGCCGAGGCTGACGGCGCGCGAGTTGCAGCAGGTGATGGACGCTGTCGAGCGTAATCTGCCGCGCGCGGCGCTGCTGGTGATCAGCGGCAGTCTGCCGCCCGGCGTGCCGGCGGACACTTATGCGGACATCATCCGCATGGCCAACCGCCGCGGCGTCCGCGTCATCCTCGACACCGATGGCGAACCGTTGCGGCAGGGGCTGCGCGCAAAGCCGTTCATGGTGAAGCCGAACGTTCACGAGGCGCGGCGGTTGCTTGGCGGCCGGCTGGAAACGACGCAAGCCGTGGCGCGCGCGGCGCGGCGGCTGGTGCAAATGGGCGCGGAGGCGGCCGTTGTCTCGCGCGGCGCGCAAGGCGCGGTGCTCGCGACGGCGGACGGCTGCTGGACCGCACGCTCGCCGGGCGTGCCGCGACGCAACAACGTCGGGCCGGGCGATTGCTTCGCGGGAGCATTCGCACTGGCACTGTCGCGGGGACACGATTTGCCGGAGGCGTTGCGCTGGGGCGTGGCGGCCGGCGCCGCCCACGTGGCCTGTCCGCCGACGGCGAATGGCTGCGGCGCCCGCCAGATGCGGCGGCTGCTGCCGAAAGTGACCGTGCGGAAACTGTAGCAGGCAACTTCGCCCGCAAGCGCGACGTTACACCGACACGTCGTAGATGGTCATTCCCGTCGGCAGTTTCGGATAAAAATCCGTGCTCTTCTGCGGCATCCGCGACCGCGCGTCGGCAATCGCCTGCACCGCGCGCACCGGCGTCGGGTTCAGCAGGAAGAACGCCTGCCCCTTCCCTCCGCGAACGCTTTCGACGCCCGTGGCCGCCTCGCGCAAGTAGTGGAGATTGGATTCCTCGCGGAGGCGTTCCTCATTAATGCCAAGCATCCGGTCCAAAATCACCGTGTGCAGAATCGCTACGTCCAAGCTCTCCCACAACGGCGGCTGGCCGGCAAAGAGCGGCGCGCGGTCACGGTCGCGGCGCAGCTTCAACAACGTGAATCCCACAGTCGGCAGGAACAGACCGAACCAGTGATCGTCGGCCGGCGCTTGCGCCATGCGCGCTTGCAACGCGTCGAGGCTCGCGGTGGGTTCGAGATCAAACCATTCCGCCAGCGCGGTCCGCAACGCGTCTGCACTAAAGCTGGCGATGTTGTGAACCAGCCGGTGTGTCGGCAGCACGATGAGGCCGGGATCGTCCATCGCCACGAGCGTCGCCATCGTGAACTCGAACTGCGCGTCGGGGCCGGCATTCGGATGCTGCCGCCGCATTTCCTCGCGGTAGTTGAGCGAGGTCTCGAAACGATGATGGCCGTCGGCGATGTAGAACTTGAGCGGGCGCAGCGTCTGCTGCACGGCGCTCAACGACGCGCTGCTCTCAATAGCCATGAGACAGTGACGGATTCCGTATTGATCCTCGAACTTCGCCAGCGGCGTGGCTGCGGCACGCGCCGCGTTGAGTTCCACGCCGCTGCCGGGATAGAGGAGGAAAATCTGGCCGAAGTGAGCGCGAGCGTGGCGCAAGAGGTTGAGTCTGTCCGCCTTCGGTTTGCTGAGCGTGCGCTCATGCGGCAGGATATGGCCTTCCTCCGGACGGCTGAGCCGCACGCGGCCAATCAGCGCGCGGCGTGTCAGTTCGCGGCCACCGACGCGAAACGTCTGCTCATAGGCGAAGATCGCCGGCTGCGCACGGCGGACAAGAAAGTTCTCCTGCTGCCAGGAGCGGAAGAACTCCGCGGCGCGTGTGTATTTGTTGCGCTGGTCGGTGTCGCCCGCTTCCTCGCGGCCGAGGATGACGCGCACGATGTTCTGATCGTGCCGCGCATAATAAGCCGTCTGCATTTCCGGCGTGATCTTGTCATAAGGCTCGGTGAGCACGTCGGCCAGACCCGCGCCGCGCGCCGGCTGCTGGCGAAGGCGGTCGAGGTTGTAGTTCAGAGCTTGGAACGGTTGGAAATCTGCCATAATGTCTTCTTTTTCGGCGGATGATGTTGGAGACGGGAGCGACTGTCAAGACGGCTGAAAGGCGGCTGAAAGGAAAAAGTGCCTTGACAGCCCAAGGGATTGTGTGTTAGCCACGGGACAACCACAGCCCGTAGAGGTCTAACATAATGCTCTGTCCCAAATGCCGGCACACAGATGATAAGGTCATAGACTCCAGGATGTCGCGCGACGGAGCCGTGATCCGACGCCGACGGGAGTGTTTGGGCTGTGGACATCGCTTCACCACCTACGAGGAAACCGAGCGCGCCACGTTGCTGGTGGTCAAGCGTGACGGCCGGCGGGAGGATTTCGACCGGCGCAAGCTCGCCGCCGGCCTGCTGAAGGCGTGCGAGAAACGACCGGTCAGCGTCGAGAAGATTGACCGGACGGTCGAGGAGATCGTCGAGGAACTCGGCAACAAATACGACCGCGAGGCGCCGGCGACGGCCATCGGTGAGGCGGTGATGAAGCACCTGAGCGAACTCGACGAGGTGGCTTACGTGCGGTTCGCGTCGGTCTATCGCCAGTTCCGAGACATCAACGAATTTGTGCACACCATTCAGGAGTTAAGCAATAAAGCTTGAGCTGCGGGCTGAGGCGCGCGGCAGGAGATGAACATGATTGACGTGCGGGAAGATGTCATTTTCTTGGTGAAGGAAAGCGGCCAGTGCGTGCCGCTCACCTTGGAGCAACTGGCCCATCAGATCACCGGGCATCCGACCATCGGCAAGATCGAGCTGTGGGTGGCGCGGCAGATCGCCCACGCGGTGATGCACTACTTCCACACCGACCTCGACCGCGATATCGTGGAAGAGGCGGCGCTGAACGAGGTGCTCGAGCGCGTGCTGGAGTGCTGCTGCGAAGTCATTGACAGCGACAAGCCGGCAGCGTTCTCAGCCGACCTGCGCAAGCTCGCCGTGCAGGCGGGCTACGGCTTCGAGCTGGTGTTCTTTAAGGAGTTGGAGAAGACCGTGCATGACCTGCGCGGTCATCCCGCGCGGTTCATCCAGTTCACCGGCCTTCGCCCATGTGTGAAGCTCCTCACCGGCAGGAAAAATTGGAGCAGTGCCTGTAGCCAGCTGGAAAACGAAATCCTCGACTTCCTCCGCCGCAAGGTGGGCACCGAAAGCGGCGAGCGCGAAAGTCTGCTCGTGGTGCGATAGGCGGTTGCAGTTCACTTCTTCGCCGGAGGCGGGCGATCCGTCGCCTCGATGGCGAGCCACGCACTCACGATGCTGCCCAGCGGCGAGACGGCCGTCGCTTCGTCAAAGCGGCCCTGGCGGACAACACTGGTCAGCAACGGTTGCTGCGCCGCTGAAAAGTCGAACGTCGTTGTCAGCCGCACGGTGTCCGCGAAGAGCCACCACCACCCGCCGTTCGTTGCGAGGGTCGCCTGCCGTTGCACACCGACCTTGAGAGACGGCGCAGCGCCTCGCGCAGTCTGGCTCACGCGCTCCAGCGAATCCTCCGACGACGACAGCCACAACCAATCGTTGACAATGCGCCAGCGAAGCGGCGGCGGTTGCTGCGCCTTGTCAAACCGCCGCATGACGGCCTTCAACCGATCCGGTTTCTGTAGCGGCGCGCCGAACAGCACGGCCAGCCGGCGCTGGCCTTCCGGCCAGTCCAATGCCACCGCCGTTGGCGTGCCGAGCGCGCCGAGCACGTCGCCGGCGAAATCGGTTCGCTGCGCGACCCAGCCGGTTTCGAAAAGCGTGAGCACTTTCATCCATTCCCGATGGCCCAAGGTGAGCGTCGTCCGAATGATGAAATTATAAACTTCGCCGGCCGGCATGTCGGCCATCGCGCAGGCGACGCACGACGCCGGCAAACGATCCAACAGCATCGGCTTGAAATGGTGAAGCGCCTGTTTCGGAGGGGTCTTGTGCGCCACTACCAGCGAGTCCAACACCTGACTGTCATCGAAAATCTGCGCCGCGCCGATGGCGTCGAGCTGCGCCAGCGGCTTCGCGAGCGTTTGCAATTGCGGCAACCATTGCAGGAAGGGATCGAGCATCTGCGTCAACGGCCCCGCTTGCGCCACCAGCAGCCAGTCGGCGCGCTCCGGCAGTCGCGCGCGCATCGCACGGAATGGCGCGCTCCGGGCCAGCGTCTCGCGCGACGGATCCCGGTGACGGTCAATCACCTCCATCATCGGCGCGGCGCCTAGCGTGAGGATGAGGCGGTCTCCCAGCATGGCGGCGCAGATTTCCAAACCCGGCTCCAGCCGCCATTGCTGGTAGTCGGTCTTGAAATACCGCTGGTCGCTAAATACCGTCGCCGGAAATTCGCGCTTCAACTGGCCTTTGATCTGACCGAGCCACTCGCGCGCCTGTTGGCCGCGAGCGCCGAACTGGATGGCGACCACCAACTGCGGCGCAATTCGCGGCGAGGTTTGCAGACCAGTGAGCGCCACGAACGCCTCGCCCTCCGCCAATTCCGTCGCCCCGCGAACGACCGCATCCAGCAGATTGCTCCAGCGTTTCGTCATCACCCCGCCGACTCCCTTGGAGGATGAGCCTTCCCGCAACTTCGCCACCATCGTTGCAGCGGGCGTCTGCGCCCAATGAGCCGTCGTCGCGGTAACATTGGGAAACTGCACGAAGATCGGCGTCGTGACGGGAAGAAGACCGGCGCCACCCGGTGCCCGGCGCGGCCAAAACCAGACCGCCGCCGCGACAAGAGCTGCCGCCGCAATCACCAGTCCGATTGTGCGCCACGAGAACCTCACCAAAGAGCGACTCTCACGGGCGGGAGATGGACGGTCAAGCGTTTTTCCTCACTTTACAGCACGGCGGGCGGCGTTAGAGTGGGCGACCGAAACTGGCTTCGGCGCGTTGCCGGGCCGGGACTCTGAATGAACAAAAAGACCCGCGTGGTTGTTGGCATGAGCGGCGGCGTGGACTCCAGCGTTGTTGCCAGCCGCCTGCTCCAGCAGGGCTATGAGGTCATCGGCATCACGATGAAGCTCTGGCCGGAGGCGTGCCAGAACCGTGTCGAGGAGAAATGCTGCGGCCCGCAGGCCGTCGCTGACGCGCGGGCGGTGGCGCAGCAGCTTGGCATCCCCCACTATGTCGTGGACGAGCAGACGCAGTTCCAAAAACAGGTGATTGATTACTTCGTGGCCGAGTATCGCGCCGGCCGCACGCCGAACCCGTGCGTGCTCTGCAACGAGGGGCTGAAGTTCGGCACACTGCTCGACAAGGCCCGCTCGCTTGGTGCCGAGTGCGTCGCCACCGGCCACTACGCCATCCTTGAGCGCGGCGACCGGATGCGTGTCCGCAAGGGGCGCGATGAAAAGAAGGACCAGTCCTATTTTCTCTTCTCGCTCAGCCAGCAACAACTGATGCACGCGTTGTTCCCGATGGGCGACGTGACGAAACCGGAAACACGCGCCATCGCGGCACAGCTCGGCATGAAGGTCGCAACAAAGGAAGAGAGCCAGGAAATCTGCTTCGTCGCCGACGATTACCGGCGCTTCCTGCGCGTCGCAGGCGTGGCAGAACACGCGGGCGACATCGTGGACACCACCGGGCGCGTGCTCGGGCAACATCCGGGTATCGAGTTTTTCACTGTCGGCCAGCGGCGCGGGCTGGGCGTCGCCACAGGCCGGCCGCTCTATGTGATCGCGCTCGATGCTGCGCGCAACCGCGTCATCGTGGGTAACGACGCGGCGCTGGCGAGCGCGGAATGCCTCGTCGAGCGATGCAACTGGGTTTCCATCGCCGCGCCGGATCGGCCGCGCGAGGCGAGTGTCAAGATTCGCAGCCAGCACAAAGGCTCCGCCGCAACCCTCGAACCGCTCGACGGCGGCGTGCGTGTCCGCGTGCGGTTTGCCGAGCCGGAGCGCGCTGTCACGCCAGGTCAGGCGGCGGTCTTCTATGACGGCGACCTGATGCTCGGCGGCGGCTGGATTGCCCAAACCAAACCGGCCGAAGCTTCCAACTCCCAACTCACATGATTCGCGGCATCATCTTCGACATGGACGGCACGCTGACGGAACCGCACATTGACTTCCAAGCGCTGCGGCGTGAGCTGGGCGTGATGGTGGGCGACATCGTGGATCACCTGAAGTCCGTGGACGATGCCGAGCGGCGGCGGCTGGAGAGCATTCTGCATCGCATCGAGGAAGACGCCGCCGTGAACGCCACGTTGCAGCCCGGCGCGGCGGAGTTGCTCGATTTGCTCCGGAAACGCGGCATCAAGCTTGGCCTGCTGACGCGCAACTCGCGCAAGTCGGTCGAAACGGTGCTGACAAAATTCGGTCTGCACTTCGACGCGACGTTGACGCGCGAAGATGGACCGCACAAACCGTCGCCAGAACCGGTGCTGGCTCTGGCACGGCAATGGAACCTCCCGCCGGTGGAGGTGCTGGCGGTCGGCGATTATGTCTATGACCTGCGTTGCGCCCACAACGCCGGCGCTCGCGCCGTGTTGCTCATCAACGACAAGGTGCCGGAGTGGGCGCACGAGGCGGATTTCGTCATTCACAACCTCAGCGAACTGCCGGCCGTGATTGAAAGGATCCCATGACTGCCGCCACTGCTTACTGTGCTGTCTTCGTCACCGCCGGCTCACGGCTGGAAGCGCGCCGGATCGCGCGGGCGCTGCTGGAGCAGCGGTTGGTGGCCTGCGCCAACATCGTGCCCGGCGTGGAATCGCACTACTGGTGGAAAGGGAAGATTGATCACGCGCGCGAGTGGCTGCTGGTGATGAAGACACGCCGCAACCGTTTCCGAGCCGTGGAGCGTGCGGTGAAGCAGCTTCACAGTTACCAGGTGCCGGAAATCATCGCACTGCCGCTGGCGGCCGGGCAAGCGGACTACCTGCGCTGGATTGACGATAGCCTGTCGGACGAATGATTTGGTTGCCAGAAGGTTTTGAAGAAACTAAAGTCTTGCGCGTCTGAAGAAGCATCATTTTGTGGGAAGGAAACGAATTGTTATGAGAACTTTGACCATTGTAGCGAGCTTGATAGTTGCGGCGGTGTTGGTCCACGCCCAGGAGCCGCAAGTCGTCCGCGCGATTCCCGTCGGGCCGCAAATGGCCGGGCCGATGCTGAAGAAACGGATCGCCGTCACGCACTTCGACAACAAGTCCAACTGGCAGGGCCAGGTCGAACTCGGCACCGGTTTCGCCGATTCGCTGGCCGACGCGCTGATCAAGTGCGGCCGGTTCATCGTCGTGGAGCGCGCGGAAATCCAGACCGTCATGAAGGAGCAGGACTTCGCGCAAAGCGGGCGCACTGTAGATACGGCCAACGCCCCCAAGGTCGGCCAACTGCTGACGGCGCAAATCCAGATCACCGGCAGCATCCTGAGCGTGGACACGCGCACGTCCGATGGCGGCGCGGCGTTCGGTTTCAAGGGATTCAACATCGGTGCCAGCGGCGGCAAGGCCGAGGTCTTGATTGCGCTGCGGATCATTGACACCACCAGCGGGCAAGTGCTCGACTCGCAGCAGATCAAAGGCATCGCCCGCAAGTCGGGGCTGTCGTTCGGTTTTGCCTCCGGTGACTTCCGCGGCGGCATGGGCGGGTTGAAGAAGACGCCGCTGGGTGACGCGGTGGTTGACGCACTCAACCAGGCGGTGGCGGCAATTTCCTCGCGGCTGGAGCAGGTGCCGTGGCAGGGCCGGATCGTGAAAGCTGACCCCGACAAGATCTACATCAACGCCGGTGCGAACTTCGGTGTGAGGCCGGGCGACCGGTTCGCCTGCTACCATCCGGGCGAGGCGCTGATTGATCCAGAGACGGGCCTGAACCTCGGCGGCAAGACCACGAAATACGGCCAGATCGAGGTGGTGGAGGTGTCGGACAAGTTCTCGATCGCCAAGCCTGTGGCCGGCACAGGCTTTACCGGCAAGGACGTTATCAAGATCGAATGACCTGATTTCCCAAACAGATGTGGCGCAGCGGCGCGTTGACAACAGTCGGCGCGCCGCTCGTTTTTGGAGCGGTCAAGGCTTGGCCGGCGCAGCGGGGGCCGCGGGCTTCTTCTGCGAGGCATCGCCACCGAGCGTCTTCAATTTCTCGGCGACGGATTTGTTCTTCGGATCGATCTCCAAGCCCTTGCGGAGTTGCTCGCGGGCGAGGTCCTTCTTGCCGAGCTTGAGGTAGATGTCGGCGAGATGCTCGAAGACGGTGGCATCTTCCTTGGCCGCGTCACTCCTGGCCGCTTCGCTGACACTTTCGAGCGCCTTGCGGTAGTCGCCCTTGCGGTAATAAACCCATCCGAGGCTGTCGAGAAACGCGCCGTTCTTCGGCTGCATCTTCAGCGCGCGTTTGACCAATTCCTCGGCTTCTTTCAGGTTGATGCTCTTCTCGGCAAACATGTAGCCAAGATAGTTGCAGGCTTCGTCATTCTCCGGATTCAGCTTGATGGACTGGCGGAAAAGCCCGGTGGCGAGGTCGAACTTTCCGGAGCGTTCGGCGGCGGCGGCATAGTAGAAATAAAACGAGCTGTCTATCAGTTCCTTGTCTTCCTTGCGCGCCTTGGCCATCGCCTCCGCCTGCGCAAACGCCTCCACGGCCTTCGGGTAATCCTTCATGTTGCTGTAGATCAACCCGTGGAAGTAAGGCACGCGCGCGGTGACGGGGAAACGATCCTTGGCACGCTGCAACGTCTGAAGCGCTTCCTTGGGGTGCTTCTGCGCCACCTGCAACCGGGCCACGCGCAGGTAAAGCTGGAGTTCCTTCGGGTTCAGGATCAGCGCCTGCTCGTAGTTGGCCTGGGCGCGATCGAGCATCTTGCTGTCCTCGTAAAAACTTCCGAGCAGCAGATAGACCTGCCAGTTCAACGGCTGGCGCTTGACCATCTCCTCGATCTGCGCGGCACCCTGGGTAAACTCCTTCTTCGCGGCGTAGGCATAGGCGAGCCGCTCGCGGACATCGATCGCGTCAGGCCGCTTTTCCAGCAGCTTCTTGTAGATCGCAATGCCTTGGTCGGGCCGGCTGGTCATGACGTAATAACCAGCGAGCCGAAACGGGACGCTCAGGTCCTCCGCGGCGAACTTCTGGGCTTTCTCGTAGCACTCAACGGCGCGGTCGGTCTTGGGCTTCTGCTTGTAAACGGTCTTGACGGCTTTCTCGGCGTCCGGGCCGCGTATCGTCAGCGCGTAGAGGTCGCCGAGCGTGGCCCAATAGCGGGCGTCCTCGCTCTTCTGCACAAACGCGCGCTCCAGCGTCTTAAGCGAGTCCGCAACCTTCTGGTCACGGAGATAACACCCCGCGAGCGACTGATACGGCCCGATCTGGAGCGGGTCGAGCTTGCTGGCGGCGGTGTAAGCAGCGGTGGCTTTGTCCCGCTTGTCCACGGTCTGGTAGGCGATGCCGAGCAGCAGTTGGATTTCGTAACGCTTCGGGTTCGCCGCCGCTGCCTTGGTCAGCACCGCAAGCGCCTTGTCGTTTTGCTTGCGCCGCAGATACTCCGCGCCGAGCTTGGAGGCCAGTTCCGCCTGGCCGGGGTCAAGCTTCAACGCCGCTTCGTATTCACCAAGGGCGCGCTCCGGTTCCCGCCGCAATTCGTAGAGATGGCCCGCGGCGTAATGCGCCATCGCCTCGGCGCGAGCCTGCGCGTCGGGCGTCAGTTGAAGGGGGTCCCGGCTTGGGGCGCGCTTGATGGTCTTCGGCGCTGGCGGCTGCTTCGGTTTCGCCGGCGGGGCGGGCGCGGCACCGCTGCACCACACGCCTCCAGCCAGCATCAAACCACAAACAGCCGCTCGCGCAAGCCGGTTGGCTGCGCGTCGGAAACCTTGTCGGTTCTTCAACACAAGCAATCTTTCCCGCAATGCGCGCCGGCATCTGCCGGCGCGCGCATCCGTGGCTACCGTTCCGGCCGTGTGCCGGCGCGGCTTATTTCTGCCACGTGCGTTTCATGTGACGGTGCGCCTTTGAACGCTTCCGTCGCTTGTGCCGATTCATTTTTGCTTTGCGACGTTTCTTAATGGATCCCATGGACTATTCCTTCGGACAGTTTTCTAAAAAAACGGGTTCGGCGGCTCAGCCACCTTCTTGCTCAACGGACACTCGTCTGACCTCTGATCTCTGACATCTGACCTCTGATCTGCGGCTTACGCCACGACTTTGTTCAGCGGATACTCGATGATGCCCTCCGCGCCGACCTCTTTGAGTTGCGGGATGATCTCCCGCACAATGCGCTCGTCAATGACCGTCTCGACGGCGACCCAGCCGCGCTGGCTGAGCGTGCTCACCGTCGGGTTGCGCAACGCCGGGAGTTGCTTCAGCAACTTCGGCAACTGCTTGCGTTGGATGTTCATCTTCAGGCCAACCTTCTCCTGCGCCGCCAGCGCGCCCTTGAGGAGCATTACCAGCACCTCGATCTTGCGGCGCTTCCAAGCGTCGCTCCACGCCTTGCGGTTGGCGACGAGTTGCGGGAACGACGTCGTCAGCGTGTCCACGATGCGAAGATTGTTCGCCTTTAGCGACGAACCGGTCTCCGTCAGCTCCACAATCGCGTCCACCAGCCGGTCAGCGGCCTTCACCTCGGTCGCGCCCCAGGAAAACTCCACCTCCGCCTCCACGCCATGCTTCTTCAGCCAGCGGCGCGTCAACTCCACTACTTCCGTGGCGATCCGCTTGCCCTGCAAATCCTTCGCACTCTTGATCGGCGAATCGTTCGGCACCGCCAGCACCCAGCGCGCCGGCATCAACGTCTGCTTCGAGAACGCGATCTCTGCCACCGCATGCACATCGCTGGCGTTCTCCTCGATCCAGTCCTTGCCCGTCAGCCCGGCGTCGAGCGACCCCAGCTCCACGTAACGGCTGATTTCCTGCGCGCGGATGAGGCGCACCTCGATCTCTGGGTCGTTGATCCGCGGCACATACGAGCGGCTGCTGACGTTGACCACAAAGCCCGCCTTCGCCATCAAGGCAAAGGCCGACTCCTGCAGACTGCCCTTCGGCAGCCCCAGCCGCAGCACCTTGGTCGAATTGTTCTTCGTTTCTTTCACAATGAGCGGCGAACTATAGGTAGGCTCCCGCCGCAAATCAACGATTGTTTCCGAAGAATAGTGCCATTTGTTGCGGCAGGCCCCCTACCCTCGTGCGACGGCCCAGCGCAGGATTATCAGCCGCGAATTGGCACGGATTCACGCGGATTCTGTAGGACGCGTGCCCCCACGCGGCGGACATGGATAATGATGCCGCCGGGTCGGGGACCCAGCCTACACCGCGCCGCACGCGCCGCACCAGAAATGAAAACCGCTTGCCATCAGCAACATCGAAGCGGACAATCCCGACCGAGGTGAAAACGGGCAACAGAACTACTTCCGCTTCGCCGCCCTCGGCCCCAACGGCTGGAGCCAAACATCGCCCGGCGACGATGAGAATGCCCGCACCGCCCACAAGCTGATTCATAGAACATATGAATGACGACTCAAAACTAGGCGAGACAGTGAACCAATCCGGATTTCCGCTTCAAATTGCTCTCGCAAATCTGGTCAGGACAACAACGGGGCATGGATGGCGGGTTCTTTGCACTGAGCACTCATGGAAGAACACGAACGACGACGCAAGCGGGTTCATGGATCTCATTCTTGAGAACCAATACCAAACGAGCGTCTTGCTGATCGAATGCAAGCGTGTCCTCAACACATCCTGGACATTTCTTAATCCGAAAACACAGATCGATCTTCGGACACATGCCAAGGGATGGGTTTCATTTGTTGGAAACGACGGCTTGAAGTGTTTTGACTGGCGCGAGGTGTCTTTGGACCCGGCTTCGGCTGAATCCGCGTATTGCGTCGTTCCGGGCGAAGACCGGTCCAAACCGCTGTTGGAGCGTGTTGCTGCTGAAGTGGTATCTGCAACGGAAGCATTCGCAGGTGAGGAAAAGCGGTTCTTGGGCGATTCGATATCACAGTTTCGTTCGTATTTCAGCGCCATTGTCACGACGGCAAAACTGATGACGTGCTCGTTTTCGCCGGACCAAATCTCAATAACGGACGGAAAAATATCGGCGCAGGAGTTTCAAGAAGTGGACTTCGTCCGCTTTAGAAAGCAGCTTTCGACGCACATCCCAAACAGCATAACGAGCCTGCAAGCCTTGGCCCACGCAAAAGAGCATACAGTGTTCGTCATTCAGGCCGAAGCATTGGTCAAATTTCTTGGTAACTTCGAGATCCACGAGAACTCAATTAAGAATCTGGCCCGACGTTTGTGAGTAATTAGCCGAGAGGATAATAGCCATGCGTGCATCCCTGGCATTTCTAGCCGTCGCATCCATATCACTCACAGGATGCTTTCAGCAAACTACACCGACCTCCAGTGGCGCGCCTCGGGGCGGGGAGATGATCACCGCGTTTGGAGAGCACCCCGTGATGGGAGGGCGTTTATCGTCAGAGTGTCGGAGCAGGACGGCAAACTGGAGGTTCGTCGAGCGCGGCACTTCGATGTGCTCACCACAACTAATCCAGTGACCCGTCAGGTCTCCATCACACGCGATGCGGCGATTAACATCACCTACTCGACGGACGGATGGAAAGCACAGACGAATTGGTTCGTGCTTGTAGAAGACCCGTCGCGGCTGTGGGCCTACGACGGAGACAGATATTTGCGGCTGCTCATCATCAATGACGCGGCAGGCGATTCAACCAGTTACGGCCCGCGAGCGTTCCCGTGTCCCGTGCCTGCGAACGTCCGCAGCCGTTTATCGGCCGCTGCGCGAGATCAGATTACGCCGTAGAGCATTTATGAGCCGAACTCGATCACTGGAGCCAACATATGCGGCGGAAGTGCAACTGAGTAACATGTTGGGCGTTTCCCATGGATAGGAAGGATTAGAGATTATGCCAATCAGAACGTTTCAGGAATTCATGGCTTCTCTGGTGAGGAAAACCGAAGAAGAAGTGGTTCTACGTTTTGAATTGGTGATGACCGATATTCAGATCTTGGTCGTCCAACTTCATCGAGAAGCTTTGCATCGACTTACTCGATGCCGAACCGGGCGAGGCAGCACGAATTCCTTAGGATTGAGAATAGACCTTCAGTTCTTTGCGGTTCAATGGAACAGCAGTTCAGCAACAGTCGCAGAGATGGAAGCAGATTTGAAGTTCATAGATGAAAACTTGGCGTCGTCGGTGAATAGTGCTTTGGGTGCGCTGAAAGATCGGAAGCTGACGGACGTGATAACACATATGAAGGAGTTCGACAGGAACTACCAAGCGTATTTCGGCAAGGAGTTCAGTTATGATCGGTATGCGACAGCATTCGGCGTCAGCACGCTGCCAAATGAGATTGCCGGGAGAAAAGCTCTCCTGAAGAGTCTCATGGCTGTATTGTGAATGCCATGATTGCGCCAAACAGAATCACTGGAACGCCCTCTCTACATTTCGAGTAAAAGCTGAAATGCCTTCAGTCGAGGTGATCGCAACCTCGCTTCTTCACGCGTTCTTGCACACCTAGCCGCAGAACCCCAGTGGCTACTTCTGATGCGAGTGCTGGCCGTGGCCGGCGTGTTGGCCACGGTGGCGGCGTTTGACTTCGATCTGGATCAGCGCTCTTTGCATCGAAGCTTCGACGGTGATGATTTCCTCGTCGCTCAGTTTCTCAGCCAGTCTCTGCTCGGCGCGTTTGCGGGCCTCGATGGCGGCGGCTTCGTCAATCTCCTCGGCGCGAACGGCCATGTCCGCCAAGACGCGCACGCTCTCGCCCGTGATCTCGGCGAAACCTGAACCGATGGCCATGACGGTTTCCTCGCCGCCCCGGATGACGCGCAACTCGCCGGGCACGACGGTGGTCATGAGCGGCTCGTGGCCGGCCAGCACGCCGAGTTCGCCGGCCGCGCCGGGCAGGACGACCATGTCCACCGTCTCGGAGTAGGCGACGGCTTCCGGGGTGACGATTTCGAGTTTGAGCATTGAGGCCATGTTACATCATTCGCAATTCCGCATTCCGCAATCCGCACTACTCTTTGATCTCTTCGATGCCGCCCTTCATGTAAAAGTTGCCCTCGGCCACGTCGTCGTGTTTGCCTTCGAGGATTTCCTTGAAGCCGCGCACGGTCTCCTGCACGGGCAGTTGTTTGCCGGGGCGGCCGGTGAAGACCTCGGCCACGGTGAACGGCTGACTGAGGAAACGCTGGATCTTGCGCGCGCGGAAGACGGTGAGCTTGTCGTCGGGCGAAAGCTCGTCCATGCCCAGGATGGCGATGATGTCCTGCAGGTCCTTGTAACGCTGGAGAACGCGCTGGACGCCGCGGGCGACGGCGTAGTGTTCCTCGCCGACGATGTCCGGCGTGAGCGCGCGGCTGGTCGAGGAGAGCGGGTCCACGGCCGGGTAGATGCCGATGTCGGTGAGCGCGCGGTCGAGCACGATGGTGGCGTCCAGGTGCGTGAACGTGGTCGCGGGCGCCGGGTCGGTGATGTCGTCAGCGGGGACGTAGATGGCCTGGAAGGAGGTGATGGAGCCTGTCTTCGTGGAGGTGATGCGCTCCTGCAACTCGCCCATTTCGGAGGCGAGCGTCGGCTGGTAGCCGACGGCGCTCGGCGTGCGGCCGAGCAGCGCGGAAACCTCGGAGCCGGCCTGCGAGAAACGGAAGATGTTGTCAATGAACAGCAGCACGTCCTGGTTCTTCTCGTCGCGGAAATACTCGGTGATGGCGAGGGCCGAGAGCGCCACGCGGAGACGCGCGCCGGGCGGCTCGTTCATCTGGCCATAGACCAGCGCGATCTTGGACGCGCCGAGGTCGTCCTGCTTGATGACGTTGGCCTCGGACATCTCGTGGTAAAGGTCGTTGCCCTCGCGCGTGCGCTCGCCGACGCCGGCGAACACGGAGACGCCGCCGTGCATCTTGGCGATGTTGTTGATCAGCTCCATGATGACGACGGTCTTGCCGACGCCCGCGCCGCCGAACGCGCCGACTTTGCCGCCCTTGAGGAACGGGCAGATGAGGTCAATGACCTTGATGCCGGTGGTGAGCAACTGCGGACTGGTGGACTGCTCGGTGAGCGCCGGGGCCGGACGATGGATGGGGTAGAACTTCTGGGCGTTGACAGGCCCGCGCTCGTCCACGGCCTCGCCGATGACGTTGAACACGCGGCCCATGACGCATTCGCCGACGGGCATCATGATCGGGTTGCCGGTGTCGGTGACCTCGAAGCCGCGCTTGAGGCCCTCGGTGGAACCCATCGCGATCGCGCGGACCCAGTTGTCGCCAAGATGCTGCTCGACCTCGAGCGTGAGCTTGGTCGTCTTGCCGCCGACAGGGAACTCGACCGTGACCGCGTTGTAGATGGCGGGCAGCTTGTCCGCGGACTCGAACTCGACGTCCACGACCGGCCCGATGATTTGAACGATTTTACCTTTATTCATGTGTCACTAACCTTAAGCCGTCGCCATTTGGGCGGATGCAATCTCCAAGAGTTCATTCGTGATACTGGCCTGGCGCATCTTGTTGTATTCGATCGTCAGGTCCTTGATGAGCTGCGCCGCGTTGTCGGTGGCGTTCTTCATCGCCACCATGCGGGCGCTGTGCTCGCTGGCGCGCGCTTCGAGCAGCATCTGGAAGACCAGATAGTTCACGTAGTGCGGCAGTAGCGTGCCGAGCACTTCGCCGGCCGACGGCTCGAACAGATACTCGACGCCGGTCCGCTCCAGCGTCGCGCCTTTGCGGTCGCCGCTCATGCCAGCCTCGACGGCCTGGAGTTCGCCGACCGGCAGCAGCGGGCGGAGTTCATGCTTCTGGTTCAGCGTCGAGACGAACCGCGTGTAGAGCACGTCCACACCGTCCACTTCGCCCTTGGTGAAAAGGTCCTGCGCAAATTTCGCGATGGCGCGCGCCTCGCTGAACTGCGGCGTGTCCTTGTAGGAGAACTCCGCCGCGAGCTGGCGCTTGGTGCGGGCGATGAACTGTGAACCTTTGCGGCCCGCGCAGATGTAGAGCGTCGTCGCCTTGTCGAGCTTGGCCGCCTCGCGCATCAGGTTGCTGTTGAGCGCGCCACAGAGGCCGCGGTCGGTGCTAATGAGGATCACGGCGCGCTTGCCGGTGTGGTGCTTCTCCAGCAGCGGATGCTTGAAGTCACCGATGTTGGCGGTGACCTCGGCGAGCACGGTGTTCATGAGCGCGGCATAAGGCCGGCCCGCGAGCGCGCCTTGCTGCGCCTTGCGCATCTTCGAGGCAGCCACCATCTGCATCGCTTTGGTGATCTGCGACGTGTTCTTGACCGACTTGATGCGTCGGCGTAAATCGCGGGGACTGGCCATGGTCTAAAATCGTTTGCGCTTGGTTCGGACGACGTAGCGTCCTCGGGCTTCTCTCACGTGAAAACCGATCTCCCGCTTCGGTGCTTCCTCGGCGGGCGCGGCTGGTTCGAGCATCTGCCTGAGCGCCGTAAAAACAAGCTTGATGGCTTCGTCGTGCTCTCCGACGCGGCCTTCCAGTTCGGCGAGCTTCTTCATCACGTCCGCCGCGCTGATCTGGCCGAGCTTCAGCAGTTGCTCGCGCATATAGACGAAGGCCCGAACGACGCGGACGCTGGCCTCAACCGCCACGGGGCTGTTGAGGACGGTGGCGAGCATGATCGCACCGTGTTCGGTGAAGACCCAGGGGAGTTTGCGGCGACCACCGTGCAAACTTGATATCGCAATTTGCGATATCAAGTTTGCAAACTCTTGCTGTGTAAGCTGAAAGGCAAAGTCTTTTGGAAATCTTTCGCGGTTGCGTTTCAACTGTTCATTCAGCCGCATCGTTGAAACGCCGTAGATCTTAGCCAAGTCCGAATCCAGCATCACACGCTGACCACGAATGGTCAGGATGAGGTTCTCGATCCTCTCCTTGCGTTTGATTGCTGTTACGTAGTCCATGACTTGGTCTTTGTCGTTTGATGTCACAATTTGTGACATCAAACTCACGAAGCTTACCGATACGTCTGTTTGAACTCCGTGACGGCGGCCTTCAGCTCGGCGATCAACGCGTCGTTGAGCGCCTTTTCCTTCAAAATCTTCGCCATCAGCGCCGACTTCCGGGACGTGAGGTAGTCGGTCATCTTGGCCTGGCAATCCTTGAGCTTGTCCACGGAGACGTCGTCGAAGAAACCGTTCTGGACGGCCCAGAGGACGCCGACCTGCACCTCGACCGGCACGGGGTTGTATTGCGGCTGCTTGAAGACCTCGACGATGCGCTTGCCACGTTCGAGCTGCGCCTGCGTCTTGGCGTCGAGGTCGCTGCCGAACTGCGCGAACGCCGCCAACTCGCGGAACTGGGCCAGCTCGCCCTTGATGCGGCCGGCGACCTGCTTCATCGCCTTGACCTGCGCGGCGGAACCGACGCGCGACACCGACAAGCCGACCGAGATGGCAGGGCGGATGCCTTGGTAGAACAAGTCGGTTTCCAAATAAATCTGGCCGTCGGTGATGGAGATGACGTTCGTCGGGATGTAAGCGGACACGTCGCCGAGCTGCGTCTCGATGATCGGCAGCGCGGTGAGCGAGCCGTTGCCGGCCTTCTCGCTCAGACGCGCGGAACGTTCCAGCAGGCGGCTGTGCAGGTAGAACACGTCGCCAGGATACGCCTCGCGGCCGGACGGACGGCGCAACACCAGCGATACCTGACGGTAGGCGACGGCGTGCTTGGAAAGATCGTCGAAGATGATCAGCGCGTCCATGCCGTTGTCCATGAACCACTCGCCCATCGCCGCGCCGGCGAACGGCGCGAGATACTGGTTGGTGGCCGTGTCGGCGGCGGACGCCGCAACGACGATGGTGTAAGGCATCGCGCCCTGCTCTTCGAGGACGTTGACGACGCGGACGATGTTGGACTGCTTCTGGCCGATGGCGACGTAGATGCAATAAAGCGGTCGAACGCTCTTGTCGCCGGCCTGCTCCGCGGCGCGGTTCAGGCGGGCTTGATTGATGATCGTGTCAATGCCGATGGTGGTCTTGCCGGTGGAGCGGTCGCCGATGATCAGCTCGCGCTGGCCGCGGCCGATCGGGATCATCGCGTCCACGGCCATGATGCCGGTCTGCACAGGCTGGCTGACCGAACGGCGCTTGATGATGCCGGGGGCGATTTTCTCCACGGGATAAAGCGTGTCGGACTTGACGGGGCCTTTGCCATCGAGCGGCATGCCGATGGAGTTGACGACGCGACCAAGAAGCCCTTTGCCGACGGGCACGCTGAGGAGCCGGCCGGTGGTGCGGCATTCCATGCCTTCCTTGATGTGCGTGTATTCGCCGAGAATGATCGCGCCGACTTCGGTTTCCTCGAGGTTGAGCGCGATGCCGTAGATGTCGTTACCGAAATCTATCATCTCGTTCAGCATCGCGTCGGTGAGGCCCTCGATCTTGGCCACGCCGTCGCCGATTTCTCGGACGGTGCCGACGTTCTGCTTGGCGACGCCGCGCTTGGCGCCGGCGATCTGTTGTTCGATTTCTTGAAGGATGTTCGCCATAAAACGGTTTCCTACTTACAACGCTGCGCCCAACTCCCGCAGCCGGTTGGCCACGCTGCCGTCCCACACGTCGCTGCCGACGCGGACGCGCACGCCGCCGATCAACTCCGGGTTCACTCCAAACTCGGCGGCGATGGGCCGCCGGTAAATCTGCTGCAACTGGCCGGTAATCTGCTGCTCCATGGCCGTGTCCAGCGCGGCGGCACTCTCGACGCGCGCGGTGTTGCGCTCAATCTCCAACCGCACCAGCCGCTCGTAGGTCTTGAGGATCGGAATCAGCTCGCGCGGCTTGGCCGCGCCAAGCCCGTTCACGATCGTGCGGACCTTCGTTTCGTCAAGCCGCCCATCGGTCAAGCTGTCGCGATAAAGCGACCGGGCAACATGACGGGCTTCCTTGGAGACTTTCATCGAGATTCGAAATGCGTTACGCCGCCAATTGCTTCGAGGTTTCTTCGGCCAGACGCCGCTGATCGTCCGGCGTCAACACCTTGCCGGTGACCTTGGCGGTGGTCTCAACCACCAGCCGTCCGACTTCGCGTTTCAGCTCGGCCAACATGCGCTGGCGGTCCAGGTCGGTCGCTTCGCGGGCCTTGGCGATGAGCGCCTCGGCCTGCGCAATGGCCTGCTGCAACTGCTGGTCGCCCTGCCGTTGCGCCGCGGCGCGCGCCTCGTCAATCAACTGCTGCGCTTGCTTGCCCGCGTCGGCTATGATCTTCTCGCGCGCCTCCTGCGCCTTGGCCAACTCCTGCTTTACTTGCTCCGCCTGCGCCATGGACTCCGCGATGCGGCGGCGGCGTTCCTCCAGCAGGTCGAGCAGTGGCTTGTAGGCGTAGCGGTTCAGCACCCACAACACCACCAGCATCGTCAGGAGCTGCGCGATGAAGTGCGGCCAATCCACGCCGAACTGCTCAAAAAAGCCGGTCGGCGCGTGCGTTTCCGTTGCCAGAATTATCGGGATCATAAATGTGCCCGTGACCCGTCAAACAACGCGCGGTCAGAAGACCCGCGCGTCGCGATGGTGGTGGCGGGCCGCTCAGTTGCCCAGGAACAGCGCGTAAAACGCGATGGCCTCGGCGAACGCCATGCCGAGAATGCCCATCACCAGGATCTTGCCGAAGGCGCCGGGATTGCGACCGATGGCGTTTGTCGCGCCCCAGCCGACCAGACCGACGCCGATGGCCGCGCCGAAACCGGCGATGGCCACGGCAAACTTCGCATTGAACACGGGCGCAGCCGCCTGCGCCAAAACTGCCAACTCGCTAATCATTCTTGCTTCCTTTCTCAACTGCATTTCACTTCGCGGCCATCGCGGCGGCACCGGCCGCGCGACATTCCAACCGCGAAAACTGTCTTCTCGTTTCCGGCCGGTTTAGTGGCCTTCTTCCTCGTGCATGATCGCCGCCGTCGTGAACGCGGCGCACAATAGCATAAACACCAACGCCTGCACGACGCCGACAATCAGCTCCAGAAAATAAAACGGCAGCATCGTGAGCGCCGAGAACGGCGCCGGAATAACGCCGGCCATCGCCTCCAGCAGATTGTCGCCGGCGTAGATGTTGCCATACAAACGAATCGTCAGGCCCAGCGGCCTCACGAAGAAAATCGAAACCAGTTCCAGCAACCCCACGAAGATGAAAAACGGCAGCAGCATCCACCACGCCGCGCCTTTCATCCCGCCCTTGGTGCCGAACAGATGGTTGATCGCGCCGCCCGCGCCGTGCGCTTGGTAATACCACACGCACCACAACACCGTGAACGTCAGCGCCATCGCGCCGGTCATGTTCACGTCGGCGTTGGCCGGCCGCAGCAATGGTGTCGTCACTTTGAACCCGTGCTCCGTCACGTGCCCCCAGCCGATCGTGGCGAAGCCGGGAATTAGCCCCGTCCAGTTACACGCCAGGATGAAGATGAACACCGTCGCCAGAAACGGGAACGTCCGCTTGACGAACTCCGGCCCGATGATGCCCTCCAACAACTCGTGCAGCCCCTCGACGACGAACTCCAGGAAGTTCTGCAACCCGCCCGGCAGCAGTTGCACCTTTCGCGTCCCAGCCTGCACCAACGCGATCAGCCCAAGCGCGACGATCCAAGCCACCACCATCGAGTTGGTGACCGGCAACGGGCCGATGTGAAACAACGGCTCCGCGAATGTTGGTATTGCGTGTTCTGCTGTCATCGAAAACCGTCAGGAAAAAATCGCGCGGACTATAGGCACCCCATCGGGGCCAAGCAAGCGTTTTTCCGTGGACATCTCAAGATTGCGCCAACGCCAGCACAAAACGCGATGACCGGCAAACAACGCGTTGTCGGTTAAGATACGGCCTCCCCGTTCTCACCGTTTCGTCGTCACCCAATACGTCGGCAACCGCATCAGCCGCGTGCGCGGGTTTTCCGGCTTCCCCACGTTGCCCATCAGATCCACCGTCCGCGATTCCGGCACCACCCACTCCGGCGGCAACTGGACATCCACGCCTTTTTCCGGCAACGCCCACGCCACGAGCACGCGGCCGTTGTCGCCGGCGCGTTCAAACTCAAACGCCCGCGCGCCCGTCGCCAGCGTGCGCTGCCTGATAAACGTCGCGCCATCGAGCAGGCCGTTGGCCACGTAGTAAGCCACCGCCGCCGCTGTCGGCGAGTCGTCGTATTCGAAAAAGCCGTTCGCCGAATCCTCATCCGCCGCGCTCCACGGCGACGCCAGACCGCAGAACAACTTCTCCGCGCCGGACGCCATCGCGAGCACATGTTGCCGCACCATCAGTGCCGCCGCTTCACGTGGCGACAACGGCCGCGCGCCGCCCGCCACCGGGCTGAGCGCCTGCTCGCGGTAACCGCTAGCTACGTTCCGCAAGCCGCCGCTCGTGATCCACACCGGCTTCTCGCCGCCGCTCGCACGCATGGCCGCCTTGATCGCCGCCACCGTTCTCGCCAGCGGCGGGTCCGCCGCGAGGTCTGCCGCGCTGGACGCAGGCGGCAGATGGATGGATAGTGCATCCATCGCGTCGAGCACGCCGCGCTGCAACAGCTTCGGCGCGAGCGCTGGATCGCCGAGCGCGCCGCCAACAACCAAACAGCCCGGATCGGTCGCCTTCGCGGCGGCATACGTGCGTTGCAGCAGCGTCGTGTAATTCTTCAGCCGCTCCTCCGAGTCGCGACCGGCGAGCAAGCCCGGCTGATCCGGCTCGTTCCACACTTCCCACGCGCGGACCCAACTCCGGCAACGATGGACGGTTTGCTGGACGTAGGCGTCCCATTCCTCCGGACGCGAGCCGCGATCTTGCGGGCCGTTTTCCCAGTAGGCTGACGCGTCGAGCGAACCGAGAACCTCCAGTCCGCGCCGCCACGCCGCCCGCAGCATGTCGTCGAACCATTGCCATTCGCCGGCTTGCGGCTCCACGATGAACCACTGCGTCACCAACGGCATTCGCACCCAGCGCACACCAAGCCGGCCCGCCGCGTCCAGATGCTCGCGTCGGCAGCGGATCGTTCCGCCGAACAGTGACGCGCGTGCCGGCGGCCGCGCCACCAGTGGTTGCGCAATGGCCAGCGCCGTCTCGTCGCGCGAACCGATCCCATCGAGCTCCGCCGCCACGATGATGTGGCCAAGCGCGCCCAGCGGCAAGGAAACGGACGCCGAGCCAAGCCCGTTGCTCAACGTGCTCACCGTCAGTTCGTGACGAAAACTTCCGCGGTCGTTGAAGTCGCGCCCAGTGACCTGCACCCGCCACGTCGCGTTCGTCGGCTGCGCCGCGTAAGAAGCCAGCGCCACTACGACCTGCGGCGGCGTGCTCGGCGTAAACCAGTGTTCTGTCTGCGCCAGCGTCACTGCCACTTCCGCCGGCAGTTTCGGCGCAAATGGCGCTGCTTGCTCGCTCACCTCCAACTGCGCCGCGTCAATCCACAACGTCTGAGGCCCGCGCGCTCGCAGCGTCACGCGCGCCAGAGCGCCCGTCGCCTTCGTTGCCGGCTGTGTCACACACATCCGCTGCCACGCAGCCATCGGAAACACACGGCTCGCTGTCGAGGCTGCCGCGCCGCCCGGCTGCTCGATCACCACTTCCGTCTGCGGCACCGGCGCGTTTCGCGGCCCTGGCTCAGCGCGGAGGAAGATCGAGAAAGTCCGCGCCTTGCCCGTGGGCATCCGTTGCCAGAACGACCGCAGCGTCAGCCGCTGATGTTCGTCCAGAACCACACGCAAACAGCGCTGCCCGTGCGCCGCGTCGGTCCCGCGCACATCCGGCGACGCGTTTTCCCACTCAATCGCCGGCCGCCGCGCGAACGCGTCCGCGTCGCTCACGTGGCTGCTCCAATGCGCCATGCCCAGCTCGAAACTCGGATTCGGCAGAAGGTTTTCTGCGCAAGCTGAAGCGATGGCGAAGAAAACTCCAAATCCCAAACTCCAAACTCCAAAGAAACCCCAAACATCAAACCCCAAACGTGACCGCGCAGGCGCGTCGGCGTCTAGAGCTTGGGATTTGAGGTTTCCCTGGAGTTTGCAGTTTGGGATTTGGAGTTTCACTTGCCGTTTTCCTTCGCTCGCTGCACCTCGATGATGCGCTTCTCGCCGACGCCGTGAATGCCTTCCACCGAGTTCTGTTCGATCACCGCCGTCGCGCTTGGCTCATCTATCGCGAACGCCACCGGCGCGTTCGTCGAGGTGTTCACCGGATACCAGAAATACGCGTGGTTGCGGCGAAACACAATCGCATCGCTGCTGCCGGCGGCATGGTAGGCGGTCGCGGCGTCACGCACCACGTTAAACTCCACCACCGTGCCGACGACCGACGCCGACGTGTCACCCGTGGTCGCCGCGCCCTTGCGACTGATGAGCACCACGCCGTCGCTACGGCTGCGGATGAACGAATTGTGCCGCAGCACGTTACCGAGCGCGCGAGGGAACTCGATCGGCAGTTTCGGCGCGTCGCCGCTGGTGACGAGCGCGCCAGCGCTGCACTCCTCCACGCGGTTACCCTCGGCGACGTTCCAAAACAGCGGGCTGATGCCGCGGTTCCACGTGCGCGGCATCGAGGAGGCCAGCGTGGAGCCATTGGCGTAGAGGAACAGGCCCGGCTTGCGCTGCCGCGCGATGGTGTTGCCAGCGATGACGTTCTCGACGCAGGAAATCCAAAGCTGCACGCCTGTCATGCCGTCGGCCGTGTGGTTGCCGACGATGAGGTTCCGGTAGAACATCGTGCCCACCGCAACGATCGAGCCTTTCGCCGGCGCGACGCGCCACGGCCGGTCGAGCAACAACCGCTCGCCCTCGCGCTTCACCACGCGTCGCGTCTGCCCTTGGCCCGTGCCGCTGAAAACCGTCACGTAGTATTCGCTTATCGGCGGCTCTGGCGTGCTGTCATCCACGTCGGGCGGCCAGAACGGCGTTTCGTTGTTGTCAGCGTCGCGAGCAAGCTGCTCGCGCTTCACGCTGCCCAGCCGGTCATCGGGCGTCGGCGGAAACGTCTTCGGCAGCGTCACGCTCGCGCCGTCCGCGCCGGCCAGAGGACCGAAGTAAGCGGTGCGGTGGTTGCCCTCGAACAAAATCATTTCGCCGACGTTCTGGTCCGTGCCGGCCACGCCGCCGAACCGCGCCTGGCCCGCGCTGACGCTCGCACCGGAGCGGCGCGGCTCCTCGACGCCGTTGCCAGAAATCCAGTTGCGCGTGATCGAGCCGTGGCCCGTCGAAAACCACAACAGCCGCCGCGCCGTCGGCCCGCCCGCCTCCGCACCGCGCGGCGAAGCGATGACGTTGTCCTCGATGACGCACTCCTCGATCGGCTCGCAACGACCCAAGATCACCGCCTCCGCGTTGCCACCGAAGCGCGTCACCGATACCAGCCGGTTCCGTGCGAACTCGGTCTGCCGCGCGCCGGAGATGAACAATGGCGTGCGCCCCCAAAGCTCGTTGTCAGCAACCGTCGCGCGCTCGGCACGCGTGGCCAGCACGGCGCAGTTCTCCGCCTGTTTGCCATCACAATCGGCGACACGGATCTTTTCGACGCGGCAGTTACGCAACCACGCCGTCGGCTCCGGCGAACGGATGGCAACGCCGATGTTGACCTGCGCGTTGCCGAGAATCGTCAAGCTCTCCACCGCCGCGCCATCGCCGCTGAGCCAGACCGCCGCGCGGTCGCCCGCCCGCAACGCGCCGTCCTTCGCAATGAACTTCACACAGTCTTCACCCTGCAACACCAGCGCGCCAACACCAGTCTTCGGAAACGGCGAGTCGCCCGGCGTGAACGCCGGATCGAGCGCAAACGCAAACGCGTCGAGACTGATGCCGCCGCCTTTCACGTTTTTCCAGACGAGCTTGTGCTTGCCGGCGGTCAGTTTCAGCACCGCTGACTTCGCCCACTTGAATTCGCCGAAGCCGCCGGTGTTCGGCAGGTTCTCCAGCGTCACCGGCTCGCCGGTGTCCACGATAAGCACGTGGTTACCACTAACGCCCGGTTGTTTCCACGGCGACATCTCCGTCGCGTAACGCAGCCAGACGGTCCACTCGCCAGCCTGCGGCACATCGAGAGCATATTCCATCCTGTCGCCGGGCGTGTGAACCGCGCCGGGCGCGTGACCCCAGCCGCTGACGCCGAGCCGAGCGAACGTCGCGTTCGGATCGTGGACCAGTTGCAGCTTCGTCTTGTCCATGTCCGCCCCGCTGAGCGTGACGCCCGCGGGAATCCGCAGCGTGCCGCTGAACTGGAACGTGCCCTCCGGCAACTTCACCACACCGCCGCCGCGTTTAGCCACTGCATTGAGCGCGCGCTGGAGTTCAACGACCTCCGGCAACTCCGTGACCGCCGGCTCTTTTTCCGCCGTGGCCGCCGTCACGCGCAGCTTCACCGGCTCGCCCCAGCCAAATTCGCCACCCGCGCCGGCGTGCAGCCACACTTCGTAGTCGCCCGGCGCAAGACCTTCCGGCACGCTGAACGAAACCGAATACTTGTCGGCCTCGTCCACGTCCGCCCAGACACCGGCGCGGCCGGTCTGAGCGATATAGACGAACGCCTCCACGCCGTCGGGCCGGCGTGCGAGGTTGCGGCCAAAAACGCGCACGGTGTCGTTCGCGGCGGCGGCGTTGGGAAAACACCACCACGGCTGCGGCGCGTTCAGCACAACAGGAGCGGAGCAGCCGGCAGCATTCTTCACCCACACGATGAACGGCCCGTCGTGCGCCTTCTCCGGCAGCGTCGCGGCCAGATAACCGCCGGTGAGAAACTGCACGCGCGCCGGCCACGGCTGGCCGGCGGGATCGCTCGCGCTGACGCCCCATGCGACGAGATTGGTCGAGAGTTTTCCGCCAACGACGAAGAACGTCTCGTCCGGCCCGGCCTCGGCGCTGTGCTCATAGATCACCGGCACGCCCGCCGCCGTCGGCATCGCGGGCGGCTGGAACTTGCCGCCGGGGATTTCCTGCGGCGCCGGCTTCGGCCCGGCGGCAATGGCAGCCAGCGCGGCAGCAGCAAGCAATGTGATCGCCTTGTTCATCATGACACCTCGACCGTGCGGGCAGGACTGTAGAGACGCGCCGCCGAAATCACAATCAGGGAATCAGCGTGCTGCGGTGGACCGGGCAACTCGCGGCTGTTGCTGCGTGACGCAGTGCAACGCGCCGAGGCCCCAGACGAGGTCGGTGCATTCGACGGCGACGATGCGGCGCTTCGGGAAACAACGCTGGAGGATGGCCAAGGCGCGCTTGTCGTTCCGATGTGAATAGACCGGCACGAGGACGATGCCGTTGGCGATGTAGAAGTTGGCGTAGCTGGCTGGCAGGCGCTGGCCACGGCCTTCAAGACGGCCGGGCATGGGCAGCTCAATGACGCGCAGCGGCCGGCCGGCCTGGTCGCGCATCGCTCGGAGGCGTTTCATGTTTTCCAGCAGCGGCGCGTGGTTCTCGTCGGCGGGATCGTCTTCGATGCAGGTGACGACGGTGCGCGGGCCGACAAAACGGGTGATATCATCCACGTGGCCGTCGGTGTCGTCACCAGCGATGCCGTCGCCGAGCCAGAGGATGTGGGTCACGCCGAGGAAATCGCGGAGGCGCTGCTCAATCTGGCGCTTCGTCAGGCCCGGGTTGCGGTTCTTGTTGAGCAGGACGGACTCGGTGGTGAGCAGTGCGCCACGGCCGTTGACGTCAATGGAACCGCCTTCGAGCACCATGCCCGGCGAGAACAGCGGCAGGCCGAGCATTTGCGCGGCGCGCTGCCGGATGGCGTCGTCGCGGTCCCACGGCGGATACTTGCCGCCCCATGCGTTATACCGCCAATCAAGGACGGCGATTTCTGATTTCTGATTTCTGATTTCTGATTTTCGGACAACAAAGATCGGCCCATGGTCGCGGCACCAGCATTCGTTGCAGCCGAAACGATGGAGGAAGACGCGGTCGCGGCGAACGCGTTTGGACCTGGCGAGAAGACGGCGGACTTCGGCTTCGTGCGCTTCATCGTGAACGACGATGCGGACCCGTTCGTGCGGACTGAGCAACTCGGCCAGTTTCACCCAGTAGGCCGGGACTGGCTCGAACTTGCCGGGAAAACTCGCGCCCGCTCCGCGCGGCCACGTCAGCCACGTCGCCTCATGCGGCTCCCACTCCGCCGGCATTCGGAATGCGGAATGCGGAATGCGGATTTCGGAATGACACGCGACAGGTTCGCGCGATTCCTTCGCCCGCTTCCCATTCACGGCTGTTCTGAGATGTGATTCCGCGTTCCGCATTCCGCACTCCGAATTCAAATCAGTCCACCATCCGTTTCGTGATGTCGCCGTAAGCGTCCACGCGGCGGTCGCGCAGGAACGGCCAGTGCGTGCGCGTGTCCTCCACGCGGTCGAGATCGCAATCGGCAATGACGATCTCTTCCGTGTCCGCGCCGGCCCGCGCGATGATCTGACCGTCGGGTCCGGCGACGAAGCTCTGGCCCCAGAACTCGATGCCATCGCCGCCCGCGGGACGCTCATGGCCGACGCGGTTGGTGGCAACGATGAAGCAGCCGTTGGCGATGGCGTGGCTGCGCTGGATGGTCTCCCACGCGTCGTGCTGCGCCGAGCCGAGCTGAGCCTTCTCGCGCGGATGCCAGCCGATCGCCGTCGGATAAAACAGAATCTCCGCGCCTTGCAGCGCCGTCAGCCGCGCTGCCTCCGGATACCACTGGTCCCAGCAGATGAGCACACCAATTCGCCCGTGACGCGTCGTCCACGCGCGGAAGCCGAGATCACCCGGCGTGAAGTAGAACTTCTCGTAGTAAAGCGGGTCGTCCGGGATGTGCATCTTCCGGTATTTGCCGAGACAACGTCCGTCGGCGTCGAGGATGGTGGCGGTGTTGTGATAGACGCCGCGCGCCCGCCGCTCAAACACCGGGGCGACGATGGCGACGCGAAGTTTCTTCGCCAGCCGCGCCAGCGCGTCGGTGGTCGGGCCGGGCACGGCCTCGGCAAGCTTGAAGTTGCCGTAATCCTCCGATTGGCAGAAATACTGCGACCGAAACAGCTCCGGCAAACAGACGATCCGCGCGCCGCGCCGCGCCGCTTCTTCGACGCGCGCCATCGCCTTCTTCAAATTTGCAGCCGGGTCGGGCGAGCAGGCCATCTGCACCAACCCGACGCGGACAACATGAGACTTGAGTTTCGTTGCCATTGGATTCCAACGGTCACCCACCCCGAAGGCTTTCGGAGCGGACCGCCGTTAAGGTTAGTTTGCGGGACGGCGATTGCAAGACTGCGATGGCGGCCGCTTTCCGACCGGATTGCGGTTGCGTCAGTGATTTTGAGTTTGGATTCCGCAAGGGCGGGACGTTAGGGTGGAAGGCGCGAACAATGAACTGGCTCGACAAACTTGAACGACGTTTTGGCCACATCGCCGTGCCGGGATTGATCCGGATCATCGTCGTGCTCAACGCCGTCGTGTTCGTGCTGCTGCGCATCAACGAGGATTGGATACGACCGCTGGTGCTCAACCCGGACCGCGTGATGCACGGCGAGGTCTGGCGGCTCGTCACCTATCTCTTCCTGCCACCGACGACGGACGCGATCTTCGTGGTGTTCGCGCTCTACTTCCTCTGGATCATGGGCGACGGCCTGGAGCAGGAATGGGGCGCGTTCCGGCTGAACGTCTTCTACCTATGTGGCATGATCGCCACGACGGTGGTGGCGTTCTTCATCACACGCAGCTCAGTCACCAACGCGTTCCTGAATCTCTCGATCTTCCTCGCCTTCGCCACCGTGTTGCCCGACTTCGAGGTGCTGCTGTTCTTCATCCTGCCGGTGAAGGTGAAGTGGCTCGGCCTGCTCTCCGCGGCGTTTATCGGCGTGGTGGTGATGTTTGCGTCCTACCCGGCAAACCTTGTGCCGATTGTTTCGCTCGCCAATTACCTCCTGTTCTTCGGCCCGCAGTTCTTCCAGACTGCGGCGGTCAAACGTGAGGACATGCGCCGCCGCGCGCGTTTCGAGGCGGCCAGCCACGCTGGCCCGCTGGAGACGCGGCATCGGTGTGTCACCTGCGGCAAGACCGAAGTGGACGATCCGGAACTGGAGTTCCGCGTCGCCGAGGACGATCACGAATACTGCATGGCGCACCTTGACCAAGCGCCGACCGAAAAGAACGATTGACCGCCCCGCCCCTCATGCAAACCGCATCGCCACCCAACCCCGCGCCGACTCACGCGCGGCAGTGGGTCATTTTCTTCGCGGTGTCGTTGGCGGTGGTGACCTATGTGGACCGCGCGTGCATCTGGCAGGCGGCCGGCGACATTCAGCGCGACCTCGGCTTCAACAAAGAGGACATGAGCCTGATCTTCGCGGCGTTCTCGCTGGCCTACGGGCTGTTCGAGATCCCCGGCGGCTGGATGGGCGACCGGTTCGGGCCGCGCACGACGCTAATGCGGGTGGTGTTGATGTGGTCACTCTTCACGGCGGCCACCGGCTGGGCTTGGAACTGGATTTCGATGGTGGTCTGCCGCTTCTTCTTCGGCGCGGGCGAGGCGGGTTGTTTTCCGAACCTGACGAAGGTTTTCTCGATCTGGCTGCCGAAGTCCGAGCGGGTGCGGGCGCAAGGGATCATGTGGCTGAGCGCGCGCTGGGGCGGAGCGTTTACGCCGTTGCTGGTGGTGTGGGTCTTGAGCTTTGCGAACTGGCGCGTGGCCTTCATGTTGTTCGGCACGCTGGGAATCATCTGGGCCGTTTTCTTCTACCGTTGGTTCCGCGACGACCCGCGGGTCCATCCGTCGGTGAACGCCGCAGAGCTGGCGTTGCTCGAGAGTGCCACCCACAACGCCGTCGGCCACGGCGACGTGCCCTGGCGGCGGTTCATGGGCAGCGGCGCGGTGTGGCTGCTCTGGCTGCAATACTTCTGCATCAACTACGCGTGGTATTCCTATATCAGTTGGCTGCCGACGTATCTGCGCGAGACGAGCGGTTTGACGTTGACTGAGGAATGGCGCGCGATGCTGGCGGGGCTGCCGCTTTTCTTCGGCGGTCTCGGCTCATTGTTCACGGGCGTGGTGTCGGAGCGGCTGGCTTTGTGGCTGGGCAGCACGGCGCAAACGCGGCGCGTGCTCGGTTGTGTCGGGTTTGCGGGCGCGGCGGCAATGTTGGGCATCTCCACGCAGGCCACCAGCCCGCTGATGGCGATGGTGCTGGTCGGGCTGGCGGCATTTGCCAACGACCTGAGCATGCCCGGCTCGTGGGCTGCGTGCATGGATGTCGGTGGCCGTTACGCCGGCTCGCTGTCGGGCAGCATGAACATGGTCGGCCAGATCGGCTCGGCCCTCGGCCCAGTGGCGGTAGCGCAGGTTCTGAAATACAGCGGCAATAACTGGGCGCTGACGTTTTGGATGGCGGCGGCGGTTTATGCCATCGGCGCGGTGTGCTGGTTGTTCATTGACCCGGTGACGCCGCTGGACGGGAAGGAACCGGCGAAGAAGATTGCATGATGTTCTCAGCAAACTCCAAACACTTTTCAATTTCGCTACGTCCGCTACACTCCGCCGTCGTTCGCCGATGACATGTTTGAACTGAATGCTATGAAGACTCGCCACGGTTTGCTGCTGCTTCTGGTTTCGCTCGCGTTCGCCTCGCTTGGCTCCGCGCAGGAATGGACGCGGTTTCGCGGACCAAACGGAGAGGGAATCAGTCACTGCAAGACGATCCCGACGAAGTGGATGGAGAAGGATTTCCGCTGGAAGATCGAACTGCCGGGTAAGGGACATTCGTCGCCGGTGGTGTGGGGCGAGCGCGTGTTCGTCACGAGCGCCGAGCCGGTTGCGCCGGGCGGGTTCCATGTGCTCTGCTTCAACGCCACCAACGGCAACAAGCTCTGGCAGCGCGATTTTCCGCTAAAGCCATTCCCGAAGAACGCGTTCAACAGTTTCGCCTCGGCGACGCCGTCGGTGGACGCGGAACGAGTCTATGTCAGTTGGGGCACGCCAGAGCACTTCATGCTGGCGGCGTTCGACCACGCCGGCAAAACGGTCTGGGAGCGCGACCTCGGCCCGTTCATCAGCCAGCACGGTCCGGCCGTTTCGCCGGTGCTTTACGACGGCCGCGTGATTCTCGGCAACGAACAGGACGGCGTGAGTTTCCTGATCGCGGTGGACGCCAAGACCGGCAAAACGCGCTGGCAGACGCCGCGCAAGGGCGGCGACCAGATGTCGGCCTATTCGGTGCCGTGCATGTTCCATCCGAAGAACGGCAAGCCCTTCCTGGTGTTCAACAGCAGGACGCACGGCATTTCGGGGATTGATCCTGCCACCGGCGCGGTGGTTTGGGAATGCCCGGCACTCGTCGCGCGCAGCGTCAGCTCATCATTCATCTCCGAGGCGGCGGGACTGGTCTTCGGCACGTGCGGCGGCGGCGGCGTGGGCAGTTACGTCGTGGCGGTGCGGCCCGGCAATCCAGCCAAAGGTGTGAAGGCAGAGGAAGCTTACCGTATCAAGAAACCCGCGTCACCCTACGTGCCAACGAGCCTTGTGGTCGGTGACGTGGCGTATCTCTGGACTGACCAGGGCCTCGTCTCGTGCATAACAGCCGCCACCGGCGAGGTGCGCTGGCAACAACGCACCAAAGCCGACGCCGCCACCAAGGAAGGCTTCTTCGCTTCGCCAATCTGGGTGGATGGCCGTGTGTTCAACGTTTCGCGCGACGGCGAGGTGGTCGTCATCGAAGCCTCGACTGAACACTTCAAGGAACTCTTCCGCTTCCCGTTGGGCGAAACCGCCCACGCCACGCCGGCGGTTTCCGGCGGACGGATGTTCCTGCGGACGGAGTCGCATCTCTTTTGCCTCGGCGGAGAGAAGCGCTAAGTAACAAATTGTTTTGAAAGGAAAGGACAAACTATGAAACTCGCAACCTTGTTGATGACCATGCTCGGCATCGCTGTCGCCGCGTCGGCGGCGGGCGTCGTTTACGAAGGCAAGGACGGCCCCGGCAAGGGCAAACACATCGTTCTGCTCTCCGGCGACGAGGAATACCGCTCCGAGGAGGCGATGCCACAGCTCGCCAAGATTCTCGCCGTGCGCCACGGCTTCAAATGCACCGTGCTTTTCGCCATCAACCCGCAGAGCGGCGAGATTGACCCGGTCACCAAGAACAACATCCCTGGCATGGAAGCGCTCGACGCCGCTGACATGTGCGTGATGTTCCTCCGCTTCCGCGAACTGCCCGACGCGCAGATGAAACACTTCGTGGACTTCCTCAATTCCGGCAAGCCAATCCTCGGCCTCCGCACCTCCACGCACGCGTTCGCCTACGGCAAGGAGAGCAAGAGTGCCTACGCGAAATTCGACTGGAAGAACAAGGACTGGCCCGGCGGTTTCGGCCGGCAGGTGCTCGGCGAAACGTGGGTGGCGCATCACGGCTGGCATGCCCACGAAGCCACGCTCGGCGTTGTCGAGCCGTCGGCAAAGGACCATCCCATCCTGCGCGGCCTGACGCAGGTGTTCGGGCCGACCGATGTTTACACGGCGAATCCGCCCGCCGACTGCACCATCCTCATGCGCGGCCAGGTGCTCACGGGAATGAACCCGACCGATCCGCCGGTCGTCGGCAAACAAAAGCCGACGGACAAATACGAGAAGAACAACCCGATGCAGCCGCTCGTCTGGCTGCGCAACTATACCGGCGAATCCAGCAAGACATCGAAGATCATCACGACCACGATGGGCTGCGCCGCGGACCTCTTGAGCGAGGGCTTCCGCCGCATTCTCGTCAACGGCTGCTACTGGGCGCTTGGTCTAGAAGGTCAAATCCCTGCCAAGAACAATGTGGACATCGTCGGCGACTTCAAGCCAAGCGGCAACTTCGGCTTCGGCAAGTTCGTGAAAGGTATCAAGCCCGCCGACCTTCAGTTGAAGTAGCATGGACGAAGAGTATCTCGCGACGGGCTTCAGGGATGTTGATGGCGCGCAAAACCAGGATGCGTATTTTGAGTGCCTGACACTGCTGGACTCGCTGCCTTATTACAGAGAATACAAGACAAGAAGCTACGCGTTGCTGGAACTCCATCCCGGGCAAACGGTGCTGGAGGCCGGTTGCGGGCTGGGCGACGACGCTTTCCGGATGGCCGAACGGGTCATGCCCGGCGGCAAAGTTGTCGGCGTGGATGCCAGCGCCGCCATGATCAGCAAGGCCTGGTCACGTGACCTTGCCGCGCGATTGCCGGTCGGGTTTCTGGTCGGAGACATCAAGGCGCTGCCCTTTGCGAACCATTCCTTTGCGCGCTGCCGGGTTGACCGCGTGCTGCAACACATCCGCGAGCCGCAACGGGCCATCGTCGAACTCGTCCGCATCCTCGAACCGGGCGGCCTGCTTCTGGCGTATGATAATGACTGGGGAACATTCGCGATTGCATCCGAGGCGATTCAGACCACGCGAGCCATCGAGCGTTTCTGGCGCAGTTCCTTCACCAACAGCGGGATTGGCCGCGATCTGCCGGACTATTTTCGTGCCGCCGGTTTGGCGGATGTGATCATCCGTCCCGGAACGTCCGTCATCACCGATTTTGAAACGGCGGACAAGGTGTATAACCTGCGGGCGACAGTTCAGAAGGCGGCGGAAGAAAACCTCATCTCCGCATCCCAAGGCTGTGTCTGGATTGATGAGCAAATCGAGAGAACCACAAAGGGCAGTTTCAGCGCGTCGCTGACGGCCTACACCGTTGTTGGAAAGAAACGCCGCGGCGGCGCTCAGACCAGTGGCAACTGCTCGTCGCCGTCCGCCGTGACGCGGCCTCGCAACGCCGGGTAGCGAGCCAGCAGCGACGCGGGTGCTTTTACTGCCGCCGCATCGTCCGTCAAACGCCCTTGCATTTCCAGCGCGTTGGCGAAGGCCTTCGCGTCGCGGTGGTTGTTGAAAACCACAAACGTCTTCTTCGTCTGGCTGGCGACCTGCTTGATCTTTATGAGCAGTTCGCCCAGTTCCATGTCCGAGTAAAGGTAGTCGTATCGGCCGCCATAGACTTCCTGCTCGCGGCGGAACCAGTTGGCGGCGTTGCGGCCGTGGAGCCGGACGTAGCCCGTGTCAGTCGTCGCGCGCGTCTCCATCCCGATGCAGTGCTCCAGCGCCGGTTGGTCAATGCCACAGAAGGTGATGTGCCGCTGGCGGAAAAACTCCATCGTCTCCTCGCCGCGCCACGAATCGTGCCGCACCTCCGCCGCCACCGGCCAGCCCGTGAAATCGTCCGCCAGCCGCGCGAGCCAGTCGCGGTTCGCTGGATCGTTGCGGAACGACCACGGGAATTGAAATAGTAGCGCGTCGAGCCGCCCCGCCGCGCGCAGCGGCTCCAGCCCGCGCCTGCCGAACTGCAAATCGACCCGCGTCCACGGCGTCCGCTGATCATGTGTGAACCGCTGCCACGCCTTCGCGAGGAGCCGGAAGTCGGGCCGGTCGGCGAGTTTCTTCAGCCAGCTTTCCGTCACGCGCGGCTCCAGCGGCCGGTAGAATGACGCGTCCACCTCGACGCAGCCGAGGTATTGTGCCACCGTCCGCAGCCGCTCGCCGGGATTGCCCTTCGGATAGACGACGTTCTCCCAGTCCGGATAACTCCACCCCGCCGTGCCAACATAGATCGGCTCACTCCGCGGCGATTTCATACCAGAGTGTCTTGAACTGCGGACTCATATTGAAGGTTTTTTGGACAAGGTCGGCTTGCGGATGATCAGGCGCGTTCCCAATCCTCGACCACGATCTGCGCCTGTTGGAGAATGCGCTTGGCCAGCGACCAGTCAATGTCACCTGCGTGTGGATTGGGGATGCGAACTCTCAGCGAACCTTTGACCATGAAAGCGTGTTTACCGCCAGCGTAAGGGCCGTCCCAGCCCAAAGCCCGGAAGCGGCGGATCAACTCGCGCCGTGAAATCGGCTTAGACATGTTCGGCAACGAGGTTGATATCGCAGCCGTCAATGACCGGGAGTTGGTCGCCACGTTTGTAGGCCAGGGCAATCCATTCTTCGAGCACCTCGATGAGTTCCTCCCGGCAGGCCTCCAGCGAGGCCTCTTCCGCCCAGCAGCCCTGGCATTCCGGGATGGAGCCGTAAAAGCGTCCGTTCTCCATCAACTCATAACGGGCGTGTCGCAGGGCTGCTGTGACGTAGCTGGATATCATGCGAGGGACTTTACCGGGAACCTGCCATAAAGGCAAATATCAACGCCGGGCAGCCGTCGTTCTTACTCCGCGCTGATTTCATACCAGAGCGTCTTGAACTGCGGGCCAATCTCGAAGCTGAGGTGCCCATCGGCAAGAGTCGCGGGCACTTCGCCGCCGCGCGCGCCGGAACCGTCGAGAGCGAACACTTTGACCGACTTCAGCTTCGTGGCGAACGTCACCTTTGCGCCAATGCCTTCGCAAACCGTCGGTGCACTACCCCACTTGTTGCTGACGGTGGTGTGGTCGTCGTTCCAATCCATGCCACTGTTCTCAACATTACCCGCAGCCACGAGCAGCAGTCGGCGCGATTGGGCGAGCGGCTTGCCGTCGGCGGCGTGGAGCGCCAGCGCGGCGAAGTTGCGCGCGTTCGGTTTCACGGCGAACTCCGCGCCGCCGAGCGCCGTCGTCTTGCCGGCGCAACGACCCACGACCGCTTTCGCGGCGGGCGCGTCCACGGTATAGAACGCGGCTTCGGCGTCCCACGCGAGCGCCGAGCCGGCGCGGCCTTGGCGGGCAACGGCCAGTTCACTGCTGCGCAAGAAGCTCACGCTGGCGCGGCGTGCGAGCAGTTCGGCCGGCTCGACGCCGGCTTTCTTCCATGCGGCTGTCATCGAGATGTTCTCCGCCGTCAGCTTCTCAGCCTCGCCGGCGGGAATGCTCAAACGCATCGCACCTTTCGCCGGGGCGACGTCGCCGCGGCGGAACATCAACGCAGCGGCGGGCAGGAACGCGAGCTTGGCCGGGTGTTGTTGGAGCGCGAAGTAGCCGTTGATCTTGCCGTCGGCCCAGTTGGTGCCGCCCCAGTCGAACTGGAAGAAGCCGTCCCAGTCCTGCGCGGCGGCGAAGCTGGCGATCATCGGGAACATCTCGGCGGCGTAGTGGCTCGGCGCGGGATGGTCGTATTCGCTGACCGTGAACGCCTTGCCCGCGACACGATAGCCGGCGAGCCGCGCGAAGTTGCCGGTGTCCTTTGCGGCGACCATCGGCGTGTTCGGGATGAGCCAGTCCTTGGAGTCCCACGGCCGGCGCGGGAAGCGCGGATGCTGCCAGTAGGCGTGCATGTCCACGAAGTCGTTGAACGACTCGCGGTAGGTGCCGGCGATGTCGCCGTAGCTCGCCTGCGTGTCAATGATGTTGGCGCGGACGCCGAGTTCCTTCTTCAGGAACACTCGCATCCCGTCAGTGTAGGCACGCTCGGTTTCCGCGAGGAAGCGCGTCCAGTCCAGTCCGCGCGGCGTCGGCATCAGCGCGCGAGGCGCGGCGACGGTGCCGTTGTCGAGCGATTCGCCTGCCTTGAGGCCGAGCGAGCCGCCGGGCCGCAGCGTCAGGTCTTTCAGCCGGAACTCGCCGACCGGGCCGTCGCCGAGCACGAAATCAAACCGCACGGCAGCCGGTTCGACGCGCGCAGCGCGGAAGGTGAAGCTGAAGTTCTTCCATTGCGGCGTCAGATCGGCGTCTTCGCTGAGGCCGCAGTTGTGCCAGCCGGCTTTCTGGAGCCGCACGCTCAGCGGCAGTTTGCGCGGCGCGTCGGAGCGGGCGGCGAACTCCACGGTATAGAGCTTGCCTTCCTCCAACGTCAGGCCGGTCCAGTGCAGTTGCGCGTGCCACTCCACCGCCGGCAGCTTCTTGACGACGACGCGAGTCTCGCCAAAAGCGTCCGTGGCGACTTGGAAATTCTCGCCGCCTTGGGTGGAGCACTTGGCCGGCATGAGGTTCGCGCCCAACTCCTCGCGGCCGCCCCAAGCCGCCAGCAGCTTCTCCGGCGAGCCGTAGCGCGCTTTGAGCCACGCGTTCCACTTCTTGAGCACGTCGTTGCGGTAGTAGTCGGGCAGCGAGGACACCTTGAGCTGAAGCAGCGAGTTCTCGTTGTTGATCTCGACGATGGCGACGCACGGCTCGGCGGCGTAGGCAGTCTTGGTGTAGGGGTTGACGTGCGTCAGCAGCGCGCGGGCGTAGTCACGCTGCATCCGGATCATCTGGTCGTTGATCTTGTCCACGCCTTTGCCGTAATGCGGCAACAGTTCGCGCCGCTCGCGGTCGCTGAGGCCGTCGGGGAAATCCTCGCCTTCCCAATAGTTGCGCGAGACGTGGAGGTTGATGTCGGCATAGACGCCGTGCTTCTTGAGCGCCGCGATGAAGTAATCGAGCCGGTCGAGTTGGTCGGGATCGAACTCATTCTTCTTCGCCGTGCTGGGCTTCCAGATGCCGCGAGGGGCGGTCTGGTTATCCATGTGGTGGAAGCGGATGCAGTTGATGCCGAGGCTGGCGAGCCGCGCGGCGAGCTTGTCGGCGGTGTCATGATCGGGAAAAGCGCTGGCGAAGGTGAAGTTGGTGGCGAGGAACTTGATGCGTTTGCCGCGGCCGTCCACGAAATGGCCGTCCTTGGCGCGCACGAAACCGCTCCTGCCGGCGGGCATGTCGTTAAGCCACGACATGTCGGCGATGCCACGGTTCGGCTCCAAGCCGGGCATGACGAACGGGAACATTTCCTCCGCGCGCGCGGCTGTCGCGACGGCAAGCGTCGCGCTGGCGGCGAGGACAAAACGGACGATGGCCGAATGGAAATTCAGTTGCGGTATCATGGGAGGTTCCTGACGCCGCGAAACAGGGTTCTATAGCTCGCGGCTGAGCTGTTGCAGCATTCGTTTTTCCCGCGACGACGGCATCACCTGCAACATGCCGGGGATGATGGCGCGAGCGATCTCGCGACGACGGCGGATCTGGTCGTAGAGTTCCGCGGCAAGGCGGTTGTCGAACCGCACGAGGTAGGCTTCGCAGAAATTGATCATCAGACGGCGCACCGTGAGCGCGTTCTCACTGTCCACGTTCGGCGGCGGTGGCATATTCAGAATTTGCTCGCGAGGCAGCGGCAGCGACGGCTCGCCGGCCTCGGCGCGGAATGATTGCACGAACCCCGGCAGTGTAACGCTGACGCTCGGCGGAATCTTGCCGACGAACAGGAACCGATTCTCGCCGACGCGCGCGACCCAGCAGGTGACGCGCTTGCGGCCCATCGTGCCGCGCTGGCGGTAGTTCATGCCGAAGCTGACGACAGCGGAGTGAGGCACGGGCATCATCGTGAAACTGACTTCCTCGGCGTCGGAACCTGGCTGGCGCGCCATGTTCTCCTGATGTTGCATCCAGCGCTCGATCAGCTCCGACACGCGCGCGGCAATGCCTTCGAAGTCGGGCCGGTCAAACCGCTCCACAACGTCGAGCCGGTCGCCGGCAAACGGATCACTCCAACGGCCGCGAACGCCGTCCGCATCGGCGGAGACGGACGCGTCGCCACGAATCCCGACAAACCGCGGCATGGCATGCAGGAATGCCTCGATCACCGTCGCGCGCAACGGCAACGACGAGCGGCTGCTCCAGAGTTGCTTGGCGAGCGCGGCGGCCAGGTCACGCCATTGGTCGGCCTCGACCTTCGCCGGTCCGCTGATGTCCACCAACCGCACCGCTGGGGGCGCGAGCGCGACGGGCATCTGGGCCGCCGGCTTGGCGATCAGCGCGCTCAATTGCTCCGCCGTCGCCATCGCTTTGGCTGCGGGTTTCGGCAACGCGGGCGTAAGTTCGGCTTTCGGGAATCCGAAATCGAGCGGTGGCACGATGCCTTGCAACATGGGCGCGGGCGCAGGCGGCGCGAGAGGCACTGGCGCAGGTGGCGGTGGTGGAGCAACAGCTACGACCGACGCGGGTGGCAGAACCGGCTCCGGCAGTTTCGGAGCGGGCGGCGGCGATGGCAACTTGGCCGCAAGCGGCGCGAACGCGGGCGCCTTCTGCGGCGCTCGTGGAGCGGGCGGCGGCGGTGGCGCGACAACGACCGCAACGGGCACGGGTGACAAAACAGGCACTGGCAGTTTCGGTGCAGCCGGCGTTGGCGGCAGTTTGGCTGCGCGCGACGCAAATGCGGGCGCTTTCCGCGGTGCGCGCGGCGCGGGCGGAGCCGGCGGTGGCGCTGTAAGCACGGGTTCCGGCAGTTTCGGCGTAACGGGTAGCGGCGGCAACTCAACCGGCGGCAGCACCGGTGCCGGCGAGGCAACCGCGACGACCGTCAGCGGGAGCACTGGCTCCGGCAATTTCGGCTGTGGCGGTGGCTCGGGCAGTTTTTCCGCGGGCAGCGCGAACGCAGGCGCTTCCCGTGGCGCGCGCGGCGCAAGCGGCGGAGCCGGCGGCGTTGGAGGCGGTGGCTCATCCACTTCCGGCGCGGGCGGTAGCGCGGGCAGCTTGGCCGCGGGCGGCGCAAACGCAGGCGCTCTTGGCGGTGCGGGCGGCGCGGGTGCGGCAGGCGGCGGTGTCACCGGCGGCGTCAACGAGGCGAGCAGCCCTGCGGGCAACGCCGGTGCCGACCATGACGCGCGTGGCGGTGGCGGCTGGGCCAGCGGCAATCGCACGCGGCGGGGCGCGGCGGGCACGTGAAGGTTCGACGGAACCGGCGCGAGCATCTCGATCAACGCAGGCGCAAGGGCCGGCGCCGGTCGTGGCACGCGCGGTGGGGGCGGCGAAACAAGCGGTCGCCGCACGCGAGCCGGCGCGAGCGGCGCGTGAAGGTTTTTCGGCACTGGCGCCTCAACGACGGGCGCGGGTTTGGCTGGAACCAACGGAGGCGGTGGGGGCACCACCATCAGCGGCCGTGAAGCAAAGGTCACGCCCGGCTTTGGCGGAAGAACAGGCTCCGGCAGTTTTGGAGCGGGCAGCGGCGAGGGGATGTTTTCTTCTTCGGGAGGAACCGTGGATTCTGCCGGAATAACGACAAGTTTGGCGCACTGCGGACAGGGAATTTCCATCCCAATGCCCGCATCGTCCACCACGAGACGCTGGCCGCAGTGGATGCATTTGAAGAAGATGTCCATGCGACAAATCTGTTCGTTAAGATTATCGGCGGCGACGCAAAGTTGTCAACCCGCGGCTGGCGCGCGTCCTAGACGCTCGCGGAAATAAGGAATCGTCAGCCGCAGTCCTTCGTCAAGGCCGACCTTGGGTTCCCAGCCGAGCAGTTGGCGCGCGCGGGTAATGTCCGGCCGGCGTTGTTTGGGATCGTCCACCGGAAGCGGCTTGGAGATGATCTGCGACCGCGAGCCGGTGATCTTGATGATGGCTTCCGCAAACTGCCGCACCGTCATCTCGGTCGGGTTGCCGACGTTCACCGGCTCGTGGAACTCCGTCCGCGACAGCCTCCAGATGCCGTCCACCAAATCGCTGACGTAGCAGAAGCTGCGCGTCTGGCTGCCGTTGCCGAAAACCGTGAGCGGCTCGCCGAGCAGTGCCTGACTGGCAAAAGCCGGCACGACGCGGCCATCCCGCAGTCGCATCCGCGGGCCGTAGGTGTTGAAGATGCGAACGATGTGGGTGTTGACCTTGTCTTCGAGCAGATAGGCCATCGTGAGCGCCTCGGCGAACCGCTTGGCCTCGTCGTAGCAGCCGCGCGGACCGACGGGGTTAACGTTGCCCCAGTAGCTCTCAGTCTGCGGATGCACCAGCGGATCGCCATAGACCTCGCTGGTGGAGGCGATCATGAAACCGGCGCGCTTGTTCTTGGCGAGGCCGAGGGCGTTGAGCGTGCCGAGCGAGCCGGCCTTGAGCGTTTTCACCGGATACTCGCCGTAGTCCACTGGGCTGGCCGGCGAGGCGAAGTGATACACAAACTCCACCGAACCGGGCACCTTCAGGTATTGGGTCACGTCCTGCTCGATGAGCACAAAATCGGGGTTGTCATCGAGGTGCTTGATGTTGTCGCGCGAGCCGGTGAGGAAATTGTCCACCGCGAACACACGCCAGCTCTCGGCGAGCAGCCGGTCGCAGAGGTGCGAGCCAACAAAGCCCGCGCCGCCGGTCACAACGGCCACAGGTTTACGAGGATTCGTCGTAGTCATTTTCAGTCAAGTTTCAACAAAAGTGCGCGCAGCATAGAGAGCGGCCCGCACGCTGGCAAGAACGAAGCCCCAACGAAGCCGAAAAGCAAGCAGTGGCAACTGCCTCTCTGCGCCGGGCGGTTACCGCGGCACGCCCATGCGGTCCTTCAGCTCCAGCGGCGTATCGCGGTCGGCCAGCGTCTTCTCGATGATTAGGCCGTAGAGTTCGGGCCGTCGGCCGGCGAAGAGCGCGGCGCGGAAGTCGGTCCGCTTTTCGGGGACGAACTTCGGGAAGTAGGCGTGGAGGTAACCGGGCTTTCCGGCGGGACCGGGCTTTCCGGAGCGCGCAAACCAGACTCGGCCGGCGTCGAGGTCAATCTCGGTCGTGGCGACGCCTTCGCTCCAGTAGGGCGTGGCGGTGACGACGTGACCGTAGGGATCAATCACGTAGCTGCGCTGGCTGATGTCCGACATCGGGAAATGCGCAGCGGCCATCCAGACGCCGTTGTCGAGCGCGCGCGTCTCCTGCATCCAGCGGTTGAACACGCCCGACGGCCCCCACGACTGTGACGGGCAAAAAACGACCTCCGCGCCTTGCAGCGCCATTGCCCGCGTGATCTCTTGCGAATAGATGTCGCCGCAAAGGATGATGCCGATGACGCCGAAGTCGGTCGCGAACACCGGTAGTTCCTTGCTGCCGCCATACTGCGAAATGCGATACTTGCCGACGACCCGGCCCTCGCGGTCCCAGAGGTAGGCCCACGAAGTCGCCTTGCCGCTCTTGCCGGGCATCGCCGGGTCACGCAGGCCGCCGATGATGATGTAGCTCCGATATTTCCGCGCCTTTTCGGCCACCATCGCGAACGTCTTCTCCGCGACCAGCGTGTCGGTCGGAAAACCGAACTCGCTCATCAAGATCACGTCGGAGCCGCGCGCGCCCGCCGCGTCGAGGATTTTGAAAAACTCCGACTCCGGTTTCGGATTCGGCCCGTGGCTCATGAACACCTGCGCGATGCTGACAGTGATCCGCCGCTTCTGCGGCTTGGCGACGAGCGGCTTGATGTCGCGCTCGACCAGATAGCGGAAAAGGCTGCGGTCTTCGTGGAACGTCAGTTGGTAGAGGTCCGTGGGCCGCTTCAAGTCCACCGCCGCGACAGCCACGCCCGCGCGGATGCCCGTATCAGCCACGACGATGCCCGAGCGGTCAATGACACAGCCGCGTCCCAGCGGCGAGCCTGTGTAGGTCGGATGATTGCTGCACAAATACGGCAAATCGCTGGCGTAGTTGGCGCACACAAACGTGACGTGGTCGTCGAACGCGCGCGTCCGCATCGTCACGTCCATCGGCGCCGACTGCGGCACCGGCTCCGGCGCGCTCGAACAAAGAACCAGTTCCGCGCCCTTCAACGCCAGCACCAGCGGAACCTCCGGCCAATAAAGATCCGTCCCGATCATCAACCCCACCTTCCCGAACGGCGTGTCGAACACCGGCAACTCATCGCCAAGCGCGACCGGCTCGTCCGGCA
>JBAYFL010000028.1:0-100073 GCA_041667205.1 Verrucomicrobiia bacterium | reverse complement strand
GATCTTCTTCCAGCCCGTCGAGGTGGACGCTGAACGTCAGATACTTTGACGGCGCGAACAAATCCATCTTCCGCTTCAACAAGAGGGCGTTGGTGCAGAGATAGACGTATTTCGTGCGGGCGACGAGGCCTTCGACGATCTCCTTGATCTCCGGGTGGATCAGCGGTTCGCCGCCCGGCAAGCTGATGACTGGCGCGCCGCACTCGTCGGCCGCCCGGAAGCACTGCTCCGGCGTCAACCGGCGTTGCAGGACGTGCTCCGGATACTGGATTTTGCCGCAGCCGGCGCATTCGAGATTGCAGCGGAACAGCGGCTCCAGCATCAGCACGAGGGGATAATACTTATTGCCCTTCAGCCGTTGCCGGATGACGTAGCTGCAAATGGTGAACGCTTGCGAGACTGGAACAGACACGAATAATCCTTTTTAGAAGGTTAAAAACGGACGCCTTCGCGGGTAGTCTCGGCCGACCCGCGCGCACCGGTTTCGCCGCGGCACACACCCTGCCCACGCGCCACGATGCTAAACCTTTGCATTATTATAACAGCCATCTTCATCAATAAACCCTTTGCCGGGCCGGCGCAGCACCCATAGCGCGTCAGCCCGTCACGTCTAAACCCGCGTATCTTGCTATCCCGTTCCCTTCCTGTCAATTTTTTGCTTTGGACGGCTCTCGGCTAAATTCTGAATCTTGGCGCTTCGCTCGGACGGCGGTGTCAGGCTAGGATGCCGGTAACACGATGGCATCGGAACAAACATTCGGCGCGATTCTGCGAAACCACGACTTTCTGAAGCTTTACGCTGGACAGCTCGGCAGCGGCATCGGCGACCGCTTGCACCAGATGGCATTGCTTGGCGTTATTCTCCAGGTGCATGGCATTGCTAACGTGTCCGAGACGGCGCGGTTGATGTTCTTCGCCATGCTGCCGGTGCTGCTGTTCAGCCCGCTGGCGGTGGCGTGGACGGATCGCTGGAGCCGCAAGCTGACGATGGTGACGGCGGACCTGCTGCGAGCGGCTTTTGCGTTCGCGATTCCGCTGATCCGTCACTTCGATCCGTCGCTGCAGGCGCTTTACGGCGTGGTGTTCGTGATGGGCGCGCTGGCGACGTTTCATGGCCCGGCGCGGCTGGCGGCGATGCCGCGGATTGCCGAGGCGCGGTTGTTGATGGCGGCCAATTCGCTCTCCAACTCCAGTGGCGCTGTCGCCGGCCTGCTGGCGATTCCGGTGGCGGGCTACGCGGTGCAGGCGCTCGGTCCCAATCCGTGTTTCGTGATTGACGGCTTCACGTTCCTTTTAAGCGGCGCGTTGATCGCGATGATCTCGCGAAGTCTGCGGCCGGAACGAGACGCGGAGCGTGGAAGCGCGGACGCTCGACGCTCGGTGCTGGCTGATATGAAGGCGGGCGTCAGTTATGTGATGTCGCACAGGGAAGCGCTGCCGCTGGTGCTGTCGGGCGGATTGTTCGCGCTGGTGGGCGGGCTGTTGTTGGTGGAGGTGCTGGCGTTTGCGACGGCGCAGTTGCGGCTGACGGAACTTGGCGTGGGATTGCTGGTCAGCGCCGGCGGGCTTGGGATGGCGGCGGGATTGTTTCTCGTGAGCCAGTCACAACGCCTGCGGCATCTGGCGTCGCTGCCTTATCTGGCGATGGTCGCGATGGGCCTCTGCATCGCGGCGGTGCCGCTGACGCTGTCGCCGTGGCTAGCAGGGATGGCGATGATCGGCGTGGGCGTGACGGCAGGAATGGCGTCGGTCCCGGCGGACACGCGGTTGCAGGAAATAGTGCCTGATGCGCGCCGGGGCGGCGTGTTCAGCGTGAAACAACTGCTGGCGGCGATGGCATTCCTGTCCGCTCTGTGGATGCAGTTTGCCACCGTGCTGCTGCGCGAGCTTTCCCCGTCGCTTGTCCTGGCTGGACTCGGCGCGTTGTGTGCCGCGGGCGGCGCCATGCTTTATTGGTTGCATCGCGCCGCCGCGCGGGAACGAACGGCTTAGAGAGCTTCCTTCAGCTTCTTCCTCGCGTCGGTCATGGTTTCTTTGCCGGCTTCGATGGCGGCGTCGAACTGTTCCTTCTTTTCCTTGAGGGCTTTTTTGCCCTTCTCGAGGACGTCGTCCACAATCTCTTCCGCCTCGTCCTTCAGTTCGTCCGCTTTCTTGGCCAGCAGCTTGCGCGTTTCCTTGCCGGACTGCGGCGCATAAAGCAGTGCCACGCCGGCGCCCACGACGATGCCCGCCATGAAGGCTACGAGCACGCCACCCACGTTACCGTTTCCATTGTCTCCCATATTAGTTCTCCTTTTCGGTTGTGACATTTTGTGTCGTCGCGCCGCCTTCGGGACGGCGCACAAAGAATTGCAGGAAGCCGAGTATTCCCTGGAAAAACGCCCGCGCGTTGGTGACGCCGCCCAGCACGCCGTTGCGCAGGGTGCTCCGCACAAATTCCGTCGTGTTCTCCGCCTTGTCCACCCAGCCGCGCACGTCCCTGACGATCGTGCCTACGGTTTCCACCTGATTGCGCGCGGCGTTGGAAAGCCTTTGCAGCTCGCCAAGCAGTTGCTCGCCCTTCTGCGAGAGCGCGCGAAGATCGGTCGCAATCAAGTCCAGCTTGCCGTTCATCTTCTCCAGCAATTGCCAGAGCTTGACCGCGGCGACAGCCGCCGCCACGGTCCAGAGGACGAGCACGCAGGCGATGACTACGAGTGCGTTGGCTGCATAGTCGGGCATAAAATGTTTGAAAACCTCCGCTAAATTGTGCAACACGCTATCAGACGGGCTTGGTCTGTGCAAGCACAGCCCTGAATTTCTTACGCATAACGCCACGGGGGGGGGCCGCGGTCGTGCCATGACTTTCCGAACTGATTCTTGTGATTCTTGTGCGCGTTGACAGCACTGGGGCGGCGGCGTAGCCTACGCAGCGATGAGTGGATCTCGCATGAGACGGTGGCTGGGTCTGTGGCTGGCGGCGGCGTTCTGCGCGGCGGCACTGGCCGATGAAATCCGGCACAACGATGTGCTTTACCTCGACGAGGTGGGGATGAGACCGATTCCGCTCAAGGCGCGCTTTGGGACACAGATCACTTTTTCGCGCGGCGCATCGGCGGTGCTCGGTTCGCTGCGCCTCGGCCAGATGGTGCGCCTGATCGGTTACGCTGAGAAACGTTATTATGTCGAGAAGCCTATCGCCCTCGGCACGGTGCGTGGCTGGGTGGATGCGGACGCGCTGGAACCATTGACGCTGGAGCAGCGCGCGGTGTTGGACCAACAATGCGAGCGCGCCAGGACGATCAAACCGGCCATCGCCCGTCACGAGGTGCTCATCGGTATGACCCAGCCCGAGGTGATCGCCGCAGTCGGCCAGCCACAGGAGAAGAGTGGTTCGCGCACGGCGCAGGGCGATGAGGAAACGTGGGGTTTCGTCACCTATCGTTACGAGCCTTATACCCAATCCACGATGGTCAACGGCTACTACGTGACGCAGACGCTGAATCGCAAGGTCGTCGCCGGAGGTAGGGAGATTGTTTTCCGCAATGGAGTGGTGACTACCATCCGCGCCAAAGAAGGCGGCACGCAGGCGCAGGAAATGCCTCTTCCCATCGCGGTGCCTGTGCCGGTCATCATCCCGCAACCGATTATTCCCCATAAGCCGGGCGGCAAAGCTCCATCGCCCCCGGCCAAAGGCGCAGTCGGCACCCCGAAGGGCGGCACGCCCAAGACGCCGGGAATCATCACGTTTCAGGGCAAGAAACAGCCCGCTACGCATGGCGAGACGCCGACGACCACGCCGTGATCGGCCGCGCTGTTACGCGCGGCTCATGTAGGCGCCGTCGTTGGTGCGGACCTTGATCTTTTCGCCTTCCTTGATGAAGAGCGGCACCTGGACCATGAGACCCGTTTCGAGCTTGGCGGGCTTGGTCACGTTGCTGGCGCTGTCGCCCCGGATGCCATCCGCCGACTCCACGATTTTCAGTTCCACCGTCGCAGGCAGTTCGACCTGCGCCGCGATGTTGTCAACGAACACCACTTCCACCTGCTGATTTTCCATGAGGAAATCCTTTGCGTGGCCAACGAGGTCTTCCTGCAACACCGTCTCCTCGTAGTTCGCCGAGTCAATGAAATGGTAACCGGTCTGGTCCTTGTAGCTGTATTCCAGCTTCCGGGTTTCCATCGGTATCACCTCCACCTTCTCGGTGGAGCTGAACCGCACGTCGCTGGTGCGGCCGTGACGGAGACTGCGCAGGCTCGCCTGCACAAACGCGCGCAGGTTGCCCGGCGTGCGGTGCTGGGTCTCGAGCACGACGCACACTTCCCCGTTGTATTTGATCGCCATTCCTTTACGAAGATCGTTTGCTGACGCCATACGACTTGTTCTTTCTTTTTTCTTTCGGTTACAGCAGCCGCTTCGGGCCGCCACTACATTTACATGATTTTGAACTTCGGCAAGTCCTGCGAATCCACCAGCCCGACCGGCCGAAGCTGTTTGTCCACGACCACCAAATCGTCAATCTCGCGGTTGTTGAATATTTTCACCGCTTCAACAGCCAGTTGGTCCTCGCGCACCACCGTCGGCTTGCGCGTCATGACCTCGTCTATCAGTCGGTTCAGCAGGTTTCCGTCCCGCTCGATATGCCGGCGGAAATCGCCGTCGGTGAAAATGCCGGCCAGCCGGCCGCGCTTGTCCACGACGCTAATCGAACCGCTCTTGGCACGCGTCATGGCCATGATTGCTTCCTTCACCGTGCAACCGGTCGCGATCACCGCGTTGCGCTCGCCGGTGCGCATAATGTCCTTCACCTGCAACAACAGGCTGCGGCCGATCGAGCCGCCCGGATGCAACCGGGCGAAGTCGCGTTTCTTGAACCCGCGCGCCTCCAGCAGCACCATCGCCAGCGCGTCGCCCATCGCCACCATCGCCGTCGTGCTTGCCGTCGGCGCGAGATTCAGCGGACAAGCTTCCTTGTCCACCGCCACGTTCAGCGCCACGTCGCAGTAACGCGCCAGCCGGCTCTTTGGCTCGCCGGTCACCGCAATGAGCTGCACATCAAACCGTTTCACCGCCGGTAGCATGTTCAGCAGCTCCTCGGTCTCGCCGCCGTAACTGAACACCAGCACCACGTCGCCGTCGGTCACAATGCCGAGATCGCCGTGGAGCGCGTCCACCGAGTCCAGCACCACGCTCGTCGCGCCCGTGCTGGTGAGCGTCGCCGCCACCTTTTGGCCGACGATGCCGCTCTTGCCAATGCCGGTGACGACGATCTTGCCGCGCCGTTTCAGGCACGCCAGCAACAGCTCCACGGCGCACTCAAATTGCCGGCCCGAAACGGGATCGCTGAGCCGCGCGCGCAGCTTGCGCAACGCTGCAATCTCCAGGTCCACGACCCGCCGGGCACTGCTTACAACATTCATATTATCTCTGGTCCGCCGAAACGAGCCGCGCATCGTGCCAGCGGCGGCTGTAGTTGTCAAGGTGGGCGTCGGGCAGTGAAAGCTGGCCGCCTTGACAAGGAGTGGCACGGGCCAGTAGCTTTGCCGGTTCTGAAGGTGGGCAAGGCGCCCGCCGGAGGTTTGTGACTGCTGATTACAACCCATATATCTTTCTAGTCGTGTTGCTGGGCGCCGCGCTGGTGTTCGCGTTGGGGCCTCTTGCACTGGCTTGGCTGCTCGCGCCACACAGGCCGTCGAAGACCAAGCAGGCTACGTATGAGTGCGGACTGGAGTCGAAAGGCGACGCCTGGGTGCAGTTCCGCGTCCAATACTACCTTTTCGCAATCATTTTCGTGATCTTCGACATCGAGACGGTGTTCCTCTATCCGTGGGCGGTGGCGTTCAACAAGCTAGGCGTGTTTGCCTTGGTCGAAATGACGATTTTCCTGGCGATCCTGGCCGGCGGTCTGGCCTACGCATGGGCCAAGGGCGTGCTGGAGTGGAAGTGAGGCAAGCCATGGCAATGGACGAGAGTCTCAAAAACGAGTTGCAGAAAGCTGGCGTGTTCATTACCAGCGTCGAGGGGCTTTACAATTGGGGCCGGAAGAATTCCATCTGGCCGTTGCAGTTCGGCCTTGCCTGCTGCGCCATCGAGATGATCGCCGCGGCGTGCGCACGCTACGATCAGGCGCGGTTCGGCGCGGAGGTGTTCCGTCCGTCGCCGCGACAGGCGGACCTGATGATCGTCGCCGGCACGGTGACGAAGAAGATGGCGCCGCAGGTGGTGCGGCTCTTCAACCAGATGCCGGAGCCGAAATACGTCATCGCCATGGGCGCGTGCGCAATTTCCGGCGGGCCGTTCAAGGAGGGCTACAACGTGCTCAAAGGCATTGACCGCTTTATCCCGGTGGACGTGCATATTCCCGGCTGTCCGCCGCGGCCGGAGGCGTTACTGCACGCGATCATCACGCTGCAAAAACAAATCGAGCAGGATCATCTCACCGGCAAACACAAGCTTCGCGCCTACGACCGCGAGCAACAAACCGAATGGCCGGTGCCGGCGTATGGCGAGCATGATTTGGAGCCGCCGTGCAATCCGGAACTGTGGCATCCGGCGCCGCTGGTGCGCGAAGGAGTGAAATAAGCCGCGGAGCGCGGAGCATATACTGACATGGAATCGTTGGAAGAAATCAAAGACCGCATCGAGGCTGCCATGGCCGGCGTGCGACTCGCCATCGAGGGCAAGTCGCTCGTTGTGGGCCGGCAGCATCTGCTTGACGTGGTCCGGTTTCTGAAAGACGACACCGGGCTGGCGATGGACTACTGCTCCAATCTCTGCGCCGTGGACTGGCTGCCGCGCACGATCAAGACGCGCGAGTGCGACCGCGACGTGCAACGGGATGTGCCGGGACATCTCGAAGTCGTTTACGATTTTTACTCGATGGCGAAGAAGCACGGACCGCTCCAACTCCGCTGCCGAACCGAGGGCCGCGAGGGAACACCGTCGCTACCGAGCATCACGCCACTCTTTCGCGGCGCGGAATTTCAGGAGCGCGAGGCGTTCGACCTTTACGGCATCCGGTTCGAGGGCCATCCCGATCTGCGCCGCATCCTGATGTGGGACGGTTTCAAGTCTTTCCCGATGCGGAAAGACTACCGGCCGCCGGACGATTACGAGTATGAGCCGACGCCGCACGACGAAGTTTTGGAGAAAGCAAAACAGCACTGGCCAGCGCCAGCATCCGCGCCGGTGACGCCGTCGAAACCCGCATGATTCAGCCGCTCACAACGACCGGATCAGGCTACGAGCTGATGCCGAAGGAAGGTGCCATCGAGACGCAGACGTTGGAGGTTTCGATGGGGCCGCACCACCCGTCCACGCACGGTGTGTTCCGCATGGACGTCGTGCTCGACGGCGAAGAGGTGACGCGGCTCAAGCCGGTGTTCGGCTACCTGCACCGCAACCATGAGCAGCTTGCCGAGCAGATGAACTGGCTCGGCTCGATCCCGTTCACCGACCGGCTGGATTATTTTTGCTCGATGAGCAACAACTGGGCCTACTGCCACGCCGTCGAGCAGCTCGCCGGCATCAAGGTGGCGGAGCGCGCCGAATACATCCGCGTCATCATGGCTGAGTTGACGCGGCTCATAAACCACTCCTGCCTCGCAGGCTTCCTGCTCAGCGACGCCGGCGCGTGGGGCACGCCGCTGCTTTACGCGTTTCGCGAGCGCGAGAAGATCCTCGACCTCTTCGAGGCGGCCAGCGGCGCGCGAATGATGTGCAACTACATGCGCTTCGGCGGCGTGCGTGCGGACGTGGACGACGACTGGCTGGCGGCGGCGAGGAAAGTTGTCGGGAACTACCCGGCATTCCTCGACGAACTGGAGGCGCTGATCACTGGCAACGAAATCCTGCTCGCCCGCACGCAGCACATCGGCATCCTGCCGCGCGAATTGGCCATCAACGCCAGCATCACCGGCCCGATGCTCCGCGCCAGCGGCGTGGACTACGACATCCGTAAAGTGGACCGCTATGGCATCTATGACCGGTTCGATTTTCGCGTGCCGCTCGGCGAGGTTGGCGACGTTTACGACCGCTACTACGTCCGGATGCTGGAGATGCGCGAGAGCGTCAAGATTCTCCAGCAGGCGTTGTGCGACATCCCGGAGGGACCGTTCGACGCCGGCGTGAAGATGCGCAACTTCAAGGTTCCCGCCGGCGACGGCTACGGCCGCATCGAGGCGCCCAAGGGCGAACTCGGCTTTTACCTTGTCAGCGAGGGCGGCACTCGGCCGTATCGCTACCACGTGCGCGCGCCAAGCTTCATCAACCTGACAATTCTCGAAAACATGTGCCTCGGACACAAGGTAGCCGATGCGATGGTGATTCTCGGCAGCGTGGACATCGTGCTGGGGGAGGTGGACCGCTGATGTTCGGCCACGGCTTGCTCCAAGGGTTGATCGTCACGGCACGGAATTTCATCCGTAGCTATTTCGACCCGGAGCGACTCACCACCGTCCAGTATCCGGAGGAGCGCGTGAAGCTGCCGGAGAACTCGCGCAGCTTCCCGTTTTTGGTCTATGACGGCGCGCCCGACAACCTCCGCTGCGTGGCGTGCAAGATTTGCGAGCAGGAATGCCCGCCGCAGTGCATCTACATCGAGGTCGAACGCGACCCGAAGACCGGCAAGCCCGTGCGCCGGCCGCGCGTGTTCGACATTGATTACTCAGTCTGCATGCAGTGCCAGATTTGCGCCGAGGTCTGCCCGTTCGACGCAATCAAGATGGACCAGGTTTACGAACTCGCCGGCACTAATCGTTTCGGCGGGATGCTCCACAACAAGTCGGCGTTGCTGAAGTCGAACGAGTATTATCATCAGATTCATCCGACCGAAGCTGACGAGGTGGACGCGCATTTGAGTCAGAGTAGAAAGAAAATGCCGGGCGCGACAGCCTTGTCCACCGGTCCCAAGCCCCCGAATGTATAACTTCTTCGACCAACTTATCGTGACGCTCGGCACCTGGCTCGTTGGCCTTGTGGTCGCCACCGGTAACAGTGTGTCGAAGATTTGCTGCGGCCAGACGATGGGCGATGCTGCTGCGCACAACGTCGCTGCCGGCACCGAGATTGTGCTGATTTGCGTGACGATCTATGGCGTCTTCGCCCTTTGTTTCGGCCTCGCGACATGGTTGGAGCGGAAGATGCTCGCGCGCATCCAGAACCGCTACGGTCCGAACCGCGTCGGGCCGTTCGGACTGTTCCAGTTCGTCGCTGACGGCGTGAAGATGCTCACCAAGGAAGACATTGTGCCGGCGCGCGCCGACAAGCTCGTCCATTTTCTCGCGCCGGCCGTCGCCCTCGCCCCGGCGCTGCTGATGTTCGGGTTCCTGCCGTTCGGTCGGAACATGGCACCGACAGACCTCGACACGGCGGTCATCGCGTTCTTCGCCGTTGGCGCGGGCAGCGAACTGGCGCTCTTCATGGCTGGCTGGGGCAGCCGCAACAAATACTCCATCCTCGGCGCGCTCCGCGCCGTCGCCCAGATGATCAGCTACGAAATTCCGCTCGTGCTCGCCGCCGTGCCGGTCGTCATGATCGTTGGCTCGCTCAGCACCACGCAGATCGTCGCGGCGCAGGGCGCGGACGGATTCCTCGACGTGTCGGGCTGGTTCGTCTGGACGCCGTGGGGCTTCGCCGGTTTCGTCCTGTTCCTCATCGCAGCGACGGCGGAGAGCAACCGTTGCCCGTTCGACATCCCGGAAGGAGAATCAGAAATCGTCGCTGGTTTTCATGTGGAATACAGTGGCTTCAAGTTCGCGCTCTTCTTCATGGCGGAATACCTCGGCATGATGGCGATGGCCGGCCTCGGCGTAACGCTCTTCCTTGGCGGCTGGCACGGACCGAAACTGCTGCCGTCGTGGGCGTGGTTCATGCTCAAGGGCTTCCTCATCGTCTGCTGGCTGATCTGGCTGCGCGGCACGCTGCCGCGCTTGCGCGTGGACCAACTGATGGCATTCGCATGGAAAGCGATGCTGCCGTTCGCGCTCTTCAACATCTTCGCCACGGCGGTCTGGTTCTACCTGCCGAAAACCACGCTCCTCCAGAGCGCGGTCGCATGGCTCATCACCGCGGCGCTGGTCGTCGCCGCGTATTGGGTCGTCTCGCGCTTCGTCTCCCGCCGTGCCGGCGCGCCACGGGTTTACCGTTACGCTTCCTGAGCCATGGACACCGCCTTCATCATCCTCAGCCTCATCACCGTCGGCGGCGCCGTCTGGGCCGTGACGCTGCGGAACCTCATGCACGCCGTGCTGTCGCTCGTCCTGTTCTTCTTCGGCATCGCCGGTTTCTTCTTTTACCTGAACGCGGATTTCGTTGGCTGGGTGCAAATCCTCGTCTATGTCGGCGCGGTCGCCATCCTCGCGATCTTCGCCATCATGCTGACGCACAATCTTACCGCCGAAGATGAGCCGGAATTCTTCAGCCTGCGCTGGCTCACGGGTCTGGCGGTCGCCGGCGCCGTTGGCGCAGTGCTTTGGTTCGCCATCAAGAACAACACCGCGATGTCGCAGGTCGCGCCCGTTGGCGTCGCAAGCAATGTCGCCGACATCGGCCGCAAGATGATGACGGACTGGGTCGTGCCGTTTGAGGTCGTATCATTGCTGCTGACCGCGGCGCTCATCGGCTCGATCGTCATCGCCATGGAACAAATCTCTCACCGCAAATGACAACGCTGGCCCATTTCCAAATCCTGGCGAGCCTTCTCTTCGCCATTGGCCTGTTCGGCGCGGTAACGCGGCGCAATGCGATCATCGTGCTGCTGTCCATTGAGATCATGTTCAACGCCGCCAACCTGAGCCTCGTGGCATTCTGGCGTTACAGCCCGCACCCAGAACAACTCAGCGGCGTCATGTTCGCCATCTTCGGCATCGCCATCTCCGCCGCCGAGGCCGCCGTTGGCTTGGCACTCGTGATCGTGATCTACCGCTACTACAAGTCCATTCAGGTGGACGAGATGAGGACGTTGAAAGGCTGATGGAACCAACGACTCACATTCCTTGGATCGCGAGCCGTCTCTGGCTGATTCCGCTGCTGCCATTTCTGGCGGGCGGCGTCAGCGCGCTGCTGCCACGCCGCTACCGAAAGCTTTCGGCCGGCCTTGCCATTGGCGCGATTGGCATCTCGACGTTGCTGTCGTTTTGCGCGCTGGCCGAGTCCATCCTCCGCGGTCTCCAGCCCCACGCCGGCCAACAATGGTCAGCGATGCAGACTCACGAAGTGTGGCATTGGCTCACCGAGTTTACATGGTTCAGCTACGGCACGACCTCGTTGAAGATGGGTTTCGTGCTCGATCCGTTGACCGCTGCGATGGTGATAATGGTGAGCTTCGTCTCGATGCTCATCTTCATCTACTCGCTCGGCTACATGGACCGCGACAAGAATTTCACGCGGTTTTTCACGTTCCTGTCGCTGTTTGCCGGCGCGATGCTGGGGCTGGTCGTCGCGAACAACCTGCTGCTCTTCTTCGCCTGCTGGGAATTGGTCGGCCTCGCGTCGTATCTGCTCATCGGCTTCTGGTATCACCGGCCCAGCGCCGCCGCTGCTGCGAAGAAGGCGTTCCTCGTCACCAAGCTCGGCGACATCGGCTTCTTTGCCGGTTTGCTATGGCTCTATCACGCGACCGGCACGTTGCAGTTCTACACGCCGGACCACACCGGCGCGCTGGAACAGGCGACGGCGCTGGCGGGCCTGCCGGGCATCATGGGCCTTTCGCTCGCGGGAACCATCGCGCTCCTCATCTTCTGCGGGGCGGTCGGCAAGTCAGGCCAGTGGCCGCTGCACGTGTGGCTACCTGACGCGATGGAAGGCCCGACGCCCGTCAGCGCGCTCATCCACGCGGCGACGATGGTGGCGGCGGGCGTGTTCCTGGTCGCAAGAACTTACCCGCTGTTTCAAGCCAGCCCGCAGGTGCTGACGCTTGTGGCGTGGATCGGCGCGTTCACGGCAGTCATGGCGGCGACCATCGCGGTCGCGCAGAACGACATCAAACGCATCCTTGCCTACTCGACGGTCAGCCAGCTTGGTTACATGGTGATGGGCCTCGGCGTCGGCGGCATGGCGGCGGCGATGTTCCATCTGCTGATGCACGGCTTCTTCAAGGCGCTGCTGTTCCTCGGCGCCGGCTCGGTCATCCACGGCTGCCACAACGAGCAGGACGTTTTTAAAATGGGCGGAGTGAAGAAACATATGCCGCTGACGTTCTGGACCTACATCGTCGGCACGCTGGCGCTGGCGGGCATCTTCCCGCTCGCCGGCTTCTGGTCGAAGGACGAGGTGCTGACGGCGGCGTTCAATTGGGGCAGCGGCTGGTTCCACAAGGGTCCGTTCGTGCTCGGCTGCATCGGCGTGTTTCTGACAGCGTTCTACATGTGGCGGCAGGTGTGCCTCGTTTTCCTCGGCGAGTATCGCGGCGACAAGGCGAAGGCCGGCCACAAACACGTCGGCCACGAGGAAGCGGAAACTCAACATGAGACGGTGCCTGGTGCGCCGCACGAAAGCCCCACGGTCATGACCGTGCCGCTGATCGTGCTGGCAATCTTCAGCGCGTTCATGGGCTTCAGCGGGCTGCCGGAGCACGCCAACCTCATTCATCATTTCCTGAACCCGGAGCACGCGCCGCACAACGTGAACTGGTTCGTGATCGCGACGGCTTCCGCGCTGGCATTTGCGGGACTTGGCCTCGGCCACCTTCTCTACGGTTTGAAACCGCTGGCCGCCGACGAGCCGGACCCGCTGAAGGCGAAGCTCGGCAAGCTGCGCGAGTTCTGCCGCGACAAATGGTATTGGGACGAAATCTACGAGGCGACCGTCGTGCGGTTTGCCAACATCGCCAGCGTCGTCGTGGACTTCGGCGACCGGCTGCTCGATGGTGCCACCGTCGGTCTGGGCCTGCTGGCGCGCGGCTTGTCGCTCATCAATGACAAGTTTGACGAACGGGCCATCAACCGCTGCTTCGACGGCGGCTGCGGTTCGGTCCGCCTGATGGGCCGCTGCTTCGCGGCGTTGCAGGACGGTCGCGTGCAATCGTATCTGCGGCTCGTGGCCGTCGCCGCCGCATTGCTGGCATTTTGGTTTTTCCTGAAGTGACCCGATGGAAGAGAACTCTCACATCCTGAGCTGGCTGACGTTCACGCCGTTGATCGGTGCGCTTGTCATCGCGCTGCTGCCGAAGCGGAATGAATTCGCCGCGCGCGGCGTGGCGCTCTTCGCCAGCATCATTGCGCTGCTGGAGGCGATCTCTTTGTGGTCGCGGTTCGACGGCGCTTATCCGGGCTTGCAGTTCGTCGAGCAAACGCCGTGGATTTTGGCGATCCATGCGGACTACTTCGTCGGCGTGGACGGCCTGAGCATCCTGATGGTGCTGCTGACGGCCATGCTGATGCCAGTCGCGTTGCTCGCGTCGGCGTCCATCGCCAAGCACGTCCGATCCTACTACGCTCTGATGCTGGCGGTGCAGACCGGTCTGTTCGGCGTGTTCACGGCGCTGAGCTTCTTCCACTGGTTCATTTTCTGGGAAGCCGGCCTCATCCCGATGATCTTCATCATCAAGCTCTGGGGCAGCGATGGCGCTGAGCGGGCTGCGCTGAAGTTCTTCTTCTATACGCTCGTTGGTAGCGTCGCGCTGCTGCTGGCGTTCCAAGCGATCTACCTCGCCACCGGCACGTGGAACTTCATCGAGTTGCGCGACCTCGCGTCCGGCGGCGCGCTGGCGACGAAGCTCGCGGCGTTGCTGAAGCAGATGGGCATGAACGTCACGCCGGAGGCCGCTGGCATGGCGCTGTTCGTCGGCGTGTTCCTCGGCTTCGCTATCAAGGTGCCTATCTGGCCGTTCCACACCTGGCTGCCCGATGCCTACACCAAAGCGCCGACCGCCGGCAGCATGATCCTCACCGGTGTGCTTTCGAAGATGGGCGTCTATGGTTTTCTGCGAATCCTGCTGCCGATCTTCCCGCACGAGTTCGCGGCTTGCGCGACGCCGCTGGCGTGGCTGGCGATGCTGACGATCGTGCTCGGCGCGGTCGCCGCCATGGCACAACTCGACCTGAAGCGGATGATCGCCTACTCGTCCGTGAACCACGTCGGCTACTGCATCCTCGGCATCGTCGCCGTAGCGCACGCGGCGGGCGGCACGTCGGCAAACGTCAACTGGGTAAACGAAAAGGCAGCCGCGCTCAACGGCGCGATCCTCCAGATGTTCAACCACGGCATCACCGCGGCGGCGCTCTTCATGATGATCGGCTTCATCGAGGAGCGCACGGGCCGGCGCGGCATCGAGGACTTCGGAGGCTTGCGCACCGTCGCGCCGGTGTTCGCGGGCCTGTTTGGCATCGCAGCGATGGCATCCATCGGTTTGCCGGGCCTCAACAACTTCGTCGGCGAGTTCATGATCTTCAAGGGCGCGTGGCCGGTAATCACACCGATGACAGCGCTGTCGCTCATCGGTCTGCTGGCAACGGCGGTCTATCTGTTGACGTTTATCCAACGCGTGTTCTGCGGGCCGTTGAATGAACGATGGGCGAAGTTCCCAGACCTCGGCACCCGCGAACTGCTGGCGACCGCGCCGTTGGTGGCGCTAATGTTCATCGTCGGCATTTTCCCCGCGCCGTTTATCAACCTGACCAATGCCGCGGCGATGAGACTGGTCGAACTCTACCAACCGGCGGTCAAAGCGGTCGCCCAACTGACAGGCATGTAACAATCACCCTATTTCACTACGATGCTTGACTGGACCATCTATTTGTCGTTTCTCGGCGCGGGACTGATCCTGTGCCTGCCGCGTGAGCAGAAGGCGCTCATTCGTTGGATCGCGCTCGCCAGCGGTTTGCTCGGTCTGGGCTTGGCGCTTGGCGCGTGGTGGTCCTACAACGCCGCCGTGCCAGAACTGACGAAACAGGTCGCTTTGGCTTCCGACCCGATTCGCGCGGCGTTCCGTGTCGTCTGCGATGTGCCGTGGATTCCGTCGCTGAAGGTCAGCTACTTCCTCGCCTACGACGGCATCAACCTGCCGCTCGTTGTGCTCAACGGTTTCATCTGCGTCACGGGCATCCTGTTCAGTTGGAACATCGAGCACCGCACGAAGGAGTTCTTCGCGTTCTTCCTCGCGCTCATCGGTGGCGTCTATGGCGTGTTCCTGGCGATGGACTTGTTCCTGCTGTTCGTATTCTACGAACTGGCCATCATCCCGAAGTATTTCATCATCGCGATCTGGGGCAGCACGCGGAAGGAATACGGCGCAATGAAGCTGGTGCTTTACAGCTTCGTCGGTAGCGCGGCAGCGCTTCTCGGCATCCTCGCACTCTACGTCAAGAGCGGTGGCGCGGCTGGGCCGGGTTTCGACTTGCTCGCGCTGAAGGACTTCAAGTTCACGCCGGAGTTCCAATTCTGGTGCTTCCCGCTGGTGTTCGTCGGATTCGCTGTGCTGGCGGGCATGTGGCCGTTTCATTCCTGGGCGCCCACCGGCCACGTTGCCGCGCCGACGGCCGCCTCGATGTTGCTGGCGGGCGTGGTGATGAAACTCGGCGCCTACGGCTGCCTGCGGGTCGGTATGATGCTGATGCCGATCGGCGCGAAAGAGTGGGCGTTCCCGCTCGGCGTCATCGCCGTCATCAACATCATCTACGGCGCGGCGGTGGCGTGGGTGCAACGCGACTTCAAGTTCGTCATCGGCTACAGCTCCGTCAGCCACATGGGCTTTGTGCTGCTGGGCCTGATGACGCTCACGACAATCGGCCTCGACGGCGCAGTGCTTCAGATGTTCAGCCACGGAATCATCGCCGGTCTGCTTTTCGCCGTCGTCGGCCGCATGGTCTATGACCGCACTCACACCCGCGTGCTCGCTGAACTGCAAGCAATGCGGCTCTGCGACATCATGCCGTTCGCGGCGGTGACGTTCGTTCTCGCGGGCGCGGCTTCGATGGGCGTGCCGGGCTTCAGCGGGTTCGTCGCGGAGTTGCAGGTGTTGATCGGCGTATGGCGCGCGTTTCCCTGGTTGGCAATCGCGTGTGGGTTTGGCATCGTGTTGACGTTCGCCTACACGCTCCAGACGATCCTGCGCGCGTTCTATGGCGAGCGGCGCGTGGCAGACGAGGCTGGACTTCGCGACATGCCGCCGATCTCGCCGCCGGAGAAGATCGCGGCGACGATCCTGATCGCGCTGACAATCATCGTCGGCATCTACCCGAACTGCCTGCTGAACATGATCCATCTTAGCATCCAACCGCTGGTGACCTTGCTGGCAAAATGATGAACGCATCCGCCCTCCAACTCCTGGTGAACCTGCTTCCGGAAACGGTGCTGGTGCTGACGGCGTTTGCGCTGCTGGCGATTGATTTCACGGTGTTGCGCCGGTGCGATGCCGCCAAACGATTCCAAACGCTCGGCTGGCTGGCCGCGCTCGGTCTCGCGGCGGCGGGCGTGATGCTGCTGGTCCAACTCGGACACGTGCAGGCGGACGGCACTTACGTCGGGCCGCTGCGGACAGTCGTGCTCGACCCGCTGACGGTGTTCTTCGCGCTGGTCATCGTCGTTGTGACAATCGTGACTGTCTTCATCTCGATGGCGTATCCGTTCACGACGCACGTGAGCGAATACTACGCCGTGCTGCTGTTCGGCGCGCTCGGCATGATCTTCCTCACCGTCAGCGAGGAACTGATCGCGATTTTTGTGGCGCTGGAACTGCTCAGCGTGTCGCTCTACATCCTCACCGGTTTCCAGCGCGGCGCGTTGCGGTCAGCGGAAGGCGCAATGAAGTATTTCCTCTGCGGCGCGCTCAGTTCGGCGTTCATGATGTTCGGTATGGCGTGGCTCTACGGTCTGACCGGCGAAACGACGCTGCCCGCCATTGGACACGCTACCGCCGCGCTGGCCAAGAGCGGCCTGCATGGCAACGGCGCGATGCTTGGCGTGGCGCTGATGTTCACGCTGGTTGGCTTTGGGTTCAAAACCGCTGTCGCGCCGTTCCACCAGTGGGCACCGGACGCCTACGAAGGTTCGCCCGCGCCGGCGACGGCATTCATCGCCAGCGGCTCGAAGATCGCGGCATTCTTCATCCTCGTGAAGGTGCTGTTCATCGGTTTTGCCGGCGCGCAAGGCTCGGCGGCGTGGGGCGTATCCAACAGCGGCTGGGTCGCCGTCGTTGCAACGCTGGCGGCCGTCACGCTCGTTGTCGGCAACACCGCCGCCACCGTCCAGCGCAACGTCAAGCGGCTGCTCGCCTATTCTGCCATCGCCCACGCCGGCTACATCCTCACTGGCCTCGTCGCCGCCAACGCGCTCGGAGCAGCGAGCGTGTTCTTCTACGTCATCGTCTATGCGTTCACCAACCTCGGCGCGTTCGGCATCGTCGCCGCGCTGAGCGCGCGAGTCGGAGGCGACGACTTCAAGGACTTCGCCGGCATTTATCGGCGCGCGCCGGCGCTGACATTCCTGATGATCATCTTCGTGCTGTCGCTAGCCGGCATCCCGCCGCTCGGCGGGTTCTTTGGAAAGTTCTACCTCTTCACTGCCGCGCTGAGCGCCGACCCGCACAATCTCGGCCTGCTCTGGCTTGTAGCCCTCGGCATCGCCATGAGCGCCGTCAGCCTCTACTACTATCTTGTCCTGCTGAAGACGATGTGTGTCGTCGAGCTGGACGCGACAAACACTGCCGCGACCGATCGCATCGTCGCTCCGTCATATCTGAACTTCGCTTTGCTGTTCTCCGCCGTCGTGGTGATCTGGACCGGTGTCGCGCCGCAACAGTTACTCGGCTGGATCGAGCGATTCCTCAAAGCGCTGCCACTGTGATCCGCGCGGTGCGCAAATAATCTTTGCCTAACGGGGCGGGCTTCGCGCAGAATGTGTGCGTGAGGCCGATCATCCTGGCAGTCATCTTGGCGGCGACCGCGGCAGTGTTTGCGCAGTCGCCGGTGATGGAAAAACAACTCCTCTTCGGTGGCGCGTCGGCCAAAGGCTGGTCACCGGCCGAATCCACCGTCGAAGTCTCCACAGCGCGACTGAAAGTGGGGCCGGCCGCCCTGCACTGGCACGTCACCGTGGATTACTACGCCGGCGAGAAGAACTATCCCATCGGCTGGCCGCGCTTCGGCCGCGCCATCCCCGAAGGCCCGCAGCGCGACTGGTCGGCGTGGGACTATCTGCACGCATGGGTCTACACCGACACGACGCGCGCGGCGTTGCCGAAGGAAGCGGTTGGCCTTGGCATCCAGGCACCGGACAAGGCAACGACGTTCCACCGGCCGCTGGCGGAGTTGAAGAAAGGCGAGTGGGTCGAGATCACGGTGCCGGTGTCGGCGCTGCCGCAGCCCGGCGACGTGCGGAACATCCAGTTCCACATCGCCGAGTCGAACTACAAGCACGCGGACCAGCTCGACCTGTTCATTGACGACCTCGCGTTGCTCCGCTACGCGCAGCCGACGATCCTGGACTTCGCGGCGGAAACAGCGGTGATGTTCGCCGGCGCGCGGGTGCTGCCGGTAAACTTCAAGCTTGTGGGCGTCCAGCCCGGCCAGCGCGCGAAGTTGGTATGCGAGCTTCGCCGGGACGGCCAGACCGTCGCCCAAGCCACTGCCTCCGCCGAGCGCGGCCCCCAGCGCATCGCGCTCGATCCCGGCAACAAGAAACTGCCGCCGGGCGACTACGAACTGGCCGCGCGCGTTGCGGGCAATCCGCAACCAGCCACAGCCAAAGTCCGTCTTGTTGAATCGCCGTGGAGGAAATGATTATGCGCATTACGCATTACGCTTTACGCTTTGCCCCTGCCCTTGCTCTCGCCATCACCGTCCACGCCGCGCCGCTCCTCTATGACATGGGCACTGAGAAATCGGAAGTCTGGAGTAGTTTCACGCAGGTCACGCCCAAGAGCGATGGCTGGCAGGCCAAGGACGGTCTTACCGCGTCGGCGCGTGCCTACCGCGAGATGGTCGAGAACAAAAGCCGCGGCCGCGAGGAGCAGCCGCCGATCTGGACCAACCCGATCACCGAGGACGCCGTCATCGGTGAAACCGCGAACGCGTTCCTCATCAAGGCCGCGCCGGGAGACTACAACCTCTACGTCGTCTGCGGCACGAGCGACTCGAAGTATCGCGCCCAGTTCTTCGACTTCACCGTGCAGGTCGGCAAGCAGACGCAACGTGTCCGGATCGAAGGCAGCTACCAGTTCCGCACGCTGCGATTCCGCGCCACGGTCGGCAAGGAGCCACTCGCCGTCAAGTTCACGCCGCGCAGCAAATGGGTCGTCAACGCGATCATGGCGTGGACCGACGCCGACGCGGTGCGCGTCCAGAAGGAAGTCATCGCGCCGTTCGAGGAATGGACCTTCCGCATGCCGCCAGAGCAATGGGCAAAGTGGAAACAGGACCCGGAGCCGCCGACCGGCCCGATGCCGAAACTGGCCACGGCGGACGAGAAGCGCGGCTTCGCGGTATGGTCGCGGCACTACCTCGAGTGCATCTATTCGCACACCAACCCGCGCGCCGAAGACCTCAACCCCGAACTGCGCGCGTTCGCGACGCCGGGCGAGTTCGAGCCGGTGAACTTCATCGTCCGTCCGCTGCGCGACCTCGCCAACGCGAAGGTCAGCGTCAGCGCCATCGGGCCGGTGCCGGCGAAGAACATCGAGGTCCGCCGCGTCCGCTACATGCTCGCGCGGCCGAACTACACGGTGCTCCATCGCTGCCGCGTCGTGCCCGACGTGCTGGAGTGGTTCGAGGGCGGCGACCTCAAGGCCGGCGAGAACGCCCGCTTCTGGCTGACGATGCGCGTGCCCGACAACGCGCCAGCCGGCGAATACCGCGGCAACGTCACGTTCACCTGTGCCGGTGGCAAGGCCGTCGTGCCGGTCAAGCTCCGCATCCTGCCGTTCAAACTGCGCGAGGACCCGGCGAAGATCTTCGGCATCTACTATCATCACCCACTCGACCGCGCCGCCGAGGCGAAGGATGAGGTCTCGCGCGAGTATTGGCGGCGGAAGGCCGATCTGGAGCACGCCGACATGGTGGCACACGGCACGCGCAACGTGGTGCTCTCGCTCTGGTGCCCCGCCGCCGACAAGGACGGGAAATTCGACCTCAAGTGGGACACGCTCGCCGAGAAGGTCGCGATGTGGAAGAAGCACGGCTTCGTCGGGCCGATGGTCATGGGCATCAACAGCGGTGGCGTTTATCACAAATATATGAAGGAGTCGCCCGGCTCGCACCTGCGCGACGTGAAGGATCCGCCGGAGGAGTTCAGCCGCGAGATGACGGCGATGGTGCGCGCCATCGAGGCCGGCCGAAAGGAGCGCGGCTGGCCGGAGTTCCTCTACTACCCGGTGGACGAGCCGAGCACGAACCCCGACTCGGTGAACTTCATGGTGAAGGTGCTCAAGGCGTGCAAGGTCGCCGGTGTGCGGACCTACGTGACCGCCGACCCGACGCATGAGCAGTTCGACCCGATGCGACCGTTCATTGACGTGTGGAGCACGCAGCCGTTCGCGCCGGACCGCGAGACGATTTTGGCCGACATGAAGGCGAGGAAGGTGGAGTATTGGTGCTATCCCAACCACGTCAACGGCGAGAACGACCACACGCCGGTGACCGGCGCGCGCATGACCTACGGCTTCGGTTTCTGGCGCAGCGGGTTCCTCACGCTCAACCCGTGGATTTACCAAGCCAGCGGCGGCGACCCCTTCAACTATCTGGACAGCTCCTCGATGGACTTCTTCAACCGTAGCGAGCAAGACGGTGCGCCGATTCCCGTGGCGATGTGGGAGGCGTATCGCGAAGGCTACGACGACTACCGCTACATCCACACGCTGGAGCAACTCATCGCGGAGGCGAAGAAGAGGGGCAAGCCGATGGCGCAGGAAACTGCAACGAAGGCGGAGCGCGAGCTGAAATTCGTCTGGGACGCCATCCGCGTGCAGTTGAAATACAAGCACGACGATCTCTGGTCACCCGCCGAGTTCGACGTGTATCGCTGGATGGTGGCGCGGCAGATTCTCGCTGTGCAAAACGCGTTGCGATGAAATCACCGCGCCCGGCTGCCAATAGCGCGGGTGATGCATACGTTGTATGCGATGACGCGCGAAGCGCGCCGACAAACCCATCATGAGAACAACCATGAAGACAATCCGCCGCTTGCTCATCTGTCTGACTGCGTTACTCTCTCTGCTTGCTGTGACAACTGAAGCCCAACAACCTCCGCAACGCCGGCCTCAAGGGCCGCCGCCGTTGCCCGAAGGCGTGCGTGCGCTACGCGACATCGAGTATGTGGCGGGCGGCGGCAAGGCCCAGTCGCTTGACCTTTACCTGCCAAAGAGCGACCGGCCGCTGCCCTTGATCATCTGGATTCACGGTGGCGCATGGCTCGGCGGCGACAAGCGCGGCGGCCCATTTTTCCAGATGCTCACGCGCGGTTACGCCACCGCGAGCATCAACTACCGGCCCAGCGGACAGGCAGTTTTTCCGGCCGCTATCGAAGACTGCAAGGCCGCTGTCCGCTGGTTGCGCGCGCACGCCAAGGAATACAACCTCGACGCTGACCATTTTGGCGCGTGGGGTTCGTCGTCGGGCGGCCATCTCGTTGCCCTGCTCGGCACCAGCGGCGGCGTGAAGGTGCTCGAAGGCTACAGCGGCAATCTTGAGTTCAGCAGCCGCGTGCAGGCTGTCTGTGACTGGTTTGGACCGACGGATTTCCTGCAAATGGAGGCGCACGCGCTGACGCCGGGCAAGCCGTTCAGCCACGACGCGGCTGATTCGCCCGAGTCGCTGTTCATCGGCGGCGCGATTCAGGAGAACAAGGAGAAGACCCAGCGCGCCAACCCGATCACCTACGTCACGTCCGACGATCCGCCGTTCCTCTTCATGCACGGCGACAAAGACCGGCTGGTGCCGCATCAGCAGAGCGAACTGCTCGCAACCGCGCTCAAGAAAGCCGGCGTCGAGGTCACGTTCCACACCGTCAAGGGCGCCGGTCACGGTTTCGGCGGGCCGGACATCATGCGGATGGTCGGGGAGTTCTTCGACAAGCACCTGAAGAAAACCGCCGCGCCATAAACCCGCGCAAGATTTCACGCACCAACTCCCGCTCAATGTGATTGGGAAACGCCTTCATGACGGTGGCCATTCTGCGGTTGTCGCCGGCGTGATCGGCTTCGGGGAAGATAGTGCGCAACGGGTCTACTTCCAAAGCCGCACTGTCCATCACTCGCGTCAGGCCGCGGCGCACGCACGCCGCGAGCGTGGCCTCCACCTGCGACTGGCTGCACTCGCGCACGCAAACGAACGGCGTGCGGCACGCGATGGCGTCGTTGACCGTGCCACCGCCAGCCCGCGTGACGAGCAAATCCACAAACGGGAAAATCTCCTGCGTCGTGCCGCCCGGCACGGGCGCGAAGGCTCGGACGCGCGGGCAACGGCGGGCAACAGCGGGATCGGCCAAGCGCGCGACGGCGCCGCGACCGGCGATGCGCCGAGGGATATAGAAGGCCACGTTCAGTCGCCGCGCTTCGAGTTCGGCTCTGGCGTCGAGAAAAGCCGGCACGAGCCACTGGAGAAGTGCGTCCCAAGCCGAGGTGTCGCCGCCTTGAATCATCACTATGCGGCCCGGCATGGCGAAACCGAGATACTCCCGCGCCTGCCGCTCGCTCCACGAGGTCGTGCCGCCTAGCACGCCGGAGAGCCGTCTTGCCGCCGCGCGCGGCGCGACGTTGCGCCAGTGAGCGCGGAACAACGGCGGCGATATGAACTCCGGGAAGAGAAACAGCTTTTGCGTGAACGACTCATCCCGTCGGATGGCGGCGACGAGGTTGCGCCACTGTGCGCGCTGGCGGGTTGTTATTGGCGCGGCAGCATCCAAGGCGTGTTTATTAAACAGGGACTGCCCCTCACCCTGTCCCTCTCCCCATCGGATGGGGAGAGGGAAACTGTTTTCCTGATCCGCGATCACCTCACTGTTTAGCGGCTCGTTCAGGGGCGCGAGGATTTTCTCCTTCTCCCCGCGCCGCGGGGAGAGGGCCGGGGTGAGGGGTTTTGTCTTCTGCATGGCTGTAGCTAAAATCATCTCCAGCGTCCGCGCCCAGGCGTGGTCAAAGATGCTGACGCACGGAATGCCGCTTTTGGCAGCCCAGCGTGCGGCGGCGGGGACGCCGAATTCCACAACGAGGTCGAAATTGCCGGGCCGCACGCCGCCTGCGTAGCGAGCGCTGGCGGCACGGTAGTCGCCGATCTGCGCGAGCGTGCCGGCGATGGAGACTTCGCCGGTGGAGGCGTCCTTGGCGAGTTGGATGAGATTGCAGACCGGCCTGACGTTCACACGGCCGGCGGCGACGAGATCACGGTAGAGGCTGCGGTTGTAGTCGGCGCGCGACCGGTTCCAAATCGTCGCGCGGCTGTCGGGGTGCTGGGCGAGCAGTTCCTTCACGACATAGGAGAGCAACGCGGAGGGACCGAATCCATCCTCGTTTGGCGCGGCCAGGATGCGTAGCGCGGGTTTCATCGCCGGTTCCCAGCACTACCAAGAACCGCCCGCCGCCGCCAGTAAATGCGCGGAAAAACTTTGCGGTGTCTGCGCCAGCTCGTTAAGGTTCCGCCATGAACGGTCGCGAACGAGTCCTCGCAATGTTGGAAGGCCGGCCCACGGATCGGCTGCCATTGATGCCCATCACCATGATGTTCGCCGGCGATCAGATCGGCGCGCGCTACGGCGATTACGCCCGCGACTACCGCGTCATGGTCGAGGCGCAGCTCCGCACCGCCGAGAAGTTCGACTTCGATTACGTTTCCGGCATCTCCGACCCCGCGCGCGAGGCGGCCGACTACGGCGCGAACATCGAGTATTTCGACAACCAGCCGCCGGCGATCAACGAAACCGACGCGCGGCTCGCCGACAAGACTGAACTGACGCGCATGAAGTCGCCCGATCCACTCGGCGGCGGCCGGATGCACGACCGCGTCAAGGCGATGGCGCTGTTCCGCGAGCGCGTCCGCGGCGAGAGGCTCATCGAGGGCTGGGTGGAAGGTCCGTGCGCCGAGGGCGCCGACCTGCGCGGCATCAACACGCTCATGCTCGATTTCTTCGACGACGAGAAATTCATCCGCGACCTGTTCGAGTTCGTCGTCGCGACGGCGTTGCGGTTTGCCCGCGCGCAGGTGGAGGCCGGCGCGGACATCATTGGCGTCGGCGACGCAGCGGCGTCACTGGTCGGGCCGGAGATCTACAACGAGTTCGTCTGGCCCTACGAGAAGAAGCTCGTGGACGGCCTGCACGCTATGGGCACGCGCGTGCGCCTGCACATCTGTGGCAACACCAACGCCATCCTCGGGGGCATGGGCAAGCTTGGCTGCGAGATTGTGGACCTCGACTCGATGGTGCCCGTCGCCGCCGCGCGCGAGAAGATGGGTTTGCTGCAAACGCTGCTCGGCAACATCAACCCCGTCAGCGTGCTGCGCGACGGCACGCCGGAGTCGGTGACGGCGGCCATCGCTGAGTGTCATTGCCAAGGCATCCCCCGCTACATCGTCGGTGCCGGCTGCGAAGTCCCCCGCGACACGCCCGAACCCAACGTCCTCGCCCTGACCCACTACGCCCGGTCGCATTGACCAGCGAGCGCGCAGCGATCAGAGACGGGCCATCGGATCGGGCTTCACTGTTTTTTTGACAGCAGGTGGAGGATTGAGTCAACGATACAAAACCGATCCCGACTATCAATCCGTGCTGGAAGACATTTCTCCCGAAGGCAGGACCACGGGATTGTCGTTTTCGAGGTTTGAGATCAGAGCACGCAGTTCCTCCCGGCGCGGTTCGAGTTCCCGGCGCACGGCCCATTGGTTCAGCCAGTAAACGCCCCAAAAGATCAGTGTTGTTACCGCGATTATTACTGCGCTTGCGAGCCGGTGGCGCCAACCGTCCGCCCAAGTGAGCCATGTCACGTGGCCAAAAAATGCGGCCAGGGCGGCGGCGACCGGGAGCAGATACCACCAGAACACATTTCGCAGCAACCCAATCTGGTGTTCCACTTGTGCCAGCAAACGCTCAAGGCAATCCCGCAGCGGGTTGTCCAATTGAGGCTGTCGCCGTTTCTGGAGCATCCGATCCGTCAACATGAACCCCGCGATCCCCAGCATCGCCGGGATCATCAGAAAGAACGTCCACGGCAAATGGTCCTTCACGCCCATCCAAAGGAGTATCGGCGCCATTAGCAGGGCCACGCCAATTTCCCGCGCATCGCGCCAGAAAACCATCGCTTCAAAATGGTTTTTATTCCTTTTCAGGAGTTGCAACAGCACGTCGGTATCAATCGTCAATCGGACTGCCGAGGTTTGGGTCTTCCATAGCTTCTTCAATTCATCGGGATTCATGCGTTACTCCTTCATTAACTCCGCCAACTGCTTTCGGACGCGGCTCAATTTCACACCCACGTTGCTCTCCGAGATGCCGAGCACTTCCGCCATTTCGCGGTAGCTCATGTCGTCGAGATAAAGCAGCAGCAGCGCCGCGTCAGCCTTGGGCAATTGGCGGATGGCTGTGTAGAGGTGCTCAACAATTTCCCTGTCTCGCAGGCGTTGCACATCGCCATTCCCGACTGCGGGAACGTCCTCCACTTCAAGGAGCGGTATTTGCCGGTCTTTTCGCCGCTGTGACTTTCGGCGCGAAGCGAGCGCAGTATTCAACGCCACACGATATACCCACGTGGACGTCTTGGCCTTTCCTTCAAACTGCGGCAGAGAAACCCAGAGTTGAAGCAGGATATCTTGAACCAAGTCCTTTCGGTCCTCATCTGTAAACGTGTAAGCGCGGGCCACTTTGAACACGATGCCGCCGTGCTCCTGTAGCCAGGTCTTGAACACTGCTTCTGAATCGTCGTGGTGCATCTCGCGAGTTGTCGTTCTGATTCTATTGGTAGCGGCCGAAGCCGTTTTCTTACAATAAAATCGAACCAGCCAATGATCGCACACGCAATGCAAACCGACGCAGCCATCACGCGGTCATTTGGCGGGCGGGCTTTCAAATTGATTTACGCGAGCCAGCGGTTCCGGCAAAGTAACGGCCATGCGCCACCTGTTGCCCCTGCTGTTGCTCGCGGTCGCTGCGCGAGCGGAATTGAAAACTGACATCGAGTTCGCCAAGGCCGGCGGCACGAATCTGACGCTGGATGCGTTTGTGCCGGAGGGCGGCGGGCAGTTCCCGACGTGCATCCTCGTCCACGGCGGCGGGTTCACGAAAGGCGACAAGGCGACGTTCATCAAGCCGCTGTTCGAGCCGCTGAGCAAGGCGGGGTTCGCGTGGTTCTCGATCAACTACCGGCTCGCGCCGCAGCATCGCTTCCCGGCCTGCGTCGAGGACGTGGAGAGCGCCATCCGCTGGGTGAAGGCGAACGCGACGAAATACAAGGCTGACCCGAAGCGCATCGCGCTCATCGGCGAATCGGCGGGCGGCCATCTGGTGTCGTTGGCCGGTGTGCGGGCGAAGGCCGACACGCGCGTGGCGGCGGTGGTGCCGATCTATGCGCCGCACGACCTGGAGTTGCGGGTGAAGCAGGGCAAGACGATCCCGGCGTGGGTGGAGGCGTTGTTCGGGCTGACGGAGTTGAACGATGCGGCGTGGAAGGTCCTGCGCGAAGCTTCGCCGCTTACGCACGTTCGCAAAGGTCTGCCGCCGTATCTGCTAATCCACGGCACGAAAGACACGACTGTGCCGTTCGAGCAATCGCTGAAGTTTCAGGAGAAGATGAAGGCCGCCGGCAACACGTGCGACCTGATCGTCGTCGAAGGCGGCATCCACGGCATGGGCGGCTGGGAGAAGATTGATCCAAGCTACAAGGAGAAGCTGGTGGCGTGGCTGCGCAAGGCGCTCGCGGCGAAGCCGTGATGGACATGCCGAAAGGAAAACGAAGCCGAATGAACAGAAGAACTCTGTTGTTAAGATGTGGACAACTCTTGTTGCTGGGTTGTTTGTGCGAAAGTTGTGGGATATTGCCAGCCGCTGAGGCAACGAACCCGCCGTCGCAATTCGTTTTCAAGACGGTTGGCGAACGCAAGCTCGTAGCGGATGTTTCCTATCCGGAGCAGTGGCGTCAGGGTGACAAGCGGCCGGCGATCGTCTTTTGGTCGGGCGGCGGCTTTTCCACCGGGGAAACGCATCAATTTCGGCCACAGGCCGAGCATTTCGCCAAACGCGGAATGGTGGCGATCCGAGCGGAATATCGCGGCCGGATCAAGGATGGCGTCGGCGTGGACGAGTGTCTGAAGGATGCCATCAGTGCGATGCGATGGGTTCGCAAGAACGCGACGATGCTGGGTGTGGATCCAAATCGGATCATCTCGTCGGGCGGATCGGCCGGCGGATTTTTGGCGACGTCGGTTTGGACGGCGGAGAATCTGCATTCGCCAAGCGACGACCTGTCGGTGTCGCCGAAGCCCAACGCGATGGTCCTGTTCAACCCCGCCTTCGGGTTTGAGACTTGGAAGAGGGCTCGCGTGGATGTGCCGTCCGGCATGCCCGATCCGCTGCGTGACATCAAGAAGGGGATGCCGCCTGCGCTGGTTCTCATCGGCTCAGCGGACGAATTCCTGCCGGCCTGCCAGAGCTTCTACGCCAAAGGGCGCACGCTTGGCGCACGCATGGAGATCGAGGTTTACGAGGGTCAGCCGCATGCGTTCTTCAACCGGCCACCTTGGCTGGAGAAAACCATCGAGCGAGCCGACCAATTTCTTGAAGCAACCGGATTCCTTACGAAGTAATGCCGGGCCGTCGGTGTCGCCAGAGGAGAACTGTGAATCACGAACCTTCATCTGTCAGGACGCAACCCCCACTTCTCACCGCTGCCGCGTGCTGTGCCATGCGTCGCGCGTTTCTCAAACTCGTTGGAGTCGCGTCGCTCGTCTGCGCGTTCGCGACGCCAATCACTGTGGCAGCAAATGCGGCTTGGAGCCGCAAGGAACTGGCCGGTTTTATGCGCCAGCTCGCCGGCTACGTCGTGGATCACCACATGCGCCGCGACAACTCGCCGATGCGCGGCAAGGTCTATGAATTCTACGATCCCGCCACCGGCAAGCAGGGCTATGGCGGCGGTTGGGACACGATGCACGACGGCGCGTTCTTCGCCAACGCCTGCATCCTCGCTTACCGCGCCACGGGCGATGAGTTCTATCTCCAGACCGTGCGCGACTGGATCCTGCCGTTTTACGTGCGCATGGCGAACAACTCCGACACGCTCTTCCCCGACCGCACGGCTGCGTTCTCCGACGGCCAGAAGCTGCCGGCAGAGCGCGCCACAGCGGTCAAAGGCTTCGTCCCCTACTGGTGGGACGACGGCCACGGTGTGAACTTTGACGCCATCGCCCAGAAGATGACCATCCGCCAGTTGCTGCGCGACACCAGCACCATCACCAACGATCCCGAGAACAAGCAAGGCATTCTGGCCGGCTACTCGCACGGCACCAGCAATCACATGGCCCTCAACATGTTTCCGATGTGGGCCAACGCCTGGCTGCTCACGCGCGACCCGGCCGTTGCCGAGGCCATCCATCACCTGCGCCAATCGCGCATCCAAATGATCAAGATGGACCTGCCGTGGCTCCAGGTGGCCGACTTCCAAGCCAGCGGCGACGCCGCGCAGGCACAGAAGGTGGCAGGCAACTTCGACACGTTGCCGTGGCCGCCGGTGAAGTCCTCGTGGTGGCAGGCGATGGTCACGAAGAAGAAAACCGCGCTCACGCCGTTCCACGACGAGGCCCAGGGCGATTATTATGGCGCCGTCATCGGCAAACGCGTCGGTCCCGGCACCGCCAAGCGCCTCACGCAACTCACCTACGATGTCATCCGCCTCCAAGACCGTTGGTATGGGGACAAGCCCCGTCCGCGTGGCGAGATGTATGGCGCAGAAACCTGGCCGATGGTGTTCATCACCGACGGCAAGTTTGAATCGCTGGCCGGCGAACGACCGGAAGTGTTGCTGGCCAGCCGGCTCGGCCCGCAGATCATGTGGGACTGCGCGCAGAGCCTGCAACTTATGCGCGCCTTTCCCGATGCGTGGGAAAACTGGTTCAAGGGCAAATACGAGCGCGCGCCCGAAGGTTGGTCCGAGCCACCCGCCGCAGAGGTGACCGCCACGTTACGGCGCGAACTCGAAGAGGGCCTGCGTTACTGGCAGAAGGAGTGGCAGACGCGCGGCTACATCCGCCCGCACTGGCCCATCGGCGACAAACTGCCCACCAAGCACTATTGGCAGCACCGCGTCAGCGAGACCGGCGGCTACGCGCACCTGATCGCCGCGTGCGCCGATTACATGATGTCGCTGGATGGCAAGAACGACTGGGAGTTGGCTTGGACCGTGCGAGCACCGGCAAAATGATCGCATTCCCGCAAAACAACTGTTAGAAACACCAAGAACAATCAACAGGAGACAACTTGATGAACGCAACCTACCGCCACCTTATCCACTGCGCTGCCGCCGCCATCGGCCTCGCGCTTTGTTTCGACGCCAGCGCCGCCTCGCCGCCGAAGGGCATCGAGATCGGCTGTTCCGCCTATACGTTCCGCCACCTCACGGCGTTTGAGGCCATCGAGAAAACGAAGGAGTGCGGTGGCGATGTGATCGAGTTCTTCCTCTGGCAGAAGCTCAGCCCGGAAAATCCCAAGGTCATCCTGAACGCGGACCTGTCGGACGAGCACATCGCCGCGCTCAAGGCGAAGCTGAAGGCGACGGGCGTGCGCGCGGTGAACGCCTACTTCAACAACGCGCCGTTTCAGGACAAAGGCGGCGCCGAGGCTGGCGTGCGCAAGCTCTTCGAGTTCGCCCGCAAGCTCGGTTTGCGCGGCCTCACCGGCGAACCAGCCCCGGACAAGCTCGACCTCGTCGAGAAGATGGTGAAGGAATACGACATCCAGCTTTGTTTCCACAACCACCCGAAGAACCCGAAGAAGCCCGATTACCTGAACTGGGACCCAAAGTATCTGCTGTCGTTGATGGACAAGCGCGATCCGCGAATGGGCTTCTCAGTGGACACAGGCCACCTCGCCCGCTCCGGCGTGGATTCCGTCGAGACGCTCAAGATGTTCAAGAAGCGCGCACTGTCGGTGCATCTGAAAGATGTGAAGGAAGCCAAGCCTGAGAGCGGCGACCTTCCCTACGGCCAGGGCATCTCCAACATTGCCGGCATCTTGGCCGAACTGAAGCGCCAGAACTTCCGCGGCCACATCGGCGTCGAATACGAACACCAGTCCGACCAGTTGCTGGACGACGTGAAGTTCTGCATCCGTTTCATGCGAAGCCACCTCGCCGCGAAGTGATTCGCACGACGCGATGAAACCAATTCGCGCCCTTGCTTTCCTTGTCTGCCTCGCAGCGTCGCTCGCTTCGGCCGACATGATGAAGGACTCGCCGGTGAAGTTTCCGGAGAAGGGAGCGCTGAAGGCGAAGTGGCCGCCGGATGTGAAGACGGAGCAAAACTCGCCGGAGAAGGACTACTCCATCTTCGGCACGCCGCAGCGGTCCCTGGCGCAAATCGCGAAGATTCAGGCTGAAATGCCGAAAGGGAAGTTCACCCCACCGAAGCCTGACTGGACACACCTGAAGCGCACTCGCCGCATCCTGACCAAAGGCGGCGAACTGCATCTGCTGGCAATGGGCGACAGTATCGTTGCCGACACGATGCGATCCGCGTGGGTGGCGAAACTGGCGGAAGCCTACCCGAAGGCGAACATCCGCGGCACGGTCTATGTCCGTGGCGGCGGCGGTTGCCAACACTACAAGGAGGAAGGCCGCATCGCTAAGAATGTCGCGCCGCTCAAGCCCGACTTGATGTTCATCGGTGGCATCAGCCAGAAAGACATCGAGAGCATCCGTGAGGTCATCGGCCAGTTGCGTGCCGCGCTGCCGGATGTGGAGATTCTGCTTGCTACCGGCACGTTCGGCACCACCGACCCACGCTCGCCACAGGAACTAGCGAAGGACAAGCGTTCCGGCGCCGGTGAATATGGCGCGACGCTGAAGAAACTCGCCGCCGAGCAACGCTGTGCGTTTCTGAACATGACCTTGCCGTGGGCTGAATACATCCGTTCCACGAAGCTGCATCCGCACGCCTTCTATCGCGACCGCGTCCACGCGAACGAAATCGGCGAGCAAATCCTGTCGAAGATCCTGATGGCGTTCTTCAAGCCATGAACAAGGCAGTCTGAGAGTAAGAGTTGTTGCGTCGGGTCTCAATTGAGAAAACCGTTGGCGGAAAGCAAAAGGCGTTTATGATGGTGGCGCTATGAGAACCAGCCGAAGAAATTTCCTCAAAACAACGGGCCTGACGGGCTTGGGCTTCGCCGGAGCCAGCCTGCTCCACGGCAAACCACCACAAGCGGGCCATCAAGGCGAGGAGGATGCCGCGCAGGCGGGCAAGCGTTTGGAGAAAGCCCACGTGCAGCGGTTCAACATGTCGGGCTTCGCCGCGCCTCCACTGGAGAAAGTGCGGATCGCCATCATCGGTCTCGGCCAGCGTGGGCCGTCCCACCTGAACGTCATGAGCCGCATTGAAGGGACAGAGATCAGGGCGCTCTGCGACATCCGGCCTGAGAAGGCGAACGCCGCCAAGAAGAGGCTGGCCGGAACGGCGCACAACCCGGAGGTTTTCACCGGACCGGAGGATTGGAAGAAGATCTGCGAGCGTGATGACGTGGATTTGGTGATGATCACCACGCCCTGGTATATGCACGCGGGCATGGCCGTCCATGCGATGGAGCACGGCAAACACGTCGCCTCCGAGGTGCCGGCGGCCGGGACCATCGAGGAATGCTGGCGGCTGGTGAAAACCGCCGAGCGGACCCGCAGGCATTGCATGATGATGGAGAACGACAGCTACCTGCCGTTCCAACTCATGACGCTAAACATGGCGCGGCAGGGTTTCTTTGGCGAGGTGGTGCATGCCGACTGCGCCTACAACACCAGCAAGATGCGGAACAACTTCTCCAAGACCATGTATTGGGAGATGTGGTGGCTCAGGCAATACGCCGCCCGGCGCGGTAACATCTACCCCACGCACGGCCTCGGCCCGGTCGCCCAGGTGATGAACATCAACCGCGGCGACAGGTTCGAGTTCCTCGTCTCCGTAGAGAGCAACGACTTCATGATGAACGCCCGCGCGCGCGAACTGGCCGCCACCGACGAGTTCTTCAAGCCGTTTGCCGGGAAGAGCTATCGCGGCAACATGAACGTCACCACCATCCGCACGACGATGGGGCGCACCATCATGCTCCAACACGACGCCACCTCACCATCGCCGCACAACCTTTTCCACGGCATTTACGGGACCCAAGGTGCCGCACTCTACGACCCACCGCCCCCGAGGCTTTGCAAGGGGAACCATGCCTGGGTCTCCGCCGAGGAATTCAAGGTGTTGGAGGAGAAATACACTCCGAAGATCACCCGCCAGGTGCATGAACTCGCCGCGAAGATGAAAGCCGGCCACGGCGGCAGCGACCTGCTGGAGGACTGGCGGCTGGTTGACTGCTTGCGCAACGGCCTGCCGCTCGACCAGGACGTGTATGACGCCGCCGCCTGGAGCGCGGTCGTCCCGCTGAGCGAATGGTCGGTCCTGAACCGCTCCAATTCCATTGATGTGCCCGACTTCACCGCCGGCGCATGGAAGACCAACAAGCCCAACATGGACATCAACCTCGAACGCGGCGGCAACACCAAAGTTGTTGTGTAAGCCACTCTCCCAGCCAACCCAGAAAGGACACCCCCCACCATGAATCGCCGTGATTTCCTCCGCCGTTCCGCCGCAGCCGCCGGCGTGCTCGGTTTCCCCGCCATCCTCCGCAGCGCCTCGCCCAACTCCACCCTCCAAGTCGCCTGCATCGGCGTCGGCGGCATGGGCGGCGGCACGATGAAGAACGTCGCCAACCATCCGAAGGTGAAGATCGTCGCGCTCTGCGATGTGGACGACAAGCCGCTCAACCAAGCCGCGAAGACATTCCCCGACGCATCGCGGCACAAGGACTGGCGCGAGTTGCTCGGTCGCCACGCGGTAAAGTTCGACGCCGTGACCATCGGCACGCCCGATCATTGCCACGCCGCGCCAGCCGTCACGGCGATGCGCGCGAAGAAGCACGTCTATCTCCAGAAACCGATGGCGCCCACGCTCCACGAATGCCGCGTCATCACGCAGGAAGACGCCAAGGCGGGCGTCGTCACCCAGCTTGGCAACCAGGGCCGTTCCAGCATCGAGAACCGCATGACGGTGGAACTGATCCGCAGCGGCGCCATCGGCAAGATCAAGGAGGTTGTCCTCTGGGAAAACAAGAAGCTCAACTGGTGGCCGAAGAACACCGAGCTTCGCGCGACGGGCGACGCGATTCCCGCAGGGCTGGATTGGAATCTGTGGCTCGGCGTGCGCGAGCCGCGGCCTTACCTGGAGAACACCTATCATCCCAAGAACTGGCGCGCGTGGTTCGACTTCGGCGCCGGCGAAATGGGCGACATGGGCTGCCACCATTTCGACACCAGCTTCGATGCGCTGAAGCTCACCGCGCCGTTGCGCGTGCGGCAGACCACGCCCGGCAGCAGCGGGCCGTTGTGGGGCCAGCGCCGCGTCGTCGAACTCATTTTCGCCGGCACGCCCGTCACCGCCGCGGACACCGTGAAGCTCACCTGGCACGACGGCGACCTGCGCCCCGACCTCAGCCGCATCGCCTTGCCCAAAGGCATCCCCGAAGTGCCGACCTCCGGCACGTTCTGGATCGGCGAGCAGGGCAGCATCTTCAAGAACTACGGCGGCGGCCGTCCGTTCGTGCTGCCGGAGGAAAACTTCCCGTTGGAGAAATATCCGCGCCTCAAGGGCCAGGACCACTACCGCGACTGGGTTGACGCGATTCTTGAAGGACGCAAGTCCTGCGCCGACTTCAGCCACGGCGGCCCGTTGACCGAGACCGTGCTCGTCGGCGCGATGGCCGACCGCGTCGCCGGCCAATGGCTGGAATGGGACCGCAAGGCGCTGGCATTCACCAACAGCCCCGAAGCCACCCGACTCGTCCGCCGCGCCTACCGCGCTGGCTGGAAGGTGGAGGGTCTCGGATAATCTCCCGACGTATGACAATCAAGCCGATGTTGAAGAACGAACTGCTCGGCAACGAGATGCTGCCGGTGGAGATCGTGCTGCATCCGTCATGGTGGCACGCGCACGCAGGCATCAGCTTCGACGAGGATTTCTTCTATCACCCGGCCCGGCGCGTTGAGAGCGAACGGCGCATGGAGGCGGTGTTGCACGAACGGTTCGGCCGTCACGGTCTCGGCGCGGATCGCGACCGCGACCTGCCGATCATCGGCGCGGTGCATAACGCCGCCGGCTATCTGGTTTCGGAGATGTTCGGCTGCGAGGTCCGCTACCGGGCCGACGCCCCGCCCGACATCGTGCCCGCGAACCGCGAGCGGCTCGATGTGGACCCCGAAGCACCGTTCCAGAGTGCGGCGTTCAAGCGGTTCGAGCGGCTCCGCGACGCGCTGAAGGCGCGCCACGGTTATGTGGTCGGCGACATCGGCTGGGCGGGCGTGCTTAACCTCGCACTTGATCTGCGCGGGCAGGAGTTGTTCCTCGACATGGCCGATGCGCCGGAGCAGGTCGCGGCGGAGTTCCGCAAGATGGCGGTGATCATCGAGCGGTTCGTCGCCTGTGTCGAGTCAGAGACCGGCAGCAGTTCCGTCTCCGTCAACCGCAACGTCCGCCACTTCCGCCGGCCGGTGTATCTGCACTCGGAATGCTCCAACACGATGATCTCGACGGAGGACTACGAACGGTTCGTGCTGCCGGTGGACGCAGCGTGGAGCGAGCGGCACCGGCCGTTCGGCATCCATCATTGCGGCCGCGACCCGCACCGTTTCGCCGCGAGCTACGCGAAAGTGCCGCACCTCGATTTCCTCGACGTGGGCTGGGGCGGCGACGTCGCGCAAGTCCGCGAACATCTGCCTCACACCTTCCTGAACATCCGCCTCGATCCGGTCGGTATTACGCGGCAGACACCGGAGGAGATTCGCGCGACGATCTTCCGTCTCGTCGGTCAGTCGGCGAACCCGTGGCTGACCGGCGTCTGCTGCATCAACATGGACAACACCGTCACCGACGCGCAGGGCGCGGCGATTTTCGACGCCGTTGCGGAACTCCGGCGGCAGTTTGCAGCACAGGCGAGTGGCTGATGACGGCAAGACGATGCCGGAGGCTGCGCATTGAGACACCAACCATGAACACACGACTGTTCGCCGTATTCACGTTTGCTTGCGCCGCATCGGTGGCCGGGGCGGCGGACGCCGTCTTCGACGCCCGCGATTTCGGCGCCAAACCCGATGGAACAACGCTCTGCACAGCGGCGATTCAGAAAGCCATCGAGCGTTGCGCGGCCGACGGCGGTGGCACGGTGCGGCTGCCCGCCGGCTCGTGGCTCACGGGCACGATCTTCCTGCGCAGTCGCGTCACGTTCCTGCTCGACGCAGACTGCACGCTCCTTGGTAGCACCAACCGCGTGGATTACCTGCATCGCAAGAGCGACGATCCGCCCGACGCTGCACCCGTCGTGCATGACCTCATCGTCGGCGAGAGGCTGGAGCGCATCGCCATCCGCGGCGCGGGCAAGATTGACGGCAACGGCTCCGTCTGGCGCGACCCGAAAGGCAAGCGGCCCAAGGCGATCCTCCTCAACGGTTGCCGCGACGTGCTCGTCGAGGGCATTCGCATCGAGAGCACCGGCAGTTGGGCGCAGCACTATCGCAACTGCGACCGGCTCACGCTGCGCGGCATCACCGTGTTCAACCACGCCAGCTTCAACAACGACGGCCTCGACGTGGACAGTTGTCGCGACGTGACCATCACCGGCTGCGCCATTGACTCCGACGACGACGCGCTCTGCCTCAAGAGCACCTCCACCCTGCCTTGCGAAAACGTGACCATCAGCGACTGCAATGTCAGCAGCCATTGCAACGGCATCAAGATGGGCACCGAGTCCGGCGGCGGTTTCCTCAACATCAACATCAGCCGGTGTTCCGTCAGTTCGCCCAAACGTTCCAAGGTCATCTACGGCAAACAACGCGGCCTGGCAGGCATCGCATTGGAAATCGTGGACGGCGGCCGGATGGATCGCGTGAGCGTCAGCGACATCGCCATCGAAGGTGTCAGCGTGCCGATTTTCGTGCGGCTCGGCAACCGCGCCCGCATCTACAAGCCGGCCACAACCAAGCCCGGCGTCGGCTCGCTTCAAAACGTCACGCTCCGCAACATCACCGCCCGTGGCTGCTCGACCATCGGCTGCTCCATCACCGGCCTGCCGGACCATCCCGTGCGCAACGTCGCGCTGGAGAACATCCAACTCGGCTTCGAGGGCGGCGAAGGCAAGGCCGCCCTCGCGAAACCGGTGCCGGAGCGGCCGACGAGCTATCCGGAATCCACGATGTTCGGCACGCTGCCGGCCTGGGGCTTCTATTGCCGGCACGCGCGCGGCCTGAACTTCCGCAACGTGCGGTTGCGCACCGACCAGCCGGACCTGCGTCACGCCTTCGTTTGTGACGACGTGGAAGACGCGACGCTCGATAAGCTGGACGCACAATTCTCCGCCGGCGCCACCCCGCTCATCCGGCTGGTCCAGACAAAAAACTTCCTGCTTCGTGGCAGCCGTCCCAACGCGCCCGACGGCACGCTGCTGAAGCTTGAAGGAAGCGAGACGAAGCAGATCAAGCTCCAAAACAACGATCTAAGCCGCGCGGGCAAGATCGTCGAGGTTTCGGCCGAGGTTCCCGCAGACGCTGTTTCGCGGCAGCCCGAACCGTAAACACTGGCCCGCCTCGTGCCACTTCGCCACCGCTGCTATTTTTTGGTTTGAACTTCGCCGGCTTGCGTGTCATCAAGCGGTCACTGCTATGAATCGCCACGTTCTTCGCTCATTCGGTTTGTTTCTCCTGTTCACCACGACGACCGCCTTCGCGGCATCCGGAAAACTCGCCGCGGTTCCTTGGAACCTGAAGGCGTTGTCCAAAGCGACGACGACTTATCCCGCGCCCGGCTTCGAGACCAATGGCGTGCGCGCGATTTTCTTCGACGGCCTGCCGTGGCAGGGCAAGCCGACGCGCGTCTTCGCGTTCGTCGGCGTGCCGGAGCACAAGCGCGGCGAGAAAGTGCCCGGCATGGTGCTTGTCCACGGCGGCGGCGGCACGGCGTTCGCCAACTGGGTGAAGCGATGGAACGACCGCGGCTACGCGGCCATCGCGATGGACACTTGTGGCGCGGTGCCGCGCGGTTCCTACGGCAAGTGGCAGCGCCACGACGCCGGCGGCCCGCCGGGCTGGGGCGGGTTCAACCAGATTGATGAGCCGATCGAAAATCAATGGACCTATCACGCCGTGGCCGACGTGGTCCTCGCTCACTCGCTGTTGCGCTCGCTGCCGAACGTGGACGCCTCGCGCATCGGACTCACGGGCATTTCGTGGGGCGGCTACCTCACGTGCATCATCGCGGGCGTGGACAGCCGGTTCCGGTTCGCCGCGCCGGTCTATGGCTGCGGCTTCCTCGGCGACAATTCGGCATGGCTGAAAAACTTCGAGCAGATGGGCAAGGAGACCGCCGCGAAGTGGCTAAAGCTCTGGGACCCGTCGCGCTACCTACCGCGCGCAAAGATGCCGATGCTCTGGGTCACAGGCACCAACGACTTCGCCTATCCGTTCGACTCGCTCCAGAAATCCTACCGCCAGCCGTCCGGCAAACGCACTCTCTGCATCCGCGTCCGCATGCCGCACGGTCACGGCGCTGCCGGCGAAGGCCCCGAGGAAATCCGCGCGCTGGCCGACAGCCTTCTCAAGAAGGGCAAGCCGCTCACGCGCATCACGGCACAGGGACGCAAAGGAGACGACGTCTGGGCGACCTTCGAGTCGAAGGCGAAGATTGTGAGGGCCGAGTTGAACTTCACGAAACACACCGGCGTCTGGCAAAAACGGCTGTGGGAAACAACGCCAGCGAGTCTGGATCCAGCCAAACGCAAAGCCACAGCCGCCGTGCCTGCTGGCGCGACGGTCTTCTATCTCAACCTCTTCGACGCACAAGGACTGGTTGTGAGCACTGAACACATCGAGGTAAAATGAAAACGAAACTGCCATGCCTGTTGATGCTGGTGTTCGTTGCGAGCAGCATCGCGGCGGAAACCATCGGCGAGCGGCCCTACGAGATGATTTGGGCCAACCGCACGACCGACACGCATCCGGCGCTGATTGATTTCGAGAATCTCGACGGCTGGACGGTCGAGACGAAAGACGCCGTCGCAACGCTGACACTCTCGCGCGAGCAGCAACTTTGGGGCAGCCACGTCGGCAAGCTGGTCTATCACGCCGACGGCAAGCAGCCGCGCGTCACGCTCCGTCCGCCGAAGCCGATCGCCGTGCCGCAGCCGTTCGACTGCATCAATTTCTGGGTCTATGGCAACAACTGGGCCTGGGTGACTGACAAGAGCACACCGCCGGTGGAGATCGCCGTGCTCCTGCGCGGCAAAGGCGGCGCGGAGGTGCGCGTCGCGATGAGCGCCGTGCGATGGAAGGAATGGTGGGTGATGCATCGCAAGCTCACAGCCGAGCAACTCGATTTCCTCAAGGATGGTGCGACGCTCGAAGGCATCCAGATCGGCAACGGCCGCAACAAGGAGGACCGCACGCTCTACCTCGACAACCTCGCCATCTATAAGGAGGAGTTGAAGCCGCTGGTGTTCGAGCCGCGGCGCAAACGCGGCATCGAGATGTTCCCTGGCCAGGACGACGGCACTAACACCGGTCCCGGCAAGCTGCCGTTCCCGGCACGCGAGGAAACAATCCTTCCGGACAACCTCACGAAGAGCTGCAAGACCACGCTGACAAAGGACGGTGATGTGTTTGTGTTCCGCTATCGCGGCAAGGACGGTGAATTGGAGTATCGCTACGAACCGAAGGCCGGCACGCTCGGTGATGTGACAGCGCGCTGGGCAGGGCGCGGCGAGTGGTTCCAACCGATGGCCGACGGCGGCATTTTCTTCTCGACGACCGAACAAGGTAAAGCGCTCGCGCCGGAGAAGATCGAGCGGCTCGGCTGCGAGCGCGTCCGCGACACGGTCGTTTCGCGCTGGCGTTGCCGGCTCGGCGGGCGCAGCACGGACGTCAGCTACACGTTCCGACTCTGGCAGAAGTCGCTGGTGGTAGACATAAAGTGTTCCGGTGGCGAAATTGGCGAGGTTCGGTTTGGCAAAGCAGTTGGCGTCGAGAATCCGCGCTTGGTCACGCTGCCCTACATGAGCTACGGCGGGCCGCGCCCGGCAGTGTTGGTCATCGGCCCAGCAGAAAAGCCATTGTTTGTCTTCGGTCTGCCTGATTATTACCGTTCCAACGCCTCTTTGCTCTGGGCGGTCAACACCGTCGCGACCGAAGGCGTCACCTACAACGGCGGCACACGCTACGAGCCGAAGACCGATGGCAAACGCAATGACTGTTTCGAGCGGCTGTTCCTCACTGTCTCGCCGCGGTTCGAAGAAGTGCTTCCGAACATCCCGAACCCGAAGTCACCGTGGATGCACGTCGCTGGCGAACGGCTCTGGCGCGCGCACGGCGCAAGCGACCGCGAGCACGACTATGAGTATTGGAAGAACGTCGCCCGCTACGGGATGACCAAAGTCGTCATCACCGACCATGAAACCGGCTGGCGCGACGGCGGCGAGAGTTTCACGTTCCGCACGCGCGCCGCGCCAAAACGGGGCGGCGATGAGAGTCAGGCGGAGTATTCGCGCAAGATTCAGGCACTCGGTTTCCGCTACGGCATCTACAATAACTACACCGATTTTGCGCCGGTAAACGAGTTCTGGAACGAAGACATGGTCACGCGGCTGTCCAACGGCGACTGGCGGCCGGCTTGGGCGCGCTGCTACAACCCGAAGCCGGCGCGCGCGGTCGAGTATGAGGCGAAGCTCGCGCCGATCATCCAGCAAAAGTTTCATCTCTCGACGGCCTACTGCGACGTGCACACCGCTGTGACGCCGTGGAGCTACTGCGATTACGACGCGCGCGTGCCGGGTGCGGGCACGTTTGCGGCGACGTTCTATGCCTACGGCGAAATCATGCTCCACCAGAAGGCGACGTGGAACGGGCCGGTTTATAGCGAGGGCAATCATCACTGGTTCTACTGCGGCCTCACCGACGGCAACTACGGCCAAGACCAGGCCGCGCAGCTGCCGGTGAACCCGTGGCTGGTGGACTTCGACCTGCGCAAGCTGCACCCGCTCTGCTGCAACTTCGGCATGGGCAACCCCGGCATGTTTTATGGCCGCGAGGAAAACCTCGGCAAAACGCCGGGAGAACGCGACGCGCACCTTGATCGTTTCCTCGCCGCGACGCTGGCGTTCGGACACACCGGTTTTCTGGTGATGGAAGGCGGCATTCAGAATGCCATCCGCAGCTACTTTGCGTTGCAGCAAGTTCACGCCGCCTATGCGCAGCAGACCGCCGCCGACATCCGCTACGCCGATGAACACGGTCGCCTGCTCGACGTCAGCGCCGCTGTCGCGACGGGTGTGTTCCGCCGATCGCAGGTCGCCACGCGCTACGCCGACCGCTTGCGCGTCGTCGTCAACGGACATCCAAGTGAAACGTGGAAAACTGCGGATGCCGAGTTGCCGCCGAACGGCTGGTTCGCGAAAAGCGCCGACGGCCGGTTGCTGGCGTGGAGCGCGATCAGTCGCGGCCACCGCGCCGATTACGTGGACTCGCCGGCCTATCTCTATGCCGATGGTCGCGGCGCGTTCACGCGCTTCGCCAAGGCTGCGAGCGATGGGCAACTGATCGCTCACAAACACAGCGACGGCTCGATGGAGATCATTCCCGTCGGCAAGTGCGCGTCGTTCGGCGTCTCGCTTGGCGGCAAGGCCGCCACCGCCGTCGCGCTCGACAAGGAAGGCAAGGAGTTCGGTCCCGCCGAGACGCGCTTCAGCCGTGGCTTGGTTTACGTCGTGCCGCAGACCAACGCGTTCAGCTATGTGCTGAAGCCCGCCGCAAAGCCAGCCGCTGCTCTCTCCTGTCCACGCAGCGAAGTAGTGCCGGGTGAGACTATTGTCGTGCGCGGGCGTCAACAGCACGAGTTTCGTGTGCCGGCCGACGCGAAGCTCGGTATGCGGCTCTGGCAGGAGTTCGAAGGGGCGTGGATTGATTTCACCGTCGTGCCGCTCGCCGACGCGAAGCTCTCGCTCAACGACAAGCTGCAACTCGACATTGTGCCGCACCAAGCGCACTCGGCGAGCGCCGAAGTCACGCTCGGCGACACCCGCCAGACTGTGCAGCTCACGCCGGAGCAGCCCGCGCGGCTCGCGTTCGACTTCAAGCAGCTCGCCCGTGAGGAAGTTCGCGAGTTGCCGCTGCGCATCGTCGCCGGCGACCTCCGCCACGAACAGAAGTGGTGGCTGCTGACGGAGGAGTCCATCGAGGCCGTCGCACCGATGCCGGCGGAACACGAGACCGGACAGTGCTTCCGCAACGCCGCGCCGACCGGCCTTGATGGCAAGTCCGGCGCGCACGTCCATCCCGACGGCCACATGACCTGCGGTAACGAAACGAAACAGGGTCTCTTCATGCACCCGCCCTACAAAGGCGACACCGGCTCCGCCTTCGCGCTCTACGCGCCGGTGACGCTGCCGCGCGCGCCGGTGGCGGCGTTTCGCTGCGAGATTGGCAAACGCGACGGCAGCGACCGCGGTGACGGCGTATTGTTCCGCATCGCCGTCGTCGAAGCCGGCGGCAAGGAAACCATCGCCGCGGAGAAACAATGGGCCGAACACGCATGGACGCAGCTTGAAGCTGATCTCTCGCGCTGGACCGGCCACAGCATCCGCATCAAACTCATCAGCGACGTAGGCCCGGCGAACAACTCCAGCGGCGACTGGGCCTGCTGGGCCAACCCGCGCATCGAAAGCTGCGGGCCGGTCTTGAGAACCACGCTGCACGACCACGCCGCGCAGTTGCGCCACGAGCCGTCGCCGCATCCCGTCGCGAACCTCTCCGTCGCCGACCTGCGCACTGCCAAGCGCGGTTGGCTGCGCTTTGAGGGCATTGGCCTCCAGCGCGGCGGCGGATACATTTCGACAGGCCAACTCAACGGCGTTTCGCTGGGTGAACTGTCTGCGACGCACGGCAGCGAAGTCAAAGGCGTCTGGACGCCCGCCGTCTCGGTCGCGTTGCCGCCTGAAGCCATCGCGAAGCTCGACCGGACGAATCTCTTCAAAATCCACAACCCCGCCGGTGACAGCTTCAAGATCCGGCGCTTCTGGATCGAACTGGAACTGGCCGGCGGCCGCAAGTGTTCCTCCAAAGTCCACGCGCTGACCTACACGCAGCCCGCCGGCTGGCTCTACGCCGAAGGCATCGGCGTCCCCGCCGATGAGGACATCGAGGTGGACATCCGGTTCCCGGCAGGCAAGTGAGCGTGGCGGTCGCGATGGGGCCAACTCGTAGAACAAGGGACAATTCAAAGAGTCGGGTAGCGCAATGAGGGCAACTGAAAGACTGGCGGTGCGCAAAGTTGTCGGACTTGGCGTCCGAGAACCTTGCAAGTCATTCTCAATATACGAGCTTCTTATGAGCAAGAAACAGGCAGGAGAGCGCGAGCCGAAAGCAAAGGATTGACGCCCCCTTCCTCGCCGGAATAGTTTTGCTGCCGAGGTTTCGACTTATGATCAAGATCAACCATTCGCTCAGCGCGAAAATTCTCCAGCCCAAATTGGAAAGGTTGTTCGACCTTTCCGGACAGAAGATCCTCGCCATCCAGCGCTCGTGGAACCCGGCCAAGGGCACGCCGGTGTTCACGATCCGCGGTCACTACACTTCGCGCGGCTGGACCGAATGGACGCAGGGTTTCCAGTTTGGTTCGGCGGTGCTGCAATACGACGCCACCGGCGACGAGAAGTTCCTCGCCATCGGCCGGTGCAAAACAGTCGAGCTGATGGCGACGCACGTCAGCCACATTGGAGTCCACGACCACGGCTTCAACAATGTCTCCACCTACGGCAACCTGCTGCGCCTGATGCGTGAGGGGCGGATTGACTTCAACGAGTGGGAAAAGAACTTCTACGAACTGGCGTTGAAGGTTTCCGGCGCCGTGCAGGCCGCGCGGTGGACAAGGATCTCGCCGGCCTGTGCAACCAGGCTCAGCGGCAAGACACGCGAGCGCGGCTACATCCACACATTCAACGGTCCGCACTCGCTCTTCGCGGACACGATCCGCTCGCTCCGCTCGCTGGCGGCGGCGCATGAACTCGATCACGTGTTGATGGGCGAGGGCGACCGGAAGATTTCGCTGCTGGCGCGGCTGGTCGAGCACGCCGACACGACGGCTACGTTCAACATTTATTATGGCGAAGAGCGCGACGCCTACGACGTGCGCGGCCGCGTGGCGCATGAGAGCATCTTCAACGTCAAAGACGGCAACTACCGCTGCCCCAACTCGCAACAGGGCTACTCGCCGTTCTCGACCTGGACGCGCGGTTTGGCGTGGATCATCTGCGGCTATGCCGAGCAACTGGAGTTCTTCAAGACGCTCGACGACGCCGAGCTGAAGCCGTTCGGCGGACGCAAGGCTGTCACTAGCATGTTGCTGAACGCCGCGCTGGCCACGGCGGATTTCTACATCGAAAACACGCCAACCGACGGCGTGCCCTACTGGGACACTGGCGCGCCGGGCTTGGCGAAGCTTGGTGATTATCTGGGCAGACCTGCGAATCCGTTCAACGACCACGAGCCGGTGGACAGTTCCGCCGCCGCCATCGCGGCGCAGGGCCTTGTGCGGCTTGGTAACTATCTTGGCGGCGCGAAAGGTAAACGCTATCGCCAAGCCGGCCTCACTGTCGCTGACACGCTCTTCACCGAGCCGTATCTCTCGACGAAGCCTGACCACCAAGGGCTGCTGCTGCACTCCATTTACCACCGCCCAAACGGTTGGGATTTTGTGCCGCCCAGCTCAAAGATTCCGCGCGGCGAGTCTTCGATGTGGGGCGACTACCACGCGCGCGAACTGGCGCTGTTGCTGCTGCGCGAGGCGAAAGGCCGGCCGTATCTGAAGTTCTTCTGAAGTAGTCGCATCAGTTCGTGACGCGGTTACTTTTTCCGCTTCTTGCCTCGCTTGCCGCCCGTGTTGGGATCCGTGTCTGGCTTCGTGGCGCCCTGCCGGGCGACGATCTCCGGCGGCTCCATCACCGCGCCCGCATCGCGAGTGTCGGCAATCCACCGCTCCAGCGCAGCGCGTAGGCGCTTTAGCACATCGGCGTGTTCGGGCGAGCCGGCGAGGTTCTTGATCTCATAGGGATCGTTTTCGAGATCGTAGAGTTCCTCCGGCGGCATCGTCGGCGCGCAGAGAACTTCCTGAACGGGCGTGAGCTTGCCCTGCGCGTGCAGCTCCTTCAGCAGGTTCCAAACAGGATAGCTGCGCTCCTTGTAGGCGTTGGCCTGCAAGAACGGCTGGTTCGGCGTGAAATTACGGATGTAACGGTAGCGCGCGTCGCGCGCCGTGCGGAAGCGGAACACCGTCTCGTCGCAGCGGTCGCGCGCGCCGAACGAATACTCCCGCGGCGGTTCGGCGCGGTCGCCAAGGAAGACGCGACCCTGCATCTTCGGCGGCTTCGGCGCGCCCGCGAGAGCCAGAGTCGTCGCGCTCCAGTCAATCGAGTCGTGAAGCTGGTTATCCACCGTGCCCGGCTCGAAGTTCTTCGGTTTCGGCACGCCCTTCGGCCAGCGGATAATGAGCGGCACATTCAGGCCGCTCTCGTAGCAGAACTGCTTGCCGCGGACGTGCGCCTGGCCGTTGTCGCCGAAGAAAATGACCACCGTGTTGTCGACGAGGCCGTCAGTTTCGAGTTGCTTGAGGATGAGACCGATCTTGCGATCCAGTTCCGAGGCAGCGTCAAGATATGCCGCCCAATCTGTGCGCGTGACCGGATGATCGGGATAGTAGGGCGGGATGACGACCTTCGCCGGGTCGGCGCGTTTCTCGCCGTTGAACTTCCTATGCGTCTCGTGGAAGTTGATCTGCGCATAGAATGGCTGATGCGACTTCAAGTCGTCCCACTGGTCGGAGTCGTAGGGCTTCCCCTCGTAGGTGAAGTTCCAGTCCGTCTTTCCCGTGCCCTTGAAGCCAAACTCCTTCGGCAGCTCGCGCAGGTTTGCCGTGAAATAGCCCGCGTCGCGCAGCCAGTCAGGAAGCACGCGCACGCCGTCGGGCAGCTTGTAGCCGTCGTCGCGGTGCGAGCGGTGGTTGTGCGCGCCGATGGCGGTCTGATACATGCCGGTCATGAACGCCGACCGGCTCGCCGAGCAGACTGGCGCGGTGGTGAACGCCCGCGTATAGCGCACGCCGTCGCTGGCGAGCTTGTCGAGGTTCGGCGTCCAGACCTCCTTCGTGCCGTAACAGCCGAGGTGTGGTCCGAAATCCTCCGCGATGAGCCAGAGGATGTTGGGACGCCTGGTTTCCGCCGCACCAGCAAGGCTGAAAGAAACGCAACAGGCAAGCAAGCCAAGGAACCGAGCAAAAGGAAGCGTTCTCATGGAGCTTGTTTACTCCCGGAACCTGTCGCGGGGCAAGGGTTTCTCGTATCCCTACTTCGCAGGCGCAGCGAAGTCATCGTAAACGAGATCAATGTAGGCGGTGACTTTCGAGGTTAGTGGCCGACGGGCGAGAGGTGCATAGCGGACATCGCGGCAGCGTTTGCCGTTGTAGTCGAGCGCCACGCTTCTGATGATCACGGTTTTTTCGGAGCCAGATGACGGGCCGGCGCGGATGACGATCTCGTTCAGACGACGGAGTTGGTTGGCGGACACGTCGCAGCGAATCTCAGTCGCTGTCACCGCCGCGACGGCCAGTGGATGGCCGTTGCAGGATACCTGCGGCTCCGAGGCGAGTTTCGCCTCGACCTTGAAGCTGAGCTTGGCCCCGCTTGACGCAGTGAACTCCGCCAGCTTTCCGTTCACCACGATCGCCGGGTGTCGCTCGGTCCATTTCTTAGCGCCAGTGCGGGCAGTCACGAAAAGGTCATAGGCGCCGTCGGCCAGCTTCGAGGTGTCGAGAGCGGCCTCAAACGCAGTCGCGAGGTTGCCCTGGCGGGAGATTTTCGCCGCCGCCGTCTGCCTGTCGATGGCGCACTCGACGGCGGCGACCTCGGCACTGAAGTCAGCGATAATGCCGCTGATTTTCTGACGACCGCGGACGAGGTCGGTGAAGGCTGGCGTGGTGATGTCAACCGAGCGTTCCTCGGCCCAGTCGAGATAGACGTGCTCTTCGCAGCCACCCTCCAGCCGGAACAGCACATAAGCGCGCGGTGTGGGCGGATACGGCTGGATGCCGTGCCACGCGTAGGAGATTGCCCCACCGAGGATGTGCGGCGCGCCGGCCCACGTGGTTTCCTGCCGGCTGTGGACGTGGCCCGCAAGCGTCATCACCAGCTTCCTGCCCTGCAACGCCGCCCGCAAGCGCGTCTCGTGCGGCCGCGTCTTCGGCGTGTCCGGCTGGCGCACGCCAGCGACCTCCGGGAACATCGGCTCGTGGATAAGCAGGACGATTGGCTCGTCGCGTTTGACCCCGGCGAGATAACGGATGGCCCAGTCGGCGGATTCCTGCGTGAGGCCGTAGGCAAGTGTGCGTTCCTTGATCATGGTGCCGTCGAGCGCGATGAAGTGATACAGCCCGTAGCGGAACGCATAGGTCGCCGGGCCGAGCCGCTGGCGGTAGAGCACCTTGCCGAAACCCGGCTCGTCGCCTTTCAGCTTTGGATTCGTCACGCCGGCATTATCGTGGTTGCCCATGACGTTGAACAACGGCGGCTTCAGCTCTTTGCTCTCGTCTTCGTAGAGGCTGAACAGCTCGCGCGCCCGCTCCATCGTCGTCGTGGCAGAATCAATCACCAGGTCGCCCGTGTGCACGACGAACTTCACCGGCACGGGCAGCGCATTGACGTGTTCGACGTAGCGGCGATACATCGGCACGGCGTTGGTCTGGATATGCGGGTCGGTGCCTTGCACAAAATAGAGCGGCCCGCTCTGGTCCTGCGCGCGTAGCGGGAAATCCACCGTCGCGTCGGCGCTGCCGTCGGCGACGTAGTTCCACCACCGCGCTGCCGGCCACGTGCCGGGCGCATTGACGACGAACACGACAGCCGGCCCGGCGGACAGTGTAAGTTGATAGCGGCCCTCGTCATCGCTGCGGACGAACGTGCGCTCGTCGCTCACCACGCAGCCCGCGACGGCTTTCTCACCGGCGTCGAACGCGCCGTTGCCGTTCGCATCAAGAAACACCCGGCCAGTGATCGTGCCCGCAAAGGCCGCCGTAACCGCGAACAACCCCACCACAAATCCAACAATCCATCGTCGTGTTTTCATCGTGCCAATTCTTGCCAGCACGATGATTGGCGGCGAGAGAGGCAAAAGCCAGCCCGTTTTCCTCGCTTCCTTGGATGTTGCGCTCCACGCGCGGGTCTGGTATGCGGGCGGAATGCGAACGCATGTCATTCGCCATCGCAGTCGGTTTCTTTGCCGTCTGGCTCGGACGATCCTTCTCGGCGGTGGTTTGTTGCTGGGCGTGCTGGCTCAGGGGGCTGAGAACACCGATGCGGTTCTCACGTTTGTGACGCGCGCGGCGCGGGCGGGGGACATTGCCGGCCTTGAGCCATTGAAGGACCTCCGAGATAGCAAGGCCGGCGATGCGGTGGTGCGGATGATTGAGGACAAGAAAGTGCCCGACGTCGCCAAGCAGCGGATTGCCGAACTGGTGGCGCAGTGGCCGGCGAAGGGCGGGTTGGATTATTTCGAGTTCTACCTGCGCGGACACCAGCAACCGAGCAATGACGTGCTGCGGTTCTATGCCGAACTCGGTTGTGTCCAATTCAAGCCGTATTTCCTCAACCTCATCGTGCCGCTCAGGACATTGCCGGTAACGGAGATCAAGGATCCGGCGCGTTATGCGCTGGCCTTGCGTGCGCTCGGACGCTTTCCAGAACAGACGGAGGACGCCGTGGCCCAAATCGCCGCATTGCTCGACGAGAAGTATCCGCACGCGATCCGCGCCACCGCGGCGGACGCGCTCGGCGGCATCCAGAACCGGCGCGGGTTGCCAGCGTTGATGGCGCAGGTGAAGGACGGCGCCATTGGACAGGCGGCGCAACGCTCGCTTTTCCGCCTCACCGGGCAGGATTTCGGCGACGCGCCGGAAAAATGGACCGCGTGGCTCAAGGCGGAGGGCACGAAAGTCGGGCTGAAGATGCTGAGCCTCTCGGATTGGGAGAAGCACAAGAAGGAAGAAGCCGCCGCCGCGCCGAAGGAGGAGCCGAAGGAATTCAGCGCGCGCTTCTATGGTGTGGAGGTCAAGACGCGACATTGTCTCTTCATCCTCGACGTCAGCGGCAGTATGGCGGGTGAGCGCTTGGCACAGCTCAAGGAGCAGATGGGCAACCTGTTCGACACCCTGCGGAAAAAACCCAAGGATATTCGCTTCGGCATCATCGCATTCCACAACGAACCGGAGCCTTGCCTCTCCGGGCGCGGGCTGTTGCCGAACGAGCCAACGAGTATCCGGCGATCCTCGCATTTTGTGGAGAAGATATTGGCCGGCGGCGGCACTGCGATGGTGACAACGCTGCAATTCACCGCGACGAAGGTGCTGCCGAACAGCGACGTGGACACAATCTACTTCCTCAGCGACGGCGAGCCGACCGACGGCACACCGGAGGACGTGCTGGCCGTGGTGAAGAAGATTCACGAGGAGTTTCGGGTCAAGTTCCACACCATCGCCATCGGCGAGGCCGTTCCTCCCGCTGGCGGCGCCGAGCAAAAGTCGAGCCTGCTCGAACAAATGGCCAAGAGCACCGGCGGCACCTACACTGCGCGATAGGCGGGAAACGTCAGCAGACCGGGGGCGGGGCGGCGGTGGCGGCAATGATGATGTCGCCATGGATCCGAAGGATGTAACAGCCGTTGATTTTCTTGAGCTGGTTGAAGACTTCCGAGAGGTCCGGCCGCCCTTCCCGTCCGTCGAAAGTGCGCGCGTCGTCTATGAAGATCACATGTTCCTTCACGGGATGCGCCGCGATCTGGTCGAGTGACATGAGAATCGGGTCCGCCACCACGCCCTTGCCGGTTCCCGCCCCACTGTAATGCCCATCGAGCCAGAATACCGCCGGCTCCCGCAGCGTGGCGAGGATGCCGGGCAGTTCGCCGGCGCAGTCGCCGTGGACGATGCGGACGTTGGCGTCGAGGGCGAACCGCTCGCAGGCTTTGCGGTAAAGCGTGTCATCAATCTCAATCGAGATGACGCTGGCGTAGAGAGGCTTCATGGCGGCGACGGTCTCGCCGTGGTAGGTGCCAGTCTCGACAAACACGCGCGGCCGGGGAACGGGGGCGTTGCGCTCCATGATCGCGAGCTTCACCGAGGGCGGCGGCAAGGCGTAATCGCCGCGACGGAGCGCCTCCAGATAGCGCCGCTCGTTCCGTAACCGGTGGCGCCGCTGTTTCAGAGCTTGGAACATACCTTTGCTTTTCGACATAGTCAGATTCTCGCCGCGGAAATGGTCATTGAGGATGTTGACGGGTCATTGTATAAACCGTTGCGGGCTGTTTTTTACAGAGCAAAGATTGACACTGACATCGTGCAATTTCAAACCCTAGATTGGGATTCGGCGTTTTTCGGGATAACCATCGCCGAAATCCTCCCGAACAGGCTTGCGACGCGGGAATTGGAGCAGGTGATCACCCACATGAAGAACGCGGGGGTGAAGCTGGCCTACTGGGCTTCCGATCCGGATGATGAAAAGTCCCAACGGGCCGCGCGGGCCTGCCACGGGTTTCTGGCTGACAAGAAGACGACCTTTGTGATGGAGCTTGGCCCGGCCAACCCGCCGGCGGGAAGCTCCGGCTGGCTCGTGGAGGAATACACCGACGCCGTCCCGAACAGCGAACTGGAGAGCTTGGCTATTGAGGCCGGCATCTATTCCCGGTTCCGGATGGACCCGCGGATCCCGGAGGGGAAGTTCGTGGAGCTTTACAAGCTGTGGATTCTGAACTCAACGAGCCGGCGGATGGCGGATGCGGTGTTGGTGGTGAGACGCGGGGGCAGGATTGTCGGCATGGTGACGGTGAAGGATGAAAACGGCGCCGGCGACATCGGCCTGATCGCGGCGGACGCCGGCATGCGCGGGAACAAGTTGGGATTCACCTTGGTGCGCGCTGCGCAGGAATGGGCGCGCAAGAAGGGATTGAAGCACGCGCAGGTTGTCACCCAGGGCGAGAACATTGCCGCGTGCAAGCTCTACGAGAAATGCGGTTACCGGGCCGCCAAAACCGAGAACTTCTACCACTTCTGGATTCCATGATCAGAATTCCCTTCAACAAGCCTTTCTTCACGGGCAAGGAGACGGATTACATCCGGGAGTCTGTGGCGTCGGGCAAGATATCGGGCGACGGCTTGTTCACGAAAAAATGCCACCAGTTCTTTGAGGGCCGGTATGGTTTCAAGAAGGCACTGCTGACTACCTCCTGCACCGACGCGCTGGAGATGGCGGCCATTCTCTGCCAGATAAAACCGGGCGACGAGGTCATCGCTCCCAGCTTCACCTTCGTCTCCACCGTCAACGCTTTCGTCCTGCGGGGAGCCAGGATCGTGTTCGCGGACAGCGAAGCGGCGACGCCCAACATGGATGTGGCGGCGATTGAGGCGTTGATCACGCCGAGGACGAAGGTGATCGTGCCGGTCCACTATGCGGGCGTGGCCTGTGACATGGACGGCATCCTCCGTCTGGCCCGCAAACACAATCTCCGGGTGGTCGAAGACGCCGCGCAGGCGGTGGATTCGTTCTACAAGGGGAAAGCGCTCGGATCGCTTGGCTGCATGGCGACGTTCTCCTTTCATGAGACGAAAAACGTCATTTCCGGCGAGGGCGGGATGTTTGTGGCGAATGACCCCAGACTCGTGAACCGCGCCGAGATTGTGAGGGAGAAGGGCACGAATCGTTCCGCGTTTTTTCGGGGGGAAGTGGACAAGTATCGGTGGGTGGACATCGGCTCGTCGTTCCTGCCGTCGGAGATCATTGCGGCGTTCTTGTATGCGCAGCTTGAACATCTGGACGAGATTCAGTCCAGGCGCAGGGAACTGTGGGATTTTTACCGGCAGGGACTGGAGGCTCTGGAAACAAAGGGCATCCTGCAACTGCCCCACCTCCCGGACTACGCGACCAACAACGGCCACATGTTCTACGTCGTATGCGGGGATTTGGAGCAAAGAGACAAACTCATCGAACACCTGAGAAGCCGCGGCATACTCGCTGTGTTTCATTATCAATCTCTCCACAAGAGTCCCTTTTACGAAAAGAGACATGATGGGCGGGAACTGCCCAATTCCGACCGATATACGGATTGCCTGCTCCGGCTTCCCCTCTACTATGAGTTGAACGACGCTGATGTTGGGATGATTGTTGACAGTGTTTTGTCCTTCTTTGGCCAGCACTAGCCGAGAAAATGGGAAGTGTCGAATCGGTTGTGTGACGTGGCGTCAGGGCCAATAGCATTGACTATGTCGGAAGGAGTTGCCTCAAAAAGCCACTGCACTGCACCAATAATTTAGTCGGGGATAAGTTACTTGATTGGGATCCGGCCAATCCCAAATCAAAAACATCTGATTCGATGTTGTTTCGAGATCCACGGTGCGATCATCATCGGTGTAGGACAGCGTCCATGCGATCGTCAAATTCTCGTTATCAATCATAACCGGAAGCATGTCCATGGTCGTCAGAGTCGCTTGCACGGAATCGCCTCTTAAGCTAACCGGAACTTCTTCGTAAGTCAGTGTCTTGCTACCAATGTGTCAAAACGGAAGCTCTTGCGGGGCGGAAGACGCACCAAATGCCGCGTGTGTCTGGCATCCCCCGCCTCACCGCTCTACTTCCTCTACAGCGTCAGGAAGTTCTTCAGCAGTTTCTTGCCTTCGGTGGTCAGCACGCTCTCCGGGTGGAACTGCACGCCCCAGATCGGAAACTGTTTGTGGCGCAGGCCCATGATCTCGCCTTCGGGACGCGTCTCGGCGGTGATCTCCAGACAATCCGGCAGCGTCTCGCGCTTCACCACGAGCGAGTGGTAGCGCGTCGCCTCGAATGGATTCGCCAAGCCCTGGAACAGGAACCGACCGTCGTGGTGGATCGGCGAAGTCTTGCCGTGCATCATACGGTAGTTGCGGATGACTTCGCCGCCGAACGCGTAGCCAATGCTCTGGTGGCCGAGGCAGACGCCAAAGATCGGAATCTTCGGCCCGAGCTGGCGGATGACCGCCACCGAGATGCCCGCCTGCGCCGGCGAACACGGGCCAGGCGAGACGAGGATGCGCGCCGGTTTCAGCGCGCGGACGGCATCGAGCGTGACCTCGTCGTTGCGGACGATCTTCATCTCCACGCCCATCTCGCCCAGATACTGGACAAGGTTGTAGGTGAAGGAATCGTAGTTATCTATCACCAGCAACATGGTTCCTCACTTTCCAAAACTCTCCGCCAACGCGATGGCCTTCCGCAGCGCCATGGACTTGTTGACGGTTTCCTGAAATTCGTTCTCCGGCGTGCTGTCGTCCACGATGCCGCCGCCGGCCTGGACGTAGGCGCGACCGCCTTTGAGCAACGCGGTGCGCAGCGTGATGCAGCAGTCGAGGTTGCCGTTGAAGCTGAAGTAGCCGACCGCGCCAGCGTAGGGACCGCGCTGCGTCGCCTCCTGCTGCGAGATGATCTGCATGGCGCGGATCTTCGGCGCGCCGCTGACGGTGCCCGCCGGGAACGTCGCGCGCATGAGGTCATAGACGGTGCGGCCTTTTTGGAGCGCACCCTCGACTTGGCTGACGATGTGCATCACGTGGCTGTAGCGCTCGATGACCATGAAGTCCTTCAACTGGACGCTGCCGAAGTCGCACACGCGGCCGATGTCGTTGCGGGCGAGGTCCACCAGCATCAGGTGCTCGGCGCGCTCTTTCTCGTCGGCGAGCAAATCCTTGGCGAACGCCTCATCCTCGGCGGGCGTCGCGCCGCGTTTGCGCGTGCCGGCGATCGGCCGAATCTCAACGTGGCCGTCCTCGCAACGCACATGCACCTCCGGCGACGCGCCGACGAGCGAGAAGTCGCCGAGTTCGAGGATGAACATGTAAGGCGAGGGATTGACGCTGCGCAGCGCGCGGTAAACCTCGAGCGGCTTTGAGCGCACCTTGGCGGAGAATCGCTGGCTGAGCACGACCTGGATGATGTCGCCGGATTTGATGTATTCCTTCGCCTTGCGCACCATTGCTTGGTAACGCTCAACGGTCATGTTGCTCTCGACCGCCAGCGGCGGCGCGTCGTGCCGTAACTCAACGTGCCGGGCCGGCAGCGGCCGGCGCAGGCGCGCGATGATGGCGGCAATTCGGCGGCAGGCTTTGCCGTAGGCGACATCGGCGTTGCCGGTGACGTGGGCATTGGAGACAACTTTGATGGTCTGGCGAACGCGGTCGAAGATGACGATAGTGTCGGTCAGCATCAAATACATCGGCGGCGTGTCGAGGTCGTCGCATTTCGGACGCGGCACCACCGGCTCGACGTGATGGATGAACTCGTAGCCGAGAAACCCGACCGCGCCGCCGCTGAACCGCGGCAGTTCCGGCAACGCCACCGGCCGATAGCGCGCCATCACTTTCTCGACGACCTCCAGCGGGTCGCGCTTGAACTTGATGCGTGTGGTCTTGCGGCCTTCGCGCACGACAACGGCGCCGCCATCCTGCACGAGCGTGATGCCCGGGTTGGCGCCGATGAACGAATAGCGGCTGATGTGCTCGCCGCCCTCGACGGACTCGAACAGAAACGCCGGGCCTTTGCCGCGCAGCTTCTGGTAGGCCGACACCGGTGTCTCCAGATCGGCCAGCAGCTCGCAGTAAACCGGAATGAGGTTACCGCGGCTCGCTAAACTACGAAACTCGCTTTTCGTCGGATAATACATGTCTCGCTCTTCGGTAATAATGCGTCGAATGGACCGCAATCGCCAAACCAAAACCCACGATGCCGCCGCCAACCGCCTGCACCAACAGGTCGTTTGTCAGGATCGCCAACGCGATGCCGACCGCTCCATAGAGCAGCCCTTGCGCCCAGACGCAACCAAGCACCAGCCGCTTGTTGGCGCGGCAGAACAACGCCTCCAGATGGTCGCGGTATTCATATTCGCCCATCGTCCGCGACACCCACGCCGCCTGAAAATTCCGCGCCGCCACCAACACGCTCGTCACGCTGATCAACACGGCGAGAAACGGTATCACCGCTGCCGCCAGGCAGACGAGCAGGTTCACTGCAATTCCGCCCTGCCAGCCCAGCCGCCGCGCGATCGGGTTCGCCTCCAGCAACAAGCTCGGCGTCGCGATCCATGTGCTCAAGAAATCCAGCCCACGCGCGAACAACAGCAGCGCCACGCCGGCCCAGTAGGCCAGTCCGAATGGCGGTGCGTATAACTCACTCATGGCTCATTTCTTGCCGTAAACCTTCGCCGGGTCGAACAGCCGCTGCTCGCCAAGGTCCGCCAAGCTGCCGTCGGCCTTCAACTCACGGAAAAAGCAGCTCTTGTAACCCTCGTGGCACGCTGCACCGACCTGCTCGACCTCGATGAGCACCGTATCGCAGTCGCAGTCCGTCGTCACGCGCTTGACGGTCTGGATGTTGCCGCTGGACTCGCCTTTGAGCCAATACTTCTGCCGTGAGCGGCTCCAGAACCACGTCTTGCCGGTCTCCAGCGTTTTCGCCAGCGACGACGCGTTCATGTAGGCCACCATCAGGACGCGGCCCGTGCCGCTTTCCTGAATGACAGCGGGGATCAGCCCGTTGGAGTCGAATTTTAGTTTATCGAATGTTGGTTCAGCCATTTCCTTTTCCTTTCAAAGTCGCACGCAGATTCCTTTGGACTGCAAATACCGCTTCACGTCCGCTACCTTATACTCGCCGAAGTGGAAAACCGACGCCGCCAGCACCGCGTCGGCTTTGCCACGCTGCAATACGTCCGCCATGTGCTCCAGCGTGCCCGCGCCGCCACTGGCAATGACCGGAACGCGCACCGCCTCGCTCACCGCGCAGTTTAACTCGATGTCATAGCCGGCTTTTGTTCCGTCAGCGTCCATCGAAGTCAGCAGAATCTCGCCCGCGCCGAGCGACACAACGCGCCGCACCCACTCGATGGCGTCAATGCCCGTCGGCTTGCGCCCACCGTGGGTGTAAACCTCCCACCGCTGCGGCGACGAGCCGGGCACGCGCCGCGCGTCCACCGCCACCACAATGCACTGGCTGCCAAACCGCTCCGCGCCGGCGCGCACCACATCGGGGTTCTCCACCGCCGCCGTGTTCAGCGAAGTCTTGTCCGCGCCAGCCTTGAGCATCGCGCGCACATCCTCGACCGTGCGGATGCCGCCGCCGACGGTCAACGGCATGAAACACTCACTGGCCGTGCGCTGCACCACGTCAATCATCGTCGGCCGGCCGTCACTGCTGGCAGTGATGTCGAGAAACACCAGTTCGTCGGCGCCCTGCCGGTCGTATTCGCGGGCACACTCCACCGGATCGCCCGCGTCGCGCAGGTTCAGGAACTTGGTTCCCTTTACCACGCGTCCGCCGGTGACATCCAGGCACGGTATGATGCGTTTGGCTAACATGTTTCGTTGAAATAAAAAAACCGATGACTTGCACAAATCATCGGGTCCTCAAGCGCAGCGCAACGGTAGCGCGATCAGGGCTTGAGGCCCGATCCATGCCACCGCCAATGCTGCGTCGTCTTGTTCATTGCGCCCGCAGTCTAGCCGCGGTCGCAGCGAACGCAAGCGGTTTTTCGCTGCTCGACGCGGCGGCGCGGTTCTGGTATCAATTCCGCCTGACCGGAGGCGGCGAAACATCGAAAGCAAGGAGAGCACATGAGCACCCCAGCATCACCTTCATTCAAAATCGTCGGCGGAGACGGCAAGGAATACGGCCCGATTGATCTCGTCACCATTCAGCAATGGGCGCGCGAGGGCCGTATCGCCGGCTCCACGCAAGTATGGGACTCGCGCACCGGCAACTGGCAGCCCGCCGCCCAAATCGCGGAGTTGGCCGCCGTCTTCAGCGCGTCGCCACCCGCGCCCGCTGCCGCCACGCCAGCCGCCGAACCCGCTGCCGCGCCGGCGCCGGGTGTCGAGATCGCGGACCAGATTCTCCTGCGCGGCTACACGGTCGCCATTGGCGAGTGGATCGGCCAAGGATGGGATTTCTTCAAGGCCAACATGGGATTCGCGATCGGCGCTTGCTGGATCGTCTTTGGTCTGTCATTTGGCGCCGGCATGCTTGGGATGATCCCGTGCTTCGGTGCCGTGGTGCAACTGGCTTTCAACTTCGTCATCCAGCCGGTGTTGATAGGCGGGCTGTGGTATGTGTTGCTGCAACGGCGGCGCGGCCAGCCTGCAACCGTCGGCGGCGTCTTCGACGGTTTCAACCTGTTCTTCGCCCAGAGCATCCTGGTGAACCTCATCATGGGGCTGATCATCTTGGCGGCTATTTTGCCGGGCGCGATCGTCGCTGGGATTGGCGGCGCCACGCTGAAATCGCATGCGGTCATCGGCGGGCCGTTGCTCGCCCTCGGCATCCTCCTTGCACTGGTTCCGATGTTCTACATCAGCGTCTGCTATGCGTTCGCGATGCCGTTGGTCGTGGATCGGCGAATGCAATTCTGGCCGGCGCTGGAAACCAGCCGCCGCGTCGTGGCCAGACACTGGTTCGCTGTCTTCGCCTACAGTCTCGTGGTGGGACTGTTGAGTCTGCTTGGCCTGCTCGCTTGCATCGTTGGCATCATCTTCACGTTGCCCATGTGTTTCTGCATGTTTGTCGTCGCCTACGACAACATCTTCGGCCGTCCAGCCTGACGAGCAACCTGCCAAGCCATCTCAACGACGATGACGAACGCAACACCCGTTTCCTTTCGTATTATCGGCGGCGACGGGCAGGAATACGGGCCGGCTGACCTCGCCACGCTCCAACAATGGGCGCGCCAACGCCGTGTCGCTGTCTCGACGCGCGTCTGGGATTCCCGCACCGGCGACTGGCAACCTGCCGCGCGGATCCCCGAACTGGCCGAGGTTCTCGGAATCGCACCCGAACCGCCTGTTGTCGGCCCGGCGATGTCTGCCATAGCGCCACGCACAAATACGCTCGCGGTGTGGAGCCTCTCGCTGGCCGTGGTCGGGCTGAGTTGCTGCGGCTGCCTCTCCGTCCCGGCGATCATCCTCGGAGCTGTTTCGCTGTCTCAAATCAAAGTTCGTGGCGAAGACGGCCGCGCGCTGGCCATCGCCGGCATCGCCATCGGCATCTTCTCCCTCTTGCTGAGCGCGCTGTGCGGGTTATTGTGGACCATCTTCAGGTTACGTCTGGTAAACTTCGGCACATGAGCGAACGACCATCCATTTCCTACCGCGTCCGCGGCAGTGATCAGCGGGAATACGGACCCGTGGACTTCAACACGCTGGAGCGATGGACGCGCGAAGCGCGCGTAACGAAAGGGACAGCCGTTTGGTCGCCGACGGACAACCAGTGGCGCGCGGCGGGAGAGCGGCGCGATCTGGACGCGGCGTTCGCGGCGTGGCTCGAAGCGGGCGCGCCGCCGATTGCCGGCCCGCCGGTAAACGCGCAGGCGATCTGGAGCTTCGTGCTGGCGCAGTTCGGCTTGTGCTGCGGCTTCTTCGGGATACCGGCGGTCATCTGCGGCTTCATCTCGCTCTCGCAGATTCGCAAGCGGCGCGAGCGAGGTCGGGCCTTGGCGGTCAGCGGAATCATCCTCGGCTTCGCGGGATTGGCGCTGGGCGTGTTGACGCTTCTCTACCTCTCGCTGGTGGCGAACCTGCCGCCGGAAATGTTGCAGGAGGTGATTCCGCCGGAGTTGCGGCCGATGCTGGAACCACTGTTGCGTCCGCGATGATGCAGAAGATGCTCAACGAGCATATAAAGCAGTTGCAAGCCATGCAGCCGAAGTAGCGCGGGCATTTCCGCGACTATAGTTCCACTTTTCCTTCTTGTGACCGCTCGCGCGGCTGGATACGCTCAACGGCCGTGGCAGCAACGATCACCATCCTTGGCAGCGGTTCGTCCGGCAACTGCGCGTTTGTCGAAACGCCGCGGCTGCGGCTGCTCATTGACGCCGGCTTCAGCGGCAAACAGATCGCGATGCGGCTCGCCAGCATCGGGCGCAAGATCGAAGACTTGAACGCGGTGCTGCTGACGCACGAGCACCACGATCACACACAGGGGTTGCCGGTGCTCTGCAAGCGGTTCGCGATTCCCGTCTATGCCAACCGCCTCACTGCCGAGGCCGTGCAGGAGGAGATGCCGGAGTTGAAACTGTGGAAGGTTTTCCAGACGGGCCACACCTTCGAGTTGTGCGACTTGCTGGTGGAAAGCTTCACCGTGCCGCACGACGCGCACGACCCGGTCGGCTTCCTGCTGCGGCACGAATGCGGCAACATTGGCGTCCTGACCGATCTGGGCCACTGCACCCGGCTGGTGGTCGAGCGCGTGAAGTCCGCCAACGTCCTCATGCTGGAAACCAACCATGACATGCGCCTGTTGCAGGACGATACCGTCCGCCCGTGGTCGGTCAAACAGCGCATCCTGTCGCGGTTCGGCCATCTCTCCAACGACGCCGCGGCCGAGGCCGTCGCGCAAATTGCCCATGACGGTTTACGGCACGTTTTCCTCGGCCACCTCAGCCGCGACTGCAACCGTCCGGAACTGGCCCACCGCGCCGTGACGGCCGCGCTGCACAAAGCCGGCGCGCGCCACGTCCACGTTCACACAACCTCGCAACACGCGCCCAACCCGACGCTGCATATCGGCGCCACGCCCAACGCGCAGCCGCAACCCGTGGCCGCAGCCCTCGCTGTAGCGAGCAGTCTGTAGAAGCGGCGGCTCCGCCGGTTCCCGGCAAAAACCACTCTTGAAAGTCCGGCGAACTTCGTATCTATTAGCCGCCCCTGCTGCGGCGGTGTTGCAGGAGAATCGAAACGTCGTCAAGAAAGGAACAGTTTCTAAATGAAGTCCAGCGTCAGAAATCCGTGGATCGGCACTTTCCCCAAAATCGGCATTCGTCCCACCATTGACGGCCGGCGTAAGGGCGTGCGCGAGTCGCTCGACGGCCAGGTCATGGCGATGGCCAAGACCGCCGCCAAGTTCCTTTCAGCCAACCTGCGCTATCCGAACGGCAGGCAGGTCCAGTGCGTGATCGCGGACACCTGCATCGGCGGCGTCGCCGAGGCGGCGGCTTGCGCGGAGAAGTTCGCGCGCGAAGGCGTCGGCGTGTCGCTCACCGTCACGCCTTGCTGGTGCTACGGCAGCGAGACGATGGACATGGACCCGCTCATGCCCAAGGCGGTCTGGGGCTTCAACGGCACCGAGCGGCCCGGCGCGGTTTATCTCGCCGCCGTGCTCGCCGGCCACAACCAGAAGGGCCTGCCCGCGTTCGGCATCTACGGCCGCGACGTGCAGGACGCGGGCGATTCCGTGATTCCCGCCGACGTGCAGGAGAAACTGCTGCGCTTCGCCAAGGCTGGCCTCGCCGTCGCCACGATGCGCGGCAAGAGCTACCTCTCCGTCGGCGGCGTCTCGATGGGCATCGCCGGCTCCATCGTGGACCAGCCGTTCTTCGAGGACTATCTCGGCATCCGTGTCGAGTGCGTGGACATGACCGAACTGGTCCGCCGCATCGAGGAGAAGATTTTCGACCCGGCCGAGTTCAGGCGCGCGCTGGCGTGGACGAACGCCAAGTGCAAGGAAGGCAAGGACTGCAATCCCGAAAAGCAGCGCCGCTCCGCTGAGGCCAAGCAGAAAGAATGGGAGACCGTCGTCAAGATGACGATGATCGTCCGCGACCTCATGATCGGCAACCCGCGCCTCGGCAAGCTCGGCTTCGGCGAGGAAGCGCTCGGCCACAACGCCATCCTCGGCGGTTTCCAGGGCCAGCGCCACTGGACCGACCACTTCCCGAACGGCGACTTCCTCGAAGCCATCCTCAACTCCTCGTTCGACTGGAACGGCATCCGCCAGCCGATGATGGTCGCCACCGAGAACGACAGCCTCAACGGCGCGTGCATGCTTTTCGGCTACCTTCTCACCAACACCGCGCAGATTTTCGCCGACGTGCGCACCTTCTGGAGCGCCGACGCTGTCGAACGCGCCACCGGACACAAGCTGGAGGGCGACAGCGCCAACGGGCTGATTCACCTCATCAACTCCGGCGCCGCGACGCTCGACGGCACCGGCGAGCAGATGATTGACGGCAAGCCGGCGATGAAGCCGTTCTGGCAGATCACCGACGCCGAAGCCGAGGCGTGCCTCGCCGCGACGAGCTGGCCGTCGGCCGTGTATGAGTATTTCCGTGGCGGTGGTTTCTCCTCGTGCTACCTCTCGCGCGGCGGCATGCCGATGACCATGAGCCGCATCAGCCTCGTCAAGGGCCTCGGCCCCGTGCTGCAACTCGCCGAAGGCTGGTCGGTCGAGATTCCGGCGAAGGTCCACCAGACCCTCGTCGAGCGCACCAACGAAACCTGGCCGACCACGTGGTTCGTGCCGCGTCTGACCGGCTCCGGCGCGTTCCGCGATGTCTATAGCGTCATGAACAACTGGAGCGCCAACCACGGTGCGATCAGCTACGGCCACGTCGGCGCCGATATGATGGCGCTGGCCTCGCTGCTGCGCATCCCGGTGGCGATGCACAACGTCGCCGATGAACAGGTGTTCCGTCCAAGCGCGTGGGGCCTGTTCGGTGCGCAAGACCCGCAAGGCGCCGACTATCGCGCTTGCGCGAACTTCGGCCCGCTGTATGCATAATCGGGTTTGACAACCTCAACCGCGACAGGCGCCGGCGAACCCGGCGCCTGTTGTGTTCCCGGCAAACGCATTGACAAACGCGGTGAATTGGGGCGGGATTCGGCTATGACCGAGTGGATCAACGCCTGCAAGACCGGCGGCCCGACCACCTGCAACTTCGATTACTCCGGCGCGCTCGCCGAGACCGTCCTGCTCGGCAACGTCGCCTACCGCACCGGCGAACGGCTGACGTGGGACTCCCAGCTCCTCCGCCCCGTCAACTGCCCCAAGGCCGACCATTTCATCCAGCACCAGTATCGCAAGGGATGGAGGATTGGAGGGGATGCGAAAACCGCGAGGCTGTCGGCGAAAGAACCTTCGGTGATGAGGCCGTGAAGAATCAGGAACCGACCTCAACGACGACCAGCGACGCGACTCGGCGGGGACGCTCAGCGCCCCGAGCACCCGCGTCCTTGTGCAACCTTGTCACCCTCCGCCGCTGCTGATACACTCCGCGCCAAGATGAATGCGGCAGCAATCAAGGTGACCCAGCGCCGCAGACAGTCCCGCCAGTCCGGGCTGCCAGTGCGACCCAGCTCCTGCCTCGCCACGCTACGCCTGTATCTGAGTTCATTTGCATTGTGGTGCATTAATATCTCAGACCATGAATAATCAGAGGTGGTATCAGAAAGCCTCAGTGCAGACAGCGATTGTCACCGGCGTTTTCGGGATAATCTACGTTATAATTAGTTTTGTGCTGAAAACACCGTCATCGGGTGATAGCGGAATAGTCGCGACTCAAAATGTTGTCCCATCCGCGCCGCGGCCTGAGAATGTTCCTAATTTCGACCGAGTCTTTTCCCCTGAAAGCGTAGCCGCTAGGAGAGCGCTGCGCGGGAATCTTCGCAATCTCTCAGCCGCGGAATCTCAATTGAAGGTTCAACAGGTGCCAGCAGGGACATTTGGGTTCTCTCATTCTTTATTATTCAGGTTTATGGATTTTGAAGTGGATCGTTTTCCCAATGGCCGCCTTTCTTTTGAAATTCACAAGATCGCTGCCGAGGAGGTCTACGCCGTTGTGTTTGTAAACGCCGATACGCAACGGAAGCTCCAACTCGACAGTCGGCTCAAAGAGCCGGCCACCGTCTACTCCGACATATGGAAGGACGCGCCATACGCAGTGCGCATCATCGTGTCGTCGTGTGAAGGTGAAAGTCGCGCCGTTATGCTCGACGATGAAAAGATGATCAAAGCTGTTGATTGTAGACCAGCGACGCGCAAATAACACAGCGCACTAGATTTTTGCTCGGTGTGTGCCGGTATCAATAATCCCGCCATGCGCACCTCTTCATCCTCCTCCATCGCCCGCCGCGAGGCGTGCCGGCTCTTCGTGGCTGGCGCAGCGGCGTTTGCGCCAATCACACGGTTCGCTTCTGCGGTCGACGGCAAACCGACGAATGGTGCGCTGGTGCTCTGCGAGGTTCCGCCGCCGCCGATCAACTACCAGCCGCGCGAAGGCATCTTCTGGGACCATTGGCTGCATCGCGAGCCGAACGGGAAGTATCACCTCTTTTACCTCTACGAGCCGCCGGGCGTGCCGGCAGCCGACAGTCGCAAGGCGTGGCGCGTCGGCCATGCGACGAGCCGCGACCTCGTGAAGTGGGAGGAGCGGAAGGTGGCGTTGGCGCCGGGCAAACGCTGGTGGGTGGACCGCGGCATCGCCACGGGCAGCGTCATCGAGTTCGGCAGCCGTTACGCAATGCTCGTCACTGGCTACAGTCACGCGGGCCGCGTCGGGCTGGCGCTGGCGTGGAGCAACGATCTGGAGAACTGGACGCCCGTGGCCGACAAGCCGGTGTTGGAGCCGTCCGGCGAGTGGTATGAGACGCCGGAGCAGATGCACACAAACCCGCCGGAGTGCGCGGGCTTCTGCGACCCGTATCTCGTGCGCAAGCCGGGCGACACGGCGGTCTATGCGGTCTTAAACACCCGCGTCCGCGACGGCGCGATGTATGGACGCGGAAGCTTCGCGCTGGCGCGGTCGAGCGACATGGTGCGTTGGGAAATGCTGCCGCCGCTGTTCGTGCCGGGTTTCATCACGCGCTGCGAGACGCCGCAGGTGTTCACGCGCGGCGGGCGATGGTATGCGCTCGCCTCGATGTGGCCGAAGCTGATGACGGAGGATTTCAAGCAACGCCACGCCGACAAACGCTACAACGCCGCAGCGTTGGTATGGACGGCGGACAAGTTCGAAGGTCCCTACCGGCTCGCCGGCGACTGGGCGTTGTTCCCGAACGCGAGGTGCTACATCTGCAAGGTGATCGAAGCGCCCAATGGCGGCGACGCGATCCTGACCATCCGCATAACGCACAAGGACGGCAAGATGATCGCCGGCCTCAGCCCGGCCTATCCGGTGAGCTACCCGCCCGAAGGCGGCATTCGTATCCATTACGAGAAGCCACTCGGCAGTTGTCCGCGCTCTTGAAAAATTCCCGCAGCCTGTCACACTGCGGCGCCAACAGAAAGGAACCTGACAGCGCGATGAAACTCGGACTCGTCACCTACAACCTCGCCCCCAAGTGGGACCTCGCCACTATTATCAAGAACTGCAAGGCCACCGGCTTTGAGGGTGTAGAGTTCCGCACCACCCACGCCCACGGCGTCGAGCCGTCGCTCACGCCGGAGCAGCGGAAGGATGTGAAGAAGCGCTGCGCCGACGGCGGCCTCACCATCTGGGGACTCGGCAGCACTTGTGAGTTCCACTCGCCCGACCCGGCCGTCGTCCGTAAAAACATCGCCACCTGCGCCGAGTTCGCCAAACTCGCCGCAGACATCGGCGCACGCGGCGTCAAAGTCCGCCCCAACGGCATTCCCAAGGACGTGCCCGTCCACAAGACACTGGAGCAAATCGGCAAATCTCTCGCCGAGTGCGGCAAGGTGGCCGCCGACCTTGGCGTCGAGGTCTGGCTTGAAGTCCACGGCAAGGAGAGCGCCCACCCGCCGCACATTCGCGAGATCATGGACCACTGCGACCAGCGCGCCGTCGGCGTCTGCTGGAACTCCAACGCCGGCGACCTTTCCAACGGCTCCGTGAAGGAATACTTCAACCTCCTCGCCAAGGACATCAAGAGTTGCCACATCAACGAACTCTGCAACACGACCTACCCGTGGCGCGAACTGTTCGCCTGTTTCAAGCAGATTAACTACGACCGCTTCACCCTCTGCGAGATCGCCGAGACCTCCGACCCGGTGCGCTTGATGAAGTATTACCGCGCCCTCTGGCTGGAATTGCAACGGTAGCGGCGTTTACTTGCCTTCGCTGATGAAACGACGGCTGATGATATAGAAGTGATGGCTGCAAGCCGCGGTGAAGATGGCTTCGGTGAAGAGGTGGCGGTATTTCAGGATCACCTGGCCAAGGAAGTTCCAGAACGCGCGGCGGCCGGAGTCCCTGACGCCGAGAGTCCAGAGAATTGCCAGGAGCGATTTGATCTCGCCGGCTGTCGGTAGCCTCCGGTGCCGGCGGCCGTTTGGACGGTGGTTGGCGAAGAAGGTCAGCACTCGCTCGAAGTAGGCTTTGGGTTCATACAACCGCTCAGCCATGGACTTGTAGCCGGCCACCAGCTTCTCGCGCCCCATCTTGGGCACGATGTTTAGCGCGCCGGTGCTCATGGAGTTGTCTCCGTTCGGCCAGCCCAGGAGCCGGCCTTCTTTTTCCAAGCGATGCCAGAGCGGCGTGCCTGGCGGAGCCGAGAGCAGCCCGATCATGGCCCTGGGGATGCCGGCGGATTGGATCAGCCGCACAATGTCGTCGAAGATCGTCGGCGGGTCGGCATCGAAACCGACGATGAACCCACCCATGACTTCCATGCCGGCCCTTTGCAGGGTGCGCACCGCCTCGATCAAATCCTGGTCCTTGTTCTGAAACTTGCGGCACTCCTCAAGCGATTCCGTGAAGGTGGTTTCAATACCGATGAATATCCTTTTGAAACCGGTTTGGGACAGCAGGGACAACATCTCCTGGTTTTCCGCGAGGTTCAAACTCGCCTGGGTGAAAAACTCAAATGGATAGTCGCGCTCTTCCTGCCAGCCGACGATGGTCGAAAGGAGTTCCTTGGCCTTGCCGGGGTTGCCGATGAAGTTATCGTCCACGAACATGACCTCACCGCGCCAGCCGGCGCGATAGAGCGCATCCAGCTCGGCGATGATCTGGGCGACGTTTTTGTAGCGCGGCCGGCGGCCAAACAAGAGGACCACGTCGCAGAACTCGCAAGTGAACGGGCAACCGCGCGAGAACTGGGCAGACACGTTAAGGTAGTTGGCCAGATTGACGAGTTCCCACGAAGGCGGCGGCGTCTCGGCAAGCTCCGGAAACTTCTCGGCCCGATAAACAAGTTTGGCCCGCCCGTGTTCCAGGTCTTGCAGCAGCCCCGGCATGATCTCCTCGGCCTCGCCGATGACGGTGTGGTCCACGTCCTTGTAGCCCTCCGGCCAGCGGGAAAAATGCGGTCCGCCCACGACGATCTTGAGGCCGCGCTCCTTGCAGCGCCGGATGACCTCGTCCACGGAGTCCGACTGGATGGTCATGGCGCTGATGAAAACGGTGTCGGCCCAGGCCAAGTGAGCATCCGTGAGCGGCTCGACGTTAAGGTCCACCACTTTCTTGGGCCAGTCAGCCGGCAGCATGGACGCGACCGTCAGGAGTCCCAGCGGCGGGAACAACGCCTTGGCCTGCGAGAACTCGATGGCGTGTCTGAGGCTCCAGAAGGTGTCCGGGTAGCTGGGCGAAATCAGTAGGGCCTTCATTATGACGACCGACGAACACTACTTGGCGCGCTCGTCGTAAACTTTCCTCCCCTCGCGGATGGCGGCGCGATTGCGCGCCTCGATTTGCTGGCGGCTTGCATACTTGTCGTCGCGCTTCTGGTCAACCTCGCATGCCTGGAAATCGGCGGTGTCGCCGCGCGGGCGTTTCGCCAGCATCTCCTTGCCCGCTTGGATGATCGCGCTGGCCTCCTTGCAGCGCGGGTCGTTCTTGTCGGCGAACTTCGCCAGACACGGGCTGAGTGCCGGCCGGTCGAAGGTGATTTGCGGGCCGCGGTTTTGGCTACAGTGGATATCCTTGCGGAACGGCACGCCCGTGAGTTCTTCGAGTCGCGCGAGCTGTTTGTCGTCCAACGGCGAGCGACCGGCGAGGTTGGCCGGGTAGGAACTGGCGTAGGTCGGGTAGTAAGGCGCGTTGAGGTCAATCCACGTAATGAGACATTCCAGTGCTTCGTCCGTGACGCCGTATTTCTGCCGGCATTTGCGAATCGCCGCGGCTATTTTGCTGGCGTGCGAACCCCACGAATACGCCGGCTGGATTTCCGCGGGGCCGGCGCCGACGACGTGGATGTAGTTCTTCCGCCACAACTCGTTATAGGCGACGTTGAAAATCAAGTCGCGGTCGGGCGCGAGATTCATCTTCGCGCCGGCCTTGGTGCCGAAGTCGTGGCAGCGGAGGCAGTATTGGTTGAGGACCGGCTGCACGTCGGCCATGAAACTGAAATAGCGTGGCGCGCCGTGCCAGCCATCCATCTCGCTCGGCGCGCGCTTGAGCGCCAGCGGCGTGTTGTCGTTTGACGGCGGCGCGGCGCGGCGCTCGTCATGGCAGCCGACGCAGCCCTGCCATTCGCCCGACTGGACGATGGTGCCGCTGCGCATGGACTGCACCATCATCTTGTTCTCGTCGAGAAGCTGAAAATAGACGAACCGATCCGCCGGCACCGCGAAATACGCCGAGCCGTCCGCCTCGACCGGCACGGTGCCGAGGATGCGCTTGTTGTTGAAGTCGTGCCAGTTCATCGCCGGCGCTTCGGAGCCTTGGCCGAACCATGCCGGATGCGTCCAGAACCGCTTCTCCGGCGACTCGATCACGCGCAGCCATTTCACCGAGCCGCGCTTCACGCCGGCCATGTGCGTGCCTTGGTAAACGTCAGCGACGTAGAAATAGCCTTCCTTATTCGCGAAGTCGCGGCGCGCCGGAATCGCCAGCGGCCGTGGGCGCGGCGAGAGCGGCGTCGGGTCGTAGCAGCCGAGCGTGGCGACTTTGGAGTGTTGGAGTGGTGGAGTGTTGGGAAGACTCTCGGCGTGCAGGAGGATTTCGTTGCCGAAGACGTCGAGCAGATAGAGGCCCATCTGCTCACCGTTGCCAGTCATGCGCGAGCAGAAGAAATACTTTTCGCTGAGCGGCCACGGGTCTTCGTATTTCGGATGAACCTTCTTGAACTCGTCGAAGTCGCCGCGGTCCACGTGGTTCATTGCGCTGGCGGGCCATGTCCGCACGACGGCGGCGCGGCTGTCCAAGGCGAGGCTGCGGTCCACGATGGCAAGCGCGCCCCACGGTCGGTCGTGGCAGGAGCTGAAGTTGCAGATCACTCGCTCGGTGCCGGGAATGACGCGCGCGTCGAGCACCGCGCCGGGCGACATCGTGTTGTTGCCCCAATAGACGGCGTGGCTGGTGCCGTCGGGATTCACGGTCCAGAGGCCCTGCGCGCTGCCGAAGTTGCGGTCCACGTATTCCCAACGGTCGTAGAGGATGCGGCCGTCGGGCATAAGCGCGCCGTGGCCCTCGAAGAGCGTGCTCTTGCCGATCTGGTGGATGTTCGCGCCGTCGGCGTCCATGCGGAAGAGGTTGGCCATGATGTGGCGGTTGCACATGCAATACTTCGGCTCGCGCGTAGAGGAAAACGCGATGCTTCCGTCGGGCAGATAGAGCGGGTCAATGTCCGTCACGCCCGACGCGAACGTGAGTTGCCGCAAGCCGCTGCCGTCGGCGTTGCATTCGTAGATGTGGTAATCGTCCTGGATGTTCTTCCGCATCGAGAAGATGATCTTCGTTCCGCCGAAGTGCATCTCCGGGTCGCGCACGACGCCGTCGGCCGACTCGATGAGCGTTTTCACCTCACCGCCTTTGGCGAAATCTATCGTCTTCAGCGCCGAGCCGCCCTCGAACTTGCTGGTGTTGATCTCGCCGGTCTGGAACATCGTCTCGGTGTTGTGGTGGTCCGGTTTGTATTGGCGGCGGACGATGAAGAGGATCGGCTGGCCGTTGACGAGCGGGTTGGCGACGAGCGCCTCGCGTTGGAGCGCGGCAAACTCCTGTGCGCTCGCGCCCGCGTCGAGCCGTCTCAGAAACTCTGCGCCCTTGGGATAGCGCGGCCCGAAGGTCGCGACGAGGTCGTTGATTGCCGCGCGCAGCGTGGCCGAATTGCCCGGCGACGGTAGCGGCGGCGCGGGCTTGGCTGCTTGTTTCGCTGGCGGAGCCACTGCCTGCGCGTGAATTGGCAACGCCGCGGCGAGGATCAACGACAGAGTGGAAACTGTCGTGGCCCCTCGGAATGAGCGACGTTTGGTTGCGAGCGTGGTCATGGCCGTGCCTTGCGGCATGTTGGATAGAACCACAGCTAATGCCGCCCGTCAACGGGCCTGAGCCGCACGCGAAACGGTGGGGTCTTGACGGCGGTGACTGTTACTTTGCGTAACGCGAGAACTTCTTCACGAATTCCGCCGGCGTGTAGCCGCCGAGGTCGGCCAGTCGAGCGAGTTGCTTCTTGTCGGCGAAATCGCTTGGTTCGAGCCGGATCATGTAGTTGCGGGCGACGGTGTAGTATTCAGTGGCGGTGTCTACCATCCGGACGCGGGTCTTGCCATGCGCGTCCATGATGTCGGGGAAATACATCGGCACCATCTTGCCATTCTGGATGCTGACCATCGCGCCGGAACCGCCGTTGGAGAGGAACCGGATGGCGGAGTAGCCGAGGTCGCGCGTGTATTCGCAGTCGAACGGCACCGGCGGCGCGCAACGGACCTCGTAGCCGATTTTCTTGTCCACGGCTTTGACCTTCATCTTGCTCTTGGCGAGCCGCTTCTTGATCTCGTCCTTGATGGCGCGGCCGAAATCCACCTCGGATAGCTTGGGGTTGTCGTGCTCGTCATATTCCAACGAAGCGAGGTTTTGTTTCTCCAGCTCCCTGAGGTCCTTGTCCACCAGCTTGCTGGCGACGCCTTCGGCGATGACGGCGACGCCGTCAGGGCGGCCCATCGCGTAACGTTTGATGATCGATCCTTCGAGCACGTCACACACCTCGGCGAGCGTGACCTTCGGCGTGTGGAACTCCTCCGGGATGATTATGGTGGTGGCGCCGGAGGCTTTGCCGATGCCGAGCGCCAGATGGCCGGCGTGTCGGCCCATCGAAATGACGTAGAACCACTGGCCGGACGTGCGGGCGTCCTCCATGAGGTTGTGGACGATTTCCGCGCCGACCGCCCGCGCGGTTTCGTAGCCGAACGTCGGCATCGAGCCGGGCAACGGCAGGTCGTTGTCAATCGTCTTCGGCACGTGGACAACGCGGATGGCACCGACGGCTTGTTTTTCCACCTGGCTGGAACTGTAGGCGGTGTCGTCGCCGCCGATGGTCACGAGCCAATTCACGCCGAGCTTCTTCAAGCCCGCCAGCACGTTCGCCATTTTTTTCGGGTCCTTGGTCGGATTCTCGCGCGAGGTGCGCAGGATCGAGCCTCCTTGGAAGTGAATGCGGGAGACATCGTCTGTCTTCAACAAAACGGTATGATAGGTGTCGCCGCGCGCGAGCCATTTGAAGCCGTCGTAGAAGCCGATGACTTTCTTTCCCAGATCAATGGCCTCGATGGCGGCGGCCGCGATGACGCCATTGATGCCCGGCGCTGGCCCGCCGCCAACGATGATGCCGAGTGTTTCACCTTTTTTAACTACAGATTTCATGATGCTTGATTAACTCCTGAAACTGGGGCGACGGATAAATCACGGATCCCGCACCATCTCGACATGCCCGTCGGCGTAGCCGACGGCGCGACGGCCGTGATGACGCGACTGCGTTTCGCGGACGAAAATGGTCTTGGCCGGATCGGCGATTTCAACCAGCTTCCGCCCCGGCGCGACGATCTCGTAGCACGGTCCGGTTTGGCCTTCGGCGGCGTGGCAGATCAACTCCTTGTTGCCCAGATACGATTTCAACTGGTCGAGCGACTGGGGCAGCGTGTCGTTGTTCTCGGCGGCATACCGGTGCGAAGCCAGCGTGATCTGCTTGATGTTGTTAAGACACACAGCTTCGTGAGCTTTGGCACGGGCTTGTGCTACGGCAGGCAATAACAAGGCGGCAAGAATGGCCGTTCCGAATAACGCGCCGATCACGCCCGTCACCAACCCAGCGATGGCCAGCCCCTGTCCCTTCAACGCTGCCGGCGGCTTGTTGATCCTGGCCAGCGCGAGGATGCCCAGAATGATCGCGGGCACGCCGGTGATGCACCCACCACAAAAGCTCAGTATGCCCAACACCAGACTCCAGATGGCGAGCAAAGAGGTGGCTGGCGTGGCTGGTGCGCCGGACATGGCGGGAGGGACGGTTGGGTTTGACATGAGATGGCTCCTTTGCAGCCGTGGCTTACCATGCCGCATCTGATGTTTCAAGAACTCCACGCCGACACGGTCCAGCCGTTATCCCGCTCAGTTGTCCGCGATGGGTTTCTCCGGATCAATGCCGAGCCAGCAAGCCGCCGCCACCAGGTAAAACACCGCGATCGAGTAGAGCGGCGCGTTCCACGAATGCCAGTCATCCAGGCACCAGCCCACCGCCACACCACTGAGCGTGCCGCCGAAATTGCCGAACATGTTCATCGCCCCGCTGACGACGCCCGCGTGCCGTTTGCCGATGTCCAGGCAGACCGCCCACGACGGAGCCATCGCCAATGCCGCCAGCGCGCCGGCCGTCACAAACATCGCCACCGCGCCGAACGGCGACGCAGTCGCGATCACGCCGACAACCGCGCATGCCGCCAGCGGCAACCCCACCAACGCGGGCAGACGCCGGCCGGTTCGCGCGCCCCAACGCCGCAACAGCACGTCGCTCAACCAGCCGCCCGCCATCACGCCCGCGCCGATGCCGATCAGCGGCAGTGCCGAGAGCCAGCCGGCCTGTTGCAGATTGAAACCGCGCGCTCGTTGCAGATACGACGGCAGCCAGGTGAAGTAAAAATACCAGCCGTAGATCATGCTGAAATACATCACGCACAACAGCGCCAGACTGCGGCTGCGCAGCAACCGCGCCCACGGCACGGCGGGGTGCGCCTCGTTCGTGACATTCGCCTCGCCGATCAACGCGCGTTCGGCGGCGTTCACCGAGCGATGGCGGTGCGGGTCGTCGCGAAACCACCGATACCACGCCACCGCCCACACCACGCCCACCAAGCCGAAGATTTCAAAACACCGCCGCCAACTCACCGCACCGAGCAGCGTCACCACCAGCGGCTGTGTGATCGCGCCGGCAAACGGCCCGGTCATCACCACAGCGCCGAACGCGCGGCCGCGCATCCGTTCCGGCAGCCAGCGGGCATAGACGCACGAGACGCTCGGATACGTTCCCGCCTCGCCCATGCCGAACAGCAGTCGCGTCATAAACAACGAAGCGAATCCGCCAACCCAACCCGTTGCCGCCGTCATCAGCGACCACCACAACACGATCCGCGTCAACATCAGCCGCGCGCCGAAGCGGTCCGCGAGCCAGCCGCTCGGCACTTCGAACAGCGCGTAAGCGAACGTGAACGCGCTGAACACCATGCCCATCTGCGAATCGCTTAGATGCAGGTCTGACTTGATTGCCGTTGCTGCCGTGGAAATGCAAACGCGGTCGAGATAAGCGACCGCCGCCAGCAGGAGCGTGAAGACGAGTGCGACGTAGCGCGCCCGCGTTGGCGTTGAAGAGCCGCTATGTTCCAACGGAGCGTTCACCGCTTCCGTTTCCCCTTCGCCTTCTGCCATTCCGCCTCCATTTCCTCCAGCGTGGACTCGTGTGGCTGCTTGCCGCGCGCGGCGAGCGCGGCCTCGACTTTGCGGAACCGGGCGGTGAATTTCTTCGTGCATTGGTTCAGCAGGTCTTCCGCGTTGAACTTCTGGAACCGCGCGAGGTTCACCAGCGTGAACATCAGGTCGCCGAGTTCCTCCGCCGTCTTGCGGCGGTCGCCGCGCTTGAGTTCGTGGCGCAGCTCGCGAATCTCCTCCTCGATCTTGTCGAGCACCTCGCCGGTGCGGCTCCAGTCGAAGCCGACGCGGGCGACCTTCTTCTGCACATCTTGGGCGCGCATCAACGCCGGCAGATGCCGCGGCACGCCGTCAGTGACGGACGGCCGCTTGTGCTTCTTCTCGGCGTGTTTGAGCTTGTGCCATTGGTCGAGCACCTGGCTGGCGGTGCGAAGCTTGCGATTGCCGAAGACATGCGGATGCCGGGACACAAGCTTGTCGGCGATGGCCCGCGCCACGTCCTCGAAATCGAAACGCTTCTTCTCCCTCGCCATCTGCGCGTGGAAGACCACCTGCAACAATAAATCGCCGAGTTCCTCCAGCAGGTCCGCGTCGTCGCGCGACTCGATGGCGTCCACGACTTCGTAAGCTTCCTCGATGAGGTTGTGTTTGATGGACTCGTGCGTCTGCTGGCGGTCCCACGGGCAGCCGCCCGGCGCGCGAAGCCGAGCCATGATGCCGAGCAGGCGCTTGATCTGTGAGTGTGGTCGAGGCATGGCACCATGCTAAAGTCTCGCGCCCAAAGTTCAAACACGTAAAACGCAAAACGTGGAGCGTAAAACATGGTTGAACTTTGAGCGGCGGCCTCTAGGATGCGCGCGTGCCAACCCAATCATTCGCTTTCGCCAACCAGAAGGGCGGCGTCGGCAAGACGACGACGGTCGTCAGTCTTGCCGCCTGTCTTGCCGATGCGGGCAAACGCGTGCTCGTGATTGATTTCGATCCGCAGGCCAACGCCACCAGCGGGCTGGGGCAGGAGAAGCTCGAAGGCCACAGCGTCTATGACGCGCTGCTCAACGGCCAGCCACTGACCGCGCTCATCCGGCAGACGGAGTTCCCAAACCTCGACCTCATTCCGAGCGAGGAAGACCTCGCAGCGGCGGAGGTGGACGTGCCGCGCGCGGAGCGGTTTTTGGAGCGGTTCAAGACGGCCGTCGAGCCGATCAAGGCGGCGGGCACTTACGATTTCATCTTAGTGGATTGTCCACCATCGCTCGGCGTCCTGACGATGAACGCGCTGGTCGGCGTGGATCGCATTGTCATCGCGCTGCAATGTGAATACTACGCGCTGGAAGGGCTGACGGTGATTCTGCGGGTGGTGGAGCACCTGCGCAGCAGCGGCGCCAACCCTGCGCTGGATGTCGAGGGCATCGTGATGACGATGTTTGACGGCCGCACCAACCTCGCGAATCAGGTGGTCGAGGAGGTCCGCAAGCATTTCGCCGACAAAGTCTTCAAAACCGTCATTCCGCGCACCGTGCGGTTGAGCGAAGCGCCGAGCTTTGGCAAACCGATTATTCATTACGACAAGCATTCCGCCGGCGCGACGGCCTACACGGCGTTGGCAAAGGAGTTTTTGAAACGGCAGGAAGCGGCGGAGAAACTCGCCGCCGCTGCAGTGCTGCCTGCCGTCGAACCCGCAGCAGTCGTTTTGCCTGTTGTTCCACCGTCGAATCCGCCGACAGTGTAAGAAGTTGTTTGCCGGCGTTGTCATCACCCAAGCGATGAATGCGGTGCCGGCAAACGCGCGAGGTGGTTGCGCGAGTTGAAGCGTTCTGGTAGTGTTTTGCCGGAAGATGCAGTTCGCTTCGACGAGAGGTGAACAAGGATTATGGACGACAGCAATAAACCGGGCAAAGCCCATGAGACCGAGTCGGACGACTGGGTGAAGCAGACTTCGTTGTATAAGGAGTTCATCGCCGAGCGCGAAGAAATCCTCCGCCACAAGTGGCTGGAGAGTGAGAAGGCGGGACACGATATTGGGTTCGAGCGCGCCCTGGTGGATTGGGTGGCGAAGTATCGAACCTCATGGCGGCGATGGCGGCAGGAATCGGTGGTCAAATCGGACACCGGCAGCTAGCAGCGGGGCGGACGAAACACGACGGACAGCGTTCCCAAGGGGAGAGACTGACTCAGGAGGCTTCTTTCAAGCTGTTCCAGATGGCTTGCGAGGCGACGAGTCCCCGTTTGGAGGTCAACTCGCCGATCGAATACTCAATGCCGGTGTAGAGGAAATAGCCGTCCGGGAAATGTCCAGTGAGCATGGAATGCATCTCCTGAGTCAATCGCTTGAAGAGTTTCGCGGTTTCAGGACGACCGACTTTGTTGGTAGAGCCGTTGGCTAGCGGCACCACCATGTGGCGCATGGCGTTGGACCACCGCAGCATCTGGCACACCACCAGACACGGTAGATCATCGGGGCCGCATCCAAACAATCCAATCAGCCGTGTCGCCGCTCCGCTTTTCTTGCTGGTGCCGTTCGCGACGGACACTGAATCCTTCACGCCGATGCAGACGCAATGGTCATCCGTCAGCACACGATGCTCGTCCCAGAAAGCCTCGTCTTGCGCCAAGTCTTCCACGTTCGTGCACCGGTCTTCATACAGCAACAAGCAGTAAATCTTGTCGCTGCTGGACTCCGTCTCGAAGCTCTTGAAGTGCTCCTCTTTTTGATCCTGCTGAAGATTGTGCCACAAAATCATGTGCGACTCCTCACGGCCCGGCGCGGCAGGAAGCGTTCCCCTTGGACTTCCGCTTCCTGCCGCCTCCTCAGGCGATCAACCCGCCACAACCTTTACTCTAGCGGCAGCGACTTCCCCCCGCGGGGCGCTGCCACCGCCGACGGGCGAGCTACCACTGCTGCCGGGGCATTTTCCCCTCCGTTACTCGTCATGCCTCTCAGCCTTGTGGGATATATTAGCGGCGAAGCAGCAAACCCGCAATTGGGAGATGCCCTGATTTTGGCATCAGGGAATTCCTGATGCCTGCGACCCCCTGTTTTGGGCTGTGGAGCGCGCCGCCGGCTCGGAAAGGTCAGACTGATTCAAAATGCTGCGGCGCTTCAACCCCCGCTGTTGCTCCATTGGAAAGCATATCGTGCCATCTCATACCACCCATCCAGGTTCAGCTTCTTCATGATGTGCGCGCGGTGTGTTTCAACAGTCTTGGTGCTCAAATGCAGGATGTCTGCGATTTCAACCGTGCGCTTGCCCTGGCCGATGAGGCTGAACACCTCAAACTCGCGATCGCTGAGTGCATGGATCGGCGACAGCACGGCTTCGCCTTGAGCGCTCCGCGGCTTCTTCAGCAGCCGGCTGGTCATCGGTTCGCTGAGGTAGATGTCCCCATCAAGGACGCGGCGGATGGCAACGATGATAAGCTCGGTCGGCTCCTGCTTCATGACATAACCGAGCGCGCCGGCTTCCAACGCCCGCTCGGCGCAGAGCGACTCGTCGTGCATGGAGAACACCAGCATCGGCAAGCCGTCAAATTGCGTTTTGATGCTTCTGACCAATTCAAGGCCGCTGTCCTCCTTGAGGGAGATGTCCACGATGGCCAGTCCAGGTTTGCAGGAATTGATGGCGTCCAGCGCCTGTGCCGCGTTTTCAACAGCGGCGCAAACCTGCAGGTCCGGCTCCTGGTTAATCAGTTGGGCGAGACCTTGGCGCGCGATCGGGTGGTCGTCCACAATGAGAACGTTAGTCTTGCGTTTCTGTGACTTTGTTCTGGTCTGAAGCATGAGGAGATTCTCCGTTCAAGCTGTGGTTTTCTTCGGGAACGAACAGGTCAAAACCGTTCCTCCTTCGGGCGCGCGGCGGATGTCGAGGACGCCGCCGATCACTCGCGCACGGTGGTTCATGATGTCAATGCCGATGCCATGACCGGCAGGCAACGGCTGGGGAATGCCTTTGCCATCGTCTTTCACCGTGAGCGAGACGTGATGGTCTATCTCGGCAAGCGTGATCCAGACGTGTTTGGCCTTGCCGTGGCGGATGGCGTTGTTCGCGGCTTCCTGCGCGATGCGGTAAAGATGGCCCGCCGCGCTGTTGTCTTCGATGAACACCGGCGGATCGCAACTAAAGACGCACTGGATTCTGAACATGTTTCCGATATTAGCGGCCAGTTCCTGCAACGCGACCATGGTGGCGTTGGCTTCCTTCTTCACAGGATGAAGACCGGCGGCAATCCCGCGCGCATCAGTGATCGCCTGGCGAATCAGGTCCGCCACCTCCCTCGCGTCGGCGGCCTCGGCCGGGGAGGAGTGAGCCAGCTTCTGGGCCAGCGCCTTGCTCATGAAGCCGACGCCCGCCAGATGCTGGCAGAGGCCGTCGTGGAGGTCCTGGCCGATACGGCGTTGTTCGCGTTCGCTGATCTCCAACAACTGGTCCTCCAGCCGCTTGCGCTCGGTGACGTCCTCCACGATGCCGTCAATCCACTCCGCTCTTCCGTCAGGACTGCGATGCGCCGTGGCAGTCACAGCGCAGTAGATGGGGGTGCCATCTTTTTTCTTCAATCGCACTTCATGACCCGTTACAGCGCCGGCACGGAACAGGTTGGCGACCAACACTTCCCGGTCGGCCGGGTTTTCGTAAAGGTTCACGACCTTGGTTTGCAGCATCTCCTCCACGGAATCGCAGCCGTGCATCCGGGCCAGCGCGGGATTGACCTGGAGGAAGCACCCGCCGGACTCCACCGTGCTCCGATACACGCCAACATTGAGGTTGTTGATGAGCGAGCTATATCGCTCCTGGCTTTCGCGCAACGCCGCCTCGGCGCGCTTGCGCTCGGTGATGTCGCACAGCAGCCCCTCGGTGGTGACGAGACGCCCCGACTCGTAAACGGGTATCCACCGGTCTTCGATGCATCTCAACGTCCCGTCTTTGCACCGCCAGCATTCCTCATCACGCACGGCAATGCCTTCCTTGGGGTCTGTTCTCAGCCGCTCAAGGCGTCGCGCATCCTCCTCTGCACTCACAGTTCTTACTTCGATCACCCGTTTCAAAAAGGCAGCGCGGCCTCCCATGTCTTGGATGTCTTCCTCGGTGTAGCCGAACATCCTTTCAAAGGCCGGGTTGAGGTAGCGGAATTCCCGCGTTTCCATGTCCACGCTGTAGAGCACGTCCTGGATGTGCCCGGCGATCCGCCGGAATTTTTCCTCGCTCTCGCGCAGCGCCTTCTCCGCCCGCCTGCGATCGGTGATGTCTTGCGCGGTGCCGCAAAGTCTCACAACCCGGCCGTCGGTGTCGCGCACCGCCTCGCCGTGAGTGGTGATCCATCTTCGTGTGCCGTCCGGGCGGACTATCTCCAAGTCGAGTTCGTAAGGCGATCCGGTCCGGATGGTCTTTTCCGCAGCCGCGTTTCGTCGCGCCAGGCTCTCCGCCGTAAGGATTTGCGGGTATTCCCGGAAATGGGGCGCGGGCAGGTTCGGATCGAGGCCAAAGATGCGGTAAAGCTCTTCGGACCAAGTGAAGTTGCCCGTTTTCACCTCCCAACTCCAGTTGCCTACGTGGGCCACGCGCTGCGCTTCCTTCAGTTCCGTTTCCCGCTGTTGCAACGCGGCGGTGCGCTCGACCACGCGGTGTTCGAGCGTTTCGTTGAGCGCCTTTAGCGCCTCCTCCGCCCGCTTGCGCTCGGTGATGTCGCGGATCACGATGCTGGCGCGCGAGTCTCCCTTCTGCACACGGAAAACCACCGAGGAAACCTCGGCCGGAAACTTCGCCCCGTCGCTGCGGATGAATGTCATCTCGCCGTGGAATCTGCCGGTTCGATTGCGTTCCTCTGAGGCGGCTTGCAGACGGGAATCCGAGACGTCCACGATGCCGTTTCGCCCGACGCTTATCAGTTCCTCCTCCGTAAGCCCGAACATCTGGCAGGCGGTCTTGTTGGCGGCGATAATCCGGCCATCCGCCGTCCCCAATAGCACGGCGTCCATGCTGGTCGCAAACAATGAACGGTAGCGATCTTCACTTTCAAGCAGCGCCTCCTCCATCTGTTTTGGCTCGGTAACGTCGCGGGAAACTCCCACCCAATACAGGGGCCGTCCGTCAGCGTCCTTGACGATTGTGAACCGGTCGGAGAGCCATCGGTAGCTGCCATCCTTGTGCCTGAACCGGTATTCGGCAATGCCGTTCGTTACCTCGCCCGCTTGAGCTTTTTCCAACGCACGCTTCACTGCCAACAAGTCGTCGTGGTGGACTCGATCCAAGACGAAGTCCGAGTTTTCGCCGATCAGCTCTTTGGCCTGGTAACCGGTGATTTTCTCGACCGCTGGACTGAAGAAATCGTAGCGGTTGGTTTGTAGGTTCCGACGGTAGGCGACGTCGAGAGAGTTTCCCAGAACAGCTTGCAAACGTTCCTCTCTCTCTCGCAATGCCTCGCCAACCCGCAGCCGCGCCAGCGTGTCGGTGATCAGTTCGCCGATGGTTCTCAGCAGCCGGACGTCTTCGTCGGACCAGACATGCTCAGCACGCACGGCGTCGCAGCCGATGAAGCCGACCAGTTTGCCTGTGTGGCGGATCGGCACCAGAATCACCGACTGGACATTGCCGGACTGCAAGAGCCGTCTTTCCGCCGCCGCTTCCGAGGGCAAGTCGGCGGTGCGGGGCAGCAGCAACGGTTCGCCGCCGCGCAGCCGCTCCAGATACCACGGAAACGCCGACGTTGGCACGTTACGCAACTGGCCGATTTGCGGCCGCACGCCGGACGCGCACCATTCGTGCGTGTTGTCGGCGATGGCCAGATCGTCGGAGACGTTGAACAGGAAACAACGGTCGGTTTGCGTGAGCCGGCCGAGGCTGGCTAGAACGTCATTAATGACTGCGTCAGCTTCCGGCGAAGCTGTGTTGGCGAACCGGCTGGAAGCGGATGCCACGAGTTGTTCAATCTCCAGCCGGTGTTGGAGGGCCTCCTTGGCCTGCTTGCGCTCGGTGGTGTCGCGAAAGATGCCAAACAAGCACTGTCGCCCATCCACCGTCAAGGACCGGGCGCTGATGTCGGCGTAGAAGACGGTGCCGTCTTTGCGCCGGACGGGCACTTCCGGCGCCACTGCGGTTTCTCCAGCGGCCTGTCTCGCAAACATCTCCGTGATCCACGGCACGTCCTCGGCTGGATGGATATCCGACACCGTCAGTTTTTTCACTTCGTCGGCGCTGTAGCCGAGCATCTGACACATCCGCGGATTGGACAGGCTGAACTGCTTGGTTTCGACATCCGCCAGCAAAAAACCATCCATCGCCTGCTCGAACACCGCGCGGAGCCGTTCCTCGCTTTCGCGAAGGGCCTCGTTGGTTTTGCGCAACTCCACGGTGCGCTCGGCCACGCGTTTCTCCAAGCGGCTTTGCGACGCCCGCGAACCACTGTCGTGTTCCTGGATGATGCCGAGCATCCGGTTGAACGCGTCCGTCAACAGGCCGGTCTCGTCGTTGCTCAGCTTGGCTGCCCGTTGCGAGAAATCCTTCCGTTCTGTGATCGCGTGTGCCACACGAGCCAGTTCCAGAATCGGGCTGGAGAAGAACCGTTGCAGCCGGTTGGCGAAGATCAGCGCTACCAGCATGGAGATGCCCATCACCAGGACGCCCATGCCGACGTAGCTCTTGAGCCGCGCCCACACAATCCGGGTGTCCGTCCGCAAGCAAATCGTCCCCACCATTTGGCCGTCATGCTTGACTGGGCGATACAACGTCAACCGGTCGCCAACAAAATTCTCCCCGCTCTTGCTGATCGGCGGCAGCGGCAGCGGTGTCAGATCACGCCGCGTATAGCGCGCCAATAACTGGCCGTCGGCCGTGTAGAGACAGGCATCCTCAATCGCCCGGTTGGCCGCAATATCGCCAAGTTCCTTCTGCGCCGCCTTTGCATTACCGGTTTCCAAGGCGCTGGCGCAATTCCCGCCGACAACCTGGGCCAGTGCAGCGGTTTCTTGGATCTCGATATGTTTCAGGTGAAACAGCCCGGCGAAGAACAATGCCGAACCGAGCAGCAAAATGGCAATCATGCTGGTCAGCAGCATCGCCAGCATCAGCTTCCACTTGATCGGCAGGTTTTGAAACGCTCGCATCGGTGCTGTTCTTCTCCTTGTCAGCGCGGCTAGACAATCGCCGTTCATTGCAGGGACTTCAGCCTGCCCGGCTGGGCGCGCGCGATCCATCTCCGGTCGGACCTGAAGAGTCATCTTCCAGCACCCACGCCGTCGGCTTGTTTGCGCAACCCCGACTTGGAATTCAGTCTAACAACCGTCCCGGACGGTGGCAACAACAGGTTTCCTTTGAACGCCGAAACAAAACCGCTAGCGAGCGTGCGATGCGTGGACCGCTTGAAACTGTGGCGCCAGTGTGCTGGCGGGCGCGTCTGCTTCTTCCTGAAGCAACTGCCGGGTAGGCGCGGAGATCTGCACTTTTCCTGTAAACCCACGCGGGTCGGTTGACGCATAGGTTGACGAATAAAAAGTCACGATGCACCAACGCGTGCCCAAAACCAGCGCCAGCACAAGAACCATTATCGCCATGAACTTCGAAGCTGCCATCGTTTTCGGCATACATACTACGACCATCGGCGTCTGCGCGTCTATCAGGGGCTTCCCTGATTTTGCCATCAGGGAATTCCTGACCCCCGTCAGGCCATTTCAACCGGTTTGTGGTAATGGTGGACCACCCCTGCGGTTCCTTGGCGAGCTCTCTCGATCCGATCTTTCACTGTTTTCCAGCCGGTGGCGACGAAGCGGATTTGCTTTTTGCGGCACCCGGTTTCATTGCCGAACCGAGGTGCGGGCGTGTGATCTTGACGCGGACTTCGTAACCGGCGGCGTTATGGTGGAGGCGGTCAGCGACGAACAAATCTTCGCGCGGCTGGCCGTCGGGACCGAGAAACGCGTCGAAGATGTTGATGTAGTCGAGGTTGTTGCCGGGGGCGACGTATTGCTTGATGAGTTGGTTGGCTTTCCGCTGCTTCTCGAGTTGGGCGGCGCGCACAGGAGCCGGGTTGATGGACACGAATGCAATGCGCGTGTCGGGCAGCGCGGCGCGGACCTTGGCGACGAACGCCTCGAAATCGGCGGCGACTTGCCGGCGTTGATGTCATTGGAGCCGGCACCCAGCACGATCAGCCGCGGTTTGCAGGGGATGATGATCCGGTTCGCGTAGCGGGTCGCGTCGGCGATTTGCGATCCGCCAAAGCCGCGATTAATGATCGTATGACCTGTAAAATCGTGCGCGAGCGTTTTCCAACGCCGGATGCTGGAGGAGCCGATAAACAGAATCGCTTCTTGCGGCGGCGGATTCTTCTTGTCGGCAATCTCGAATGCCGTGATTTCCTTTTCCCATCGCTGGCTCGGCGATTTCTCGGCGGCGAACAACGTCGGCGCGCAGACGAGCAGAAGCAAGACGGAACCGGCCCGGAACAAGAGCGAACGACAATGAAAAGCGCTCATGGTGTTGGCCGCATTCTATGTTGCCCGTTGGCTTACTTTGCCGGCGGCACTTGAAAATCGCGCAGGCTGCTCACGGGCGGCGCTTTCCGCTTCAGCAACGTCGCTTCCAGCGTGTAATGGCCCGGCGCGTCGGGCGCAGTGAACGGGAACGTCAGCCGTTTGTCGCCCAGCACGGCGACCGCGCAGGGTTGCGTCTGTTCGGACAAGACCTTCGTGCCGTGCAGAAGGCGAAAGCGGACCTCGCCATGCCACGGCCCGTAGAGATCGTTGATGACGATGGCAGCCACGTCGCGCTTTTCACCAGCCGGCACTTCTTCAGCCCAGAAGTCGAGCATGAGGCTGGTGGGCGCGAAGGCGTCTCTCATGTATTTCTCGAACAGCGGCTCGAACTGCAGCTTTTTCACGTCGAGCCAGTGGTCGCTGGTGGCGCCGCCTTCGGGACGCGGCTTGTCGCCGGGTCGGTCGTAGCCCAAGCCGCAGAAGTGCAGCACGCCGGCGCACTCGCGGTGCGCGCGCCAGAACTCCGTCTTGGCGGCGAGCGCGCGGGCATAGAACTCACGGCGCTCTTGGACGGTGGATTTCTGGCCCATGGCGTGAACATAGACATTCGTCGTTAGGCAGGTCGGGTGCCCGTCGCGCGTGAGCCAGAGCCAGCCGTATTCGTTGATGATGATCGGCACGTCGAGCGCCTGCTGGGCCTTGTTCAACTTCGGCTTCCTGGACATGGTGGCGATCTCGCTCATCTTGAACGGCTTCCCGGTGGGCCACCAACCGCGGATGTGCATGTAAGGATGGGACTCGACGCAATCGGTCAGGGCTTGCGGCTCGGCCCAACCGTTTTCCCACGGACGGCTGGAGAGATCGAGCTGGCGCACCGCGCTGAGCGCCTTGCCCGTCTCGGGCGTGCCGCTCTCGTTCTGCGCGTCCCAGATGACCACGCACGGATGGTTCCAACGCTCGCGCATCCACTCGGTGTATTGCGGGATGATCTTCTCGGCGATGGGCCACTCCGGGCACTGGTTCTTCGCGCCGCTGAGCACCCAGATGGGGAACTCGTCCTGGATGAGGACGCCTTCCTCGTCTGCGATGTCATACCAAAACTCCGGCGGGAACCCGATGCAGTAGCGCAGCGAGTTCCAGTGCATCGTCTTGAACTTCTGGTGCAGTTTCCGCACCCACTCGCGGTCCCACGGCAGGTCGCCGCGCGCGCTGTCCTCGAAGAACCGGTAGGCCGTCACGTTGCTGCCACGCATGAAGTAGGGCTTGCCGTTGAGCATGGCGCGCTTCTTCTCCCGGTCAAAACTGAACGACCTCATGCCGAAGCGTGTCTTCGTCGTGTCCGCGCCGGTGCTGAGGTTCAGTTCGTAAAGGAATGGCTCCTCCGGCGACCACAACCGGGCGTCGCGGATCGGCACGGTGAAATCCACCGTCTTGGTCTTCTTCGGGCGAAGGTAAACCTTTTGCGCAGTCTGCGAACCGTCAACCCGCGTCGAGCCGCGCAAGGAAACCGTCGCCTGGACTTCGCCCTCGCACCATTTCTCGCCGGCAGCAACCTCCGCAACGACGCGCACGGATTTCGTCTCGATGTTCGGCACCGTCTGCACGTTCACAATGTAAGGCGCGCTGGTCAGGATCAGTTCCACCGAGTCGTAGATGCCGGGGATAAACAGATACTTCTCGAAGTCCCAGCCCGTCGGCATGTCCTGCGGCATCGAATCGCGATCCGCGCCGACGCGGATGATCAGTTCGTTCGGCTGGCCGTTGCCCTTGAGAGCCTTCTTCACGTCGAGCCAAGCCGGCGTGAAACACGGCAGATGCTCGCCAACGACCTTGCCGTTGACCCAGACCTTCGTGCCGAACTGCGCCTTGTGAATCTTCAGCAGTGCCACGTCCGGCACCGACTGCTTCAGCGTGAACTCGTGCCGATACCAGAACGCCTGCCGCTTTTCGCTCTTCTTGCCAACCTCGACAAATGCCGGCTTTGCCATGTCCACCAGTCCAGGCACCGGCACACGGTGCGCGAACGTCGCTGGTGGTTTGTCCAGCCCGCCCTCGGCGATCTGCCACTCCCCGTCGAGCGGGACAACCGTGCGCGCGTCGGCGGCGAAGGAAGAGTGGACTGCGAGACAAAGAACTGCGGAGGCGATGAAGCTTGTCAGTTTCATAGGTGGCGGGAGTTTGTATCAAGTCACGGAGGTTTTTCTAGCGAATCTTTCCGGCATTATGCCCTCGCAACGGATGGGTTGGCATTGAGAAACATGGGCGAACTTTTCTTCAGATTCCTGTGCGGTCATCGGTCGGAGTGAGCGGGAAGCGGTGTCCTGTTATGATTTGGAAACCTGACCTCAATATCATCAGGCGTATTGAAACAACGGTCGGGGCCAGCCGAGCGGAGATAGATTGACGCAGCATCAACATGGATTTTCATGGCTGTGCTCCATGAATCGAAGATGATTCCGTTCCGGAACTGGCAGGAATTCCAATCAATTGACCACTGCGGAATGAGATCGAGAAACGCCTTCTCCGACTCGACCGGGACATGGCCAGAGGCAAAGGAATCGCAATATGAGTGATTCAACTGGGCAAGGAGGAAAGTAGTGTGCGTCCTCAAAACCGTTGGCTCGACCCTTTGCTTGAAGAAGATGCCTACAAGAATCGCTGCAGCGAGCAGCAACGAAATTACAGCAATGCGAGTATTCAACTGCGTCATGAATTGACAAGTGTTTTGCTTCGGAGGCGGCGGCAAGTGTGTCATCTCAGCAGATTCTCTTTTTGGAACGATGGATCATTTCTGCTCGTCGGCAGCGGATGGCTTGCGATAGTTCACGCCGAGCTGGTCGAGGCGGGGGAGATGGTCTTGTAGGCGGCGCTCGAAGCCGGCGACGTCCTTCCGCTCGGCCGGCGACCAGACAACTTCCGCCAGCGCCGCCGCGCGCGGGAAGGCGAAATACTCCACGTCGCGCGGCGTCCACATGTATTCGGTCCAGAGCGCGCCCTGTGCGCCGAGGATATGATGACGCTGGGACTCCGGCAGTTCGGCGGGGACCGGTTCGAACTCATAGACGCGCGTCAACGAGACGAAGCCGCCGATGCACTCCGGTTCGCCGGAGCCCTTGGATTGCGCGAAGTCGAAGTAGCAATGCGTGGTCGGTGCCATAACGACGTCGTGGCCCGCGCTGGCGGCTGCGATGCCGCCCTTGATGCCGCGCCAGGACATCACCGCCGCGCCGGGCGTGAGGCCGCCTTCGAGGATCTCGTCCCAACCAAGGAGACGCCGGCCTTTGCTGGCGAGGAATTCCTCGATGCGATGGTTGAACCATGTCTGGAGCTGCGCCTCGCCTTGAAGATTCTCGGCCCGGATGCGCGCCTGGCATTTCGGGCAGGTCTTCCAGCGGTCGCGTGGGCACTCGTCGCCGCCGATGTGGATGAAGTGGCTGGGGAAGAGTTCGCAGACTTCGGCGAGCACGTCCTTGACGAAGGCGAGGGCCGCGTCGTTGCCGGGGCAGAGGATGTCCGGCTCGATGCCCCAGCGCGTGCGCACTTCGAACGGCCCGCCGCGGCAGGACAACGCGGGATACGCCACCATCGCCGCGAGGAAGTGGCCCGGCATCTCGATCTCCGGCACGAGCGTGACGTGCCGCGCCTGCGCGTAGGCGACGAGGTCGCGGATTTGCCGCTGCGTGTAGAAGAACGGCCCATAGCGTTTGCCGTCGCCGCGCTTGCGGTCGCCGTGGATGGGCGATTCCTTCCGGACAGAGCCGAGTTTGGTGAGAAGCGGGTGTTTCTTGATCTCGATGCGCCAGCCTTGGTCGTCGGTGAGGTGGAGCTGGAGCGTGTTGAGTTTGTGGAGTGCCATCGCGTCCACCAGCTTCTTGACGAACTCCGGTGGCATGAAGTGCCGTGCCGGGTCGAGCAGCAAACCGCGCCATGCGAACCGCGGCCGGTCCTCGATCTCGATGCAAGGCGCGACCCAACCACCGTCGGGAGCGCGCGTCACCCGCTTCGTTGCGAAAGCCTGCGCCGGCAGCAACTGCCGGAACGTGACACCGCCGTAAAACAACCCCGCCTCCGCCGCCGCGCGGATGGTGACGTGCGCGGGCGTCACGGAGAGGCGATAACCTTCGGCGCCGAGTTGCGATTCGAGCGAGCGGTCAAGTTCCAGAACGATGGCGCCCGGCTTTGGCTCGCTGGCCTTGACCGGCAGGGGCAGACCGGTCGGCGCTCTCAAGGCGGCGATCAGCTTGCGCGCTTCCGCTTCCGCGCCCACATTGGCGCAAATCGAAGTCTCGCGCGTCAGCCGGAAAGTCCCTTCTGCTACGACCATTTTTGCTGGTGCGGGAATCAGCGCCGGTGCCGCGCCCCAGGAGTTAGTCAGCGGTGCCATACATAAGAGTGACAGGAGTGCAAAGCAGCGACGTTGCTTCATGGTTTCGCCTTCCGGGTTTCTGTTTCAGCTTTCAACGGCAAGAATTTCACCTCGCCTGGCGCGAATTCGAGTTGGCGTCCGAATGCCGTGAATGACGCCGGGCCGTTGCCGACGCAGACGAACACCGCCGCCTCGCTGCCGGCCGGCAAGCGCCATTGGCTGTGGAGCACCGCCGGCACGTCCATCTCGCGCGGCTTGCGATCACTGCCAGTGTAGAACTTGCAGCGCACTGTCGGCACGTCCAGCGGCTTGGTCGCAACGCGACGGCCAAACACCAAAAATTCCCGCGCTGGCCCGCGCCACAGTTCGACGTGACCGCGCAACAATCGCGCCTGCGCCGCTTCGGTCGCTTTCGGATCGTAGGGCCGGGTCCAGACTGCGACGCCGGGCGTTTTGCCGCAGACGAGGTTCATGCCTTGCTGATAAAGCGTGCTGGCACTGGCGACCGTCGAGACATGGCACGAGTCGCCGCCGTAGCCGTGCATGAACTCATGATAAACGTGCGTGAACAGCGGCACGCCAATGACGCCCGCGCCATCGCGCGGCCAGCGACCTTGCGAATAGTCGCGGGCGTGATACGTGTCGAGCACCGGGATGAAGAACTCGCCCGGCTCCTCCATGGACCACGCGAAGTTCGCGTCGCGTTTCTTCCCCTCGCGGCGAACCTCGTCGAAGATTTTGTAGAGCGCCATGGCCGACCAGTTGCCGCCGCCACGCGGATGACCGTGTTTGTCGCTGAAACACGCCGCCATCCCGCCACCGACGATCTGGTCCGCCTGCACGCAATCAATGCCGAGCCGCTGGCATTCCAGCGCCGCGCCAAGCAACATCTCGCGCGCCAGCGGCGTCGCGGGACAAATGACCGCACACTCGCCGACGCCCGCACCGGGCTTGCCTGAAAGCCGCGGCTGTCCGTCGGGGCCGCAGATGGCGCTCGCCGCGCCGCGCTTCTCGAACGCCGCGGTGTCGTCGAGCGTGCCGGCGTCGCAGCCGCCTTGTTTGCGCAGCGTCCAGTTCAGGCCGGAGAGGAACACCAGCGTGCGATGGCCCTTCGCGTGAAGCGCCGCTGTCGCGGCTTTGAAATCACGCTCGCCGCCGAACGGCGGGAAGTAATCCGGCGTCACCCACGGACCGAGTTTCTCCCACGCCATCAACATGAACGTCGTCGGGCCGCCGAGCAGCTCGCGCCACGCAGCGGCTTGCTGCGGCACTTGCGGCAAGCGGTTGCCGATCTTCCTTGGCTCGACCTCCCCGCGCAAGCTGTAGGCGTAGAACAGCGACGGCTCCGTGAGCCAGCGCGGCACATCGCCGTCGGCCACGCGCTGGGCAAGCGTGTGGCGGCACCACGGTTGTTTCAGCGCCCACTTCTTGTAGATGTCCGCCGCCGTCTGCCAGTCGCCCCGAAACGTGCCGATCGCCACATCGTATTCCATGCGCCACTCGCCGCGCGACTCCAGCGCGGGTCGGTGCATCATCGCCAGCCGGAAGACGTCGCCGCGCTTTTCGACGCCGAAGCTTTTCGTGTAGCAACGGCTGTCGTAACTTGCCGCATACAGGCCGGCGGTGTCGTCGTAATGCGCGAGGAACTGCATCGAAGCCGAGCCGGGATATGGTGCCGATGGCAACCAGCCGATCGAGGCCGGCGACTGGATAAGGCAGCCGTCGTTGCGCGGAAGCACGAGGAATTCCCGCTCCGGCGACGCGCCGAGTTGTTTCGGCCACGCCAGCGCCGGGAATCTTACATTGGTTAACGCATGGCCGCTGTCGTTACGCACGGCGATGCGGCCGAAGATCAGCGACGATCCCGGCTCGGTGCGAAACCGGCACTCGACCGCGACGGCGGCGTTGGTGTGGTGCGCGGCGGTGATGACGACGGAGTTACCGTCGCGCTTGACGGTAACGCCGGCAGCCGCAGCTTCCGTCAACATCGGCGCGTTGGTGAAGCTCAGTTCGTAGAGCAGCGGCGCGATCGTTTTCGGCGCGGTAAAGTCGCGACCGCTAGCCTTGTCCACCAGCGTAACGATGGCGCCGTTGCGGGTAGGATCAAAACCGATGCGGGTGGTATCGGTCTCCAGCGTGACGATGGCGGCGAGCAGCAGAATCATAGGTTGCTCCGGCTAAACAATCGCAGAGAGTGTGCGTGCGATAGAGCAGCGTTTCAAGCCGAAGCTGGCAATCCGGTTGCCAGCTTGCGCGGTGCGTGATACAGGAAGACGACATTTGAACTGCGGAGTTGCCACTATGAAGCTACCAGCGTTTCTCGGAACCTTGCTGTTGCCGTTGTTGGCGATTGCAGCCATCGCCGCCGATTCCTCGCGGCCGAACATCCTCTACATCATGGCCGACGACCATGCGTCGCACGCGATGAGTTGCTACGGCAGCCGGATCAACAAGACGCCAAACCTCGACCGTATCGCCACCGGTGGGATGCGATTCAATAACTGTTTCTGCGTCAACTCCATCTGCACGCCGAGCCGCGCGTGCATCCTCACCGGCCAATACAGCCACATCAACGGCGTGCCGGTATTCAACCCGATTGATCCGAAGCGGCCGACGCTGGCGAAGTATCTGCAAGCCGCCGGCTATCACACTGGCATGATCGGCAAGTGGCACCTCGGCACCGACCCGGGCGGATTCGATTTGTGGAACATCCTGCCGGGCCAGGGCCTCTATCACGACCCGTTCTTCCTCACACCCGCCGGCCGCACGAAGCACACCGGCTACGCCACTGATCTCATCACGGATTTCTCCATCGAGTTCATCAAGAACCGTCCGAAGGACAAGCCGTTCTTCCTGATGTGCCACCACAAGGCGCCGCATCGCAATTGGGAGCCGGACGAGAAACACGCCCACATGTATGACGATATGGACATTCCGGAGCCGGAGACGTTCAACGACGATTACGCCACGCGCAGCCCCGCCGCGACGGAGGCGACGATGCGGATTGACCGCGACCTGACGCGGCGTGACGTGAAGTATCCGCTGCCGCCGCCAGACCTGAAAGGCCCCGCGCGCCAGAAGTGGCTCAACGGCGTGGACACGGAGGTGGAGATTACCGTCAACGGCCAGAAGAAGAAACTCACCGGCGAGGCGTTGAAGAAATGGAAGTATCAGCGTTACATCAAGGACTACCTGCGCTGCATTGCCTCGGTGGATGACAACGTCGGCCGGCTGCTCGACTTCCTCGACAAGGAGGGCCTCGCCGAAAACACCATCGTCATCTACACCTCTGACCAAGGCTTCTACCTCGGCGACCATGACTGGTTCGACAAGCGATTCATGTATGAAGAATCGCTGCGGATGCCGTTCATCATTCGCTGGCCCGGCCGCATCAAGCCCGGCACGACGAACGACAAAATGGTCCTCAACGTGGACTTCGCGCCGATGCTGCTCGATGCCGCTGGTCAGAAGACGCCCGCCGACATGCAGGGCCGCAGCTTTCTGCCGCTGCTTTGCGGCGAGGCGCCCGCCGACTGGCGCACCTCGATGTATTACCGCTACTACCACTACCCGATGCACCACCGCGTCCAGCCGCACTACGGCGTCCGCACCGAGCGCCACAAGCTCATCTACTTCAACAAGCTCGATGCGTGGGAACTCTACGATCTCCAGAAAGACCCGCGCGAGTTGAAGAACATCTACGCCGATCCTGCTTCCGCCGGCCTCGTCAAGCAACTGAAGACGGAACTGTTTCGGTTGAAGAAGGAAGTCAAGGACGAGAACCGGTTCGAGAACGAACTGCCGAAGGACGAAATGTGATCTTGCTACATTTGTGCTATAGTGCCGGCGAAAGGAACAACCCATGCAGAAACATGATTTGCACAGCAAACTCGACCGCCGGACTTTTTTGACGCGGTCGCTGGCCGCCTCGGCGGGAATCGCCGCAGTGGCGGCTTCTGGCCAGGCATCGGCCGAGCCGCGGCCGGCCGTCAAGCCGCTCTCACAAGTTCCCGGCCAATTGCCTGCCGGAAAGATCGGCGACCTGGAGATTAGCCGGCTCATCCTCGGCACCAATCACGTCACCTTTTTCATGCACAGCCGCGACCTGCGCTATGTGGATGATTTGTCGCGGCACTACAACACCGAGCAGAAGATCATCGAGACCTTTGCCGCCGCTGAGGCCAACGGCGTCACCGCGTTCATGACCCACCAGGACGCGAAGATCGCCAAGCTCTTCCGCCAGTATCGCGACCGCGGCGGCAAGCTGAAATGGATCGTCGCGCCGTGGAACGACGCCGAAGGTCGCGTCGCCGATCCGCCGAGCTACCGTCGCGCCGTGCCGCAACTCGTGGACAGTGGCGTGGACGCGCTCTACGTGCCCGGCATGATCACCGGTCCGCTGGTGAAGCAGGGCAAGGGCGCGATGATCGGCGAACTGCTCGACATCATCAAGGGCACCGGCTTGCCCGTCGGCGTCGCCTGCCACGAGCTGCTGGTTGTGCAGTTCTGCGAGAAGGAAAAGCTGCCGCTCGACTTCTACGTGAAGACGCTCCATCACCTCAAGTATCCCAGCGCGCCAAAGCCCGAGGCGATGAAGACCGAGCACGCCGAGATGCCGGGCTACTGGTGCAACAACCCGGAAGAGACGACGGAGTTCATGAAGAGCGTGGAGAAGCCGTGGATCGCCTTCAAAGTCATGGCCGCCGGCGCGATTTCGCCGCGCGACGGTTTCAACTACGCCTTTTCCCACGGCGGTGATTTCATCCTCGCCGGCATGTTCGACTTCCAGGTGGCCGAGGACGCGCAGATCACGCGGGACGCCTTCGCCGCCAACAAAAACCGCCCGCGTCCGTGGCGCGGTTGAAACAAACCTCCCGCAAAATCGCGGCGGCGCATCCGAAACGAGAAAGGAAGCTGCCCATGAAGCCTCTCGTCGCAATTTTCCTCGCCGCGCTGATGGCGGGCGCGGGCGTGTTCAGTGCTGACGCCGCCGCTGCGAAGCCCAACGTCATCGTCATCCTCACCGACGACCAGGGCGCGGTGGATGCGGGCTGCTACGGCGCGAAGGACCTTGCGACGCCGGCCATTGATTCGCTGGCGGCGCGCGGGGTGCGGTTCACGCAGTTCTATTCCGCCGCGCCGGTCTGCTCGCCGTCGCGCGCGGGGCTGTTGACGGGGCGCTATCCACTGCGGTGCGGCGTGCCGGGTAACTGCGCGTCGCAGCGTGACGGCAAGGGCGCATTACCGGCGGGCGAGGTGACGATGGCTGAGACGTTCAAGGCCGCTGGCTACGCCACGGCGCACATCGGCAAGTGGCATCTTGGCTACACGCCGGAGACGATGCCGAACGCCCAAGGCTTCGACCACTCGTTTGGCCACATGGGCGGCTGCATAGACAACTGGTCGCACTTTTTTTACTGGCAAGGCCCGAACATCCACGACCTGCATCGCAACGGCACGGAGGTGTTTGCCGATGGCCGATTCTTCGGCAGCCTGATGGTCGAGGAAGCGTCGAAGTTCATCTCGGCCAACAGAGAGCGGCCGTTCTTTATCTACTTCGCCATCAACGAGCCGCACTACCCGTATCAGCCCAACGTGAAGTGGCTGGAGCGGCTCAAACACCTGCCGTATCCGCGCAACCTTTACGCGGCGTTTCTGGCAACGATGGACGAGCGGATCGGCGACCTATTGCGCTGCGTGGACGACCTGAAACTGCGCGAGCACACCATCGTCGTGTTCCAGTCCGACAACGGCCACTCAACCGAGGAGCGCGCGCACTTCGGTGGCGGCAGCGCGGGGCCGTATCGCGGCGCGAAGTTCAGCCTGTTCGAGGGCGGCATCCGCTTGCCGGCGATCCTGTCGTGGCCCGGCCATCTGCCGGAAGGCGCGGTGCGCGGCCAAGTGGCGCATGGATGCGATTGGCTGCCAACGGTGGCCGAACTGACGGGCGTGAAACTGTTGCAGCCGGACATTGACGGCAAGAGCCTCGTGCCTGTGCTGAAGTCCGCCGACGCGCCCAGTCCGCACGACGTGCTGCACTGGCACATTGCCGGCGGCAAGAACCCGCAATGGGCTGTGCGCGAAGGCGACTGGAAACTCATCGGCAACGCTTGGGACAGCGCAGCCGGCGTGGCGTGGGGTGTGCCCGGTGGCGACAAGAAACCGCAGCGGTTCCCGCTGTTTCTTTCCAACCTCGCCGAGGACGTCGGCGAAAAAAAGAACTTCGCCGCCGAGCGGCCCGAGATCGTTGAGCGGTTGCGCAAGCGGCATGATGATTGGGCGCGCCAGTGCGAAAGCCCAACATCGAGCGGACAAACGCCATGACCACCCTCCGACTACTCCTCGCACTTGGCACAATCCTGATCGCATGGATGCCGTTGCTGGCGGCTGAACCGCTGAAGCCCAACATCATCTTCATCCTCGCCGACGACCTCGGCCGCGGCGACCTCGGCTGCTACGGGCAAAAGAAAATCCAGACGCCCTGCCTTGACCGCATGGCGGCAGACGGGATGCGGTTCACGCAGTTCTACGCCGGCTCCACCGTTTGCGCGCCGTCGCGTTGCGTGCTGATGACCGGCCAACACACGGGTCACTGCTGGGTGCGTGGCAATGCCGGCAAGAACAACGCACGAGGCCAGATCCTGCGCTCGCAGGATGTCGCGGTGGCCAAGGTTCTCCACGATGCCGGTTACGCCACCGCACTCGTCGGCAAGTGGGGACTTGGCGAACCTGACACCAGCGGCCTACCGACGCGGCAAGGCTTCGATTATTTCTTCGGCTATCTCAGCCAAGTCCACGCCCACAACTACTACCCGGCGTTCCTCTGGCGCAACGAGGAGCGCGTGAAGTTGAAGAACGAAGTGCCGCCGGGCAACGTCGGCGACGGCGAGTTCGGCCAGGGGTGGGCGACGAAGAGAATAGAATACAGCCACGACCTTTTCGCCGCCGAAGCGCTCAAATGGGTCGAGCAGAACCACAGCAAGCCGTTCTTCCTTTACCTCGCCGTCACGACCCCGCACGCCAACAACGAAGGCACGCGCGGCACCGGCAACGGCCAGGAAGTCCCCGACGCCGGCATCTACAAGGACAAGGATTGGACCGAGCAGAACAAAGATTACGCGGCGATGGTCACGCGCATGGACAGAGACATCGGCCGGCTGTTCTCGCTGCTGAAACGGCTCGGTCTCGACGAGCGCACGCTGGTAATGTTCAGCTCCGACAACGGCCCGCAGAAGGAAGGCGGCGCCGACTTTGAGTTCTTCGACTCCAACGGCCCGCTGCGCGGCATGAAGCGCGACCTCTACGACGGCGGCATCCGCACGCCGTTCATCGCGCATTGGTCCGGCCGGATCAAAGCCGGTAGCGTCTCCGATCACGTCGGCTACTTCGGCGACTTCATGGCCACCGCCGCGGAGCTTGCCGGCGTCGAACCGCCGCCGAACCTCGACAGCATCAGCTTCGCGCCGACGTTGCTCGGCCAGACGGAGAGGCAGAAGCGGCACGACTATCTCTACTGGGAGTTTCACGAGCGCGGCTTCGCGCAAGCCGTGCGACTGGGCGATTGGAAAGGCGTCCGTCTCGGCACGAAGAAACCGGTGGAGCTTTACGACCTCAAGACCGACCTCGGCGAGGAACATAATGTCGCCGCGCAGCATCCGGAGGTTGTCGCCAAGGTTGAATCGCTCCTTAAAACCGCGCGCACCAATTCCGAGTGTTTTCCGATCCGTGAAGGCGGGCCGAAGAAAGCCGGCGCAAAGAAAAAGCCGTCTGCCGCCACAAAACAGCCTTGACTGCTCCAATTGATTTATTTCGCTGTTGCCCGAAGTGCGGCCAGTCGGTGCATCGCGCCGCCGCGAACGCCATCCAGTGTTCCGTCTGCGGTTTCCTCTATTACTTCAATCCAGTGGTCGCGGTCGGCGCGTTGATAGTGAATGGCGAAGGCTCGATGCTGTGGATTCGCCGCGCGAAGGAACCGGCCAAGGGCAAACTGGGATTGCCGGGCGGTTTCGCGGATGTCGGCGAGACGGCTGAAGAAGCGCTGTGCCGCGAAGTGCGTGAGGAGGTCAATCTCGAACTCAATCCGCTGGAGTTCCTCTGCACCTGCGCGAACCAATATAATTATGGAGGCGTGACCTACCCGGTGCTCGATCTCTTCTACACAGCCTGTCCACGCGTCGCTGAGTCCGCTGCCGCGTTGGATGATGTGCAAAGCTTCTACTGGTTGAAGCCACAGGAAGTCCGTCCCGAAGAGATTGCGTTTCCGTCAGTCAAGGTCGCTCTGACTTGCTGGCTCCGGCGCGCCGGCTTGAGCGCATAGCACAGACAGCAAACTGGCGCGGCTACTTCGCTGGCTCGGACGGTCTGTTGAAGTCGTCAATGAACCGCTGGATCAGCTCGGCGTTCCAGTTGGCCGGCATCGGGCTGTCCTGATTCGCGATGAGGTCGTCCGCCGTTGGCTGTTTCGATGGCACGCCGTCGGATGGAACTTCCAGCCGTGCGATCCAGACGATGGCGTTGAGCACGACCTTGCGGAAATCATTGTGCGCCCAGTTCCAGTGAACGTGGCCGCCGGTGAAGCCGAACCCGCGCGCGCCATCGGGTCGCTGATAAGCCCAGCCCACGTCCTCCGCCATGCCCATCCGCGCGCGGACGGCGGGATTGCCGCTGTGCGGGCCGTCGGGGCGCTTGCGTGTGCTGTCGGGTGGCACGGCGCTGAGGATCGGCGTCACGCCCTCCATGTTCTCGCGGAATCGCATGTGGCAATACCACTCGTCGTGAATCCGGAACGGTTTCACACCGCGCGTGATCGCATGCTGCGGGAGCTTGTCGAACTTGGCAATCCACGATGGATTGATGGACCAGTGCTGTTCGTAGCAGCCGCCGATCCAGTCGCGCATCTTCTCCATCGTCTCCTTCTTGCCGGGGTCCACCGTGTAGTGGAGGCAGGCAAGACCCGCGCCTTTTTTCATCAGCGCGTCGAGTTCGGCGAGGTGCTCGTTAAGCAACCGGCCACCATCGCAATAGATGACGATGGCATCGGCGCCGTCGAGCGCCGCCGCGTCGCTGGGCCAGCCGCGCGAGACGACGGCGTGGAGCTTGTCTGGCATCGCCGCGTTCAGCGCCTTGGCGAGAAGTTGGCAGCCGGCGTTGTGCGCGTGTGAGCCGAAGCCGTGACTGCCCGCGCCAGCGAGGAAAACGATTTTCTTTTTGCCGTCGGCCGCGCCGGTGTTTCCGGCGAAACAAAGGAGGAGAACCACACTCAACGGAACCAGCAGCGAGCGAATCAGTTTCATAATGATGTCTCCGACGTCGGAACTCCTATCATCCAACCTCGATGGAATCCAGCTTCAACCACAGGGGCTGTAACCAGAAAGATTTGGCGTGGACGACGCCGACATCGGCGGTAGTATGGCGGCCAGGAGAAGATCATCACCATGACAACCAAAATTCTCGCTCAAGTGTTCATTCACTGTTCCCGCTCCATCCTGTGGACCGCCGTGGCGACAGCGTTGCTGTGCTCCGCAGCTTGGTGCGCGGCGGCCGACGCCGCCAAACGACTGCCCAACATCGTCATCATTTTCTGCGACGACATGGGCTACGCGGATGTCGGGTGCTTCGGCGCGAAGGGCTATACGACGCCACACCTCGACCGCATGGCGGCGCAGGGCGTTCGCTTCACCAACTTCCACGTCCCGCAGGCCGTCTGCTCGGCCTCACGCGCGGGGCTGCTCACCGGCTGCTATCCGAACCGCATTGGCATCCACGGCGCGCTTGTGCCGAAGAACACGCATGGCATCGCCGACAGCGAGATGACGATTGCGCAGGTCGTGAAGCAGAAAGGCTACGCCACCGGCATGGCGGGCAAGTGGCACCTCGGCCATCACCCGCAGTTCCTGCCGGTGCACCACGGGTTCGACGAATACCTCGGCCTGCCCTACTCCAACGACATGTGGCCGCTGCACCCGGAAACCAAGCCGGGCGCATGGCCGCCGCTGCCGCTCATCGAAGGAGACAAAGCCATCAAGGTCGGCCTCGACCACAAGGATCAGGAGCAGCTCACCACGCAATACACCGAGCGCGCAGTGCGTTTCATCGAGAAGAACAAGGATCGCCCGTTCTTCTTCTACCTCGCCCACTCCATGCCGCACGTGCCGCTGCATGTCAGCGACAAGTTCCGCGGCAAGACCGCGCGCGGCCTGTTTGGCGACGTGATCTCAGAGATTGATTGGTCGGTCGGCCAGGTGCTCGGCGCGCTGGAACGCTGCGGCGTCGCCGACAACACGTGGGTCATCTTTACCAGCGACAACGGGCCGTGGCTCTCCTACGGCGACCACGCCGGCTCGACCGGGCCGTTGCGCGAGGGTAAAGGCACCGAATGGGAGGGCGGCACCCGCGTGCCGTGCATCATGCGCTGGCCGGGCACACTCGCCGCCGGCAAGTCGAGCGACTCGATGTTGATGACGATAGACCTGCTGCCGACCATCGCGAAGCTTATCGGCGCGCAGTTGCCGAAGCACAAGATTGACGGCCTCGACGTGTGGCCGGTCATCGCCAGCAGGAAAGGCGCGAAGAACCCGCACGAGGCCTACGCGTTCTACTACGCGAACAACCAGTTGCAGGGCGTGGGCACGGGCGACGGGCGCTGGAAACTGCTGTTGCCGCACGCCTACCGCACGCTCGGCGGCCGGCCCGGCGGCAAGGGTGGCATTCCCGCGCGATACGAGATGCGCAAGGTCGAGCAGCCGGAGCTTTACGATCTCCAGACCGACATCGGCGAGGCGAAGAACGTCATCGCCGGGCATTCCGACATCGCGAAGCGGCTGGAAGCGTTCGCGGAGAAAATGCGCGCCGACCTCGGCGACACGTTGACGAAGCGCCAAGGCGCCGGCGTCCGCGAGCCGGGCAAGCTGGCCGAAGCCGCGAAGTGAGTCGCGATTACCCCGTGAAAACAATGAGAGCCATGCTCGTGGTGGCAATGGCACTCGCCACAGGAATGCTCCGGGCTGAAGATGGATCCATCCCTCGCCTCAAAACCGAGCGCTTCGACCGCGATCCCGGCTGGGAGGGACACAACAACCGCGTCGCGCCGAAAAAAGTGCTGATGGTGAAGCAAGACTTCGGCTACAGCGCGACGCAGTTTGCCGGCAAGGCTGCGGGCGAAATGGGCGGACGTATCCAGCGCTCCACCAGGCCGGCTTCCTATGCCGCTCCATTGGCACCAGCCAAGACCCTCGACGACAGGCTCACGGCCTCCGGCAGTTTCGCCATCACGGCTTCGCAACCCGGCGCGGGCGTTTTCTTCGGTTTCTTCAACTCGCAGCAGCCCGGTGGCAGCGGCCGGCCCATTGGCTCGCTCGGCATGGACTTCGATTTCGAGGGCAAAGGCGGACGGCTCGCGGTGCGGTTGATCACTGGCGGCAACAAGTCGCGCGGCACGTTCATCACGCCGTATCTCCCCGGCAAGTTCCGGCCCACGCCGCTCAAGAACGACAGCACACGCTATCACTGGACGCTCGATTACGACCCCGCAGCCGCCGGAGGCAATGGACGGTTCACCTTCACGCTGCGAAGCGATACCCACACGGCGCAAGACTACGGCCTACTGCCTGAACGCTCCCGGCAAGAGGCTCAAGCTCGCTTTCCCAACACGACCACGTTCACTGTGGACCTCACGCCGGGCTACAAAAAGGAAGGCGCGACCTTCGACCGATTCGGCGCGCACAACATGATGAAGTCCGGCGGCACGGCGACGATGTTCTTCGACGACCTGCGATACAACGGCCAGACACAGGAGTTTTCCAAAGACCCCGGCTGGATTGGCGCTGGCAATCGCGCCACGTTTGAAGATCGCGAAGTGGTCGGTGCCCACGACTTTGGCTACAGCGCGATGACGAGCCACGCGGGTGGCGCGCCGGGAGAAGTTGGCGGTAGCCTGTGGCGCACCGGCCGTTTTGGCTGCTATGCCGACCGCGTCGGGCCGCTCACTTTGGAACAACGTTTGGAAGCGCGCGGCAAGGTGAAGCTCGTCACCGCCGGACCCGATTCCGACATGTCTCTGGGCTGGTTCAACAGCGCCGCCAAGGATAAAGAGCGTGGCGACGTGGAAAACTTTGTCGGCATCCACGTCGGCGGGCCGACACGCGTCGGCCACTACTTCATTCCCCAGTTCGCGACGGCGAAAGGAACAAGGGGCAAGGTGGATCAAGGTCCGGTGCTGACGCCCGGCATGGTCTTTGATTGGTCGCTGATCTATAATCCCGCTGCGAACGGTGGCAACGGCGAGATGCGCGTGACGCTCGGCCGGGAGTCCGTGACGCTCGCCTTGAAGCCTGGCCAAAAGGCCCAGGGTGCGAGCCTGGACCGGTTCGGCTTGTTCACCTCGACCGCCGGCGGACAAATGGTAAAAATCTATCTCGACGATCTGGAATACACCGCCGGCCACGCGGCAAAGTGAGCGTTGAAACTCTACACTCCGACATCACCATGAAAACGAACCGCACTTTAACCATCATCGTCCTTTGTGCGTGGGCTTGCCACGCCGCACAGTCACACGGCCAGGTGCCCGATCCGGGGAAGTATTCGGCCGAGCAGTTCGAGGTGAAGGCCACGCGCGGGCACAAGGCGGCGATGCGCGACGGGGTGCGGCTCTCGGTGGATGTGTTTCAGCCGAAGGCGGACGGGCGGTTTCCCGCGATCCTGATCATCACGCCCTACAGCAACAATCCGGGCTATCAGAAGCGGGGCAGTTGGTTCGCACAGCGCGGCTACGTGGTGGCGGTGGCGGACTCGCGTGGCCGTTTTGATTCGGAAGGCGTGTGGGACCCGTTTGACCCGAAGCACAAGACCGACGGTTACGATCTGGTGGAGTGGCTTGCGGCGCAGCCGTGGTGCGACGGCAAGGTCGGGATGATGGGGCTGTCCTACATGGGCTGGGCGCAATGGTGGACCGCCACGCAGGCGCCGCCGTCGCTGCGGGCGATCGTGCCCGAAGTCGCGCCGCCCGACCAGTTCTACAATGTTCCCTATCAGAACGGCGTGCTCGTGGGCGTGATGCTGGATTGGGCCGGGAACATGGCCGGGCGCGTGGGACAAATCTTGGGCACCGGTCCTTACGGCGGATTCGCGGCAGCCGACCGGCGAGCGAACGACTACATGCAGTTGCCCTACCTGAAGCTGAACGAACTTCGCGGCGCGCTCGACTCGCCGTGGTTCGAGAAATGGATTCGCGGCAACACGGCGAGCGATCCGTATTGGCGCGGCATCGCCTACCAGACGCCGCAGAGCTACGCGAAGGTCAAGGTGCCGTCGCTCGCCATAACCGGGTGGTTCGACGCCGATTTCCCCGGCTCGCCGATGAACTACCTGGCGATGAAAAAGCACGGCGCGACCGCCGAGTCCCGCCGGCCGCGAATGGTCATAGGTCCGTGGCAGCACATCATCAACACCAGCCGCAAACTGGGCGCGTTCGACTACGGCGCCGATGCCCTGATCAATTGGGACGGCTACGTCTGCCGATGGTTCGACCATTGGTTGAAAGGTATCGCCAACGGCGTGACCGACGACCCACCCGTGCACGTCTTCGTGATGGGCCGCAACCGCTGGCATGCCGAGCGGGACTGGCCGCTGCCGCAAACGCGCTGGACGAAGTATTTCCTGAACAGCGGGGGCCACGCGAACTCCATCGGCGGCGACGGTTCACTGACGACGTCGCCAACCAGCACTGCCGCGTTCGACACCTACACCTACGATCCCGCCAAGCCGACCCTCTCGCCGTTCACCGGCGGTCATTTGGAGGACGGCGCGGCCGACACGCGCAAATCATCCAGCGGGCCGGACGTGCTCGTCTATACCACGCCGCCGCTGGACGAGGAGGTCGAAGTCACCGGCCCGATCACGGCCAAGCTCTACGCGGCCACCTCCGCCCGCGACACGGATTGGATGGTCCGGCTTGTGGACGTGCGCCCGGACGGCTACTCGGCGATGCTCTGCGAAGGCATCATGCGCGCACGCCACCGCGACCCCAAGCGCGGCGGGGCCTTCAACGCGGAGAAGCTGAGCGTCATCGAGCCGAACCGGGTTTACGAATACACGATCGAATTCTGGCGGGCCACCGGCAACGTCTTTGAGAAGGGCCATCGCATCCGCGTCGAGATTTCCAGCAGCTACTTCCCCTACTACCTGCGGAACCTCAACACAGGCACGGACAACATCGGGCTGGAGACGAACTCCGTCGTGGCCGAACAGAAGATCATGCACACAGCCAAGCACCCGTCGCACGTCGTGCTGCCGGTGATCCCGCGGCGTTGAACCACATGAAAGTATTTCGATTCCTCGGTCTCCTTGTTTTGCTGTCTTTGGTCGCATCGCCCATTCACGCCTCGGAGCGTCCGCCCAACATCGTCATCATCTTCGCCGACGATTTGGGCTACGCCGACATCGGCTGTTTCGGCGCAAAGGGATGGACGACGCCGAATCTTGACCGCATGGCGGCGGAGGGGATCAAGTTCACCAGCTTCTATGTGGCGGCGCCATCTTGCACGCCGTCGCGCGCGGCGTTGCTGACCGGTTGCTATCCGCAACGCGTCGGCATGCCCTCTGTCAT
>JBAYFL010000027.1:0-100510 GCA_041667205.1 Verrucomicrobiia bacterium | reverse complement strand
GTCTTGCTGACACCGGGCGCGGATGGCGAGGCCACCGCGAATGCTTGCGGCCCCAAACGGTCGGCCACCATCAATCCGGCCGTCGCATAGAGACCCCGACGCACCACTTCACGCCGGGAGATGTTCTTTCCGTTGTTCGAACTGTAGCTCGTTCTCATGCCCCTTAACTTCCTTTCATTCTTATTCACCCGGATAGCTTGGAGGCTCTCGCCGGAGCGCAATCAAAATCAGACCACTTCGACAACGCCTACACATCCATTTTACATGATGCCCCCAACCACCATCGTTCGCAATGACCCAAAAGTATCACTTGGGAAGGCGCGTGACGCCGCACGACATAAGAAGTTACTTCGTGGCGCAAGCAAGAGAGCGGACTGATTGACGCCGGCATTGCGGCTTTGATCGGCGACAAGACAGTCACAAGGTAAGTCATACGATGCCGCAGAATAGCTGCATGATTCACCCTGAATCAGTGGGAAGCCAAAGCAGCTTGAAACCCTGCATATTCAGAGTTAGGATGAATTGCAGCGACCCGGCGAGACTCATACTTGACTCAACTTCGGATCAGAGAGGGGTAAGTTCTACTGGGCGCACCAAGTAGTTCCGACACGACCAAACTTATGAGCGCGAAACGAGCAGCAAAAGGAAAGGCCACGGCCCACGGACTGGTGCCGATGATCGCGGCTTACTTCGGCAAACCGGGCAGCTACAGCCACGAGGTGGCGGCACGACGGTTCCCGCGCAACGCGGTGTTGAAATCCTGCCGGATGATCTCCGACGTGTTTGAAGCCGTCGCGCGCGACGCCGCCGATTACGGTGTGGTGCCGATCGAGAACACGTTGGGCGGGCCGATTTACGACACAGTGGACGAGCTGATCCGCCAAAACGCGCCGCCGATCGGGCTGACGGTGTGTGAGGAGTTGTCGCTGCACGTCATGCTGTCGTTGCTCGGCCGCAAACAGGCGCCGCCGAAGCGCATCTACTCACACTTCGTGCCGCTCAAGCATTGCGGCGATTGGGTGCGGGCACGCTACCCGGGCGCGGCCATCCTGGAAACCGAGAGCACCTCGGAGGCGGTCGAGCGTGCCGCGCGCGAGCCGGATGCGTGGGCCATCGGCAACCGCGGCGCTGCGGTGATGCACAAGTTGCACGTCATCGTTCCCAAACTGGGCACGAAGGCGGAGAACATCACGCGCTTCTATCTGCTGGGCAAACATCCGGGCGTGCCACGTTCGGCCACGCGCACTCTGCTGGTGTTCGGGCTGGAGCACCGGCCGGGTTCGCTCGTGACGGCGTTGCAGGTGCTTCAGAAGCACAAAATCAACATGACCCGCATCGTGTCGCGCGCCTTGCCGCACAACCCCGAAGAGTATCTCTTCCTCGTCGAATGCGAAGGCGCCATAAACCAGCCGTCTTTCCAGAAAGCTTTTACCGAACTCATCGGCAAGTCGCGGCATCTGCGGTCGCTGGGATCGTTCCGGGTGATCGAGAAGTTCGAGTGACCAGTGGAGTGGCGCGGCTCGGTTCGCAATGGATTGGTGGGCCCGGCTGGATTCGAACCAGCAACCAAGGGATTATGAGTCCCCTGCTCTAACCGTTGAGCTACGGGCCCCCCGAAATCCTTGCACGGTTTGAAAATCTACTCTGGCCATCACCAGAGGCGAGACAAAAGTGCGTATGTGGTTCGCCAGAGCGGTCAGGTGTCAACGAAGGTCTCACTTGATGCTGGCGTTGGCCGGGTCATACCAGAGCACGCCTTCGTCGGTCACGGTTGCGAACTTACCGTCCATGCGGCCGTCGGCAAGCGCGAGCGGTTCGACGCCGGGCAGATACGCTGGCGTTTCGCGCAGGAGAGATTCGAGGGTGGGTGAGAAGATCAGACCGTCGCTGGCCAATCCCGGAAGGAAAACTGTCCAGCCTTTACCGACGCGACGCGTGAGTGGAGCCAGACGCTGCTTGTCGGGCACGAAACGCAATGATGTGGCGACGGGCACAGCTTGTTCCGCGCCGGCGCGGATGAGTTCGATGCGGCTCACATTGATGCCGAGCGTGCGTGAATCTTTCGTGCCGTGATCTGAGGGCTTCCACGTTCTTGCGGCGATTTCCAGTCGAGCAACCGGCTCGTTGCCGAGCGCGGCGGCAGGCACGCGCAGGTCGAAGGTCTGCGAGCCGGCTTTCGTGATCCGGCCAATGACGCGGCCGTTGACACGCACCTCGTTGCCATCGCTGGCAATGCCGTGGCCCGGCACGCCTGCCGTGAGACGCAACGTGTAGTTAGCGTCTGGCTTCACCGGCAGGTAAACGCCCGGCCGCGCGCCGCTCCAACACATGGTCGCTGTCGCCGACATGCGCTCGCGGCCATGCCAGTCGCCAAAGAGCCACCGATCGTCACCGTCGCCGCCCACGTCGAGAATCCAACGCGCTGGCGCGTTGCCATCGAGAACAGGCTTCAGCAGGTCCGTGCAATCTCCGGCATCGGCCAGAAGCTTCGCGCGCCATGCCTTGTTGTCATGGAGCCGGCCACCAAGGGTTTCGCCCGCGCGGGTCGTGGCGATGAGGACGCCGCCGCCCCGCACCCAGCGCTCGATGGCCGCGGTCGCCTTTGGTTCCAGCACCGGCGCTTCGGCCAGCACCAGCAGGCGGTGACCGCGCAATGCGCCGTCGGTGACAGTAAGCCGCGTGACAAAATCCACATCCAGCAGGTCGCGCAAGCTGCGGGCGACGGCATACCAGCGATGGACCGCGGCCTGCGCGAGTGCCCATGTTTCGCGCGGCACGTAAAGCGCGGCGTCCACGCGCGGGTGGCGCGGCACGAGTTGCGCGGCGTTGGCGAGGACGTTGTTGCTGTAGTAGTGCAACTGCCGCGCGCCGGAGGCAGTGGCGTTGTAGATGCGGGCGACAACGCCGGTGGCGTTCACGCCGCTGGCCGGCTCGAAGCCGCTGAAGGTCCGGTAGTGCCGCGTGGCAGTGGCGACCTCGCGGGTGATGGTGAAATTGGCGGCGTAGTCGCTGCCTTCGTTGGTGATGCGAATGCCCGCACCGAACGGGGCGATGGCCTTGGCCTGCGCGGTGAAGTCCGCGCCGAGGAACGGGCTGCCGTCGCCGCCGGTGCAGAGGTAAATCTCCGCCTTTGGCATCGCGCGGCGCGTGGCGCGCACCCAGAGTGCGGACCAGTCGGTCATGGCTTGCTGATACCACTCGGCGAAGTCGGCGCGCGCGCGGTCGGAGGGCGCTTTGTCAGGCAGAAACGTGGTCACGGCGGCGAAGCTCGCGTGGCTCGCGCCCCAAGCTCCGTTGAGCGCGGCGATGCCGCCGTATTTCTTCTTCATGGCGGCGCGGAACCCAGCGACAGCAAACTCGTCACCTGCCCACCAGCCGTGGTGATTGTGGTAATCGCCCGTCAACCGCGCGGTCCAACCGCCTTCGGGTCCGGCAGGATAGATGCTCTCGCCGTAGATGCCGGTGATACCGAGTAGCACCGACTCGATGACGCCGGCGTCGCGGTAGCGGTCCGCGAACGTTTTCACAAACCGCTCGACGTAGCGCGGCCAGTCGGGGTTGAAGAGGCTCTGCACTTTGGTGTCGCGGTCGTGTTCGAGGCAGCGGTAAACGCGCGAGTGCGGGCCGCGCTGGAACCAGAGCGGCGTCGCGTAAGCCGGGCCAGCGATGAGGAATGGCACCCACTTCAGGCCGGCGGCTTTGAGCGTTGCCACCTGTTTGTCCCACTTGCTCCAGTCCCACTTGCCTTCCTCCGGCTCGACGCCGGCCCAGTCTACATAGCTTTCGACACTCGTGACGCTGAGCGCCTTGAACAGCGCCGCATCGGCGGGCGTGGCGTCGTTGCCGAAGGTCAACTCCATGCCTGTGGGCCGTTCAACATGCAGTGCGCGCAGCGAGGCTGCGTCTATCGGCTGACCGCTGTCGTAGCCGTCGGGCTTGCGCGGGGTGACGGTGATTCGGCGCACGGCCAGACCCTGCGCACAGAAGCGGAAGTCCGTATTGCCGTTCTGTCCATGGCCAAGCCGCGCGGCAGGCAGATGGAACACACCGCGCCGCCAGCCGCCGGTGCCGGTCAATAAGATACTGTCGGCGCAGTGGGCGTATTTGTCCGCGACTTCGCCGGCCGTGCCGGCCTTGTCGTATTGCACCCGCAGCCACGTGAATGTGTCTTCGCAGAATTCGACGACAACGTAGAGGTCGCGCGGGCCGCTCGTGTATCCCGGATGGTCAATGCGGACGTAGAGATAGTGCGACCGTTCACCGGTGATGCGTCGCGCCGGCTGGCCAGCGGTGACAACGGGAACGTTTTCGCCGTCGCCGCCGGAGGGGACGGTCAGGCCGTTGCAGCGATTGGTTTCGCCGAGTTCGATGGTGAGGTCTGGCGGCGCGCCGGCCTCGGCGGCGATGGCGGAATGGAGCGCGGCAGTTGCGTATAATGCCACGGCCAGAACAACTGAGATCGCAGGTTTCGTCGCTTTCATTCGGAACACTCCAACCGGCCCTGCCTGCGCGCCATCGAACGTCGTCTTACTCGAAACGATCCATCCAGCGCTCGTCCACCCTCACGACGAGTTCGAGGAAAACCTTCTTGTTCATCGCCACCTCCAGCTCCTTGCGCGCGGCCTGGCCGATGGAGCGGATGCGGCGGCCGCCTTCCCCAAGCAGCATCGGGCGGTAACGATCGGCGCTGGTGATGATGTTGGCCTTGATATAAACGGTGCCGGGCGCGCTCTTGTCGCGGCGGGCGCGGTCGGTAACTTCCTCAATCTCGACGGTGCAGTTGTAGGGCAGCTCGTCGCCGGTTTGCAGAAAAACTTTTTCGCGGATCAGTTCCGACATCCATTGCTCGTTGGACATGTCGGTGACCTGGAACTTCTCGTAGAACAGCGGTCCCGTCGGCAGACGTTTGAAAACTTCGTCTCTCAGCCGCGGCACGCCCTTGCCGTCCCACGCGGAGATTTCGACGACGGCATCGTAGCCCGGGGCGAGTGCGCGGTAGTCCTCCAGATAAGGTTTGTTGGCAATGTCCATCTTGTTGATGGCCAGAATCCTCTGCTTCGGAACCTTGAGGATGAGTCGCTCGACGGCCTTCTCCTCCGGGCCGGCAGAGCGTGTCGGGTCGGCGACGTGGATGACGAGATCAATGCCTTCCAGCGCCTCGTTGAGCCGCTGGTTGACCCGCTCGGTGAGTCTGTTGCTGACCTTCATGAACAGCCCCGGCGTGTCCACGAGGACGGCCTGGCCTTCGGGACGATGCATGACGCCGCGAATGAGATAGCGCGTGGTCTGCGGCTTGGGGCTGGTGATGGCGACCTTCGTGCCCACCAATGCGTTCAGCAAGGTGCTCTTGCCAGCGTTGGGGCGGCCAGCGAGAACCACAAAGCCGCATTTTCCCGTCGGCGTGGCCGACGGGATTGGAGCCGGCTGGCTCATAATGATGGAAAACCGCAGGGGTTAAGCGGAAAGCCGCTGCTGGCGCTTGGTATTGTAGGCGGCGCGTGCGCGACGACGGCGGCGTTTGTCGCTGGGCTTCTCGTAGAAGCGCTGCTTCTTCATCTCGTCCAGCACGCCTTCCATCTTCAACTTCTCGCGCAATCTCCGCAACGCCCGTTCCACAGGCTCGCCTTTGCGCAACTTGATTTCGACTGTCTCGCTTACGTTCATTCTGTTTGTAGTTATCAGAGCCGCGTATTAGCCACTGAAAACCCCTCCGCGTCAAGCAAGCATTTTGTTCCAAAATTCAATCTTTCTGAGTTGCAAGAGACGTGAGCGGAAGGAACTGCATTGGGGCTAGACAAAGAGTGGAGCCAACGGAAGCGGGCTTTGCCGGGGCGCGGCAGGTGGTGGCTATGACGGGCCAGAGCACACACAAGAAGCGCGGGCAGGGCACGACGTTGACGCGGCAGTTTGTGAGCAGCCGGGCGTGGAAGGCGAGGGAGGCAGCGGTGCTGGCGGGGGCGATTCGGCGGCGCTGGCCGGTGGAGAACCAGAACCATCGCCGACGGGACGTGCAGGGGGGGCGCTGCCAGGCTGCGCGACCCTGACGAGATCTGTGCACTGGCGTTGCTGCGAACGGCGTTATTGGCGCTGCTAATTCCGCAGAAGCGTCCCGCTCCCGAACTGTTCGCCAGCGTGATCGCCCATTCCGACTCTGGCCTCCAATGGTTCCGTTCCAAGTGATTACCAGTCAGAACCCGGAAGTTCTGGTGTCCACCCGACGCGTCGCGAACTTGAGAGTTGCAAATCCCGCGGGTCAGCCTGAGTCTCAATGTCCAATCAGTTGCAGGAGCTTGCCATGAAACTCGCCGCATTCTGCGCCGTTGTCGTTGCTGAGTCTCTTGCCTTGGCTGTCCCGCCCAATGCAAATGAGATGACAATGGCCCGTGCGTGGACCGAAGCCGATCTTGGCACGGCAGCGCAGAGCCTGCCGTTTTCATTCAACTACGGCGGACACCGTTCGGCAGAATTACTGCCGACATGGCAAACAAAGCGTTCCTCTGAACGGCTTGATGACAACCGCATTCAGCAAACGATTGTCTGGAGCGACACGAAGACCGGCCTCGAACTGCGTTGCGTCGTCGTAATCTACGCGGACTTCCCGACTGTTGAGTGGACGCTCTACTTCAAGAATACGGGCGCATCCGATACGCCGATCATCGCAGACATTCTTGCGCTCGACACGCGACTGGAGTGTGAGCCGTCAGGTGAGTTCCTGCTGCACCACAACGTCGGCAGTCCCTGTCGGCAGAACGACTTCGAGCCGCTTGAAACGAAACTCGGTCCAAAAGCGGGAAAACGCATCAGCGCGGCGGGCGGGCGGCCGACCAACAGCGATTTGTCCTACTTCAATCTCGAATGGTCCGGCCAAGGCGTGGTCGTCGTCGTCGGCTGGCCCGGCCAGTGGGCAGCGCAGTTTGTGCGCGATGAATCCTGCAATCTCCGTATCCGCGCGGGACAGGAGTTGACGCGCCTCAAGCTGCACCCAAGCGAAGAAATCCGCAGTCCGCTTATCGTGCTACAGTTTTGGAAGGGTGATTGGATTCGCTCGCAGAACATCTGGCGACGCTGGATGCTGGCGCACAACACGCCGCGAGCCGCCGGCAAGCCAATCGGCACGCATTTCGCGTCTACAAGCGGCAGCCTCACCGACGCCGCGCGTGAGATGGCGTTGATTGACGGGTATGTGCGCGAAGGGATCAAACTCGACTACTGGATCATGGACGCGGGCTGGTATCCGCATCCCGGCAAGTGGTTTTACACCGGCACGTGGGAAGTGGACCGCAAGCGTTTTCCTGGCGGACTCCGCGAGGTGAACGACCGCGCGCACGCCAACGGCATGAAGTCCGTGGTGTGGTTTGAGCCGGAGCGCGTGACGCCCGGTTCGTGGCTGTATGAAAACCACCCGGAGTGGCTGCTGGGCTGTCCCAAGGAATCCGGACAGACGCCGCAGTTGGGCAAGTTCGCCAATCGGCTGTTCAACCTCGGCAACCCTGCCGCGCGGCGATGGATGGCCGATCACATCAGTCGGATCATTACCGACGAAGGCATTGATGTGTATCGGCAGGATTTTAACATTGACCCGCTGGCCTACTGGCGCGCCAACGATGCACCGGACCGGCAAGGCATTACAGAGAACGCTTACGTCAGCGGCTACCTCGCCTACTGGGACGAGTTGCTCCGCCGACATCCGCACCTCTGGATAGACACCTGCGCCAGCGGTGGCCGACGCAACGATCTGGAAACGATGCGCCGCTCGGTGCCGCTGCTGCGGAGCGATTACTTCAGCGAGCCAATCGGGCAGCAGTGCCAGACTCACGGCCTCTCGCTGTGGATGCCGGTTTACGGATCGGGCACCGGCGCCCACGATACCTACATGATTCGCAGTTCCATCTGCCCGATGTTTCGCATCGCCTGGGACACGCGCAAACGCGACCTCGACTACGCGTTCCTGCGCCGGATGGTGAATGACTGCCGTCAAATCGAGCCGTATCTCATCGGCGACTTCTACCCACTGACATCGTATAGCCGCGCGAACAACGTCTGGATGGCGTGGCAGTTTGACCGGCCTGAACTGGGCGGCGGCGCGGTTCAAGCGTTTCGCCGCCTGGAGAACAGCGACACGACGGCGCGGTTTCGGTTGCGCGAGTTGCAGCCTGCGGTGCATTATGTCGTGACCGATCTGGACTCGCGCGCGTCGCAACGTATGACCGGCCGGGAGCTGATGAACGACGGCTTGCTCGTCAAACTTCCGCAACGTCCGAGCGCAGCGTTGATCATTTACAGGAGAACCAGCGATTGAAAGAACCGAACATGAAACTCACCGCATGTTTTGCAGTCATCCTCACCGCCGTGCTCAACGTTCACGCCGCCTCGCCAGCCTGCCAGCCGTGGCAGGAGCCTTACGCGGGCGCCGACGCCAGCGGCAAACACATCATCGCCTGCTGGCAGTTTGCCGCGGGCAACGAGACGAACGACTCGTCGGCCAACAAGCTGCATCTGAAGTTGCAGGGCGCGGTCATCAACAAGGACGGCAAGTTTGGCCCGTGCCTCGAATCGTTTTGCGGGCATCCGGTCGAAGACAAGAAACACGCCGCCGTCGCCGCACACCATTCGGCGCTGACGCCGAAGGGTGCGTTCACCATCGAAATGTGGATCAAGCCGAAGAAGGAACTCGACGGTTATCCCGATGCGTTCCTGCTCGACAAAAAATATGTCGCCCACAGCGATTACCAGATGATCCTCACCGCTGCCGACAAAGGCGGCTCGCGCCGGCTTGCGGTCAACCTCGGCTTCGGCGACGAATCGGAGCGATGGAGTTCCGAGCCGGCGAAGTATGAGACGGGGGTGTGGTATCACGTTGCGTTCACCTACGACGGCGCGGGCGACGGGCGGTTCTGGCGCGACGGCGCGGCGCTCGGCGGCGCGAAGAAGCCGGGCCGCGCGGCGATCACGCCCGGCAAACACCCGCTCTCCATTGGCGACCGCCACGGCAGCTACTACCACGGTTTCCCTGGCTTTATCGCGCAGGTGCGGCTCTGCAACGGCGTGCTGGAGTTCCGGCCCGCCGCGTTTGCCGTCGCCTCCGATCGGACCAGCTTCGTGCGAATGGAGAAGGCACCCATGTTGAAGTTCACCGTCACCAACCTGCAACGGACGAAGCTCAAGGGTGCCACGGCCAGCGTGTTGCTCGAAGGACTTGGTGACAAGAGCTACGCGTTGCCGGAACTCGACGGCGGAGCCAGTCACACGTTGGAGTATCCGCTCGATACATCGTTGCGACCCGGCGAATACAATCTGCACGCCAGAATCCGGATTCCCGGCGACAAGCCTTACGTGAGCGAGGAAGGTTTTCCCGTCGTCATCGTCCCACGTCCGCTGCCGCAGCGGATGCCGGTGCTGATGTGGGGTATCGGCGGCGTGGACAACGTGGTCAAGGAATTGCCGCGGCTGAAGCACATCGGCTTCACACACTGCCTCGGCATGAGCACGGATTTCGGCGCGATTTTCGAGGCCGGCAAACCGACTGTGGCGTCGAAACCGGAGACGGTGACCGAGACCAAACGCATGTTGAACCTCGCGCTCGCCAACGACCTCGGCGTCTGCGTCAGTCTCTCGCCGGGTCATTGGGCGGCGGACGCAAAGAAGCAGTTCCGGCGGATTGACCGTAAGGGGAAGAGTGACGATAAGCGCCCCAGCATCTGCGGCCTGTTCCCTGAAATGCAGAAGTTCTGCTACAACGTCGGCGCATCGGTGGCGCAAACCTACAGCGCATTCCCGGCGTGGCAATCGGCGCTGCTCCACACCGAGGTGCGCGATGGGGCAGGGCTGTGTTATCACGAGCACGACCGCGCGGCCTGCCGGCAGGCGACCGGCGCGGACATTCCCGCCGATGTTGGGGGCAAGTGGGGCGTGGATTCTGCAAAGCTCAAGGACTTCCCCACCGACCGCGTGATCGCCGACGACAATGCGTTTTACCGTTACTGCCAGTGGTATTGGAAAACGGGCGACGGTTGGAACGGGCTGAACAACGAGCTGCATCGCGGACTGAAATCCACCGGGCGCAACGACCTCTGGACCTTTCACGACCCCGCCGTGCGCGTCGCGAGCGTCTATGGCAGCGGCGGCGCGGTGGATGTGATCTCGCAGTGGACCTACTCGTATCCCGACCCGATCCGCATCGGTGTGGCGACGGACGAACTCTTCGCGATGGCGCGCGGCGCGAAACAGCCGCAGCAGGTGATGAAAATGACGCAAATCATCTGGTATCGCTCGCAAACCGCGCCGATGAAGAAAGGCGACGAGGTCACCAAAGCGACGAAGTCCCCGTGGGAGGACACCGATCCGGACGCGGCATTTCCGACCATCGCGCCGATGCACTTGCGCGAAGCGTTCTGGACAAAGATGGCGCGGCCCATCCAGGGCATCATGTATCACGGCTGGCAGTCGCTCGTGCCGACCGATTCGACCGGCGGCTACCGCTACACCAACCCGCAGACGCAGCACGAACTGCGGCGGCTGGTGAAGGAAGTCGTCGAACCGCTCGGCCCCGCGCTCATGCAGGTGCCCGACCGCAAGAGCGACGTGGCGTATCTGGAGAGCTTCGCGTCGCAGATGTTCGCGCGGCGCGGCACCTACGGCTGGTGCCACACGTGGTGCGGCGACGCGTGTCAGATGATGATGTGGGCGCAACTCCAGCCGGAGATTATCTATGACGAAACGGTCGTCGAGCGCGGTCTCGACGGCTTCCGCGTGCTGGTGATGTTCGACTGCGACGTGCTGACCGCGACGGTCGCGGCGAAGGCGAAGGAATTCCAAAGGAAAGGCGGCATCATCGTCGGCGATGAGCGGCTCTGCCCGGCGATCAAGGCCGACATCGTCATCCAAAGCTACACGCGCACGCGCAAGGCCGACGAGGATCGCGCTGCGTTGGTCGCAAAGGCCGCCGGGCTTCGCAAGGCACTCGACAAGCGTTACCGCCGCTACAGCGACTCCTCGAATGCCGACGTCGTGGCCCGCTGCCGCGTGTTCGGCAAGAGCGACTATCTGTTCGCTATCAACGACAAGCGCGAGTTCGGCGCCTACGTCGGCCAGCACGGCCTGGTGATGGAGGACGGCCTGCCATCAGAGACAACACTCTCGCTCGCCCGCAAATCAGGCTTCGTCTATGACCTCATCGCCGGCCAGCCCGTGTCCGCCTCCATTGCGCGCGGCCAGCTTCGCATTCCCGCTGCGCTTGGCCCATGCGAAGGCCGCGTGTTCATGGTCACCGACCGGGCGATTGCCGGCGTGAAGATCGAAGCGCCCGACGCCGCGAAACTCGGTGACGCCGCCACCGTCAAAATTGCCGTCGTGGACAAAGCGGGCCGCCCGCTCGACGCGGTGGTCCCGTTGCGCGTGGACATCCGCGACTCCGCCGGCCGCGACGCGGAACGCACTGGCTATTACGGTGCGAAGAACGGCCGGCTTGAATTGAAGCTCGATCTCGCCGCCAACGACCAGCCCGGCGTCTGGCAGATTCGCGTGCGCGAGCTGGCGTCCGGCCAGACTATCAGCCATTATCTGCGCGTGTCCGCATCCAAACCATGAAAGCCATGACTCGCCGTAATTTCCTCAAGCTCATCAACAACGCCAGTCTGACGATCGCTGGCGCCGGTTTGTGCGGCGGTCGCCTCGCGGCGGCCATCGAGCCGATCAAACGCAGCGGGCCGGCGAAACTGCGCTTGAGTCTGGCGGCGTATTCGTTCCGCGATTACTTCAAGGACGTCAGTTATGCGCGCAAGACGCAGGCAGACCCGGCAAAGCAAATAGACATGATGCAGTTCGTTGACTACTGTGCCAACCAGAACTGCGAGGGCGCGGAGTTGACGAGCTACTATTTCCCCAAGGACGTCACGGACGATTATCTGCGCCGCGTGCGCGACCACGCGGCCAAACGCGGCGTCGCCGTCAGCGGCACGTCGGTTGGCAACACGTTCACGCTGCCCAAGGGTGAGAAGCGCGACCAGCAGATCGCAGACGTGAAGAAGTGGATTGACCGCGCCGCCGTGATGGGCGCGCCGCATATCCGCGTGTTCGCCGGCTCGGTCCAGAAGGGCGGCAACGCCGCGGAGGCAACGCGGTTGTGCATCGAGGCGATGGAGGAGTGCTGCGATTACGCCGGCAAGAAACAGATTTACCTCGGCATCGAGAATCACGGTGGCATCGTCGCGGAGCCGGAGGGTTTGCTGGAGATTATCCGCGCCGTGAAAAGCCCCTGGTGCGGTGTCAATCTCGACACGGGTAATTTTCACAGCGACGATCCCTACGCCGAACTGGCCAAGTGCGTGCCCTACTCGGTGAACGTTCAGGTGAAAGTCGAGATCAAGCGCAAGAGCGCAAAACAGAATGAGCCGGCTGATCTGGCCCGCATCGTAAAGATGTTGCGAGACGTGAACTATCAGGGTTTTGTCGCGCTGGAATACGAAGCCAAGGAAGACCCCTACACCGCCGTGCCGCGTGTGCTGAAAGAAATAAAAGCGGCGTTCAGGGGACAGCAACGCTAGTTGACGAACAGGTTTCGCGTGCTGAAGTTCGCGTCACTGGTCAGATTGACGCCGAGGCGGCGCAGACCGGCTTCGTCGCCGGGCGTCGGGATATGAGTCATGTGGGCCTCGCAGTCGCGGAGGTCCTTGAGTTTCTCCATCGCCAGGCGCGCGGCGGGATTGGTCATCGAGCTGATCGCCAGCGCGATCAACGTTTCTTCCAAGTCGAGGCTCAGGGTGCGTTTCTTGAGCACGTCCTGTTTCAAGTTAGCAATGGAATGGATGATGCTTTCCGACAATAGCGGCAGTTTGTGCGGGATTTCGGCAAGATGCTTGATGGCGTTGAGCACGAAGCTGCTGGCCGCGTGCATCAACGGCGAGTTGCGGCCGGTGATGATCGTGCCATCCTTCAACTCCAGCGCCGCGCCGCAGAAGACACCCTCGTTGCCTTTGTTCTGCGGTGCATTTTCGATGGTTGCGGCTGTTTCGCGAGCGGGCCGGACAACCGTGCGATCCTCCGGTTTCAGGTTCAGTTCCTCCATCAGCCCCACCTCACGGTCAATTGCCTCCCGTTCGGTAAGTCCCATTGCATACTCGCAAGCGGTGCGAAAATAGCGCCGGATGATCTCCTGCCTCGCGGCATCGCTGACGGCCTCATTGTCGGTGATGGCAAAGCCGGCGCGGTTCACGCCCATATCCGTGGGCGATTGGTAGATGGACTTTGCGCCTGTGATCTTTTCCAGCACGTGCCGCAACAGCGGGAAGGTTTCGACGTCGCGGTTGTAGTTGACCGCCATCTTGCCGTAGGCCTCCATGTGGTGTGGGTCAATCAGATTAAAGTCGCGCAGGTCGGCCGTGGCGGCTTCATAAGCAACGTTAACGGGATGTTTGACCGACAAGTTCCAGATCGGGAACGTCTCGAACTTCGCGTAGCCGGATTTGTGACCGCGCCGGTAATCATGGTAGAGCTGGCAAAGACACGTGGCCATCTTGCCACTGCCGGGACCGGGGCCGGTGACGACGACAAGAGGCTTCCTCGTCTCAATGTATTGGTTCGCGCCGTAGCCAGTGTCGCTGACAATCAGGTCCACGTTGGTCGGGTAACCCTTGATTGCCGCGTGCGTATAGACCTTCACTCCGCGCCGTTCGAGTTTGTTCTTGAACGCGCGCGCCGCCGGCTGGTCCGCAAACCGCGTGATGACCACCGCGGCGACTTCGAGGTCCCAGTCGCGCAGGTCGTCAATCAAGCGCAACGCGTCGGTGTCGTAGGTGATGCCGAAGTCAGCACGCACCTTCTTGCGCTCGATGTCGCCAGCGAAGATGCAAAGGATGATGTCGGTGCGCTCCTTCAGCTTCTGGAGCAACCGCATCTTGACGTTGGGGTCGAAACCAGGCAGGACACGCGCCGCGTGATAGTCGAAGATGATCTTGCCGCCGAACTCAAGGTAAAGCTTGTTGTCGAACTGTTCCACCCGCTCCAGAATGGCCTTGCTCTGTTCCTGCAGGTATTTCTCGTTGTCGAAACCGGCTTTCAATGGCATGTGCAGTTTCTCCTCGTTGAAGCGTTGTTGAGACTTCAACGGACACGGTATATACCCGCCGCGCGCGCGCCACAAGCGGGAAGGCTGCTCTGTTGCAGTTTGATCGCCGCTCGCGCGAATTCTCGGCTTGTCTGACCGAGACTGACTGCCTACGCTGCGCATCAACGACTGGCCCAACAAGGAAACATTATGAGCACATCGGATGGCGGACTTCGCAGGCTCCACGGCCGCGGCGCGTGTCTTCAAGGCAAGATTGTTATCGCTGGACCGTGCAGCGTGGAGTCTGAGCAACAGATCATGGAGGTCGCGTTGCAACTGGGCAAGCTGGGCATCAGCGCGTTGCGCGGCGGCATTTGGAAACCGCGGACACGGCCCGGCTCGTTTCAGGGCATCGGTGAGATCGGTCTGCCGTGGCTCAAGGCCGCCGGCAAGGCCGCGAAGCTCCCCGTAACGTGCGAGGTCGCCCAGCCTGCGCACGTGGACGCCTGTCTTGCGCACGGCATTGACATTCTGTGGATCGGAGCGCGCACGACCGTCAATCCGTTCTCCGTCCAGGCGCTGGCGGATCGTCTGCGCGGCGTGGACCTGCCTGTGATGGTGAAGAACCCGGTCAACCCCGACCTCGAACTCTGGATCGGCGCCATTGAGCGGTTGCGTCGGGCCGGCGTCAGCAAGATTGTCGCCATTCATCGCGGTTTTTCGACGGCGCGCGAGACGATCTATCGCAACGAACCGATCTGGCGCATCCCGCTGGAACTGCGCCGCCGGATGCCGGAGATTCCGCTCATCTGCGACCCGAGCCACATGGGTGGCACGCGGGAACTGCTCAAGCCCATTTCGCAAGAAGCCCTCGACCTTCTCTACGACGGCCTCATGATCGAAGTGCATCCGCATCCCAACCAGGCGCAAAGCGATCGCGACCAGCAGATCACGCCGGCGCAACTGCGCAGCCTCCTGGCCGGCCTCAAGCCGAAGAAGGAGCTTGCTGTTGTGAAGGACTACCTCCGCCACATGGCCGAGCTTCGCAAAGAAGTGGACGGCCTCGATCATCAGCTTCTGGATTCTCTCAGCCGGCGCATGGAGATCGTGCGGCAGATGAGCCACTACAAGGAAAAATACGGCACCTCCTCCTTCCAACCGCATCGCTGGAGCGCCATCGTCAAGGACCGCACGCGCTATGGCGTCGCCCACAACCTCGAACAAGATTTCGTCCTGGACGTCTTCGAGCTTATCCACGAAGAGGCCATCCGGCAGCAAGAGCAGGAAACTGACGTGATTCCGCTGAAGACCGCGGGTCGCAAGCACGGCCACCGCGCCGGTTGAGCCGCGGATTGGCTCGTGGAAAACTGCGCATTGGTGATTCATCCATGAAAGCACTCTGGTTAGACGGTCCCCGAATAATTTGTCACCGGTTGTTGGCGTTCGCCGCTGGCCTCCTATGGATCGCTTTCGTCCCGACGCCTTCCGCAACGGAACCGTTACCGCCGGCAAAAGGCGACGTGATTTTCGCAACGGACTTCGAGGGAACCAATGCCATCACCGGTTGGTCAGGGCCGGCGAAGCTCGCGGCGGGCTTCCAGGGCGGTCAGTCGCTTTGCATCGAGAGAGCGGCGCTTGCGCAAATGACGTTGCCGGTGGAACGCGTGCGCGGCTGCGTGCTGAGCTTTTCGGCGATGATCAAGGCCGAGAACATCAGCGAGAAACCGAATCCATGGAACGGCGTGAAGTTCATGGCACCCATCGTCGCGCCAGCCGGCAACCAGTGGCCATCGGCGACGCTCGACACCGGCTCGTTCGACTGGCAGCGGTTCTTCTTCACCGTTCGCGTGCCCACCGACGCGACGCGGCACACGCTCTGCCTTGGCCTCGAAGCGGTGACCGGCAAAGCGTGGTTCGACGATGTCCGCGTCGTCGTGCGCCGGCCACCGTTACCGCCAACGCCAGCGCGCGTCGCGAAGGGGCCGGTTTTCAAAGGCCACAACCTGCCGCGGCTGCGCGGAGCAATGATCAGCCCGAACATAGACGAGGCCGGCCTGCGCACGTTTGGCCAAGAGTGGAACGCCAACGTCATCCGCTGGCAGCTCATCCGTCACGCGAAGCGCGGCGAGACGTCGTTCACGTTCGCCGACTACGATGCGTGGCTGGAGAGCGAACTGGCCAAGCTCGATGCCGCCCTCCCGCTCTGCGAGAAATACGGCCTGCTGGTGGTCGTGGACCTTCATTCGCCGCCGGGCGGGAAGCGCACGGTCAGCGGTTATGTCGGCAGCGATGGCGGGCTGTTCAACAACAAGGCCGCGCAGGAGAAGTTCATTGAGGTCTGGCGGAAGATGGCGCGGCGCTACAAGGATTCGCGCGCTGTCTGGGGTTACGATCTCGCCAACGAGCCGGTCGAAGACGAGGTCGCCGAGTCTGCCGCGGACTGGCAGGAGCTGGCGGAGCGCGCGGCGCGGGCGGTGCGGGCGATTGACCCGAAGCACGCCATCATCATTGAGCCGGCGCAGTGGGGCGACCCGAAGGGCCTGAAGGAACTTCGCCCGCTGGACGTGCCGGGCGTCGTTTACAGCGTCCACATGTATCTGCCGCACGCCTTCACGCATCAGGGCGTCCATGACGACGGGACGAGGCGATGGGTTTATCCCGGCGAAATCGCCGGCAAGCAATGGGACAAGTCTGCGTTGGAGGCGGCGCTGCAACCGGTCGTGGAGTTTCAACAGCGTTACGGTGTCCACATCTATATCGGCGAGTTCAGCGCCATCCGCTGGGCGCCGGAGGGCAGCGCGCATCGTTACATCAAGGACCTAATCGATATCTTCGAGTCGCACGGCTGGGACTGGACCTATCACGCCTTTCGCGAATGGAGCGGCTGGAGCGTCGAGCACGGCGAGGATCGCGCGAACACGAAACCATCGCCGACGCCGACGGAGCGCGAAAAGCTGCTGCGCGAGTGGTTCGCCAAGAACCAGAAGCCGGCACCTTCTGCTGAACCGAAGTCGCAAGATTTGAGGCCCTTTCAGGTTTACTCGCACGCGCCTTACAAGTCTCCGGCTGAAGGGGTGGAACTACTATATAAAGCTATCAAGGAAGAGATACGCGACCCAACTAAACAGAAGGAGAATGGTGTTTTCTGGGTCGCACACGAGCATCAGTCTATCTTAGCGGACTTGGCGTTTGGAATCGGGGAACGCGCTCAAGAAGCAAAAGAAGGAGAACGCAAGGTTCGAAACCTGTTGGCTGCCGAGACAAATCAAGAGGTCAAGGACCTCTTGCGAATCGCTTTGGGCCATTTTGGAGATAAGGCCATTTGGCGTGACTTGGTCGGCATGATTAAGCAGAAAGGGAAGCCTGTGATTCGGGAATCTGCCGCAAGAGCACTCTACGATTGTAACGCGAGGCTGGCGATTCCGGATTTGATTGAAGCGTTGCAGGATCCCGAGTTTGTCATAACGTATGTTCCGACGAGCGCCATGGGAGCCGGCGTGAAATCGGCAGTGTTCCCGGTTCGAAATATGGCATCCGCGGTATTAGGATTTTGGGGCGTTAAGGTTGATTCACTCGCCAAAGGCGAGGTGCTGGAGAAAGCACGGGCCGGCGTTTTTTTGGGGCTCAACGCTGAGGAACTAGTCAAGGCGAAGCTTTTTCAATTCGAGGCGGACAAAGCGAGCGCTGTCAATGCGCTAAAAGCGGAGTTGGCAAGGAATGACAAGGGGCATGTGAAAGAGGCCATCGAAGCTATCGCCCGCGTGGGCGGTCCGGCAGCGAAAGCTGAACTGAAACGATTCATCCAAGAACGAAAAGACGACCCCGCCAAAGCTGCGCTGGTGACGAAAGCCCAGAAGGTTCTATCGCGGCTGGATGCTGACATGCAATGACCTATTCTCTATGATTTTGCCTTCGGCCCGTTGTTCCTGATAGAGTGCGCGCCGCGCGGCACATTGTGGCGCTGTCGTTGAAGCAACAAAAGGAGCAAGACAAATGACCTCTCGCGAATCTCACTGGTTGTCAAAGTTCACTGTGGCCTTGGTTCTCCTAACAAGCGGCGCTTGGGGGCTTGCTGCTCAGACGGATTCCCCGCTCAACATCGGTTCGCGGCGCGAGCTGTTCGTGGACGACTTCCTCATCGCGAGGATGACAGGCGCGGAACTGAAACTGCACAAGCCGGAGCCGCGCGACGTTGCGCTCGTCTGTGACCTGCCGTGGGAAGGCAACACCTCCGCCTACTACGCACTCTTTCGCGACAACGACCGCTTCCGCGCCTACTACCGTGCTTCGCACTTCGACGAGAAGACGAAGAAGGGGACGCACCCGGAGTTCGCCTGCTACGCCGAGAGCCGCGACGGTGTGAAGTGGAAGAAGCCGGAGTTGGGCCTGATCGAATTCGGTGGCTCCAAGCGCAACAACATCGTCTGGAACGGCGAAGGCTCGCACAACTTCACGCCGTTCAAGGATGGCAGTCCCGCCTGCTCGCCCGACGCCCGCTACAAGGCGTTCGCAGGCGGCATGACTCTGGTCAACGGCAAGAAGAAGAGCTGCCTGAACGCGCTTAAGTCGCCGGACGGGATTCGCTGGACGTTGATGGCCGCGGCCGTCATCACGGCGGGCGCGTTCGACTCGCAGAACCTCGCCTTCTGGGACGCCGAGCGGCGCGAGTATCGGGCCTATTGGCGTATCTTCACCTCAGGCTACACTGACGAGCGCGGATGGAAGCCGCAGGGCGTGCGCGCCATCCGCACGGCGACCTCGAAGGACTTCATCCACTGGGAAAACCAGGCCGACCTCAAATACGTGGACTCGCCGCCGGAGCATCTCTACACGAATGCTGTGCTGCCCTACTCCCGCGCACCGCATCTATTCATCGGATTCCCTACGCGCTTCCAGCCGAAGACCCAACAAGTAGAGCCGGTCTTTATGACAAGCCGCGACGGCGTGCTGTTCCGTCGATGGAGCGAGGAACTCATCCCGATCACCGCTCCGAAGAATCGCGACGGCAACCGCAGCAACTACATGACGTGGGGCCTGCTCCAACTGCCCGGCAACAACCGCGAGCTTTCAGTTTATGCGACCGAGGCTTACTACGCCGGCCCCGGCAGCCGCGTGCGCCGCTTCACCTTCCGCACCGACGGCTTCGTCTCTGTGCGCACCGGCGGCGAAGGCACGCTCATCACCAAACCGCTGACGTTCGCCGGCTCGAAGCTTTCGTTGAACATCGCCAGCAAGGGCAAGACGCGCGTCGAATTGCAGGACGCCGCCGGCAAACCACTGCCCGGCTTTACTCTCAGTGATTGCGTGCCCATCACCGGCGATTCCATCGAGCACGTCGTGAAGTGGAAGTCGCGCGCCAACTTGAGCAAACTCGCCGGCAAGCCCGTGCAGTTGCGGTTTGAGCTGAAGGAAGCCGACCTGTATTCGCTGCGGTTCGTGAAATAGAAGTGGCTAGGAGGCATCGCATGAGAAACCATAAACTCACTGCGCGCCGCGCCTGCTGCTCTCTGCTTGTCCTTGGCGCGCTCTTCGCCCAAAATGCCGCCATGTCGCAGGAACCGACCGACACGCAACGCTGGCTCGAACACGCCCCGCTCGCGCCCGATTTCCGCGTCGCCAAGACGCGGAAAGCTTTCGAGAAACAACGCGCCGAGGTGCGCGCCACGCTCTGGCAACTGCTCGGCAAGCTTCCGTCGCGGCCCAAGGTGCCGAAGGTGAAGAAGCTCTCTCGCGACGACAAGGGCGCGTATTGGCTGGAGCGGTTCGAGTTCGACAACGGTGCCGGCGCGACCGTGCCCGGCGTGCTGTTGCTGCCGAAAAAGGTTTCTGGTAAAGCGCCCGCCATCCTCTGGAACCACTGGCACGGCGGCCAATACGATCTCGGCAAGACTGCGTTGATGGAATCGAACTACACACCCGCCGCGTCCGGCCCGACGCTCGCCGGTCGCGGCTACATCGTGCTCTCGATTGACTCGTATTGCTTTGGCGAGCGCAACGGCCGCGGCGCCGACGGCTTGAAAGGCGGCGCGGGCGAGATGTCGGCCTCAAAGTTCAATCTCTGGGTAGGCCGCACACTCTGGGGAATGATCGTCCGCGACGATCTCATGGCACTCGATTACCTCTGCTCGCGGCCGGAGGTGGACGCGCGGCGCATCGGCGTCACCGGCATCAGCATGGGCGCGACGCGGACATGGTGGCTGATGGCGCTCGACGACCGCCCGAAGGCCGCCGTCGTCGTCTGCTGCCTCACGCGCTACCGCGACCTCATCGAGTCGCAGATGCTGAAGGCACATGGCATCTACTACTTCGTGCCGGGCATGCTCAATCACTTCGACAGCGAGGCGGTCGTGGCCTGTATCGCGCCGCGCGCGTTTCTCTCCCTCGCTGGAGCAGACGACGGCGGATCGCCCGTGCCCGGCATTCGCAAGATCGAAAGCGCCGCCGGTCCCGCGTGGCGGCTCTTCGACAAGGGCGACGACTTTCGCAGCGTGATCTATCCCGGCGTCGGCCACGTTTACACGCCGGAGATGTGGCAGGAAATGCTCGGCTGGTTCGACAGTCGGCTGTCGAACGAAACATCCGGCAAACCGAAAAAGTAGAACCCATCCATCATGAAACCTCGTCATCTCATCCCGCTCTCGTGGGCATTCATGCTTGCGACGCTCAACGCCCAGACCGCCGCGCCCGCCAAGCCCGCGCCACCGCCGCCACCCGTGCTTGACTGGCACGACGTGACCAAGTGGGGCGTCGAAGGCCGCGCTTGGCCTGAGATGGAACGGCTGCGTTGGTTCGACCGTTTCCCGGCCGCCGCCGAAGGCAAGGTGACGCCGACGGTGTGGAGCTTGAGTCGCGATAGCGCGGGGATGATGGTCCGCTTCAAGACCGATGCGACGGCGATCTGGGCGCATTATGTGTTGCGCAGCGAGCGCGTCGCGATGCCGCACATGCCAGCGACGGGCGTCAGCGGCGTGGACCTCTACGCCCGCGACGAGCGCGGCAAGTGGCGCTGGGTCAATGTCACCAAGCCCGACAAGAAAGAAGTCAAGCAGGTCATCCAAGCCGACCTCCTGCCCGGCCTGCGCGAATACGCCGCGTATCTGCCGCTCTACAATGGTGTCGAGTCGCTGGAGATCGGCGTGACCAAGGGCGCGAAGTTCGAGGGACTGCCGCCGCGCGACGCGAAGCCCATCGTCTTCTACGGAACCTCCATCACGCACGGTGCGTGCGCGTCGCGGCCTGGCATGGTGCATACCGCCATCCTCGGCCGGCGCTTCGACCGGCCGGTGGTGAACATCGGCTTTTCCGGCAACGGCCGGATGGACGCCGCGGTGGGCGAGTTCCTCTGCAAGATAGACGCGGCGGCGTATGTCATTGATTGCTCGCCGAACATGGGCCCCGCCGACGTGCGGCAGAAGTGCCCGGCGCTGGTGAAGATGCTTCGCGCCGCGCGTCCGCAGACGCCGATTGTGCTCGTCGAAGACCGGCGGTTCACCAACTCATGGATCCGGCCCGAGCGGCAGAAGTTCCACACCGAGAATCACGCCGCCCTCCGCGCGTGCTACGAAACGCTGAAGAAGGAAGGTGTCACGAAGCTCTTCTACATCCCCGGCGACAAGCTCCTCGGCGACGACGCCGACGGCGCGACCGACGGCTCGCATCCGAACGACCTCGGTTTCGTGCGCCAATCGGACGTGTTCGAGAAGGTCTTGAAACAGGCTCTAGCAGGAAACAAGTGAAGTCGCGAAGATGAATACCGCTCGCAGCTCCGAACGCCACGAGATGGCAAAACCCATCATGTGGATTAGTTACGGCCTGTTTGTCTTGGCGACAGTTGTTTTCTGGGTGGTTGCGCTCATGATCAAAGGCTATGTGCACGACTTGATAAATGACAAACCCTGGCCTTTGCCAATTCAAACTTTCCTGCGACAACCGATTTGGATTCTCTTGCCACCATTGATTTGGTTGCCTGTGCTCTTGCAGATCAGCCGATCAGAGAGCTTTTCCCTGAGTAAGTCAGTTCTGCTCTTAATATTGATGCTTGCCAGTCTGGTAATTGTGGGCGGCATTGTTTTGGTCTGCGGAGTCTCAATTTGCCGGATTCTTGTCCATTGTTGAAAATGCCACGCCATGAAAACGCCGGCAGGCTCCTGCGACCTCGGCTTCGTGCGCCAATCGGACGTGTTCGAGCCGGTGTTGCGCAAGGCGTTGGGCCGATGATGAGCCGGGCGTCCGGGTTCATTGACCCGCCCTGAGCGTTCCACTAATCTCCGCTCGTGAAGCTGATCGGAATGATGGCGGTTGTCGTGGTGGTTGTGCTCGTGCCGTTGCTCGCCGCCGAAAAACCAGTCGCGAGCACAAACGCATGGACCAGCCTTTTCAACAGCAAGAGCCTGCGCGGCTGGACACGGACGGATTTCTCCACGCTCGGCGATGTCAGGGTCGAGAACCCGTTTCGCGGCGGGCCTGGCGCGATTGTCGTTGCGCTGGCCGAGGAGTTGAACGGCGTCAACCGCACGCGACCCGTGCCGAAGACCAACTACGAGGTCAGTCTCGAAGCGATGCGGCTCGCGGGTCACGATTTCTTTTGCGGTCTGACGTTTCCCGTCGGCGATGCGGCGGCGACGTTCGTGGTCGGCGGCTGGGGCGGCTCGGTGGTCGGCATCTCGTGCATTGACGGCGCCGACGCGTCGGTGAACGAGACGACCCGAACGATGGACTTCGACAAGGATCGCTGGTATCGCATCCGCGTTCGCGTGACGCCGGCGAAGATCGAGTGTTGGATTGACGAGAAGAAGGTGGCGGACGTGGTGCTGGCCGGCCGCAAGATCAGCCTCCGTCCTGGCGAGATCGAGCGCTCGCTGCCATTCGGCCTGGCCGCGTGGCACACAAGCGCCGCGTGGCGCAACATCCGGCTTCAGCAGTTGCGTTGACCGTGGTCGTTCCTTTCACTATCCTGCGGGTGTTTCAAGGAGAACACGATGACCGAGACGATTGAGCGGTTTTTCCAGGTGCGCGAACGCAACAGCACCGTGCGGCGGGAATGTCTGGCGGGCACGACGACGTTTCTGACGATGGCTTACATCCTGTTCGTGCAGCCCATCGTGCTGGCCAAGACCGGCATGGACCACGATGCGGTGCTGATCGCGACGGCGGTGGGCAGCGCGTTCGCGACGCTGGTGATGGCATTCTACGCGAACTACCCCATCGCGCTTGCACCGGCGATGGGTCACAATTTCTTCTTCGCCTACACCGTCTGCCTCGCGATGCAGATCCCATGGCAGATCGCGCTCGGCGCAAACTTCATCTCCAGCGTGCTGTTCGTGGCGCTGGCGACGGTGAAGTTTCGCGAGCGGATCATGGATGCGATCCCTTCCAGCCTCAAACACGCCATTGCCGCCGGCATCGGCTTGTTTATTGCGTTCATCGGGTTGGAGTGGTCGGGCATCGTTGTCGCGAAACCGGGCACGCTCGTTGGTCTTGGCGCACTCAAGCTGCCGACGGCGTTGCTGGCGTTGACCGGGCTGGCCATCACCGCCGTGCTGCACGCGCGCAAGGTCCGCAGCGCCATCCTGCTCGGCATTCTCGCAACGCTCGGCATTGGCCTGGCCTGCGGGATGGTGAAGTTCCACGGCATCGTCGGCGTGCCGCATCCGCAGCAGTCGGCGATTCTCCAACTCGATCCGCTTGGCGCATTGAAGCTCGGCTTCGGCAGCGTCGTGTTCACGTTTTTCCTGCTGGCCGTGTTCGACACCGTTGGCACGCTCATTGGCGTTGCGCAGCAGGGAGGCTTCATGCGCAACGGCCAGATGCCCAACGCCGGGCGCGCGCTGCTCTCCGACGCCGTCGGCACCGTCGCAGGCACGCTGCTTGGCACCTCCACCATCACCGCCTACATCGAGAGCGCCGCGGGCGTGTCGGCCGGCGCGCGCACCGGGCTGGCGAGCGTCGTCACCGCCGCGTTGTTCCTGCTCGCGCTGGCGTTCGCGCCGCTGATCGCGATGGTCGGCGCGGGCGTGACTGTCGGCGAATCAACGCTCTATCCGGTGACAGCGCCGGCGCTGATTGTCGTCGGGTTTCTCATGACGAAGAACATCCTGTTCATTCCGTGGCGCGACCCGACCGAGGCGCTGCCGGCTTTCCTGACCCTGATCGGCATTCCGCTGGCGTTCAGCATCGTGGACGGCATCGCGCTCGGCTTCATCGGCTACGTGATTATGAAAACCTTCACCGGCAAGCGCCGTGAAATCTCGTGGGTCTCACTGGCGATTGCCGTGGCGTTCGTCATCCACTTCGCGCTGTAGGGAACCAGAAGCCGAAGATGGCCCGCTAGTGGGCAACTCGCGGTCTTGCGATCAGTTCCGTGCCGCTGAAGGCGTAGAGGGTGGCAGAGTTCAGTTCGAACTTCAGCCGGACTGTTTTGCCTTTCAGCGCAACCAGCGATTTGCCGTTCTTCCAACGCACCACGCCGTCGGTCACGCCGGTGGTGATCGGTTCGCAGTTGGCCAGCGCATGGCCGGCTTCGCCGACGATTTCCGCACGCAGCGAGCCGCCGCGAACATCGGCGCTTACGCGCAGTTCGTCGCCGGCGCAACACATCGGTGGAGTGAGGATCGTTGTGGGTCGGCCAGGATCCTGCGGTTCGTAGCCGGCGAAGCCATCCACACGCAGCCGCGTGAGGCAGGGCAGACAGTGGCGCTTCCAGCCGCGATGCACTTCCCGGCTGCCACCGTAATAAATCCAGAGCCTCCCGTCTTTGATAACCGGCGGGCCAGCCTGCGCGTAGATGCAGCCGCCGTCGTAGCTCTCCTTTACGCCGCGCGGGATGAACGGCGTGCCGGGCGCGACGCGTTTCCACGTCACCGAGTCGGCGCTCCACACGAGCTCGCAGTCCACGGTCTTGTCGGAGCCGAGGTTATACATCATCACGAAGCCGAGATAGCCGTTCGCGTAGGGGAACGCCGGCATGCAATAGGTCTGGCGCGCCTTGCCCTCGGCGGGCGTCGAGCGCAACACAAGTGTTGGTTTGCTCCACTTCAGAAAATCCGCGCTCTCGGCGCGCGAGACGAGCCGCTCGCCGATGTAGAGGCGCGTGATGAGCACGTGACGGCCGAGCCAGTCGTCCCAAAACATGTTGCTGTGCGTGTCGCCAGCGGTGCCGAGGCCGTCGGGCTTGACCGGTTCCGACCAATGGACGCCGTCGGGCGAGAAGCGCACGCGCATGTTGTCGGGCAGCCGCACGCCGATGTCGTAGATCATCTTGTAACGCCGCGCCGGGTCGGGATCGTGCGGGTCGCGGAAGACGCCGACGTTGGCAACGTCGCGGGCGACGGCGTTATTCCGCGTGGAGCCGTCGAAGCCGTGCAGGCCCAGTTCCGGCTTCTCCCACACGATGCCGTCCTTCGAGGTTGCGTAGCAGAGGAACCAGCCGACATTGTTGATCGTGCGCGGCGGCATCATCTTCGCGATGACGTTCGAGTCGGCGAGCACGCACTTATACCAGAGTTTGAAAAGCCGTCCGCTCTCGTCGTAGGCGACGTTCGGGTAAAGGTTGTTGAGCGCGTTCTCCCATACCTTGTCCGCGCGAAAGAGCGGGTTGTGCGAGTCCTTCGTCACCTTGCCCACGACGAGCCGCGCGTTGTTGGCCTCGGCGACGACGCGGCTGTCGAGCAGCAGATGTTTCAGGCGATTGCGGAGTTGCGAACCGGTAACAACGACGTCCTGCTGGCCGCTCGCGGGGAAAACCAATCCAGCGACGAGGATCGCGAACGCTACGCAGAGTGCTGACGAGCCTCTCATGGCAGCCGTCTGTTTGTTGGCTCAGTCGAGTCGCCGGAGGCGAATGTTCTTCAGCGCGGTGCTGGTGTTGTAGGAGGCGATGCCGAGCGGGGCGGATTCCTCGATCTCGCCGAAGCGCATGCCGATTCGCTTGCCGGTGATCGTCACGTCCACCATCTGCTCCTTGTCAATCCAGCATTCGATCTTCTCCGCCGTTACGCGGACGCGGATGGCATACCAACGGTCCTTGACGAACTCCATGCTCTTGGTCGTCTCGTTCTCCGACGCGTCCATGCCGTCAATGGACGAGATGCCGACCACCGAGCCGCCCCAGCCGCCGAGCACCAGTGTGCAACACGCCTTGCCCACCGGGAACGTCAGCCCGCAGAAGAAATCGTAGCCGCTCACCCGCTTGCCCTCCAACTCGATCTCGTAGTCCGTCCGCGGCAACGAGTTCGTCTCCACAAACGACACACCCGTGAGATCGTTGCCCTTGCCGAGGAAGATGCAGCCGTCTTTCACCTCGACCTTTCCCTTGCCGATGAAGTTCGTTGGCATCCAGCCTTTCAAACTCTTGCCGTCGAACAGCGACTTGCAGCCTTCCTCGGCGGCGGCCGGTTTCGCGGCGTCGGCTTTCTTGGTGTCCACGCATGTCTTGCACGAAGGCGCGTTCGTGCCGGCCGGCTCCGCAGCGATGGCATGGAGCATAAAGCAGGCGGCTGTGAAGGTTATAATGACGGCGGAATATTTCATGGTGTCATCCTTTCCAAATCGAGCGCCGCAGGCTATCACACTTCTAATCGTCTATCGAGCGGCTACTCAAGTCTGCGGATACTTCCACGGGCCGCGATAGGGACGGCTGAGGAGTTTGTTCGCTTCGGCGTCGCCGACGATGGTTCCTTTGTTCCCATCCCATTGGACGCTGCGGCCGAGTTTGTAGGAGAGCATGCCGAGGAGGGCACAGTCGGTGGAGCGCTGGATTTCCTCAATGTCGCTGACGGGGCGGCGGCCGGTCTTGATGGCGTCGAGGAAATCGCTCCAAAGTTCCTTGATGTTCTGGTCGTCGGGTTTGCCGAGCTTCGGGTCTTCGTGCTGGACCGGCGCGCCTTTGCCAGAAGGATAGAACGTCCAGCCTTTCTGCCAGCCCATGTGGAGGGTGCCTTTGGCGCCGTAGAAATAACAGCCGACGTTCTCGCCCTTCTCGGCTTCGTTGCCGGCGAATTGGCGATGCTCCCAGACCATCGTGAACGGCTCGAACTCGAACGTAGCGACCTGATGATCGGGCGCATCGGTGGTCTGCTCTTCATTCGTCAGGACGGACGCGCCTTTGATCGGCCGGCCGCCGGTCGAATAAACTTTGCGCGGCCATTTTTCGCCGGTGACCCAGAGGACCTGGTCGAGCCAGTGGATGCCCCAGTCGCCGAGCGTGCCGTTGGCGTAATCGAGGAAACCGCGGAAGCCGCGCGGATGAATCCGCTTGTTGAACGGCCGCAGCGGCGCGGGGCCGCACCAGAAGTCCCAGTCGAGTTCCCTCGGCGGCTCCTCGTTGGCCTGCGGCTTCTCCGGACCACCGCCGTAGGAGACGAAGCAGCGGACCATGCCGAGCTTGCCGAGTTTGCCGGAGCGGATGAACTCTCGGCCGGAGACGTTGTGCGGCGAGATGCGGCGGTGCGTGCCGACCTGCACGACGCGGCCGCTGTCACGCGCAGCCTTCACCATCGCGCGGCCTTCGTTGATGGTGTGGCTGATGGGCTTCTCGACATAAACGTGCGCGCCGGCCTGCACGGCGGCGATCATCGGCAGCGCGTGCCAATGATCTGGCGTGGCGACGATGGCGATCTCCGGTTTCTCCTTCGCGAGCAGCTCGCGGTAGTCCTTGTAACGCTTCGGCTGCCGGCCGGCGAGCTGCTCAACCTTCCCGAAAAGCTGGTCCATTTGCCGCGTGTCCACGTCGCAGAGGGCGACGACATCGCACGCGCCGCTGGCCATCGCCTCGCGCAGGATGTTGCCGCCCCACCAGCCGCAGCCGATGAGCGCGGTGCGGTATTTCTTCGCCGGCGAGTCCGCACCGCGGATGGAGAAGGTTGAGAAACCGACGCTCGCCGCCGCAGCTGTCTGAATGAAGACTCGCCGATTCATGTCGCTTCCTTTGACTCCGTCATCTTAGCCAGCGCCGGCCGCCGCGGTTACTTCTTGCGACGGTAATCTTCGATCAGGCGCTTGAACTCATCGAACAAGTAGCCGGCATCATGTGGGCCGGGCGACGCCTCGGGATGATACTGCACGCTGAAGACCGGGTGCTTCTTGTGCCGCATGCCCTCGACGGTCTGGTCGTTGAGGTTGATCTGCGTGACCTCAACCTCGTCGGTGTTGAGCGACTTGGCGTCCACCGCGAAACCGTGATTCTGCGACGTGATGAGCACCTTGCCGGTGCGAAGCTCCTTGACCGGCTGGTTCGCGCCGCGATGGCCGAACTTGAGTTTGAACGTGCGCCCGCCGAAAGCGTGGCCGAGAATCTGGTGGCCAAGACAGATACCAAAGATCGGCACCTCGCCGAGCAGGTCGCGGACGGCGCGGTGCGCGTAGGGCAGCGCCTCCGGGTCGCCGGGGCCGTTGCTGAGGAACACGCCGTCCGGTTTCAACGCCATCGCATCCTTCGCCGTCGCGGTGGCGGGCAGCACGTGGGTATCGAAACCGCGCTGCCGCAGCCGGCGCAGGATGTTGTATTTGATGCCGTAATCAAACGCCACGATGCGGTAGCCTGGCGTCGGCAACGCATCGAACATTCCCTGAAACTGTCCTGTCTCACCCTTCGCGACGCGGGCTTCGTCCAGCGTGGCGCCACGCGGGATGTCCCAGTTGGCGCTCCACTGGCCGTAGCCTTCCCAGTGGAACGGCTTTTTATGCGTGACCTCGACGACGTAGTCCACGCCGACGATGCCTTTCCAGTCGCGCGCGCGCTTGACGGCGTCGGCGTCGCTGACCGGCTCGGTGGAGATGAACGCCTTCATCGCGCCGCGCGTGCGCAGATGCTTGGTGAGGCGGCGCGTGTCCACGCCCTGGATGCCGGGGAGATTGTATTTCTTCAGATACGCGTCGAGCGTGAACTCCGAGCGCCAGTTCGAGGCGACGGGGCTGAGCTGGCGGATGACGAAGCCCGCGACATGCGGCTGCCAGCTCTCCACGTCGAGCGTGTTAATGCCATAGTTGCCGATCTCCGGGTAGGTCATTGCCACGATCTGTCCTTTGTAGGATGGATCGGTGAGAATCTCCTGATAGCCGGTCATCGAGGTGTTGAACACCGCCTCGCCGCAAGCCGACGTGCAGGCGCCAAAACCCTGACCGCGAAAAACCAAACCATCTTCAAGTGCCAAAACTGCGTCCATTTATCCTTTCGATTGCGGCGGCTCCATGCCGACAAACTGCACGTCCGCCGCGTAGCCGTGACCGCGCATCATTGCGGTCAAAAAGTCTCTCATACTATCACGCGCCTCGCGCAACAGCGAACTGGCCGCCGCCTGCTGCAACACGCTCTGCCGCATCCCGCGTGCGATGGCATCCCGGTCCTCTTCCGAGAACCGGTTCCACAACCAATCTTTCTCGTATTGGTAGGCCTGGTCAAATACATCCACGCCGACAATCTCCGGCTGGCCAAGCTCCACCGTCACTCGCCGCTTCTTCTGGTCCACGACGACGCGCAGGTGCTTCGACAAATCGAACCCGGCGAACACGCGCGCCTTGCCGAGAATGGAAACCTGCGCCGTGCTGATCAGATCCGACCGCTTGTGCCTGTAGTTGAAGACGATCACCTGCTCGGCCGAAAACGCCTTCGCCACGCGCTTGATCTCGGCGGCGGCGAAATCATTGCTGATCTCGCGGCGCGTCGCTTGGTTCAGCCAAAGCAACGTGGCCAGCACGCCCACCGCCGCAGCGCAGAGATAGCCGATCAGCGTCTTCATCATCGCTTCACCGGCCACACCACGCGCCCGCCGACGATGGTCGTCACGGCCTTGCCCTTGAGAGACCAGCCGTGGAACGGCGTGTTCCGCGATTTGCTGGCCGTCTGGTTTACGTCGTAAACCCATTCGCGCGCAGGGTCCATCACCGTGATGTCCGCGTCCGCGCCGACCGACAACGTGCCTTTGTCCAGCCGCAGCAGTCGCGCCGGACCGGTCGTGAACTTTTCGACAAGCTGCGGCAGCGTCAGCAGCTTCTTGTGGACCAGCGCCATTAACGACAGCGCTAGTTCCGTCTCCAAGCCGAGAATGCCGAACGGCGCTTTGTCGAACTCCACCTCTTTTTCGAAGGCGCAGTGCGGCGCGTGGTCGCTGCAAATCACCTCGATGGTGCCGTCGGCCAGACCTTCCAGGATCGCCTCCACGTCACGTGGCTCGCGCAGCGGCGGACTCATCTTGAAATTGGCGTCATAGCCCTTGCAGCTCTCGTCGGTCAGCGTGAAATGATGCGGGCACGCCTCGGCGGAGATCTTCACGCCGCGTTTCTTCGCCTCGCGCACGAGCCGCACGCTGCCGGCGCTACTGAGGTGCTGGCAGTGGACATGCCAATCCACCTGCTCCGCGAGCATGATGTTGCGGGCGACGATGATTTCCTCGCCGATGCTCGGCCAGCCTTTCATGCCGAGTAGATGGCTCCAGTAGCCTTCGTGCATCACGCCGTCGCTGACGAGGTTATTGTCCTGGCAATGGTCCATCAGCGGCAGCTCGAACATCTTCGCGTATTCCAGCGCGCGCCGCATGATCTCGTTGCTTTGCACGCAACGGCCGTCGTCGGTGATCGCCACGATGCCAGCGCGCTTGAGCGAACCGATCGGCGCAAGCTCCGCGCCCTCGATGCCCTTGGTGATCGCCCCAGCCGGCAAGACGTTGACGCAGCCGACAGCCTCGGCGCGCTGTTTGATGAACGCAATGGTGCCGGTGTTGTCCGCCGCCGGCGAAGTGTTCGGCATGCAAACGACGCTCGTGAACCCGCCGAACGCTGCGCAACGCGTGCCGGTCTCGATGGTTTCCTTGTCGCTGCGGCCCGGCTCGCGCAGATGAACGTGAAGGTCAATCAACCCCGGCGTCACCACGAGGCCCGCCGCGTCCACCACTATTGCGTCCGGCGCAGGCTCGGCGGCGATTTTGCCGTCGCGCACGTAAACATCGCGCACCGTGTCCACTTTGTTGGCGGGATCGATCACCCGTCCGTTGCGAATCGTCAGATTGTTCATGCCGCCTCCTCCACCGGTTGCACACTGGCGCATAGGTAAAGCACCGCCATCCGCACCGCGAGGCCGTGCGAGACCTGTTGCAGGATCACGCTGCGCTTGCAATCGGCCAGGTCGCTGTCAATTTCCACGCCGCGGTTGATCGGCCCCGGATGCATGATCAGCGCGTCGGGTTTGGTGCGGGCGAACCGCTCCTTCGTCAGACCGAAGATAGTGGCGTATTCGCCGATGCTGGGGAACATCGTCTGGCGCTGCCGCTCGTGCTGGATGCGGAGCAGGTTGATCACGTCCGCGTCGGCGATGGCTTCCTCGACGTTGTAACAGACGCGGCAGCCGAGTTGCTCGAACACGCGCGGCACCAGCGTGCTGGGGCCGGCAAGCGTCACGCGCGCGCCGAGCTTGGTCAGCAGGTGGATGTTGGAGCGCGCGACGCGGCTGTAGAGGATGTCTCCAAGGATGGTGACGTTCAGGCCGGCGATGCGGCCCTTTTTCTGGCGGATCGTGAACGCGTCCAGCAACGCCTGCGTCGGATGCTCGTGTGCGCCGTCGCCGGCGTTGATCACCGACACGTCCAGCCGGTCCGCGAGGAACTTCGCCGCGCCCGCCGACGAGTGGCGGATGACGATGATGTCGGCGTGCAACGCCTGGAGGTTGAGCGCCGTGTCTTTGAGCGTCTCGCCCTTGGTGATGCTGGAGGCGGTGGCCATGATGTTGACGACATCGGCCGAGAGCCGGTGCGCCGCCAGCTCGAAACTCGTGCGCGTGCGCGTGCTCGGTTCGATGAAGAGGTTCACCATCGTCTTGCCGCGCAGCGCCGGCACCTTCTTCACGTCGCGCTGGCCGACTTCCTCGAACGTCAGCGCCGTGTCGAGGATGTGGACGATCTCCTCCGGCTGGAGATCCTGGATGGCGATGAGGTCTTTGCGGGTCCAGTTCATTCGACGATCACCTCCTCCGCGAGGACGCGGACTTTTTGTTCCTTCGATGTCGGGATGTTCTTGCCAACAAAATCGGCCCGAATCGGCAGCTCGCGGTGGCCGCGGTCCACCAGCACGGCGAGCTGGATGCGCGCCGGCCGGCCGAAATCGGTGATCTCGCTCATCGCTGCGCGCGTTGAGCGGCCGGTGTAGAGCACGTCGTCCACGAAGATGATGTGCTTGCCGGTCACGTCGAACTGGATATTCGTCTGGCGGGCCACGGGCGGCTTCTTTCGCAACGAAAGGTCATCGCGGTGCATCGTGATGTCGAGCATGCCGCACGGCACCGCCTTGCCGGTGATCTCTTGGAGCTTGGCGGCGAGCCGTTGCGCGAGCCGCACGCCGCCGCCCTGGATTCCGACCAAAGCGATCTTCCCAATGTCCTCCGAACGCTCGACAATCTCATGCGCCATGCGCGTCAACGCCCGGTCCATCGCCACGGCATCCATTACGCAGGTATGTTTCATAGGCACAAAAAAACCGTGCCGCCCCGACACGAGGTCGCGGCCACACGGCGATTCTTAACGACGAACTTCATCATATTGCCTTTCCGGTCTCGCTGGACCGGACTTAAAGGTATCTCAAACTGTGCCGAACATACCGGACGCGTCCAAAGCCACGCAAGGCAAATTTCGAAAAACCTCCGAAGAGTGCTGGCACCACCGTTCTCAGTGGGTGCGATCCAAAATGCCGGTTGGTTTTGAACGTGGAGATCGAAAAACTGGTGCGCCCGGCGGGAGTTGAACCCACAGCCTTCGGCTCCGGAGGCCGACGCTCTATCCAATTGAGCTACGGGCGCACAGCAGGACGTATTATGCGCCTTTTGAGGACGCTGGCAAGTAATCAAACGACATTCGACCAAGGCTGGATGGAAGTTCGAGATGCTGAAGCCGTCAGACAAAGAAAGGAAGGTGGGCTACCGAGCGCATCTGTCGCGCGTCTTGACTCCACCGCGCTGAATGCTAGGCTGAAACAGAGGTAACGATCATGTTTCAAATCATTTTCAATCCAACAAGCGCTGCGGAGCTGGCAAAGCTGCCGAAGGAAAAGCAAATGCTGTTGATGGGCCGGTTCGACGAGGTGCCGAAGGATCTCGCCACCGACAACACCGCCAAATACGGCCGGTTCGCGCGTGAGGGCCGGCATCTCTACCGATTGCGCGAGGGCGACTACCGCATCTATTTCGAGCGAGCGACCGAGGGCGTCGTCGTGCACCGCATCCTGACCAAGAACACGCTCAAGGATTTTCTGTTCCGATCCAAGCTCGATGCCGGCGAGGAAACCGAATTGGAGAAGCGGCCCGAATTCTGGAAGATGATCGGCGACACAGGCAAGAAGTAGCGCAACGCCGGCGCCGGTTTCGGAGGTCGCTGATCCTACCAGCGACTTTACCGCGTTCGTCAACGCCTCACTCCGACTTGAAGTAGTTCCGCATTTTCGGCGTGATGGGGCGGTCGAGTTTTTCCAACACTTGCAGCATGTCTTCCCAGATGGCGCGGCGGTTTTGCATGGTGTAGGCGCGCAACACGTAGGCCGGATGGTAGGTGGGCATCAGGGGAATGTTTCGGTAGAGCAACCAGTGGCCGCGTAGTTTCGTGATGCCCGTGGTGATTTCCGGCATCAGCCCACGCATCGCGACCGCGCCGAGCGCGACGATCACCTTGGGCTGGATGATGTCAATCTGCGCCTGAAGCCATGGCAGGCACGTTTTCATTTCGTCGCCGGTCGGCTGGCGGTTGCCGCTCTCGCCGGCGGGCATGTTCGGACGGCATTTCAGGACGTTGCCGATGTAAATCTCGCTGCGCTTGTAGCCCATCGTCTCGATGATCTTGGTGAGTAGTTGGCCGGCGCGGCCGACAAACGGCTCGCCTTTCGCGTCTTCGTCGGCTCCCGGCGCTTCGCCGACAAACATCAGTTCCGCCTCCGGATCGCCGACGCCGAAGACGACCTGCGTGCGGGAGGCGGCGAGGTGCTTGCACTTCGCGCACGCCAGCGCTTGCTGGCGCAGTGAAGCGAGTTTCTCGGTCTTGGTTGTGCCGCTCACCTGAATGCGTTCGGCAAACATGTCGAGTGGCTCCGCGCGCGGGGCGGGGACGGGCGGAGGCGTGCTGCGCATTGCGTGTTGCGTAACGGGTGGCTCGGCGACAGCGATGGGCCGGCCCAACGCGTCCAGCGTTTCGCGCCGCACGGGCACGTGCGTGACGCCGGCGCGCTTGAGTTCTTCCAAATGACTGATGGTGGCGTCAAGCGCCTCATGAAACTGACTCATAAAAACTCCATTCTCACGCAATACGCATTACTTTTTCGAGTCCGGCCTGCAACTCTCCAATTGCCGGATCAACGCCGCCATATCCTGCGGAAGTGGCGCGGTGAACTCCAGCCGTTTGTGGGTGCGCGGGTGGTCGAACGCGAGCGTCTGCGCATGCAGCATCTGGCGACCCGCCAGTTTCACCAGCGCGTGTTTGCGAGCGCCGCCGTAAACTCTGTCTCCGACGATCGGGTGGCCCATCGCGGCAAGATGGACGCGAATCTGGTGAGTGCGTCCAGTGTGCAGCGTGCAACGCAGCAACGCCACCTCGCCAAACGCCTTGATGACTTCAAACTCGGTGATCGCCTCGCGTCCGCCGTGGCTGACGACGCGCATCTTCTTGCGATCGATCGCGCTGCGACCGATGGCGCCTTCAATGAAGCCGCTGCTCCGGCGCGGCACGCCCCAAACCAGCGCCAGATAGTGTTTGGCGACTGTGCGCGCCTTGAACTGCTCTTGCAGGTTGCGGTGCGCCCGGTCGCGCTTCGCCGCGACGAGGCAGCCGCTGGTGTCGCCGTCGAGCCGATGGACGATGCCCGGGCGCTCGACGCCGCCGATGCCGCTGAGCTGGCCGCGGCAGTGGTGCAGCAGCGCATTCACCAACGTGTGCGTCCGGTGGCCCACTGCCGGATGCACCACCAGCCCCGACGGTTTGTTGATGACGATCAGGTCGGCGTCTTCATAGAGCACGTCGAGCGGAATGGCTTCCGCCGCGACTTCGCTCGGTTCCGGCGGCGGGATGACAACCTCGACAGTGTCGTCGAGATGGACCGCCTGATTGGGCTTGAGGTTTTGGATTCTGGATTTCGGATTCTGGATTTGAACGTGGCCGTCGCGGACCAGTTTTTGCAGGAAAGCGCGCGAGCGGTCGGGCAACTGGCCGTGCAACCAGATGTCGAGCCGCTGCCCGGCGGCTTCAGCGCCAACGGTGAACTTCAGCCGTTCCTCTTTTGGTTTTGTCCCCATTTTGCGACAATCCAAAATCACTGCACCGCCCGCTTCCGCGGCAGCCGCCACAGGAAGATCGCCGCCGCGACCAGCCAGAGGAGGGCGGTGACCTGCGAATTGGTGAGATGGCCCGGCCAGTGGCGCGGGTTGTCGCCGCGAATGAACTCGATGCTGAAGCGCATCACAGCGTAGAGAATCGCGTAGATCCAGAACACTTGGCCGTCAAACTTACGGCGCGGATAGAACCACGACAGCACGGCACAGAAAGCGAGGTTGGCGGCGGCTTCGTAGAGCTGCGTCGGATGCGCTCCGTCGGGATACGTCGGATGCGACGCAGGATAGTGCACGGCCCACGGCAGCGCGCTGTGTTCGCCGTAGCAACAACCTTCAGCGAAGCAGCCGAGCCGGCCGAACGCGTGGCCCAGCGGCAACGCCGGCGTGAACAGGTCTGCCATCCGCCAGTGCTGGATGCCGTGCCGCCGCGCATACCAGATCGTGACCACGACCGCGCAGATGAAGCCGCCGTAGAAAACGAACCCGCTGCGCAACGCGTTGAAGCCTTCGCGGCTGAAGTTGTGGTGAAAATCGTTCCAATAAGCGATGAGGTAGAACAACTTGCCGCCCAGCATGCCGAAGATGAGCAAGTAGAGCGACAGGTCGAAAACCAATTCGGTGGGAATGTTCTGCTGGCGCGCACGCCAGGCGGTCATCCAGATGCCCGCGAGGAAACCGCAGGCCACAAGGACGCCATACCAGTGGACAACGAAACTGCCGTATTGAAACGCGATCGGATGCACAACCGTTACTTAGCAGAACGCGGCGCGCTGCGAAAGGGGGATTCTGGCTTTAACAACGACGCCATCCGCGGCGTGGACGCCCAGCCCGGCGACAGCGCCCGCGCCGTCGAGCAGACGAAGGCCGCCGGCGAGAAGCGGTCACCGTGGAGGATGTGGCGGAAGAGGCTAGCTAGCGTCAGAGATCAGGCAGAGCGGCAGATGCCTGTAGCGATTCTTAATCGCAAATCTATCGCATGCCATCAAACTTCTTCCGTGCTTCAGATGCCGACTCAAACTCCCTCTTCATTGCGTCGCATAAGTCCAGCCACTCTTCCGGTGTGAGTGTAATACCTATCTCTGGATGCTCCTCTTTTAGACGACCTTTGGAAGCCTTCTTGAGGACGAACAAGCGTAACGAGAATCCATCCAACTTCGTGCCGCCTAGTTGAGCATCAATGTGCGCATTGAAGTCTAGCCGAATGGACTCCCGATACGCCTTTTTCTTGGGGAGCTTGATGTAACCGCGATACTGATTGTGTGATGCCATAATGTGATACCTTGCGCTCAACATTCTCAATAGGACAACGTTTCCGGCCAAGACGAAGTCGGAAGTGCTGTCCAACTGGGGCGGAGGCTGGCGGGGAGTGGCCGGGCTGTCAAGTTCATTGGCAGAGGATTGACAGAACGCGACAGACCTCCGAATCACTTCGCCCGCGCCTGGCGCGCGGCCATGAGGTGGTCGAGCGTGTGCGGGATGACGAAGTCGAGGGAGGGGTCGAGGGCGCGTTTGTCGTGGTCGAAAGTGCGGATGACGACGCGCTCCGGCTCCACGTCCACGATGCGGCTGTGGCGCTTCATCTCGCGCGCCCAGTCGGCGCTGGTGGTGCCGGTGTGGATGAAGTGGATGCCGACGGTGTTGACGATGGCGTTGGCATGGGCTTGGCTGAGGTGGCTGTGGCCACTGAACCAGAAGAGGATGTTCTTGTGCCGGCAGCAGAGATCCATGATCTGGCCGGGGATGTGGTTCTGGTTGATGTAGGCGTTGCCCGCGCGGACGTGCATCTCGGCGTGGACGAGGAGATTGGAGCCGAGCACGGGCGCGTGGGAGGCGATGACGACGGGGCGGTCGGCGCAGCGTTTGAGTTCGTCGTCGGCCCAGGCGAGCTGCCGTTGTGTGAGGTAAACCTCGTGCGGCTGGATGGTGTGTTCGCGAAACCGCTCGGTGCTCAGGAACAGGAACGTCAGCGGGCCGCGGTCTTCGCGGTGCCACGGCAGCCGGTAGCCGTGGACGCGCAGCCACATGACAATGTTCTCGCGGTCAGTTTCAATCGGTTCGAATTCAAGGTCGTGGTTGCCGATGAGGTTGCGCCACGGCATCCGCAGGCCGCGCAGCAGTTCTACAGCGCGTTGCGTCATCTCCGGCCCGCCAGCACCCGGCTGACCGCTAATGTCACCGAGCACAATCGTGTAGTCGGCCCCCAGCTCGTTGAGGTCGTCTATCAGCACGCGGTCGGCCAGCGCCGTCTTCGCGCTGAAGTGGCAGTCGGCAATCGCGCAGAATCTGAATTTAGGTTCCGGATTCACAGTTCAAGGTTTCAAAGCTCAGAGATATTAGCCGCGTCACCGCCAAACGCCAGCACTCTCCGCCAACTTAGAGCCAACTTTGAACCTTGAACTTTGGGCGCGGAACTCTAGACTGCGGCGCATGATGAAAGTCCTTGTTTGCGATCCTATTGCCAAGCGTGGCGTCGAGATGCTCCGGCAGACGCCCGGGTTGACCGTTGAAGAACGTTACGGGTTGAAAGGCGCCGATCTGCTTGCCGCCGTCGCCGATGTCGAGGCGATCGCGGTTCGTAGTGAAACCAAGATCACCCGCGAGGTGCTCGCCGCTGCGAAGAAGCTCCGCGTCGTCGGCCGCGCCGGCGTCGGCGTGGACAACGTGGACGTGGAGGCGGCTACCGAGCGCGGCGTGATCGTCATGAACACGCCCGGCGGCAACACCATTTCCACCGCCGAGCACACGATGTCCATGATGATGGCGCTGGCCCGCAACGTCGCGCAGGCGTGCGCTACGCTCAAGGGCGGCAAGTGGGATCGCAAGTCCTATCAGGGCGTCGAGCTTTATAACAAGACCCTCGGCATCATCGGCACCGGCCGCATCGGCGGCGAGGTGGCACGGCGCGCGGTGGCGTTCGGCATGCGCGTGTTGGCCTATGATCCCTACCTCACGATCAGTCGCGCCAAGGCGTTGCAGGTGGAGATGGTGGAGCTGGAGGAGATTTTCACGCAGGCCGACTTCATCACCGTCCACACACCACTGACGGATCAGACGCGCGGTATCGTCAACAAAGCCGCGTTCGAGAAAATGAAGAAGGGCGTGCGCATCATCAACTGCGCCCGCGGCGGCCTCGTCAACGAAGCCGACCTCGTCGAGGCGGTCCAATCCGGCAAGGTCGCCGGCGCCGCGTTCGACGTGTTCGAGACCGAGCCGTTGCCGGCGGACTCGCCGCTGTTGAAGCTACCCAACGTTATCGTCACGCCGCATCTCGGCGCGAGCACCAGCGAAGCGCAGGAGAGTGTTGGCATCGAGATCGCCCAGGCTATCGCCGAAGTGCTCGGCGGCGGCGGCATCCGCAACGCGGTGAACATGCCGAGTCTCGACGCGAAGACGCTGGCCATGTTGAAGCCCTACATTGATTTCGCCGAGAAACTCGGCCGCCTGCTCGCGCAGACCGGCCTGCGCCGTTGCGAGAAGCTGGTCGTGCACTACTCCGGCCGCGTGTCGGAGATGGACACCAACCCGATCTCGCGCAGTGTGCTGGTTGGCTTCCTGCGCAGCGCCGAGGGCCGCGAGGTGAATTTCGTCAACGCGCCGATCATCGCCGCCACCATCGGCCTGAAGGTCGAGGAAACGCGTTCCAGTGCGCAGAGTGATTACGCGGAACTGATCACTGTCGAGTCGCATGCCGGCGGCAAGCATTTCAGTGTGAGCGGCACGTTCTACGGTTCGTTGAACAATCCGCGCATCGTGCGGCTCAACGACGTGCCGGTGGAGAGTGTGCCGAGCGGCGTGCTGTTTATCATGCAGAACAAGGACCGCCCCGGCATCGTCGGTTGGATCGGCACCATCATGGGCAAGCACAAGGTCAACATCGCGCAGATGACCCTCGGCCGTGACAAGCGCGGCGGCACGGCGCTGACGCTCCTCAACCTCGACAGCGAACCCAACGAGGCGGTGCTGGCGGAGATCAAAGCCGACAAGGACATCTACGGCGTGACGGTGGCGAAGCTGTAGGCGGCCAACACGCGACCGTCAGGAACTCCCGCTTCTTTGGCGTTAGCTCAGTCCTCGTCCCAATAATTGAACGGCGTCGCCGGTTTCAGCACCGGTTCGTAGTTGTCCGGCGCGGGGACGTAGAAGGTGAGAAACTCATAGACGCCCACCACAGTGCGCACTGGCACCATGCCGACGCCTTTGAGGAAACCGAGGGTGTAGCCCATCCACGGTCCCCTTTTGCGTGTGGTGTCAGCGACACAACCGGGAATCTCCACCACGCCGCCGGCCATGTTGGCAAAACCGCGCTGTAGTTTGTCCCGCATCGTTTGGGCCGACGCATCCGGGCCGCTGAGACACACAAACGCTGCCGCCGCAACAACGGCTCCGATCAGTTTCCTTGTTTGTATTCTCATATTCGCCTCCGGTTAGTGCCGGCAAGACTACGCACGAATCACCGTTTTGCAAACTCATTAGCAGCCCTGCGCTCGCTCGTTCGCTTGTGCCGCGCCACGCGAAAACCGTGGTCCAGTAACGCCGCCGCATCCTGCCAGATCCGCTCGCCGCGACCGTTGAGCAGCACCGCAATCAACTCCACGCCACCGCGCTGCGCCACCACCACAAGCGTCTTGCCCGATGCTTTCACGTAGCCAGTCTTGCCGCCGATGCAGCCAGCGTAGGTCTTCAGCATCCGGTTGTGGTTTTCCAGCGTCTGCGCCGGCGAATAGCGCCACGCATAAACTTTCGTGCCCGTGATCTGCCTGAACGTCGGGTTGGCCATCGCCGCGCGCGTGATGAGCGCGAGGTCGCGCGCCGTGGTGACGTGGCGCGGGTCGTGCAAGCCGTGCGGGTTCACAAAACGCGTCTGTGTCGCGCCGGCCTTGCGGGCACGTGCGTTCATCAGCGCGGCGAAATCGCTGACGGAACCGCCGACGGCGCGCGCGACAGTCAGTGAGGCGTCGTTGGCCGAGCGCAACATCACCGCGTAAAGCAGCGGCCGTAGCGGCACGCGCTGGCCGACGCGCAAGCTGACCTTTGATGGTTCGGCCTTCGTGTCCGAGGCGGCGACGGTGGCGGTGCGGTCGAGGTTGCCGGACTCGATGGCAACGAGCGTGGTCAGAATCTTCGTCGTGCTGGCCGGATACATCGCCTTGTCGGCGGCCTTCGTGTAGAGCCACGCGCCGGTGTCAGAGCGCAGCACAACAGCCGCGGTTTCCGCGATGGCCGGCGCGGCGGCGTGCGCCGTGACGGCGACGAAGAAGGTCAGGAAAAGGAGGAAAGTGTGCGAATCAAAGCGGAAACAGTGTCGGCTCGCGTTCATCGCGCTTGCAAATGCAGCCGGTAAACTTCCGCGTTCACCTTTCGCGCCTCCGCCGTCAGCTCCGGATGCGGCGTATCGGTGATGGTGACGAGGCCGATGTTGTAGTTCTCGCCGTCGAACCGGCCGGTCAGCGGCTGATCCACGTATTGGAACCAATGGCAGCCGACAAACGCCGGCATTGCCAGCACGCTGCGGACGTATTTGGCGTAGGCCTTCGCGCGCTCCGCCTGACTTTTCGTCGGCCGCAGTCCTGTGTGAAACATCCCGCGGTCGGTCGCGCCGAAGTGGAACTCGCCGATGACCACCGGCTTGCCGAGGTCGTTGGCGGATTTCCATTTCTCCGGGTCCACGGTGTCGGCGTAGATGTTGAAGCTGACCACGTCGCAGTATTTCGCGGCGACGGCCACAACCTCCTTCGGCCGGATGGCGAAGCGGCAGCCCAGGTAAAGTTGATTTGGCGCGTGTTTTTTCATCATTGCGCTCACGACCGAGAAGTAACGCTCAGCCAGAGCCGTCATGAACGCCGAGCAGTCGGCCCGCGACGCTGCATTTAGCTGGGCGGGTTTTATCGTTACGGGATCGTCCCACGATCGGATGGCAACACCCCACGCTTTCGCGAACGCCTCGGCGCTGCCGTATTTCGCGCGCAGTGAGGTATTCGCCGCCCGTGCCGAGCTGTGCCCAAGAATCCCACGCCAGTTCGTTGTCCACGAAGTAGCCGATGCACCACGGGTTGTCGCGCCACTCGGCGGTCCCCTTGGCGATGGCCGCCTCATAACGCTCCGGGAACCGCTCGCTGAAAAAATCCGGCAGCCGGCGCGAGGGGCCGGGCACGTGCTTGTATTCCTCCGCGCTGATGAATGGCAGCCCGCCGCATGAGATCGTGGCCGTGTAAGGCACCTTGTGCGCGCGGAACGTCTCCGATGCGCTCCAGTTGGCGATGGTATTGAAGCCCCACGCCGGCAGCCGCGCGCATGTCGCACCAACCCATTCGGCCAGCCAGTTCTCGCCGTATTTTCGCTGGAGGTTCAGGCGGTAGAAGTCGGCATAGCCCTTCTTCGCGAGATCCTCCGGCAGCCACGCGAACATCGTCTCACGGCCCTTGATCGGTCCGCTCGATTCCGGCCGCACGCATGTCGAGCCGATGCTCCAGAACAGATGGCCGCCGGGCGTGACCAGCCACCATCGCCCATCGCGTTGCTCGGCGCGGAAAAACCCGGTTGCCTTGAGCTGCGGGCCTTTCTTCCACCCCCCAAACTCATCGCGATCAGCGACGCGCGGATGTTCTCGCAACCAGCGTTGCTCCTTCGCGCGGCGCTCCACCAGTTCGGTTTCGGCGTGGAGCTTTCCGGGCCACTTGGCGCGCGTGTATTGGCCAAAACGGTCCACGATGCCCTGCAGATCCGGCTTCGGCAGCCAGCGGATGGAGAGAATCTCGACCGCACGCGGCTTTGACGGCTTCGCCAGGAAAATCTGGAACGCCACGATGTGCGAGTAATCCAGCGGCCTGCCCATTGCCTGCATCCGCCGCGAGTTCTTGCCCATCTCCAGCGGCGGCCCGGCGCGCATGCCGACCGCGGTTCCTTCCATCGGGAAGATCAGCGTGACCCGTTCGCGCGGCCCGACCGTGGCGCCGCCCTGCCGGCAATGGACGGCGCCGTTGGCTTTCGCATCATCGTCCACGCGCGCGTGGACTTCGAGCGGGGCGGCGTCCGGATTGCGCACCTCGATGGCCAGCGCGCCGACCGCGCTCCAATCCATGGCCTCGTAAGCTTTGCCGGCCATGAAGCGCACATTGGGCCAGGTGGTTTTCTGAAACTCCACCCGCACCGCGCCGGGCGGCGACCAACGCAGTGTCGCGCTGCTCGTCGAGAGCCGTGTCAGCACATCAGAGTCAGGGAAAAACAGCGGCGGGAGCGGTTCCGCGACAGCGGCGCTCAGCGTGAGCGACGCAGCCAGCAGCAGAGTTTGCCCGGCGAGCGTCGCACGGGTCAGAGCGTTGCCGAAATAAACACGCATGGTTGGCGAGCCTAAGCCAAACGCGCCGCTTGTCCAATCATCCATTTTCAAGTCCACCCGCCATCGCGCGGCCCGCGATCCAGCCGGTGGTCCACGCGGCCTGGAAGTTGAAGCCACCGGTAACGCCGTCCACGTCGAGTAACTCGCCCGCAAGGTGAAGTCCGGGACAGACGCGGCTCTCCATTGTCTTGAAATCCACCTCGCCGAGCTGCACACCGCCGCAGGTGACGAACTCCTCCTTGTTCATGCTCTTACCCGTCACCGGCAGTTCTGTGCGGATGAGCTGTTGGACAAGCCGATGCTGCACCGCGCGGGAGATTACGCGCCAGCGCGTGTCGCGGCCTGCGCCGCCAGCGAGAACCAACCGCTCCCACAGCCGCGCCGGCAAGGACGGAATCGGCGTGTTCACGACGAGCTTGTCTGGCTGCCGGTCGCGACGCAACTGAAGCTCCGTAGCGATGGCTTCTGCGTTGAGATGCGGCAGCCAGTTCACGTGGAGCGGGAATTTGTATTCGAGATCGTGCAGCTTGCGCGCGCCCCACGCCGATAGCCGCAAAATCGCCGGCCCGCTCAAGCCCCAGTGCGTCGCCAGCAGCGCGCCGCGCTCGCGCAATCCCGTGCTTGGCACCGATGCCTCCGCCATCTCGACGGAAATGCCTGCCAGTTCACGCAGCCACGGCGTCTCGATGTGAAACGTGAACAACGACGGCACCGGCGGCTCCAGCGTGTGCCCAAGCGACACCGCCAGTTCCCCAGCGGCAACCGTGCGGCAACCTCCCGTGGCCAGTAGCAGTCGGTCGCAGCGCAGAACGTCGCCGCTGAACAGCGTGAGTTCAAAGCCGCCGCCCGCCCGCCGCGTCGCCCGCTTCACACTCTGCCGCGCCAGCAGCTTCACGCCCGCTGCCTTCGCCGCCCGCAGCAGGCAATCTACAATCGTCTGCGAGTCGTCGCTGACGGGAAACATCCGGCCGTCGCCCTCCTTTTTCAGTTCTGCACCGCGCGCCTCAAACCACGCCACCGTGTCGCGTGGCTGAAACCGTTTGAACGGCCCGATCAGCGCGCGCCCGCCGCGCGGATAGCGCTCCGCCAGTTCGCGCGGCTCGAAGCAGGCGTGCGTGACGTTGCACCGACCGCCGCCGGAAATGCGAACCTTGGCGAGAAACTCCGGCCCCTTTTCCAAAACCGTCACTTCGGCACCCGGCGTCGCCTCGGCGCACGCAATGGCCGCGAAAACGCCGGCTGCGCCTCCGCCGACCACGATAACTCGCCGTGAATTCATTACGGTAAGGGTAGCGGAGCGGGCGCTTCAACGAAAGCTTCTCGTCTCGCATTCTTGTTTCCGGTTGTGATTCTTCAGTCGCGCAGGCCGATCCGCGCACTCAATGGCGTGAGCTTCCAAGCTCGCGCACGGTTCTCGCACAAGCAACGCCAGACGAGTTTGTAAACTCGCCCCACTTGTGAAGGCGCCCGCTATAGCGCGTCCCAAACTTCCAAACTTCCGGTTTACAAAGGGGACATTCTTATGGAGTTCCGACATTCCAAACTTCCGGTCTTTGACCTCGAATGCGACCCGTGATAGCCTGCGCGCCATGAACTTCATCTGCTCCAAGTCCCGGCTGCACGGAGCCGTGCCGATTCCCGGCTCCAAATCGCACACGATCCGCGCGGTGGCGTTTGCCAGCCTTGCTGCAGGCGAGAGCCGCATCGAAGCGCCGCTGGAGTCCGGCGACGCGCGTTCCGCGATGGCAACGTTCAGCGCGCTCGGCGCGAAGGCCGAGTGCCGGCCCGATGTCTGGATCGTCCAGGGCACGGGCGGCGAACTGCGCGTGCCCGACAACGTCGTGGATGTCGGCAACTCCGGCACCACCGTGAACATCGCCCTCGCCACTGCCGCGTTGTTGCGCAAGGGCATGGTGGTCTTCACCGGCGATCACCAGATTCGCCGCCGTCCCGCAGGCCCCGTCATCACCGCCATCAACGACCTCGGCGGCTGGGCCGAGGCGACGCGCGGCAACGGTTGCCCGCCCATCGTTGTCCGTGGCCGGTTGCGCGGCGGCACGACCTCCATCGAGTGCAAGACGAGCCAATACCTCACCAGTATCCTCATCAACGCGCCGCTGGCCGATGGCGACAGCATCATCCGTGTGCCGCTGTTGCACGAGATTCCTTACGCAGAAATCACGCTCGACTGGCTGGCGCGGCTTGGTATCAAGCTGGAGCGCGACGGCTGGCGCGAATTCCGCGTGCCCGGCCGCCAGAGCTACAAACCGTTCACACGACGCATCCCCGCGGACTTTTCCTCGGCGACGTTTTTCCTGTGCGCCGGCGCCATCGGCGACAACGATGTGACGGTGCAGGGACTCGACTTGGATGATTCCCAGGGCGACAAGGCTGTGCTCGACTATTTGCGGCAGATGGGTGCGCGGCTGGAAGTGTTGCCCGACGGCGTGCGCGTGCGGCCCGGTAATCTCAAGGGCTGCCGCATTGACATGAACGCCACGCCCGACGCGCTGCCGATGATGGCCGCGCTCGCGTGCTTCGCTGAAGGCAAGACCACGCTCGCCAACGTTCCCCAGGCGCGCATCAAGGAAACCGACCGCATCGCCGTGATGCGCGAGGAACTCACCAAGCTCGGCGCGCGCGTTACCGAATTGCCCGACGGCCTCGTCATCGAACAAAGCAAGCTGACCGCCGCCGAGGTGAACGGCCACGACGATCATCGCATCGTCATGTCGCTGGCCGTGGCCGCGAGCGCGATTCCCGGCCAGACGGTCATCCGCACAGCCGAGGCCGCCGCCATCACCTTCCCGAAGTTCGCCGACCTCATGCGGCAGATCGGCGCGAACCTCCAGGTCGCGGAGTAGCGGCGCAAAAGGAAACCAACGATGAGAAAGACGATCATCCTGCTGGCGTTGGTCATCCTCGCAACCGGAGCGCGGGAAGCATGGGCTGCTTCGCCCTCGAGAAAACCGCAGCCTGTGCCGCCGCCTCCAAACCCGGCCACGATGACGCAGGCGGAACTGGCCAGAGCTACGCCGCTTCGTGAGGGCTTCGTGCGCCGACGACAGATTGGGTTCAACACCCAGCAACGTCCCGACGGCAAAATGGAGGTCGTCGTCATTACCAAAGGCCGCGGCGCCGACAAGGCAGGCGTTCAGATCGGCGACATCGTCGTCGCCATCGGCGGCTTGCCGATCAAGAAGCGGATTGACCTACTGGACTCCGTTCGCAGCAGGAGCGTCGGCGAACGCGTTCCAATGACTATCATCCGCAACGGCGAACAGATGGACCTGAACGTGGAGTTGGGATTCAGCGACATGGAGGAGCCGATCTACGCCCTCTACCGGCTTCTTTACGAGGAGAAGAAGGTTGGTTTAGCCGTCATGGGAGCCGAGATCATCAACGCTTTGCTGACCGACCGCGTCGCCTTGGAGCAATGGGCAAAGGGAATTAAATCGAACCTGATTGGCAAGTGGGAAAGCCGCTGCCTGAAGGCCTTATCGCGGGAAAAAGAATTCTCGCTCGTGGACCGGCAGGCGGTCGAACAGATATTGAAGGAACTGAACTTCGGCCAGAGCGGCATGGTGTCGGAGAAGTTCCGCGCCACCATCGGCAAAACACTCGGAGCGACCCATCTGCTGACGCTGGAGTTCTCGCGCTTTCGTGACGCTGACGTGGAAAAGCAGCGCCTGATCGAGATCGAGACGGGCAAGGTGCTCGTCAGCTCCATGCGAAGCACGAAGCGCTAAACCGCACACCGCCGATGCGCGAAACTGTCATTGTGACGCCGAAGACTTGATCATGGCACGTCAATCAGCATTTCATATCAGTTCACTGAAGCAGCTCGTTGCACAGTTCTGTGTCCTGTCCATGCTGCTGGCTTCTTTACAAGCCTTCGCCGCCAGCGACATCGGTCTGCTTCGTCTCCGGTTTCGCGAGGTGGACACGCTCTTCGCTAATCCGGGCCAGGGTTGGATGAACCAGCAGCGCAGCCCGAAGAACGAGCCGCGCTTCCCCTGCTCCGTCGTCTATCTCCGCTTCGGCTGGGCCGAGGCCGAGCCGGTCGAGGGGCAATACAACTGGAAGCTGCTCGACGACGCCATCGCGGCTTGGAAACCGCGCGGCGCTGCCATCGCCTTCCGCGTGATGACGTGCAGCGCGCACAGCGCCGGCTACTACACCTCGCCGAAGTGGCTCTTCGACGCCGGCTGTAAAGGCCACGAATACCTCCGCGGCGGCGACGATCCCACCAGTGGCGGCAAACGCATCCCGCGCATCGAGCCGGACTACGCCGACCCGCTCTATCTCGCGAAGCACGGCGCGTTCCTGAAGGCGCTCGGCGAACGTTACGATGGCCATCCGGGCATCGAGTTCCTCGACATCGGCTCCTACGGCATCTGGGGCGAATGGCACACGAAGCACCCCGCGCCCGTCGCCGTCCGCAAACAGATCGTGGATCTCTACCTGCGCGCCTTCCACAAGACGCCGTTGGTCTTCATGTCCGACGACGCCGAGGTGCTTGCCTATGCGTTGGCGCACGGCACCGGCTTCCGGCGCGACGGTGTCGGCTCGCCTTGGCACGAGAAGACATGGATTGGCTCCAAGAAATACGCCGCCGTAGAGGGCATGGCCAACACATGGAAACGCGCGCCCATCGTCTTCGAGTGGTTCGGGGACTACGACTATCTCCAATCCCGTAAATGGTCCTTCGACGCAGCGGTGAACTTTATGCTTAGCAACCACGTCACGCTCATCAACGACAACGTGGGCCGCGTGCCGCCCGAAGCGATGCCCCAGCTCGAGAAACTCGCCCGTCTGGCCGGCGCCCGGTTCGTCCTGCGCGAGCTTGCCCACCCGAAGAGCATCAAGCGCGGCGCATCGCTGCCGCTCCAGATGAAATGGGCCAACGTCGGCGTCGGCAAGCTCCACCATTGCTACGTTCTCCGCTTCTCGCTGCTCGAGGCCGAAGGCCGGCCTGCCTTCACGGCCGACGCAAAAAGCGACCCGCGCGACTGGCTTCCCGGCGAACACAGCCCGACCGAATTGCTTCAACTGCCTGCGATGTTGAAATCCGGCGATTACACTCTGGCCATCGAGATGGCGGATCCTGCCAGCCGGCAGCGCTCATTTCGTCTGGCGATGGACGCGCCTGAAAAGGATGGCCGGTATCTGGTCAGCCACGTGAAGATCCTCGATTGATCGCCCGCTGCGGCGTTCGCTTTTCTGATTGCTCTCTGCCGCTGGTGCAAACACTCTCTGCGACAACGTATGAGAACCTCAACTCGACGGAACCTCAGTTGGGCGGTCGCGATCACACTCCTTGCAGCCGCCGCAGGTCTCAGCATAGCCTCGGATTGGCCCACTTATCGCGGCGACGGGATGCGCAGCGGATACACGGCGGAGGATTTGCCCGCCAATCTTACGCCGTGCTGGAACTACAAGCCGCGTCATGCGCCGATGCCGGCTTGGCCGGGGCGCGACACGCGGATGCCGTTTGACCGGGCGTTCCACACGGTCGTCGTCGGTGATACGTTGTTGTTCGGCAGTTCCGCCGACGGCAAGGTGCACGCTCTCAGCGCTGCCACGGGCGAAGAACGCTGGACGTTCCTGACGGGCGGGCCGGTGCGTTTCGCGCCCGCGGTCTGGCACGACCGGGCGTTTGTCGTCAGCGATGATGGTTGGCTCTACTGTCTGGGCACGCAGGACGGGCGGTTGCTGTGGAAGCTTCGCGGCGGGCTGGGTGACAGCATGGTGCTGGGCAACGGGCGGCTGATCTCGCGCTGGCCCGCGCGCGGCGGACCGGTGATCGCGGACGGCGTGGTGTATTGGGCCGCCGGCATCTGGCCGTCGGAAGGGATTTTCATCTATGCTGTGGACGCGCTGACGGGCAGGATCATCTGGTGTAACAAAACGGCTGGCGGAATATTCATGCCGCAGCCGCACCCGACCGCTATCGCCCATAGCGGCGTCTCGGCACAGGGCGATCTGGTCGTGGCTGGCGAGAAGTTGCTGGTGCCAACGGGACGCGCGGTGCCTGCGGCGTTCAGCCGGGCCACCGGCAAGCTGCTTTACTTTCATCTCCAGACGTTCGGCAAGGCTGGCGGAGCAGGCATCGCGGTCACCGACTCGCATTTCTTCAACTCCGGCTACGCCTTCGATGTGGAGACGGGCAAGCAGGGATTCCGCCCGGGCGCAGACCCGTTGGCGATGGCGGTCACGCCGGAGACGATCATCTATGCGACGGCGAAGGAGATCGCAGCGGTTGACCGAACCAACCTGTGGCAGCAGAAGAAAGTCACGGTTTCCAAGGGTAAGAAAACCACACTGACCGTCTTCACCGAGCCGATCTGGCGAGTGCCGAGTCCTCACAAGCCAATTTCCGCGCTCATCGTGGCGGGCGACAAGGTGATTGTTGGCAGCACGAACAAAGTCAGCGTGCTCGACATGAAGTCGCGCAAGGTAATTCTAACGAAGTCTGTGGATGGCGAGCCGCTTGGTCTGTCAGTCGCTGTCGGTCGGCTCTTTGTTAGCACCGACCGGGGAACGATTCACTGCTTCGATGGCAGCAAAACGGTGGTGGCGCACACCATCCAGGAGAAAGCACCGGTTTTCGCGGAGTCTGCCGCGGTCGAAGCCGCTGCTGATGAAATTGTTCGCAAGACGGGCGTGACCGAAGGCTATTGCCTCGACCTAGCGTGTGGCGACGGTTCGCTTGCGATGGCACTGGCCAAAAACACGAAGCTGCACATCTGCGCGATTGACACGGATCCGGCGAAGGTCGCGCTCGCTCGCCGGAAGCTTGATGCGGCGGGCCTGTATGGCGTGCGCGTCACTGTTCATCAGGGCCAGCTTGGCCAGAACCGTTGGCCGAGCTACTTCGCCAACTTGATCGTGTCGGGCCGATCGGTGAGCGGCGGGGCCGATGCGGTGTCGCCGAAGGACATCAACCGGGTGCTGCGGCCTTATGGCGGCAAGTCGTGCTTCGGCAAGCCGGGCGCGATGACGATGACCGAGCGAGGCGACTTGGCGGGCGCGGGGATGTGGACACATCAGTATTGCGATCCGGCGAACACCTGCTGCTCGACCGACACGCTCGTCAAAGGACCGCTCGGCGTTTCCTGGTTCAACGACCTCAACTTCCGGATGCCAAGCCGTCACGGTCGCGGCCCGGCGCCGTTGTTCTACAAAGGGCTGCTCTTGATTGAAGGACTCAACGCGCTGCGGTGCGTGGACGCTTACAACGGCCGTGTGCTGTGGGAGTATCCGCTGCCGGACATCCTCAAAGTCTATGATGGCGACCACCTCATGGGCGTTTCGGGAACGGGCAGCAACTTCTGCGTCGGCGAACACGGCCTGTTTGTGCGAACCGAAAACAAATGCCTGCGGCTTGATCCCGTCACTGGCAGGCTGCTGGCCACCTTCACCGCGCCCACATCGAAGAGTAGCCATCCCGGCGAATGGGGCATGGTCGCTTGCGTCGGCGACACGCTCATTGGCACCGTGGTGGATCCCGCGCACCTCGTAACGTTCCGATTTCGCCCGGGCGACATGCGGGAGCAGTGGACGGAGTCCAAGCTGCTGTTCGCCATGGACGCGGTTACGGGCAAGTTGAAGTGGAGTTGGCAACCTCAAAATTCGCTTCGACACAACGCCATCGCCATCGGTGGCGGTCGCGTGTATGTGATTGACCGCGACGAGGCCCTCGGGGACCGCAAGAAGGAAAAAAAGAAAGGCATTCCAGACAAGGGCGCGACGCATCCCGCCGGCACGCTGGTCGCACTTGGTCTGGCCGACGGCAAGATCGTCTGGCAATCGGACGAGGATGTTTACGGCACGCTGCTGGCGCTCAGCGAAGAACATCAGACGCTGCTGATGTGCTACCAGAACACGGCCTTCAAGCTCGCCTCCGAGCTGGGCGGACGCCTGGCCGCCTTCGATACCGCGACGGGCCGGCGACGTTGGGACATCAGGGCCACCTACAAAACGCGCCCCATCATTCACGGCCAAACCGTCCTCTTTCAATCTCAAGGATGGGACCTGCTGACCGGCAGGCCGATGGGCATCACGTTCCCCCGCTCCTACGGCTGCGGCATCCCGGCCGCGTCGTGCAATCTCATGGTCTTCCGCTCGGCCACGCTGGGCTACGTGGATCTGCAAAAGCCTCGCGGCGTGCAGAACTTCGGCGGCATCCGCCCCGGTTGCTGGATCAACGCGGTGCCCGTCGGCGGCCTCGTGCTCATGCCCGACGCCACGGATCTTTGCACGTGCAGCTATCTGATCAAGTCATCCATCGCGCTGCAACCGATGACCACAGATTGAGAACCCTGCTGCGCGGGCGGCAACAACAATGCCGGCTCCGTCGTCAGCAGCATCCCGTTCCGTCTGGCGATGCCCACGCCCTTGTCGTGAACATACCAGGTAAAAATAAAACCTCGGTTAAGTGAAGAAGTCAGACTCGTGCGCCGTCATAGATGCGACAGTTTGAACGAGGATACTCTTATGAAAGCGACAAAACTGGTGGTGATGGGCGCGGTGCTCGGATTACTCACGTTCGGCACGCTGGAAGCGGGTGCGCAAGGCTATTACTACTCCACCCCTTATTCCGGCTATACGCCGTATTACTCCGGCTACTACAGCTACCCGTCCTATGGCTACGGCTGCTACAGTCCGTATTACTCTGGTTACTACGGTTCCTATGGTTACAGCGGCTGGCCGAGCATCAGCTTCGGTTGGGGCGGCGGCTACGGCGGTCATTATGGTCATCATTACGGCGGCCATTCCTACGGCGGTCACGGTGGTCGTTCCTATGGCGGCCACAGCGGGCATGGTGGAAGCCACGGTGGTGGTCACGGAGGCGGCCATCGGCGATAAGGACCGCTGCTCGCGCAGCTACCTGATCAAGGCATCCATCGCGATGCAACCGATGACTGCGAAGTGAACCGCGGCGTAGGACAGACACTCCTGTCTGTCCAAGATCAGACCGCCAACCTGTTGGAGTTCAGCCTTCAGGCTGCCGTCGCATCAAAACAAGCTGAAGCTTGAACTCCAACGGCCTTCACAGGAAAACCCGGAAGCTCTGGCGGGTCAGGAAAGGATCGCCTTCTTGGCGTCGGCCAGTTCTTCGTCGCGGCGATGGTAGCCGCATTCGTTGATCAGTTTCTCGGCGGCGGCGAGATCGGCCTGCGGCGACCCCCACGGATACTTCAGCATTTCGCCTTCAGCCTTCAGCCTTCCAAAGAGCCGTGCACGGCTCAAATGGATGTCCGCCATGAAGAGCTTCATGGAGCCACGCTCGGCGATCTCCCATGCTTCGTCCAAGTCAGCCCATGCGCCGGCGGCGTCGCCCGCCAGAAAACGCAGCCAAGCGCGGGTGAGGAGGCCGAGGGGAAGATGGTCTTGCGTGCCGGCGCGGCGGAGGCCATTCATGGCGGCGCCAATGTGGGAGAGGTCAGAGGTCAGAAGTCGGAAGTCAGAATTCTCCAAAATGACTCGGTAGAGCGCGGCGCGACCCAGCGTGAGGTTGTCGAGAGCGATGTCGAGGAGCCGACCCCCTTCCCATTTGAGTGTCTGCGCCGCGCGCTGGGAGACGGCGCGGCATTCCTCAAGCAATTCTGACCTTTGACATCTGACTTCCGATTTCTGAACCAACTGCCACGCAGCACGCTCCGCTTCCGTCAAGAGCAGGTCGCAATACCAAAAGCTATGCAACGAATACAGCAACGGGTAGTCAGGCTCGCGCTCGGCCTGCATTTGCTCGGCCTCGCGAAAGAGCGCCTGCGAGTCTTCCCGGCGGCCCGCTTGGTGCAGTGCTAAAGCCATCTTCGCATGCGCCATCTCCCGCAAATCGGCAACGCCGATGGCGTCGGCATGGTCCACGGACAGTTTGGCGTCTTCCACCGCCTTGGCCACCGCGCCCAGCGTCAGCTCCAGCACGCTCAGGTTGCTGGCGATTTTTGCTGCACCTATAAACGCATTATACATCTTGCTGTTCTGCACTTGCTCTGGACTTGCAAATACGCTCAACCTTTCCGATATCGTCTGCGCTTCGAAGTTCACCAGTGCAGCCCGCATCAGCGTGAGGGCCTCGGTCGGCCGGCCCAAGGCCATGAGGTAGAGTGCGGTTTGGTTCATGACGAAGGTCTGATTTCCATCGACCAGTGTTGAGGACAATCGATTCCATGGCTGCTCGAAAAAGCAAGCGACAGCGCCCAAGTCAGACCCGAACGCTCCGAGTTTCCGCCATGAGTAATGTTCATTTTGTCGCAAGATGCGGACGAAGTAAACCTTGCAGAGCGCCTCTGGCTGCAACCCTGCCTGGCAGCCGTGGGCCACGGCTTGGTAGAGCGGCTGGAGGTCTTCGAGCGTGGGCTGGTCGCCTTCCTTCGTGGTCGCGCGGAGGTGTTCGTAGAGCCGCCGGTGGGCCGCTCGCCAGGCGTCGGGTTGTTGCTCGCGCAGTTGCCGGGCGAAGTATTCGCGCAGCAGCGGATGCGCATCGAGCGAGACGAGCGCGCCGGCCGCGTCGCGGTTCACCGTGAGCAGCTTCGCGGTTTCGAGGCCGCTGAGGCAGTATTCCCAATCGTCGTCGGCCAGCCCGGCGAGCGGTTCGGTGAGGCCGGGGATGGGTTCGCGCCGCAGCGCCGCGAGGCAGCCGGCGTCGGCAGGCCGGTCGAACAGACCCATGAGCCGCAGCACGGCCACTTCGCGCCGGCCCTCGTCGCCACCGCTCAACAGCCATTGTTCGTAGGCGGCCATGGTCCGGAAGGCGTGCCCGCCGTCCATCTTCTCGTCGGCCTTCTCGAACTTCACGCGGTCGCGCTGGCGGATGTCTCCGTGGAAGGCGCGTTTCAGGAATCCGCCGAGCAGGGTCAGCGTGAGCGCGTGGCCTTTCACGTCTTCGACCAGCTTCTCGAACTCGTTCAACTGCTCCTTGCCGTCGCTGGAAGGAATGTTCCGCAGTTCGCTGCCTTTCACGCCGAGGGTTTTCAGCAGATGCACGCCGGCGTTGCGGGACAGGCGCAGCAGTTTCACCTCCGGCGCGGTGGTCTGCCAGAACGCCCGCAAGTCCGGGAGCGAATACCGGGTGGTAACGACGCACAGGCCGTGGCTGGCGGCGGTCAGGCCCTTGAGCAGCGCGGCGAGACCTTGGTCCTTGAGTTCGCCCGGCGTGGGCGCGGTGGGCGCGTATTGCAGCGGCTCGAGGCCGTCGAGGATGAGGAGGCTGCGCCGCTGGCCCACGAGGCGGGCGAGGCGCTGGCCTTTCTCAAACGTGCCGGCGGGGCTGGCGGCGAACGCCTTGTCCGCGTCGTCGCCGAAAAAGGCGAGGGCGGCCTTGAGGAACAGGTCGGAGGACGCCGCCAGTTGCTCGCGCGTGCCCTGGCTGTAGAAGGACCACGCAAAGGCGGCGTCGCAGCCGGGCCAGTCCTGCCCCGCCAGTTCCGCCGCCCACTTGGCCACGAGTGAGGTCTTCCCCTCGCCGCCGAGGGCGACGAAGGTGAGGACGTGGGGGCGCTTGGGATCATGGTTCTGTGTCTTCGCCCAAGCGTCGTTGAGGAGCTTCGTTTCCTCCTCGCGGCCGATGAGTTGCGCGGGGGCGTATTTGAGGATGCGAGAGATGTCGGTGGGGATCTCAGCAGCCTTGGCAGGCGGTGTTTCGATCACAACATGGGCCGGGGCAAGAGTTGGTGTGGCGACCGTGGGTGGGGTTGGAGGCGACGCGGGCTTCAGCGCTTTTTCGATGAACCGCGAGACACCGGCATAAACGTTATGCTGAGCGTCCCGAGGTTTGACGAGCGTGAGATGGTCGTCGTCTGAGTCGTGGATTTCGCAGCCGGCGATACCGGGATTCGCCGACGCACGCGGAACGACAACCCCATAGTCAGTCGCAAAGAAAAACCAGTGCGTCAGCATTAGTTTCTGGTTCTCCGCATAGCTTTCAATGGGCACGGGATGCTGCCGGTGCCACTCGATGAATTTGTCATGCAGGAGGTCGAGCTTCTCGGCGTTGGCTCGCATTTCGTCTACGTGCGTTTGGCTGCCACCGCCGAGCAGGCCGAAGACGTGCGCTGCATCGGCGAACGCGGCTCCTCGGTGCGGCGTGCCGCAGAAGACAATCCCGCGGATGCAACTGACGATGCGCTTCCGATCCTCACCCGGAAGCATCTGGCTATCCACAATGAGGTGCTTGACGATGAGGCCACCCATGCTGTGAGTAATGAAGAGAATTGGGCGATCGCCCAAGCCACCGTTGGCAAGCGTGTCAGAGACATTGCCAGCGCGCTTCTCAATGATCATTCCTTGCTTGCCTAGTCCGGTGAAACCCGCGGGATAGCCCACGCTCCAGATGCCGAAGTCTTTCAGTTGCTTGCCAAGCTCGTCGGGCCAGAAGAAGTGGTCCGGTCTTCCCTCCTTGCCATGCCGCCAAGTGCTGTGCGAAGCGCCGCCCAGCCCATGGATGAAGACCATGTCCGCCCGCCGGCCAGACTTGTCTGTGTTGGCGATCTTGTGAAGGCCCTCGGAATCGGCTTTCATCATTCTCCTAAGATCTGAGCACTACTCAGAGTGACACCAGATGAGCGTGCCGCAGGTGGAAATGAGTATCAGCATCTGGCGCGGGCGACAAGCACTCCTTGGCAGAATCAAGAGCGGCACTGTCTCGCGCAAACAAAAAAAGGCCGGACGCGCTGCCGCGCCCGGCCTTCTTCGAGACGAAACGGCTTTACACCGTATAGGTGCTGCTGGCCACGCGGCCGCCGGTGCCGGTCCAGTTGGTGTGGAAGAACTCGCCGCGCGGCTTGTCCACGCGCTCGTAGGTGTGCGCGCCGAAGTAGTCGCGCTGGGCCTGGAGCAGGTTCGCGGGCAAGCGCTCGCTGCGGAAGCCGTCGAAGAACGCCAGTGCAGTGCTGAACGCCGGCACGGGGATGCCTTTTTTGACCGCCGTGGCGATGACCTTGCGCCAACTGCGCGCGCAGCCCTTGATGGCTTTCTTGAAGAACGGATCGAGCAGCAGGTTTGACAGCTTCGGGTTCTTGTCGAACGCGTTCTTGATGTCGCCGAGGAAGACGCTGCGGATGATGCAGCCGCCGCGCCACATCAGGGCGATGCCGCCGTTGTTGAGGTTCCACTTGTGCTCCTTGGCCGCCTCGCGCATCAGCATGTAGCCCTGGGCGTAGCTGACCATCTTGGAAGCGTAGAGGGCCTTGCGGATGGCCTCGATCCACTCCGCGCGGTCGCCGGCGAACTTCGCGTTGATCGGCTTGAAGGCTTTCGCGGCTTTCACACGCTCGTCCTTCATCGCCGAGACGCAACGGGCGAAGACCGCCTCGGTGATGAGCGAGGTGGGCACGCCGAGGTCGGCGGAGCTTTTCACGGTCCACTTGCCGGTGCCTTTCTGGCCGGCGGTGTCGAGGATCTTGTCCACGAGCGGCGTGCCGTCGTCGTCCTTCTTGCCCAGGATGTCGCGGGTGATCTCGATGAGGTAGGAACCGAGTTCGCCCTCGTTCCACTGCTTGAAGACTTCGTGCATCTCGCCGGCGGTCATGCCGAGGCCGTCCTTCATGAGGTGGTAGGCTTCGCAGGTGAGCTGCATGTCGCCGTATTCGATGCCGTTGTGGACCATCTTCACGTAATGACCCGCGCCGTTCTCGCCGACCCAGTCGCAGCACGGCGAACCGTCGCCGACCTTTGCAGAAATGGCTTGGAAGATCGGCTTCACGTGCGGCCAAGCGGCGGGCGAACCGCCGGGCATGATCGAGGGACCGCGACGCGCGCCTTCTTCGCCACCGGAAACGCCGGTGCCGATGTAGAGCAGGCCCTTCGACTCGACGTATTTAGTGCGGCGGATGGTGTCCTCGAAGAGCGAGTTGCCACCGTCAATGATGATGTCGCCGGGTTCCAGCACGGGAATGAGCGACTCGATGAACTCGTCCACGGCCTTGCCGGCCTTGACCATGAGCATGACGCGGCGCGGGCGCTTGAGCAGCCCGGCCATTTCCTGAAGCGAGTGCGCGCCGAGGATCTTGGTGCCCTTGGCCTCGTTGGCGATGAAATCGTCCACCTTCGAGACGGTGCGGTTGAAGGCCACGACGGTGAAGCCGTGGTCGTTCATGTTCAAAATGAGGTTCTGGCCCATGACGGCCAGGCCGATCAATGCGATGTCTGCTTGTGGTTCGCTCATAGTTTAATCCTTAAGTTTGAATCCGATGCCCGCCAGTTTCTGGCGGACGGTTACACTGCCGCCGCGAAGTGTAATGGTTGAGTTCTGAAACTCGCGGCGCTGCGGATACTCTTTCCGCAATCTGTCAAAGTATGCACCCCGCTCGTTTGCTGGCAAGTCTGCAATCGCCCGCAGCCGCCGGTCATCTGCTTCGATGTCATAGACCGTCAGCGCCACCTCGCGCAGCACGTCCTCGTCGTCGCGACCGGTGGCGTCGAGAATGAGCGTGGCGTGCGGCGACGGCGGTAGTAGCGGCCGGACGTCCCAGTCGGCTGCGGCCCCAATGGCTTTGCACGCCGCTTGGTAAACCATCGTCGTGCCGTTGACCTTGCCATCATAGGAATAACCGGCGATGTGCGGCGTGCCGAGCGCGACGCGGTCGAAGATCGAAACGCCAATGGCCGGTTCGCCCTCCCAAACATCCAGCACGGCCGTGCGATTCAGCGCCTTATTATCGAGCACCGCGCCGCGGCAGGTGTTCAGCAGGACGGCGCTGGGCTTCATCCGCTTCAGGAATGCCGCGTCCGCCATGTGCCAGGTCTTGTCTTCGCCGGTCTTCGTCAACGGCACGTGCAGCGTGATGAAATCGCTGTCCATCAGCGCTTCCAGCGGTAGGAAACGCTTTTCGCACGGAAACAGCCGCGCCAACGGCGGGTCGTTTTGCAGAACTCTCATGCCGAGCACCTCGCACTTCGCCACGACTTTGCTGCCGACATTACCGACGCCGACAACGCCGATGGTCTTGCCTTCGAGTCGGTAGCCGCCGCGTTTGGCGAGCACCAGCAGCGAGCAAACGATGTATTCGGCGACCGAGTTGGCATTGCATCCGGGCGCGCTGGCGAACGCGATGCCACGTTCGCGCAGATACGCCTCGTCCACGTGATCGGTGCCGATGGTGCAGGTGCCGACGAACTTGACGCGGCTTCCCTCCAGCAACTCTCGATTCACCTTCGTGATTGAGCGGATGATGAGCAGATCGGCGTCGCGCACAGCAGCGGCGTCCATCTTGCGGCCGTGCATCGTCACCACGTCGCCAAGCCGGCCAAACGCCTCGCGGCCGAAGGGGATGTTTTCGTCAACGATGATCTTCACAGCTTCACCTCGCGGCCAAGGCTTGTTCAAAGTCCGCGGTCAGGTCGTCTGCATCCTCGATGCCGACGGAGACGCGGAGCAGGGCGTCGCTGATGCCAATGGCCGCACGCTCGGCAGCGGTCAGCTTGACGTGGGAGGTCTTCGCCGGAATGGTCACAAGTGTCTCGACGCCGCCGAGGCTCAGAGCGGCGGTGGCGAGCTTGAAACGGCCCAGCACCGCGCCCGCCTGTGCTGCGTCGCGCAACTCGAACGACAGCATGCCGCCAAAACCGCGCATCTGGCGCGCGGCGATGGCGTGGTCGGGATGGTCCGACAGGCCGGGATAGTTAACGCGAGTAACCGCGGGATGCCGCTGGAGCCACTGCGCGAGTTTGCCGGCGTTTTCGTTCTGTCGTTCAACGCGGAGGGCGAGCGTCTTGAGACCGCGTTCGAGCATGTAGCAGGCGTGGGCGTCGAGCATCCCGCCGTGGTTGACGGCGCAGGGGCGGATGCGGGCAATGATCTCGCGCGAGGCGACGACCGCGCCGGCGTTGAGGTCGCTGTGGCCGTTGAGATATTTCGTGGCGCTGTGGACGACCACGTCAATGCCGAGCGCCAGCGGCGTCTGGTTGATGGGCGAGGCGAAGGTGTTGTCAATGACCGTCAGCAGTCCACGTGTCTTGCCGAGCGACGCGACGACGGCGACGTCCACGCAGTGCAGGAGTGGGTTCGACGGCGATTCGATGTAAATGAGCTTCGTATTAGGCCGAAGCTGCGCCGTGAAGTCGGCTTGGTTGCGGGCGAAGGAAACCTCGATTCCGAACCCGGTTAGTTCCGCCGCAACGAAGTGGTAGGTGCCGCCGTAGAGGTCTTCCTGGAACACCGCATGGTCGCCGGGTTTCAGCAGCGCGAATAGCACCGTCGTGATGGCGGCCATGCCGCTGCCGAAGACCAGCGCGTCCTCGCCCCGCTCCAGCGCGGCGAGCTTGGCGGCCACCGCGCGCTGGTTGGGGACGTTGAAGTAGCGCTGATAGGTGTTTTCGTTCATCGGACTCGGATAGGCGTAGGAAGACGCGGTGAAGATGGGCGTGGTAATGGCGCCCGTAGCTTCATCGCGATATGCGCCAGCGTGGACGCAGAGCGTCGCCGGTTTCAGATGGGCTTTGGCGTTTTTCACAACAGTTTGCGACGGTAGCGGAAGCCACCGCATCTGCGCAAGCGTCTTGCTAGAGGCCAGCCCGCCGGTTAACAATCAGCTGACAAACAAAATGACCGCGATGAAACGTCCCGATCCGCTTTTCTCGCTTTGCGTGGCGACGGCGCTTTGCCTCGCGTGGTCGGCGGTTGGCACTGCGGATTACGCGGTGTGGCTGTTTGAAGTGGCTCTCGGCGTCGCAGGCATCGTGACGCTCGTGCTGACGCGGCGGCAATTTCCTTTCTCGACGCTGGTCTATCTGCTCGTCGGCATCCATTTCGCCGTGCTGGCCGCTGGCGGCAAATACACCTATGAGGCGGTGCCGCTCGGCAACTGGTTGCGCGACCTGCTCCACCTCTCGCGCAACCCGTTCGACCGGATCGGCCATTTCTTCCAAGGTTTCGTGCCGGCGCTCATCGCGCGCGAGGTGCTGCTGCGGACGACGCCGTTGCAGCGCGGCAGGATGGTGAACTTTCTGGCTGTCTGTTTCTGCCTGGCCCTCAGCGCGTTTTACGAGTTGCTCGAATGGCAGATCGTCGTCTGGTTTTACCCGAACGCCGGCCCGCAGTGGCTCGGCATGCAGGGCGACCCGTGGGACGCGCAGCAGGACATGCTCCGGGCGCTGATCGGCGCGACGGTGGCGGTGCTCGCGTTGTCGCGCGTCCATGATCGTTCGATGGCGGCACTGGTCGCCGGAAAGAAATCGAAATGACAACAACACTCTCACGTCGCGCCTTTGTGCAGGCGCTCGCGGGCGCCACGACAGTCGTCGCCGCGCGCGCCGGAACCGCGCCCGACCTTGTCGTCAGCATCGAGCGGCGGACCATCTGGAAGGGGCGCGATGGCGGCACGAGTTGGTTTCATCCGCGCGGCTGCGTCGTGCCGGGGTCGAAACCGGCGGTGCTGATGACGTTGCAGCCAATCACCGGCAGCGACAACTTCGGGCAGGTCCACTGGACGACCAGCAGTGATCTCGGCAGGACATGGAACGAGCCGGCGCCGATTGACGCGCTGGCGAGGCGCGACATCGGCGGCGGGTTTGAGGAAGGCGTGTGCGACGTGGTGCCTCAGTTTCATCCGCCGACGGGCACGGTGCTGGCGATGGGACACAACGTCTATTATCTCAAGAACAAGCTGACGAAACCTGCGGAAGATCGCTGGCCGGTGTATGTCGTGCGTTCGGCTGACGGCGGTTGGTCGGAGCGGAAGAAGCTGGTGTGGAACGACGCGCGCGCGACGGCCATCTACACGTCGAACTGCGGCCAGCGGCTCGTGCTGGAGAACGGCGACGTGCTGCTGGCGCTGTCGTTCGGGCCGAAGGGCCGCAAGGACCGCGGCGTGACGACGGCGCGCTGTTCGTTCGACGGCCGCACGCTAGCGATCAAGGAGACCGGCGACGAGCTTCGCAACACGGCAGGACGCGGTCTGCTGGAGCCGAGCCTGACGAGGTGGGGAGGGCGGTTCTTTCTGACGATCCGCGCCGAGGACGGGCACGGCTACGTTAGCGTGTCCGACGATGGCCTGCGCTGGGCGGAGGCGAAACCGTGGACGTTTGACGACGGCGAGGTGCTGACGATGTCCACGACGCAGCAGCATTGGCTGGAACACAGCGAGCGGCTGCATCTGGTCTATACGCGCAAGACAGTGGAAAACGCGAAGGTCATCCGCTATCGCGCGCCGATCTTCATGGCGGCGGTGGACACGAAGATGCTCCGGCTCGTGCGCGCCACGGAGCGCGTCATGTTCCCGATGATCGGCGACCCAGCCGGTGCGCCGGAGCACGTCGCAGCGATGGGGAACTTTCACCCAATTATCGTGACACCAGACGAAGCGTGGATAACGGTCGGTGAAGAGCGCAGCCGCGACGGTTGGCGCGGCGACACGTTGCTGGCGCGCATCCGCTGGAGCCGGCCAAACCGAAGCGTCTAACCCGTCGCTCAGCGTCCCGCAGGCGTTGCCATGGTGTGCTGCCGATAGAACTCGATGACGCCGCGCGCGACGGCGTCGGCGTATTCACGGAAGATGGAACGGAGGCGCTGGCCGCCGAACTCGCGCTCGCCGTCGTAGTCGCCGGCCAAGAGGCGCGCGTAGGTCGTGGGGTTGTTTTGGTAATACGGCTCCAGGTAGATGACGGGGCCGTGGTAGAGCCGGTTCGCGATCAGGTTGCGGGCATAGATATAGGGATTGTCGCTCACGGCGGCGTAGTTCGGGTCCTGCTTGGAGCGCTCCGGCGGCAGTTTCAGGTTGGCGGCCATGGCGCGGCTGATGACGGCGGCGGCGGCGAGTTCGGTCGGGTGCGAGTTCTCCAACAGCTTCCAGAGCATCTCGAACTTCCACTGCGGCGTCTCCACGCTGCCGGGCGAGTAACCGCCGTGGATGATCAGCAACAACCGGTTGTCGGGCGCGGGCCGGTCGGTATCGCCGATGGCGTTGAAGTGGATGCAGAGCGTCAGATCGGGCTGCAACCGCTCGTTCACGAGCGCGGCGCGGGCGCGAATCTCGGCGTTGCGGTAGAATTCCATCTCCATCCGCTTGCGGGTCGCGTCGAGCAAAAACGCCTCGCGCGCCAACTCGCTCATCGCGCGCACGTCGGGGCGCGTGGCGATGTTCTCGCGGACGTATTTCTCCGCTGGTTCGCGGAACTGCTCCGGGCTAGCGTCGGTGACCGGCTTGAAGTTGTTCTTGGTAAACAGCACCGTCGCGCCCGCGCGCTGGAGTTGCGGCGCGAGCAAGCGCGCAACGAGGATGTTCTGCACAGCTTCCTGTTCGGCCGGGCCGCCGTTCAACTTGAAAAGCCGTTCCTCCATCCGCGCGAACTCGCCGCCGATATGGCCGGGGTCGAGCACGATGCGCAGCCCGCGCAACGGCTGGGCCGGCGGGTTCTTCAGCGCCGGCAGATCTTCCAGCGTCTTGAACGACCGCTTCATCACGCGGCACGTGTCGGTTGCAAACTGGAGGCGATAAAGCCGTTGCTGGCGTAGCTCGTCGTCGAAGACGGAAACGCTGTCGCCATCGTAAACGAGGAACTTCTGGAATGCGCCGCCGGGCGAGAAGACGCGATCGAGCCGCGACTGGAACTCCGCCCGCGTCATCGTGAGCCGGAACGGGTTGAGCAATCCCCAGCGCGGCGAGTCGTCGCCGAAGGCGACGACGGCAGATGGCAGATGGGAGATGGGAGTTAGGAGGAGAAGGATGAGCAATGAACGACATGGATGTGTGAACTTCATTTTCCTATCTCCTATCTCCCATCTTCCATCTCCTCCTCACTGCGGCGATGCGATGACGGTGATGAGCTTGTCGGGCGCGGGCAGATATTTTCGCGCGGCGGCGAGCACGTCGGCGGGGGTGACTTTCCAGATGGCGCCAACGGCGCGCGCAATCCAATCCTGACCGAGGTCGTAGAGTTCGAGATCACAAAGCGTGTCGGCGATGCCGGCGTTGGTTTCCATCCCCAGTAACATGCCACCGACGAGCGTGGCACGGGCTTGGTCGAGTTCGTCGTCGGACGGCGGGGCGGAGCGCATCCGCTCCAGTTCGGTGCGGACGCCGCGGATGGCTGTGTCCACGTCCTTCGGATCGTTTTGCATGGCGAGCGTCCAAGGGCGTTCGCCGCGGCTGCCGCGGAACTCGCTTGAAACGCTGTAGGTGAGGCCCTGCTTTTCGCGAAGCGAAGCGAGCAGCCGGCTGTTGAGCAGTTCGCCGCCGCCGAAGATGTGGTTGGCGGTGATCGCGGCGAAATAATCCGGCGCGTGGACATCCACGCCGCGCGCGCCCATCAACACGATGGCTTCGGCCTTGTCGGAAATCGGCAGGCGCTTCGGCTTTTCGGTGGCCTCGCGGCTGAGCGCGGAGATCGGCGGCAGTTCAAGTTTAGGCCGCGGACCGACGGCCTGCCAAGAACCGAAGAGCGACTGGACCTGGGAGGCAACCTGTCCGGCGTCGAAATTGCCGACGATGGCGATCACGGTGGTGTCAGGCCGGTAGTGTTGGCGGTAAAACGCCAGCAAGTCGGAGCGCGTGGCGGCCTTGATGTCCGCCTCACCGCCGCGCAGGTAGTGCCACTCCGGATGGTTCTGGGGGTAAAGCGCCTCGCGCAGTTCCTGCAAGGAGAGGATATAGGGACTGTCAGCGTCCTCTCTGAACGCGGTGATTTGTTCGGCGCGTAGCCGCGACAATTCGGCGTGAGAAAACGCCGGCCGGCGAAGCGAGTCGCAAACCAACTCCAGCAGCTTCGGCAAGTCCTGACTAAGCGAACGGCCGTTGATGCTCGCGCCATCCATGGTGGCATTGAAGGTCAGCTCCGCGCCGAGCGTGTCGAGCTGCTCGTGAAACTTCGCCGCGGAGCGCGTCGCGGTTCCGCGGTTGAGCATGGCGGCGGTGAGCACGGCGAGACCAGGCCGTTTCGTCGGGTCGAACGCCGCGCCGGCGTCCACGTTGACGGCGATGGCCGCGGTGGGATTTGCGTGATTTTCCTGAAGCAGCAGCACCATGCCGTTCGGCAGCACGGTGCGCGTAACGCGCGGCGCAAGGGCGGCAAGCGGCAGGGGACGGAATGGGGATTTGGAGTAATGGAGTAATGGAGTAATGGATTGTTGGGGCATTAGAGCATTGTAGTGACGCGGCAGAAGTCTTTTCCCCAACACTCCAACACTCCAACACTCCACCGCTCCAATTCCCCCGCCGATCCTCCGTTGGATCGGGCCGGGTTTGGGGCGGGTCGGCGCGGGGAGTTCCTTGGAGATCTTCGTCGGCACAAACCACGCGATGGTGCGATTGGAGGCGGTCAGGTATTTCCGCGCGACGGCGCGAACATCTTCGGCGGTGACGCGCTCGGTGCGTTGGTTCAGCGTGAGCAGATAGTTCCAGTGATTGACGATCTCGTAAGAGCCGAGCAATGCGCCTTGATCGCTGATGCCGTCCATCGCGAAGACGGTCTGCGTGATCGTCTGGCGTTTGGCCTTTGCCAGTTCGGCCGGGCTGACGAGTTTTTCCTGCACATCGGCGATGGCGGCGTCGAGCGCGCGCTCGAACTTCCTGCGGTCGGCGGTTTCGGAGCAGGTGGCGAAAATCGTTTCCCAGCCGGGATCGCGCTGCTGGCTGAACAGCGAGCTCACGTCGGTAGCCAGACCGGTGTCCACCAGCGCGCGGTAGAGCCGCGAGCTTTTGCCGACCGTCAGCAACGAGTCGAGCACGCCGAGCGCAAACATGTCCGGGTGCGACGTTCCGGGAATATGATACATCCCCTCGAAGTAAACCGCGCGCCCCTCGCCTTTCACCGCAACGCGACGTTCGCCCTCCTGTTCCGGCTCGACGCCTGTGACCTTCGGCGGCTCCGGCCCGCGCGGGATCGGGCCAAAATGTTTGCGCAACCTGTCGAACACCTTCGCGGTGTCGAAATCACCGGCGAGGATGAGGATGGCGTTATTGGGTTGGTAGTAAGTCCGGTAGTAACCAAGCACGTCGCTACGGGAGATCGCCTGCACGTCGCATTTCCAGCCGATGACCGGCCAGTGATACGGATGCACTACGTAGGAGGCGGCGCGCGTTGCTTCGTCGAGGCGGTTGAGGGGGTTGTTCGCGTTGCCGTCCAGTTCCGACAACACCACCTGCTTCTCGTGCGCCAGCTCCTGCGGATCCATCGCGCAGTTGCGCATCCGGTCGGCCTCGATGCGCAGGACGGTGTCGAGGCCGGACTTCCCTTCGGGCGCGGCGGCGTCGGAAGGCAGCGCGAAATAATAGGCGGTGTAGTCGGTGTCGGTGAAGGCGTTGTTCTTGCCGCCGGCCAGCGCCGTGAGCCGGTCAATGTCGCCGCGCTTGAGTGTCGCGGTGCCCTTGAACATCATGTGCTCGATGAGGTGGCTAATGCCGGTAATGCCGGGCCGCTCGTTGCGCGAACCGACGCGGTAGTAGGTCCAGACACTGATGACCGGCGTCGCGTGGATTTCCTTGGTGATGACTTTCAGCCCGTTCGGCAGAGTCGTCTCGCGAACAGCCGGATGCGCCGCCCACAGCGATGCCAGCGGCGCAAGGAGCAGCGCAGCAAGCAACACGTGGCGAACAGCGGCAATTGGCGATAGCATGGCTGGCAATTAAAGTGTTTCGAGCCGGAAGGTCAAGCAGTGGCGAAGCGCCCGCCGCGCTCATCCCATCGGCCCGCGCGTGACGCCGAGCTGGTTCAGCAGCTTCAACTCCCGCCAGAGCTGCGCGCCGGAGATCTTACCGGCGAGCAACTGCCGGTATTTCTCGATCGTCTGCGCGACCTGCTCAGGCGGTTCATCCAAAAACTCGACGCGGAACCGGCGCGCGCCGAGCGCCATTAGCCGCGCGACGTGCTCGGCTCCGGTCTGCGCCAACGCGTTGAACACCGTGTTGCGGCAGCCGGCGTCGGCCTTCAGCAGATGCTCGGCGCCGACGCGGTCGCGAAGCCGCACGTCGTGCTTGTCGCACGGCCGGCCGCAGTTGGTGTAGTCGGTGCCGGTGGTAAGGAACGCGCAGAAGATGCAGTGCTCCATGTGAAACATCGGCATGTGTTGGTGGATGACAATCTCGAACCACGCCGGCGGCGCGGAGCGCAGCAGTGATTCCAGTTGCGCGACGTTCAAGTCGTAGGAGGCGGTGACGCGCTCCAGACCGAAACGGTTGAGGAAATAGTCGGCCGTGATCGCGTTGGCGACGTTGAGCGAGAAATCGCCGACACGGCGGCAACCGGCGAAGAACTTCAGGTGATCATAGTTGCGAACGAGATAGCCGTCGGCGTCGCAGGCGCGGACTTGTTTGAGAATCCAGTCGTCGCCCGGCTTCGTGATGCGCGGAGGAGCAACGAAGATTTCGGAATGCGTCGTTTGCAGCGCGGTGTGCGCAGCGCGGAAGGTCTGGACGGCGTCGCGATACTTCTTCAGGTCTTCGAACTCGCAGTAGATTGTCTCGACGCCACAGCGCAACGCCGCGCCGAGCTGTGGTATCGAGCGGACGAGGACGATCAGTTCCGCCGTGGCGCCGGCATCCTTGCCGGCGTCGTTGTTCTCCTGTTTGCCGGACATCGCCGGCAGGGATGCCGGCGCTACGAGCGTCCATCGCTTCGGCTGCGCGCGCAGCGCCTCCAGTTGCGCCACCGCATCCCGACGCAGCCGGTTCAGTTCGCTTACCGGCAGCATTACCGCGCCTTCGAGCCGGTTTCGCAGCTCGCCGAGCGCGAACGGTGTGCCGCCGAGCCGGCCGAGCTGCTCGCGCAGGCGCTCTGTATCCAGCGGTCGCTTCTGTGCCAACACCAGCGTCATCGCCGAGGCAAGCCGGACGACGTGGCCGCCTTCGTCTTGAACAACCAGTGTCAGTGGCTGGCCGACTCCGCCGAGAAGCTCCATCGTCACCGGTCGCTGAAAACGCGGCTGGTCGCCGGCGAAACTCTGCCGCAGCCGACGGTCGAGTTCGTGGTCGCTGGTCTTCCAGAGCTTATCGCCGACGTGGACGCGTTTGAAATCAATGTCGCCGCGCCCAAAACCGAGCAACGTCTCCGCGCCACGCGGCTCGACATCATAGACGCGGCCGCCTTCTTCCTTCTCGTCGGGCCGACCCGCGTCGAAGACGATGCCGTCGCCGGGCTTGAGTGGCGCCTGTAGTTTCATCAGGACGCACTCGCCCTGCACACGGCTGACTTCGCCGAGAAGGACGCCGCGTTTCTTGCCAAAGCGCGCGTGGACCAGCGCCTGATTGTCGGTGCCGCGAAACCAGCCAGTGTGGAGGCCGCGGGAGAACGCCATCTCCATGTCGTAGCGATCCGAAGAGTAGGACAGGCGTCCCGCCTGTCCATCGGTTGACGACGGGACAGGCGGGACGCCTGTCCTACCTTGCAGCCGATCCAACGCCGCGCGGTAGATGCGCGTGATGTTTGCCACATACTCCGGCGACTTCAGCCGGCCCTCGATTTTGAATGCACTGACGCCGGCGCGTAGCAGGTCGGGCAGCAGTTCCAGCCCGGCGAGATCTTGAGGACTGAGCAGATAGCGGCGGTCACCGAGCGGCACAAGCTGGCCGTCGCGAATAAGCTCGTATGGCATCCGGCAAGCTTGTGCGCACTCGCCGCGGTTGGCCGAACGCCCACCGAGCGATTCGCTGGTGAGGCACTGGCCGGAGTAGGCGACGCAAAGCGCGCCGTGGATGAACACCTCCAACTCCATTTTGGAGTTTGAAGTTTGAAGTTTGGAATGTATCGCTTCGATCTCCTTGACCGAACATTCGCGGGCGAGGATGACGCGCTGGCAGCCGAGTTCCTGAGCGAACTCGATGCCGGCGACGCTGGTGACGCTCATCTGCGTCGAAGCGTGGATCGGAAAATCGGGCGAAAGCCGGTGAACCAGACGGCACACGCCGACATCCTGCACAATGACGGCGTCCGCGCCAGCGGCGATGATGGCGCGCAGGTATCGCTCGGCCTCGGCGAGTTCCTCGGCGAAAGTCAGGATGTTGAACGTGACATAGCCGCGGACGCCGCGCCGGTGGAGGAACTCCATCAGCTTCGGCAGGTCGGCCGTGGTGAAGTTGTCGGCGCGCATCCGCGCGTTGAACCGTTCGAGGCCAAAGTAGATGCCATCGGCACCGTTCTCGACCGCGGCACGTGCGCACTCCCAATCGCCGGCCGGCGCGAGCAGTTCAGTCCGCGCGGTCGCGATCTCGTTGGCGGATGCCCGCGCGGTTGCTGCGGTTGAGTTTGAGTTTTCAGTAACCATGTTTTCCGATCAAACAGCCGGTGACTCTAAGCCTGACTGGCGCGGATTGCCAACGGCCATCTTTAGCGTCGCCCGGTATTGTGAAACAGCGTCGCAGCCGATAGATTCGGCGGCGTCGCCGGTTGGAGTTTTCCGGCGACATGCGGAGAAGCCCATGAGCGGAATCGTCGGTCACACTCTTTACGCCGTGCTTGGTGCGAAAGCCGCGGCCACCCGCCGGCTGCCCGTCGCGCCCTTGATGCGGCGACATTTCGCCAGCTACCTCGCCGGCGCCTACATCGGCAGCGATATCCAGATGATGCCCGAAGCCATTTGCGTGGACACCGGGCAGGAAGTCGGCGTCGGCACCACGCCTTTGGAGAAAAGCCCAATCACCGGCGGCGCGCTGCGACCGTTCAAGCTCGTCACGCCGCAGGGCGAATTCTCGCCGCGCCGCCTTTACGAACTTTTCTACGGCCGCTCGCACCTCGTGTTCGGCTGGGCCAAAGGCGACCACGAGCTGGCTGTGCCGTGGGAACATCTGCCCGAATACTTTGGCGCCGTGGCGGGCGACGCACTCGGCCTGTTTGGTCTCGGCGAACGCCCGCTCGCCTACGCGCTTGGCTGGATGGTCCACGTCGTCAGCGACTGTCTCATCAAATCCATCTGGCCCGGCATTGATCTTCATCTGCTTGACGGCAAATACACGCCGCGCAACCGGCCGATCCAGGATCTCGTCAGCTTCCACGAGATCGGCGTGAAGGAGTTGGGGCTGAACTGGCCCGCGCTTTTTGCCGACCTCGCCGACACGCCCGTCGAGCCGGTGCAGTTGCACTACATGCGCGTGGCCCAGCGACGCGGCGCGCTCGGCCGATTGGCCCCCGATGGCTGGGCACCGGAGAAAGAACCGCTGCTGCGTGCCGTGTTGGCGGAAAACCGCCGCTACGTCCGCGTTCATGCGCGTCATGTGCTGGCCGACATGAAGCTGAGCCGGACGCCGCAGGGTTGGGACTGCAACGAAACCATTCGTAAGACCGTCGGGTTGAATTACGCCGGGATGGTTGAACTGGCCCGGAAAGCGAACTTCCGCCACGCGCTGTGGCAGATGGGTGAGGCCGTGGCAAACATGTTCGCTGCTGTTGCGCAGCACCAACCGGTGCTGGCCAACCTACCTGTCGACGACGGCACGGCGTGGGACGAACTTGCGCGGCGCTGGCGCAAGCCCTGACAATGACTGGCAACGCGTTTACCGACGTGCCACTCATGGAGGGGCTGAAGTGTGTGGCGCAGCTCGCAGACTTGGAACTCGCGGCGGATGAGCGCGCGCTGCGGTTGCAGTCGAAGGCAGTGAGCCAGTAACCATGAAATCAAACACTCGACTCAAAATGATCTCCCTGTTACCGGCAGTCTGGCTGGCCGCGAGTTCGTTGATACCTCTTGCGGCGGAGCCAGAATCGAAGGCGGCTGCGAAGCTGCCCGACTGGGCCGCCGGCTGGCGCGTGACCGGCGTGATCAGGCAGGGCAGCAAGACCGAAGCGTCGGTCGAACATCGCATCGGTTGGAAACGGTTTGTGTGTGAAGGCAATGAGTGGTCGCCGGGCGTGGTGGTAGAGCAGATTGACGCCGAGCAGCGAACCGTGACGCTGCGCCGCGGCGAACAGACGACCTTGCTACGCGCCGGCGCCGCGCCCGGAATCGCAAAGAGGACAACCGATGCATCCGCCCCGGCCGCAGGCACTGATGCCGCCAAAGCGCCGTTCAAAACCTCGTTTCGCGTCCGGCTGGCGAGCGGCGAAACGGTTGTTGCCGGCGGTTGGGCTTCAGGACCAGGCAGGCGCACGCTTGCGCTTGGCACACCGGTCATTGACGTGCAAAGCAGTCAGGTAACGTTCAGCATGCAGTTCATTGACGCGCCTGAGGCGGTGTGGAACCGGCTCGGACTCGGCAAAGTCCGGAGCGATGGCAAGGAGAGCTCGCAATCATCCACGCTGGCTGCAGGCCGGCTCGACGCCATTCTCAACGCTGCGCGAGGCGAGTCTGGCGTGGACATGCTCAGCGCGCCGCGCATCATCACGCACGATGGTAGTGCGGCGCGTATTTCCATCGGTCAGGAAAGCAATCCGGCTGGGATGATCTCCATCAACATCACTCCGAACCTGACGCCCGACCGCTCCGCCGTGGACCTGTCGCTGGACGCACAGCTTCCGGCACCTTAAGGAAGCAAACCGCGCAGGAGGATTTTTTGCTGTATGACCGCGGCTTGGAGAAATCGCAAGTGGCGCTGCCGGCGATCAAGCACCGCCAAACAACACTGAAGCGGTGCGAGTCTTCGTTTCTACTACCGTTGCCGCCACAATGGGACACTCGCAAGCTTGCATTTCCGGCGGAAGGGAGTAGAACGGCGGCCATCGGTGTCCAACCAAGACCGAAAATGAACTTCGATATTTGGGACGTGCATTCTCACCTTGCCGGCGTGCCGGGCACGACGCCGGAAGCGCGCCTGTCCAAGCTGCTCGAATACGCCGACCGCATGGGCATCGCGCGGCTCTGTGTGTTCATGGGGATGTCGTGGAACTACGACCCGACGCCGGAGTTCATGCGGCGCAGCAACGACGAGGTGCTCCAAGCAGTGCGCAAGTTTCCCGATCGCGCGTTCGGCTTCGTTTATCTCACCCCCAAGCACACGCAGGCCAGCCTCGACGAGCTCAACCGTTGCGTGCGCGATGGACCGATGGTGGGCGTGAAGCTCTGGGTGGCCATGCACTGCAACGACCCGGCGCTCGACCCGCTCATCGCCCGCGCCGCTGAGTTGAAGGCCGTGGTGACGCAGCACGCGTGGATCAAGATTACCGGAAATTTACCCGGCGAATCCACGCCGATGGACATGGCGGAGCTGGCGGCGCGGCATCCCAACGCCACGCTCATCTGCGCCCACTGCGGCGGCGATTGGGAACGCGGCCTCCGCGCCATCCGGCCACATCCGAAAATTTACGCCGACATCAACGGTGGCGACCCGACCGCCGGCTTTACGGAGATGGCGGTGCGCGAACTCGGTGCCGACCGTGTGCTCTACGGCAGCGACGCCGGCGGCCGCAGCTTCGCGTCGCAGCTCGCCAAGGTTTTTGGCGCGAACATCCCGGATACTGCCAAGCAGCTCATTCTCGCCGAGAACCTCAAGCGGCTGCTCCGCCCCATCCTGAGTGAGAAGGGAATCAAGCTGTGAAGCCCGAACCATCAATCGCTTCACTTGACCGCCGCGATTTTCTCAAAGTCGCTGCTGCGGCTGCCGGCGTCGCATCGCTCGGCAGTGCCAACACCGCACAAGCTGCGGACACCGCGCCGTCAGGCTTGATAGATACCAATGTTTATCTTTCGCGCTGGCCACTGCGGCGGTTGCCGCTCGATGAAACCGGCGCGCTCGTGGCCAAGCTCCGCGCCAACGGCGTGACGCAGGCTTGGGCGGGCAGCTTCGACAGCCTGCTGCACCGCGACATCGCCACGGTGAACGATCGGCTCGCCGACGAGTGCCGCCGTCACGGCAAGGGATTGCTCGTTCCATTCGGTTCGGTGAACCCGAAACTTCCCGACTGGGAGGACGACCTGCGCCGTTGCGCCGAGGAGCATCGCATGCCCGGCGTCCGGCTGCATCCAAACTACCACGGTTACAAGCTCGACGACCCTGACTTCGCGAAGCTTCTGCGGCTCGCGGCGGAGCGCGGCCTGCTTGTGCAGCTCGTGCTGATCATGGAAGACCGGCGAATGATGCACTCGCTGCTGCAAGTCGAGCCGCCGGACGTCAAACCGTTGGCTGGTATCGTGAAGAAAACGCCGGGACTTCGGCTGGCGCTCCTGAACTCGATGAACGTCCTGCGCGGCCAGCCGCTGTTGAACCTGCTCCAAGCTGGCGAGGTCTGCGTCGAGATTGCCATGCTCGAAGGCGTGGGCGGCGTCGCGGGTCTGCTGGAGAAGGCGCCGCTGAATCGCGTGATGTTCGGCTCGCACGCGCCACTGTTTTATTTCGAGTCGGCTTTGCTGAAGCTGAAAGAATCGCCATTAACCGAAGAACAACTGCGGGCCATCCGTTGCGACAACGCGCGGCGGTTGCTCGCGAAGAAGAGCTAGTCAAACGAGGAGTCGTTCATGAAGAATAAAGAGTCAGTTTCCCGTCGGGAATTCATCGCCGCCACGTCGGCTGCCATGCTCGCCAGCAACGCTACCACCGCCAAATCCGCCGATGCGTCCAAGCTGGCGATCAACGGCGGCGAAAAGACCGTCAAGGTGACGGTCAAGCGCGCCCGCCGCTGGGGCGACCTCGAACGCGAGCGGCTCACCGCCATGCTGGAGCAGGACTCGCTCTTTTACTGGAAAGGCCCGCAGACGACCTTGGCACTCGAACGCTACAAGAAGATCTACCCGTTCAAATACGCCCACACTTGCACCTCTGGCACCGCGGCGATCCATATTGCCGTCATAGCTGCGGGCATCGCGCCGGGCGACGAGGTCATCACCTCGCCCATCACCGATATCGGCACCGTCATCGGCGTCATCTACCAGCAGGCCGTGCCGGTGTTTGCCGATCTCGGCGCGACCACATACAACCTTGACCCCGCTGACGTCGAGCGCCGCATCACGCCGAAGACCAAGGCCATCATCGCCGTGCATCTTTGCGGCAACCCGTGCGACCTCAACGCGCTGAAGGCCATCGCCGACAAGCACAAGCTGATCCTGATCGAGGATTGCTGCCAGGCGTGGGGCGCGAAATTCCGCGGCCAGCCCATCGGCACCGTCGGCCACATCGCCTGCTGGTCGCTACAGGACAGCAAGCACATCACCACCGGCGACGGTGGCGTGGTCGCCTCCAGCGACGAGCGCTTCGGCCCGATCCTCCAGAAATGTGGTGACAAAGGCGCCGACCGTCTCAAAGGCGGCGGATTCCGGTCCTTCGCCACCAACTACCGCATGAACGAGCCGACGGCCGCCGTGCTCGCGGCGCAACTGGAGCGGCTCGAAGGTGTTGCCAGCAAGCGCGCCAAGCTCGGCAACCTGCTGACCGAGAAAATCGCAAGCATCCCCGGCATCCTGCCGCATCAGGTGCATCCCGAGGACCGGTGCGTCTATTGGTTCTACTTCATGCGCTTCAAGACCGAGGCGTTCCGCTGCAACCGCGCCGAGTTCGTCAAGGCGCTCGCGGCCGAGGGCGTTTCCTGCTCCGCCGGCTACATCTCGGTGCCGCTGCATCGCGAGCAGGTGTTTCAGAAGCATGCCTTCTTCGCCGGCCACTGGCCCGTGCGCGAGATGGGGCTGACGAAGATGGACTTCACGAAGCACCAAACGCCCGAAGTCGAAGCCATCCTCCAGAACGGCATCCGTTTCACCATCCACGAAGGCATGACCGAGGAATACATCCTCGGCGCCGCCGAAGCCGTGCGGAAGGTGGCGAAGCATTATGCGGTGTAACGAATCAAGGAGCAGCCAAACATGAACCATTCCAACTCCCCCGCCGCGCTCACGCGCCGGCAATTCCTCCAACACTCCGCTGCGGCGGCGACGGTCGCGTGGCCAATGCTGGCCAGCGCGCGCACCTTCGGCGCGAATAACGAAATCCGCGTCGCCATTGTCGGCTGCGGTGGTCGCGGCGGGGCGCACATCGCCGGTCACGGCAGCCAGAAAGGCGTGAAGATCGTCGCTGTTTGCGACCCGGACCGGCTGCGGCTGAAAGCGGCGGCGGACGGGATCGAGAAGAGGTTCAAGTATCGGCCCGACGAGGTGGTGGATGTCCGAAAGCTGATGGAGCGGAAGGATATTGACGCGTTCTCCGTGGCGACGATGCAGTATTGGCATTCGCTGCCGGTCATCTGGGCGTGCGAGACGGGACGCGATGTCTATGTCGAGAAGCCGCTGGCGCACTTCATCTGGGAAGGCCGGCAGATGGTGAACGCGGCGCGCAAATACAACCGGCTCGTGCAGGTCGGCACGCAGGCCCGCTCGCGCGACACCGACCGGCAGTCCTACGAGTTCATCCGCTCCGGCCAGCTCGGCAAGATCAAATACATCGTCTGCTGCGCCAACAAGCCGCGCAAGTCCATCGGCCGGCGCACCGAGCCGCTGCCGATTCCCGACACGCTCGATTACGAACTGTGGTGCGGCCCGGCGCGGAAGGAGCCGATCTACCGCGACAAGCTCCAATACGATTGCAGCTTCATCTGGAACACCGGCGACGGCGAGTCGTGCAATCAGGGCGTCCACGAGCTGGACATGGCGCGCTGGGTGTTGGGCGAGACGGGCCTGCCGAAGCGGATGATGAGCATCGGCGGTCGGTTCGTGTTCAACGACGTCGGCGAGGTGCCGAACACGCAGATTTGCTACTACGACTACTCCGTTCCGGTCATCTACGAAGTCCACAACCTGCTGGCGGCCAAGGACGCGAAGGACGCGCCGAACTACCGCGGCGTCAAGACCGACACGCTCGTGCAGTGCGAAGGTGGCCACGTGTTGATGCACGCGGGCGCGGTGATGGACAATGACGGCAAGCAGATCAAGAAGTTCACCGGCGGCGAACGACACTTCGAGAACTTCATCGCGGCGATGCGCAGCGGCAAACGCGAGGACCTCCACGCCGAGGTGCTCGTCGGCCACATCTCCACGAGCATCTGCCACGCCGGCAACGTCTCCTACCGCCTCGGCCGCAAGGCCGGCGCCGCCGAGATGCGCGCGCAGATCGGCAACCTGCCGCTGTTCCAGGAGACGCTCGACCGTTACCTCGCCCACCTCAAGGCCCACGACGTGGAGCCGGGCGAGTCGTTGCTCGGCCCGTGGCTCGAATGGGACGAGGCGAACGAGCGTTTCAAGGACAACACGAAGGCCAACAAACTCGTCCGCGGTTTCTACCGCAAGCCGTTCGACGTGCCGGAAGTGAAGGCGTAGTCAGGCCGCATGCCAAGGTCATTATGAAAACACAATCCGCACTTCATTCCTCATTGTTAGTTGCCGTTCTCGTTGCGTTCGCCGGCGTCGCGCACGCTCAGAATGCGAAAACCTCCTCCAACGCCGCCAACGAGGCGTTTGCGCAGCAGGTCTCGCTCCAAGAGGAGACCTTCTCGCTGCCGCTCGCCGATGCATTCGCGTTGCTGCGGAAGTTTCCTTCCGACATCGAGCGCTATAACGAAGTTGTGCGCCGCGTGGACGCCAAGCAGGCGCGTCTCGAACGGCTGATGGTCGTCCGCACGATTTCGGGGCAGCAGGCGAAAGGGGAATCGGTGCATGAGTTGATCTACCCGACGGAGTTTGCGCGAACGAGTGCCGCCAAGGCCAACGCAGCGGCCGCCACGATGCCCGCCGAGGGTGCGGTGATTCCCGGCGGTTTCCAGACCCGCAACCTTGGCGACACGCTCAACTTCACGCCGCAAATCTCTCCCGACGGCCGCATCATCAACATCACCCTCATTCCTGAAAGCTCCTCCTTCGTGGGCTACAAGGGAGCCGGCAACCAGAAATGGTTGCATCAACCACTGTTCCAAACCAAACGGTTGACCACCTCCGTCATCGTCAAGAGCGGCGAGCCGTTCCTGCTCGGCACGCTCAACCCGCCGGTCAACAACGGCATCGCCCCTCCGCCCAAGGAACAACGCGTCTGGCTGGACTTCATCACCGCCAGCGTGCTGTCGGGCGGAAAGTAACCTTCCGCCACCTAGCCAGCCGACCGTCGGCATCCGACGTCTGCGAAACGAAGATGGACATCAGGGAATCCATCGGTAACTTTCCTCATGACGGCGAGCCGAAAGTTTCGCATATCCGCCTTCGTAGTCCTCTGGCTCTTGGTCTTTGGTTACGAGTCGTTGCGGTATAACTACCTCGGTCGCTGGCTTGGCGCCGACCTGTCCAAGGTTCTGTTCCTGTTTCCCCCGATGCTTCTGCTGTTCGTGGAACCCGAAACCCTCCTCGCGTGGCTGGAGCGCCGACGCGAACTCTGGCGGCGACGCGGCCGCGCGCGGCTCATCTACGACGGCGGCTGTGGATTCTGCCGCGCGGCGCTGGCCCGCATCCAAGCACTGGACCCGACCGGCCGGATCGAACCCGTGGACTTTCGCAGCGTCAACGTCGCCCGCCTGCACCCCGCGCTTACCCCGGAAGCCTGCCACGCGCGGATGTATTTACTGGAACCGAGCGGCCGGCTTGACGGTGGGTTTCATGCTTTCCGGCGGCTGTCGCTCTGGCTGCCGATGCTCTGGCCGCTCGCGCCGTTCCTGAACCTTCCGGGGCTGGGACTGATCGGCACGCCGGTTTACGACTGGGTGTCCCGGAACCGGTTCAACCTCCTCCATCGTTCCCACGCCTGCGAGGAAAACGCCTGCGTCCGCCCGCACACGCCGCCGCGGTGAAAATAGTCGGGTTCCCTCTGCGATCTTCACTCATCACTCTCAGTTCTTAACTCTCAGCTTCTTCCCCATCTCCTGCCGTAGCCGACCCAAGAGCCGAGTCTCGTTCTTACGCGCCAGCTCGTGCTTCCAAATCCGCACCACCCGCCAGCCCATCCGACGCAGCGTCCGAGCAATTTGTGTTTTGTGGCGCCCAGTTATTGGGTCTGGTATTCTTAGCTCATGGATGTGCCAATAATTTTCCTTTCTCACTCTGCCCACGATGCCGAGGTGCCACGCGCAATGAAAGAGGTTCTCGCAACGCACACGCGAGGAGAGATCGAATGGTGGCTATCAAGCGACGGCCAAAGCATTCGCGGAGGGAAGAACTGGCGGGTCGAAGTAGAGCAGGCTTTGCATAAGTGCAAAATTGTTTTCATTCTGTTTACCCAACGCTCGCGACAAAGTGCATGGGTTCAGTATGAAGCGGGCTTTGCCGATGCTCTGGATAAGGAGATTATTCCGGTAGCGCTTCCTGGGTTTGATATCGACCAGATCCCTGGGCCGCTTCAACACAAACAAGGCTTCAACCTGCGTGACCATAGCGGTCTCAACAACATCATTTCTCATGTCAATCGCATCCTCAGTCGAAGCTACTTGCTTACGCTTGAAGCCAAAGATTACGAACGCGTGTTTTCCGGCCACCGCGAAGCCGATGAACTTCCTAGGCTGCTCGATTTCCACTTTGAGAACATCGAGCTTGAATCAGAGAACCGCGAATCAGCCTTGGATGCCTTGGCTGATCAAGCATGCAAGCAGCAAGGCGAATTTGTTGTTTACAAGAAACAGAACAAGACGATATCGGGCACTGGATTCATCTTCGAGGAGCGGTTTGATATGTCGACGCAACAAACTCAACCTCCAGGTAACGCAAAGCCAATTGAGATTTTCAAGTTGAAGGGGGAGATTAGCCCGCTTGTATTTCTGGAAGTCTTGCCTTTGTTATCTACAGTTTCTTCAGGAGTAAAGCTGACGTGGAAGCTTCGGAGGGGCTTTGAAGTCCTGCCACAACGATCCCAAATCCTCGCGCGCATGAAAGGCACTTCTATGCGTTGGGCAGACAAGAACGTATTTCAATATGCGGAACTGCGTTTCGCCACTCGTTCCTACGACAATAATGCGACAAGAGTCTACTTGTTTTCCAGGTTGAAAAGAGAACCGGAGCCATACCGGCCCGAAGACCGGCGCTACGAACTCACCATCCAGTGGGAGAATACCTGTCCAGAGAATACTGTTCGCGAACTACTCGCATTGTTGATCGAGCGACAAATCATCTACAGCAATGAGTGACATTGTTTTGCGTGGCCTCGATCAGTTCTGGATGCATTGGAGATGACCGCGGACGCCTTGCCGACGACGGGGGTGCGTGCCAGACGCGCCAAGGTTCTTTGCGGCAAGAATGTCGGTTCTCAGGCAAGCGCCTGCTTGCAATACTGCACGCACTTGGCCACTTCGGCCACGGCGTCCGAGCCGGCTGGAATCTTATATTCAAGCTCGATGTCGGCCGGGAATGTCCACTTCTCCTTCTTCATCAACTGGAGGATGTCCTTGATCGGCGTCTTGCCCTCGCCCCAAGGCAGGTTGCCGCCGTCGGCGGTGCGATCCTTCAGATGAAGGCTGATGATGCGGTCGTGATACTTTTCAATGACCGGAATCGGAGACAGCCCCTTGGAGCCGGCAAAATAGTGGCCGACGTCGAAGTTGAAGCCGATATACCGGCCATACGACAGGATCGGGTCGGTCTGATCCATCACCGGGTAGTTGTTGGTATGATTGTGGAAGGCAACCCAGATCTTGTGCTTGTCGGCGAACGGCCCAAGCTTCTTGGCCAGCGGCTCGTTGCGCTCGGTGGTGATGCCCACGCAGCCCAGCGCCTTGGCGATCTCGAAGTTGAAGTCTATCTCCTCGTCCGACTGGCCAAAGCCGGTCTTGTGGATGTGGATATTGACGCCCGCGTCGTTATACATTTTTCGCAGATCCCGGCACTTGGCCAGTTGCGCCGCGCGTTGTTCGTCGGTCGGCTTGGGCGGCGGCGGCGCTGCGGGAGCGCCCTTGGGACGGCGGGCGCCTCCGGTGGCGATGCCGGCATATTGCTGGATCGGCCCGCCCATCAGTTCCACTTCGCTCAGTCCATCCTGAAGAAGGGCCTTGAGCGTATCCTCCGCCGAACTGACGGCGCTGCGATAGCTGTAGGTAATGCACCCGATGCGCACGCCGTTGAAGACAGAGCAGGGTTTGCCTGATGCGGCGGCGTTGGCTTGCAGCATGCGCCCCGGCACCATGGCGCCCGCCGCAAGGGCCATCGCGCGGCCGAGAAAGGTGCGCCGGGTGGTCAGTTCATGAGTCATCGTGTCCAGCTTCATAAGTTCGTTTTTTCCTTCTTCGCAGCTTTGTTCTTCGGAGACGCCGGAGGGGCCAACAGAGCGATTCGACTGGCGCCACCCGGTTTTGAGTCTTTTACCGTGTCCTGCTGTCGGGCGGCGAGACTATTTTTCTCCCGCGCGTCCGGGCATCTGTTTCATCGCGTCGAAGTTGTGCGAGGTTGTTGATCTTTGCCGCCGGCATCGGCTGCATGAAGTGGATTCTTGCGCGTCTGCAGTGAGCTATCAGCGTGACGGAGCTTCGCCGACCGGCTTGAACTCGCCAAACATGTGCGGCAGACGCTGGCTTTCGGCGCGCAGCAGTTGTTTGAGCCGCTCCAACCTCTCCTTGTGGGCCGGATTGCCGGCGAGGTTCTTCTGCTCGTTCGGGTCGGCATTCAAGTCGTAAAGCTGGTCGAGGTCGAAGTAGCCGGGATATTGCCTGTCAGCGTCGTAGGTGTGCGTGGCCCTCTCCATCGGCTGGCACCAGTGGTTGAACTTTTTGCCCGCCTTGACCTGCTCCAGAATCTCCGGCGTGTAGCGCGCGGCGATGTATTTGAAGCCGTCGTCGCTCACCACGGCGCGCTCGGTGGTGATCTCCAGCATTAACGACTCGCGCCGGTAGCTCGCGTCGCTTTTGAGCGCGGCGGCGATGCTGTGGCCGTCCCTCACGACGCTGGCCGGCGCTGACACGCCGCAGACTTCCAGGATTGTTGGAACGAAATCAAGATTGGACACCAGCTTGTCGCAGACCGAGCCGGGTTTGATGACGCCGGGCCAGCGCGCCACGAACGGCTCGCGCGCGCCGCCGTCGTAGCAGGTGAACTTGGCCTTGTTGCCGTTGTCGCCAGCCAACAACACGAGTGTGTTCTCGGCCAGCTTGAGTTCGTCGAGCTTCTTGAGCACCGCGCCGACGCCGTCGTCGAGCCAGGTTGACCCGACGAATCTCTTCTCTACACCGGCCTTCTCGACGCGATCCAAAACACTCTTGCGCGACGGTTGCACGTCCGGCGCTTTGTCGAGGAATCCGAGCGGCGTGATGCGCGGGTCGGCCTGGAGCGATTTCAACGGCGACGGCGAATGCACCAGCGTCGGCGCCATGTAGAGGAAGAACGGGCGCTCCTTGTTCTGCTCAATGAAGCGCAGCGCGCCGTCAGTGACCCATTCCATGTTGTGAAACTGAAGCGCCTTTGGAATCCACACCTTCTCGCCCTTGGGGTCGGTGTTGTCGCGATACGCGGCGGCGGCGTAATCGAAACCGCAACTCTTGATGGACTCGACGACCTTGTCGAAGTTCTCACGCAACGCCTGCCTGACCTTGGGATCGTTCGCGTCGTCGTCGGGCCGGAATCGTTTCAGCGGTCCCGCGCTGCCCTGGTGCCACTTGCCGACCATGCCGGTCGCGTAACCGCCGGCCTTGAGCGCCAGCGCCATGCACGTCTTCTCACCATAGACGCCGGATTCCCAACCGAGGTTCACGGGGCCGGTCGTGGGCATCCGCGTTTGCGTGCTTAGGCTGCGGCTTGCATAACGGCCGCTGAGCGCGTTGTAGCGGCTGGGACTGCACACCGCCGAGGCGACGTAAAACCGCGTGAACTTCACGCCGTCGCGCGCGAGGCCGTCCATGTGCGGCGTGAGCACCTTGCCGCCGAAACAACCGATTTCGTCGCGGTCGTGGTCGTCGGTGTATATGAGGATGACGTTGGGCCGTCGTTGGGCCGTGTCCACCGCGAGGGTGAACGAGGAAGCCGCCAGCAGCGTCGCGATGATCGGAAGAAGGAGCCGTCGTTGCATGGCGGCAGCGTAGCGAACAGCCGGCGCCATATCAATCAGCCTTCGCAGGATCCTGCGGAGAGACAATGCCTGATTAGTTTACTTCCGTCCCCACGACGCCTCGATCTCTTCGAGGCTGCGGCCCTTCGTCTCCGGCACCATCGCGGCCACAAACACCAGCGACGCGAGACTGCACGCGCCATAAACCCAGAAGGTCATCGCCGGGCCGATCGCCGGGTTGTCGTTCAGCATCGGGAAGGTCTGCGCCACGATGTAACACGAGGTCCAGATCACGAACGTCGCCACCGACATCGCACGACCGCGCACCTTCGTCGGGAATATCTCCGAGCAGAGGATCCACGAGATCGGCCCCATCGCCATCGCGAAGGCCGCAGTGAACGCGATGACCGCCACCAGCAGCGGCCAGCCGCTGTAGCCCGCATGGAACATCCAGCCGACCGTGCCCTCCGCCAGCACCTGCACCGTCAGCCCGATCAGCAACAGCGGCCGGCGCCCTGCCTTGTCCACAAACGCAATGGCCAGGAACGTGAACAGCAGGTTCACCAGCCCAATGATCGCCGACGATGTGAACGCGTCGTTCACGCCGACGCCGGCGCTCGCGAAAATCTTCGTCGAGTAATAGATAATGGCGTTGATGCCGCTGAACTGGCTGAACGCCATCATCAGCGCTGCCACGATGAGCGGCCGGCGAAATCGCGCGTGGAACAACTCCGAAAACCGGCCTTCCTCTTCGCCGAGCACCGCGCGCACGGCCGAGATCTCCTGCTCGGCGTGCTCCGGCCCGCCAACGCTCTCCAGGATGCGCCGCGCCTCGTCGTCGCGCCCGACGCCCAGCAACCAGCGCGGGCTTTCCGGCACGAAGAACAACAGCCCCAACAGTAATGCCGCTGGCGCGACCTCTGCGCCGAGCATCCAGCGCCAGCCGCTCGCCGCGTTCCACGCCGCGTCGCCGAGGCCTTGGATTTTCAGATTGATGAACAGCGTCAGGAAAATGCCGACGACGATGCCGAGTTGGAACAGCGAGCCGAGCCGGCCGCGTTTGGCCGCCGGCGCCAGTTCCGCGATATAGACGGGGCAGATCATCGAGGACGCGCCAATGCCCAGCCCGCTGATGAACCGCGCCACGAGGAACTCCGTGAACGTCCGCGGAATCGCCGAGAGCAGACCGCTCACCGCGTAGAGGATCGCGCAGAGGAAGAGCACCTTCCGCCGGCCGAAGCGGTCGCTCAGGAACCCCGCGAACATCGCGCCGGGGATGCAGCCAAGGATGGCGCTCGCGCCGGCGATGCCCTCCTGCATCGCGTCGAGATGGAAGTGCGCCTTGAGGTATTGGTTGGCGCCGTTGATGACGGCGGTGTCGTAGCCAAACAGAAACCCGCCCGTCGCGGCGACAAGCGTGACCAGCGCGAGCGACGAGGAACGGGTTGAAGTGGTCGTTGCGTTCATCAATTCAAGTCCTTCAGTTCCTTCCGCAGACGATCCAATTCCGTTTTCAACTCCGCAACGACATTCTGCGCTTCCGGCTTGTTGTAGAGGTTCGTTTGCTCGTCGGGGTCGGCTTTCAAATCGAACAACTCCCACTCATCCACGTCCCGCCAACGCTCGGGGTTGGTGGCGCCTTTCGGCGGGAAGCCAATGCCGACCTTGCCCTTGTAGTGGATCAGCTTGTGGCGCTCGGTGCGGACGCCGAGTTGCGGCGGAATGCCGTATTCCTCGGTGTAGTAACGGTAGTAAATCGCCTTGCGCCAGTCGGGCGGCTTGTCCCCGGCCAGGATCGGTCGCAGCGAGCGGCCCTGCATGTCGGCGGGCGCCGCCACACCCGCGAGGTCGAGCAGCGTCGGCGCGAAGTCGGTGTTCAGCACGAGCGTGCTCGCGACGGAGCCGGGTTTCACCAGTTGCGGATAGCGGACGATGAGCGGCATCCGCAGCGACTCCTCCTGCATCCAGCGTTTGTCGAACCAGCCATGTTCGCCAAGGAAGAAGCCCTGGTCGGAGGAATAGACGACGACGGTGTCCTGGGCGAGCTGGTTGCGGTCGAGCCAGTCGAGCACGCGGCCGACATTTTCATCAATGCCGGCGGCGCAACGCAAGTAGTGCTTCATGTAGGTCTGATAAAGCCAGCGGCACTCCTGCTCGCGCGAGAGACCGGCGGGCGGCGCGCCCCAGAGTTTCTCCTGCCAGCGGTTGATGCCGTCCACGCGGCAGATGCTCAGCTTGAGCCAGTCGGCGCGGCCGCGGTAGTTGTCGAACAACGTCGGCGGCTCCGGCAGCGTCTCATTTTCAAAAAGCTTCGCGAACCGTTCCGCCGGCTGCCACGGCATGTGTGTGGACTTGTCGTGCAGGCAGAGCAGGAACGGCCGCTCGCGGTCGCGGCGCTCCAGCCACGCCAGCGCAAGGTCGGTGATCACGTCGCTGGAATGCCCGCGATGGAGTTTGGTTCCTTCCTTGGAAACCAACTGCGGGTCGCGGTGTCGGCCCTGGCCAGGGAAGATGTCGAAGTAATCGAACCCCGGCGGATTGTTGCCGAGATGGTATTTGCCGACGAGCGCCGTCTGGTAGCCAGCGTCGCGCAGGTATTCGGGAAACGTGCGGTGCTTGCGGTCGTAAGGCTTCCAGCCCATTGCGCCGCTGATGTGGCCGTATTTGCCGGTAAGAATCGTCGCGCGGCTCGGCGCGCAGATGGACTCGGTGCAAAAGCAGCGGTCAAACCTCATGCCCGCGCTGGCGATGCGGTCGAGGTTCGGCGTCTTCATCAGCTTGCCGCCGTAGCAACCGATGGCTTGCGACGCGTGGTCGTCGGCGAGAACGAAGATGATGTTGGGCCGCTTCGTCTCAGCGGCCGTGAGCGACGGCGGGAGCAGCGCCATCGAGCCGAGGAGCAACAGTTGCAGGGTTGCTTTCATGCGCGTTGTGAGCGTGAACAAGACTCGCCTTTGCCATGCCATGCAAGGTAAAAAGTCCGCAGCAACACACAAGGCACAATCATGCGCACAGTCACCAACCTCGTCCTCTCGATTACCCTCTTGCTCGCTGGCGGCACGCTGCCGCTGGCGACTGCCGCCGACACTTTCACGCGGCTGACACCGCTGCGCGCGCCGAAGGTTGTCGCAGTGGCGGAAGAGTTTCCCGGTGGCAACTACGTCGCCACCCGCCTGCTCGACGGCAACCTGAAGACCGAGTTCGCCTCGCACGGCAAAGGCACGAACACCTTCGTCGAGTTCGATTTCGGCGCGCCAGTGCGGATCGGCGGCTTCCGACATCAGGACCGCAACGACCTCGCGACCATCGCTGCTTCGGAGCTTGTGTTCAGCGACGCGGCCAGCAAACCGCTGACTGCGGCGCAGGTCACTCACGTCAACCAGCGCAGCGGTGTCACGTTCTTTGCGCTTCCTCAGCCGGTCACCGCGCAACGCGTTCGTTGGCGCGTCACCAAGCTCGGCAGCCCGCACAGTTGCGTCGGCGGCGCGGAGATCGAATTTTTTGCCGCCGGCAAGACGGAATCGTCGCCGAGCGGCGTCGGTATTGAGGCGCGGACGGTGCAAATGATTGACCGCAAAGCCGGCGCGCTTGTGCAACCGCTGCGAGTGACGTTCGATTATCCTTACGGGGAACTGTTGAAGGCCCTTGTCCGCGTCGAAGGCCAGGAACCGCGGCCGACGGAACTGAAGTTCGGCAGCCAGGCGCTCGAATACACCGTCGCCGCCAGCGACACCGGGCGGACGCTGAACGTCGCCGTCGAAGTTGCCGGCCGGAAAGTCGCCTCGCGCGCCGTCACGCTCCAGCCGTCGCGGAAGTTCACCATCTACATCCTGCCGCATTCGCACACGGACATCGGCTACACGGCCATCCAGACCGACATCGAGGAGAAGCAGATCAACAACCTGCTCCAAGGCATCGCCGAGGCGCGCCGCACCGCGAGCTATCCCAAAGGCGCGCGGTTCGTCTGGAACGTCGAGGTGATGTGGGCCGCCGACCTCTTCCTGCAACGGCTCAAGCCGAAGCAGCGCGCCGAGTTCTTCGACGCCGTCAAGCGCGGTCAGGTCTCGCTCAACGGCATGTATCTGAACGAACTCACCGGCCTCTGCCGCCCGGAGGAACTGCTGCGGCTGTTCCGCTACGCGACGCAGCTCGGCGAGCGCACGGGCGTGCCGGTGGACTCCGCGATGATCAGCGACGTGCCCGGCTACACGTGGGGCACCGTCACGGCGATGGCGCAGGCGGGCATCCGCTATTTCTCCGTCGCGCCGAACTATCTCGACCGCATCGGCGACATCCTCGTGCAGTGGGAGAACAAACCGTTCTGGTGGATCGGCCCCGACGGCAAGAGCAAGGTGCTCGTCTGGATTCCCTACAAGGGCTACGCCATGTCCATGGTCGTGCGCACGCTGACGCCCCGGTTCGTTGACGAATACATGGGCCAGCTCGATAAGACCGCCTATCCTTACGACATCGCTTACATGCGCTGGGCCGGCCACGGTGACAACGCAGTGCCCGATCCCGCCATCTGCGAGTTTGTGAAGGAATGGAACGCGGTGCACGCGTGGCCGCAGTTCGTGATCTCGTCCACGAGCGAGGCGTTCCGCGCGTTCGAGAAACGCCACGGCGACAAGCTGCCGCAGGTGCGCGGCGATTGGACGCCTTACTGGGAGGACGGCGCGGGTTCCTCCTCCGCCGAGACTGCGATGAACCGCGCCAGCAGCGAGCGGCTCGCGCAGGCCGAGACGCTCTGGGCAATGCTCGACCCGAAGCGCTACCCGGCGAAGCGGTTCGAGGAGGCGTGGAACAACGTGCTGCTCTACTCCGAGCACACGTGGGGCGCGTATTGCAGCGTCTCGCAGCCGGCGAACCCGTTCACCGCCGACCAGTGGACCATCAAGCAATCCTACGCGACCGTCGCGAACCTCCAATCGCGCCAACTGCTCAGCGACGTTTCCATAGGCCGCCCGCCCATCGTGGCGAAAGTTGAATCCAAAGAGTCGCGTCAGGCTGACATCTTCAACACCACCTCCTGGCCGCGCAGCGAGGTCGTGTTCATCCCGCACGAGATTTCCGAAGGCGGCAACTTCGTCACCGACGACCAAGGCCAGCCCGTTCCCGCCCAACGACTCGCCAGCCGCGAACTGGCCATGTTCGTGCGCGACCTGCCGCCGTTCTCCGGCCGGCGCTACACCATCTCGAAAGAAGGCAAAGCTCCGGCTGCAAATAAGTGGGGCGAGCTTCCAAGCTCGCCCAAGTCGTCGTCACAACAAGACGGGCGAGCTTGGAAGCTCGCCCCACTTAACACCAACGGCGCTGTCATCGAGAATGACAAGCTCCGCATCCGCCTCGACGAGAAGACCGGCGGCATCGTCGAACTGCGCGCGGCCGGCATCGAAACCAACCTCGCCGACACCGCCAGCGGCCACGCCATCAACGATTACCTCTACCTCATCGGCGACGACCTCGCCGCCCTCCAGCGCAACGGCCCGGTCAAGATTACCGTCCGCAACCGCGGCCCGCTCGTCACGTCACTGCTGGTGGAGTCCGATGCACCCGGCTGTCACAAGCTCCTGCGCGAAATCCGGCTCGTGGCCGGCGCGGATTACGTTGAGTTGCTCGACACGGTGGACAAGAAACGGCTGGAGGCCGCGAGCTACACGGCGAAGGACGGCAAAGAGAGCATCAACATCGCCTTCCCGTTTAACGTGCCCGGCGGCGACGTGCGGCTCGACGTGCCGCTCGGCGTCATCCGCCCCGAAGCCGACCAGATGCCGAGCGCGTGCAAAAACTGGTTCTCCGCCGGCCGCTGGGCCGACGTGGCGAACAAGGACTTCGGCGTCACATGGGTCACGCTCGACGCGCCGCTCGTGCAAGTCGGCGGCATCACCGCCACACTGCTGAACTCGCAGACCAATCCCGACGGCTGGCTCAAGAAGATCGAGCCGACGCAAAAGCTTTATTCGTGGGCCATGAACAACCACTGGCACACCAACTACCGCGCCTACCAGGAAGGGCCGGTGCAGTTCCGCTTCGTGCTGCGCCCGCATCGCGGCCGCGCCGCCGACGCGGAGCGCGCGCGCTTCGCCACCGGCTTCAGCCAGCCGCTCGTCGCCACACCCGCGCGTGGCCATGCGCCGTCGCCAACGCCGCTGTTGCGCGTCGAACCAGCCGATGTCCTCGTCACCGCGCTGAAACCCAGCGATGACGGCAAGGCATGGATTGTCCGCCTCTTCGGTGCCAGCGGAACTCCGACGACCGCGAAGTTGACATGGTCGAAACCCGTGCCGAAGCGCGTCTGGCTGAGCGACACGAGCGAGAAACCACTGCGGAGAGTCAGCGGTGATGTTGCGGTGCCCGCACGGGGCGTGGTCACAATCCGCGCGGAGTTGCCGAGGTGATCAGAACGCGTCTCTCTGCGACTGTTTGACTGCAAGAAGACAACATTTCCGTTTAACTTGCGCGCGGTTGCTTCGAGAGCCAGACGACGAATCGGCCGGTGAACGTCACAGCGTCGGTGCCGCTTTCGCGAATGGCGATTCGCAGCCTGAGTCGCGCTTTGCCGTGCTTGCGTAGGGTGGCAAAGAGGCGCGCGAACTGCGCGGGCGTCGGCCAAGGGCAGCGGGCTTCGAAGTCGCGCGTGACGGGGCGGAGGTATCGGATCGTGCTGTCCTGAATGACAACGATGCCTTCGAGACCGGCGTCGCGGAGCGCGAGCCAGACTGCGGACCAGCCAGCGAGCGTCGCGAGGGCGCATAGACTGCCGGCGAACGCCGTGCCTTTATCGTTGCGATTCGGCACGAGCGGCGCGCTGAGGACGAGCACGTTGTCGTCGCAACGGGCCGGCTCGATTCCCAAACGGCGCGTCGCAGGAATTTCCGCGCGCAGCTTCTTCTTCAACGCTGCGAGATGACAGCGCGAAGACTTCACGGCTTTTTCCGCTCCAACAGGCCGAGACTGCGCATCCATTCTTCGGCGCGCTTGGGCCAGGTGGTGACGAGTTTGTCCGACGGGCGCAGGCCGTAGCCGTGGCCGCCGCTGGGATAGAGATGCATCTCCGCGGGCACCTTGGCGTTTTTCAGCGCGAGGTAATAGAAAAGGCTGTTCTCGACGCGGATGCCGTCGTCCGCAGTCTGCACCAGAAACGTCGGCGGCGTGTTGGCGGTCACCTTCAATTCCGGCGCAAGTTCGTTGTTCTTGTCCTTGAGCGCGAGATAGGCCGGATAGATCGGCAGCGCGAAGTCGGGGCGGCAACTGACCGCGTCGGCGTCGTCCACCGCCTCGTAGGCGCGCCTGTCGAAGTTGTTGCTCAGGTTCGCGGTGAGATGACCGCCCGCCGAAAAGCCGAGGACACCGATGCGCGCGGGGTTAATGTTCCATTCCTTCGCGTGGAACCGGACGAGACCGAGCGCGCGTTGCGCGTCCTGCAACGGCAGGATGTGCTTGTCGTCGCCGGGGCGTTTCGGGACGCGGTATTTTAGCAGCACGCCGGTGACGCCGATGGAGTTGAGCCATTTGCAGACTTCCGTTCCTTCCAGATCCATTGCGAGGATGCCGTAGCCGCCGCCGGGACAGATGACTACTGCCGCGCCAGTCTCCTTTCCCTTGGGTGGACGGTAGAGCGCGATGGTTGGTTTGCTGACGTTGCCGAGGCGGATGACGCCTTTGCCGGCGGGTTTGTTGGCGTTCGGCTTGGTCGTGTCGCCTTCCACACCGATCTCGCCTTTCTCGCACGGCGCACCCTTCGGCCAGAGCGGAATCTGTTCGGGACCGGCCGCGCCAAAAGCCGGCGTGCCGACAACGAGCGCCACGAGAAGCGGGACGAGGCAGGAAGCGAGAGTCTTGTTCATGCTGCGATGAAACCTCAAATCGGCCGCCTGTGCAAAAGGAAACCGCTGGAAGCGTGTAATGGGTTCTGTGGGCAGCCGTCTAAGTGGGGTGAGTCTCCAAACTCGCCCGACGTTTCGTTTGTGAGAACCGTGCGCGAGCTTGGAAGCTCACGCCACTTATCAAGACCGAACACGTCCGATCACCCAAGTCGCCCGCTTCGCTCACCGGCAGTGTTCAATGCGCCAGCGGCGTCAGCCGGACGTTGCGGAAGTGAACTTCGCCGCCCTCGGACTGCAAGCCCACCGGCCCGGCCTTCACCTCCGCGCCTGTTGCTTCGTTGACCTTCTGGCCGTTGAGCCAGACCGTGAGGTTTGCGCCGCTGACGAGCAGCTCAATCTTGTTCCACTGGCCCGGCTCCTTCTCGGTGCCGGTGATCCGCTTCACGATGGAAACGTGGCCGGCGAGCTTGCTCTCCTTCTCGCTGGAGCGGTCCGTCGCGCCACGCAGCGGGAAGCCGTGGAAGCCAAACAGATTACCCGCGTCGCCGTGCTTGAGTTGCGTCTCGATGCAGCGCGGCAGGGCGCGCGGTTCGCCGCTGATGCGCGCGAACAGGCCGCTGTTGCCGGGCTTGCCGGCCCAGCGATACTCGACTTCGAGTTTGAAGTTGGTGAATTGCTGCTCGGTGTAGAGATAGCCCATCGGCTCGCCCTTGCAGACGATCACTCCGTCGCGCGCGCTCCAGACCTGCCCCTGCGTCACCTTGGGATCGTCCACGAACGACTTCCAACCGGCGAGGTCTTTGCCATTGAAAAGTTCGAAGGCGCCCGGCCCGGTCTCGGCGAGAAGGTTCAAGCTGCAAGCGAGTCCGGCGATGGCGACAGCGACAGGAAGAAGATTCTTGCTCATGGACGCAGTTTCTTGCCGATACCCGGCGCCAAAGGCGAGCCAAAAAGCAGCCATCGCGCTCGCAGGGGCCACTCTCTACTTGTGTCGTTGAGCGCGCTACGTATGATCGCTCCGTCGGCGTTCGTCATAAGAAAGTCATGACAAGGAGATGACCGCATGAACCACGGCAAAGTATCGCCCACCACCGCCAAGGGACTGCTCGCGCTGAAGGAGCGCATCAAGGCCGCGAAGATTCCGCCCTCGAAGCTGGACGAGACGCTCAACATCGCCACCTGGAACATTCGCGAGTTCGGCAAAACGCCGCGCACCGAGGCTGCCGTGCATTACCTCGCCGAGATCCTCGGCCAGTTCGACCTCATCGGCATTGTCGAACTGCGCGACAACCTCACCGACCTCGGGCGGGTGCTGAAGATTCTCGGTCCTACTTGGCGCGCGGTCTATTCGGACATGATTTCCGACGCGGGCGGCAACCGCGAGCGACTCGGCTTCATCTATGACAAGCGCGCCGTCACCTTCAACGGCCTCGCCGCGGAGGCCAACGCGCCGCGCCAGAAGAAAGGCATCGAGTATCTCCCGGAAACATCCTTCTGGCGCAGCCCCTACATGGCGTCGTTCCGATCCGGCAGCTTCGACTTCATCGTGCTCACCACCCACATCCGTTGGGGCGACAACGTTGAGGCGCGGCGGAAGGAGATCGCGATGCTGGCTGATTGGATTGAGGCCAAGCGGCTCGAAAAGACCGGCGAAGACAAGGACCTCATCGTCATGGGCGACTTCAACATCCCGTCGCGCACGGACGCGCTGTTTACGGCCATCACTAAATGCGGCTTGCAAGTGCCCAAAGCCCTGCTCGGCGCGCACGGCACGAATCTGGAGAAGGACAAGCGCTACGACCAGATCCTCCATCACCCGATCTACCCGGAGAACTTTACCAACGCTGGCGGCGAACTGGACTTCTATTTGGACGACGCCCACATCAAACAATTGTTTGCCGGCGGCATGACCAAGGAGAAGTTCACCCACCAACTCTCCGACCACCTGCCGCTCTGGATGCAGATCAACACCGACATTGAGGGTCGCAAACTCGACCAGATCATCCAAGGGTAAAGGATGCATCTCGACGGTTGCAAACGAACGGGCGCCGTGGCATCTGTTGAGCAGCGACTTATGAGCGATTCCATTGATTTGCGTCCGTTGTTCGACGCCTGGCCCTTCGATTCCGCCGACGACCTCCGCGTCGTGCGCGGCAACGACGGGCGCGAGCTGTTGCAGGTGCGCACGCCGCTGGGCATCGAGCAATACGAAGTGGACGGCCGTCCCGACGGGCAGCGGCCGCATGAGGCGGAATCTGAACTGGAGTTTCAACTCGCGCGACTGGCCGAGGCGAAAGATGCGGGCGAAGAGGCCGGGTTCAAGATCAGCGCGGAGGACTGCGCCGAGTTGTTCAACGAAGGCGTCCTCTACTACTACCGCTACGTGCGGTTCTTTCAGCTCAAGGATTGGCCGCGCACCGCGCGCGACACGGCGCGCAATCTGCGCGTGTTCGATCTGGTCCGGCGTTACGCGGAGCGCGCGGAGGACCGGGCGCAGTTGGAGCAGTGGCGGCCCTACGTGCTGCGGATGAACACGGTGGCGCGCGCGATGGTCGCGTTGGACAACCGTCAGCACGAAGCGGCGCGGAAGATTGTCGCCGAGGCGCTCGAAGGCATTGAGTCGCTGCCGGAGATGGACAATCCGACGTTCCAGTTTGAGCGGGACCGTTCGGTGACGGCGTTGCGCGACCTTGCCAAACAAATCGAGCGGAGCCGGCCGTTGAGCGAACTCGAACGGCTCCAGCGGCGACTGCAAGAAGCGGTGACAACCGAGCAGTTCGAGCGCGCCGCCGAACTTCGCGACCGCATTCGCGCCCTCCAGACCCAAGCCGGCGTTTTGTGACCTTCACTGACAGCCGGCGAAAATCGCAATCCTGCAGCAGGAACGCCGCGTGAAACGCAGGGCGTGTGACAGCGGCTACTACGAGGCGGGGCTGGCTGGGGCCATTGCGCGTTCGATGGCGGCCAGCAGGAGTGTCTCGTCCACAATCGGCTTGGGAACGTAGTCGTTGAAACCGGCGCCGAGATATTTCTCGCGATCACCTGCCATGGCGTGAGCGGTCAGGGCAATGACGGGCACGCGGCACAAGGCGCTGTCGGCCCGGAGACGGCGCAGGACTTCGGTGCCGTCCATGTGCGGAAGTGATATGTCGAGGAGGATCAGGTCGGGAATATCGTGTTTGAGTCCCTCCAACGCGTCAAAGCCGGTTTCGTAGGTCGTGACCTTATACTGGTCTTCGAGCATTACCCGGACCAGGAGGCGATTGTCTGGATTATCCTCAACGACAGCGATTTTGTTCATAGCGTGGATATAGGGTGTTCGTGCGACACGACGGGTGTCAATCGGGCGGAGTCAAGCCAGCCACGATCCGATGGCTGCCGCTGTGCGGATGCCTGAGCAGTTCGCGCAGCACGCGTCTGAGTTCCTTCTCCATGTCCTCGGTCTTCTGAAGGACAACTTGGGCCTGCTGGCCGAGACGGAATTTATCCGCAGGATCAAGGTCCTTGACAGTGCAAACGATCACGGGCACATGGCGATAGCGGGAATCCCTGCGAATCCTGCTGAGGAAGTCCACGCCACCCATGACCGGCATGATCAGGTCAAGGATGATCAGGTCGGGCGCGAATCGTTCGATTTTGTTCAAGCCGTCCTGGCCGTTGACCGCCATCTCGATCTCCACTTCTTCTTCCGCCAGATAGTTGGTCAGGAGACGGCGGTCGTCGTCCGCGTCGTCCACGATAAGGACTTTGCGGGTCTTGCGCCCCAGCGTCCGTTTGAGCACTGGCAGGAGTTCCTCGCGCGTGATGGGCTTCTGAAGCACCTCGACTGTGCCGAAGACGGTGCCTTTCTTCTCGCGGGCCACAACGCTGATGACCACGACGGGGATGTGGGCTATCTGCGGATCGGTTTTGATGGCGCTCAACACCTGCCAGCCGTCCATCCGCGGCATCAGGAGGTCTAGGGTGATGAGGTCAGGCTGGACTTCCTTGGCCATGCGAAGGCCTTCTTCGCCGGAGCCGGCGGTGATGACGCGGTAGCCGCACTCCTCGATGAAGTGCGTCAGCAGGAGGCGGGCATCCGGTTCGTCGTCAATGACAAGGACGACCCTCGTCTTCAAACCGCTCCATTCCTCCAGCGGTTTGCCGTGCCAAGTTGTGGAGGGCCTTGGGGACGGATGCTCGCCGCTCGAATTCGCGCCGGCCGCGACGGGAGGGGGTTCGGAAGGGCGCGTCAGGACGATCCTGAAGGTGGAGCCTTTGTTGACCTCGCTGGCCACTTCGATCCGGTAGCCCATGAGCTGGCAAAGCGCCTGTGAGATCGTCAGACCCAAACCGGTGCCGCCGAATCTGCGCGCAGTGCTGGGATCAGCTTGTTGGAACGCCTCGAAGATCATGCCGAGTCGTTGCTTCGGGATGCCAACGCCGGTGTCGGCCACGTCAATGCGCGTGGGGCGGCCGGTCGCCGGGTCGGCGATGACGCGGACAATGACGCGTCCTTTCTCGGTGAACTTCAGGGCATTGCCGACGAGGTTGATAAGGACTTGTTTAAGTTTGGCGACGTCGGTTTCAAAAGGCGCCACAGCCGGCGGCAGTTCGATCAGAAGCCTGACGTCGCGCCCGCGCACTTGGCCTCCGAGTTGGCCGACCACCTCGCGGACCACGACATCCAGCAAGACCGGGGCAAGCTCCAGTTCCACTTTCCGGGCTTCGATCTTGGAAAGGTCGAGGATCTGGTTGATGAGGCTGAGGAGATGTTTGCCATTGGCAACAATGCGGTCCAGGAACGTGAGGTCGTCGGGCTGGAGGTTCTTGTTCTTGTTCTTGAGCAGGATGTTAGCGAAGCCGATGACAGAGTTCAGGGGCGTGCGCAACTCGTGGCTCATGTTGGCCAGAAACTCGCTCTTGGCGCGGTTGGCTTCGACGGCTTCGTGGGTCCGCTCGGCCACGCGCTGTTCAAGGGTCTCGTTGAGGCGGGTCAGTTCCTCCTGCGTGCGGATGCGCTCGCCTATTTCCTGCTTGAGAGCCTCGTTGGTCTGGCTCAGAGCGGTCTCGCGCTCCTGGATGCTGGCGAGCATCTGGTTGAAGCCGTCGGTGAGCATGCCCAATTCGTCTTGGCTGCGCAGTTCGGCCCGGACGGAGTAGTCTTTCCCTTCCGAAATCGCCTTGGTGGTGGCCGCCAACTCCAGGATGGGTCTCGCGATGAACCGTTGCAGGATGGCGGAGAACGCGAAACTTATGAAGAACGCCGCCATCAACACTGCCGCAACCACGCCCGCATACATCCTCAAACGGTCATGCAGGGCTTCGAGGTCGGCCTGAACGTAGATCGTGCCCAGACGTTTGTTGTTTTGCATGACGGGACGGAACAACACGAGACAGTCTTTCTCAAACCGGTAGCCGTCCGGCCCCGGTTCGGCAGGAAAGACGATCTTCGCGTCTTGGCGAACATATTGGGCGAAGGCGGTGCCGTCCTTCTCGTAGAGACAAGCCCCAATGACATGCGCATCCACCCGCAAAGCGCTGAGTGTTTCCGCAGCGGCGGCGGGATCATCGAAAACCAGAGCGGCTGTGGAATTATAGCCGATGCCGCTGGTCAGCACGATCAAGTTGTGGGCTATATCTCGCCGGAAAGTGACCATCTCCGACGCGACAAGAACCATGGAAGCGAGCAGCAACACACCACTGCTTGTCAACATAACCACCAGCGACAACTTCCGCTTGATTGGCAGGTCACGAAACCACTGCATGTTAGTTGCCCTCCTTGGCTTGTGCGGAGTCAATGATGATCGCCAGCCTCAACAATTTGGAGCTAATCGTCAACCCGTTGCGTCTGGCCGCGTCCAGGTTGATTTCAAATCGGACGTTGGCGCCCTGGAGCCGGAAGTTGATAATGCCGCCGCTGCGCGCGAAGCGGTCTGTCTCGCCAACGGTGAGGCAATATCTTCCTGCGAGCCTGGCAAAAATGTTGGCGAGCCGCCCCCTTTCCGATTTGCTGATGAAAAGCAGATGGCAATGCTTCAGGCTTTCGATTTGCCTGGATCGGTGGACCGCGATGGGGCGGTTCTTGATGGTTTCGCCGCGAACGGTCTGGTCAAGGGCTTTGCCAAAGGGATCGTCGCCGAGGATGCCGATGATAATCGGTGCGTCCGGCGTTGGGAATGCAGCCGGTGGCCACTCGACATATTGTGCGAAGTTGAGCAGGAAAGCTGCCTTGACCTCATACTCCTTGGCTGCGGGAGTCGCCGCCCGGGTCTCCAGCGCGCCAAACGCAAATATACAAACTGCTCCAGCCAACATCGTGTCCAGAAGCACGAAGCCCGCTCGTCGCATTGCAGCGGACCGCATGCCTTCAGTTGTGTCAGCTTTGTTCATGCAGTTAGAACATCCACCGTGCCGAAAACATCACTGCCGGCGCTTGGACCGAATACTCCGAACCACGCACGATGTAGTTGCGCTTGCTGAGTATGTCGTCCATCCAACCGACCATGTTATACGCGTCGGCACGCAACGTTAGATGCTTGTTGAACTGATACTGCACGCCGGCGTTCCAGTAAACGTTCGGGCCAAACGCCTTGGTGTAGCCGGGATCGGTCAGAGCCATATCGAAGGGCGCGGGTTGCGTCGCGTTCCACGCCGCCAAGTCTTCGGCTCCGGGGAATCCCCAATAAACCCGCAACGAACTGCTTGCCGACCATTGCTCGGTGAAATCATGGGTTACCGTCAGCTTGGTCAAGTTGTCCGCCCAACTAGCCAGGCTGTTGCCATAGCCAAAAGGCATTGCAGAGATGCTCTCGCCGGGTGTCGCTTTGCGGGCGTCCAGCAAGCGGGTGAAAGCGTGGGAAAGCGTTACATGGGTTTGCTTATCCGTCCAACTGATCTCGGGCTCCACGCCAAGGATCAGAAACTCTCCCGCCGTATTGGAACTGGCTACCGTTGCGGCTTGAACGATGCCGATGGCACTATACGCCTCGACATAAGTGCCGACGGCAAAACGCCAGTGTTCATCGTGTTGACGTTCGTAACGCAATTCAAGACTGGCCAGTTTTTCCGATTCAGAGATCACACCCGTGGTGGTGTAAATCCTCCGTAATTCAGCATCGCCACTGCGGCGCACCGCGTCGGCAGCAATGAATTTGAAGGTGTCTTCCTTCGTTGGCGTAAACACCACCGCCACACGGGGCGAAAGCAAATACTCGGAATAGGTGTGTTTATCCATCCGGGCGCTCAAGAAGGTGGTCCACTGGTCGCTCAGGGTCCATTGATGTTCGGCCATGACGGAGATGGTGTCCGTGGCCCAGTCGTCCGTGGGCGGCGGGTTGTTGTTGGCAGTCGCCCCGTGAAACATATCGTGGGCATATTCGATCCCCAGTGCCACCGCGTGCTGGTCGTTCGGCTTCCAGTTGCCAATCACCCGGCCATGAATCTCATTTTCACTGCGCTCCAAGAGCGGCGGATTGCGGTCGTAGATATTCAAGTTGTTGTCATAACTCAACTGAGCATCGAGGTTGAACGTTTCCGAGAGGTCCTGTTTGCAGGTCGCGACGAGAGTGTATTGGCGATCATAGGAAGTGAATCCCAACCCGTCGTCAATCACCACGCCGGGTGTTGCCAGTGTAGTCCGCTGCGGACGCAGCTTCATGCCGCCCTCCGTAAAGCGCCCCCACACCTCAAACGGCCCGTTGACATAGCTGACGTGCGCTTTTTGCATCAAGTGACCGTAGGCCTCTGCGCCAAGACCGCTGACTGGATACGGCACCGGATCGCCGGCAACGATGCCGCGCGCGGGAATGGATCTGCCGACAACGTAATCCGAATCGGCGCCGTTCCGATCCGCCACCCCATAATAAATGAACAGGCCGGAATCCTTGTCGAACTGATGACCGTAACGCACTTCTCCCGTGGTCATCTCGTCCAGAAAACCCTGGCGGAAAGTGACATCGGCCCCTTTAAAAGTCAGGCCGTTGTAGGTTTCCAAATTGATCACTCCAGCCAGCGCGCCAGCGCCATACGTAGCCGACCCCGGACCGTAAACCACCGTTACTTTTCGCAAATCCCCCAACAACGGCATGCTCCGTTCAGCATCTACGCCAACATACATGCGCTGGTTCATCACCTGGCCGTTTACACGCAGCAAATACTTGTCTTCGCGGTCACTGATGATGCCGCGCATGCCGAAGTGATCCACGTGCGAATGATGCAGGATGACCTGACCGTCGGCGGTTGAAATATCCAACAACTCATTCAGGTCGCGCGCGCCGCTCTTCTGAATGGCGTTTGCATCCATGGTAGTCACTGCGGCCGGAATCAGCCGGTCTGCCGTGCGGGTAAGGGTGGCCTCTTCCCGAACCTCCACATTCATCAACTCTTCCAAACTCAGCCGCTTCAGTTCTACGCCCCCTTTCTCTGTCTTGCCGGACGCGGTTGCCTGCGCCGGTTGAACGCCTTGCGCCCGGCAATCCATGATCCCAAACGCCACCCACAAACCGCAAAGGCCGGCCAGCAACCCCCTGCTTCTTCCGATTGCGCGACACCCAATGTCGCTTCGGACAGACCAGCGTTTCTGCGGGTTTAACTTCATTTCAGACACTCCTTCGACTCCAACGACAACAGCCAACAGGTGACTGAAAGGCAACGGGGCACGTAAACCCCGATCAAGTCCAGCAGATCGCGGTGCGATGTCACGCGGATGTCCTCCGACGTGTTGATCGAGATCGCCAGCGGGTGAATGGGAAAACCATGAAACGAGCCATGAGAAGTAGTGATTCCACGCCGCAATCCGTATCTTTGACCTGTTTCTATTGCCACGCGAGTTCCCTTCCCAAAACGCAAGCTGCACTGGACGCCGGCCAACTCTTCAGGCGCGGACAATACCAAATCACTCGCAGAACGCAAGCCCGCAAAGACAACGGTGTCTGCGTTGTCCGAGCATGTGAAATGCCGGTAGAAAAATGGTGGCAAGGGTCGGAATCGGCTGATCTGCCCTGGTTTTCCCCAGGGTTTCTACTGCCTTTCTACTTGGTTTTCCTGACTACCCACGCACTACTCAACCCTACTCGTTCACTGTGACGTGACCGCGCTTTTCAAGTCGGCTGATATGTTAGTCTGGGTCAGGGGAAGGGACCCGGAATGAAAGGCAAGCGGCATACGACGGAAGATAAGTCTCACATCTTGAGGAAAGCCGTTTCTGTCACGCGAATTTCAGATTCGCTGTTTTCCAACCAAAAAATGGCTGCCGGACTAGGATTCGAACCTGACACGTAAGTGCTATTAGGCGTGTCTGTGCGGGGTTGTGCGAAAGCCCTCCTCATAGAATACGGCCCAATCGGAGGCTGAACTGTGGTCGTTTGCGGTCAAACTGCGAGTCGCGCGGATCGATGCCCCCCCCTAAAAAGAAAACGCGGATCAGAATTCCCGAGCTGCTACTGCACTCGAACCACTGCTTCCTGATCCACGTCGAAAACTGTCTGCTAAGTTGGCGCTATAATAGCCCATGTTTGCGGTTTTGCAAGTGTAGTGATTGGTCCAAACGCGGAGTTGATCCACCCCCCTTCTTGCCCTCCATAATCAGAAGGTCTATCGTTTCCTATCATGAGACGCACTCTAGTCCTGCGAAGCCTCGCGGTTCTGACATTGATCATCCCGCTAACGATTCACGCTGAGGACAAGATCGGAAAATCAGGGCGGCCCTGGTGCAATTCGTTTTCGCCAGACAAGGCAGACCTCGTAGCCATTGGCAAGAACCCTTACTTCGTTCTGCTGCCAACCTACCGACTGCACCTCGAACACGGGAAAGACGCGCGGGTGATCCGTGTTTTAAACGAAACCAAGGTGGTTGACGGGGTGGAAACCCGGGTGGTGGAGGAGCGGGAAACGAAAAATGGCAAGTTGGTCGAAGTGTCCAGAGACTATTTGGCCATCAGTAAAACCACCGGCGACGTGTATTACTTCGGCGAGGATGTGGACACCTACGAAAACGGCAAGGTCACAGGGCACCAAGGGTCGTGGCTGGCGGGAGAGAACGGTGCCAAGTTCGGCTTGCTGATGCCCGGAAGACCCAGGAAGGGAGACAAGTATTATCAGGAGATTGCACCGGGAGTTGCGATGGATCGAGCGGAGATCGTCAGCCTTTCTGACACGTTTAGCACTCCCAATGGAACATATGAGAGGTGCCTCCGAACCCGGGAAACGAACTGCCTGAATAGCGGCAGCGAGGAGAAGATCTACGCCATGGATGTGGGCTTGATCAAGGACGGAAACCTGGTTCTGGTGAACGTGTTTTGCCCGCCCAAGGGCACGATTGTGCCATAGATGGATCCATTGAAGTTTTGTCGTTTATGTCAACAATTCGCCGGGGGCCAGCGACCCAGAAACCCATACACTGATACCGCTATTCTCATCATCGCAGTCTCCTGTTTGTTGTTGGTTTGATCCGCCTTTCTGATGCTGGATCATCTCCAGGTTCATCCTCCTGAGTTCATCTTGCCACCGAGTTGAACGGCACGCCCTCCCAGCAACACTCCGAGCAACTTTACCGCCGTCGCACGATTGGGCGTAACATCGAAAGCCAATGTCACCAACTCACCCAAAGTCCACGGACCGTGAACGCCATGTGCCGAGTTCTTCATCTTTTTCATGATCGTCTCCTGTTCGTTGTTAATCTGTTTTGCTTCGGTTCTTGTATATGGGCAGGTGGGATGCCAAGCCGTTGAAGCCTCAGGACTGAGCCGGAACGTGATGCATTGTAGTCACGCTGCTCTTGTTTAGCCTGTAGCTGTTGAGCGGTTGCCAGTTTACTGGTCTTGCAGCCCATTGGGCAGTGTGGGTGAAATGAAAAGTTCTAAAACATTGCCGGCGTCACGCTGGTTGATTATCCTTCGCTTAACCAGCAACCCCAATTCTGGAGGTCAAACATGATGCCTCGCCCAGCAATCGTCAGTATCGTAGATCCCATCAGTCCTGCAATCGAACGGGTGAAGAACATGTTGTTTCGGCCGTTTGACTTGGCCAAGTGGATGACGATTGGGTTCTGTGCTTGGTTAGCCACCCTCGGTGAGGGCGGTTTCAACGGTGGTAATTTTAATTCCCCTTCGCACGGAAAAAGTGGGGATATCCATCGCCAGTTCGAACAAGCCAAGGCGTTTGTGCTGAGCAACCTCAACTGGATCATCCCGCTGGCGGTTGCGCTGGTCATCATCGGCTTCGCCGTGGGGCTGTTGATGATATGGCTCAACAGCCGTGGACAATTCATGTTCCTGCATTGTGTGGCCCTCAATGTGGCGGAGGTTAGAGTGCCTTGGAACAAATTCAAGACCCAAGGCAACAGCCTGTTCTGGTTTCGATTCGTGGTGCACATGATTGGAACAGTGCTGACATTGCCACTGCTCATCATGTGCTGCTTTCCCATCTACAGGATGTTCTCTGCCAGGAAATTCATCACTGGAGACATCATGGAGCTGATCGGCATTCTCCTCGTGCTGATGTTGTTTGGCTGCATTTTCATGGTGATTGCCAAGCTCACAGCGGATTTCGTCGTGCCGATCATGTTTCTGCGGGGTAGCAAATGCGTAGCGGCATGGCGTGAGTTCCTTTCTCTCGTCTCCTCCAATGTTGGCCGCTTCGTCCTGTATCTGCTGTTCCAAGTCTTCCTACAGGTTGCGATTGGCATTACCGTCCTGCTCATTCTGGTTTTTACCTGTTGCCTTTGCTTCGTCGGCTGTTGCCTGTTGATCCTTCCCTACATCGGCACAGTGATGTGTCTGCCAATTCTGGTCTTCGACCGTTCCTACTCGCTTTACTACCTCCAGCAATACGGCAGTGACTTCAACGTGTTCAAACCGGCCAGTCCGTCCACAGTTGCCCCACCGGCGCAGGCGATTCGTTGATGTGGCTGCGCCTTCTCCGCGATCTCCAGATTCGTGGCAGACGGTCAAACCGGAGTTGATCGTGCCGCGCCAGACTGTGTGAAAACTTTGGCGGGCTGAAGCGTGGGATCGAGGTCGGGGTAAACATTGGCGGTTGGTTAAGCTGCTTTTGTTTCGGTGTGTCGCACGAAAAGGGTTTCCCCTTCAACCCGCGGCGCTCACGGCCGCCATTAACCGCTCGAAGCTCACCAGGTTCAGCGCGCGCCTCAGATTGCAGGCCAGTGTCATCAGGCTCCATTCGCCCCGCGTTTTCGCCAGCCCTTTCAGCAGGATGTGCCCGTAGTCCCAGCCGCGCTTGAGCGTCCCAAACGGATGTTCGCACAGCGCCTTGCGCTGTTTCATCTTCTGCGGGTGTGCCCGCACGCGTTCG